>NZ_CP009526.1:3656111-4874815 GCF_000969985.1 Methanosarcina barkeri str. Wiesmoor | reverse complement strand
CCTGCCATAAAAACCAATGTTCTCTAGCTTATTATAGCTGAAACAAAAAATTATGAGTTCCAGAACCAATGTAGGTTAAATTTAAACCCTTTCTTTCGAATGGAATAAGTTATGAAAATTATAATATTTTTACATAAAATTAAAAAATAAAAATTTTAAGATAAAATTAGAATTATGTGAATAAAATCCCTGTGAACAAATAAGTTTACAAAGTTGAGACAACTTTAGAGCAATCTTTAGAGTGATTTTTAAATTTGAGATTGTTTGCATTGAGTAAGTGAGAAAAGATAAAGAAAACAGAAAAAGCTAGGAAATTTAAGAAAGTTTGGAATAATGGAGAAGTTTGGAATAATGGAGAAGTTAGGGAAAAAAACACAAAGAGAAAAGTAAAAACAAAAAGTAGACCCCTGTATTTCCACTGGAAAGTTTATATAACCCCCAGACCCCATGATTTCCATTAAAGAGATTCAAGATCCAAGGCAGTAAAATAAAATAAAATTTTATTTTGTTTATTGGTAAAATAATGTTGTTTGGTTATAGAATTAATACTATATATATGTTATTATTAAAAAAGTTAGTTTGTTTTTAGAGAAGCTTTTCTTAATAGTAAAAAATTTGATTTAATATTTTCATTGAATATTTTTATTTTGAGTTTTTATTGATACTCAATCTATCAGAAAAAGTATGATTTTCAAAAAATTGAGAAATCTAAATTACATGTTCTGAGAAATTTACATTTTCTGAACCTATAAAAATCTCTCCAGTCGAAATATAGGGGTCTCCCTCTAAAGCAGACATTAATGCAATTATGATACCTTAACATACAGTCCTTTTTTTAGATCTTGTATACTTCCTCACCCTATTACTGCTCACATAACTTTTTTGTGGAACTTTTTTAACTTTCTAATACTTTTAATCACTTGCCGAAAGTTAGTCTCTTCTGATGTGCATTAGGAGATTCTGATGCATCGTTAGGAGAGTTACTTGCTAATTTAGAGTTATATTCCATAAGTATTTTAAATAAAATTGGTTTTACTTTATCCACATGAATGAGCAGGGTCTTTCTGAGAAAGAGATATTTTCCTATCTGGAAGATGTAAAGTCAGAGGATACGGATTACTATAGGGTTTTAAGTTCGATGTGCACTCACCCGCATAGAATCGCGGTTGAGGCTCACAGGTTATTTATTGAGGCTAACCTGGGCGATCTGGGACTTTTTGCAGGTGCCCACAGACTGGAAAAAGAAGTTATCAGGATGCTGGGAGAACTTCTTCATGCTCAGTCTGTTGAAATTCCTTCCGGAGAGGCATGTGAGAGTTCGGTTTGCGGTTATCTTACAACAGGAGGCACAGAATCTAATATTCAGGCTATCAGGGGCATGAAAAACCTCGTAACTGAAGACGGGAAAAAGTCAGGTGAGATCCTCAATATAGTTGTTCCCGAGTCAGCTCACTTCTCATTTGATAAGGTTGCCAATATGATGGGTATTGAGGTTAAAAGAGCTTCTCTGGATCCTGAATTCAGAGTGGATATTGCATCTGCGGAAAGCCTGATAGATGCAAACACTATTGGACTTGTAGGGATAGCAGGAAACACGGAATTCGGCCAGGTAGATCCGATTGAGGAACTTTCAAAACTTGCTCTTGAGAATGAGCTTTTCCTTCATGTTGATGCGGCTTTCGGAGGGTTTGTGATTCCATTCCTTGAAAAGCCATATTCTTTCGATTTCAAAGTTCCAGGCGTTACCTCCATTGCAATAGATCCCCATAAAATGGGGCTTTCCACAATTCCCTCAGGTGCCCTATTATTCAGATCTCCTTTTTTTATGGACTCTCTTAAGGTGAATACTCCATATCTTACAACAAAGTCTCAGTTCACTCTCACAGGCACCCGCAGTGGAGCTTCAGCCGCTGCCACTTATGCCGTTATGAAATATCTTGGACGTGAAGGATATAGAAAAAATGTACAGTACTGCATGCAGCTTACTACAAAACTGGTCAAAGAGGCTCGAAAATTTGGCTTTGAACCTCTGATCGAGCCTGTAATGAACGTGGTCGACCTGAGAGTTCCGAACCCTGATATTGTGCGGGAGCAGCTCCTTAAGAAATTTGGTTGGAACGTCTCAATTACCCGCAACCCAAGATCTCTTCGTCTGGTCCTAATGCCTCACAATACAGCCCGTGATATAGAAGAATTCCTACAAGATCTGAGAAAAGTAACAACAGAACTTTAATCAACAGCAGAACTTTAATTAACAATAGAACTTTAATTAACAGCAGAACTTTAATTAACAGCAGAATTTTAATTAACAGCAGAACTTTAATTAACAGCAGAGCTTTAAATTTTACTTCTTTCTTATTCCCATAATTTCTTCGGTTTTCGCTTAATTGTTTAAGGCTTAATTGTTTAAGTTTACATCATATATTAATCGTAACTAATCACGTACAAACAGATATGTATAATTATTGCCAAATAATAAATGAGGTCAGTTATCTTTATAAAGAAAAATTTATAAGGCAACTTGATCAGGTAAACTTTACAAGACGACTTTATGAGGGAAAGGTAATTAGAAGAGTTTATGAGTAGAGTTAAGGGAACTTACGTGCAGCTCCAGTGGGATTTATAATGGAACTACCTACAAATTTCGACTCCTGATGAGCTGTGTTATTCGTGACAGACTGGACCTAATATTTTAAGTTCAGATTCTTTACCTAATTTAGCGTTAGTTCATATTCAACGTTTAGTCATCTCCTTTATAATATAAAAATGAAAATGGGGGTATTTATTTTATGAAATCGTCATTAAAAATCGGAAGTGTTATGGGTATACCTATCAGGCTGCACATAACTTTTCTTCTCATATTACCCATATTTGCTTATGTGTTTGCGATCAACCCGCAGCCTTTCGGTTTTGAGGGAGTTGAGCCGTCTATCACAAGATATTCTCTTTCAGTCCTGACCGCCATCCTGCTTTTTGCTTCGATCCTTGTACACGAACTTGCACATTCATATCTGGCAATGCGTTACGGGGTCAAAATTGAGAATATCACCCTCTTCCTTTTTGGAGGAGTATCGGCTATGGAAAAGATACCCAGAAAACCTGAACAGGAAGCAAAAATGGCTTCTGCAGGACCCCTTACAAGCCTTGTAATAGGCTTGGTCTGTCTTTTAATATACGGAAATTTTATTTCCCCTAGCCCTGTGCTTTCTCAAAATCCGGTATACCTTGTTATCTGGATTCTTGGGATTATGAACCTTATACTCGGGATCTTCAACCTGCTGCCTGCTTTTCCAATGGATGGGGGTAGAGTACTTCGCTCTTTCTACGCGAGAAGAATGTCTTATGTGAAAGCTACCCAGAGTGCAGCAGCCGTGGGGAAATTTTTTGCCGTTCTTATGGCAATTTTCGGAATTCTTATAGGCAATCCCTGGTTCCCTTTGATTGCGCTCTTTATTTACGTCGGCGCGTCTGAAGAGGAACGCTCTACTCGGGCTGAGGTAACCCTCGAAAATATTAGGATCAGGGATATTATGACCAGGAATGTAGTTTCAGTAAGTCCTTCCATGAGTGTGGACGACCTGGTTAAATTCATGTTTGAGAAGAAACATATGGGCTATCCTGTGATGGAAGGAGACTTCCTGAAAGGAATTGTAACGTTTACAGACATCCAGCGTATTCCTTCTGTTGACCGCCCGGCGGCCAAGGTCTCGGATATTATGACCAGAGATGTTATCTCAGTATCTCCGGATGCGCAAGCCAGTGATGTCCTGAAACTTGTATCATCTAAAAATATCGGAAGAGTTCTAGTTATTGATAATGGATCGATCGTAGGAATACTCTCAAGAACGGATCTTGTACGGACTCTGAAACTGAGGTCAGAGTAATTTTTAAACACTCTAGATTAGGTAGATTTTCGAACAAGAGGATTCTTAAGCAGAATTTATCAAGAGGAATTGTCAAAAGAAGTTTTATCAGGAAGTTAATCAAAAGGGACTTGTCAAAACAAGTTTTTATCAAAAGATATTTTTATCAAAAGATCATACTCTATTAAATTTTTAATGATCCATACTTTCCCAAAATTATATAAGAATATATTAGATAAGTTTATTAGATAAGTTCATAATTAATTATATCTAATGAATATTATAAAAATAGAGGTAAAATCTGAAAGCAGCAAAATATAAATCTCTGGCAGATAATTACCACCAGTTAATTATCTGCTTATAGCTAAGTTTTTTATAGCTTGGTTATTTTATGTGAAGAATTTAATTACTCATGCGATTAACTGCAGTCCTTCAAGGGATATGCTTTTACGCATCATCTTAACGCGTTGCAGCAGAGAGACTAACAATGAGCAAACCTGAAATTACAGATTCTCAGGACAAGGACCCTGACTACAATTTTCATAGTTCATCTCAGGAGTCAATATATTCTATGGACAAACTTGTGACCGAATCCGCAGAAAACTTCACTTCTGTTGGAAAGTCTAAAATTCCGGGTTCTTCAATTAACATGCCGCAGGAAGAAAAAACTTCTGTGCCAGCATCCAAAATAGAACCTGACGAACTTGAAACAAAACTTGAAACAAAGCTTGAAACAAAGCTTGACATCAGTTCCGAAATTATTGCAGAATCTATTCCTGATTCGGCTTCCGAAGTTTCAATTCCTTCATCTTCCCAATTCTCTGATGCACATCAGGCTGAGTATCAGCCATCAAAAATTGTGCTTATAGGAACCGCCCATGTCTCTGAAAAGAGTGTTGCTGAGGTCAAGGCCGCTATAAGGGATCTAAAACCGGATATCGTAGCTGTCGAGCTTTGCAGGGGACGTTATGATTCCCTGAAGGGTAATGTGCAGGAAAAACAGGTTCCTATTAAGGACATTCTTTCTGAAGGTAAGGTTAACTATTACGTTATTCACTGGCTGCTTGCCTATGTGCAGAAAAAAATCGGTGATGATATGGGTGTAAGACCCGGAGCCGAGATGCTTTCCGCAATCGAGGAAGCCGAGTCTATAGGAGCTAAAGTTGCCCTAATTGACCGTGATATCCAGGTGACCCTTCAGCGTTTCTGGGGAAAAATGAAGTTCCTGGAAAAAGTCAAAATGATTGGCTCCCTGTTAGGTGGCCTAATAGGAATAGGAAAAGGAACCGAAATAGATATTGATAAAATTACAGAAACCGATGTTGTAACTGGTCTCGTAAATGAACTCAGAGATTTTGCCCCGACTGCAGCAGAGGTTCTCATTGATGAAAGGGATGCATATCTAGCAGGAAGCATCCTCAATGTCGCGGCAGGTGGAAACAAAACTGTTGTCGTGGTAATTGGAGCCGGACATAAACCGGGAGTAACTAAGTACCTGAAAAATCCGAAAAGCGTTCCTTCTCTGAGTAATCTTATGCAGGTTCCAAAGAAACGTATAGGTCTTGGAAAGATTGTTGGCTTTGCTTTTGTCGCCGTTATAGTTGGATTCTTTTTAATACTGCTGCTTTCTGGCGTTCCGCTGAAACTCCTTTTAATAGCCTTTGGATGGTGGTTTATTATTACAGGAACCCTCAGTGCAATCGGTACTTTACTTGCAGGCGGCCATCCTTACTCAGTTCTGACTGCCTTTTCGGTTGCCTGGCTAACTACTTTGCACCCTCTTATTGCCGCAGGCTGGTTTGCTGGTCTTGTAGAAGCGAAACAGCGAAACCCTACTACTGCGGACATAAAAGCCCTGGCAGGAGTAGAAACTTTCAGGGAAATGTTCAAAAATAAGTTCATGCGAGTCCTCCTTGTCGCAAGCTTTGCAAACATAGGAAGTATGACAGGGACTTTCGTTGCAGCTTATGTCATGCTGCATGTAACTGGCATTGATCCGAGAGATGTTCTACTTTCTGGGTTCAATGCACTCGGACTCTAAAGTCTTTGATATCCCTTAATATACTGGTGTTCTGGAACCCTGGTTCCTGAATATTCTTCTTTTTTCTTATATCCCTGGAATCTTCCTCTCATACTTCTTGGAATCTTCTTTTTTCTTATATCCCTGGAATCTTCCTCTCATACTTCTTGGAATCTTCTTTTTTCTTATATCCCTGGAATCTTCCTCTCATACTTCTTGGAATCTTCTTCTTCCTCTCATACTTTTTAAAATCGTTTTTCAGGGTCCTTCCAAAGCAGTATTAAAACTAAGGGTATACAATGCTTATTTTGGATAATAGGTATGCATCTAGAGTTTTCCCAATTAAGGTAAACTCTAAAAATCAATTTTTTAGATAAATAATCTATAATACTCTCTTAAATCAAGAAAAGAGCGAGATAAATACTTTATTCGTTTACAATTTATGTTTATTTATAAATAAGGCATCTGATATCCTTTTCATCCATATCAAATTCAATGTTAAAAGTGAGGACAAATCAACGTTTAATTTAACAATTAAAGTACTTAAGTCATTTGAACAGCAAATAGATCATTTAATGAATATACCTTAACTGGAGGAGGGCTAACACTATATTATATTTGGCAAATAAGGTTTAATATCCCTTGAAATACTAATCATTTTTCAAGGGGTCTATTATATAGTGAGCCTCTCCAAAAAGTCACCTTACTCTTAATTGTTGGAAATTCTCAGAATTGTTTTCATGATCATGAGCTTGATTGATTATTCAAAATACAGGGCCCAAGAAGCAAATTTCAAGTTTTAGGATGAATTCGGTATTAAAAATTAGCCAGAATAGTCAACTTTTAATTTTTCTTTACATTAGACCGACATTATATGATTATCATTACATAAGGGCTAAAAACGAGAATAAAAAAGAATAGAGAAGAAAGTAAAAAAGGAAAAGGCTTTAGAGCTCAGAAGAGTTCGTGAAGTTTAAACTGATATTTGCCCAGTTTTCCGCCGTAGTTTCCTGCTGAGATCTTCTTAACGCCCGGAACAGTTACAGCGGCTTTAATTCCTGCTTTCATGGCAGCTTTTATGCTTTCTTCATCAAGCCCGTTGATAACAATTTCATAAACAGCATTGACATCTGCCGGGATTTCAGTATTTTCAATCTTATCCTTTATGGAAGGACAGAATCTTTCGTTAGCAGTAGCTTTCAGGAACTTGTATTTGTTTGCTCCGGATTTAGATCCGCTGGCTACAATACCGCCAGGGAAGGGGGTAATTGTACCTTCAAGCTCTGCAATGGTATCAACAGCAGCTTCGGCCGCAGTCAGGGCGGTCATCTGGGAGTCTCCGAAGATGAAGAAGTTTCCGCCTGCAATTCCAGCTATGGCTCCTATATTTTCTTCGGCCAGGAAGTCTCCTTCCATAATTGGTACCTTATATACTTTGCGGCCTGCAATCTGGGTTTCGGATTCCATGCCGTCTGCGAAGAACTTGAGTTTAAAACCTACATTAAATTGTTTTTCGGCTTCAGGAAGTCCATTGAAGACTGCAGTTGTAGGGGCTGTAAGTACACACTGTCCAATTCTTTCAAGGAGCTGTTCTTCAAGAGCTTCGTATTTGAAAGTGCATATCTGGACATAAACTCCAGGTCTGCCATCAGGAGTCTCGCTGGGGCTTGCTAACCTCTCAATTCCGGCTTCGGCAGGACACATTATAACGGATGTTGCAAAGCCTGTAGCTTCAGTAGCTGCCACAAGGGCCCAGCGCTTAGTAGCAGCTGTTATGAGTACCCGTGCAATCTTGATCGGAAACGCTTCTGCATATGTATCTTCGATTTCTACTCCGTTGATTTCCATAAAAATCTCCCATTTGATTAATTACTGCTATCTTGAAACTAGTTCGCGAATTGTCAGGTTTGGTTTCCCTGTCTTCTCGTCTTCTATAAGATTTTAGAACTTTTCAGATATCTTACAGAATGACCAAGAATATAGTATTTACTCAAGGGTTACTCAAAGAATTTTAGAGTAGTGCTCAGAGTGTTATCTAAAGAATATTTAATGTATACTTCAAGTGTACTCGCAGTATTACCTGAAGTACACTTAGCTTATTGCTCAAAGTATACTTAAACTGTACTAAGAGTGTACTCAAGTATATTCAGAGTGTCACTTTACCTTAGATCTAGCCTCAGATACAGATTTAAAGTTTTGTGCTACTTTTCTTTTCTTTTCTTTTCTTTTCTTTTGCTTTATTAATGGAACTAATAATGTAATTATAATATTTATATCAAATATATAATTTTTCAGGGAAAGGTGAAGAAACGAAAGTGAATTCAAAAATGAACAATTTGATAAAATAATTTACTTTAAAAATCCAAAAACATTTCTCAATATTGCTTCAACAATGTCAAAAAGTAAAAGGAACTAAATGTAAGAACGGATTAAAAGTAAAAACAAACGAAAGAATAAATGAATGAAGGTAAGAACAGATTAAAAGTAAAAACAAACGAAAGAATAAATGAATAAAGGTAAGAACAGATTGAAAGTAAAAACAAACGAAAGAGTAAATGAATAAAGGTAATAGTCCCCTCTTAATTTCTTCATTCAGAGAAGGCTTGCAATTCCTTCCTTTCATTAATACCGTAATTTACAGTTACCCCTACTAAAAGTACAGCTAAAGAACAGTATTTTTGGACAGAACTCCTTGTATATCTGTGTAAATTCTCCATAGAGTATGCTTTCTTCGCTAGTTTGAATGCATCTTCTATGATTGACCTTACAGATCTGAGTTCTTTCCATTTGCTTATTAACTCTTTAAACTTTGCAATTATTTCTTTGTAGAATTTAATTTCTTTTTCAGTATTTCTTCTTAAATCAAATATTTTCAGAGGATAATCTAAACATATTGAAAAGTTTCTTAAAATTACAGTTTTTCCTTGGAAAAATTAAAGGTACTACCTTAAAATTTCTTACAGATATAACGTAGTTTTCCTTACAGATATAACGTAGTTTTCATAGGAATAGTATCCTCTATCAGCATAGATAACGTCACCTGCTTTTATTATTCTCTTTCTTTTAAGTTCTTTAAGTATTTCAGGATAAATTTTAGGTTCTGCTACATTTGCTTCATTAATCAGAAACGCTAAAGGTTTTAATGTTTGAGAATCAAGTGCAAGAGTAAGTTTCATACCAATGAAGAAACCTCTATGGGTTGAATGTCCCCACTTGTATTCTTTGTTTTTTAGGCTTTCTTTGGTAATCTTTTTAGCGTGCCAGTTCAGGTTAAGGTTTATGTCAGTACTATCAATAATAATGTCTCTTGATCCATTTTTTCTCTTAGGGCATAAATCATTCAATATTTCAAAAACAAAAGCAGTAAACTCTTGGGGTTCATACTCACTAAGAATGCCATAAACTTCCTTTTCAGTTGTACTAAACTGATTTTTAAAAAGTTTCTCAAGACTTCTCTTTCTTTTAATTCCTTTATAGCATAAGAGATTTCACAAGAAAAAAACATGCTTAGAAGAACAATTTTTATAGTAGGTACTGATCTGTGGAGGGGCACAATGCCCCTCCTTGTAAGAGTTTGCTTACAGAATCTCAAATCAAAAACATTTAATATTTCGGACAACAATTGCCATTTGAAATCTTCATTTAGTGGTATAAGTGGAGGTTTCGTAATAATCACCAGAAAAGGATTGAAAATCCTTCTCAATAAAATTTACGATTTTTTATGACATTAATTAAAATTCAGACGAAAAATTGAATGTACTTTTTTGAGGGGGACTACTAATAACCTTAATTAATGGAACAAATAAGTAATAACCTCTAGTTTGAGAGTGAGTTTAAGAGGACCCTATAAAGGTAAGGATAGATTAAAAATAAAAACTTATTAAAGATAGAAACCAATCAATTCTTTTAGATTATCTTATCTGCTCTCAAAATAGTCCTAATTAGGAGATCGCCAGTAGAAGTATCAAGGGTTATTGTACGTCCGTAATTTTTGCCTGTATCTTCGGATATAATTGGTATTTCAAACTTTTCCAGAGTGTTTTTGGCATATTTTATATTTCTTTCACCTATGTTCAGGTTCCGATTTTCAAACATATGCGCTCCACCTACGAGTTTTGCTTCGAATCTTTTTCTGGGTGAACCTTCTCTTAGTATCTCGGTTGCAAGATGCTCTATACCGGAATCTGTATATTTAAAAGGTTTGTCTTTTATCCTTGCATCACTTATACTCGGAAGCATCGTATGGACAAGGCCCCCTATTCTCTCCTGCCTATCATAAAGTGTTATAACTACACATGAGCCCAATCCGAAGGTTTTAATTTTAACCGGACTCCTGGCCAATGCACAGGCTCCTATTCCCACTATGATTACGCCTGAGTTGGTAATCTTGAAGAATTCTCCTGGTTCAGAAATTTCTCTGTTTTGGAATTTATTAGAAATTATTTAGAAACTGCTTAGAAATTGTTTAGGAACTATTTAATATAATTTATAATTTCTTTCAGAAGTTTATTCAGGAAATGTGTATAATTTATTTAGAATTGTTGTATCCTGAAATGATTTCACAGATTAAAAATTATGTGAAAATTTAATAGAAGAGATAACAGCAGGTAATGTATAAGTTAAATGTCAAGCTTGTCCCAAAACCAACATTGTTCTAGAATTATTATAATATTCAGAACAATTTTCCATGATCCAGAACTAGGTCTATTATTCGAAGTAATTCAAAGTATGAGAATTAGAGAAGCAATTTCGAGTTTTGGGGTCTGCTCGTTGAGTAATTCCAACTCATTTTAGTAAAGGAAAACGATCATGTAAAATGAAACAAATTCGAAGTTGAAGTGAAATAGTTAGGCTACCTTATAAGTGGTATAATCTTTACGGGGAAATTAAAAAAGTTATACAAAAATTATATAATAATTATATAAAAATTAAAAAAGCTATACAAAAGTTATATAATAATTATATAAAAATTAAAAAAGCTATACAAAAGTTATATAATAATTATATAAAAGGTATATCATTGTGGGACGAAACATAGTTTATAGAGAGTAGTTGCAGAATTCTCTGTTCCGACATTTTCAAACTCTTTTTGGGCTCCATATTCATATTCGCTTAAATTTATCAGGTTCTTGACCTCTTCAATAAATGTCCCTTTAGATTTCCTTTATGTACAGGCGCTCTCTTGTATTGTAAGGCCTAAAAAAACTTGATGCAGTCCCAAGCAGTGTTTCGGACTTTCCTATTATAAAAAATCCTCCTTTTTCGAGATTTTTGCAGAAGTTAAGCTGTAATTGCTCCTGAATTTCCTTTTTAAAATATATCATTACATTTCGGCAGAAAATAAGATCAAAATGATCGATTCTGGGATCTGAAATCAAATCGTGATTTTTAAATTGCGTTATACTCTTAAACTCGTCTATTACCTGATAATTATCTCCCTGTTTGAAGAAATAACGTTCTTTTGTGACTGAATCAAGGTTTTTAAGTGAATTTTGATTATAAACGCCCTTTTTGGCTTTTTCCAGACTTTGAATATCAATATCTGTACCTATAATTCTTATTCTATACTTTTTAAAATCGTTTTTCAGGGTCCTGTGCAGCAGGATAGCAAGGGAATAGGCCTCCTCTCCTGCCGCACAACCAGCACTCCAGATGCGAATTGATCGGAGAAATAGTCCTGATCTGTTTTTAACAAGAGAAGGAATAACTTCTTTTTCAATTATTCTGAAGGTTTCGGGATTTCGGAAAAACTCACTGACATTTATAGTAAGGGTGTTAAGAAGAAATTCGTACTCTTGCGGATCTTTCTTCAAAAGTTTCAGATACGCTCCATAACTCTCAGAATTGGTGGCTCGAACGCGCACATTAATTCTACGCCTGAAATGAGCTTCCTTATAATATTCACAGTTAAAGCCGGTGTTTCCACTAATATGTCTCTTTAACAGTTCAAAGCCTGGATCTTTTTCCAGATTTTGACATGTCTTTATCTCTCTATTTTTCTCTTTACTTTTCTCTTTATTTATTTCACTATCATTTGCCTTTCTAACTGGACCGTTACCCATTTCTTCACCGGCAGTATTTTTATCCAGGCTTTTTTATCCTATTAAAGTTTCTTATGTATTTTAAATCAGGGAGTTGACATCGATAATTAAAATAATGCTTCCATCGCCCAAAATTGTAGCTCCCGCAAACCCTCTGGTATCATCAAGAAGCTTGCTTTTGAAGCTTTTTACTATCACTTCTTGTTTTCCAAGTAGCTCGTCCACGATTATCCCAGTATATTGCCCGTGTTTTTCAACCAGAACTACGAAAATATTGTTCTCGTCGTCATCATCAGGTAGCTGAAACTGCCTTTTCAATCTAAAAAGTGGAAGAATTTTATTGTCTATTAAAATGACTTCCTGTCCTTTGATATGCTTGATTTCCTGCGAGCTAACTTCAATGTTTTTCACTATGCTTGTGAAGGGAATTGCGTATTTTTCTTTTCCAACTCTTAACAGCATGGCCTGATAAACTGCAACGGTTAAAGGCAGTTTTAATTCGAAACTGGAACCAAGTCCAGGCTTTGACTCAACTTTTACGGACCCTCCAAGGCGCTCAACTCTGTTTTTTACAACATCCATTCCTATTCCCCTTCCGGAGATATCGGTAACATTGTCAGAGGTACTGAGACCTGGAGTAAAGATCAGCTGCATTGCTTCCTCTTCCTGAAGTTGCTCCGCACTTTCTCTTGAGATAATTCCTTTCTTTAATGCGACTTTCCTGATTTCGTTAGTGTCTATTCCACATCCGTCATCTTCTATTCTAATAAGGACAAAATTTTCCTGTCTTGAAGCTGTAATCAGTACAGTGCCATTCTCTTTTTTCCTAAGTTCCACACGCTTCTCTGGAATTTCGATTCCGTGATCTACTGCATTTCTTAACAGGTGCACCAGGGAATCCCCGATTTCTTCGAGAATAGTTCTATCGAGCTTGATTTCTTTCCCTTTGATTATAAAATCGATTTTTTTGTTTTGTACGCGTGCAAGATCTCTGATCATTCTGGGATAGATGTAGGTAATATGGTCCAGAGGTACCATTCTTGCCTCGATCACTTCTTCTTGCAGTTCTCTTGTTAGTTTATGAAAATCTGAAAGTGCAGCTTCAAGCTCCTTGGATTTCAGGTCGCGTGTAAGCTCGTTTATTCTACTCCGGTTAATTACGAGCTCGCCTACGAGATTCATCAATTTATCTAGCTGCTTGGTACTAATTCTTGGGTTTTGAACAATTTTCACTTTAGGACTCGATTTTGGATAAGCTGGGGCTTTTTCTGGTAGATAAATTTCTTTCGCGGCATTTTTTACTTTATTAGTTTCTTCAGTTTTTGAAACCTCGTTATCTCTATTGCATTTTTTTGCATTATCTTTTATTTTGCCGCTTTCTTCCCCACCTTCTTCACTTTTCTTCTCTGCAGACAGGGATTTATCTCCAGCTTTTTGAATGGAAGCTTTTTCAGGAGAATCGTTTACTTTCCTTAAGGTTTTTAACACTTCGTAAACATCAGGATGGTATTCGTATTTATTAACCGAATCTTTTTTTTCTTTTTCGGGCTTATTTCCCTCACTCCCACAGACATTTTCTACAAGTCCCTCAAGGGTATCCACGCATATCAGGAGAACATCAATCAAAGAAGAATTAAGTACAGTTTGCCGTGTGCGCAGCCCATCTATCAAGCTTTCCATTTCATGCGTTAACTCTACAATTTGTTTGAACCCCATAGTGGCAGCCATGCCTTTGAATGTATGAGCTGCGCGAAATAACGTATTCACTTGTTCCGTATTTTCAGGATCATTCTCAAGTACCAGCAGGGAATCGCTCAACTCTTTGATGTATTTCTCAGACTCTACCCTGAAAATGTCCATATATTTTGACATATCCATAATTTTCCCTGCCTTTCTGGAAGTTCACATTTTCATTTTTAGATGGGTTCTCAACACAGAATTCAGTTCGGGATTGAGTTCTAGATTCGGTTTCTTATTCAATTAGGTTTAATCCCTACGTCTGTTTTTATCCCAGCATTTGTTTAGTCCATATTTCTGTTTTAGTTCCAACATTTGTTTAGTCCGTACTTTTGTTTTAATCCCAATATTTATTTAGTCTGTACTGCTGTTTTAATTCTTACACCTGGTTCCATTCCAGCTTTCAATTTAATTACAACACTTCTAGTTTATGAAGGTTTAATGAAGGTTTAATGAAGGTTTAATGTAGGTTTAATGTAGGTTTATGGAGGTTTAATGATGGTTTAGTGGTATCTCAATCTTTTATTCAATATAGAGGTCCCGTACGAAGAGTTAATCTTTAACCTTAAAAATCAGACTGCTTTTTATTTTGAAAAGTTAGCTTATTATTTTTACAATTTCTTCAGCCATTTTATCCAGGGGAAGCACAAAATCCGCCAGTTTTCGCCTTACAACTTCTTTTGGCATCCCGTAAACCACACATGAACTCTGGGCCTCAGCAATTATTTTTCCTCCCATCTTTTTTACTTGTTCAGCTCCATCCGCTCCATCACAGTTCATTCCGGTCAGAACCAGGGAAACAATTTTGGAGCCGTAAATTGGGGCGATAGACCTGAAAAGAGCATTTACTGACGGTCTTGAACCCAGTTCTTTCGGGCTGCACGAAAGATGTGCAACCTCTTCTTTACGACCTTTTACAGTCTTCTGTACGATTTCCATATGATGGTTTCCGGGAGCTATAAGCACGGTTCCTTCCTCTATTATGTCTCCTTCTTCTGCTTCTTTTACCCTGAGAGCCGTTTTTGAATCAAGCCTTTTAGAAAAAGACGCCGTAAAACCTGCGGGCATGTGCTGTACTATCAGGACTGCGGCAGGGATGTCGGCAGGAAAAGAACCTATAAGCTTCTCAAGGGCTCTTGGCCCTCCAGTGGATGCGCCTATTGCAAGAACATTTCGCACGAAAGACGTTGTTTCTTTCCGGGACCGATGCTTTTCTATTTTTTCTCTTTTATTTATGTCCGTTTCTTCCAATTCTCGATTTCGCATGCATTCCAGATTTTCAAGATTGGCTTTTGTAGCTGCACGGGTTTTTCTGCAAATTTCTTCTGCCATATCTGGCATGTTCTGACTAAGAATCCCTTCTGGCCTCTGGATTACATCCACTGCTCCATATTCAAAGGCCGTAAGTGTAATTTCCTCAGCTCTTTCTCCAAAGGCTGAAATCATCACAACTGGAGTCGGACACTCCTTCACAATCCAAGCAAGAGTCTTAAGGCCGTCAAAAACGGGCATAATATTGTCTAGAAGAACGACATCAGGCCTTAATTTTTTAATTTTCTCAAGACCGTCCTTTCCATTGAATGCCGTCCCTATGATTCTGAGATTTGGGTCTTGACTGAGAATATCGGAAAGGAGTTTGCGAATTAAAGCAGAATCATCGACTATGAGTGCACGGATAGTCATCTCAAGCACTTTTCTTTAAATATCATATTTATTTTACTAGTTTTATCTAATACTCTTTATTTAACAATATTAACAATAGTCTGATTTGACATAGTTTAATTTATATAGATTCAGTTAAGTTAATCAGTTTAATGTAGCCTCAGTTAAGTTAGTCCAATTTTATGTAACTTCAGTTGTTTTATTCAATATACTTTAATTGCTTTATTTAATGCAGCTCAGTTAGTGCAATTTGATTTTAATAGTAGCCTGATTTACAATCAGACTCAACTCGGATCTAATTCGGTTCAGCAATTTTTCTTATTACATCAAGCATTCCATCAGGCTCAAAAGGTTTTACTATAAAGCCCATAGCTCCTATCTTCATTGATTCGGTTATGAGGGCCTGTTGACCAATGGAGGAGCACATTACGATTTTTGCCTCAGGGTCCATAGTAAGAAGTTTTTGCAATGCTTCTTTTCCATCCATATCTGGCATAATTATATCCATTAACACAATATCGGGCTTTACTTCGAAATAAATCTGAATTGCATCTTCCCCATCATTGACCTCAGCAACAACTTCATGTCCGTGCATCAGAAGAATATCTCTAATAATCATCCGCATAAATTCGGCATCGTCCACGATCATAATTCTGGCCATGCATTTCCCTTCTTCCGTTCTTGAACAAGCGACAATATCGGATGATATTTACACCTTTGTTTTTTGGAATGTTCTGATACTTTATTCCTAGCTTTGCCGAATCTCGTCTCTTGACTGTGTATTTTCTACAAACTCATGCCATGAATCAAAGGACCTACTTCAAAAATTACTCGAGGTTAACAAGTGTAACCAGCGCAGTTTATTTGTTAAGATATGTTCATCCCAATTGTGTAGAAAAATATATACGAAACCTGCTATATTAAATTTTTTAATTGTCTTTATAAAATTAGAAGACTGATATTTATTTAGATAATCTGGTTAATTGATATGTTAACACACTATTTACAAAAGTTACCGGTACTTTCTCAATCTTCAGCCGAGTTCCAATTTTGATCTTCAAATTTAAATAAGAAATTAATCATGTTACCTTTTATAAATAAAACGTTTCCCTGTTTGTGTTAAATTTAATTTGGGACTAACTCACACCTTTTCCTGATACAGTAATACCCAAAACAATACCTGAATTTAAATATATTATTTTTACCACTATTTATATATTAAAATTATGAATCTAAATCTAACAAATAAATTTATATTTTCTCAAACTTCATATATTATTGTAAATTGAAAATAACCTCGAGACAATTTGTAGGTCTAAGGTATACTTATTAAGATAGAATAATATTTTCATAACTTTATGTCCCTGGTTTTAGGGAGGATTAAGGTATGCCTGCTGAAGATACAAGGAAAGAGTTTCATTTCATATTTTCTTGTTTTAGACCTTACTTAGAAGATTCATTATTCACTAGAAAACTCAATTCATTAGAAAATTCGTTACTCAATGTTTCTTTGACAAAATCTCATTTATGAAGTTTTGTTTAAAAAATTTCGCTTACAAAAAACTCACTTACAAAAAACTCACTTACAAAAAACTCACTTACAAAAAGTCCAGCTTACAAAAAACTCACTTACAAAAAACTCACTTACAAAAAACTCACTTACAAAAAACTCACTTACAAAAAACTCACTTACAAAAAACTCACTTACAAAAAACTCACTTACAAAAAACTCACTTACAAAAAGTCCAGCTTACAAAAAACTCACTTACAAAAAACTCACTTACAAAAAGTCCAGCTTACAAAAAACTCACTTACAAAAAACTCACTTACAAAAAACTCACTTACAAAAAACTCACTTACAAAAAACTCACTTACAAAAAACTCACTTACAAAAAACTCACTTACAAAAAACTCACTTACAAAAAGTCCAGCTTACAAAATCTTCAAGCAACCCTCCTTAGGAGTAGATTTGAGTGACTGATATTCTTATTGTTGAAGATAACTTACTTAATCTGACTGTTGAAGCAGACTTACTTAAGTCCATTGGACATGAGCCAAAAAAAGCGAAAAATGGTTTTGAAGCTCTTGAAATTCTCAATGAAGCAAAAATTGACCTGATATTGCTTGATATGGAACTTCCGAAAATGCACGGTCTCGAATTACTACAAAAAATAAAACTTAACCCTGAAACTCGGAGTATAAAAGTAGTTGCAGTTACAGGTTACTCTGATCCTGAAAGTAAAGAAAAGTTCCTTAAGGCTGGGTGCTATGCTGTTCTTGCCAAACCTATAAACTTTGGCGACTTTGGCTCACAGGTTGAGTATTTTCTTACAATATCGGACTCTTAAAGATAACGTATACGATAATAATACGACAGTCATAATATATATGCGAAAATAAAAAGACTGTTGTCTAAAGGGCATACTCAGTAGACATCTAAAGAGATATTGAATGAAATCGGGTCGACATCATAGAGAATTATTTTTTATTATGTTTTCTCTTTTTAATAAATCAAAAAATTTATCAACTCTTGAATAGTCTGATAGTCTGTATTGAATAATTGGTTGGGAAGATCAGGCAATCTCCATAGAAACATTTTCGCCCGTTCACTGTCTTTAGTGGGTACCACTGACAGGTTAACAACTCATGCAAACTGAAGATGTATAAAGGTGGAGAAGCTGGAGGCAAGGGTGAAAAAGATGTATAAAAACACAAAAATAGGGCATCTAGTAATAGGCTTTGCTCTTCTTCTTATTTTGATTTTCTTTGTTGGGTACACAGGTTATCAGGGTATGAACGATGTTGAAAAGAAAAGTCGAGCCATTCAAAACATGACTTTCATCACGAATAATATGCAGGGAGCCCTGGAAGCTCAGGAAAGTTATGTTATTTATGGTGATCCTGTTTATAAAGAAGACACTTATACACATCTTGATCTTGTACCCACACAAGCAGCTATATCCAAGGAAATATATCTTGGCTACCTCGATCCTGTAAACCAGGACCGTATGGATTCTATTCTTAAAACTTCTGGCGAATTCAGGGAAAGTTTTGATAGCTATGTTAAAGCAGACGATGAAGAAATAGCTCTGAGAACCAATATCACTTCTAAAGGCGATCTTATCTTGAAGAAAGCAGATGAGCTTTATCAGGATCAGATGTTTCAATATCAACAATATTTAGAAAACGGCTCTTCAGGTGAAGTTCTTCAGCAAAAATTATCCAATGCTCAGGAAGCTCAGAAAATCAGTATACTTGCAATGGAAGCTCGAAATCAGTACCAGAATTATATAATTACTCCCGAAGATCAGTATGCGGAAAACTTCGATCGGATTATGGAGAATATAACTGAAGTTACCGAGAGTTTAAATAAGCAGATGGTAAAACCTGAAAATCTTGAGCTTGGAAACACAATAATCGCCAGCGTCACGGAAATCCGAAGTGATTTTGATAGCTTGACAGTTCTTAAAGAGAAAAAGGCGGCTGATGTGAAAAATATGGCAACTATAGCTGCACAGATTAATAAAACTGCTGAAGCCGCCAGTGCCGACCAGAAAGAGAAGCTCGACACCCTAATCGTAAATTCTATAAGTAAGATCTTTCTCGTTACTCTTCTTTCGATACTTATCGGTGCTTTACTTGTTTTTGTGATTCTGAACCTCTATAGAAAACCCATATATGAACTGCTCGAAGCGGCCGAGAAAATTTCTAATGGAGACCTTAGTGTTGAGATTGAAGGAAACTCGAGAAGTGAAATCTCTCAGCTCTCACAAGCTTTTAAATCGATGGTTGAAAACCTCCGTGGCCTGATTCAAGGAATTCAGGAAAGTTCGGTTCACCTTTCTACACTTTCAGAAGAAATGTCTGCTTCTTCTGAGGAAGTGGCTTCAGCGTCACGGAAAATTTCTGACACTGCAACTGAAATCTCAAATGGGACCGAAGTGCAGAGTACAAAAATAGTGGATATAACTCATGCAATGCAGGACATGACACACAATATCCAGGAAATTGCGGATAATACCCAGAAAGTTTCTAAGAACACTAATCTTGTCAATAACACTATCAATAGTATTGGAAATGCCTCAAGAGAACTCTTGGTGAAAATGAACCATATTCGCTTCTCTGTTGATGAAACTAAGGAAGTGATAACGGAACTTGATTCCAAGTCTCAACAAATCAATGAAATTGTAACTCTTATTACCAGGATTGCCGATCAGACAAATATGCTTGCGCTGAATGCTGCAATTGAGGCTGCCCGGGCTGGTGAGCACGGCAGGGGTTTTTCTGTTGTAGCCGATGAGGTCCGAAAACTTGCCGACGAATCCGGCCGTGCTGCTAATAACATTTCTAGTCTAATTGATGAAATAAGAGGCAGTATCAGTGAAACCGTGGAAAGTATAGAGGCCAGTAAAAAAGATGTGCAGGCTGGTTCCCTGTCTGTTAATAACGCAGTTGAAATGGTTTCAGGGATTGTAACTACAATCAATGAAATTACAAATATGATAGAAGATGTTGCAGCTGCTACAGAAGAGCAGTCCGCATCCATTGAAGAAATCACTTCCACTCTGGAGGATATTTCCTCAATTTCGGAACAGTCCACCGCAGGAACCCAGGAAACCGCTGCAGCTCTCGAAGAGCAGAGTGCTTCAATGTCAGAACTTGCCAATATGGCTAGTGATCTTTCTTTGCTTGGGGAAAGAATGAAAAAAGCTACGGAAAAATTCAAACTTAGTAACTTAAAAGAAGGTTCAGAAAATAAGTCAAGTTAAAATTTCGGAGTTAGTTTGAGGAATTCAAATGTTTGAAGAAACATTAGATGAAGGTTCAGAATTTTCGGAAGAAAGTCTTCGTTTAGTGACCTTTGAGCTTTCAGGTGAAGAGTTCGGAGTAGATATTATGCAGGTCTCCGAAGTTATTCCGGTTCCGAGGATCACCCGAATTCCTCAGGCTCCGGAATGCGTAAAAGGACTCATTAACCTGCGGGGAAAGATCCTCGTAGTGATAGACCTTAACAAGCGGCTTGATTTCAGATCAAAAGAGACTGACAGCCTGTCCAGAATTATCATAGTGGAGGTTAAAGATACAGTCCTTGGAATGCTTGTAAATTCCGTAAAGGAGGTCATGAGCCTGCCACTTTCTTCAATTCAGCCACCTCCTGAGATTATCAAATCGAAAATCAATGCGGAATATCTAGTAGGCATCGGAAAAGTAGGGGGTAGGCTTCTTATTCTACTAAATCTCGCACGAGTACTAGGAGAAGAAGAAATTGAAGAACTCAGCGGACTATCCTCTCCTGATGAGGACGTTTCAACTGAATAAACCGGCTCTACTAAAGTCGAAATCTCAGTCTTGTCCTTGTATCCGTTTTTACAGGAATCCTTGCAGGAGAACTTCTATTTACGGTTGAAGCAATAACCCTGAGGGTTGGCAGCGTATTTTCTTGTTTTTCTATTATTATTACGCGTGGAAGTATTATCGGAATTCTGCTCCAGGGAACCGGAGGAATGTCCTTAATAGCCTCTGATATTATATGTTTTTCCAGAAATCCTCTACTTGCTCTTAATGTCCTTGGCTTTCTTTTTTCTGTTCCCCTGATTTGTTATATTCTTGCCTATGTTATCTTTATTCCAATAGCTAAAGAGTTGGCTTCCAGGCTTGATAACCCCTCTATTTCCACTGCAACATTACTTGCACTCGGGGCTGTTGTCTCGTTTAACTTTTTCTATCCTTCGCCTGTAGTTTTCTCGGCAGCAGAAGCGCTATCGTCTGACGTGAGCAGGCTTTTTATTCTGGGAATTCTTATCGCAGTTCCAACTTCTATTGCAGGGTACTTTTATTTCAAAAGTCTGGAAAAGTTTGGAACTTCAGATCTTTTGGACGGAGTAAAGACAAAGACAGTAGAGGTTCAGGAAAAAGATCCATGGATATATAAAACCTGCCGAAAGGCTCCGGCGACTTTAGGCTTACTCTCCAATCTTTTTTCCTTTATTTCTCATTCTTCTTCAGACAGTCTTTGAACACTCTCATCCTGTACTCATCTTTCTGGGAAACCCGAATATTGTGCTTCTTATAGGAGTCCTTCTCTCCATCTTTTCTGGAAGAAAGCTCGGATTTCTCGTACTGAAGAAACTAATCGAAAAAACTGTGATGGGATTCGAGGTTGTTCTTCTCGACCTTTGCGGAGGAGGCGTTCTCGGAGCAACTCTTGCCATGACCGGTGCAGGAGAAGCTCTTGGCAGGTTTTTCCTGCAGTTGTTCCTCATATTCATGTGCCTTTTCTCGTTGCCGCAGCCCTTCAAACCGTTCAGGGATCAAGGGTTGTGACCATGCTTATCGCACCTTCCCTTTTAATGTCCCTGATTCCTGAACTCGGGATTCCTCCGGAAATCGTTATCCTTTCAATGGCTTCAGACACTTTTCTGATTTCCCATGTCAATGATCCTTTCTTCTGGATTTTCGGAGAACTTGCAGAACTGAAACCTTCTGAAGTCTTCAAGTCAAATACCCTTGGGAGCGCCTCGATGAGTATCGTGAGTTTCCTGCTGATCTCTACTATGTATATATTCTTTTCTTATTTTTTTTCTTTTCTTATTTTTTTTCTTTTCTTATTTTTTTTCTTTTCTTATTTTTTCTTTTCTTATTTTTTCTTTTCTTATTTTTTTTCTTTTACTGAGAGTTTTAAACTCTACTCTTCCGACATTCTTCCCGCTTTTCCAATTTTGCCACCGTAAAATTATATCTTCATAATTTGGTATACAGCAAACAATAAATACCAGTTTTTTATATTTCTCTATATGAATGAGCAAAGTTATCCTGAATTTACAGGCCTTGAACTCTCTCCGAGAAAGGTAGATTATCTCAAGTTCATTCTTGAAAAAGGAGGTACTGTAAAAACTACAGAGATCTCTTCGGGCCTGCAGGTAGATCCTTCAACCACAACCAAGACCTTAAATGAGCTTGCAAGTGCAGGCTACCTGAATCATGTTCCTTATAGGGGTGTGAATTTGACGGAACTGGGTATGGCATATACACAATTTCTTATTCGAAGGCACAGGATCCTCAGTCTTCTTCTAACCCATTACGGCCTTTCTTCGGAGGAAGCATGTAGTGAAGTTTCGCGTTTTGAGGCTTTCGTCTCAAGGGATGCTATAAATAAAATCTGCAGCTCAATGGGTCATCCAATGTTTGGAGTATGCGGAGAAATTAGCCATGAAAATGCCTGTATGAAAGAAATATCTATTGAACACCTGACAAAATGCTAAACAATGATCTATATAGTGTATTTTATCTCATTAAGCGCTAATTAATACGTTTTAAGTGTTATAGGGACGTTAATAGAACGCTAGTGTAATGCTAATTGAAGCATTAATGGTGCGTAAAACCGTGAGTAAGCTTCAAAATAAATTTGGGTTTATACCAAAAATCTCTTGTGGATAATTCAAAATTTGGGTACACTCCAAATATGCTATTTAACATAATTTGGGTATATGTAGCTTTCTCCTTGATAGCGGTCTTATCTTATCAAAAACAACTTCAGAAGTCAAGTAAAAGTGAAACGAAGAAAGCGAGATCTAATTATGAATCTGAAAATTCTACCTTTATTGGTGCTCTTGACTGTTGGTCTGAGCCTTTTTGCCAGCGGCTGTACAGGTCCAGGTGACTCCCAAAATAATGAGAGTACAGGACAGGAAGCTGAAGTAGCAGAATCTAATCAGCCTATAACCGTAGCTGTAAGTGTGCTTCCTCAGGCTGAGTTTGTAGAGAAAGTGGGGGGGGACAAAGTAAAAACTGTTGTTATAATTCCTCCGGGAGCAGACCCTCATACATATGAGCCGTCTCCTAAAGAAATAGAAAATGTGAGCAAAGCTAGTATGTATGTTACAGTCGGCATCGATATGCCATTTGAGGACGTCTGGATTAATAGGTTTGAATCTATTAACAGTGGAACTCTTATTGTAAACTCTTCTAATGGAATCAAACTCAGGGGACTTGCTGCTCACGATCATCACGAAGAGGGAACAGAGGAACACGCAGGAGAATCTGAAGCTGATAACGAAGAAACTGAATTGGATCCCCACATATGGACATCTCCTTCAAATGCAAAAATAATGGTCGAAGATATTTATGAGGGACTTGCCAAAATAGATCCTGAGAACGAAACTTATTATGCCCAGAATAGAGATGCTTATCTGAAGGAGCTGGATGCTCTGGATGCAAGGATTCGCGAAAAGCTTGAAGGGAAAACGGAAAGAAACTTCATGGTTTATCACCCTGCCTGGGGATACTTTGCATTGGATTACAACCTTACCATGATTCCAGTTGAGAGTGAAGGAAAAGAGCCAAGTGCTGAGGATCTGGCGAAGCTTGTAGATCTTGCAAAGGAAAAGCATGTCAAAGTAATCTTTATCCAGCCCCAAACAAGTACACAGAGTGCGCAAGCTGTAGCTGAAGAGATAGGCGGTGAGGTTGTAGCTGTAGACCCGCTTGAAAAGGATTACATCGCAAATATGGATAACGTATCTGATATTTTTGCCAGAAATCTTGTATGAAGTCAGTAAGGTACGAAGTCAGTAAAAATTAGCATTTGAGTTCTGGTAAAGTCAACCACTCTTTCGCATCTAATTATCAAAAGTTGTAATCCGATAGATAAAAACGGTAATAAAAACGATAACAAAAACGATAATAAAAACGATAATAAAAACGATAACAAAAACGATAATAAAAACGATAACAAAAACGATAACAAAAACGATAACAAAAACGATAACAAAAACGATAACAAAAACGATAACAAAAACGATAACAAAAACGATAACAAAAACGATATTCTGAAGGGAAGGGAATGGAGAAGGTTATAGAACTGAAAGATGTCTGGGTTCGTTATGGAACCCAGACGATTCTTGAGGCAATCAATTTTGAATTAAAAGAGCCCAATGGACTGCTTGGGATTATCGGACCTAATGGGGGAGGAAAGACTACACTTCTCAAAGTGCTCCTTGGACTTTTGAAACCTTATAGAGGTAGTGTAAAGCTCTTTGGGAAACCTCCCGAAAAGAGCAGAGAGCTTGTAGGTTATGTTCCTCAATACAAAGGTTTCGATTTTGACTTCCCTATAAGTGTCTGGGAAGTAGTGCTCACGGGTAGGATGAGCCATACGGGTTTTCGGAAAAAGTATAGAGAAGAAGACAAAAAGGCTGCAGAAGAAGCCCTGAATATGGTAGAAATGTTCCAGTACAAGGACAGGCAGATTGGGCAGCTTTCGGGTGGGCAGCGGCAGAGGGTCCTTATTGCGAGAGCTCTTGCCACAAACCCCAAGCTTCTGCTTCTGGACGAACCTAATTCCGGGCTTGATCCGCATATGCAGGATGAACTCTATCGCCTGTTGAACAAGCTAAAGCATGAAATGGCAGTCATCATGGTTACCCACGACCTCAGTGCGGTTTCTATTTATGTCGACAAAATAGCCTGCTTAAACCGCACTCTCCATTACCATAACTCCAGAGAAATCCCGGTTGAAGATCTTGAAGCTACTTACCAGTGTCCTGTTGAACTTATTGCTCATGGAATACCTCACAGAGTGTTGAGTAATCATGAGGAGAACTCCTGAGGATCAGAACTTGTTCGAAAAGGACTGACTCGAAAAACAGACGGAGAAATAAGAATGTTTAATTTTCTGCAATATACCTTTATCCAGAACGCTCTTGCAGCCGCAGTTCTTGCAAGCATAGCCTGCGGGATTATAGGGGTCTACGTTGTCGTCAAAAAAATAGTTTTCATAAGTGGAGGAATAGCTCATGCTTCCTTTGGAGGTGTTGGGCTGGGCTATTACCTTGGAATCAACCCTATGTTCGGCGTTCTTCCCTTTAGTTTGCTTTCGGCTCTTGTCATGGGGACAGTTAGCAAGAGGTCTAAAATCCCCGAAGACAGTGCTATAGGCATACTCTGGTCTCTTGGAATGGCGCTCGGAATAATTTTTGTTTATTTAACTCCTGGATATGCTCCTGATCTTATGACCTATCTATTTGGGAATATTCTAACAGTGCCTCGTTCCGACCTTTACTTTATGCTGGCTCTTGATATAGTAATAGTAGGTGCAGTTTACTTATTTTATAAGGAATTCCTTGCTCTTTGTTTTGACGAAGAATTCACAACCGTGCAGGGTCTTCCTACCGAGAAGTTGTACCTTTTCCTGCTTTGCATAATTGCTCTAACAATTGTGGTGCTTATTAAGGTCGTGGGTATCATCCTTGTAATCGCTCTGCTGACCATTCCTGCTTCCCTGAGCCGCAAATTCACTCATAACCTGAAGCGTATGATGCTAATTTCCATAGCCTTTGGAGCTGTAATCAGCGTTACAGGAATAGGTCTTTCATATGTTCTGGATGTCCCATCCGGTGCGACGATTATTCTCGTACTGAGCCTTGTATATGGGATTTTGGCTTTCGGGATGGAAATGCTCGAGGGTATTAGGAGCTCAGGGGCTTAAAAATTCCTGAACTCTTTTTTAAAGGCTTTAAATGGGTGTTCATAACTTATTCAGGACTGGCTCAGGACAATTTAAATAGTTATTCAGGAATTTTACAGTATCGAGTAACAATTTTATTATAATTATATTTACTCAGTTTTATTAAGACATAATTTTATATATGGTGAGATGCAAGAGCCTAAACGTTTAATTGATTATATTTTACAGGACTCAGTACTAAACCTCTCATTGCTGGGTTCGTGGAGATAAAAAACGGAATCTGAAGCATCTAACCCATTTGCGTACAACCGCTTCGAGTGGGGAAGCGACGGATACGCCGGCAAATTAAACACGATGGATTTATTTGGAGCCACCTAAGACAATCCAGTAAGTGTATCTGAAAACTATACTAAAGTAAGTGATTGAACCCGTTATATGAAACGGAAGCCACTAGATTATTCACTAAATAAGTTTTTACAATCAGGGTGATAAAATGGATCGTGATACAACCCGGGATCAAAATATAAAAGAAAACGAGACTTTTGATGGAGACTTCCTCGATCTTCCGGATATCCCCCTTCCGGAAACCGACAACGTTCTATACTCAATTCTAAACTCTTTAAACCAGAACATCGCAGATTTTCATACCTTTGTGAAGTTCAACCCCTACCTATCTGAAGAACATCTTAATGTTGAATTGCTTAAAAGAAGTATGGGCATTCACAGGGACTTTGCAGCTCTGTTCCTGCACACCAAAGAAGAGCTGGTTTTTACCTATCCCGAATTTATAGAAAAAACAGAAAAATTGTTGTTTAAGGGAAATGTTGGTACTGACTGCATAAAATATACCCACAAATTATGCAGAGCAATAAGCGACTATAAAATAGCCCTGCACAGAGAAGGTTATTTGCCTGATCTGAGAAGACAGTTACCGCTAGTTGATCTGTAATCATTCGGTGACTTACTTTTTTCTATCAAATTCTTCTTTTTCATCAGGGTTCAAAGCCAGGCTTCCACTCTTTTATATTTTAAGATCCTAATACTTCTAATACTTCTACTAATTTTTGAATTACATACATTTCCAGGAATTCATTCCAACGGGAGTGCAGCGGGTCATGAATACCCCCATTCTTTACAGGCTGTTCGAAAATTACCTTCATTAATAAACGAATTCCTTCTTTTTTAATTTAAAGGTTTTATTTGCTTTTTTTAGCACTTTTTCATTACTACCAATAATTGTCTACCAATAATTGTCGGACAGCTTGTTTAGGGTGGGATGGCCGCCCGCAATTTGATTTTTATTGAATGCAGAAAGGAAGTTTCTTCTTTATCATATCTCAACTTTCTTTATATTTTACAGTACTTCCAGAATTTTATATTTCATTTTCAGTACATCCGTAGTTTTATATAATTATAAGATATCTGAATTGCCAGGCATCTGTAAAAAAACGGTGTCTTTGAAAAACGGTATCTTAAAAAACGGTCTTTGAAAAACGGTATCTTAAAAAACGATCTTTGAAAAACGGTATCTTAAAAAACGATCTTTGAAAAACGGTATCTTAAAAAACGATCTTTGAAAAACGGACACTAAAAACGGATTTTCAAAAAACGGTACTAAAAATGGATTTTCAAAAAACGGTACTAAAAACGGATTTTCAAAAAACGGTATCTTAAAAAACGATCTTTGAAAAACGGTACTAAAAACGGATTTTCAAAAAACAGTATTAAAAAAGGCATTTAAAAACAGATGCCTATATTATTCAGTATCTAAGTCTTTTTTATTTTGGTTTTTTAATATAATTTCACGGTTTGACTTTATTCTTTTTACAGAAATCGTTTAACTCTTCAATGTTTCATGCAATTGTTAAGATAAATGGGATTGAAAAAAATAGGAGAAAGATTTTAGCGAACTATTGAATTTATCTTTCTTTTCACTCTTTCTTATTTCATGGTGTTGGAATTACTACGGCTATGTCCATATAGCTCCGAATCATCACCAATATTCCGTATACTTCCCGTATAATCTCAAGATCAATATCTCTATGCTCCTGCAGCAAAGATTGTGCCATTTTTGAGGAAGAGAAATTTGTCAGAATATCTGAAGGCGAGAATTCAATATAATACTGTCCCACATGTTTGACATTATATCCTGCAAGTATCTTTATCACTTCTAGTGGAGTATATTAGCGACTCCTATGGAAATCGACATCACAAGCATTATACATAAAAAACGATACTCGACAGGATATATGTGTTTTTCCTGTCGGTATGCTTTTTGTAATGGCTTTTGATTTCACCTTCTAATCTGTTTGTCCATTCACCGTTTTCGTTCAGTTCTAGAATTCTCAGATTTCCAGTTTTGTGAATGCCGATACTCCATAGACATTAATTATTTTGTCATATATCTCCTTACCGAGCTCTTTATTCCCTTTGCATACAAGGAATGTGTATATCTCAATAGTCTTATTCTCAAGATCTACATCTCGGAATCTGTCTGGATAAATCATCTTTCCTACAAAATAAGAATCCGCCAGCACTGAGCCAAAGTTTGTTGCGTACTGGTTGAAAGGCAATACACCATATACATTTCCTGACTGAACTGCCTTTAGCTGTCTATATGACGTATCGTTCTGTAGCAGGTTAAGTCCGCTTCTTTCTCCTCCGCATTCGATTGTATTCAGATCCAGAAATATGATATCAGGATCCCATTCGATGATCTTTTCTTTTGAAACATCTGCAGCGTTGATGATGCCTCTATCGCCATAAGCAACATTTATTACATTGGTAAAGAGGAATGGAGGATATGTTAATTCAGTTGATTGAAATCCTTGTGGTCCTCCTGCACGTCCTATGCCTCCTATGTAACATGTGGGCTTGTCTTCTTTCGATACGTTGACAGTGCGCTCCTCAAGGTCTGCTATTTTTTCGTCAAAGAAAGCAATAACTTCTTCTGCTCGCTCCTCTTTGCCAACAACCTGTCCAATTATCCTGAGGCTCTTATCCAAGTCTTCTCTATTATCTGTCAAATCTCCCGTATTCACAACAACTACCGGAATACCTGTTTTCTTTTGAAGTTCCGCAGGAGCATAGCCTGTTGTGGAGTCTGTTTTAATTATAACTTGAGGTAAAGGGTCGAGGTAAAGTATTTTTTCAGGATCATCCTGTCCTCTGGTTTCTCCAAATACAGGATAATCTGTGCTAAACTGAGGATTTGCAAGGGAATATGGCTTGGCATTAGATGCTGAATTAGTTGTTTCGCTTCTTTCAACACCTACAATCTTGTCCTGTGCTTCAAGGTATGTCAAAAATCTAAGAGAAGACACTCCTGAGCAAATTACATAATCTACAGATTTTGGAATTTCCACGTTTCTGCCAAGAGCATCGGTAATGTTTCTAGTTTCAGTAATGTTTCTAGTTTCTGTTTCTTCACTTGTTTGGTAATTTTGGGGGGTTGATGAATCTTCCATACAACCTGCAGACAACGTAATGGCAATTAACAAAACAAATAGTATTGGGTTACTCTTCCAAGCTTTTTTTTGAATCTTTAATATTCCTATGTTAAATCCTCCGTGGTTTTTTATAATTGTTTAAAATCTATCTCTCTTATAATATATTTTTCTTACAATGCATTTTTATTGTAATGTATTTTTATTATTTGATTATCAAAAGGACGTTTCTTTGTTATTTTTTGTAAAATATCTACTAGCCCAACTATTTCGCATAGGTTTTCTGAAAAATAGAAGACTTCATGTAATCAATCTCAAAGATCCCAAAAAAATATCCCGAAATCCGGAAGTTTTACAGATGACTCTTCTCCTGTTTTTTCTTCAAGGTAGCTATTGTTTATTTCAGAGTTTTCTGTTTTTGTAGAGGGTGTTGCTACGTGATTAGTGAAAGTAATTTTCGATTCATTTGAATTTGAAACTGTATCTGCTTTTAAATAATACAAAGAAATCAGTAACACTTGTGAATACGGGATCTTTTTGATTATTGGATTTCATACTTAACTACCATCTTTTCCATTAATTTCTGACGATTTGAGTAGATAAACAGCCATACATGGATAAAATTTATGCAGTTAATTTTATAATTTTTCAACCTTTTATTCAATAAGAAATAATATATAAAACACAGTTTTGGGATCATAATTATTAGCCAATTAGCTAAAAATGGAAACAAGTTATATTTTATACTTCAGAATCTAACAAAATCAGGAGAAGCCAGGACTGTATTAATGTGGTATAATGTGGTATACAACTTTTACAGATTCTGTAACCGTCAAAATCACCAGTCCACTTACAAGTGAGACTTTTTTCATGCTTTTGTGAGTATATGGCAGTTAACAAAAGTTCTGTCCACTATATGTAAAAATTCATGGTGTGGCATTCGTCATGAACAATCAGAGTATAGAAACTAATGTGGCATTTAATGTTTCTCATAAGAGTAAACGTGCTCTCTACACTGGCTCGTTTTGGGATAAGAAAAAAGGCTAATTATTTCCCATTTTTCATCAGATACGGTGCTGGGATAAGAAAATCTTAAAAGATTATTTTAATATTACGAACAATCTGATAAAGGACTATTTAATTTAAAGATAGCTTTTCAGAGTAAAGAAACACAGATTCCAAGCTTTGTTTCAACATCATACAGCAAAAATCAAATCGAGATAGATAAATTAACAATAAAATTAACAATAAAATTAACAATATAATTAACAATAAAATTAAAAAAGTAGAACTTCAGTTTTTACTGAAGCTCAAAGTGCTTTATGTTCCAGTCTGCAATAGCCTGGATTTTCTTTATTTCTTCCTCGCCGCCTTCCATGGTGAAGAGGTGTTTAAACCTTTTCTGAGCTCTCAGGTATTCTTCGACTGGTCTGGGATTCTTAACTTTCCTGACCTGAGTAATTTCTCCATTTTCCATTTCATACATGGGCCAAAGGCATGTTTCGACTGCGAGTTTGGCAATTTCCAGGGTCTTGGATGTATCAAAACCCCAGCCTGTTGGACAGGGGGCCTGGGCATGGATATAGGTAGGTCCCACGATCTCAGTTGCTTTCTTGACCTTTCGTATCATGTCTCTTGGGAAACCTATAGAGGTCGTGGCAACATAAGGAGAGCCGTGAGCTGCCATGATAGCAGGCATGTTCTTCTTAGGGCGTGGGTTTCCAAAGGAAACTTTTCCGGCTGGGGTGGTTGTGGTACTTGCATCAAAAGGTGTTCCACTGCTGCGCTGGACTCCAGTGTTCATATATGCTTCGTTGTCCATGCACACATAGGTGAAGTCGTGTCCTCTCTCGAATGCACCCGAAAGGGCACCGAGGCCTATATCCATAGTAGAACCGTCTCCTCCAATTGACACAACTTTAACATCGTCTTTTTTGCCAAGGGCCTTCAGGGCAGCTTCCACACCTGAAGCCACTGCACCTGCGTTTTCAAAAAGGGAGTGGATCCACGGAACCTGCCAGGAGGAATATGGGAAAGGTGTGGACATAACTTCAAGGCAGCCCGTCGGGTTAATTACGATTGTATTTGGGCCTGCTCCCATAAGTGTGAATTTTGCAGCAAAGGCATCACAGCAACCTGCACAGCCGCTGTGCCCGGACGTGATATATGTTTTTGGTGCAGTTTTACTCATAGCAACTCCTCCTTAAGGTCCATGAATTGGCTTTCAATCGTGATTCCGGACTTTGCAACTTTCTTGGTTTCTTCTATAACCTTTGCAATACTTTCCACAGGAATGTCACGGCCTCCGTGCCCTATAGTATAACCAATCACAGGCACACGGACTTTACTGTTGTAGAGGCAGGATTTTGTTTCTGTAAAGAGCGCTCCTTCATTTGTCCCTATAGAAATATTCTTATCAAGTACAACAACTGCGTGTGCATTCTTAACAGCCTTGCAGATCTGCTCCTTCGGGAAAGGCCTGAAGGACCTGACCTTTAAAACGCCGATCTTTTCTCCTTTTGCTCTATACTTATCAACAACATCCTTGACAGTGCCGAGAATAGAGCCCATAGCCATGACAACTATTTCGGCATCATCAAGCATATAACCGTCAATAAGTCCTCCGTGGTATCTACCATATACTTCCTCAAATTCCTTTGCTGTGGCTTCTATTTTAGGAAGGGCTTTCTGCATTGCCTGCTCGTGGAGATATCTGAACTCTTCATATGTATCCGGAGATGCAAAGGCTCCGAAAGTCTTGGGGTCTTCAGGATCAAGAATATCTTCGGGCTGGAAAGGCGGGAGGAAATTGTCGGTCAAGTCCTGTTCAAGCAGGACAACAGGCTCATAAACGTGAGACAGGATAAAGCCGTCCATGCAGACCATACCCGGAACCATGATCTCATTGTCTTCTGCGATCTTGTAGAGCTGGGGCAGGGTATCGCATGCTTCCTGAACATCCTCTACATAAAGCTGCATCCAGCCTGTATCTCTCTGCGCAATAGCATCTTGATGATCGTTCCATATGTTAATTGGAGCGCTAACTGCTCTATTTGCCACTGTCATTACAACAGGAAGCCTCATACCTGAAGTGTTAAAAAGTGCCTCATGCATGAGCAGAAGTCCCTGAGAAGTTGTGGCTGAATAGGTTCTTGCACCTACAGCTGATGCTCCTATTAAGGCAGAAATTGCCGAGAACTCAGCTTCCACATTAACATACTCACAGTTAGGGATTTCTCCGTCTGCCATAAACTGGGATAAATGTTCGACAATATGTGTCTGAGGAGTAATAGGATAGGCTGAAATTACATTTGGACGGCAGACTTTTGCGGAATGGGCTACAGCGTAGGAACCTTCCACGACTACCATTTTCTTTCTGTAAGCCGGGTCAATCATTATTTCTCCTCCAGAATCATTTCAATTGCATCTGCAGGACACTCATTTGCACAGATGCCGCAACCTTTGCAGTAGTCATAATCATATTCAAAAAAGCCGTTTTCTCTGGGTTTGACAGACATATCAGGGCAGACAATATGGCAGATTCCGCACTTGGTACATTTTTCGTAAATATAAACAGGACGGAAGTTTCTCCAGCCTCCGGTTTTGTTTATAAGAGTAGAACCAGGTTTACAGACTCTGCAGCGTGAAATGTTTAAACCTTCTTTTTCCCCTTCATTTTTCACGCTTCTTCCCCCCTGATAAGCTTGTAGGCCTTCTGAATTGCATTTGCATTCTTTTCTCCGACTTTGCCTGAAAAACGAGCCCTTATTGCATGCTGAATTGATTCAACATTGATTTCTCCGGTTGCACCCGCAAAAGCTCCAAGGAGAACAGTATTTACAATGGGAACACCTATTATGTCCATTGCCACCTTGGTAGCGTCCACGGTCATGACCCTAGCTTTTGTATTGAGTTTCAGGCTTTCCGGGTTTTCGGTTGTGTTAACAATAATTATTCCATCATCCTTTACTCCACTTGCAACGTCAACAGTTTCAAGCAGGGTTGCGTCCTGGACAATAACATAATCCGGGGTGTAAACCTGACTTCGGAGCCTGATAGGATTGTTGTTAATCCTCGTGAATGCCTGGACTGGGGCACCTCTACGCTCTACCCCAAAAGCGGGGAAGGCCTGGCTGAACTTTCCATCTTCAAAAGCTGCAACGGAAAGCATTTCAGCCGCGGTAACAGAACCCTGGCCTCCTCGACCGTGTATTCTGATTTCCTTCATCTGGATTCTCCTTTTAATGAGATTTTATCTATTATTTTTCGAATGTTTTTGAATGTTTTTCAAATTTTTCTGTATTTTTGCTGTTCTCGGCAGTCTGTTTGGCAAGTTTTAATTAGCTGTCTAGCATACTGCTATTAATCGAATAATAAACGAATTAATCTGATGTTATCCAATTTATTTTGTCAGATACGATCAGGATTTATTACTTTGTCAGACACAATCAGTATTTATTATTTTGTCAGATACAATCACAGCATCTGACTTACAGCATCTGACTCTTTTTTCAGGCACTACTCTAATATAATAAGTGTGACATGTACATCCATGTCAGGGATCCAAAAACCTGGATGGTAAATTGTTAACCTGGATCTGTTTCATATCACTATTATAATTAATATTGAAAGATTTATTTTCAATTCTGAATTCACACTGTTTTATGCCTGATAGTTCATGGATAATAGTGTAGAATATTATTAGGTTTTCGGTGAATTGAAATATATTCTTTATATATATTTCTAATCTATAATTATTTTTTCAAATGTATTATATTTGTTATTTTCAGGTTAACCTGTCGCTTGTCTATGTTTTTATCGCACAATGGTTGTAAACAAATATCTTTTAAAAAATTTGGGATCTTTTAATAATTCTCCGTATGGAAATCTTTTATTAACTCAACAATCGCCTTTCCATCTTTCAGATTATTAATCTTTTCCCTAATCTGCCGCGAGCCGCGCAACCCTTTTGTAAACCAGTGAGCATGCATTCTTATATTTGTAGACGCGTGGAGATCATATTCTTCAAGTAAAGCGATATAATTCTCAAAGTCCTCTAATTGACGAACTTGCCTGTCAAATTCCAGCCTTTCCCCGGTTTCTAGGTAATGCCTTATCCTTTTGAAGATAAAGGGATTTCCCATTGCTGCGCGTCCGATCATAAGCCCGTCACATTCGGTAAAATCAAGGGCAGCTTCAGCAGACTCTTCGTTCCTTATATCCCCGTTTGCAATTACTGGAATGGAAAGTTCCTGTTTAACGGCTCTTATCACTGTAAGGTCTGAACTTCCGGAGTACATTTGCTCTGCCCTCCTGCCATGTATGGTCAGGGCAGAAGCTCCAGCCTCTTCGATCAGGCGTGCAATCTCAAGGGTTTTCTCATCCCTCTTCAGAATGCGGATCTTTGCAGTTACAGGAGTCTTCAGAACATCGGTCAGATCGGAGATAATTTCATATATGAGTTTCTTGGAGTTGAGAAGAGCCGAGCCGCACCCTGTTCCAGTAATACGCTTTGCAGGGCAGCCCATATTTACATCGATGAGTTCAGGTCTGTACTCATCTTCAATAAAGAGCGCAGCTTCCCTCAGTTTCTCAGGAGAACTTCCTACAAGCTGAACTCCAAAAGGTCGGTCTTCAGGGGAAGACAGTCCTTTGAGAAGCGATTTTCGGTTTTCGTTGAGCAAGGCATCTGCGCTGATCATCTCAGTATATGTAAGGTCAGCTCCATTCTGCCTGCAGAGCAGCCTGAAAGCCAGATTTGTCACGTCTGCCATAGGCGCAAGAAGAAGGTTCCCAGGTGTTTCTGTTTTGCCGATTTTTAATTTATTAAGTTTCATTTTTCCGAATGTTTTTTAATTTTTTCTCATTTTTTCTCATTCTTTTCTTTTATTTATCTGTTTTGGAACTACTTCTTTTTTTAGAGGTTACTGATCTTAGAAAATTTTATAGAGACCTGATGCTCACGAGGTTGGAGGTCTAAATCTGCTAATCATCATTTATGAAAACCAGTGTATATTTTACGATTCAAAAGGGATACAAGCATTTTCTGTAAGTTGAAAATTCTCTCATACGCTGAAACCCAAAAACTCACGCAATCAGGACTCACACAATTTTCTGGCAAAAATAGAACGATTATTTAAAAACATAATCATTGCAATATATAATTATAAGAGAAAACACAAGTCAAGAACCTGAAGCTTCAATAAATAAAGAACAGGATACCTGAATCAGTTAATAAAGAAAACTGATTCAGGGGTTTAAAAAGATAAGTTAAGGATCATATGAACTTGATTCATGAGAAGAGCAGTCTGACATACCCCAGATAAGGAATCCTGTACTGCGCAGTTCCTATAATCCATTCATCTTTTACAGGCATATTATAACTTATATCTCCTTCCTGGTCATAGTGACTGTTGGTTACAACATTGTCTCCCTTGGTAATATAACCAGAATAAGGAGCAGGTGGACCGCCTTTCCACATCGGCTCTCCAGCTTCCACTCTATACATAGCCCTATGAATTATTGGAGTTACTCCTTCCTCCCCATACTGGCGATAAAGAATCACATCTCCATAATTTCCAAAGGACTCATAGCCTGTGTTTTTTCCTTCTTCGTTCGTGGTAATATTTACTTTATCGATGCTTTTGATGAAAATAATATCTCCTATTTGCATATGCGGTTCCATACTCCCCGACTCCACCGCAACCATAGGAGTCCAGAGTCCGAATGCCAGCTTGGAAAGAACCATGAAAATGATCACGACAGCTACAACAGACAATAGGTCCTTTCCAAGGGAAACCCAGGGGTTTTCCTGCTCCTGAGCACTTTTTTCCTTATTAATCTCGCTCATGCTAAGCCTTATTCTTTTGATTTTATCCTTATAGATGCTAGGGCGCTGCGTTATATTCCATTCGATTTTGTCCTACTCGAAATCTTATCTGGCTAAACTTATTATTACCCAGGGACTTAGTACGATTTTCAGAGTATAATGCAGCTGCAAAACGATTTCAGCCCTACTCTTTTCTGACTTATATAAGTTAGTCAAAAATTGGTTTATTGAGCTTTCTCAGTAGGTTACTGAAAACTTGTTTTTACTTTATATTAGTTTTCAATTGACTTTTTTTAGCCAACTCTTTTCAATTGATTAATCTATTTTTTAATATTTCTTATTGCTTATTCTAAGACTTTTATTGCTTATTCTAAGACTTTTATTGTTTCTTAATAAACGATGAACAGATTCATTCTACATTGCATAGGAACTAATACTCATTTCTACAATAGATAGGAATTAATAACTATAAGTACTCTATCGAGCGTACAAAAGTTTCATAAATTCTTCTTATATGGTAAAAATTAAATTTAGTACTTTAGTACATTAGTTTCGTATCTTATTAGTTTTTATATTTTAAGCAGGCTTTTGCTTTAGTCTCTGCAAGTCTTGAGTGAAACCGATTATAGTGCCAGAGCAGGCACGAAAGATTTGGAAGAGCTCAGGTCAGTTCGAAAGGTCAGGTTAGAATTATGGAAAGAAAGGATATTATAAGGGCTGTTATGGAAAAAGAGTACCAGATCAGCCCTGAAGCCGTGGAACTTATTTATTCCAGTAACTCTCCCGAGGACCTGCTTAAATATATCCTTTCAACTGTAAATGACTCTGTTATTGTTATAGGTGTCGAAGATATAGATATTGAAGGCTTTGCCGCTTTTTCAGCAGGGGAGTCGCCTTCAGATAAGATAAATGCTCTCGTTCCAGAAGAAAGGAAAATCCTTTCTGGGGTTTCCATACTCTCTTCTAGATCAGGCAATCCATCTTCAGAATCTGATTCCTTTTTAGTGCCTGATCCTCTTTCAGAACCTGTTCTTTCCTCAGAGCCTGATGTTATTACTGCAGCTCCTGACCCAAGTATAAAACCATCTCAAGACTCTGTTCCTGATTCTTCAGTTCAGGATATGGTTCTGGACAAGGCTTATGAATCAGCCCCGGATACTCCAGATGCTTCAAATACTCCAGATACTCCGAATATTCCGGATACTCTGGATGTACAATCAGGCAATGTTTTATCTGACGAAGATTCGGCCTCCAATCTTGCCTCAGACTCCCTTTCTTCGGCGAAGGCAGCTTCTCCAACTTTCTCTTCTCATTCCTCCCTGGCTGTAAACAGGTCAGCCTCTTCTTTTTTCGGGCAGGGGAACTCTCTTTCTTCATTCCCTTCAAATAGGAGTTTCAGGACAGAACCATCTTCCTCCGCTTCTGAGAGAGGGATATTTTCGGGTTCCAGGGATGAGTATAAACATTACCCGGGTAGAAACCCTGTGACTGTAGTTTCGGATATAACAGGGCATTCCACCTGTGTTGGGGAATATATGCAATTTGTGCAGTATTTCAGGGACAGATACAGCAGGCTTTCAGAGATTATCCGGGGAAGGATCAACGCACGCCCCATCGAAAGTTTAAAAAGAAGAAGCTTCCGCAGAGGAGGAGACGGAGGCTCTGAAGAAATCTCGATTATAGGCATGGTTTCGGATATCAGCAGCACAACGAACGGCCACAAAATCCTTTCTCTGGAGGACCCAACAGGTTCTTTTTCAGTCCTCATTCGGAACTCTGATAAAGAACTTTTTGAACTTGCGTCAAAAATTATCCTGGATGAGGTCATAGGGGTAACTGGCTCGATAACCAACGACGGAAGCCTCATGCTGGCAACAAAGCTAATACAACCCGATGTCCCGAATAATGTCCAGCGCAGAACCGGAAGCCATGGGAAAGCTGTATTGATTTCGGATGTGCACGTGGGCAGCTCCCAGTTTATGGAAGATTCCTGGCTGGATTTCTTGGATTTTTTGAAAGGGGAATCGGATTCGGAGGATATGCGGGAACTTGCAGCCAGTGTTCGTTATCTTGTTGTCGCAGGAGACATTGTTGACGGGATAGGGATCTATCCTGATCAGGAAATGGAACTTGACATTCTGGATGTCTACGAACAGTACAGGAAGGCTGCCGAATATTTCAGGGAAATTCCCGAGCATATTCGTGTAATCATAAGTCCAGGCAACCACGATGCTGTTCGCCAGGCAGAACCCCAGCCTGCCCTGCCGGAAAGTATTCAGGCGTATTTCCCTGAGAATTTTGTTTTTGTTGGTAACCCTGCTTTTCTGGAACTTGACGGTGTCCGCCTTCTTATCTACCACGGCAGGTCGATTGACGATCTTGTGGCGACTGTTCCCGGAGTCTCGTATCAGGAACCTGCAGGAGCAGTCCTTGAGATGCTGAAATGCAGGCATCTTGCTCCAACCTATGGGAGTAGAGTTTCCATATCCCCTGAGAAAAAGGATTATTTCATAATTGATCCTGTGCCTGATATTATTCATACAGGTCACGTCCATACCCTGGGAGTCCAGCGCTATAAGAATGTCCTTCTGGTCAATTCCGGAACATGGCAGGGTCAAACAGAGTTTCAGAAGCGTGTGAATCTAGTACCTGTCCCTGCTAGGGTACCAATTGTGGATCTTGAAGATTTTGATGTAAAGATTCTTGCTTTTGACTGAACTTTTATAAACTTTCACTGGATCTCTTGATTTTCACTGGATCACTTGATTTTCACTGGATCTCTTGATTTTCACTGGATCACTTGATTTTCACTGGATCTCTTGATTTTCACTGGATCGCTGAAGTCTTCTCCAAAATTATTTTCCGATCCTTATATATACCACAAAGATTTAATATGCGGAAAATGCCTTTGGAAGAAAAAAAGGAAAATACTGGGGAAAATTTTCCGGAAGCTCAGAAAAAAAACAGGAAGGAAGATACTGCTTCGCTTCCTTTTGATATCCCTGATTTTAAAACTCTCCTGAAAAAACAGGGTTATGCCATGGCAGGCCGCCACTCAGCTGTTAAGACCTGTCTCTGGCTAAGGCATGCTATGAATGATCAGGGCTTTTGCTATAAGTCGAAATTTTATGGAGTTCAGTCCCATCGCTGTCTTCAGATGACTCCAACACTTATGTGCAACCAACGTTGCCTTTTCTGCTGGCGTCCGACTGAGGTTCCTGTTCCTGCTCCCGAGGAGTGGGATTCGCCTGAAAAGATAGTGGAAGAAAGTATTGCCTGCCAACGTAAGTTAATTACTGGCTTTGGCGGTTCTCCAAATGCAATTAAAGAACGCTGGCTTGAGGGTAATGAGCCTAACAACGTTGCAATCTCCCTGTCCGGGGAGCCGACCTTTTACCCTTATCTCCCGGAACTTATCGAGGAGTACAAAAAAAGAGGTTTTACGACTTTTCTTGTCACAAACGGCACAGTTCCTGAGATGCTTGCACAGGTTTCTCCTTCCCAGCTCTATATGAGTCTCGATGCCCCGGATCTTGAGACTTACCTGAAAGTCTGCCAGCCCAAATCGCCTGCCCTCTGGGAAAAGATCAATGAATCTTTGTCCCTGATGAAACAGAAAAAATCAAGGACAGTCATCCGAACTACCCTTGTGAAAGGTGAAAACCTGTTCAAGCCTGAGGCTTATGCCAGGCTAATGGAAAAAGCCTCCCCTGATTTTGTGGAGATAAAAGCGTATATGCATCTGGGTTTCTCACGACTCAGGCTTGACCGCTCTGCAATGCCTACTCATGAGGAAGTTCTCGAGTTCTCACAGGAACTTGCAAAATATCTTGGATATGAAATCGCAGATGAATCTGAAATCAGCAGGGTAGTCCTGTTATCAAAGGACGGGAGAAAGTCTCCTGTCAATGGGGAAAAAATCTCCCGTTAAAGGGAGAAAGTCTCCTGTCAACGAGAAAAAAATTCCCTGTTAATGTGAAAAAGTCTACTCTCAAGAAGAAAAATCCCCTGTTGACTAGAAAAAGTCTACTATCAAGAAGAAAAATTCCCTGTTGACTAGAAAAACTCTACTATTAAAACAATTCACTTTCGTGACTAAATTCAAGCTTTTTATCTTTAGTACCTGTATATCAAGTGTGAAAACATTAAAAAACTTTTATATATCTGTAAATATATAATACAAGTCAAGGGATAGAAACAAATATAAACTCAGGTTTCATTTAGGGTATAACTCCAGTATGGATGTATTCAGTTTTATAGTTATATACAGTTTGAGTAAAATTATGTCTCACATCTAGTGATATCAACAGAGCACGAAACAGGACAAGTTTACGCAGCAAAGGAGCTGGATTTTTTCCGTAATTTCTGAATATTTTTTTGGAATTTCGGAGTATCGGCTTTTCTAGCAGTGTACTCTTACTCTCAGTTTTTTGTGTTCAGAGCGGTTTTTACATTTAGCTTTCGGTGAGATGGGGCTCGCTGTGTGATTTATCGTTATTAAATTCTCTGTCACCCTTGTTAAACTAACCGAAAAGCTAAACTAACGATAAACTGGGTAATAAAAATTACAAAGATTTCACATTTGAAATAAAATTGAAATTCTTAAATGTGTTTTCAAATTCAATAGTTTCAAAAAGGCTAACCAATCCATTGAAAACTTCGACGTAATCAATAGCTCAAGTTAATTCAGCAGTTTAAGTTAATTCCATAGTCCAAATTTATTTAGTAGTTTGAATTCATCGGCCTTAAATTTATCAATCTCGATCGAAAAGACAATTTCAAACTCAATAAAGGATTCAATCTTAAATTTGCCAGAAATACCCAAATTTTGCTATTATCTTTACGGGGAACCTTTAAAATGACTGAACAATCTGCACACGAAAAGTACGAATTTAAAAAGAAGCTTGAGAGCCTGAGGGATAAAAAGGGAAGGAGTACTGAACTAATTTCTCTTTATATCCCTGCTGACAAGCAGATTTTTGATGTTACAAACCAGTTGAAAGACGAGCACGGACAGGCTGCAAATATCAAGTCCAAACTTACCAGGACTAATGTACAGGGGGCCATTGAATCTCTCCTTTCAAGACTCAGATATCTTGACAAGGTTCCTGAAAACGGGATTGTTTATTTTACAGGAGCCGTGGATATCGGAGCTAACAAGACGAACATGGAGAGTGAAGTAATTGTCCCTCCGGAACCAATTACTGTCTATAAATATCATTGCGACTCCTCTTTCTATCTTGAGCCCCTGGAGGATATGCTCAAGGATAAGGGCACATTTGGACTTCTAGTGCTTGACCGCAGGGAAGCCACAGTAGGGCTTCTTGTCGGCAAGCGAATCGAGGCCTTCCGCAACCTTACCTCAACAGTTCCGGGAAAACAGAGGAAAGGTGGTCAGAGTTCTCATCGTTTCCAGCAACTCAGGTTAATTGCTATCCACGAGTTCTATAAGAGGATAGGAGATGCCGCAGATGATATTTTCCTCGCCGTTGAACCTAAAGATCTCAAAGGCATCCTGATAGGAGGTCCTTCTCCTACGAAGGAAGAGTTCTATGCCGGGGAGTTTCTTCACCACGAGCTTATGAGAAAGATCCTTGGGCTTTTTGATACGGCTTACACCGACGAATCAGGGCTCTCGGAACTTGTGAATGCTGCCGCAGATAAGCTCCAGGACCTTGAGCTCATGGGGCAGAAGAACGCTGTCAGAGCTTTCTTCAAAGAACTTATTTCCGACTCGGGGAAAGTAGCCTATGGGGAAACCCAGGTACGGGCAAACCTTGAAATCAATGCTGTGGATGTACTTCTGCTTTCCGAAGACCTGCGGGCAGAAAGGGTAACCACAAAGTGCAGTGTTTGCGGATATGAAAATAAGTGGACACGTCGCTGGAAACCTGGAGAAGCTGCACCTACAGCCGGGAATTGTCCAAATTGTGGAGCGTCCCTTGAAGTTACGGATGTTACCGATGTTGTTGACGAGCTCTCGGACCTTGCTGACAGAAGTAATGCAAAAGTTGTTTTCGTGTCTACAGACTTTGACGAAGGCTCGCAACTTATGAACGCTTTCGGAGGCATTGCTGCAATTCTCAGGTACAGTACTGGAGTCTAAGCCGGAGTTTGATCTGGAGTCTGATCTCACTTTGGCTCCTATCCAATACTTTTTACCCAATACTTTTTTAATTAGACCGTCCTTAGATCACTGAATCAAAATTAGTAAATTAAAACTATTGAATTAAAATTAATAAATTAAAACTATTGAATTAAAATTAATAAATTAAAACTATTGAATTAAAATTAATAAATTAAAACGATTGAATTATAATTAGTAAATTAAAGTTAGTAAATTAAAATTATAAATTTAAGGCTATCACATTGTTTTCGTAGTTTTTACAGGTGATTTATCTTGTTCCTGGAATTAAAAGCTCAGGCTACATCAATCTTAAAAGACGCTATCCAAAAGGCCGGACTTGAAATTGAAGATTCCGAACTCTACTTCGAAACCTCTTCTTACGCTGACCTCGCAAGCAGAGCCGCTTTCAGACTGGCAAGTCTGTACAGGCAAAACCCGAAAGAACTTGCAACCCGTATTGTTTCTGCAGTTGAAATTCCTGATGGTTCGTACATAGGAAAAGTAAGTGCTTCTGGCCCTTACATTAACTTTCATGCAAGCAGGCGCTATATGGATAAGACGGTTGCTACAGTCCTTGAAGAGAAAGAGAAATTTGGCTGTGGCGCTCCAAAGGATAAAATTTTACTTGAGCACACCTCAGCAAATCCTAACGGTCCTCTGCATGTAGGTCACATCCGAAATTCCATTATCGGAGACACTCTTGCCCGCATTCTCAGGCGAGCAGGATACGATGTGGAGGTACAGTATTATGTCAATGATATGGGCCGCCAGATTGCAGTAGTTTCCTGGGCGTGCGAACGCTTTGAGCTTGACCTTTCCAGAAAGTCCGACTCTGCCATTGCCGATGTGTATATCAAAGCAAATGTTGAGCTGGATAAAAACCCGGAGTATGTAAAGGAAATCGACGCTCTTATGGAAAAGGTAGAAGCCGGGGATGTCAAGACGATCGACAGTTTTTACAAGGCAGTTTCTCTGGCGATTTCCGGGATCAAGGAAACCTTACTTCGTTTAAACGTTGTCCATGATAAATTTGTCAGTGAATCAACTTTCCTTAAATCCGGCGCAGTACATGATATCGTTGAGCGGATCAAAGCAACTGGAAGAACAAAAACAGACAAAGGAGCTCTCGTAGTAGACCTTTCGGATTACGGGTTTAAAAAAACCCTTGTTATCCAGCGTTCAAACGGCACTTCTCTTTACACAACCAGAGATCTTGCTTACCATGAATGGAAAGCCGGTCAGGCAGATCGCATAATCGATATTTTCGGAGCTGACCACAAGCTGATTTCAGGCCAGCTCAGGGCTACGTTGAACTCAATCGGTGTCAAGGAACCTGAGGTCGTTATCTTCGAGTTTGTCTCCCTCCCTGAAGGTTCAATGAGTACCCGCCGCGGGCAGTTCATAAGTGCAGATGAGCTCTTTGATAGGGTTACGGAAGCTGCTCTTGAACAGGTCGAAACCCGCCGTCCTGAAACCTCTGAAGAGTTCAAGAAGCAGGTTGCGGAAATGGTCGGAATTGGTGCGGTAAGATACGATATAGTAAGAGTATCCCCTGAAAAGTCTACGGTTTTCAACTGGAAAGAGGCTCTGGACTTTGAGAAGCAGGGTGCTCCTTATATTCAGTATTCCCATGCCCGTGCCTGCAGTATTCTTGAGAAGGCAAAAGAAGAAGCAGCCTGGAATTCCTCCGCAGAAATCGATCCTTCCCTGCTTGTTGAAGATACTGAAATCGATCTTATCAAGAAGATGGCATCGTTTGACAGAGTAATCGACCTTGCAGCTCGCGAACTCAAACCTCATGTGCTTGCAATCTACGCCCGTGAACTCGCAGATGCTTTTAACCAGTTCTACCGCTTTGTCCCTGTAATTGCTGCTGAGGACGAAAAAGTCAGGGCTTCAAGACTGGCTCTTGTGAACTGCGCAAGGATTGTGCTTGCAAACTCGCTTGACACGCTTGGAATTGCAGCTCCCGAATCTATGTAAATATTTTTCTTTTTTCTCTTTCTCCATTTTCTCCTTTTTCGTTTTCTCTCTTTCTTTTTTCCCTTTTCTTCCTTTCTTTCTTTTCTTTTTTTCTCCTCTTTCTTTCCTTTATATTTTATTTTTCCTCAGTCTTACTTTTGTGTTTTACTGTTTATGTGTATATACGAGTTTGATGCTGCCTGGACGTCGTCTAGATATACTGGTTATTGAAAATCATTTATTCAGTCCTGTGTGCAGAAGGCCTTGAGAAAAATATAAAATCTTTTGCAGCAAAAAAGGTAATTTACAACTACTGCTGCAGGATATTATGACCACGATAAATGAAGCTTTTCGGATGTTCCTGAATGAACAGGAAGCCAGCTTGAAACCGGATGCCTTCCTGGACCTTGAAGATGTGATCCTTCTTTACGAGGAATTCCTTGAATTCAGTGCAGAAGATTCTTTTTCTGAAGAAGACAGGGAACTTTATAATGCCCGGCACGAACACGAAAACAGAAGTTACTGCGACATTTTCGGCCCTGAGCATCTCACTCCATCAAGAATTAAAGAATTCCTCGATGATTATGTAGTTGAGGTCGGAGGAGGCAAGAAGTTTATAGGTACAGCCGCGAAAGTCATTGAAAAATTCTTTGAATGGGCTAAGGGAAAAGGTTACATTGACGAGAAAGCTTTTGAAGTAAACAGCGAAGTTCTCAGGAAGTATAAGAAAAGGTACTAGTGTCCTGTACATTTAATTATTTCACATAATACTTTGACATTTTCTCATCTGCATTCTTCCTTGTAAACTTCCATTCAATTTTCTTTTTTTGTTCATTCCTTCTTTTTGTCCATGCACCCACTTCATGCTTAAGCGTCTCCATGTCGCCTATTCTTCTGTCTGTACATTCAATATCCATCACATTGATCTCTATTTCTGCAGCATTGAGCCAACTTGCATGTTTTGGCGTGTAGTGGAACTCTATCTTGTCCATAATCTGCTTTGCTTCTTCTTTGGAAAATGTTTCGTAGAATGACTTTTCTTTATGGATATTGAGATTATCCGTAACCAGTCTGATAACTTCTGCTTCAGAATATTCTTCGATAACTAGAATCTTCACGAATTGTGCAAAATCCTTCATTGTTCTACTCTTTGTTACCCGAGTCACTCTTTTTCCTGCTTTGAACTCTACTGCCATGAATATGTTTGCTGTTCCGTTCCTGACATACTCATAATCATTTTTCTGAGCTTCCAGATTTCATAGGAATTCTCATTCTCTTATCCATAAGCAGTTGCTTTGGCTTTTCATCAAGACAAATAAGAGGTTTTTTAGGGTCGTAATCCTCTTCATACAGATCAAGAATATCATACATTCTGTCTCTATATTCAGAATCAATCGTCTGAATGCACCACATCCTTTTTAACCAAGGTTTAGTTTTGCTTTTTTCAAAATAAGCCTTACACTTTCTTTACCTATAGTTTCAAATCCTTCTTTTTTCCTAAGTTCTTCGGTAAGTAGAGAAAGAGACCACCTCTTGCTTCCATGAGGAGAACCGCTGCAGGCTAAAGCGATTATTTCTGCAACATGTTTTTCAGTATATTTTACAGGTTGACCAGATCTTGGTTTATCCAAAAGAGCATGGGGAAGACCTTCATCAAGGTATCTTTTCCTAACATTCAAAGTAGTATTCCTGGAAACACCTAATATTTCTGCTATCTCAGTAACTCTTTTTTGCTGGTTAGACAAAAGGAGAATACGGGCTCGAGTTAGTTCTCTTGCACTTCTATGTCCTTTTCTTGTAAAGTCAAGAAGGAAAGTTACCTCATTATCTTCAAGTTTAATCTGTAGCATGAATGGATAAAGGGATTCAAAGCTTATAAAGATGTCCAAAAATTAAATGGGTGAAACACTAGTGTCGCGTAACTAGCAAAATGTCGTATAAAATCAATTGCAATTATTCAGAATCGTTAAATTCTTGAGGATTGACGAGACACCAGAAAATGTTTTGAAGAGGTATATGTATTGAAGAACCTTTTGCTGGAATGGAAACCGGAGAATCTTGTTTTCAGGAAGTTCCTTTCTCCTCTTTTTCTGTTTATTTTGTTTCTTCAGTATATTTTTTGAATCTGTTTCTTCAGGTCGATAAAATGAAAACAACAGTTAGTAGGTCAATTCATGAAATTCTGGAGGAATTCCTGGCTGAACAGGAAGCCCGCCTTAGCTCCAAAACTTATTCTGGTTATGAGGAGACAATCTCTTTTTTCAGGACCTATCTCAATAACTTCGGGCATCAGCGCTTGAATAGGGCTGAGACTGAAAGATATGAGGAACTTGAAGCTTCCGAAGGCAAGCAGTTCTGGGATATTTTTGGCCCTGAACACCTTAGCTCTTCGGAAATCTCTTATTTTCTTGCTGATTTCATGGTCAGAAAGGTTGCAGGCAGCAGAACCCTTATGGAAACAACAGGCAGGGTCATGCATAAACTGGTCAAATGGCTGCATGAAAAAGGTTACATGCCTGATAAAGAATATGAAGAAGCGGCTGAAAACGTAAAAGAGCTTAAAATAGACCTCCCGTTAGTTGGAGAAGTAACTGACCTGATCTATGATTATGTAAAGAGACATCCGGTTGAAACCCGGTATACCAGTGACCTTGATGCATATTTCGATATCGTAAAAATCGAACCTGGAAAACTCTGGCTTGAAGACTACCTGGAATCAGGGAAACGCGTAGGACCGGTTGTTGTTTCTGAGGAAATCAGTTCAAAGTGCAAAGTTGGCTGGACGGTTTCTCTTTGGGTTGCAAAAACGGGAAAGGTCTGGAAGATTCTCGAAAGCGGGAATGTGCTGCCCCGATGAGGAGAAAATCAAGTTTTGTGTTCTAACGGTCTATAAAGATCCAATATGAGTTCTTTGTGCCAATTTTGCCTTTTTTCATTCTTATTTTTTCTTTCCTTTAGTCAAATGCCTGTAAACACTTTCAAAGAGAGCTTTTCTGAATATATTTCCGAAATCTCTGTCATCATTGATTTTGGTGTAGAGATCAAAGTTTGAATCTATCATATCGTTCAGGATATCGTCAAAGTAGTCGTTATAGATAAGTTTGAAGTTGTCCTTTGTGTTTATTTCCGGATTTGCAGCCCGTGCAAGGTTTTCGTTTTCTACAAGACGGCGCTCCATATCTTCTGAAAAGTATCTTAGTCTATCTGCGTCTGTAAAATCAATATCTCCAAATCTTTCATTTATTTCCTGAATAATTATGGAGAGGGGTGTGAGTTCTTCTTCAGGTTCACTGAAGTTTTCGGGTTCCCGGCTAGGGCCAAGCTTTCCTTCCTCGTCCGCAAGAGCTATCTTTCCGTTGCTGGTCTGCTGAATACGGTAAGAATCCATGTTTATGTTTTCAGTAATTTCCACAGGAAGGCGGTCTCTTGAAACTGGAAGTTTCCTGTGCAGGTGCCGCAAAAACTGGTAAAGTTTTTCCAGATCAACGTCTTTGAAGGGAATTACATGAGAAAGGTAGGAATAGAGCCTTACATATCTTTTAGCCAGCGTTCTGAAATCATGCTGTTTCTCTTTTGGTTTTGCGAGGTAGCGGTCAACAACCGGGGAAAGTATGGAATGAAGCTTTTCTTGTTTGCCTTTTGGTGAGAAATATTCCCTGGCAAAGGTTTCTACATCTTCTTCTTCAAAAATATGGTATTCTTTAAGCTCATACTCAAAATCGTAGAGCTTATTGGGGTCAGTTGCTTCAGTGAGCAGGGTTTTTTCGTAGTAGGGCTGAAAACTCCGCTGAATAAGGTCTGCTTCGTTTTCAAAGTCCAGGACCATCGTATCTTCTTTATCTGGATATTTACGGTTCAAGCGGCTTAAAGTCTGGACAGCATTTACGCCCCCGAGCCTTTTATCCACATACATTGCGTACAATAAAGGCTGGTCAAAGCCGGTCTGGAATTTATTGGCCACTATCAGGATGCGGTATTCTTCCCGCTTGAAAACTTCTGCAGTCTGGCTTTCCGAAAAACCGTTCATGATTGCTTCTGTAAATTCTCTGCCGGTTTCCCCATCCTGAACCGTACCTGAAAAGGCTACAAGGGCTTTGAAAGGATATTCATGGGTCTTTATGTACCTGTCAAAAGCCAGTTTATATTTAACTGCGCTTGCCCTGGATTTTGTGACAAGCATTGCCTTTGCCTGCCCGTCAATTCTATGCATGACCTGTTCACGGAAGTTCTCGACAATGATGACCGTTTTTGTCCTTATGGAGTGGTCATGGTTGTCCACATAAGCTTTGAGGAGATGCATGCCTTTCTTTTTGCTGTATCTGGGGTCGTCTTCTATTGTTTTGAGCAGGTTGAAATAAACTTTGAAGGTAGTGTAATTTTCAAGCACATCCAGGATGAATTTTTCCTCAATTGCCTGCTTCATTGTATAGAGGCTAAAAGGCTCATAGCTCCCGTCAGGCTGCTGGGTACCGAAGAGTTCAAGGGTTTTGGTTTTCGGGGTTGCGGTAAAGGCAAAGAAACTGACATTGGGAAGCCTGCCTTTGTGCTTCAGTTCTGCCTCTACTCTCTGGTTTACGAGGTCTTCATCATCTTCAGGCTCTTCTTCCTGCTCATCACTTTCGAGATCCGCAGATCCAAGGATCTTTTTTACGCTGTCTGCCCCTTCCCCACTCTGGGAAGAATGGGCTTCATCGACGACTACGGCAAAGTGCTTTCCCGACATCTCACTGATCGCGTTTACGGCAAAGGGAAAAGTCTGAAGTGTACAGATGATGATATCCTTTCCTTCCTGAAGTGCGGCTGTCAGGCTTTTTGCTTTGTCTTTTTTGATGGTTGCAACTGTGCCCTTGACATGTTCGAACTGTGTGATGGTTTCCTGGAGCTGCCTGTCAAGCACTCTTCGGTCCGTAACAACAATAATTGAGTCAAAAACCCGCTTGTTTTCGGTATCATGCAGCCCGCAAAGTTGCAGACAGAGCCAGGCTATGGTGTTGCTTTTCCCACTTCCTGCGCTGTGCTGGATAAGGTAATTATAACCTGTACCGTGATATTTGGCATGTGTAACAAGATTTTTTACAGAATAGAGCTGGTGATAGCGCGGGAAAATGAATTTCCGGACAATTTTCTTTTCTTTTCCATCTTTTCCATCTTTTTTATTCTTTCCGGTTCTTCCTTCCTTTTCTTCCTTTACGAACTGCAGGAAATTCTGGATAATCTCAAGCATCTGGTCTTTCTGCCAGACCCGCTTCCAGAGGTAAAAAGTCCTGTACCCATTCGGGTTGTCAGGATTCCCAGCTCCTCCGTTTCTTCCCCTGTTAAATGGCAGAAAATCCGTGTAACTCCCTTTCAGTTCCGTAGTCATGAATACAAGGTCAGGATCAACCGCAAAATGAGCAAAACAACGTCCCAGCTTAAAAAGAGGCTCGTTCTGGTTTCTGGTATCCCTGTACTGTTTTACGGCATCCTGAACGTTCTGATCCTTCAGAGGATTTTTAAGTTCTGCTGTAACTACCGGAAACCCATTCAAAAAAAGCGCAAGATCAAGGGAAAGCAAAGGTTCCTTTTTACTGTAATGAAGCTGCCGCACTACAGAAAAGATATTCCCATTGTAAAGCCGTCTGTGTTCTTCATTAAGATCACTTTCCGGCTTGAAATAAGCGAGCTTGAAATGGCACCCACTGTCCTTAATCCCTTTCCGCAGAAGGTCAAGCACTCCGCGTCTATCAATCTGTTTCTGAAGTCTTTCCAGAAAAAGTTCCCTATGCCTCGGTCCCCTGCGTTTTTTAAATTCATCCCATGTCTCAGGTTGTGTAGTCCTCAAAAAGTCAAAGAGCATTTCCGTATCCAGGCAGAGTTCTCTATCATAATTCTCAGATTTCCTCTTCAGATATCCGTCCTCAAGCAGGCTCTTCTCAATGCTCTCTTCAAAATCCTTTTCAGACGTATCGATTATGCAACTTCCTCCCGCACATCAATTTTTCCAGTGACAGCCGCAGAGATCAGAGCAGTGCGGTACTCTTTCAGTTTTTCTATCTGCGCGCTTATCTTATTTATAAATGTATCAATTTTTTCAGTTTTGTGGTCGAGGAAATTGGCAATGTGTCTTTGTTCATCCAGATTATTTGGAATTGCTATAACAAAATTAGATATCTGTGAAAATGTTAATCCTTCCCTAGATGTTCCATTTTCATTTGAAAAAATCAGGGCTTGTACCCCGTTTGAGCTAAGTTCGTAGTGTAATAATCGTGAATCAATTTTCTTTTTCAAGGGACGAATAATACACACGTGTTGATTGACATTTGCTTGAGGAAAATCTTTTGGAACAATGCTCGATCTTCCAATTGAGGCCCCAGTTATGTTTAAAAGAACATCATCAGGTAATACACGTGTAGAAGACATTTCCGAATCTATACTTTCATCAATATAGACAACATCATCCAATCTTAAACCATCAAAATGTACGTTCTGGCTTCTCAAAAAAAGAATTCCTGAGTCACAGTAAATTTCGGAACCGCCCCGAGGAGTTTTTCCGCTTCCAATTTTTGATGTGAGATATTTTAATTTACTTAAAAACCAACCTTCAGGAATTTCCCCAACCCATTCCACACCAGAATTCTTCTTTTTCGCATAAGGATCAAGCCCTTTTGTTACTGCATGGCTTATCAGGGCAGAGCGCTTTTCTTCTAAAAGTTCAATTAAGCGTTGCTTTTTTTCGATCAAGGTCTCGATTTTGGAGGTTTCGCGGTCTAGAAAGCTCACAATAGATTGTTGTTCTGAAAGTGAGGGTAGTGGGAATGAAAAGATAACAAATACGTTTTGGTAAAGATGTTGAATTGTAGATCCATTTGAAATGTAATTAAAAAAAGTTTCAAAAACTTCCGAATTCAGTAGCCAGTACATGAAATTGGTATAATACTCTCCGGTAAGAGGTCTTGTTAAAAATATACCGCTGTTCAAAGTAGCTTTTGTTTTTAATCTTGTTACTAGAGCTACCTTTCCTATAGTTCCATCTTTTGTAATTAATAGATCTTTTTCTTTTAACTGTATATAAGGATCTTCATTATATCTTTCTTCGTTTACGTGATAACAAGATCCCCAATTAACAGATCCATTAATAAAATCAGTTCCAGTAACTAAAAAAGGTCCTTCATCTATGAATTCATCAGATTTTAAGCCTTGCCAGCCAATTCTCCCTTTCACATAGGTTGTATGCTTTATTTTTTTTACTTCCCACTCTTTCGGAATTTCCCCAATCCATTCCACCCCTGAATCCTTATACTCTGGATAGCGTTTCCACTCACGAATACCCAGATTTACATCATATTTTTCCTGGCTGTTTTTTACCTGAATATTCTCGTTAACCTCACCCACAAGCCCACTCATTCAGCCATCTCCCTCAACAATTCCAGAATTTCATTCTCCAGTTTATTGATATCAGCCTCGATATCTTCAAGTGCTCTCGGAGGCTCGTATTTGTAGAAATAGCGGTTGAAGTTAATCTCGTACCCGACTTTTCCGACCTTTCCGTCTTTTGGGTCGCGGGTTGTTTCATCAATCCAGGCATCCGGAACATGAGGCTTGACTTCTCTTTCAAAGTAAGTGTAAATATCCTCTTTCAGGGGAACATTTTCAGTGTCCTTAAGCTGGGAATCGGCTTCGTTATTACCTTTTTTATCTTTACAGGTCTCGGCGTTTTCGTCGCTTTCGGAAAGGGCTTCAAAGATAGATTTTTTTACTGCTGTGGCAGGTTTCAGGTCTGCTTTTTTCAGGGCTGCGTTCAGGTCTTTTTCAAACTGTTCCCGGTCTGTGTAGAAAACATTTGCATCCATGCCGGAAAGGGCATTTATGATCTCCTCCCGGACTTTTCGGCCTTCAGCTTCCTCCCTGGCTTTTTCCTGGAGGTCTTTTTTCTTTTTGCTGACAGCAAGTTTCTGGAAAGCTGACTGCTCTTTCAGGCGTGTTATCCGTTCCGGAGAGGCCTGGAAATTCAGGCGCAAGGGGCGTTCAACTGTAATTTTCCTGTAGCCGAAGGCTTCGTCATCGAAAATCTTCACAAACTCGTTCTCTTTGAAATCGGTATGAAGCTTTGTGATCTCTTCGATCTGGGAAGGGGAGATCTCATTGCGCTTGTCGCCGAGGCTCTTTCGCATTTTTACGTAGAAATCGGCAGCGTTTATAAGCTGAACTTTTCCTCTGCGCTGTTCATCCTTGCGGTTTGTGATAATCCAGATATAGGTGTTAATGCCTGTGTTGTAGAAAAGTTGATTTGGAAGGGCCACAATCGCTTCGAGCCAGTCGTTTTCAATAATCCAGCGGCGGATCTCACTTTCTCCTGAGCCTGCATCGCCTGTAAAGAGGGGTGATCCGTTCATGACGATGGCGATTCTTGAGCCGCCTTCTTCCGTGGGCTTCATCTTGGAGATCATGTGCTGGACAAAAATAAGCTGGCCGTCGCTTTTTCTTGGAAGTCCGGCTCCGAAACGGCCTTCATAGCCTTTCTTTGCCTCTTTTTCAATGAAATCCTCCTCTTTTTTCCAGTCTTTGCCGTAGGGGGGATTTGAGAGGATATAATCAAAGGTTTCTCCTGCATGGCCGTCTTTTGAAAAGGAAGAGTCAGGCTTGATGTTGTCGGCATCTTTGTCGTCGCCTTTAATCAGCATATCTGATTTGGAGATTGCAAAGGTTTTGTCGTTTACTTCCTGGCCAAAGAGTTTGATATTTGCATTGGGGTTAATGTGGTCAAGGATATGCTCTTTTGCAATTGTCAGCATTCCGCCTGTACCGCAGGCAGGATCGTAAACCGTTCTAACAATGTGGTTCTGAGCAAGCTTTTCCTGGTCCTGGCTTAACAGTAAGTTCACCATCAGCCGAATTACCTCTCTCGGAGTAAAGTGTTCGCCTGGGTTTTCATTCGTCTGCTCATTGAACTTGCGGATCAGTTCTTCAAATATGTAGCCCATTTCATGGTTGCTGACAGCGTCGGGATGCAGGTCAACGTTTGCAAACTTCTGGATCAAAAGGAAGAGCAGGCCTTTTTCTTCCAGCGTGTCGATGGTTCCCCAGAGTTTGAACTTGTCTATAACCTCTCGCATGTTTTCCGAAAAACCATTTATATAGGCGCGGAGGTTCTGGCCAATGCTGGTTGGGGCTGCAAGAAGTTTTTCAAAATCATAAGGTGATGTATTGTAAAAACTGTAACCTGAAGCATGACGTAGTGCACCATTTTTGTTCTCAATTTTTCCTTCCAGTTTTTTGTCATACTCAAGGACTTTATCTTTTGTAGGCGCAAGTACGCAGTCAAGCCGCCTCAATACCGTGAATGGAAGGATCACATCAGGGTATTCTCCTCTCTTGAAGTCGTCCCTTAAGACTTCATCTGCAACTGACCAGATAAAACTCGTTTTTTCCTGAAAATTATTCAAACTGGATCACCTTTTTTATTATTTTTCTTTATCTATAAACTGCTTTTTCATTTGGTCTGGTTTCTGGTGGTAACACTTTCTTTTATATTTCGTTTTGTCTTTATAAGGAAAATGCCGCTTGCAAGAAAGAGGAATAAATGTAAGGCGAAAAACGATTAAATACTATATTCGGGATACTTTAACTGCTATCAATTAGTGGTCTAACTTTACTTTCATTTTAAACTTCCTACAATTTAGTCAACTTCTTAAAATGTCATTGAGACCGCACATAACTTGAAAAATCTCTTTTTTAAAAGATTTCATCATGTTGCATAATATTCTTTTTACTATTGGTATCAAGCGGCTGATTATTTGTAAACTGAATAGTCACAAGCTATAAAGTATAATTTATAGGTAGAAGCGTAAAACCCCTAAGTCTTTAGCTTCGTGGGATATAAGCGTCAACTTCACCCCTGATTTCGTATATAATATTCTGCCGCCTCTTTACTAACATTTCCGATTGTAGATGCAAAATAACCATCACTCCATAACGTATTTTTACTCCAATAATACTTTTCCAGCTACTCTTTTTGTGTTTTCCATATTCTGTTCGCAGATTCTTGTTTCAATTTTCTGACAATTGACAAAACACTGACTTTAGGCTCGCTCTTAATCAGGAAATGTATATGGTCTTTGTCTGTTTCCATTTCAAGAATTTCAAAAATCGGTTCAAGTGCTACTTTTCGGTATTTGCAAACAAAGATAATATGACACATTAACAAAAACTTGCTATGATTCCTTGTCTCGCATTTCATATTTACTAAAAAATCTATATATTGTTAAAGCGTATACTACTCTGTATGATGAAAGCGTTCAAATTTAGACTCTATCCTACAGCTACGCAGGCTGTTCAATTGAATCAGCATATAGGTAGCTGTAGATTTGTCTACAATTGGGCGTTGGATCAAAAAATTAAAACTTACGAACAAACAGGAAAATCTATTTCCAGATTTGACTTAAACAAAAAGATTTCTGTCTTGAAATCTTCTAATGAATGGTTAGGAAAAGTAAACTCACAGTCATTACAAGGAATGACTAAGCAGGTAGAATCTGCTTTCACCAGATTTTTCAGAGAAAAGAATGGATTTCCTAAGTTTAAATCAAAGAAAAATCCAATTCAATCATTTCCTATACCCCAACACTATTCTGTGAATTTTGAAAACAACACAGTTAAGCTTCCAAAAATCGAACCGATTAAAGCAGTTCTTCACCGAAAGTTTGATGGAGATCTTAAAACAGCTACAGTATCAAGGTCTTGTAAAGGGAATTACTACATTAGTGTCCTTGTTGAAGACGGAAAAGAACTTCCTACAAAACAGAAGTATTCAGAATCTACTACAGTGGGTATAGATGTCGGGATTAAGGATTTTGCTATACTTTCCACAGGAGAAAAGATTGAGAATCCTAACTACCTGAAAAACTCTTTGAAAAGGTTAAAGGTTCTTCAAAAAAAAGTATCAAGGAAACAGAAAGGTTCAAAGAACAGAGCAAAAGCCAAAAAGAGGTTTGCTGTACTCCATGAGAAAATAAGCAATCAGAGACATGATTTCCAGAACAAACTCTCTTTTAAACTTATAAGCGAAAACCAAGCTATAGTTCTGGAAACTCTGAACGTTAAAGGAATGGTTAAGAATCACCACTTATCACAGGCTATAAGTGATTCTGCATGGAGTATCTTTGTTACAAAATTAGAATACAAAGCGGCATTGTTCGGAAAAACCATCCTGAGAATTGGACAGTTTGAGCCATCTTCTAAGCTTTGTAATGTCTGCGGATATAATAATTCAGATTTGACATTAAAAGATAGAGAATGGACTTGTCCAGACTGTAAAACAAAACATGATAGAGACATAAATGCCGCTATCAATATCAAGAAATTCGCTCTCATAGATCAAAATCTAATTGGGTTGTAACACCTACGGAACGTGGGGAAGAGCCTGGGGAACTTGCCCTCAATGGAGGGAGGAATGAACCAGGAAGCCACTAAGTCTTTAGATGAGTGGTAGTTCTCATTATTTGAGATTCAGAGGATAAATTATGACCAACCGCGAACTTGTGCAACAAAAGAAAGACACTCTTATCCAGATGACAGATGGATTTGCAGACAGCTACCTTGACGAAGACTATAAAATGCTGTGTCGAAAATTAATCAATAAAATGAGTCGGAAAAGGCAGGTACCTTTTCTTTCCGGAAGGCTGGATATTTGGGCTGCTGCGGTGGTTTATGCGCTTGGGCAGATCAATTTTCTTTTTGACAGAAGTTCTGAGCCCTATGTAAGTGCTACTGATCTCTGTGATTATTTTGGGACAAGCCAGAGCACAACTTCTCAGAAAGCAAAGAAAATCCGCGATATGTTCAAAATAAGACATTTTAATGATGAGTTCTCCACAGAAAGGGTGCAAAATGAGAATCCTTTTAATGACTTCGTAATGGTCAATGGACTCATTGTCCCTGTTTCTACTTTTATGAAAATGTTGGAGAACAGAGAGGTAAAGTTGCGGAAAGAACTTGAACTGGAAGACGAAGATCTTGAAACTGAAGAAAAATGAGCTCAGATCCCATTTCCAATTTCGTCAACTATACTGAGAATCTTCATTTTTTTTGTCTATTCTTTAAGGTATCAGTTTTGCACTCTGGATTAATTATCAAATAAACTTCAACTAACCTTCTTCTCGCTATAGTTTGTTATAATCTGTTATAATAAACTATAAGTAAATCTCTCTGTATAAAGTAAAACATGGCTGAGACAACAACCATTCAAGTGAAACAGAGCACTAAAGAAGCTCTTGAAAAAATGAAGATCTATAAGCGGGAAACTTACAACGAGGTACTTGAGCGGTTACTGGAAGAAGTCCAGGAACTAAATGAGGAAACAAAAAAAGAAATCGAACTTGCTCGAAAAGCTGTTGAGGAAGGCAGGTACATAACACATGAAGATTTAAAAAAAGAGCTGGGTTTCTAAGAAACTGATACTGAGAGCGAGATTTTGATGCATTACCAAATCATCTGGTCTGAACCTGCGGTCAATCAGCTCAGAAAGCTCGATCGGCAGCTGGCAAAGCGTATTTTTCGTAAGGTCTCTGAGCTGAAGGAGGATCCATTTCGCTATGTAACAAAACTGGTCGGGTCTCCAAATTACCGGTTGAGGGTCGGTGACTATAGAGTGATCTTGGAGATTCAGGGCAGTTGCTTGAAAATACTCGTGCTTAAAATTGGGCACCGACGGGATATCTACAAATAAAATCTGTTTTTCTCCTTTACTTTTACTTCTTTACTTTTACTTCTTTACTTTTACTTCTTTACTTTTACTTCTCTACTTTTACTTCTCTACTTTTACTTCTCTACTTTTACTTCTCTACTTTTACTTCTCTACTTTTACTTCTCTACTTTTACTTCTTCACTTTGAATTTTTAGCTCAAATCAATTCCAATACTTATAATACTTGATACTTTCTTACATAACAGGTATGCAGGACATTATTTTTACTGATGGAGGCAGCCTTCCCACGCCTGAGGGTATTACGAGGGAATGGATAGAGAATGCGGCTGAAAACCGGGACGAAGATGATAAACTTTTTTCCATTGTAAGGGAGGCTTTCCAGAGGAAAATCGATGTGGGACTGAATGTCCCCACTTATCCTCAGTTCAGGGACATGATAGGACAGTTTCTGGACATTATCAAAGACGAAAAAAACTGTTATGAACCTTATGTACTGAAAGAGGAAAATGCAAAAATCCTCGAGCTGGAGATAATTGACGAGGTTGCAAAACATTACAGGGAAGAAACAGGAGAAACGCTTGAAGTCAGGGTTTGTATTTCAGGCCCAACAGACCTCTACCTCCAGGCCTTTGGGGCAACGGGTTATGCGGACGCTTATCATATCCTAGCACTGGACATTGAAGATTTCATAAAACAGGCATTTGTAGCTGCGAAAAATTTCAAAATAAAGATTATAGCTCTGGATGAGCCAAGCCTTGGGATAAATGACAGAATCAAGTTTTCTGACGCCGACATCGTCTCTGCTCTCACCGTCGCTTCCACTTACGCCCGGAAACAGGGAGTTGATATGGGAATTCACCTTCATTCCCCGTTAAAGTACAAACTTATCTGCGAGACCCCTATTAATGTTATCGGTTTTGAATATGCGGCAACTCCTTCTTATCTGAACCTCCTGGATAAAAAAGTGCTTGAGGATTCAGACACCTATATCCGGCTCGGAGTCTCAAGAACCGATATTTCCAGTCTTATAGGCATTGTCAATGAAACGTATGGGGTTAATGTCTGGAAGGAAAAGGAGTATATGCAAAAAATCGTTACTGATCTGGAAACTCCGGCAGTCGTAAAAAAGAGGCTTGAAACGGCTTATTCTGCCCTTGGAGACCGGATAAAATATGCAAGTCCGGATTGCGGGCTGGCTTTCTGGCCGGATCAGGAGCTTGCCTTCAAACTTCTTGAGAATACCGCAAAAGGCATTAACGAATTTAATGAAGAGAAGAAAAAACAGGAAGAGTAAATCTTTCAAATATTCGAACAATCGAATAAAAGAATAATATTTTACGTTTCCTCAAATTTTTCTATTTTTTTATATTTTTTCTGTCTTTCCAATAACACTAAATCCTTACAGGTCTACTAAGAGAATATGGAAGAAATCATCTTTGACGATATTGGGAGTTATCCCCTTCCTGACGGAGTCAGTAAGGAATGGGTCCAAAATGCCTTTAAAACGAGAACTGAAGATGAGAAACTCTTTACGGTAATCAATGATGCCTTTCAGCAAAAAGTAGATGCAGGTGTTAATGTTCCTACCTATCCTCAGTATCAGGATATGAATGAACAGTTCCTGAAGGTTATTCGGGACTCTAATTGCTGTGACAGTCCCTTTGAAGTAAAACTTGAGTGTGCCAGGATTGAGGAACTTGAGGCTATAGAGAAGGTTGCAAAAGCCTATAAGGAACAATTCGGAGAGACACTCAAGGTTCGGATCTGTGTAACTGGTCCAACTGAACTTTATCTGAAGGAGTTTGGAGGTACACGGTATACGGATATCTATTCTATTTTTGCAAAAAGCGTGAATAATTTTGTAAGAAATTCCATGAGATCTGCAAAAAATTTCAAGATTGCAACGGTTTCTATTGATGAACCAAGTATAGGGCTGAACCCTGAGCTTGCTTTTGATGAGAACGATATTATTTCTGCCCTTACCAGCGCCTCAAAAGCGGCCAGTAAGTGGGGAGCTGACGTACAGATTCACCTTCATTCTCCTCTCTACTATAATATTGCCTGTCAGGTCCCCACAATAAACGTCATAGGAGTGGAGTCCGCAGGCACACCCTCTTACCTGGAGTTGATAGACAAGAAAATTCTGGAGGACACAGATTGCTTCCTGAGGCTTGGGATTGCAAGAACTGATGTCTATACACTGGCAGGAATCATTAGTGAAAAGTACTGTACTAACGTCTGGAAAGAGCAGCAATACCTTCCAGAAATTGTTAGCGGACTTGAGACCCCGGCTACGATAACTAAAAGGCTGAAGGTTTATTACAGGCGTTTTGGCAACCTGATAAAGTATGTGGGTCCTGACTGCGGGTTGGGCTCTTGGCCTAACCAGAAAATAGCATTTATATTGCTTTCCAATATAGCTCAGGGTATAAGGGATTTCAGGGAATCTCTCTAATCCCTTAATTTTTAATTAACTTTTTTATTAAGTTTATCCCGAAAATCCATGCCTGAAAAGTCTATAACCTGAGAAATCAGGTTATGTTTCTTATTCCAGTGGAAACTCTGCTATAAGTCCAAAATTCTTAAAATTAGCCGACAGATCTCAAAATACAGTGGAATTAATGGGGTATTTTTATAATGTTTAAGATTTACATTGTTGAACTGAGAAATAAATAGCATTAAACCTTCAACTGTTTTACTTCAATTTTCAGGATTTTTAATCACTTCTCGAGTCTCCCATGCCTTCTATCGATCTCATCCATCATGTCCAGCATTTTTCGAATAGCGGTTCGGATAGCATCAGATTGACTGACAAATTTTTTGTTATCTCCCACATGCCTGTTAAGGTCATCCAGAAGTTCTTGAGGAATTTCAACACTTACTTTTGGCATTAGAGCTGCACCTATTGAGATATTTTATATGTTTGAGGTTTTATTTAGCAACTGATTTTTAGCAACTGATTTTTAGCAACTGATTTTTAGCAACTGATTTTTAGCAATTATTCTATGCGATTTTTAGCAATTAATCGTTTCCAAACATGCAACTGATATTTTAATAAGGAGCCTATTCCAAAACTAATTTTGCCTTCAAATTAGTAAAATTTCAAAATTATTTTTGTGATTAGAAAATTTACTTATTATTGTGTATCTGGGATTCAGAGAAACAATTTTAAGTTTTAGGGTCAGCTTATAATCAAATTATTGAGAGATGCCTAAAATTAGTAAAACGATACACAAAATAAGTGCAATAATATCTAAGATAAGTGAAATAATACTCAAAATCAGTAAAAAAATCTCAGAAATAGATAACGATAGCGGGCCCGAAGGGATTTGAACCCCCGGCCTATGGATTAAGAGTCCATCGCTCTGCCTGACTAAGCTACGGGCCCACGCGTTGTTATTATCATTGAATGAGCGATTCTCACAATGGAGCTTTAATTATTTATAGATTTCGGAACAATCCCTTATCCTTCTAATCTTTTTGAGATTAAATCTTAATTTTATCGAGTTTATTCAGGCTTTTTCAGGAAAACTCTTCCTCAGAAATCTTTAAATTTAATAGAAAAATATCTTATTATTCTGAATGATTTTATTTTTTTGATGAATTGTCCTTATTTATGTATCTTTGAAATTAGAAATCAGAAGTCTGACAATTAGGGATTGAACGTTTTCCAAACTTCATTATTTTCCTTTTTTCATAGATAATAAAGCAAAACGTTATATACAAGCGAATATGAGTATGACCAATTAATTGACTTATCCGAAGCTCTGTTGGGGATCAATTAATCAAATAGATTAAGTAGAAAATAGATTAAGTAGAATGTGTACTTCCTGAATTTGGGTTATCAAGTTTGGTTTGTCAAGTGCTGCTTTTACTCTTTTCTGTCGATAGAGCTTTCTTAAGCTGATTAATAGAAGTTAAAGGAATGAATGTAATGTTTAGAGATGAACGTGCTCCTGTGCCCATTGAAGAGGGCGAAACCTACGATGTAACTATTCAGGATATTGCTCGCCAGGGAGACGGCATTGCCCGTATCGAAGGTTTTGTAGTTTTTGTCCCGAATACGAGTGTTGGCGATGAAGTCCAGATTAAGATCGAAAGAGTACTTCCCAAATTTGCATTTGCAAGCATTGTCGAGTAAATGTGGGAAATAAAATAGCCACGTTAAATTCAGTAAATTAAAGGAATGATATTTTTATGTTCAGAGAAGAAAGTCGCTCAGTCCCTGTCGAAGAGGGCGAAGTTTACGATGTAACAATTCAGGACATTGCTCGTCAGGGAGACGGCATCGCTCGCATTGAGGGTTTTGTAGTCTTTGTCCCGGGCACCAAAGTTGGTGACGAGGTTCGGATTAAAGTCGAAAGAGTACTTCCCAAATTTGCATTTGCAAGCGTTGTCGAGTAAATGTGGGAAATAAAACAACCACGTTATATTAAATATATTAAAGTTATATTAAATATATTAAAGTTATATTAAAGGAATGATTTTTTATGTTCAGAGAAGAAAGTCGCTCAGTCCCTGTCGAAGAGGGCGAAGTTTACGATGTAACAATTCAGGACATTGCTCGTCAGGGAGACGGCATCGCACGTATTGAAGGTTTTGTTATCTTTGTCCCGGGCACCAAAGTTGGAGATGAAGTCCGGATTAAAGTCGAAAGGGTTCTTCCCAAATTTGCATTTGCAAGCGTTGTCGAGTAAATGCGAGAAATAAATCATATCAACTTTAATTACGTCATTAGGAATGGTTTTCATGTTCAGAGATGAGAGTAGCTCTGTTCCTGTTGAAGAAGGCGAAGTTTACGATGTAACTATCCAGGATATCGCTCGCCAGGGAGACGGCATTGCACGTATTGAAGGTTTTGTTGTCTTTGTCCCAGGCACCAAAGTTGGCGATAATGTCCGGATTAAAATCGAAAGGGTTCTTCCCAAATACGGTTTCGCCAGCCTCGTTGAATAAGCAGGATTATTTCAAACGAGAAAAAACCGAGACTGAAAAATGATATCTATATCTAATTATTCAGTCTCTTTTCCATTCACAGACATTAATTAATCTCCGGATACTTTATTACCGGAATTATTTTTCTTTAAGCTAGATTTTTCTTTAAGCTAGACTTTACTTTTATCGGTAATTTCCTTTTCAGTTTCTTTGAGCAGACTACGTTTTTCGCTGTTTTTATCAATCCTATTTTTCAGCTTACTTTGATAGGGTTCTATTTTTCGCTTATTTTTCAGCATGTCGTTTATGCTTTAATCGTTTGTTCATGGCGTCTGATAATGAACATTCGATGCTGTTAAATAATAGATATTCAATCATATTTTGGAAAATCAATTGACAAAATTTTTGTAAATGCCTTACAGAATAAGTATTTGCTTTATATCTATAACCGGGGAAAGTAGCCCGGAGTGATTTCTAATGATTCGTTTTATCAAGTACCACCCCAGGTCCAATACTTACGTCATTGAAAAACGAGCTTTTCTTGATGAAGATCTTACTCTGGATGGCAATGTAATTGTTGGGCAGGAAGTGAAGTTCTGGAAGAACCTCACAGTAACTGGCATGCTTGAACTAGGAAAAGGTTCGGTTGTTAGAGGCAATGTAAAAGCCAGAAGTGCGCTTGTCTGTTCAGAGGCAAAAATTCTAGGCAATATAGAAACGGTTTCTGAGCTTGTCCTTCTCGATAAAGCTAAAATAAATGCTGCAGTCTGCCAGGGAGATATCCGTGTCAGGCCTGGGTGCACCATCGACTCCGTAAAAGCAGACGGTACACTTGAACTTATCGGAAAAGTTCTTGTTAGGAAAGTAGAGCCGTTAACGAAAGTGATTATCCGGGCTGAAGATAATCGGGAGTTTCCAATGAACATTTAACTTTTTCTTTCTTTTCTTTCCCTTTTTTATTCTTTTTTCACTTCTTCTTTCCCTTTTTTATTCTTTTTCCCTTCGCACTGTGGCTTTATCTCTGTTTTATCAAAACCATAGTACCTTACCTGTGGAATCTTTCTTCTTCAAGAAGTCTCAGGATGCGGTCTCTTAAACGGTTAACCTCTTGACTTGTTCTGGAACGCGGGCGGGGCAGGTCCACTTTTACGATCTCTTTTATTCTTCCCGGTCTTGCGGTCATGACCAATATCCTGTCCGAGAGAACAACCGCCTCATCCACACTATGAGTTACGAAAAGGAAGGTCACATGTTTTTGTTCCCATATCTTCAGGAGTTCGTCCTGAAGGATATTTCTAGTCTGGGCATCCAGGGCCCCAAAGGGCTCATCCATAAGAAGGACTTCGGGCTCATTGGCAAGGGCTCGTGCAATGGCTGCACGCTGCTGCATGCCGCCTGAGAGTTCATATGGATAGCTATTTTTGAACTGTCCCAGGCCCACAAGGTCTATATACTTCTCCACCTGCTTTCTGGCTTCAGCCTTACTAATTCCCTGCATTTCAAGTCCAAAAGTAATGTTATCGATAACTGTTCTCCAAGGAAATAGAGAATATTGCTGAAAAACCATACCCCTTTTGGGGTCTGGGCCAGTTATAGGTACACTATTCAGTGTAATTTCTCCTGAAGTCTGAGTTTCGAGTCCAGCAGTGATACGTAGCAGAGTGGTCTTCCCACAGCCGGACGGTCCCAGAAGGCAGATAAACTCTCCATCTTCAACATCAAAGCTCACATCGTGCAAAGCCTCTGTACCTACATTATCTTCTTTTTTAGTAAAGATACGTGAAACATTTTTTACACTTACTCTGCCCATCTTATACCACAGTTCCTGATGTCCATCTCAGTAATTTTGCGTCTACATAACGCCTGAAGAAACGGTCAATTAAAAGGCCAACAAATCCGAGCAGCAACATATAAACAAGTACGAAATCCATCCTGTGCATGTAGTAATTGTGCCATATCTCATATCCGAGTCCGCTGTCGCTCCCAAACATTTCTGCAGCTACAAGGCACATCCAGCCTACACCCATAGCAATCCTGATTCCTGCAACAATTGAAGGCATAGCTGAGGGAATTGCAATATAACGTATAAGGTCCAGGTTTCGGGTACAACCAAGAACTCTTGCGGCTTCAACATAAACTTTCGGTACGTTCTTAAAGCCAGTATATGTATTGATGATAATTGGAAAAACCATTCCTGCAAATACAACAAAACCTGCGGCCTGGTGGGTAAGCCCAAACCATATGATAGCAAAGGGAATCCAGGCGATGGGGGGGATAGGACGCAGTATCTCTATTATAGGGTCGATTGCTCTGTTTATTTCCTTAAACCATCCCATGGCTATTCCAAGGGGAATTCCAATTACAAAAGCGCCAGCAATACCAATTGAAAAGTTAATCAGGCTTGTTAATGTATCTGTAAAAATTAGCCCGCTCTTTACAATTGCAGAAAAAGAGATTATCACATCATAAAAACTAGGCAGCTTAAATTTGTTCTGTACAATCACGTCTGCTGCGAGCTGCCATATTGCAATTGCAACTATGAGAGATAATGCTTCAACGCCTTTTTCTTTAATTGTTTTTATGAAGTTAACGTTCATGTCTAATTAAAAGAATTCTTACCTTTTTATCTTTCCGGCAGATCTCATTTTTCAGAAAAAATAAGGGTTCAATTGCCCTAGAAAGCCGAAGTAGTTGAACCCTTTATTTAGACTTCTATTTTTCTTCAGTTACCTCTATTTTTATTTCTCACCTGTGGCTTTCTCATAGAAACTCGTATCAAAGATTTCTTCCTTGGTCAGGGATTTCGGAATATACCCAAGTTCGTACTGAACCTTTGAGTAATTGACAGCTGAGTCTTCAATCAAGGCTGGATCTGTAATCCATTTTCCATCCCATTCCTTAAGCGAGTCTTTTACAGTGTCAAGATCCTCTGTAGTCTTATTTGCAAAAATCTGAGCGGATTCGTCCATATGTGCCTGGCTATACTCAGTTGCCTTAATATGGGTCTTTACAATCTGTTCCACAATCTCCGGGTGCTCCCTGATAAGTTTTCCACTTACGACAAGCACACAGCAGGAGTGGTTTGCTTCCATCTCTCCAGATTGCACTATGATACGCCCATTACCTTCCTTTTCTATAACTGTTGGGGAGGGGTGAGGCAGGAAGACAGCATCAACCTGTTTAGCTGAAATAGCGGTGATAGCATCTCCTGGAGTCATTCCAAGGATTTTCACATCTTTTTCTGGGTCAAGCCCATTATTCTGGAGCCAATTTCTTATCAGGGTATCCTGAATAGTTCCTGGGGGGTAAGTAGCGATTTTAAGACCTTTTAAGTCTTGAGGGCTTTCGTATTTGTACTCGTTACGAAGAACAAGACTTGAACCGTTTATCTGGACAGGCGCAACAATCTTTGCGTCAAGGCCCTGGCTGAGAGCTGTAATTACGGGGGCTGCCCCTACATAGGCAACATCCAGGTCTCCAGACAGCATTGCCTGCATTTCAGGGGCTCCTGTCGGAAACTGATATTCATTAATTTTCGTAATCCCATATGGTGCAAGGTCTGCTTCCCACCATCCTTTTTCAGCCGCAGTCATATATGCGATCTGATGGGTACTTGGCTGATAGCCGATGTTCAATTCAGTAAGATCATTGGATGCACAGCCAGATACGAAGATAGATGCGACCAACAATAAAGTAAGTATAAGTATGCCTAGTTTTTTCAAAGCGTCACCTCGATAATCATTGCAACTGGTAATTAAGCATGTTACTGATAATTATTCATGTACGGGTAATTAAGCATGTTACTGATAATTATTCATGTACGGGTAATTAAGCATGTTACTGATAATTATTCATGTACGGGTAATTAAGCATGTTACTGATAATTATTCATGTACGGGTAATTAAGCATGTTACTGATAATTATTCATGTACTGATAATAGTCCATATACTGATATGAACCATATAAAATGATAACTTTCATTACTAAATACTGTTTTTTGAAATCAAGCCTTTCTATTGAAAAATCAACAGACTTCTATCCTTTTTGTCAGCTTTCCATAAACTCTTTTGCAAGAAAGTTTATATTTCTCCAGATCAAAATCCCGGTAAAAATTAAAAGTAAATATCTAACGGTATATTAATATTTTTACACTCCCTATATATATCTTCTCAAAGTAGCCTTGATTATATCCCAAATGTATTAATAGATCTGAATATATTTCTCATTAAGGACTAAATTTCCTGTGAAATGTAGATTATTTTCCGTTGTTTAAAACTCTTTACAGGACTTAAAAGGTTGAATTTTATGAATGTTGCAGACAAAGTTATCAAATCCGCATTTGAATCCGATGAAGTTTTTCAAAAAACGCTTTCCGCTGTAATAAAAGAGGATCTTAACTTAACTGCTGTGGATTTCGCGAAAAAAGCAAACATTCCCCCGAGTACTCTTTATAAGATCCTGTCAGGGAATCGGGATCCCAACATTAAAACTCTTCGCCAGATAGTGAAAACTATTCGCGATATTAAAGAAACAGATAGTGGAGATTTTATCGCTGTAATTGCAGCTCGCTCGGTGCTTGACAATATCGTAGAAACAAAGAAAAAAATAGCTGGTAGGCTTGTCACAATCAGGGAATATTCGGCAACCTCAATGGAAGAAGCCATAATAGCAGCCGTTAACGCCGAAAGGGATGGAGCAAAAGCCCTTGTTTGTGCTCCTATAGTGAGCCCTACAGTGGAAAAGATCCTCAATATTCCAGTAACAACCATGATCCCGAAGAACAGTCTTGTAGTTGCTATCGAACTTGCGCTCAAAAAGATGCAGTAAAACTGTATAGAGTGCTAGAAATTGAATGCTAGAAATACAGTTCTAGAAATAACTTGCTAGAAATAAATACTGTATCATGTGGAACAAAAAGTTTCCTGAAATAAAAGATACTGAATATCTGCCAGCAAAACACTGAAAGACTGCTGAACTTAAATCAAGTTTGAACTGTTCTAAAAATAGGAAAAGCCCGCGTTTTGGGTTAACGCGGGAATTTTAAGTTTTTATTCTCTTTTGTTTTTGAATTTTCTGTTTTTGACTTTTTTGTTTTCCTGCCGCTTTATTTCTTTGGTTTCACCGAGTTAATAAATTCCTTTGCCTGTTCAGATAACTTTGTCACATCTCCGCCGCCTTTTGTAAAGTAATAAGCAGCTCCACCGATTATTAACAGGACAATTAATCCAAGAATGTAGAGCATTAAGGAAGATTTTTCCTTTACAGTGTAGTTTGCGGTTTCTTCTCCAATTTCTACCTTGTAGGTTCCTGGTTCCTCTTCTGCGTGCTCAAAGGTTACAGTGGTATTGTTCCCAACGCCTAGGGAAACGTCTTTTGAGTCACTTATGTTTCCGTTAATAAGCAACTCTACACTTTCATTTCCTGCAGCGTTACCTGTATTTTCGACGTTAACTGAGATTGTAGCGTCCTTTCCTGCACTTATTTCCAAAGGATCGATTACCAGGTTTGAGTATTTGAAGATAGCTTCCAAATCTTTTACTTTTACATTTACTTCCTGGTCTTCAAATCCTTCTTTTGTTAAGCCCAATTCAAGATTACCGCTTTTATCTGTCTTGTAGGTAGCTTTTCCGCTGGAATCTGTTTTACCAATGATGTTTCCGTCAATCAATACGTTTGCATCCTCAATTGGATCGCCGCCTATTGACTTGACAACCTCAATGTTCAGGGTATCGCCTACATAAACTGTCTCAGGTGAAACGTTAACTGTCATTTCTACTTTCGGAGCACTGACGTTAATGTTTTTATTTGCAGTTTCGTAGTCATCCTTTTCTGCAGTTATCTTCAAAGTTCCGACATCTTCGGCTGTATATTCAATAACTCCATCATCATCGGTTTCACCTACATTACTTTCGTTAACCGAAACATTAGCGCCTTCGATTGTTTCTCCACCTGCAGTCACTTCGATATTAAACGGATTTCCGGCATAGATCTTATCAGGCACACTTATTTTCAGTGAATTGTCGTCGTTTCCACTACCGCCGGTTTCAACTTCCACGAAGGGGTAGAACCTGAGAGTACTGTCATCAGCAGTCTTGAAACTGACATTGCCCATGATCTCGGTGGTATCATCCTTGTCAAGCCCGATGCTATCATCGTTTTTCATTGTAATGCCACTTTCAGAGACACTGGTGATCTCCATCTCGCCAAAAGTATCTCCATTATCAATTTCGGTGTACTGGTCTGAGAGCTGGAAGAGGCCCTGTATGAAGACAGCAGAGGACTCAGCTCCTTGGAAAACCGTGCCGAAATGGACTATAATCAGCGGTACGTCTTCTGCGTCTCCAAGATCAGTTTCATAGACATAGTCATCGTCCGAGCTGAGGAATGCCTCGTCTACAACATCACCATCTTTTTCTAGCTGAACCCAGACAGAGTCTCCATTGATATTGACTTCTTTGATCTTCAAAGAATAACCCTCTTCAAGGGTAAGGGCAGAACCTGAATCCATAGACCTTTTGTCATCGCTGTCTGTAAGGACTTTAGAGAGAATATTATCCGAAAGAAGGCTCACATCATCAACAGCTCCTCCAACGGAATCATCAGTATACCCGGCAAAGTACTTGTCTGCCATGAAACCAATAACTGTAAAGTTGCCCCATTCATCGTGATCAAAATCAACAGCTTGTGGTGTTGATTTGTAGACAAGTTCGCCTGAAGGTATATTTCTGCCGTCAAGCTCTCCTATTGTAAGATTTTCAGTCCCAATTCCTTCATCTATGTTGTAATAGAAACCTTCAAAGTTAAAGGGCGTCCAGCTAGGGAGTGAATCACCATCCATGTCTTTGTCATAGACAGTCCCGCGCAGCTCATATGTACCCTCTTCCGAGGTGTCAAGTGTCGGGGCAAAGCGCAGTGTGTCATCATCAGCTACCTGAATCTGTATTTTACCCATAAGGTCTATCGTATCTCCCTTATCGAGTCCGACATTATCATCATTCTCCATCTTTATTTCACTGCTGCTAACGGAATTTACTTCCATTTCCCCCAAGGTATCTCCGTTTTCAACTTCTACATAATCATCCGAAATCTGGAAGAGACCCTGTATGAAGACAGCAGAGGACTCATGTCCTTGGAAAACCGAGCCAATATGAGCAATGATTATGGGCACATCTTCTGCGTTTCCAAGATCAGTTTCATAGACATAGTCATCGCCCGAGCTGAGGAATGCCTCGTCTACGACATCACCATCTTTTTCAAGCTGGACCCGGACAGAGTCTCCATTGATATCCACTTCCACGATATTCAGGGAATATCCTTCTTCAAGAACAAGAGAATCTCCGGCATTTGCTGATTTTTCATCATCAGTGTCTATGAGAATCTTGGAAAGAACCCCATCAGAAATAGGGCTAATGTCATCTCCTATAACTTCCGAACCATTTTCAGTATAGCCTGCGAAGTATTTCTCTGCCATGAACCCGATTATCTGGTACGAACCCCAATCATTGTATTCAAAATCAGTTTCAGTAGGTTTTGTGGAGTACTCAATGTTTCCTGATTTTATGTTTCTACCTATACCTGTAATGGTCATCTCTTCTGAGGATACTCCGGAATCAAGGTCATAGTAGAAGCCTGAATAACTCTGGGCAGTCCATGTGTAGGTATCTGGCATTCCTTCTTCCCAGATTCTGTTTCCAGTTGAATTGTCTGTGGATCCGACGCTCACAGTCCATGTTTTTGTCGATGAATCATAAACGCTATTGGGATCACTTACCACTGCCTTGAGGGTATAATTTCCTCTCTCATCTTCTTCAAAGTCGTATGAAGAAGAGGTTACACTTTCATCCTTTTTCTGTGATTCATCGTCAACAAGCCACTCAACATTAATATCCTGGTCTTCCGTGCTGGAATTGACGTTGAAAGTTTTAGATACTCCTTTATCAACTGAAACATTTTCTTCGGAGGGGTCAGAATTAACAGATAATCCTCCGAGCGTTGATACATTCCATGCCCAGGAGTTTTCTGCACTGCCGTTTTCGTTTTCTGCGTTCATTTTAATTGTATGCATGCCCTGTGTTGCAGAAGTATTGATATATGATGACTCAGTGACAGACTCGTTTTCCTGAACCTGGACATCATCAAGATACCATGTTATATTTGAAGTCTGGCTAACAGTTGCATTAAATTTTCTTGATTGCCCTACTTTATTGTTAACGGTTGAGTATGAAGGGGAAAATGATACGATTTCCGGTACATTCGATCCTCCGGTTACACTCCAAGTTCTGCTCACTCCAGTTGACTGAACAGTCGCTTTGACATCATATGTACCTTGCTTAACCGTGTGATTGAGGGCAGAGGTATTCGTTGCATCATCATACGATGTTTGGGAAACATTGCTTCCATCAACCTGCCAGTCAATAGTTGCTGACTCGTTTGTTTGAATGCTAAAAGCTTGAATCTCGCCGACTATCGTATTGACAGTTGCATTCTCTCCGGGCGATGCTGCTATTATATTCGGGGCTGCAGTTGCAGCTCCGCAAAATAGACCCAGCACCAGAATTGCTGTAAATATCTGTAAACTAGCTTTTTTCATGGTCTATCCTTCTGAACCTTGTGCATAAATTATTATGAATTTAGTATGTTTCTCCTAAGATCTGTTCTATTTTTGTGAGTTTTTTTGTGTTTATCAATCAAAGATACCTAATTTTCGTCTCTTTAATCCAGACTTTTGTTTCACGGGGGTAATTATTTTTAATCAGGTGGATCTATCAACAGTTTCGGCTTTTAGCTGCTGGTATCCTCTCTGCTCTATAGTTATATGCTCGCATTCTGGGGATTCGAGTACAATGCCTGCTTCATACTTTGTACATTCTCCTATAACGACTAAGTTACATATATTTTGTACTTTTTTGATCTTTTGCGGGTCAATTGTAATAAGAAGTTCGAAATCTCCACCCGTGTAAAGGGAAAATTCCCTTAGCCTGTTCGGATTTGAAGCAAATTTCCGTACCTCTCTGAGGACAGGAAGGGCATTTTCCCGGATCATGAATCCCACGCGGCTCTGCCTGGAAAGGTCGTAAAGGGACATTGCAAGGCCGTCACTCGTATCCATCATTGATGTGACTGCTCCGGATTCGGCTAGCTTCCTGGCTTCTTTCGTGCGCGGGACAGGTTCAAAAAGTGCCTTCAAGACGGTTTCGCTCACTGGCTTCCCAGACTGAAGGGCTTCCAGAGCTGCTCCTGCCGATCCTGTATAGCCCGTGACACAGACAAGGTCACCTGGTCTTGCTCCGCGCCGAAGAAGGAGCTGGCTTTTTTTCACCCTGCCAAGTGCCGTTCCTGTAATTGTCAGTTCTGTGTGGGTATCAAGATCGCCCCCTATAATCATAGTTCCGCAGAATTCGGTACATGCCTGCATACCTTTTGCAAGGGCTTCAACAAAAGCAATTTCGGTATCTGCAGGCATCCCAATTGCCATAACAAGTCCTGTGGGCTCTGCACCCATGGCTGCAATGTCACTGAGGTTTACGGCTGCTGACATCCAGCCTATTTGCCAGGGTGTCATCTCTTCCGGAAAATCAGTAGTCCTGTGCAGCATATCAGTAGTAACAACCAGGCAGTCTTCGCCTTTCAGGTCAAGGACGGCGCAGTCATCCGAACCTGCGCCTATAAGGATTCCTTCCTGTTCTTTCTCCCTGCCATCAGGTGCTTTGAAAATCTCAGATAATATGGAGATTAGAGCGCGCTCTCCAACTGAATATACTTTTGTGTTTTTCATGGTCTTTTTTGAAAAAGATAATTTTTGTTTTCTTTTCTAGATAAATGCACTCTGTGAGCCAAAAATCACTGAGTCCCTCTCCTTTATTTAATTTGTGTAACACGTAAAGTCACACAAAAATTTAAACAGTTTTTTCACAGAGCATTTTCGGTATTAAGTGATACATTTTTCTCAAAAATTCTACTTTTTTCCACGAGCATTGAATAAACAAATTTTCTCAAATAAATTTCTTAAGGGCTTTACATTTGTTTTTTATCTCTAGGAATGTATAAGACTTTTGTAAACTTCAAATTCATTTGAACTTAAAGTGTAGTTTTCTGTAGAATTTTAAAAGAGAAATAGTTTACACTTTATTCACGATCCAGACAAAATAAGTGCAAGGAGAAATACAAGTTAATATCAATAAACTGTCAGATATGATCAGACAAAATAAAGCACTTGATTCCGTCAGACTCTGTCATACAGAGTCTGAGAGCACTTCGTCTCCGCCTTCTTTTGTTCTTATTCTCACATTTTCCAGAAAATTTTTTGCGATTTTACCGAGTTCATATAACTCTTCCCTTTCCAGAATCCGCAGCTCTCTTAAATTTTCCTGCAAGCTATGTTCCGGAATCCCCTGCTGCAGTACATAGGTAAGTTCTCTATTTTTCATATGTTTCGAGATCCAGGCAGCTATACTGGCAATTTCTTCCTTGCTTCCGATAAAATCTCTAATTAACGTTGTCCGAAGTTCCAGTTCTAAGCCGCAGGAATCTACAATTTCAAGCGTTTTTATTACAGATGCAGTAATCTGTTCTGGATTTTTTTTCATCGCTTCAGATTCTTCGAAACCCGTAACTTTCCCATAAAGTTCGGGATCATCTAGGGGAGCTTTTATATCGATAAAAAATTTATCAACTAGCTTTCGTTTAACCAGTTCGTTTACCATTTCAGGGTAGCAGCCGTTTGTATGAATCCCAATTGCAAGCCCAATTTCTCTTGCAAACTCAGCGAGAGGCACAATTGCTTTCTGCATCAGAGGTTCCCCTCCTGAAAATACAACTGCACTCACAAAGAGTGTCGATTCTTTTATCTGCTCTTCCACGAACTCCAGTTCTACAGGATTAAGCCCCTGGAGGTAGGGATGGTTCTGGCAGTAGGGGCAGCGAAGCGGGCACCCCCCAAAAAAGATAGTAACTGCCGCCCTCCCTTTCCAGTCCACGGTCGAAAGAGGGACAGTCCCTGCGTAGTTTACTTTCATAGCCTACCGTTCTCACACTTTTATGTATAAAAAAGGATAAAGGAACCCTTACCTGAGTTCCCTTGGACTGTATCGTTTTCTGTCCAGAAGTTCCTGGCGCTTGCCTTTGTTCCAGCCTTCAACCGATTGAAGGTATCCTGTGATCCTTGAGAGATGCTGTACGTTTTTAGACTTACACTTCGGGCATCTGTCCAGTAATCCATCGGCTACATATCCTTCGTCGGTGCATACGGTCATGTCTTTGGTAAAGGCAAAGTAACCTGTCTGGGTGTTCTTTGCTATATGCATCGCAAGCTCCTGAAGGCCGTCAGGATCCGGCTGTCCTTCTCCAAGCCATACATGCAGGATATTTCCGCCGTCCACAATCGGGAAGAAAGTATGCTCGTACTTTATCCTTTCAGGCAGAGATATATCTGCACCAACGGTAACATGAGTTCCATTAGTATAGTAGATTGGCAGGTCATGCGTCTGATTCAACTCGCTTTTTGCGGCTTCCAAATTCCCTTTAATTGTGAATTCGGCCTTGTCGGCATATTCTTTATGCAGGAGGTCCGAGACTGCGAAACGCTGGGCTGTCGTTTCTGCAGGCGTTCTTGCAAGAGCAATTTCCATACCAGTTTCCTTTGAAAGCTTTTGAGCGTGCATTTTCATTTCAAACATAGCCCTTATTGCAAGCTTGTATGCAACAGGAGACTCATGGATTTGGTAGCCTGTATGGTACTGGACCATTTCATTGATCCCGATCACTCCGATAGTATAGACAAGGCTTTCGAAGTCCACAGCTATGGCTCCTTTTTCTCCTGTATTAGGATCTTTGGGACGCTGGGCTGCAAAGGGAATCCGGTTTTTCTTGATCAGACTATTCATCCATCTGCGCTTGATCTTGAAAACTTCCACTCCCTTATTCATCAGGGTCTTGAGCTCATTGAAAAGTTTTTCATCATTATGTTCAGCCCTGTATGCTGCTCTTGGGCAGTTTAAAGACAGGACCATCCATGAGCCCATTGAAAAGTGTTTTCCATCCCTGAAATAAAGTTTGTCATCGAACTCTTTATCATCAGTAGGGTTTGCAGAAAACTGATACGCGCAACATTGATAACATGAAATTCCTTCTCCTGCGCCCCTGTACTCAGGAAGCTGATTATCAAAGTAAGGAGTCCCGAATTTAGCAGCCAGCTCGAAGGTCATTCTGTATAACTCTTTGTAAGTCGGAAGCTCAGGGTGAGCCTTGTTGAATTCCTCATTTTCTTCCATAAAGTCAGGTTCAATGGAAATTTCGGGCTTTGGGAAACTGAAAGGTTTACCCCAGGCATCTCCTTCAAGCATAACATCCATAAGAGCCTTGAACCCGAGGCGGACTTCCTTTTCGAATTCTCCATAGGTTCTGAGAGGAGCCTGCTTGCCGTCCCAGACCGTTCCCTTAGCAACAATCGGTATATTTTTCCAGAGTTTTGGGACCCCAGGGGAAAGTTGCACGGATGAAAAAACAGTCTGTCCGCCTCTTGCACACATCATCTGCATCATTTCATAGACGAACATTTGCATAAGCTGTCTTATCTCGGTTTCAGACTTCCCTTCCAGATAGGGAGCCATAAAAGTCAGGAAATTGTAAAAACCCTGCCCGCCTGCAAAATTGGTCTGAGCCGAACCCATAGCTTTTACCGCATGAAGGAAAGCTACCTCGGCATTCTTCGCGGGCTTTGCCACGCTTGATTGGGTTCCCACTCCATCAGGCATGAGTCCATAATAAAAAAAGTAGCGGAGATCCCAATCCTGGCAAAATGGTCTTGTGCCCATATATTCAAGGTCATGAATATGGAAATCCCCGTTGAGATGAAGGTCGGAAAGCTCTTTTGGCATTAGAAGGAGATTTTGCTCCTTGGACATTTTGTCAGCTTTTCTTTTATGTGAGGTTTCGGCATTGTTCAACTGGTTTGCATTATCATTTGCTTCAAAGCCGTAACCAGTGTCGATTTCATAGGCGTCGTAGACCGAAGCTCCGACTCTGGTCATAATGTTTCTCCATTCAACATGTCCCCTGTCAAGCAGAATATTGTTTACTATTTCCCGGATAAGAGGACCTGAGAGAAACTTGAGATTCATCTTTTTAATGATCTTTTCTGCGTCCTTTGCAATCTCAATGGCTTCTTCTTTTGTGATTGAGGGTTTGTTATAGAAAATTTCGCTTAATTTTGTTTCTTTCAGAAGCTGGTTTACAATAATATTCCTGTCCCAGTTAAGAATAAAACCATCTGTTGTCCTTACTTTGGGGAACGGAGAGACAGACAGCCCGTCAAGGGTTTTTTGCACTGGCTTGTTGTCAGATAACTGGTCATTTTTGGAGAGGGGAGAGACGGACAATTCTTCAAGCGTCTTTTGGGCTGATTGGTTGTCAGATAATTGGTAATCGTGTAAGAGAATCTCGCTTGTCATTTTCTCATCTTCAGTGATTGTCTTAATAATAGAATTTCATTAATAGAATTTCATGATGAAATTTGAAGAAATATTCAATTTGTTTTTAATTTCAGATCTTTTTTATCACAGGTTTTCCTTCATTACAGGACTTCCTGGATTTTTTCAGGGTTTACTTCTCCTCCACTGAAGAGTTCCTCGTGCGTAAGGAATGTGTCATTGATCTGTAAAACAGGCGCTGTCACTGTGAAGACTCCATTGAAACGCAGTTCCGTTAGAGCTTCAGGAGTAGACATATCTTCTACCTCAAAAGCGACTGAGTGTGCCTCCAGGAAATTTTTTAATTTATTGCATTTCGGACAGCTTTCCGTTGTATATATGATTATTTTTGCCATGCTTTACGTCCCTTTGAGTTTACTCTAATTCTTAATCTGATTTTTAGTTACCGTTTTAACGTGGCGCTTGTTTCGTGCATACTTTTTATATTTATTTACATTGTATACGGAGTGAGCGCGCAGGTACAGAGCGCGTTGCAGCATAAAACAAAGCCCCACATGGGTTACCATTCCTCAGCTAACCCTTATAATCCCTACAAATTTGTATTTTCAAATATCAGTAAGCAATATCGAAAAAGGGTGCAGCTTCTATAAAGTGACCCCCATAATATTGTTTTTTTCATTTTACTCAGTTAAAATGACCTTTATTTTTCAAGTAAATATTCTAAACGCCCTATCCTTAATAATGGTTTTTTACCTCAGGTCTGGATACAGTGAAACCTTTATCTGGATACAATAACATCTTTGTTTTGTATACAAAGACAGTCTCTTTGTTATCAGATCTGGTAACAAATTTAAGGACCCCTGTTTTTGAAAAACTGCCTTCTTTAATGAAATAATTTCAAGCACAGAAGACTTTAAGGGATACCCATACCCGATTTGCCGGGTACAGTACGGCTAACATGTATAAGGAATTATTCCTCCACACTTTGAAAAAATATTACCAAATCATCATTCTCATTTTCACTGTACTCTTGTGAATTTTTTTAATTCTTGGAAGGGTCAGGAATCTATACCCGAGCATTTCTTTTATATCCACTTTGTCTTTTTATTCCTCTTAGAAAATCGTTAATTTTCCTGAAAAGGTTGGAAATTGCAAAAAAACGTTATATCATGGGTCAGTTATATTTACCAAGCACAAAAGAGGTGTCACTTCATAGAAAAATTACTATCTTCCGGCTGCAAGCCTCTTGACGAACTTCTAGGAGGAGGTTTCGAAAAAGGGATTGTGACTCAAATCTTCGGAGCTGCAGGAACAGGGAAAACAAATGTCTGCATCCAGCTTGCAGTGGAATGCGTAAAGCAAGGGCAGAGAGTCATCTTCATAGATACCGAAGGGCTTTCTCCTACTCGATTCAAGCAGATTGCAGGGGATAATGCAAAAGAACTAGCTAGAAGCATCATTATCTATGAACCCCTGAATTTTGAAGAACAATATGCGGCCGTAAGGGAAGTGGAGAGAATAGCCAGTGAGAATATAGGTCTCGTGATCCTTGATTCTGCGACCTCATACTACAGGTTCGAGCTTGAAGACGATGAGACAGGCATGAAAAGCCGCAGAGAACTTGCTAGCCAGATAGGATATTTGCATGCTCTTGCCCGTAAATACGGTTTTGCCGCAGTCATAACCAACCAGGTATATTCCGATATTACTTCAGGGGGGGTGCGTCCGCTTGGCGGTAGTTCCCTGGAGCATATTTCAAAGACGATCATCCAGCTTGAAAAAACCGGCGAAGGAACCAGGCGCGCTATTCTGTACAAACATCGGTCCTGCCCTGAAGGTTCGAGTGCAGAATTTAGAATTACAGCCGAAGGGATTCGCTAAGCCGAAGAAATCCGCTAAGCTGAAAAAATCCGCTAAGCTGAAAAAATCCGCTAAGCTGAAAAAACCGCTAAGCTGAGGAAATTCGCTAAACTAAGGAAATTCGCTAAACTGGAGAGATTCGATAAACCGAATTAAGAAATCGGGAAAAAGTTCTTAGAGGAACCTTTTAATACTTATTCTGGACAGAAAAACTTAAAACTCCCGGTACTTCCGGGGGTTTTTAGAATTCCTTTTTACAGGAATTTCTCACCAGGGTTTTAACGTTCTCTGGTTCCAGATATGAATTCTTCAGTCCGCCTGTAAGCCTCGTCATCAGGGTACTGAATTGCCGGGTGTTTCATAAAGTAGGAAGCCGGGGAATACAACACGCCTCCTATTCCGCGATCAAGAGCCAGCTTACAGCATCGGATGGCATCGATTACCACACCTCCGGAGTTAGGAGAGTCTTCTACGGAAAGGCGGAGTTCAAGGTTCATAGGCACATCTCCAAAAAGCTTACCTTCCATTCTCAGGAAGCAAATCTTGTTGTCCTTTTGCCAGGCTACGTAGTCGCTGGGTCCGATGTGGATATTGTCGTCATCAAGCTTCCTGGAAAGCACGGACTGAACAGCTTCGGTCTTTGATTCCCGTTTGGAAGCGAGCCTGTTCCTGTTGAGCATATTCAGGAAATCCGTATTTCCCCCGGTATTTAGCTGGTATGTTCTCTCAAGTTTTACGCCTCGTTTTTCGAAAAGGTCTGCAAGAATCCTATGCGTGATGGTAGCTCCGAGTTGAGCTTTAACATCATCACCAATGATAGGAATATTCTTTTCCTCAAATTTTTTTGCCCATTCTGGATTGCTTGCGATAAAAACAGGCATATTATTAACTAAAGCCACACCTGCTTCAAGAGCACACTCGGCATAAAAACGGACCGCTTCTTCAGAACCTACAGGCAGGTAATTGAGAAGCATATCAGCACCCGAGTTTTTAATTTCGTTCACGATATCGGCTTTTGTAGCTTCCTGTTCCTTGCTGACAACAAAAGTTTGACTTTCTTTATAGTTTTTCATATGGTCAGAGACCCCATCGAGAACCCTGCCCATTTTAACCTTCACACCTGTGGACGGAACATCAGGACAAAAAACTGCTGTGCAGTTCGGGGGAGCAAAGATGGCCTCAGAGACGTCTTTTCCTACTTTTCTGGCATCAATGTCAAAGGCAGCAACAACCTTAATGTCGCCAGGTTTATACCCTCCAATTTCCCTGTGCATCAGTCCTATGGGTTCTTTATCGTCGACTTTATAGTACTCAATGCCCTGTATCAAAGAGCTTGCACAGTTCCCGATTCCTGCAATTGCTATTTTTATTTTTGTCATAAGCGCTTACTCTCCGATGAATACCCAGATTCTCATAAACCGCATTAATGAAATGAAGATCTCTTGTTATTTCTGAATCTACAGATTCAAGGATTTACGGATTCAAGGTCCATGAAGTTTAATAATTTATATTTCTGAAAATTACGACTTCCTGTATTTTAGCTATGGATTTTAAGTCTTGTCTTATTGCTCTGTTACTCTATAAATCTATTATTTGTAAGTTTGCTTCTATGGAAAAAGAGATTGCTTTATTTATATCTCACGTGTTACTTATTCTTTAAACAAAGTTTTTATTATGAATGTTGGCTTCCAGAAGCGTGATCTGCCGTATTTTTCTGGTTATTCTAAGGTTTAAGAATTGTCTTTAATATAATTAATTTTAACTTTCTCTGATTATTTGTATAATAAAAGAAAAAAGTAACGATATGAGGGTGATGAGGCATGCCAGTTGAATAGGTTTTTATCTTATGGGAAGCTTGAAAGAAAAGCGGAAATTTTTCCGGCAGAATCTGACGCTTACATCGGAAAGTGATCTAATGAGGACAATTGACTGGAAGGAAGAGTCTAACTCCGTGGTGCTGGTAGACCAGACCCTTCTCCCTAAAGAGTACAGGATAATAGAATGCAAAACCCTGAGTTCTCTCTGCGAAGCTATAAAATTTCTCCGGGTCAGGGGTGCTCCTGCTCTCGGTGCAGCAGGAGGTTTCGGGATTGCCCTTGCAGCTTTCCTGAGTGGGGCTAGAGATTTCGAAACAATAATAAGAGATCTTAAGGTTGCGGGAAAAACCCTTAAATCAACCCGACCTACGGCAGTAAACCTTAGTTGGGGTGTGGACAGAGTTCTGAAAGCGGTTTCAGATGCCTTTGATGTTCAGAGAGTCCGGGAAATTGCCCTTCAGGAAGCCAGGGATATTGCGGAAGAAGATGTAACTACTAATAAATTGATAGGTGAATCCGGGACAAAACTCCTGAAGGATGGAGATACCATACTCACACACTGCAATGCAGGCAGGCTAGCCTGTGTTGACTGGGGTACAGCTCTTGGGGTTGTGCGCTCGGCTATTGCTGAGGGCAAAGAGATAAAGGTTATTGCCTGTGAGACCAGGCCCCTGAACCAGGGAAGCAGGATTACTGCATGGGAGCTGATGCAGGACAAGATTCCAGTAACCCTTATTTCGGATTCTATGGCTGGATGGGTAATGCAGCAGGGATTTGTAGACAGCGTGCTTGTAGGGGCTGACAGGATTACCCAGGATGTTATTTTCAACAAAATAGGTACTTATTCCCTCTCCATTCTTGCAAAAGAGCACAATATTCCATTTTATGTAGCAGCTCCTGCCTCTACTTTCGATTTCAATGGCTGGGAAGGCAGTGTAAAGATAGAGATGCGAGACCCGGATGAGTTGCGCTTTTTTGGATCCGAGCAACTTGCCCCAAAAGACGTGGAAGTTTACAACCCTGCCTTTGACGCAACTCCCATGGAAAACGTGACTGCAGTAGTTACTGAGAAAGGAGTATTTTACCCGCCATTCCTCTTGGACGAAGTACTTGTTTGAGAATTGCCCGCTTCAAGAGAGTGATAAATTCCATTCAACTTTTCAGAATTCGATTATTAAGAAGTTTCTCTGCTGGATTTATATATCAGAACTGTAAATTATGTGATAATTACCAAATTTAAGAGGAAATTTAACAGTTATTTAATAATTGATTAAAATATTTAATAGTTAATTTAAATATCTAATAGGTAATTAACAGTTGTTTAATAGTTAATTAAAAGTTATTTAACAAGTAATTAACAGTTGTTTAATAGTTATTTAATAAGTAATTAACAGTTATGTTAAATTTTCTAATTTTCAACTGTTAATTTCCAGATAATCTTTAATTATCAGCCAGAAAAACCTATTACAGGCAAGTACGAGCAGTGAAATTATATCCCAATCAATGCGTTCATACAGGTGTTAATACATGGCTAAAAAATCAGGTTCCGGGCTCCAGTCTTCTGCAGGGCTCATGCGCTATTATGAAGCAGATAAAAATGCAGTTCAAGTCCAGCCTAAGGTAGTGCTGATTGTCGGTGCAATTGTTGGCATTGCAGTATTATTCTTAAGTGCTGTAAATGGTTTCTGGCCGTAATCGCAATTTTCTTGGCAGGGTTCCCTTGAGCAGGCAGAGTTCAGGAAAAAAAGAAAGTAAACGCAAGGCTTCTTCAGGGACAAGAATCTCCAAGCCCACAATTTTTCTTCTGGGTTTTCTTCTTATACTTGTGGGTATTTTTGGAGTCCTGTATAATCCTTCCAATTCTACAGGCTCTGCGGCCCCCTGGAAGGTTTCGGAAGCAGGTACTCTATCTTTCCCAGATCGAGAAGAGCCAGTATTTACAGCTCAGGAAATCGAAGATGTATACGCTCCTGAAAACTTGGATACTTTAAAACTGTTGTCTTTTGAAAGCAAAGGGGAAAAAATCCAGGCTCTCTTAAGAATTCCTGCAAATTCCTCTTCTTCTCCTGGCCTGGTCCTGCTGCCTGGAGCAGGGGTTAGCAAAGAAGCTGAACAGGGTCTAGCTGTGGAACTCTCTAATATGGGATATGCAACTCTCACTCTTGACCAACGCAATCTGGGCGGTATAAATACAGAAAAAGATCTGGAACTTTTCAAGGCAGGCCTTGAGCCCGTAGAATATGACATGGTTTATGATGCTCTTAAAGCCTCAGATGTGCTTGCGGCTCAGCCTGAAATTAACCCTAAAAAGCTTGCCATCCTCGGGGAAAGTAATGGTGGAAGATTTGCAATTCTTGCCTGCGCTCTTAATCCTTCCTTTAAAGGAGTTATCGGAATCAGCACCTCAGGGTATGGCACTGGAGAAATTGATTCTTCCCTTGCAAGCGATTCTGAAGCTTATCAGTTCTATCGTTCAATTGATCCAGATACTTATCTCTCTACTCTTCCGCCTGCAAAATTCGTGCTGATTCATTCTTCTAATGATCCGATAATCTCCCATGATCTGGCACTCCGCACCTATTCCCTTGCAAAAGAGCCAAAAGCGATGTATAACGTTACTGAGGCAACACACGGATATACAGCCTCAATGCGCCCTTATCTTGAAAAAGAACTTGCCCTTCTTTTAAACTAAACCATATGGGCTTAATGCCCAGCTGAATTTATTGAAACAAGAGTATCTTGAATATGAAAAGTATTTTGGGTATGAAAACTTCTCAGCCGCTCTCAAGCCTGCGGGAAATCCATGGAATCGGTGAACGGGTAGCTGACAGGCTGATTGAGCATTTCGGCACTGAAGAAGCAGCTCTTCAGGCTATTTGCGAGGGCGATATAGCTTCGCTTTCGGAAATCAACGGCATCAGCCACAATTTTGCCCTTTCTCTTGCCAGATATGCCAGATCCAGGGCTGAGGGCTGCTCAATTTCTGATTTTCTCAGGACAAAAGAAGCCCTGGATATTTATTCCCGCCTGCTTGAGCTGATAAAAAGTTTTGCCCATACGACGCATGCCAGGGATAAGCTAAACCTTTTTTACCCACTACCTGCTTCACGCATGGATCTTATCCAGGAAAGGCAGGCTTTCGTAAGAGAATACCTTGAACTGGGAAATGCCTTCCCCGAGAATTCCGAATTTCTGAAATTGCTTACGAGAGTCAGTGAACTCAGGCCTGTTCCCGGAAACTTCAGAGTCAGGGACCGGATCATTCTGTGCGGAGACTCAAAAACCCTTGAAGCAGCCCGAGAAAAGTTCCAGGCCTTTTTGCCTGTCCAGTCTGTAGAAAACCTATCGGAATTCGTGGATCTTGCAAGGGGTTATTCCAATGTTACTGTTTTTGATGATACTTATCTTGGCTTTGATCTACCTGAAGACATTGAACCCGAATATTTCCAGGATCTTTCCAGAGCTGAATTCTGGCAGGTTTTACCTGAAAAAGAACTGGCGTTTTTTGCGCGGAATCTGGACTGCATCCGTGCCTGCCTGAGTATCGTATCATCTCTCCGCTCAGAGAATTTTGAGCTCTTTGAGGAGTTTTCTAAAGAGAAACTTGATATACTCGAGACTGCTCTCTCAAAACTCGGTGAGGATGGAAAGCCTGTTGAAGGTTTTGACCCTGAAATTGACAGGCTCGGAGCAGCCCTTCAAAACCTGGACTCTGCATTGACTTCTGCCCTGCGTGAGGCTAACAAGCGTATGAACCGAACCCTTGAAGCAAGTTCGCTTACTCTGAGCGGGCAGGAACTCGTCAGGCTTGTGAGCGGGGGAATGGAGATTAAGGACCTGCTTACAAAGGAACTTAATAGAATCTATAAAACTGAAACTTCAGTCGTCAAAGAAGAGCTTGTTGAAAAGCTAGGGCTTCAAAAGCAAGAAAAACTAATGCTCGACTCACTCTTTTCCGATGAAATTTCCTACCCTCTCTGCGCAGATCAGTCCCAGCTGATGCTTCTCAGGCAAAAGTTGAACAATAGCCTTGAGAAAACAAGGCTTGTCCGGAAAAGGGAACTTGCAAAAACGCTTTCAGTTTTCCACCAACCTGTAGAAAAGCTTGTCAGAAAAGTCCTGGATTTTGACCTTGGCTTTTCAATTGCCTGTTTTTCGACAAAGTTCCAGCTTAACCTTCCTGAACTGATTTCTGAAGCCGGAATAGGTTTTACAGGCGGAGAAAACCTATTTTTAAAAGCTCGTTACGGAAAGATCGATCCTATCAGTTATTCCATTGGAAAAACCGGCTTTTCTCCAGCAGGTCTGGAAAACAGGGTTGTACTTTTGAGCGGAGTAAATTCAGGTGGCAAAACTTCCCTGCTCGAGCTCTTTGCCCAATGCGTAATTCTTGGGTACATGGGCTTTCCGGTTCCTGCAAAAAAACTTGAACTAGGGCCTGTAGAGGAATTCTACTATTTTGGGAAATCGAAAGGAACTCTCGATGCAGGAGCTTTCGAGACTACTCTCAAGCAATTTTCAGTGCTTTCCGAAGCCTCAGAAAAACTGGTGCTTGCAGACGAACTGGAATCGATCACTGAGCCTGGAGCTTCTGCACGAATTATAGCAGGAATTCTTGAATATCTTTCCAGAAATGAACAGAGTCTTGGAGTTTTTGTCTCCCATCTTTCGGAACTTATCCTTGAAAATACCGGAGCTAAAGTAAGAGTAGATGGAATTGAGGCCGATGGTCTGGACTCCAACCTTGAGTTAATCGTAAACCGGAATCCTGTATACAATCTTATTGCTCGAAGCACTCCCGAGTTGATTGTGGAACGGCTGTTCAGAAAGACCACTGGAAAAGAGCAGGAGTTTTACTCACATTTAAAGGATAAATTTAAAACTGGCTCAAAAGCAAACCTTTAGAGATATTTCAGTGTACTTCCCACTATATATTAATAGAGTATTTTTGTAATACAGTGTATAATGTATAACATTTTGAATGTCTTAAAATCAGTTCTTGACATTACAGCATATCAAATGAAATCAGTAATAAATCAAGACATTATTAAAGCAGTAATGAACGAAATTGATTCGTTATGTGATATTCCAGTCAAGTTATCTGCACTGCTTAATGAAGTTTAATCGAGAAAGAAATCGAGCACTTTGCGCTCGATTACGAGATATATAAATTTTAAAATATAATCAAAAATAAAATCGTAAAATCGGTTAGTAGAGACTATACACAAATTCGACTTCAGAATTTTACAATGCTCAAATTTTTAGAGTTCATTTTCAAAAATGAAATCAAATCGATGAAATGAAGACATTTCTCATGCGATGAAATGAAGACATTTCTCATGAACTATTAAAGTAAAAATTATAAATGAATGAGATTTGTCATTCGGAACTATAATAAATCGAAACTACTGAACTGTTACGTTTCTGCGGCGGTTGAAAAAACATACTCGCCGAGGAATCGGGATCAAGAACCGAGATGGAAACCAGAAAAGAACGGTCTCAAAGGAAAGTGGAATCTGGAAATTTGAGAAAAATCTAAATTATATAAATTAAGATCAATATATAACCACTCAAAATGCATTAAAATAAGGAAAAAAGGATGTATAGAGGGTTCAGCTCTTAGTTTCTTCTTGCTGAAAACTCTTCAACCTTTTTACTTTTAATAATTTTTAGGATTTCTGGGGGTGAAAGAATTACTTCTTTAATATCTGAAGATGCGGGGTCTGATGAACTTGAGTCTATAGCGGTCGCAGTGCACTCTCTTGTTGGGCTTCCAACCACTATCCGCAGCCTCAATCGAAAGGGACTTCGCCTGGAGAAAGGTCAAATCCTTGACAGAGAATATACAGGCCCTGTACTTGAAGAGGTGCTCAGGACCGGCGAGACCATACGTGGAGTGCCAAAGGAAGGCACGTATCTGGGTAGGAACGTGGTTGTTTCTCCCATTTTCTCAGAAGATGGGAAAGTTATTGCAGCAATAGGAATCGTGGATTTACTTTCTGTTCTTGAGATGCAGGAAATAATCAGGACTGTGGTAAATAACAGTCCTGCAGTGGTATTTCTATGGAAAAATGAAGAAAAATGGCCTTCTGAGTTTGTTTCTGAAAATGTGGTCCAGTTTGGGTACACAGTGGAGGACTTCATTTCAGGTAGGGTCCTGTATGGAGATATTATCCATCCTGATGACCTGAAGAGAGTTGAGGATTCGCTTAAAGAGCGTATCCAGAAAGGTGAAGTTGACTTCAATATAGAATATAGAATCTTTACAAAAGTCGGCGATCTCCACTGGGTGAATGAAAGGACATTTATCCAGCGAAGTCCTGAAGGAGAAGTGACTCACTTTCAAGGGCTTGTGCTGGACGTAACTGAGAGAAAAGAGAACGAAGAAGCTCTCAGAAAGTCTTTAGAGACTCAGAAACTCTTAAGAACTATAATCAATAACAGCCAGGCAGTGGCTTTTTTGTGGGAAAACAAAGAAAACCTGCCAACAGTGTACGTTTCAGAAAACGTAACTAAGTTCGGGTATAGGGTAGAAGATTTTACTTCAGGAAAAGTACCTTACGAAAGCATTATTCACAAAGATGATATAGGCTCTGTTATTGAAACCCTCAAACGCAACATTGCAGAGAAACAGGATTACTTCGACGTTGAATATAGAATTTTTACAGGGGATGGAAAAATGCTCTGGGTAGAAGAGAAGACCTTTATCCAGAGAGATGAAGAAGGAAAAGCAACTCATTTTCAGGGTCTTGTAGTTGATATTACCGAAAGAAAAGAAGCCCAGAAAATGCTTGAGATCCAGCGAGAACTAGGAAAGGAACTGAGTACTACCTGGAATCTCCAGACAATACTCTCCCGAGTTCTTGATTCCTGCCTTCAAATAAATGGACTCGATGTAGGGGTTATACACATCAAGGACGAACTCCTGGACCAGCTAAACCTGGTTGCATATAGGGGAATTTCCCCCGAGTTTAGAGAAAAAATTTCCAGATATAAGGCAGATTCTCTGGAGGCAAGGCAAATTTTTATTGGAAAGCCCATATACTCACTGGAATTTTACTCTGATACAACGGTTGACGCAGTAAAGAGGGAAGGAATAAAATCTATTGCCATAATTCCTCTCAACTATAGAGGAGATATTGTGGGCAGCTTAAACTTCGCCTCCCATACCCTTGATAAGATTCCCTGGGATATCCGAAACTTTCTTGAGAGCATTGCTCTTCAGGTGGTGAATTATATCGCTCCAGTCTGCATTCAAGCAGAACTCTCGTGAACTACCCCTAAGCTAAAGACTCAGGGGCTTCCTGAGTCATATCCTCCCAACCAATGTTGACGAGTTGTAAGGCTCTAGCCCCTCGTTCCGAAGGTGAAATAGAATATGAGCATGAGATTATACTTGAGATGTCTTTCGACTTCCGGTCTTCTCCGGCTTAACGTTCCTGATCCCTTCAGGTAGGAGAGATACTCTGTTCTCCAACTCCCTTATTTTGGTTTTCGTATTTTGGGTTGTGGTGTCTGTATCTATAAACATATTAATGTTAACAATACAAGTAAGTTTACAGAATCAATACCAGAAACAGAATACAGTTTCCCATGTAATGAATTACAACACCTGCATCAGCGCAGGAGATATTCAAGAATATCCAGGGCAAAGAACAAAATCGCCGTAGAAAATCGCCGTAGAAATCGAGAGACTGCTGGACCCACAATAGAAGTAACCCACAGCAGAAGTAAAAAATTGTGGATAAAACAGCGGGGGATATGAAGTAAGACTGAAAAAAAGATCTATTTGTAAATTCAAGATTCATAAAATTTAGGCATTGAATGAAAGTTGAATTGAATGAAAGTTGAATTAAAACCAGTTGAATTAAAACCAGTTGAATTGAATGAAAGTTGAATTGAATGAAAGTTGAATTAAAACCAGTTGAATTGAATGAAAGTTGAATTGAATGAAAGTTGAATTAAAACCAGTTGAATTAAAACCAGTTGAATTGAATGAAAGTTGAATTAAAACCAGTTGAATTAAAACCAGTTGAATTAAAACCAGTTGAATTAAAATCAGTTAGGTGGTTCACAAGGTTTGTTCTATGTCAATGAAGTTTATTACTGGATCAGTTTTGAAGCTGCCCGGTATTTCCCTCCATTTCACAGCTACTTCCTTATGAACCAATTAATACTATATAATCGATATTATAAAATACTAACGATAGAATTATATTTTATTTAATCTGTTTTTATATTACTCAATTGAGCACCTTTATTTACCTAAAATGGGACCTCTTATTATTCCGATATTTAAACAAGTTATCCTATAAGAAGTGACTTTATTATTCGGCTTTCTATGAAGAGCAAGTACTCAAAAATCCTTTTAACTAAAGAGTTTAAGAGTTCTACAGGAAAATTAAAACCATCGTTTTTTATTTTTATCTAGATCCTGTCCAGATATTCTTCCAGATCTCCTTTACTTTCGGTCTTTTTCCGTACATAAGCAGATAAGTTCTGAAAAGCCGGCTGGAGAGCAGGATCGTTCCATGAACCGAAATAAGCAGAATGAAGATGCTGGCAAGAATCTGATAAAGAGGCACAGATGTAGTCCCTATCCTGGCAAGCATGGCTACAGGCGAACTAAGGGGAAAGAGAGAAAGAAAGACTGAAAATAAGCTGTCTGGGTTTGTAACGATCATTTGCATGAATATGAGGGGAAATACGGCTACAAACGTAAAAATTCCTGCAATCTGCTGGCTCTCCTGAAGGGAACTGGTGACAGCCCCAATTCCTGCCATCACGCTGGCAAAAAAGAGGAAGCCAAATATAAAATAAATGAGAGCAAGGCAGAGAGTAATAGGTTCGATTTGTACAGGAAGGGCGTACCTGCTCCCGAGCATTATTGCCGCAAGCCAGATTACAACCTGCAGAAGGCCGACTGCACCAAGGCCAAAGATCTTGCCTGTAAGGATTTCAAAAGGAGTTGCTGAAGACAGCAGAATTTCTATTATCCTGTTTTCTTTTTCTTCGGCAACACCGCGAAGCAGAAAGCCAGATGATGAAAAAATGCTGAGGAAGAGGAGAAAAGCTGTAATAAAAGGAAGGCCAAAACTGGCAAAGACATCAGCAATACCCTGCTCAGAAGACTCTCCGCTCTCTCCTACATTATAAAACTTTATGTTAACCGGATCTCGGACCCTGTTGAGAGTTAGCTCGTCCACTTTATCCTTAAGTAGAGAAGTAATAACGATATTCGAGAGTTCGGAGGACAGCCCAATATTTTGCATAGATGCTTCTTTTTCAAGGCCATACAATCCTATTGTTCCGGTTTTAAGAAAGTCTTCAGGAATTACGAGGTAGGACGAAAGCTGGCCTGCCTGTAAGGCCTGCCTTGCATCGGAAACTTCCCTGTACATTACAAATTCTACAACTGAGGTTTTTGCCTCTGAGGATCCCAGAGAAAAGTCTTCGCTCTTTATTGATTCTGGAAATTCGAAGGAACCAGTCATATCTATATAACCTACTCTCTGGTCTTCAGTTGGGGTCATGCCTGAAAGCAATAAAGGAAGAACACTGATTCCTGCAAATAGGACAGGGAAGAAGAAGGTCATAAAAAGAAATTCTTTACGCTTTATTGTTTTCAGGAATTCGTGCTTTGCAACAATAAAGGTTTTTTCGGAAAAACTAGTCATTGGAAGCACTCTCCAGGGTTTGAATAAAGATTTCATTCAGAGAAGGAAGCGTTTTTTCAAAACGTATGAGGTTTGCTTTTCGGACAAGTTCCTCAAGAAGGATCTGGACGCTTATTTTTTCTTCAGGGAAAATTTCAACCGATTTTCCATGTTCTATTACTTTCTTTATGCCAGAAATTTCCCGAATTGCGTTCAAATCTCCTTTTTCTGCAAACTCTACAATCAGAGAGTTTTTTCCATGCTCCCTTCTGATCTCATCTACAGGACCATAAAGTACTCTCCTGCCTTTATTAAGCATAAGGATTCTGTCACAAAGTTTCTGGGCCTGCTCCATCATATGTGTAGAAAGGATTATTGTTTTTCCTGCTGCCCTGAGTCCCAGGATTCTGGTCATAATGGTCTTCGTATTTACAGGGTCAAGCCCGGAAAAAGGTTCATCAAGGATTAAAAGTTCAGGTTCATGGATAATTGCAGAGAGGAACTGAATCTTCTGTTGCATCCCCTTGGAAAGCTCTTCAACTTTTTTATTTTTATATTGATCTAATTCCAGGGATTTGAGAAGGGATTCGGCATTTAGATGAGCCTGTTTTTCTGGTATGCCTTTAAGCTGCGCAAGATAAACCAGCATATCAAGAAGTCTTGTTTTCTTATACAATCCCCGTTCTTCGGGAAGGTATCCTATCCTGTTTTTTGCAGTAGGGCTCAGGAAATCCCCAAAGACACGTATTTCCCCGGAGTCCGGTCTGATAATGTCAAGAAGAAGCCTTATAAGTGTTGTTTTTCCTGCCCCGTTTGGCCCGAGAAGCCCAAAGATTTCGCCTTGCCTCACTGAAAACGATATATCCTCAAGAATAGTCTTTTCTGAGAAAGACTTTGATACGCTTTCAAATTCTATAGTATGCATTAAAATTAAATACATTCCAATACAGATAACTCCTTCGATATATTATAGAAACTTCAAAGTAATTAAAATCTGATTTGTCTTTTAAAAGTAATAATTTACTATTAAAAGGATCAGTGGGAATTCAATCGGATAACTAAGGAAAATTCAGGGGATAGTATGATACCAAAAGTAATTATTCACAACAGTATAAGTCTCGACGGTTCTACTACGGGCTTCGAAGCAAATATTGAAGTTCACTACAAAATTCTGAGCAGTTATCAGCCCGAGGCAATGATAGTAGGCTCGAACACTGCGAAAACCGGAACCCAGTTCTTCTGCGAAAAAATTCCGCCTGAAAATGAATCGGACTTCAAGAAACCTGAAATCCAGCCCGACGATCCCAGGGCATACTGGCTGATTGCGGACTCAAAGGGAATCCTTGAAGGTTTGATGCATGTGTTCAGACGTTCCGAGTTCAGCAAAGACGCAATCGTTCTGGTCTCGGAAAAGACTCCTGAAGCTTATATAAATTACCTCAAAGAAAGGAATTATGATTTCATCAGGGCCGGAGCAGACCGTGTAAACATCAGACAGGCACTGGAAATTGCAAATGAAAGATATGGTTTTGAACTTGTAGTTTCGGACAGCGGGGGAGTGCTGAACAGTATATTACTCGAACAGGGACTTGTCGAAGAAATTAGTCTGATTCTCACTCCTGAAATTGTAGGGAAGAATGGAACAAATCTTTTCAGGACTCTTGAAAAGAGTGGGACTAGACTTGAACTTTTAAGAGATGAAATTGTGGAAAAGCAATATGTACATCTGATGTATCGGGTTTTGAAAGAATAAAAGAGCTGGAAATACAGTATTTAGTACGAATTTATCACCTAATGACTTACAATTAATGGATCTTAGAGATTTAAAGACTAAGAAGTCTTGTAAATGGGCTCAATTAACTTTTGCAAAAATTCTGCTTCCCGGATGTCGCATTGGGAAGACGGTCCATAGTGATTACCTTTAAAATTACCTCTCTTGAGCAAAATTAGGGAAAACACTTTAGAAATTATCCTTTCTTGAGCTCGACTATGGAGGTATTTTTTAAACCTAAACTCTGAACAATTAGGGCATAAATATTGAATCGTAGACGTTGGAGTTGACAAAATTCTACCTGTGTATATAAAAATTCCTGTAAAAATTCCCTCTCCAAAATAAAAAATTAGCGGGATTTTTGCCTTAGTAAATGTTGAATCTACAAAAAAATCTTGTTGGTTGGATATGGAAGCAGTATTTCTGCCTGTTACCTTGCCAGGGAAAGAGTCTGTGAGGTAGTAGGAATTGATATTGCGACTTTCTATTGAGGAAGAAAACGAAAAGAGCAAAAAGATAGGAAGTTTCAGACAAAGCACAATTCATAATAGGAGATGCTCACGCTACGAACTTTGAAGCAGGCATGAGAAACAAATTAATTGTGCTGCCAAAGAAATCGCTCAAGGCAAAAAAAATAATTGAAGAATAAAAAGACTTCCGTTTTCCCTGTTGTCACCTGAAGAATGAAAAGAAGAACTTGAAAGAGCAGGATTGAAAGATGTTAATTTAAGAATGTGCAAACCTACCGGTATTTTCAGGAAACAAAATACATGGCAGAAGCAATGGGAGTACCTAAAACTTTGTAGAGTACCTTATAGACACGATCTTGAAAATATTGAAGTACTACTTCTTAAGCAAAAAGATTCGATATTGATTCAAAAGACTGGAAAAAAGTAAAAAATTTTTCTCCGAAAAAATCAACCTCAAAATATGTGAGTTATGTATTAGCTACGGGAAAAACAAGGTTTTTTGGAAAAAAATATAAAGGATCAATTGGAAAGTAGCGCAATAATGTTACGAGAAGTTCCTTCAAAGTTTTTCTGGAGGAAGAAAGAATTTTTGCTAACTCAGACTGCTTTCTGAAAAGAAATAAAGGAGAAATATCTCTTCTAAATATAATACTTTCCCGGGGAGATGGAACAAAATGAAAACATCACTTATTGATCTGGCGTTTCTTTCAGAAAAAAGGAAGGATGTACTACTCCTGCTAGAAGAAGGGCCAAAGACCGGAGACGAAATAAAAACAGCCCTCAACGTCAACTCAACGTCGATAATGCCCCAAATCAAAAAACTAAAAGAAGGACGCCTGATAGAACAGGACGATAGAAACACCTACAAGCTCTCGGAGATCGGAGAGATAGTAGTTGAAAAAATGGAGCCTTTATTGAACACCGTAAGGGTCTTTGAGGAAAATTACGATTACTGGACAAACCACGACTTTACCGCAATTCCCGAATATCTCCTTAACAGGATTGATGAATTAGGGAACTATTTCATGCTTGAACCCGACCTTAACCGACTTTTTGAAATTCCTGAAGATTTCAGAAGCAACCTTCTGGAATCAAAGCATGTCAAAATGTTTCTCTCCTATTTCAACCCTCTTCACGTTGAGATATACCTGGAACTTGCAAGAAAAGAGGCTGAGATATGTCTTATCCTGACAGAACCCGTTTTTGACAGGATGAAAAAGGATTATTATGAGGATCTGAAATTTCTTCTGGAATCGAAAAATGTTGAGATTTACACTTGTGAAAAAAGCGTAACCCTGAAAGACGTAGTGACAGAGCGTTTCTGCTCACTTGTGCTTTTCGACAAGAAGGGAAAGTTTGACCATCAACGCTTGATGAGTTTTGACGAGAGCGCACTGAAGTGGTGCGAAGAACTCTTTTCATACTATAAAGACAGATCCGTACAACTGGAGAAACTATAACTGCCCTTCTGAAGTTAAGATGAGCCCTCTCCTAGATACTTATCTATCAGAGCCCTGAACTTGTGGATATCTATAGGTTTGGAGACATAGTCCACGCAGCCCATTTCTATGAAATGTTCTTCACTGCCTTTCATAGCATGGGCAGTAACCGCTATCACAGGGATATCTGCAGTCGCAGGATTTTTCTTAATTCGATCGAGAACCTCAAGTCCGTCCATCTTCGGTAACTGCATATCCAGCAGGATGATGTCGAATTTTGTCTCAGCAAGGCTTTCAAGAGCCTTTATTCCGTCCTCGGCTTTAGTTATGTTATGTCCGTAGAATTCCAGAAGGTCCAGGATCAGTTCCATGTTCATGGGATTATCTTCGACAATCAGGATTTTTTTCATCATTACGCCTCTTCAGCATAGCTAATTGTTTTATTCTATTAATTAACTCTTTTCTTCCGAAAGTGCCTTTCTTCAGAATAGAAATAAGATGTCTTTCTAGCTCACTGTTCAATTCTTCGAGATTCTTCTCAGTAAGCTCGCCAGAAGTGCATACGATAAGAGGAATATCTTTCGTGTGTACATCGGCCCTCATGCTGGATATAATATCAAATCCGCTAATCTCCGGCATCATGAGGTCAAGAATTAGAATATCGGGCTGTTGCTCTGAGAAAAAAAGCTTCTGCAGGCATTCCCTCCCGCTGTAAGCTTTTATAGTCTCAAAGCCTTCAGGCTCAATCATCGAACTCAACAATTCTACAGTATTTTCATCGTCATCTACTATAAGAACTTTAGGATATTCGAACCGGAACTTTCCGGTAATTTCTCTGAGAGAGTTTACCAGTTCAATTCTGTTTACCGGCTTTGCAAAGGAGTAGGTTGCTCCGAGGGTAATACCAAGCTCGTTATTATTGGTCATGGAGATAATAAGTACAGGTATAGAAGTCGTGTAAGGGTCATTCTTTAGTTGCCTCAAGACAAGCCAGCCATTAGTACCTGGCAGGAAGACGTCCAGGGTAATAATATCGGGTTTCAGGTTCTTTGCAACCTCTAAAACTCTTTTTCCACTATAAAGGATAGCCACACTGTATCCTGCGTCCTTAAGGATAGTGGAGTGAAGTTCGCTGGAACTTTTGTCATCATCAACTACCAGAATAAGTTCCTGCTTAACATCTCCCTTTTCAGAATGACAGATTTCGGGCAGCTTTACTTCTTCCTGCAAATTTTCGGCATTTTCTTTTACTGAAAGGGCTTCTGCTTTATTCATCTCGAATTCTATAGTTACATCTTCGATTCCAATCTCGCTGACCTTCCTGCGCTCCAGAGGTTTCCTGAGAGGAAGTGCAAAGGTAAAGTTACTGCCCTTCCCAGGATCGCTCTCAACCCAGATATCGCCCTGATGCAAGTTCACGATTTTCTTCACAAGAGCAAGCCCAAGCCCTGTGCCGCAATATTGCCTGGATGTTGAGGCATCGAGCTGGGTAAAGGGTTGGAAAAGCTTTACCTGGTCTTCAGCAGAAATGCCTATACCAGTATCTATGACTGAAATAAGCGCTCGGTTGCCGCTTTCTTTGCAATATACCGAGACTTTTCCACCATTTGGAGTAAATTTTATTGCATTACTTATAAGGTTGTAAAGAATCTGAATTAGGCGGCCTCTGTCGGCTTCAAGCGTTGTAAAGTCGGGTTCTACGTTAAAAGTTACTTCAAGGGGTTTTGCCTGTATAAGAGGAAAGAGAACGGCTTTGACTTCTTCAAAAACGGGATCAATAGAAAATTCACTGTAGTGAAGTTCCATTTTCCCGGCTTCTACTTTTGAGAGATCGAGGATATCATTTATAAGTACCAGCAAATGTTTCCCACTGGTTGAGATATTGTTTACATATCGGAACTGCTTTTCGTTAAGCTCTCCGAAAACTTTCTCAATAAGAATATCCGAAAAGCCTATAATGGAATTCAAAGGTGTTCGCAACTCATGGCTCACATTTGCAAGAAATTCACTCTTGGAATTGTTGGCTTCTTCAGCTTCAAGTTTTGCCTGAATTAGTTTTTCTTCCGAACGCCTGTGTGCGGTAATATCAAGCCCTGTTTTTAAGATCCCGGTAATCCTGCCGTCTTCATTTTTTATAGGAATCGCAGTGACCGTCCAGATCTTTCCGTCCTGAGTAACTACTTCCCCGAACTCTTCGTTTCCGGATTCCAGTACTTTCAGTACCGGAGATTTACCCGGGTTTTCTTTATATAAAATATACATATCTTGATAATGACGCCCGATAACGTCATTAATTTTCATCCCCATGTGATCAAGAGCTGCTTTATTTAGCCAGATTATCTTCAATTCGGAGTCCATAAAGACTACCAGTTCACTGAGAGAATCAAGGATTAGCTTTTTTTCGTGTTCCTGGGCTTTAAATTCATTAGAAGTAGTTCTCAGGCGGTCAAGAGTCTGATTTATTCCCTTGGAAAGCCTTGAGAGTTCATCATCCCCCTCCATAAAATATCGTTCGGAAAAATTTTCATTCATTCCTACTTTCTCTACGAAATTATCAATTGCAACTATTCGGGATACAACTTCCCTATCAAGAAGAAACTTGCAACTTGCCCCAATCATGAGGCCTGCGAACAGGAGGAAAAACACTATGTATCGGAGAGCTTCCTGGCCCTCGGCATAGATATTGCTGCCTGCGTCAGCCCTGATTACAATAGCTGGGCTTCCAGAAAGATCCTCAAGCACGGAATAACAAGTAGTGTGTTCTCCAGTTACCGTATATGTGAAATTTGGACCAGGGTTCTCAAAAAAAGCCTGCAGAAGATCCGAGGATGCATTGTTAAAACTGTAAAGTGTAAATGTACTTCCTGTACTTTCCTGAACGGATTCGATAAAGCTCGAATCAAGATATTTGCCAAGAATGATTGTACCTGAGATTTCTTTACTCTCTGGTGCAGCGGACACAGGCTGGCTGGAGATTATTGCAGGATCATTTTTCAGCATGAACAGTCCTTTTAAAGAAGTCTCAGCTCCCTTACAGAGGAAACTGCCATCATTAATTCTCTGACGGACTTTGGGAAGAGGGGAAGCATTAAGAGTGGAAACATTAAGAATGGAAACATTAAGAATGGAAGCATTAAGAGCGGAAGCATTAGTAGAGGGCTCAGGATCCGAAATATCAGAATACACAATATATCCTGAATTATTTACTAGAAAAATAAAATCACATCCACTGATGGAAAAGATGTCATCGAGTGAAGTTCCACTGCTGAGATTTTGAAAATCCTGATTAAGCATTAAGTTCCTGACATCGTCTCTTGAAGAGAGAACAGAATTAATCTTCTCAAGCTGTAGTATCTGAAGTTCAATCATGCTCTCTACCTTTTCTACGTTGTCAGTTACCTCTTTTTCTTGCAAATCGGAAAAAGTGGAACCGAGAATGCTCTGGGACGCAAAAATAACAACTGAAATGAGAAGAGCAAAGATGATATAGATAATAGCAAGAATCTTTCGACTAACGTTCATATTTTAAGCTCGTTTCTGGGGCTTCGGGTTAATTAAACAGAGGTAAGATCTGGGCTGGGTCTGCAGGGAACATCATAATGTAATAATACTGACAGATGAAATTAAATTGGAATCTATATAAAAGTTTTCTACAATATGTCATAAAAAATTAGATTTCTTAAATCAAAATTAAAGGACAATAACATTCACTATGTCAATTATAAGTAAACATTAGAGTTTTTTATAGAAAAAAAGGTTTAAAAAATCAATTATGTACAAAATAATACTAATTTTAGTGCTTTATTATTAACAAAAAGATACAAATCATGGAGCTCAAGTATTTTATAGTTTATAATATATATTAAAAATGAAATAATATATCTCTGTAATATGAAGAAAAAACCAGGAATCATTTCTGTTTGCTACCCTGACCCCAGGACTTACTTCTGTTTGCTACCCTGACCCCAGGACTTACTTCTGTTTGCTATCCTGACCAACATTATAATTTTCATTGTAAATCCCGCTTTTTGTAACTTTGATTTACCACTTAAGGTATCTGGTTACCCAGCTTACATTCCTTCTCAACAGATATTTTCTTAACTCATCGATTCCAAGCAATAAAATCGCAAAGGGAACTGCAATTAGCAAATATCTGAGGTCAAGGGGAGACGTATTGAAAATAAGATTTGCCGATGGATTCCAGATAATAAATGCCAGAATTAGGAGTTCACTTGCAATTCCTACCAGAACAGTACGATTACTAAATAAACCCATTGAGAAGACTGACTGATAACGAGTTCGGGAAGCAAAAACATTAGCAATCTGGCATATAATCACTGCTGAAAAGAAAGCGGTTATTGACTGCATGTAAAGGGGATTGTTGTTTGCAAGCTGCTCGCCAAAACTCCAACCCCCCTCAAAAAGGACAGCAAAATAGCAGAAAAAGCCTGCGATAGCTTCTACAGGACCCTTTACTGCATAAGCTGTGAAAAGTAGTGGAGGAGTCAAAAGCTTTTCTTCTCTCGCTCTGGGAGGTCTTTTCATAATATCTCCTTCACCTTTTTCTTTTCCCAGGGCAATCGCAGGCAGCATATCCGTGCCCAGGTCGATTGCCAGAATAAGCTGTACAGGCATGGGAAGGGGCAGGGCAAAGAGGACGAAGGCTATGAAAGGCAGGATCTCAGGAATATTGCTGGCAAGAATGTATGCGATGAATTTTTTAATATTATCGAAAACCGTCCTGCCCTCTTCTACAGCATTCACAATCGTAGCGAAATTGTCATCAAGAAGTACCATATCCGCAGCTTCGCGCGCCACATCCGTGCCACTGCCCATAGCAACGCCCATATCTGCATTCTTGATTGCAGGAGCATCATTGACCCCATCTCCTGTCATGGTCACTATTTCCCCTTCGGCCTGAAAGAGCTGTACGATTTTTAGTTTTTGTACAGGAGAAGTGCGGGCAAAAACAATGCTCGGATTTTTTAATCTTGAAGCAAGGTCTGCGCGTGATAACGTTGCCAGCTCATTTCCGGTAATGATCTCAAGGTTTCCTGAGTTTGCAAGCCCCACGTCCTTTGCTATTGATTCTGCCGTGACCGGGTGATCACCTGTGATCATGACAACCTTGATCCCGGCTGTATGGCACTTTGCAATAGCTTCTCTGGCTTCAGGGCGAGGAGGATCTACAATTCCTATAAATCCTAAGAAGATAAAATCCCCAGTATATTCATTTATATCTTCTATCTGCCTGTACGCAAGGGCTATAATTCGTTCTCCTTTTTTTGCAAGGCCCAGGTGCCGGTCAAGAAGTTTTTGTTGCTCAGTTTCATCCAGTTTCCGGATTCCTCTTGAATCTAGGGATGAACTGCACATTTTCACAACTACTTCCGGGGCCCCCTTGAGATAAACTTCAAGTTTTCCTTCAGGAGTACGGCAGATAACTTCCATTCTTTTCGTAAGCGAATCAAAAGGAAATTCTTCCAGCCTAGGGTAATCATTCTTGAGCTTTCCTATATCTTCCAGGCCATTTGCAAAAACGAGAAGTGCCCCTTCGGTAGGATCACCAGTATATCCCGGGGCAGACTCGCGAAGTTTTGCATTATTACATAGCCCTGCAACTCTTATGAAAACAGATGGCAATTTTTCAGGGTCCCAGATAGGTTTTTTTAGAGCACAGAATCCTTCTGTCCTTGAATCTGTAAGTTTTTCCATATCTGCTTTGTTTGTACTTTCGATGATATCCTGCTCTGTGGTTGTTTTTTTAGTGCTGGCAGGGTTTTCGATAACAAGACATTCAAAACCGATCATGATAGAGTTTACTGCCATCTTATTCTGAGTAAGGGTACCGGTTTTATCCGTACAGATAACCGTTGTCGAGCCAAGAGTTTCTACGGACTCAAGCTGTTTTATAAGGGCATTCCGAGAGGCCATTCGCTTGGAAGCAAGGCTAAGGGCAAGAGTAACTGTAGGCAAAAGCCCTTCAGGCACATTGGCAACAATAATTCCAATCGCAAAGATCAAACTTGCAAGAAAAACATCTTGAAGAAGAAAAGCAAGTATAAAGAAGACTATTCCCAGGGAAATCGCAATTGTAGATATGACTTTTATGAAGTAATTTATTTCTCTTCGAATGGGAGTATCCACGCCTGAAGTTTGTTGTGTGAGTGTTGCAAGGCTTCCGATCTGAGTATTTTGTCCAGTGGCGAAGGTAACAGCTTTTCCATTCCCACTCTGTATCAGAGTCCCTGAAAAAACCATGTTCCTGCACTCCAGCATATTTGGGTGAGTGCATTCAAGTGACCGAAGCTGGGGCTCAGATTCGCCAGTAATAGCCGAGTTGTCCACTTTCAGGGTATTAATTTCAACCAAACGCCCATCGGCAGGAACCTTATCTCCTTCCTCAAGAAGGATGACGTCTCCTACAACAAGCTCCGATGCCAGAATATCTTTTACCTTTCCTTCTCTCAGTACCCTGGCATGGGGAGGAAGAAGCTGACGAAAACTTTCCATGGTTTTTTCAGCCTGGTACTCCTGTATGAATGTAAAGGTCCCATTGATGATTACAACGCCTGCAAGAGCAATTCCTATATACAGGTTTCCCTGCCCTGGATCAAGGTATTCTCCAACGAAAGACAGAATTGATCCCACAGTTAACAGGATAGAGAATAAATTCCGGAACTGCCTGAGATACTTATTTATTATGCTCTCTTTCCCTGTTTCTTCAAGAACATTGTCTCCACATTCTTTGAGCCGACTGGTAGCTTCCTGCTCACTCAGTCCATTTTCGTCAACGTTTAACTTTTGAAGAAACTCCAAAAGTGGAATACTATGTTCGTTCCCCTGGGGAGAACAAATCTTGCTGTTACCGCCAGTCAGATTCTTCCCCATCGAATCCCCATTGTGATTCAATGAGATACAAGAATAAGAAGCTTGACATAGATTCTGAAAAACATCTCGAAATCCAAAGTAAAAGAGGGAGCAAAGTAAAAGAAGAAATAAGGTAGAAATAAATTGCACTTGATTCTTTATCAGATCAGACCTGATCCATTAACAGAGTAAGGTGAAAAAGTGTAGAATCTAGCCACTGTTTAAAACTGAACAACGAGATCGAAATTTATGACCTCGTTTATTAAAAATATGATAAAAAAATATTCTTGACAAATAGCTTTTATAAGTTGTTAACTAAAAAAATGCCCGTACTCTAATGTATCAAAGGAGCCTGAGAATTATTTTTAGTGCCCTGGTTTCTATCTCTGCTCGGGCGAGGTGGAAAGGGAGATTCAAATTTATTTTTGAGTTTTCAGGTGAAACCTAAGATTTTAACTGTGTTTCAAAACTCTGGATTTTCTATTCCGGGGCGTGAAACATTTTGGATTTAAAAGGTCTGAACAATAATATTGTCAAGTAGGCAATAAAATTTAATAAAAATAAATAGAGATAAATTAAAAAGGTATGACTATGAGCGAATTTACACTTAAAACGAGACTCTTAGCTGCCCTTGAAGGCAAGCCCGTTGACAAAGTACCTGTCTGCTCCGTAACCCAGACCGGGATTGTAGAACTTATGGATAAAGTTGGAGCTGCCTGGCCTGAAGCTCACACCAATCCCGAACTTATGGCAAAACTGGCAATTGCTAACTATGAACTTAGTGGACTTGAAGCTGTAAGGCTTCCCTACTGTCTTACCGTTCTTGGTGAAGCAATGGGCTGTGAAATCAACATGGGTACCAAGAACAGGCAGCCGTCTGTCACCGCTAGCCCCTACCCCAAAAACCTCGATGGCGCAGTCGTCCCTGCAGATCTCCTGCAGAGAAACAGAATTCCAGCCGTGCTCGAAGCCATTAAAATTGTCAGGGAAAAAGTAGGACCTGATGTACCAATTATCGGAGGTATGGAAGGCCCGGTTACACTAGCTTCCGACCTGATAAGTGTAAAATCCTTCATGAAATGGTCCATTAAAAAAACTGACCTCTTCGAACAGGCTCTTGATATCTCCGCAGAAGCTGCAATCGCCTATGCAAACGCAATGGTCGAAGCTGGTGCAGATGTTATCGCTATTGCAGACCCTGTCGCTTCTCCTGACCTCATGAGCCCGGAAACATTTAAACAGTTCCTCCAGTCAAGATTACAGAAGTTTTCCGCTGGTGTTAACTCCGTGACTGTACTCCACATCTGTGGTAAGGTTAACGCGATCCTCAGCGACATGGCAGACTGCGGTTTTGAAGGACTCAGCGTCGAAGAAAAGATCGGTACCGCAGCGGAAGGAAAGAAAATCATTGGAGACAGAGCAAGATTAGTAGGAAATATTTCCAGTCCTTTTACCCTGCTGCCTGGACCTATTGATAAGATAAAAGCTGAAGCAAAAGTAGCTCTTGAAGGCGGCATAGATGTGCTTGCACCTGGCTGTGGGATTGCACCCATGACTCCTCTCGAAAATGTCAAAGCTTTGGTCGCAGCAAGAGACGAGTACTACGCCTGAAAAGGCACAAAAATTTCTTTATTTTTTTAAGGACACATTCCATAGTTTTAAAGATTTTAGAATGCCTGGAATTGTGTTCTACATCATATTTTTTTAGTTTTGGCAGGATGAGTGAAAGCTCTAGAGCCAGACTCTGACAGTCTATGAACTGAGAAGAGTCGTTCAGAACAAACAATTCAGTTAAATATCTTTAGATCTTATTCAACATAATACTTATCTAAATATATTAAACTAAGAATATGTCTAAAACGTACTGGCTAACAAATCTTAAACTTTTTTTGGAGGAGGTTAAGATATGAGAATAGGAGTTGCAATTGACCTCGGAACCAGCGGTTTTAGGGCTCAGAAAATTGACCTGGAGACCGGTGAGATTAAGAAAACCGTCATAACACTGAGAAATCCCCTGCCCGGAGCAAACGTAATGGATCATCTTGATTTTGCAATCCACTACGGGCTTGATAAGGCTCACGGGCTCTCGGCAACCGCGGTAAAGAATATTCTTGCTGAACTTGGAGTGAACCTGGCAGAAATGGAAAAATTTTCAATTTGCGGAAACCCAATTCAGCTTTCAATCTTCCAGGGTATTCCGATCGAAGACCTGGCATACGCCGGAGAGCGTAAAAAGCAAAAATATCACATAGAAGAGCAAAACAGGGATGCTCGCATAATACCCCTGGCAGAAATAGAGGGATTTGAAGAAGCTACAAATTGCAAACTATTTGTGCCCCCGGCAATTAAACACGAAGTCGGAGCCGATGCTCTTGCTCTTATTGTAAAGGCTGGCATGATTGAGAGTAATGACGTAGCGATTGCAACGGATTACGGAACAAATGCTGAAATGGCTCTTAAAGCAAACGGCGTTATATATACAGGCTCGGCTGCCGCAGGCCCAGCTCTTGAAGGACAAGAGATAGAATATGGGTCTATTGCTTCCCCTCATACAATTTCTGATGTGGAATTTGAAGGAGAAAACCTGCGCTGTTACGTACTTGACAAAGATATGACGGCCACCAAGGGAGACCTTGTAAATCCGAAAACCGGAGAAATTGTGGAAAAGGAAGAACTCACTGCAAAAGGCATCACAGGTACTGGAGTCATTGCCCTTATAGAAGCAGGCATGAGAAACAAATTAATTGTGCTGCCAAAAATTCAGACTCCGGATGGTGTTATTCACCTGCAGGATGGGATAAAATTCACGAACAAGGACCTTATTGAAGCAGGGAGAGCAATAGGTGCAATCCGGGCAGGGCATATTACTCTCTGTGCAGCTGCAGGCATAGACATGGAAGAACTACAGACAGCTCACATGTCAGGCGCGGCAGGCACTTATATGGACGCTGCAAAAGCCCATAAGGTGGGAATGATCCCTTACAACGCGAATTATGTTTCCCAGATCGGAAATACTTCTCTGACTGTTGCCCGAGAAATCCTGCTTTCTGAAGACAGACTCTGGGAGCTGCAGGCAATTGCAAAGGAAATAGTGGGCACCCATGTAATGTTTGCAACCTCCGATGCTTTTAAGGAAGCTTATATGCTGGAGCTTGCTTACTGGAACGAGGGAATGGCTTTTAAGATGCTTCAGAAGTTCCTGAAGAAGAAAAAACTGCCCATAATTGGTGAGCCTTCCTCTATTCTCAAAATTGACCGCCAGGTTGAAAGGGATATTCCTGAACTTGGAGAAGAAGGACTTGAAGTACTGGAAAAGGTCGGGACTTACCTTACCATGGTAATTGAGGGGTGTGAAGGTTGCCATAAGTGCGTAAAGGTCTGCCCCAACGGAGCCCTGAGAATGGAAGAAAACGGAGTCGTAAAAATAAGGACTGACCTCTGTGATGGTGCAAATTGCCAGCGTTGTCTGCACGCCTGCCCTGACGATAGATTTAAATGGGAAAATCTGACAGTCGCAGGAAAGTAAAAAAGGGTAAGCTTATTGAGATTAAAAGCAAATAGGGAAAAAATAAGCAATAAGCAAGAAGATACGAAGGGAGGAAAAAACGTGCAGGTCATTGTAGTGGGAGGATTTCTGGGAAGCGGAAAAACCACCACTATTATCAATATGGGCAAATACCTGGCAGAGAAAGGGAAAAAAGTTGCCATTATAGTGAACGAGATCGGGGAAGTCGGAATTGATGGGGATGTGATAAAAAAGTTCGGGTTCGATACGAAAGAGATCACAAGTGGGTGCATCTGCTGTTCTCTGAAAGTAGGATTAAGGGTAACAGTTACTCATCTTGCAAATGAATACAAGCCTGACATCCTTATGATCGAACCCACAGGCATCGCCTTCCCGAATCTAATAAAGAAAGAAATTGAACTTATGAACCTTGGTGAGCAGGTAAAAATCGCTCCTCTTGTGACCCTGATTGACGGCAGCCGTTTCAAGTACCTGATGAAAGAAGTAAAGGAATTTGCCATGAGGCAGATTATCGATGCGGAAATTCTCGGGATAAATAAGATAGACCTGATAGAACCTATTCGAATTCCAATCCTTGAAGCCTCGGTCCAGCAACTGAATCCGAAGTCCAGGGTAGTCCTGCTTTCAGGAAAAGACACAGGTGAAAGCTTTGAGAATTTTATGCGATTAGTGCTTCCTGATCTTGAAGAACTATCCAAAGAAGTCCCGACTGAGATAACAGAAGAAGTAAAACCTTCTAAAGCTGAACCTTCTGCACCTCAGGAGACAGAAAATTCAATTGAAGCCTCAAAAGTAGGCAGTTATTCTGTAGAGTTTGCGGTTGAAAATGGAAACCTGAGTACTGAGGTTTCCAGGGAATTAACAACCGAACTGATGAACACAATAAAAGCAAAGGTGCTGCAACTAAATCCCGAGTTTATAGGGCACATCAAGCTTTTCTTGGACAATGGGTCAGAAACCGTGAAACAGAACATTACAATATATTATGAAGAGCCCCAGGAAGATGTGATCAAATCAAAGGAAGGAGCTACCCCTACCCTCAAGATACTTTCAGCGGTTTCAAACGTTGATAAAGAAGCTGTTAAAGCTGCTGTAAATGATTCGGTACATGAGGTCTTTGAGAGAAAACAAATAAAAGTAAACAAAATCGAGCATGAACATAACCACGAACATGAGCACCATGAACATGAGCACCATGAACATGAGCACCATGAACATGAGCACCATGAACATGAACACCATGAACATGAACACCATGAAAAGCATAAGCATGGTGATCAGGAAGAAGAAATTAGTGAGTGAAACTTTTCCTCACGGTTTTTTAATCTATCTTCATGGCTTTAATGGTCTTCATTGTCTTCAGTTAAGTGAGGAATCGTGATAAGTTACGTCAACTCCCTTAACATTTGTTAAATATTTTAATAAATTATGAGCTGGAACAAGTATCGATTTCATGTTAAGAGAAAAAAATTTAAGGCTGACTTCTAATGCAAAATTGATATATTTCAGGCAAGAAAATATCTTAACCGATGACCAATGGAAATTTGACTGATCTTTGAATTTTAACTGATCTTTGAATTTGGTAGTGTACCTTAAGTACTGTAAATTTCAATTGCTATGTTTTTCTCATGTTTTTACCTGCTTTCGACGTGTCGTCATTAAAGATTAGAATATTTTTTTTATATGATAAATTTTGATGTCGTTTTTGAAAAAACACAGACTTAATCTTAGGTTTAAAGCTGGTTAACATTTGGCTCAACTTCCACGGCATATACAAGTACTGAAACATTTATTCATTAAAAGTTATTATAAAAGGTCATATTTGGGCTATATATTAACCTAATAACTACTTACAATTAAGGGGGATATTTTTACCAAAATCGTTATCATTAAAAGTATAGAAAATAAATGTCAACTTGCCGAAAGCAAAATAAAGTATTAAGTATAGAAAAATTATAGCATATAACGTATGCTTATACACTATTTTTATATGATAAAAATACAATTATATGTGACAAGGAATATATTTGCAATTTTGGGGATGCTATGCATATTCCGGATGGTTATTTAGGCCCAAGTACATTTATCGCATTCTGGATCATCATGATCCCGATTTGGCTTTATGCAGGAAAGAAAATGGGAACCCTTGGGTCTAAAAGAGCTCCGCTGCTTGCCCTAGCATCAGCATTCGCTTTTGTTATTATGATGTTCAATTTGCCCGTGCCCGGTGGAAGCAGCGGCCATGCAGTGGGTGGGGCTATAATTGCTGTCGTTATAGGACCATGGGCTGCAGTTATAGCCATATCTATAGCCCTGGCGCTACAAGCGCTACTGTTTGGGGATGGAGGGGTAACCGCTTATGCGGCAAACTGTTTCAGTATGGCAGTTATTATGCCTTTTATTGGTTATTACACTTACAAGTTTATTAGCGGAAACACAGATATCAAATCCTCACGAAGGGTAATCGCTATAGCCATCGGGGCCTGGTTATCCCTCACCGTAGCAGCTACGTTCATAGGATTTATTCTTGGATTGCAGCCTATTTTATATAGAGGTGCAAATGGTTTACCTCTCTATATGCCATATCCGCTAAGTGTAACTGTTCCAGCTATGTTCTTGGAGCATGCATTTGTATTCAGTATCCTTGAAGCACTAGTTTCAGCATTGATATTTGTCTATATTCAGAGAACAGATCCATCCATATTCTATGCAGAGAAAGCTGCTCCTCAAGAAGTATCAAAGAAAAAAAGCACAAGAGACCTGGCTATTGGTATTCTGTTGTTGATAATTCTAACACCTCTGGGACTGCTTGCGGCAGGCACTGCATATGGTGAATGGGCCCCGGAGGAGCTTAAAGCCAGAGTCGGTTATATGCCACCGGGCCTGGAAAAGCTTTCAGACCTCTGGCATGCCCCAATCTCTGATTACGGCTTTTCAAATCTCCCTCCGATTATGGGATATATTTTAGCAGCTGCGATAGGAGTAATATTGTGCGTGGGCATCTTGTACTTCATGGGCAAAAAGATTGCTAAAGATTAACTGACCAATACCTCAGTTTACTTTTTCTGGAGGTTTATGATTCCGGAATGGATGAAAGAAGTGAATGATGAAACTTGCGAATGCCTAGCTACGTATCACGGAAAGAAAAGCTTCATAGGCAGGACAATTGAGGAAATTTTCAAATTCATAGAAGCTGCTTTTATTGCGGAAAGCTACTCAAGGCGTAAGGGCCTGCTTCAGAGCCTGGATCCAAGGGTCAAGCTGATTTCCATCATGACCATAATATTTGCAACGGTCCTGGTAACTAATCTGAAGATACTGACATCTGTCTATGTTTTTTTAGTACTAATCGCATACATCAGCAAGATTGAAGTCAGTTATTTTATCAAACGAGTCTGGCTCTTTATTCCCATTTTTTCGGCAATTATTGCCTTACCCATGATTTTCAACATCTTCTTTCCGGGTGATCCACTTATTCAATTGATATATCTGGGGCCTGGGGCTCACCTTGGGCCATTTTCGCTGCCGGAAAGCGTTTATATTACGAAGCAGGGTGTCTACGCAGCAAGTATATTTATTATGCGTGTTGCAACATGTGTTTCTGCCATAGTTCTGCTCTTTCTCACTACACCTCAGCAAATGCTCTTTAAGGCTATACGCAGTGTAGGCGTCCCAAGGATCTATGTTCTCACGCTAGGTATGGCTTACAGGTACATTTTCTTATTAATAGATCTTGTTCGCGAGATGTATATTGCAAAGAAAGCCAGGACAATAAGGTCTCGAAACATGTTTGAGGAGCAGAAGTGGGTCGGAGGACGCATAGGATACACACTAATAAGATCTCTGGATATGAGCGAAAAAGTTCATATGGCTATGTTATCCAGAGGCTTCACCGGAGATGTTAAAACGATGGAAGAGTTCAAAATGCGTAAGCGAGATTATATCACAGGTGCAGCATCGATAGCCCTGAGCATAGTCCTGGTGGCGACTTCCCAAAATATATTTAGGTGACATGAACGTGGGGACGATCTTTGAATTAAGGAATGTATCATATTCCTATACGGGAAAGATAAATGCCTTGAAAGATATCAACTTCAAGGTTAATTCCGGCGAGCAGATATCCATAATTGGCTCAAACGGTAGCGGCAAATCGACTCTACTGGCTATTTTGGATGGACTTATATATCCAACAGCCGGAGAATTCTACGCCTTTGACAATATGGTAATAGAAGAGGTTTTCGATACTATTAAGGACAATAAATTCAGGTCCTATTTCCGGACAAGAGTTGGCTTTGTCTTTCAAAATTCAGATGTGCAGCTCTTCTCGTCTACGGTCTTTGAAGAGATTGCATTTGGGCCCCTGCAGCTTAATATGACTCCAGAAGACGTCAAGACCAGAGTAATGGAAGTCCTGGAAATGATGGAATTGACCAAGCTCAAAGATCGGGCGCCTCACACTCTGAGCGGAGGGGAAAAGAAAAAGGTTTGTATTGCAACTATCCTGGCTACTAATCCTGATATCCTTTTACTGGATGAACCTACCGCTGGATTGGACCCAAGAACCCAGCTATGGCTTACAGAGCTATTACAGGAGCTTGGAAACAGGGGAAAGACGATAATTATTGCCACTCATGACTTGGAACTGGTAGAACAGATCAGCAAAAGGGCCATAGTCATGAGTGAAGATCATAGAATTGTTGCGGATGGAAATGCGGAGAAAGTGCTGGATAACCTGGAACTCCTTCTTTCCACAAATCTGATTCATGAGCACATGCACTTTCACGGCAAGCTTGTGCACGAGCATCTGCATGCCCACGACAAAGAGCATATGCACGAGCATGAGACTTGAGTTGTAACTGACCGGAAAGAACAAAGAAAGAGCCTATTCGAAAAGTGCTGTGACCTACTATATCTTTAAAATTGGTAGCATGCGTCTTAAGTTAAGTAAGGAATCATGACAAATTGCAGCAATGCCCTAGTACTTGTAAAATATTTTATAAGTAATGAGGTTGAACAGGGTGTCGATTTCATGTAAAGAGGCCAAAATTTAAGGACGGCTTCTAATGCAAAATCGATAGCTTTCAGGCGAGAGAATTCCCAACCGATGACCAATGAAATTGGTAGTGTAGCGAAAGTTTTGTAATATCTCACTTTCCGCAGATGTCTTCAAAAAAATAACAATTTTCCTGTTATCGTTTTTGGAGAATTATTATAAAATTTGCAGCTATTATCTCAACTGAAACTTAGAAAAATGGTTGCTGGAAGTTTTCAATGAAAGCAAAAGATCGAAAACTGTGAGATATTTCAAAAATACACTTTTGAGTAACCAAGACGATTTTCAGAAAAAACGATAGCAAGAAAAATTATGAAAATTGAAAGGACATCTGCGGAAGGTCAGTAATATCATAAATCTCAAGAAATTAAAAAATAAAAAATTCCATATAAGAAGATCAATTTTTTCCATTAATACATAAAAACTTGACTTCAAATTTACAGTAAATTCGCGACATTACCTTGAATTTTAACTGGCCTTTGGAATTTTTAACATCTGTGGAAATAAAGAGTAAGGGGAAGCTCTTTGATGTTTTAAATCATCTTTGTAGCTTTAATTAATCTTCATCGTTATAATTAATCTTTGTGGAGCGGTCTATATAATACTGAGCCAGTTCATTTCCCCACTCCAGGGCACTTGGAGTAAAACTCGTGATCTTCCTGTGATCGAATTCTCCTTCTTTTCCGAAGAGTTTCAGCATAAAGAAATTATCTGTAACCATGAAAGACGAGGGCCTTATTTTGCCGGAGTATATATAAAGTGATACTTTATTTTCAAGCAACACATTATATTCTTCTGTAAAGTCATTTTTAAATCTGTTATACACTTTTTCATCGAGCATAAGGTGTACTTCGGCCCCAGTTTCCGCACAGGCAGCATGGATTGACGGGCAATCAGGACAGAAATAAGAGTAAAAAGATTTTATAGTTTTTGAACCATTTAGCTTGTCACGCAAATACTGTGGAAATTCGAAAAGGTGGTCAAGATCAGGCTCGTCCAGGTTACACTTTTCCAACATATCAATTTTATTAATAAGGTGTTCGGGAATAGGAGATCTGTCATGCTTTGACCAATAGTCCTTGTTTCCATCAAAAACGTCAAGAACAGCTTTAAGAGGGAGCATTTTCTCAACGATTACTGATCCTATATCCGAAAGTTGGTAGATACTTCCCTTCTGCACTATCATATCCATATCTTTCAGTTTTTTAATCTGAGGCATTAGAGCACAGGAGTTTACATGAAGAACTTCTTTTATCTCGTTAATATCCATCGGCCCGTTAGCTAATTGAACAAGAAGATTTTTTCTTTTTTCAGAGAAAAAAATCAGGTCTATAAGTGAACTCATGTTTATCAGCTTCCAATTACTCATATGTTGTCTCAACTGGAACAAATTCGCTAGGATTTGCCCTAAAATACACCACTATCATGGAGCAGCATAGTTTCAATCTTTTAGTCAAGAGATGATGAAATAAAAAGCGTTTCATATCAACGATACTTATCACGTTAATCAATATTAGAAGCAATTAAGATTTTATTCTTGCTTATTCGGGTCTTGCTCAGAGACATACATCCGTGTATCAATTGATAAAACGCTTTCGTCTTAAAAACGGGGAATAATTTTCAACCAGAACTAAATTAATATTGTGAGGATTATATTTAATTTCTAATAATACATAACATATATTGCGGAGATCATATTTAAAGTATATTGAAAAGAAAACTCTTTTATTGATTCCGAATATTACAAATGCTATTGCCTGTAAGCAGGATAAAGCTCTTTAAAACTCTGGATATTCAGAACTCTGGATTTCCATATGAGCTGATCTCAAAACTCAAAATTGCTTTTCTGGATATTGTATTCTGGATTATCAATAGAGCTTCTGATCCTGAAAAATAATTCTGAAACTCTTACTAATGAGAGAATAAAGTTAACTTTGGGATGAGATCTATATTGAATATGTGAGTCAAGCCTTCAAATTTTCAATACCCTTCAATATTTAATGCCTTCTTTTTTCTAGCCTGCAGAAGTTTGTTGCCCTCTTGTAATATTGAAAATTCAATGTGTTGGAAAATTCAGGCAAGTATGAAATTTCAGGAAAAGCTTATTTTTAAAAGGGGTAAATATTGCACCTCATTTAAAAAACAGTGTCGGTTAAGCTATATACAATTGAGAGAATCTTTAATTATAGAGTCAAAAGGAATAACAACCTCTGGAGATAACCCCGGAAAAACGTTCTTAAACACTGGTGGCAGTGTCTCTCTATTTTCGACACCCTGTAGAGATATTGTCACTACCCAGAGAGTTATTCAGACTCTTAATTAACTTATGGAAGGTGTAAAGGCGTGAAATGTATGTTAATTGGAGGATTCTCGGGAAGCGGGAAAACCACACTGATAAGAAAACTTGTTGAACACCTGGAAAAACAGGGACAGACAGTGGCAGTTATCGCTGACGAGATAGGAGAAATAGGGATCGATGGAGACACGATCGCGGAAGGGGAAGTTGAAACTAGGGAAATTACAAGTAACTGTGTCTGCTGTCCCCTGAAAATCAGCATGGAATACACCTTGAGAAATCTCATTGCATCTTACAACCCAGACACTATTATAATAGAACCCACAGGAATAACTCCCCCTGGACAAATAAAAAGAAATATCGAGAATATGGGAATTCCGGGAATAACTTTTGCCCCGATAGTGAATCTTGTGGATGCTGGCCGCCTGAGTCAGGAGACAGGCGAACTGCAGAATTTCATGAAAAATCAGATAGGTGAGGCTGAGATCCTGGGCATCAATAAAGTCGAACTTATAAATAATCGTGAAGAACTCCTGGAAATCTGCCTGTTCCTGCGCAAATTAAACTCGAAAGCAAGAATGGTCCATTTTTCGGCCAGGCAGGGAGGAGAAAATCTAGACAAATTGCTCGGATTGCTGGAGGAAAACAGTAGGAGAAAAATAACCCAGGGCAGAGAAAACTCAATTCAAATGTCTGGAGTTTCGGCCTATTCGTCCTAATTTGAAATCGCTTCACAGGAGACCTCCATCGAAACAGGGATTTCTGTTTCCGAGTGTATTCTGGAAAGCATAAAAACGAACATGATATTCTTTGAATAACATGCACAAACAATGAAAGTGCTTGCAGATGGCAGCATTTTCATGCTAAATAAGGCAGAAGAGCTAAACCCTGAATACATAGATCACCAAACCACATAAACCACTCAATCACATAAACCACTCAATCACATAAACCACTCAATCACATAAACCACTCAATCACATAAACCACTCAATCACATAAACCACCCAACCACATAAACCACCCAACCACATAAGCCACATTAAGCTTTCTTTCAGGCATCAGGAAAATCTTGTAAAGGGAAGTGGAACTTCTGCGCATAAAATCCCTAAAATGGAAGCCTTAAAAAAGGAAAACCTCAATCAAGAGTAAATGTATTTTCTGCGGTAACGTCCGTGCCCAGAGATGAACTTATTAAAGCTGTGGATAACAATAAGCAGATGTCTGAAAGAAAAGCAGCTTTCCTTTAAAAGGTGGAAAGAAAAAAACCAGGTTATATCAGGCAATGATCATTTCTTAAGCTGAAAAACTTTGGGCGGAAGAATAGTTTTGGTTCAGGAAAGTAATGACCGAGTACAATAGTTGCGATTTACTGTAGTTTTGATTTACTGTAGTTTTGATTTACTGTAGTTTCGATTTACTGTAGTTCCAATTTACCGTAATTCTGAATAACCGCTCTAATCAATTTATAATTTTTATTTAATAGTTCACAAGAAAAGCCTTCATCTTTTTTTGAATACTCTCTATGATGCTTCTAAGCCGTTAGCTCTGCAATTCGGTTGTTACAGCAGACTTGTTTTAACACATGAAAATGAAATAATTATAAACTGGAAACTTGATCATGAAAACATCAAGTGTCTGCTGGTAGATAACCAATTTCGCTATTTTCATAATATGTGCTTTAAACTGTTTGTCCCATGTAAACCACTAATTTTTAACCATTACATGGCTTAAACCGACAGTAGCTTCTATAGAACATTCAAGATATATGTCGTATGGAGTATACAATAACTGTAGAGAATGTGGTAGCATCCACCACCCTTGCGGAAGATTTCGATCTACAAAAGATAGAAGCCAGACTTGAGAAAGCAGAATATAATAAAGCGAAGTTTCCTGGCCTGGTCTACAGAACTGAGAATCCAAAGGCTGCTTTTCTGATTTTCACCTCCGGAAAAGTGGTATGTACCGGAGCGAAGACCGTCGATAACGCTAAGATGGCCATAATCAATCTGGCTAGCACGCTCAAGTCCATTGGCTGCGAGAAAATAAATCCAGAACCTGATGTTCATATTCAGAACATTGTAGCCACCGCTGATTTGGAAACGAACCTGAACCTGAATACCATTGTTATAGCCTTTGGTATGGAGAACGTAGAATATGAACCAGAGGTATTTCCTGGGCTCGTCTATAGGCTTGAGGATCCCAGGGTAGTGGTGCTCATATTCAGCTCTGGCAAACTGGTGATCACAGGCGGCAAATCTCCAGAGGATTGCGAGGAGGGCCTGCGGGTCATAAAGAAAGAGTTTGATAACTTAGGACTTCTTTATTGAACCTTCTTAAATCCAAAAGCAAGGATAATCCATTTTTCAACCTGGGCGGGAGAAGTAATCTCTAGGAGGAAGGCGATTTCCGGTTCGAAAGTTTCCTATTCATGACAGTTGCGGCATGGATGATGATAAATGTAGAGGACGAAAGTTTCCGGCTCAGGACAGATGTGGCCCGACACACAAAAACTTTATATATCATAAAATGGTCATCGCCCCTTGTCGGAAGATTACCCCTCAGATAGAGAGGTAAAGTACTCTTTCAGCCATATGGAGAAAACTATCGCCCAACTGATAGTAAAAGTTAAAGCAGTTGTATAGGAACCTGCTTATTAGAAAATTAAAGACAGAGTCCGAATAACCTGCCAAGAAAATAGTTTGCCTCTGTTTAAAAAAATGTTGGGAAACGGCAAAAAATGAATCTGTATGAACCCCAAAGAATTAAACGATTGAAGTTATGGAAGCTCTCACACAGTTTCCATCGAAAGTAAGAAATTAAGGAATTCCTGAAGAGAACTGGACAGGAGATTCATTTCACTTGTGTGCTTTCAAAAATATACTTTGATCACCTTATTTTGCCTGTTTCAAATCTACAATAAAAAACAAATCTACTTGATAACCTCCGCGCTCAAAATAAAAACTTCCATATCTTTACCCTCTGCAATAAAATTTCCCTGGAATTGAAAACAATCGGCTCATAAATTTTGATCTCGTTGTTTAAATCAAAGGGGGAAAAAAAATACTTCTTTTTTATAAAATCATTTGCAGAGAAAATTGAGATGAGAATTATAAAATTATAGCAATTCAAAAATTAGCATCGGTGAAGGTATATGTAATAAAATCTAACTGTGATCTGCAAGTGCATCCCGGAATACTAAAGGGAGTACACTTATCAGAATTAACTGGAAAAAAGGTCCTTTTAGAGCCAGAATATCGAAAATAGAAGACCTGGCGACTTAAAAGTTTTCTGACAAAAGCTTAAAAAACGGGTAAAAAATTGGAAGTAATTCCAAAGCTCTCTTCAGAAAGCTTGAAAAACGAGAGAAAGGACTGAATCCCGGTTTCTGAATGATCAGTACATCACTCAAAGTTACTCAATCCCCCTCAATAGAAGGAATTCGATCTGGAGGTTTTCGGATTTCCTGACATTATATTCAAGAAGCGTTTGGTAAAAAATGCTTAAAAACTGTAGGGAGATGTAACTTGCAGAGTCAACGATCTGAGCAATCCGAGACTCTTTTGCTAAATGGAGGTTAAAATATGTTGGATTTGAAACTGGAAGACATCGATGGCATATTAGTACGCTACAACGTCGCCCTCGAAAAGGAAATGACCCCCGATGAAGCTGCAGAAGAGCTTTATCCCAAAGACGAACTCATCTATCCTGTTGCAAAAGCAATCTATGAAGGAGAAGAGGATGACGTAGTTGACGCACTCCAGGCTGCAATCGATGCAGGCAAGAAGCCAATCGACCTTATCGATGATGCCCTGATGGTAGGAATGGGAGTTGTAACCCAGCTCTACGACGATGGTATCATTTTCCTCCCGAACGTTATGATGTCCGCTGATGCCATGCTGGCAGGTATCGAATTCTGCAAGAGTCAGACCACCGAAGTTCCTGAGCCAAAAGGCAAGGTTGTCTGCCATGTTGCAGAAGGCGATGTCCATGACATCGGAAAGAACATTGTTGCTGCCCTTCTGAGAGCAAACGGCTACGAGGTAATTGACCTTGGAAGAGATGTCCCTGTAGACGAAGTAATCGCTGCAGTTGAAAAAGAAAAGCCAATAATGCTCACAGGTACTGCTCTTATGACAACCACCATGTATGCATTCAAGGAAGTTAATGACAAGCTCCTTGAAAAGGGAATAAAACTCCCATTCGCATGTGGTGGCGGTGCTGTGAACCAGGACTTCGTGTCTCAGTATGAACTTGGGGTTTATGGTGAAGAAGCCGCAGACGCCCCCAAGATTGCTGACGCAATCGTTGCAGGTACCAAAGATATCACAGCATTAAGAGAGGAGTTCCACAAACACTGAGGAGGGAGCAAAAATGGTAAAAAAATACACTTCAATGGCTTATGCTAACGCAGATGAACTGATTTTCGGGCAATCAAAATTCCCTGTAAAGGCAGGTCTTGGCCTTGAAATTGGTGCAGGTTACACGACTCCCGAAATAAACTACGCCCCAAGGCCTGGAGCCGGTGTATCCAAAGAAAAGCTCATAAAAGAGTATGAAAGGATCACCACTGACGTTATGTCAAGGATGGTTCAAATCGGAGCACCCTCTATTGTGCTTGAAACTGAACACGTTCAGCAGATGTCCAACAACCCTGAGTGGGGAGGGGCTGTTGCACATGCCCAGAAGACCATCATGGAAGAATATCATGATGAATACGGTATAAAATGTGCACTCCGCCATACAATTGGAGATATTCGTGAGACCAGGGACTACCTCGATCTCAGAGGAGACAAGTACAGCACCTTTATGGAAGCCTTTGAAGAAGCTGCCAACAACGGTGCAGATATGCTTGCAGTTGAATCAATGGGTGGTAAGGAAGTCTTTGACTATTCTATTCTGAGGAACGACACTGCAGGTATCCTCTTCGGGATCGGTGTGCTCGGCAGCATGGATATGGAAATGGTCTGGAAGGACATTTCAGATGTTGCAAAGAAGACCGGAACTGTATCTTCAGGTGATACGGACTGTGCCCAGGCAAACACTGCAATGTTCATTGCAGGCGGTCTGCTTGACAAGAACCTTGCCCACACAACTGCAATTGTTGCAAGGGCAATCTCTGCAGCAAGGTCTCTCTGTGCATATGAAGCTGGCGCAATAGGTCCTGGAAAGGACTGTGGTTATGAGAACAGCATCATAAAGGCCATTTCAGGTGTCCCGATTGCTCAGGAAGGTAAGACCTCAACCTGTGCTCACTCTGACCTGATGGGTAACATTGTCATGCAATGCTGTGACCTCTGGTCCAACGAGTCCGTTGAATACCACGGTGAATTCGGCGGTACAACTGTACAGTGCTGGTCTGAGACTCTTGCATACGACTGTTCAATGATGAACGTTGCCCTTAAGACCGGAAAAGCAAAGGACCTCAGAGACATTCTCGTGCTCTCAGACAAATACAGAGACCCACAGGGTTATGTGCTTGCTTACGACAATGCCTACAGGGTAGCACAGGAAATCGCAAAGGATGGAGAGAATAACTACCTCCGTGCAAAGAACGCAGCAATCGAATGTTGCAACATCATTGAAGAAGGTGTCAACTCCGGCAAGCTAAGACTTACAAGATTCGAAACCAATGCTCTTGCAAAGGTTAAGGCCGACCTTGAAGCCCTCACCGATGATGCTGACCAGTTCATGAGCGACAACCTGACCAAGTTCAAACAAGAAGTTGCCGTTTTCAGACCAGAAAACTACGGGCTCTAAGCCCTAAACTTCTTTTTTTAACTTTTTTAGAATTATGGCTTCAGGTGAAACCATGAGCGAAAACGTAGGAACTGCTACTGTAATAGTTGACAAGACTGCAAATGCTGCCCCTCTGGGCTTTACCGGCCTTGGCCTTGCCGCAGTTCTGCTAAGTCTGAGCTATATAGGGATATATCCTGTGGAATCAATGATCGTATCCATGGCAATATTTCTGGGTGGGTTTGCCCAGGTGTTTGCAGGAATTATGTCCTGGAAAAAAGGAGATATTTTTGCAGGGACTGCATTCTCTGCTTTCGGTCTGTTCTGGTTCTCACTGGCCGGATTGCTTGTTATGCCTGCAATCGGCTGGGCTGAGGCTTCGTCCGGAACTGCTATGGCCGCGTATCTCTTTATCTGGGGTGTCTATACCTTTGTTATGCTGATCGCTACTATGAGAATCGGAGTCCGTGCCCTCCAGTTTGTATTTGTTACATTATTTTTGTTATTTATGTTGCTTGCTGTTGTAAACGCAACCGGCAGTACAGGGTTGCTTACAGTAGCTGGCTATGTAGGACTTGTTATGGGCCTTGGAGCTCTTTATACAGCTCTTGGCATGGTAATGAATGAAATCCACGGAAAAACTGTAATCCCACTCTAATAGTAAAAAATCAGCATTCATTGAGTAAAACCCTCGAACACCTGAGGAAAAGACTTACACCAACCTCGAGAGCTATATGAAATCCTATAATTGCAGGAAAAAATAGAAAAACAGCTAAAAACGACTCTTCAGGTAAGCACAGGTATTAAATCTGTGCTTACCAATCCTCCGAATAATAGTGTATGGGTGACTAAACTCTGTACTTTGACCGCGTTACAAAATACAGGCACTCGAGGGCCTGTCAAATTTTTAGAGATTGTTTTCGTTTTTGTTTTTACCGCAAGCCTTTTCAAAAAAGGCTTGAGCGAAAACCTCAGAAACATTTGAATTTGAGTACCTTATCCCCGTAACCCTATCGGCGTGATCGACCGGTGCAACAGTTGTGGCACAAACCTTTTCAAAAAATGTTTGATCGAAAACGAGGCAACATTTGAGCTAGAAAAAAGATTGGAAAAGCTAATTAACGGTGAACTTCGAATGCAAGCGGATAAAAGGCTTGACGAAACCCACAATAAAACCCGCAATAGATCTTATACAGGTCTTGCTTTGAGTTTGATACTCACACTTTTCAAATTGCTAGTCGGGATTTTGGGCAACAGTACTTTGCTTCTTGCCGATGCAGTTCGTTCCTTCTCCGATTTTATCAATAATTGTATAAAACTCCTGGATTATTCTATTGGAAGCAAGCCTGGAGATGAAAGCCACAACTACGGACATGGAAAAATCACAACCCTCTGCATGGGAGCAGGGGCTGTTATTCTTCTTTTTGCAAGTTTTCATATGATTTCCCTGAGTTTTGGGGAACTGCTCATGTTTTTGCAGGGTAAAGAGCCCAAGATGCCTGAAATTATTGCACTTTATGCAGCAATCTTAGCCTTTATATTAAGAAATGTTATGGCTATTCGGACAGAAAATCTCGAATTACAGGCTAAAGAAAATTCATCAAAAATTAATACCCTCGTAAAAAAATTATCAATTACTCCAATAAAACGTTCATTAATAATCTCAATAAAAGACTTATTAATATCCTGCTTTGTTATTTCAGGCATTGGATGTACATTTCTGCCTGGAAAAGACTTTGATATAGCTGATTCTTTCGCTGCGCTTCTTTTAAGCCTCTATCTCCTTGGAACTTCAGGTATACTTATTTACAAAATTGCAAACGAACTGATAGAAGCTTCCCTTGATGAGGAAAATAACCTTAGAATCAGGGAGATTATAAACAAAACAGAAAACGTCAAGGGTTCCGGAGAACTTAAAACCCGAAGGATAGGGAAGAGTATAGCAATCAATGCCAGTGTTAATGTGAATAACTCTTTAAGTATCTTGGAAGCCGCAGAGATATCAAACCTCGTAGAGGAAAGGCTGAAAGCAGCTTTTACGGAAGATACATACGTACTGATAAAAATTGAGCCCGTCCCGGGAAAAAACCAGAATTTCAAAAACAAAGGTAGATCCTCTAATAAGAAAAACGGGGAAAAAGCAAGTTTATTTTAACAAAATAAAAACGTAGAAATAATAAAATAATATGGTAATAATGGTGTGAAAAAATCAATGCTAAAACCGAAAGTTAGGAAGACAGCAAACCCGTTGTTTTTAATTCTAGCAGCGATTTATTTAGCTACTATAAGCTTTAACAGGTATCCAGGCTTTACGTATACGGAGTTAATCAGCACATAGATCCAGAGAGATCTGAATCTTATCGCTTGCTAAAAAACTTAATTACCCGAATTAACAAATGGTCTGGGTTAAAAATGGTCTGGGTTAAAAATGGTCTGAATTAAAAAATAGACTGGGTTGAAAATAGACTGGGTTAAAAATAACTGGGTTAAAAATGGTCTGAATAAAAAATGGTCTGGATTAAAAAATGGTCTTAAAATTCTGGAAGTTATATCTAACTCCTAAAAGAGGTTAAAAATGTACTTCAGTCTTGGAATCGATGCAGGGGGCACTTATACTGATGCTGTTATCATTAGAGATTCGGATGGATCTGTGATAGAATCCAGTAAAGCGCTGACTACCTATCCCGATCCCCTCCCTGGGATGAAAAATGCTATTGATGCGCTGAACTCGGAGCATCTTAAAGACATTAAACTGGTATCTGTATCTACAACCCTGTCTACAAATACCATTCTGGAAAGCACAGGGTTTCCGGTAGGGCTAATAATGGTAGGGGATTATTTGATTCCTGAGAAACTCCCTACGGACTACTGGATAGCGGTCTCTGGTGGACATAATAGTGATGGAGAAGAACTGAAGGCTCTTGACCTCGATTCAGTAGAAGAATTTGCCCTCAAGGTAAAAAATAAGGTTTCGGCTTTTGCAGTTTCTTCATATTTCAGTAACCGTAATCCGGAACATGAGCTTGCTGTCAAAAAAGCCGTAAAGGAACTTACAGGGCACCCTGTTGTTTGCGGGCACGAACTTTCACAGGATCTTGGAGCCTATGAAAGGGCTATAACTGCATTTCTTAACGCCCAGTTAATTCCCATTACTCACAAGTTTATCCAGGCGATAGTTCAGGAGTTTGAAATCCGAGGGATAAATGCAAATCTGCTGATGCTAAAATGTGATGGATCAGTGGTGGGAATAGAAGAAGCCCTGGAAAAGCCCATTGAGACAATATTTTCAGGGCCTGCCGCAAGCCTTGTTGGAGCATCTTATCTGAGCAAGATAGATACCTGTGCTATGATCGACGTTGGCGGTACGAGCACGGATGTAGCTATGATGGAGAACGGGCTTCCCCAACTCAGTAACATGGGTGCCGTTGTTGGAGGCTGGCAAACCCGCGTAAAAGCAATTCGTATGGAAACCTCTGCAACAGGAGGAGACAGCCATATCTGGGTAAAAGGCGACAGAACTTATATCGGCCCTCGCCGTGTAATCCCACTCTGCCGAGCTTCGGTCATATATCCCGGTTTAAGGGAAAAACTGAAATCTAACAGGGTTGCAAAAGGGTATCTCTGCGAAAGCATCCAGGTAACTAAATTTTATGTCAGGACCGGCTTCAAGCCTATCGAATTGAAGGCAGGAGAGCGGGAAATCTACAAGCACATCGGAAATGAGCCTGTTTCCTTCGGTGACCTACTCATAGCCCTGAAAAAACGTCCTTCTCCGTCCATTCTGGACTCATTAGTCCAGAAAAGGTTAATCCAGGCAATAGGCTTTACGCCTACCGATGCTCTTCATGTGCTTGGAGAATATACCGAATGGGATGTAGAGGCTGCAACAATTGGAGCTTCCATGCTTGGGAGGATAGTTAAGCAGAGCCCAGAAACTTTCAGTGCGGAAGCAAAACGCAAGGTTGCGCGAAATATTGCTGAAGATCTTATTGCCTATCTTATAGAAGGAATGCCTAGAAACGAGATTGACAGGGTTCTTCTCGGAAGAAACTATACCCGTTTCAGAGTTGAAATTCCTGTGGTGCTTCTAGGAGGACCTGTAAACGCATATGTTGAGGATCTAAAAAGCCTGATTAATGCTGACTTCATCGTTCCAGAGTATGCTGATGTTGGCAATGCTGTCGGCGCTCTTGTCGGAAAAGGAATTAAAAGAGTAGAGATTCTTATAAAAACAAAAGTTATTAAGTCTCTTGAAGGTGAGGCTGAAAATATAGATAACGAGGATCACGAGAAGTGTACTGCAGAAGAGATCTTGCCGTATCAAACTAAAAACGAGTTCATTGTCTTTTCCCCATCTGAAAGAAAGAAATTTGAAAGCTATAATGAAGCCGCTGAGTTCGCAGAAAAGCTTGGAAGACAGCTTGTTATGGACTACATGGTGAGTGCAGGACTTCAGAAGGAGAATATAAAAATAGATGTAAGCCGGAAGCATCTGGCACCGAGCGGCTGGACTGATGTGCCCCTGGAAACAAAACTTGTTTTCGTAGGAATAGGAATTCCAAAAACTACGATTCACAGCTTGAGAGGATAAGGATAAATTAGGATATTCAGCCGGATATTATAAACAGAAATATATATCTTGAGAATAATTTTATAAATCCGGATAAAAAGGATGTATACAGCTAAAAAAGGACCTTAATTGTGTAATATAAAGTAAAAATGGGGCTGTTTTGACATGCAATATAGTCTGGGTATTGACGCAGGCGGAACCTACACTGATGCCGTAATTTTAAGAGATTCGGACAGCTGGATCCTTGATATCAGCAAGGCAATTACTACCTATCCGGACCTTATGGTCGGAATTCGAAATGCAATTGATAAACTGAATCCAGAGTATCTCAGCAAAGTAAAGCTGGTATCGGTTTCCACAACCCTGTCAACAAATACCATTCTCGAAAAAACAGGGTATCCTGTTGGTCTGATCTTGGTAGGGAACTACACTGTCCCAAGAAAACTTCCAGCAGACTACTGTATTATTGTAAAAGGAGGACATGACAGCAACGGAGATGAACTGCGGCCTCTGGATCTTACTGCCGTAGAACAATTTGCAATAAGCCTGAAAAAGAAAGTCTCCGCGTTTGCAGTGTCTTCGTACTTCAGCACAAGAAACCCGGAACATGAGCTTAAAGTAAAGGAGATAGTTCTTAAATTGACAGGACATCCTGTGGTTTGCGGATATGAATTATCTCAGGAGCTTGGAGCTTACGAACGGGCAGCCACAGCCGTTTTAAACGCCCAGCTAATTCCTATAACCTACCAGTTTATCCATTCCATCACTGCCGAAATAAAGAAAAGAAACCTTGATGCGAAAATCCTTATGCTGAAGTGTGACGGCTCGGTTATAGATATAAAAGGTGCAAAACTGCGTCCCATTGAAACCATATTCTCAGGCCCTGCTGCAAGCATTAAGGGAGCTTCTTACCTGTCAGGGCTGGATACCTGTGCTGTAATCGATGTGGGAGGGACAAGTACGGATGTCTCCATAATAAAAAATGGAGTCCCTGAGCTTTGTGAGAAAGGAGCAGTTGTAGGAGGCTGGCAAACCCGAGTAAAAGCAATAAGAATGGAGAGTTCAGCAAACGGGGGAGATAGCCATGTGTGGTTTAAGAAATGCATCAGGATAGGGCCAAGAAGGGTTATGCCTCTCTGCGTTGCTGCTGTACGGTACCCAAATTTTATTGAGATACTTGAAAAGAGTCCCGTGCCCCTGAGAACTATGCTCAGTGAACATACTCAGCCCACAAAATTTTTTGTCAGTACTGGAGCAGACCCTATTAATCCTACAGAAAGCGAAAAAAAGTTACTCGAGATTATCAAAGGCGAACCTCTTTCGATCTACGGAATTTTAAATAAAATGAAGCGGTTTCCTTCTCCAGAAGTTCTTGATTCACTGGTTCAACAGCGTGCAATCCAGGCTATAGGTTTCACACCGACTGATGCCCTGCATGTACTCGGGGAATATACCGAATGGGATGTAGGAGCTGCACAGATTGGAGCCAAAAAACTTTCGCGTTTTACTCAACTAGGAGTTCACGCTTTTTGCAAAAAGGTAAAGCAGCAGATTGCAAAAAATATGGTTTACAGCCTGATGTCCTTTATCATGGAAGGCAGAGGAAAAGAAGGAATAAAGAAACTACTGGAGGAAGACGTTCCTGCCCAGTATAAATTAAATATTCCCGTAGTCTTGATCGGAGGCCCTGTAAAGGCTTATTATGAAGAGATCAAGGGTCTCATAGATGCAGAGATTATAGTTCCTGAGCAGGCCAGCGTAGGAAATGCAGTTGGAGCTCTAGTAGGAAAAGGCATTAAAAGAATTGAGATAATTATAAGACCATCCTCAATGGAAAATCCGGACCAGAATTTCTTGGTATTTACCCCTTCAGGCAGGAAGAAATTTGAGCAATATAGTATGGCAGTAGAATATTCCCATAAAACTGGTGAAGGACTTATTATAGATTCAATGAAAGATTTTGGACTTCCGGAAGGCTCAATAAAAATAAGTACAAATACGGAATACCTTTCTCCACCTGGCTGGAAACATATGCCAATGGAAACAAAAATGACTTTTGTAGGGATCTGTGACCCTGATATTTTAACTAATTAGGGATAATATTATATATTATTTATATATAAAAGCTCATTTAAATATTTGGAGAAACGCTTAATTTGAAAACGAACAGCCAGAGAACCAGCCTGCTGGAAAGAAGGATCGGCTACAACTGTAAGTTACTGAATAACAGGAAGTAAGAGAACATGGATTCTTCACTTATTGATCTTGTTTTCCGCTCTGATAAGAGAAAAAACCTTCTTATATTGCTGGATAGCGGCTCAAAAAATATTGACGAAATCAAGAACACACTGGATGTTACAGCCACCTCGATACTTCCCCAGATAAAGAAACTGATAGATCATGATCTGATTGTCCAGGAAGACAAAATGTATAAACTCACAGTCCTGGGAGAGTTCATCATCAAGAAGATAAAGCCCCTGATAAATGCTCTTGATGTAATTGAGAAAAACAACTCATACTGGACAGGTCACGATCTGAACGGAATTCCACGTCATCTTCTGGAACGTATATCCGAACTGGGGGATTGCACCTTTATAGAACCCGATCTGAACCATATCTATGAACCTTCTCAAGAAATAATTGACAGCATGGCCAATGCAAAGCATGCTTCTACTTTTGCTTCTTATTTCAACCCTGCTTATCTTCCCCTGTACGTTGAGCTTGGCAGAAAAGATGCCGAATTGTCCCTGAATTTTAATCAATCTGTCTGGAACTACCTATCAAAAGAACACTCAAATATGATAGATGAATTAATGGGCATGGACAACGTAAGTCTGTATGTTTCAAAAGAAGGAATAAAGCTTACTGAGATTACCGTGACTGATAGGACAATGATGCTGGGTCTTTTTGATAAAAATGGGAAATTCGACCAGCAATTCATTATAAGCTCTGAACCTAGCGCCCTTTTATGGGGTCAGGAGTTATTTGATTATTTCAAGAGACTTTCCAGACAGGTAAACAAGATCTGATCTGAAAAGATGCATATCTAGTGCTTCGATTCCAAAATAAATTTCTTATTTGTTGGAATAATCCGTAATTGTTGGATCTATTAAAAAGTTAAGTTTTATGAACCTATTTCAGAATCGCAGTACTAGATAAGCCCCGACTACTTCCAAAAACGAGAACGGTATGAAAAAATAAGAAGACATGTGCTTTAAAAGAATTTCCATGCAGAATTTTTCAAGTGACTTATTAAAAGGTAATGATAATTAATTATATTTAGAAATAATATTAAGATATTATGATATATTATTTATGACATTGTGATGTATAAAAATGGTAATTATCTTTGTATCCTAACTATAAACCCAAAAAATCCCAACTATAAACCTAAAAAAATCCCAACTATAAACCTAAAAAAATCCCAACTATAAACCTAATAAAATCCCAACTATAAACCTAATAAAATCCCAACTATAAACCTAAAAAATCTCAACCCCATAAAGATCCTTTATCTAATCAAAAATTACAATGGCAAGGATAAAGGTAAAAAGTTCAGAGTCTTCTAGTATAGAGATATATATGAAGTCACATACAATAGGTGAGACCTAAGAGAGGGAATTAGATGGATTCATCATTACTGGATGTTCTCTTTCTTTCAGAAAAAAGGAAAAATCTACTTTTACTGCTTCTGGACGGACCAAAGAACATCGAAGAAATCAAAAACACACTTAATGTCCGTTCGAGCCCAATAATGACCCAGATAAAGATACTGATGAAACAGGATCTTATTGTTGAGAATAACAGGCTCTACAAACTTTCCAGTATCGGAGAGATTCTGGTTCCGAAGATGAAAACAATTCTCGAAACATTCAACGTTTTTGATAAAAACCACGATTACTGGATAAATCAGGATATGACATCAATTCCTCCTGAGTTTCTTGACGAGATCGGAAAGCTTGGAAACTATATTGAAGTAAACCCTGACCGAAATCATGTGTTTGAATATCCAAAAGAAGTTGTAGAACATCTTTCCGAATCAGAGAAAGTGAGGATTTCGTCCTCCTTTTTCCTGCCCATCTATCCGTCACTGTGCATAGAGCTTGCCGCAAAGGGCACGGACATAACTCTGGTGTTTACAGAATACGTTTATGATAGAATGCTCAATGACTACAAGAAGGAACTTGAACATTTCCTGAACCTGAAACATACCAAACTTTATGTCTGCAATAATAATAATATGAAAATTGCTTCAAGCATAGTCACAGAAGAGTTCATGGCGCTTTCCCTTTTCTGTAACAGTGGGATTTACTACAATCATAATCTGGTAAGTTTTGATGAAAGTGCACTTAAATGGGGAAAAGGCCTTTTCAATCACTACAAAAATATAGCAAGACCCATTACCAAAGTGTAAAATTTCGATAAATTTTCTAAGCCTGAGCCTTCAGCTAGTTTTGGAGTAAAAAGAAAGAAAAAAGTTTTAGGCCTAGGGTAAGTGCCTTCCTTCTTCTGGTTAAAATATTCAATACAGAATATCGGGCAAGGAAGCAGAAATTTCAGTTCACCCTTACCGTAGCGTTCATTTCAGGGAAATCTTTGACAACAAAGTGGTAGGTTCCGATTTCATTAAAGGTATACGTGAAAGGTACTCTGTATGAAAGTTTTTCATCAGGAAACAGCTTTTCATCACTAACAAGCACGTAATTGCCCTGTCTTTTGTCGCTCCACCAGGAAACTGTATCCCCTTTTGAGATTTCCAGTTCAAGAGGCCTCATCACAACGTAGTTCTCAAGGCGAACAATGTGATCTTCTCCGAGTTTTGAAGTCATGTTACCTTCCGACTGTAAGTCAGACCCGGCTTCAGGTATCGAAGAATTAGAATCGTCAGGCATCGATTCATTGTCTTCAGTACAACCTGAGGCAAATAAGGATATCATCACCACAAGTAAAATCAGACTTTTCCTTTTCATAAATATCCCTCTTTTTCCTTTAATATTATAACTTCAGGTCATATTCATTATCTTTTTGATTTAACCGGGAAGGGCAAAAACAAAAATGTAATGCCTGAAACAAAGAAGCAGAAGACAGGATACTAATCAAAGCAGAAAGTAAATCATAGACAAGAAGCGAATCGTAGAAAGGAAGTAAATGGTAGACCAGAAGGGAAGAAAGTGGAGGGCACAAAGTAGGGAGAAAAATTGAAGAAAATGAAAAAATCGAGAAGCAATGAGAACGGAACCGAAGCAAAGAAGGGAGCCGAAGCAAAGAAGAAATCAAGAAGAATAAAACTAAAATCCGGTGAAGAATTGAAGGAAGAAGATCAAATAAGAAAAACAGAAAATAAAAATAAGAATTTACGTCCCGACTGAGACTTGAACTCAGGTCTAAGGCTCCGCAGGCCTCAAGGATATCCACTACCCTATCGGGACACAAGCGAGCAACACTGATAAGCACATTCAAGGATATAAACTTTATTCCTCAAGAACCGACTTAACCCCTAATTTACAGCTCTGACCTCGGCCCGGAAGTCGAAGAAAAAAATCCTGCTTCTCCGATATCACTATCAATAAAGATTAAATGCAACAAGTTCTTTTTTATAATTTATGTCAATGACTATAGGACTTGCAGGAAAACCCAATGCGGGAAAATCCACTTTTTTCAAAGCTGCTACACTCGCAGACGTTGAAATTGCAAATTATCCTTTTACAACTATTAATGCTAATCACGGAGTTACTTATGTGCGGGTTGAATGTCCCTGCAAAGAAAAGGAAAAAAGATGTGGAAAGTGTGTGGATGGGGTGAGGCTCGTCCCGATTGATATAATTGACGTTGCCGGACTTGTACCTGATGCGTACAAAGGAAGAGGACTTGGGAACACTTTTCTGGATGAACTAAGGCAGGCTCAGGCAATTATTCATGTAGTAGACGCCTCAGGTGGGACTGATGCCGAGGGCAATCCTGTAGATATCGGAGATCACGATCCTCTTGAAGACGTAGCTTTCCTGAACAGGGAAATTACAATGTGGCTTTATGGTATTCTGGAAAGAAACTGGGTCAAACTTGCCAGAAAAATCCAGGCCGAAGGGCTCAAGCTCGAAGTCGTAATTGCAGAACAGCTTGCTGGGGCAGGGATAAGAGAATCCCATGTGAATGCAGCTTTGATAAAGACAGGGCTTTCAAGACTGGACCACGTTAAATGGAGCGAAGAAGATATGATCCGGCTCTGCGACACAATGAGAGAGATCAGTAAGCCTCTGCTTATCGCCGCAAATAAAGCCGACATCGCCTCAAGAGAAAACCTGGACAGGCTTAAAGACCTCGATAGAATAGTAGTCCCTGCAAGTGCAGCAGCCGAACTGGCACTTAAGTCTGCAGCAAAAAACGGGCTTATTAAATATAGCCCCGGAGACAGGAAATTCGAGGTACTTGGTGGAGACCTTACAAAAGCCCAGAAAAAAGGGCTCGAAGCCATTCATAAAGTGATTGAGAGGCTTGGCAGTACAGGTGTTCAGGAATGCATAAACCGGACTGTCTTCGAGCTTCTGGACCTTATTGTTGTGTACCCAGTAGAAGACGAAGGAAAGTGGTCCGATAAAAGTGGGAATATTCTTCCTGACGCCTACCTTATGAAAAGGGGCTCTACCTGCCATGATCTTGCTTATCAGATACATACTGAAATAGGAGACCGGTTTTTGTACGCGGTAGATGCAAGGACAAGGCTCAGGCTTGGGGAAAAACATGAACTAAAAAATGGCGATGTAATCAAGATCGTATCCACTGCAAAGTAAACAAACCCAATAATAGACCCAATAAACCTGAAAAAACTGTCACCTGGAACAGAGCATTCGGATCAGGTCTGGAAAGTATTATGAAGTTGAAATGAACAATAGAAAAGATGAAATAGTGGATTGCTTTAGCTTGTGAGGGAGGATATTTTTCCGATGGATTTACTTTCTTTTGCATATCCAGTCTATGAGAGGTACTTGGGCTGGCAAATAGCCAGGGAGTTTTCAAATATTCCCAGACATGTAGCAATCATACTCAAAGAAACTGACCTTTTTGACCCTGAAGGAATCGAAAGACTCATATCCACACTTAACATTTTTAGAAAATTCGGGGTCCAAATTGTGAGCGTCTATGTAGATATCCTGAAAACTGATCCGACTTTAAAAGCCGAAGTCGCATCAACGCTCAAAACAAGATTGGAAACTAACTTTTCTAACCTTCCTGCCGGCACAGGTTATCAAATTTATGACGTTGACGGAGAGGTAAATAGCACTGCTCCTGGAAATGATTTTCTTGTTTATGTATCACTGGGATTTGGCGGAAGAGATGAAATTATGAGGGCTGTACTGACTATCCTTGAGGAAGTTAAAGCAAGAACTGTCAGACCTGAAGAAGTGGACGAAAAAATGATCGAATCTCATCTCCTTGTCAACCACGAGCCTGATATTATGATCCGTTCGGGAGGGCAGAATCTTTCGGATTTCCTGGTGTGGCAGTCAGTCTATTCGGAACTTTATTTTACAGATGTTAACTGGAAAGATGTACGAAAGGTCGATCTGCTGAGAGCTATGAGGGACTTCCAGAAAAGAAAGAGAAGATACGGAAGGTGAGCTGAGCTGGAATTTGGACGAAAGCGCAAAAATCTGCGCTATGCAGTGATTGTGTGCCCTAAATGCCGACAGCATGCCCAGATCACAGAAACAGGAAAAAAGACCCTGAAATGCCAGCATTGCGGCGCTCTCCTGCAAACCCGAAAATTGAGGGTATTCCACTTCTCCGAAGATCTCGAAGATGCAGTGCTTTTTCGAACTCACCTGCAAGCTGAAATCTCCGGAAGAGTCAACGAAAACTTTTCACTAACTTCACATCCCTATGAATCTGAACCCTCAATCTCCAAAGCTGAAACTCCAGTAAAAAAATTCAAACTTTCAGAAAAAAGCCTTTCCAGCTCTCCCCCTGCAAAAAAAGACCCAAAATCAATTATTCTTGAAATTCTGAATACCACTGGTGGAAAAATCGAAAAAGAAGAACTTCGACAAAAAGTCCTCGAAAAAGGAATAATTCAGGAAAAATTCGAGACGATCCTCAAGAACCTCCTGGAAACAGGAGAACTTTACTCCCCTCAACCAGGAATTATAAAAATAATATGATATAATTAAATACAGCCACCTTTATATAATTTAGTGCCATGACAATTTAATTATTGGGCATAATTCTTGATTTATTCTCATCAATATGTGGCAATTCAGAGTTTATATGTGACCAATAACTAAATTTTCAAGACACTAGTATAACTTAAACCCTAATTCTATAACCAAAATAAAATTCGGATAAATCACCCCTGAGTGAGTGAAAAATCAACTTTTCTTGACATAAGTCCGTCTTCATGGCTTATTTAAACACTTTCATTATAATTCAGCCCTCTTGAGCGCAACCGTTGCACCGGTTGATCACACAGTAACAACGTTTTCGACCAAACTTTTTCAAAAAAAGTTTGCTATCAAGCCTTTTTATAAAGATTGCAGGTAAATCAGCCCTTTTCAGCAAATTGAAAAACAATTTATCTTACCCATAGTTCAGCCCTCTTGAGCGTAGCGAAAAGGGCTCCGTCCTCCCGAGACGGGACTCGGAAGACGGAACTCGGGAGATAAAATATATTAACTACGAAAAGATTTACTATAATTACATATAAATAAGAACTAAATCGGTTTTGGGCAAGCCTGGAAAGAACAGGCTTTACTCAGAGCTTATTTAAAAATTATAGAATTTTGTCACAATTAAAGGCAATTCATTTTTATCGTAAAGTATAACGGTGTTAAACATGATGGATCCGCAAATTGAGCGAAAACTCATTGAAATTATGAGGGTAATTCACGAAAGTGACAAGCCTATAGGTGCCCGGGCAATAGCTGATGAACTTAATAACCGGGGCTATGATATAGGAGAGCGGGCTGTCCGCTACCATCTGAGGATCCTGGACGAAAGAGGATTCACAAGCAAACATGGGTATGCAGGACGCACACTTACCGAATTAGGAGAAAGGGAGATGAATGACGCCCTTATCGCAGACCGGTTTGGCTTTGTAATATCCCGAATAGAAGAGATGGCTTTTAGAACCACATATAACCCCAAGACCAATGAAGGAGTAGTGCCTGTAAATATTTCATACTTTGATAAGGATGATTTAGAGACTGTCATTGAGGTGGTTTCATATACTGCACACGAAGGGTATATGATAAGCCCAAGAGTGAGGATTATCGAAGAAGATGAAGAACTGCTTTCCCTGCCTCCCGGAAAAGTCGGAATAGCTACGGTCTGCAGCGTTGTTTTTGATGGGCTCCTTCTCAAAGCGGGCATCCCTGTAGAACCTGCGTATGGTGGGATTATTCAGATAGAAAATCGAAAACCTGCACGGTTTTCAGATTTGATTTCCTACAGTGGAACCTCAATTGATCCGATACAAATTTTCATGAGCAGAAAGACCACTTCTGTTCTTGACGTGCTTGAAAAAGGGGAAGGTAAAATCCTTGCCAATATGCGGCAGATCAATTGCTCGGCTTATGAAAGGGCTAGAGAAGTTCTCAAAACGGTAGAAAAAGTCGGCCTTGCGGGTTATTACCCTCTTGGAGAAGTTGATGAAACCTTGTTTGGAGCTCCCGTTGAAACCGGGAAGTTCGGGATTGCAATTGTAGGAGGTATTAATGGCATCTGCGCCCTTGAAGAGACCGGAATTAAAATGAAGACGAATCCTGTTTCTACTGTTATGGAATATAATACCATGACAGAAATCTGAGGAATCTAAATGTTCAGGCTTACTGTCATCTATGACAACAAAGCTGGTCAGGGTTTTACAGGAAGCTGGGGGTTTGCAGCTCTTATTGAAACAAGTCGTGAAACCCTTCTTTTTGACACCGGATGGGATGGCACTCTTCTCCTGAAACATATGAAGAGGCTAAACATTGATCCAGCAGGAATCGGAAAACTGATTCTCTCTCACCAGCACTGGGATCATATAGGTGGTCTTCCCGAGATTCTTCAGGCAAATCCTGGGCTTGAGGTCTATGTTCCTGCTTCTTTTTCGAAGAATCTTAAAAGAGAAATTGAGAAAAAATCGACTCTTATCGAAATAAAAGAGCCTGTAGAAATCTCTCAGGGTATAAGGAGTACAGGAGAACTCGGAGACAAGGTAAAGGAGCAAGCGCTTATCCTAGATACGGGAAACGGGTCTTACGTACTTACAGGCTGTGCTCACCCTGGGCTTGCCGCAATCCTGGATACTGCCAGCCATTATGGAAAAGTAAAGGGAATTCTTGGGGGGCTTCACGATAACGAGGAGTTTGAAAGATTGAGGGGAATGGAACTCATTGCAGCAGGGCATTGTACCGTTCATAGAGAAAAAATAAAAGAGATTTTCCCGGCAAAATTTGTCGAAATCAAAGTAGGTCTGCGCTTGGACCTAGAATAAATTAAAATATTCGGTTATGTAGAAATTTTCTGAAATAAAGAATTTTCAATTATTTAAACTGAATTACTCAATATACTTTTATACATTCATTTTCAGATTCAGTCAAAGCTATTTAGATAAATTTTCTACAAAACCAAATATTCTAAACAAATTAAAAACTTCTATTTTAGAAATTTTACTTTATAACCTGTATTTGAAATACATTTTATCAAAGTTCTGGATTTTAACATCTTAATTTTAAAAAATAAAGAAAATTAATAAAGAATCTATAGTTAGAAATAGAATGTTCTCTAAAAAGAATATAGTATTTGGTGGGAGATAACGGAAGGTGGGAAAAGATGCTGAAATTGCCCGGTTCTTGACATTTTTCTAGCCATCTAAAGTAAAGTTTGAATAAATTTACTTTCAAGCATTATTATTAAATGAACTAAAAGTAGAGGGGAACTGTATTAAAAATGAAATAAGAGGAGAAAATGTCGATGCTAAAAATAGAGGATCTGACTGTAGAGGTAAACGGAAAAATTTTGCTTCATGATGTGAACCTCGAAGTTAAAAAAGGATATACCAATGTGCTTTTTGGGCCAAATGGAGCCGGAAAGTCAGCTCTGATGAGAACGATAATGGGCTTCAGCGAATACAGAGTTGTGAAAGGTAGAATTCTGTTTAACGGAAAAGATATTACCGGGATGTCAGTAGATGAACGAGCCCGCCTTGGACTGGGAATTATGATGCAGCGCCCTCCAGATATGACCGGAATTAAACTGAGGGATCTTGTAAAGGTATTGTCGAAAGGAAAGAAAAACCCAGAGAACCTTGCTGAGAACCTTAATATGAAGCGCTTTATGGACAGGGATGTGAATGTGGGCTTTTCGGGAGGAGAAATCAAACGCTCAGAACTTCTGCAACTTTCAGCCCAGAACCCGAGCCTTTACTTGCTTGACGAGCCGGAATCCGGAGTGGACCTCGTAAGCATAGAACAGGTAGGAATGACAATAAAAGAACTACTTGAAGAAGGGCTGAAATGTCCTGGCGAAAGCTGTAAGAAAGGTAAATCTGCCCTTATAATCACTCACACAGGCCAGATTCTGGATTATGTAAACGCAGATCGAGGATATATCCTTTGCAATGGAACAGTTATGTGTTCAGGAAACCCCATGAAGATGCTGAACGAGATCAAGAACAGAGGGTATGAGGAGTGTATAAAATGCAGACTGATGAAGTGAACCTGAAAAAGCGCGCTGAAAGCGCAGTCGAGAAAAAGGCAGCCTATGGAGAAGATTTAGAGCTGGAAAGATTTGAGGAAGGTTCCAAGATTAGCAGGCCTATAGAAGATCTCCAGACCCTTGACGAGGAAAGCAAAAAAACCCTACTCCAGGTAGGAGTCGTGCCTAGCGAAGAAGGACGATCCGGCAGTCTGATAGTGCTTGATAATGCAGTGTCGCATTCTTCCCTGAAAGAAAAAAATGTAGAACTCATGTCCACCCAGAAAGCTCTGGAAAAGTACGAATGGCTTAAAGATTACTCTTGGAAGCTTGTATCTGTTGATACTGACAAATACACCGCAAAAACTTACCTTGAAAATGCGGACGGATACTTTATTCGTGTGCCTGCTGGGAAAAAATCGTCCCTGCCAGTTCAGACCTGTCTTTTGCTTGGCAAAGATAAAGTTTTCCAGACCGTACATAATATTGTGATAGTCGAAGAAGGCGCCAGCCTTGACATAATTACAGGCTGCACGGCTAAAAAGGGAGTGGAAGAAGGTCTGCATCTGGGAATTTCCGAAATGTACGTAAAAAAAGGAGCTACCCTGAACTTCACAATGATTCATAACTGGGCTGAGCAGATAGGAGTCAGGCCAAGGACAGTAATCAAAGTCGAAGAAGGAGGAACATACGTAAGTAATTACATCTGCCTGAAACCTGTCCATTCTGTGCAGACATATCCGACTGTCAAACTTGAGGGAGAAGGAGCAGTGACCAGGTTAAATACTATAGCCATTGCCCATTCCGGTTCTGAACTGGATCTAGGAAGCAGGGCGATATTCAATGCGCCTGGCACGAAAGCTGAGCTTATATCAAGGACTATTACAATCGGTGGAAGAGTAATTGCAAGAGGAGAAATGATAGGCAATGAAAAGGGAGCAAAAGGACACCTTGAATGCAAAGGGCTTGTCCTTTCCGACAAAGGAAGCCAGCTTGCAATCCCCATCCTTGAAGCAAACGTAGACGATGTCGAACTTACTCACGAGGCCGCAGTTGGAAAAATTGCTAAAGACCAGGTGGAGTACCTTATGGCTAGAGGCCTTACCGAAGATGAAGCTGTAGGCATGATTGTGCGTGGGTTCCTGGATGTAGGTATAAGGGGAATTCCGGAAGAGCTGAAAAAAGAAATCGAAAACACGATTACTCAGACAGCCTTTGGAATGTAATTCTAAACAAACAGAACCCAAAACAGTTCTGGAACAGGGTGTGTGAAACCGGCAGGGAAAAGGAGAAACCTGCCGGTCTTTTGTTGAGTGTTTGTGGATTTTAATGAGCTTAACACAAAGAGAATAGGGTTTTCCTGTGAAAAAGAAAGTCTTAAAATTAAAGCCTTAAAGTTTAATCTGCTCATTAAACCGCGATTGCAGATTAGAAAAGGAGTATAAATATCTTACTACATAGTTAACTATATAATGGATTACAGATAAAAATCACCAGACAGATTTTCTCTTTTTTAAATGTATAACAAAGAAACTTTACTTGCGTTCAATCTCTTATTTTCTATGCTGGATACATTTAGTTTTATGTATGTAGATAAAGGCAAAGATAAATATTAAAAAATTGCAGTACTTCCTATTTTTGGCTAGATTGTACAGTACTTGACATCGTATATATATTGCGGTGGGAATATTACAGTACTGTAGTACTCCAGAGGGATTGGAATGATAGATTTTGCCTGTAAAGAGTTCAAAACCGAAGACGTGATCAAGTGTGCCCTTAACCTTACAAAGGCTGACCTTAAGGTTATGAAGTACTTTTTAAATGAGAAAGAGCAGTGGGTTGACACTGATTCTCTTTCAAAAGTCTTGAAGCTGGATATTTCTACAATCCAGCGCTCCGTCAAAAAACTGTATGAAAAAGACATTCTGCAAAGGTCGCAGCAGAACCTGGATGGAGGAGGCTATGTTTTCAAGTATAAGATCAACTCAAGGGCCAAAATAAAAAATATCATCATGACCGTGGTGAATTCCTGGGCTGAACGGCTCGGACAGGAACTTGAAAAATGGGAAAACGGAGGTTGATTAACTTTGCTTAAAATAACGCCTTACTTGGGAATTATAGTTCTTATCGTTTCCATAGGAGGGCTCTGGTATCCAGTACTTGGGTACTTCCTGCTACTAGTTTTTGCAGCACTCTTCCTGATTAGTCCTTTCAGAGGCCGATGGTTCTGCGGAAACCTCTGTCCCAGGGGAAGTTTTGTTGACTTTTGGGTCAGCAAGATTTCAAGGAAAAAGAAGATACCTGCCACTCTGCGTTCCCTGTGGATCCGCCTGCCAATATTTTTCCTACTAATGGGCTTTATGGGATACAGAATAACAAACGCTATTGAGAGCCTCAATACTTTCGAGAAAATCGGCATGGTGTTTGTGATGATGTGTCTGGTAACAACTGCAATCGCAACCCTTCTGGGCAGTTACCTGAGCCCAAGAACCTGGTGTTCCTTCTGCCCTATGGGGACAGCTCAACGCCTGCTTGGTGGTAAAAAGTATCCTCTTAAACTCGAAAAGGAAAAATGCATTAGCTGCAAGAAATGTGAAAAAGTCTGTCCTATGCAGCTCAAAATCACGCAAAATGCTGCAAACCCCGATTGTATAAAATGCGGGCGCTGTGTGGATGCCTGTCCTAAAGATGCCCTGCAATTTTGAAGTTCTATGTTTATTAATTTTTATTGTTTATTTATATAAATAGAAAAACGGAATGACCCTGGACAAACATAATAAGTATTATTATCACCACTTATATAGTAAAATACAGGGGAGCTGGAAAACACTTCCGGAGTTTGACTTTATAGTATGACAAAATGTGCATACTGGAAAGTGTCTACAAATTAGCTAGATTAGGAGAAAAAAGGAGAAAAAACATGATAAGTCGTGTAGCGGAACTTTCAGAAGCTCAGAAAAAAGAAATTTCCGAACTCTTTGGGGAATATGTCAATCTTGACAAACGTGAACGCCATTATTACAACCATGATATCGGAGCTTTACCCCCACTTGTTAAGAAGGTAATTGGGAAGACTGACCCTGCAGCTGTCGTAAAAATCCGGACCGAGGAAGACGCAGTAAAGCTCCTTAAATTCGCAAACAGGCATAAGATTCCGGTTGTACCCCGCGCAGGAGCTTCTTCAGGATATGGAGGGGTAATTCCGACAAAGGGCGGAATCGTTGCCGATGTTACACCACTGAATAAGATCATAAGCGTCGATCCCGAAAGGCAAAAAGCGGTTGTGCAAAGCGGCATAATCTGGGAAAAGCTGGAAAGGAAACTAAAAGAAAAAGGGCTTTCATTACAAGCAATTCCTTCAAGCGCCCCTTCTTCGACAGTTGGAGGATGGTTATCCCAGAGCGGAGCCGGTTACGGAAGTTATGAGTTTGGCTGGGGCCACGAGAGCATGGAAAAAGCCAGAGTTGTGCTTCCCACAGGAGAAATCCGGGAGTTTTCAGGCCCTGAACTGAAAAAGTTAATCGGGACAATGGGAACCATAGGTATCATTACCGAGATTACCCTGAAAGTCCAGAAGTTCGAAGAGAGAAAAGCTGTTTCTGCCAGTTTCCCAAGCGCTTCAGCCCTGAAAAAGGCAGTCGAAGATATAAAAAGAAAAAATATTCCTCTCTGGTCAATTTCCTTCCTGAACCCTGAATGGGCGGATATGAAAAATAAAGCTCCCAGGAAACTCCACTATGAAGAGATAGTGGACAAAAACAGACCAATGTTACCGGTCTCTTACGTTTCAACTTTCATGTACCCTGCCTCGAGAGACGTTTCCGGCCTGAAAGAAGCAATCGAAAATGCAGGCGGGACAATCCTTCCGGAAGAAATTGCAAAATACGAGACTGACGAATGGTTCAAGTCCATGAAAGTAAAGAGGCTGGGTCCTTCGTTTATCCCTGCGGAAATCCTGGTGCCGCTTGAGAATATGGACAGGGCTTTTGAAGAAATCGGGAAGAAAATAAAATTACCTGTGCTTACTGAAGGCATGGTTATAAACGACGGGTATGTGGTTCTTCTCTGTTTCATGCGCCATTCGGAGCGCTCCGTGCTCTTTAATACAGCTTTTGCTCTTTCCCTGAGCATTTTGAAAATTGCAGAAGAAAATGGGGGAAGGGCTTATTCTTCAGGGCTTTTCTTCGCTTCAAAGAGGAAAAGTGTTTTTGGGGAAAGACTTGCTGAAATCGAGGCCTTGAGAAAGGAAATTGATCCTAACGGGATCATGAACCCTGAAACCATTGAGGGAAAAGGACTCCTGAACACTGCCGTATCAATGGGCTCTGCCTTTGAACCTTTTGCCAGAATAGCCGGAAACATGTCAGGAATTGGTGAAGTTTCTTTCAAAGACGAGAAAGAGATCCCCGCAGAAGTCGCAGAACTTGCCTATTCCTGCTCCCAGTGCGGGTACTGTGTGAGTGAGTGCGACCAGTACTACGGCAGGGGTTGGGAGTCACAGTCACCTCGTGGAAAATGGTTTTTCATCAAAGAATACCTTGCAGGACGGGAAAAACTTGACCAGAGACAGACAAATACCTTCCTTGCTTGTACTACCTGCCAGATGTGCGATGCCCGCTGTGAACTCGACATGCCAATCGAACATGCCTGGATGACCATGCGGGGAAAACTCGTCCAGGAAAATAAGAAGATGACCTTTCCTCCTTTTGAGATCATGGCAGCAAGCCTCTTAAAAGAAAGAAATATCTGGGCAAACTACAGAAAAGACCGTGATAAATGGGTTCCGGAGGATATTAGGGCAAAGATAAAGGATAAAGCTGAATATGGTTACTTTGCAGGCTGTACTGCGTCTTTTATCGAAAATGACGTAGCTATAGGGGCAGTCCGCATGCTTGACGATGCAGGAGTAGAGTTTACAAGTCTTTTAGACAAAGAAGCCTGCTGCGGAATTCCTATGCTTGTTGCCGGAAGATGGGACGTTTTTGAAAAAATAATGAGAATGAATGTCTCAAACATGAAAAAGAAGGGCGTAAAAACCGTAATTACTTCTTGCCCTGCCTGCTGGCTCATGTGGCATACGGTCTATCCTCAGTGGGCGAAAAAACTGGGAATTGAGTATGGGCTTGAGGCAAAACATTATTCTGAAGTGCTCGTGGATCATCTCGATGTTCTTAAGCCAAAGTTCAAACAGCCTCTTGATAAGGTGGTAGCCTGGCATGATTCCTGCCACCTTGGGAGAGCAGGAGGCGAAATATACGAACCGCCCAGAGAACTTCTCAAGGCTATACCTGGAATAAAGTTCAGGGAACTTGAGTACAACAGGGAAAGAGCTCACTGTTGTGGTTCGGTTGTAAGCCTTATAGCCGAACCGCCTATTGCATACAAACTGGGAGATATAAGACTCCAGGAAGCCCTTGATGTTAAAGCTGACATCATTGCAGCGCTTTGTCCTTGCTGTATTTTCCAGTTTCGTACGGCAGCGCAGAAAAATAACCTGAATATCGAGGCTCAGGATCTGGGAGCCCTTGTGGGCAGAAGTCTTGGATACAATATCCCTGATTCAACCGCCTATACTCTGGAATCGTGGGTTCCCTTTGAAAAGATGATCGACCTCATGCAGCCCGAGAATATGACCGAACTGATGGTTGAACTCATGCCTCAGATGATGGCAGCGATGCCAGCACCACTTCAGGCAATGATGAAGATGGTCAAATATGTGCCAGGCATGGATGCTCTGATGAAACCGATGATGCCGATCATGATGCCAAATCTAATGCCTTCAGTCATGCCAAAAGTCATGCCTGACATGCTCAAAGCTGTAGAAAAGAAAGTTCCTATGCCTGATTACATGCGAGAACAGCTGCCGAAACTTATGCCGAAAGCTATGGATAACCTGATGCCGAATATGCTTCCTGAGCTGATTCCACTGCTTACTCCGCGCATGATTGAGTACATAAAAACGCATTAATTATTGGTAAATGAAAACTCACTAACAATTAGTACGTGAGATCTCACTAACGATTAGTATATGATAACGGTTCGTACATGAGATCTCTCGTTAAAACTTTTTTATAAACCTTGAAGTAGTTTAATTAGTTCTCTAGTTCCTTTTTAAGCGTTAGTTTTCATTCCAATGAGTGTCTTAAACTAAGGGCTATAGTGCCATAGATCACAGATTACAGATTATAGACATGCATATAGTTCCCCAGCAAAATACATTCTAGAAATCAATTTTTAAGATAAGCAATCTATTATTGTTTATTCAAGCATGCTTCTATAATTTCAACTCTATTTTCGAGATTGTTTATCCGATTTGATATTTTTAACTCATATGGTAATAAGGCAGGTTGATTAAATGTCGGGCAGTTGATTAAATAATCTTTAAGGACATTAGTCATGGCAATTTAATTATTGAGCATAATTTTTGATTTATTCTCATTAATATATAGCGATTCGGAGTTAACATGTGACCAATAACTAAATTTTCTTGACACTAGTACTTATCGTTTTCAGGAACTTGTGGATACGATCGAATTTTTGTAAACCGGTTTGTTGTAAACCGATTCTGTAAACCGAATTTTCCCTTTAATTCACGCTTCCAGAGTTTATTCCCTTGCTGACTTCACAACACGATTAAGTATAAAAAAGCATTGATGGTTCTTTGCACAAAATCTGTGAAGAAAAACACGAAGGGAGAACTTCAGAATCCCTTCAACCAATTTTTTAAGATTTTACTTTGTGGAAGCTACCGACAGATTGTTCTTTTATATAAGCCAGACACTTTTCACAAGCACTTTCTATTCCCAGACCAGCCAGATTTGGGAATAAAATTAGTTTTGGATGAACTCATAGACTTCTCGATCTGGTTTGACCTACCTTGATGAGTTCATCCATAAATTAAGGTATTGTATTTACCGTGGCTTTGCTAATTCACTTTTAGCTTTACATTCCTTGATGACATCGGAAAAGTTTGTGTATTCCCTGTCTGAACAAGCCTCAAGAGCGTTTATCACTTCACTGCGGGCATTAAGTTTTTTAGCTTCCTCTATAAGTTGATTCTTTGTTGCAGGGAACTTCACTTCTCTGAAAGCTTGCATAACATTCTGAATACCTTTGAATTCCTGGAGGACATCCGAAGAGCTGTGGTATTCCTTGTCTGGAATGGTTTCAATAGCTTGTATTACTTCGTTACGGGCATTAAGACTTTTAGCTTTATCAATAAGTTGACTTTTCGTTACAGGATATTTCATCTCTTGAAAAGCTTGTAAAGCTTTCTGAATCGCATTATGTACTTCAGTAGCACTTTCCTGCATTTGATTTTTCCCCCGTATTTTGATTTTATTTTCTGTTAATTTGTCCACTTCAAACATTTGAATCAATTTGATACAATTTTACACCTGCATCTGCTTGATTTATGTTTGATTTATGTTTGGTTTATAGTTCTTTTATGTGCCAGTGAGAGTGATTTCAAATTGTATCAACAGGAAAATTGTATTTATCAAATATAATATCTAGAGAAATATAAATAAGAAACCGATATAAATTAAATACCGATGTTATTCAGTCAAATATTAGCATATATTTACTCATTAAATAGTATTTTTTCCAAGTAATCTCTTACTTTTCAGAGTTGCTTATCTAAACAAAACATATCTAGATAAATATCTTAGAATAGAAAAAGCAAGATTAATAGAGATGAATAAAATCTGCTTTTGATTTAAAATACAAGTCGTCGGAATTTTTGAAATTAACTTTCTTATAAATATTGCAATATTCTATTATTGATTTTCGGATAGACTCTTTATACACCGGGAAGAATAACCCAAAGAAGCCATTAATAGATCCAGGAGCCCCTTTTTTTTAAAACGAGATTTTACGCTCCAGAGAAATTCTTATATAGAAGTGCTTGCATTAAGAATAGGAAAATACGCACAAAGGTAACGTGCTCAGGAATACAATTAATAAAAATTCATAGAAATTCATATCATTAAAAGGAGATTAAAGCTTGGCAGCACAACCGATCTTTATTTTAAGGGAAGGCAGCAAGAGAACCCATGGTTCCGATGCCCAGCACAACAATATTATGGCCGCAAAGGCGGTTGCTGAAGCGGTAAGAACCACTCTTGGGCCCAAGGGTATGGACAAGATGCTTGTAGACTCCATGGGTGATGTTGTTATCACCAACGACGGAGCAACAATCCTCAAAGAAATGGACATCGAGCACCCAGGTGCAAAGATGATCGTAGAAGTAGCTAAGACCCAGGATGCCGAAGTTGGAGACGGAACAACCACCGCAGCCGTACTTGCAGGAGAATTCCTGACAAAGGCAGAAGACCTGCTTGAAAGCGGAGTCCACCCAACAGTGATTGCAAGCGGCTACAGGCTTGCAGCAGACCAGGCTACAAAGACAATCGATACCATTACTATCAGTGCATCTCCTGAGGATACCGAGACTCTCGAAAAGATTGCAGCCACAGCCATAACAGGAAAAGGCGCAGAGGCTCAAAAGGAACATCTCTCCAGGCTTGCAGTCAAGGCCGTTAAGTCAGTTGCTGAGATCAGCGAAGATGGAAAGATCACTGTAGATATCGAGGACATCAAGGTGGAGAAGAGACCTGGCGGAAGTATCAAGGATTCCGAGATTGTCGACGGTGTAATTGTCGATAAAGAACGTGTCCACCCGGCAATGCCCGAAGTAGTGGAGAACGCAAAAATCCTGCTCTTAAGCGTACCAATCGAGCTCAAGAAAACCGAAACTAAGGCCGAAATAAAGATCACCAATCCTGACCAGATGCAGCTCTTCTTAGACCAGGAAGAAGCAATGCTCAAGGAAATTGTGGACAAGGTAATCAAGACAGGCGCAAATGTTGTCTTCTGCCAGAAAGGAATCGATGACCTTGCTCAGTATTACATGACAAAAGCAGGAATCTTTGGTATGCGCAGGGTGAAGAAGAGCGACATGGATAAACTTTCCCGCGCAACAGGTGCAAAGATTATTACCAGCCTCGATGAAATTGAGGAATCCGACCTTGGCCATGCCGGGCTTGTAGAGGAAAAAGACGTTACAGGCTCAAGGATGACCTTCGTTACAGGCTGCAAGGACAGCAAAGCTACCTCAATTCTTCTGCGCGGCGGAACCGAGCATGTAGTTGAAGGAATTGAGAGAGCTCTCGAAGACGCTCTCAGAGTAGTGGGCGTTGCTCTTGAAGACCAGAAGATTGTTGTGGGTGGCGGCTCTCCAGAAATTGAACTGTCCCTCAGGCTCAAGGAATACGCAGCAACCCTTAAAGGCAGGGAGCAGCTTGCTGTAATGAAATTCGCTGAGTCCCTCGAGATTATTCCCAGCACCCTCGCAGAGAATGCAGGACTTGACCCGATTGACATGCTTGTGGAAATGCGCTCCCAGCACGAGAAAGGCAACAAGCGTGCCGGACTCAATGTTTATACCGGCAAGATCGAGGACATGTTTGAAAATAACGTTGTCGAACCTCTCAGGATCAAGACCCAGGCAATCAATGCAGCCACCGAAGCTGCAATTATGGTTCTCAGAATCGATGATGTAATTGCCTCATCCAGTCCAGCCAAAGTAGGTGGTCCGGGAGCAATTCCAGGCGGCGAAATGCCTGAGATGATGTAAAATTTTGAAGCATAAATCCAGGATTGCCGGAAATTTCCAGCATTCCTGAAACTTTCTTTTTAATATCGGCATAGTCATTCAGGAATTCGTTTAAAAAATCTTTTTTAAATATTCTTTCCAGAAATCGCTTCCAGAAGAATTATTTTCAGAAATCGTTTTCAGATCTCTTCAAAAATCTTTTCCAATGATTGCTCCGTCTATTTAAGTCAACTTGTCTATAGAGCCACGAAGACTTTTCCAAATAAAGAAGAGACCAGGTTTTGTAAATAGAAAGCTAATCATAACTTCAGAATTTTCAAATCAAGGTATTTAAAAATTAAAAAAAGATATTTTTGAGTTTTTTTATACCGAGAGTTACTGAATTTCTAAAAAGAAGATGACCAAAGAAGATGATCAGTAACTATTGTTATCTGGCTTCATAGCAGGAAATTTCCCTGGCATCTACTCGGACTGGTTTCCCAAGCTCATTTGAAATAACGTTTCTTACCCTTGCCATACACCTGCACTGAAGCTGGATACGTGCTGACATAGCTTCTCGTTCTTCAATGTAGAAATCATTCGAACTGACAATGGAATGAACCGAAATCTGCTTCTTTACAACCTTTGCTACGAGACCCTGAGTCCCATTCGTGAGGTCCTGAAGGCTGGTGGAAGTCAGGAGAACGTTATCTCCTGCATTGAGCCCGAGTACTCCTACGAAGTTTTGAGGACTCCGAATCTCAAGAGTCCTGAGATGGTGTTTCTTCAGGATCTCGATAAGAGAATCAGCAATTCCTGTTAACGCGATGTACTCCATGGGATCACCCGTACATTGGGAACTCCTTCTTTACTTCTCCTTTCTGCTCTGCAGTCTGAACATCTTCAGCAAGCCTCTGGAGTTCGACCTCTATGCGTTCAGCCTGCTCTATAAGCCGAACTGTACTTATTGAAAGCCCATAGAGCTCGTTTAAAACTTCGATAACAGCAGAAGCAGCTCTTGGGTCAGGATTCTGGGTCCTAGTGGCACCAAGCAAGCTAAATGCAGGAATTTCACGCAGCAGACATTCAGCCATCACACTACCTGAAATCCCGGAGATAGTTCCCATCTGGAAAACTTCTACTTTTTCCTTAATTTTGTTCAGCATCTCCTGAGTGGTGGCTGCCCCGAAGACTTTCTGCCCTCCGTCCATTATGGCAATGCCTGCAATGGAAGCAATTTCTCTTACGTTAATAGACTCAGCCCAGTCCACCAGAGCATTGCTAACATCGTAGGAGACAGTGTGACTGATCGGGATATCGGAGATTACAACAATCAGGTTATGTTCCACGCTTTCATAAATCCTTACAGGCATATTTATAAGCCCCTCGTAAAGTACTGCAATCGAGGGGAAATACCTTGATTCAATAGAGCCAATGTATTCCATTTTCAATTCTTCTATCATATGTTGACTTGCAATATTCCCCACAAGCCCAATTCCGGGAAACCCTTCAATCAAAACAGGATTTTTTGACTGCACAGGTTTGGTAATAATCTTCACGTCGTTGTTGTCATAATCTGTATTTGACAAGTAACCACCTCAGCGAGATACAACCCCTATGATTATATCTGAGCTAATCCTAGATAAACAAGCTTCTCAGCAGTCCGATCTACGCTACTTCCTGCACATACATAATAAGAAATATACAATAGACCCGGGCTCCGACCACAGAACCCTTTTTTTGGTAAAAAGAGAATCTTTTTAATATATATCTTTTCTCCTGATAAGGAAAAATAACTCCGATAAAAAAATATAATAAATTCAAATTTCACCTTCCAACTGGAAAAACTGACAGAAACCTGATTTTATAAAATATGAATAAGAAAAAAACATAATACACGAAGGAAACAGTAAGAGGAAACAGTAAGAGGAAACAGTAAGAGGAAACAGTAAGAGAAAATAGTAAAAGAGTTCATAGAAAGAAACATCCGAATATGGGTAAAGGAGTTTATAATAAGAAACATCAGAACAAAGGAAAAGAGCTAATAGAAAGAAACATTCGAACACAGGAGGAGAGAAATCATGGAAAAATCTATTCTCTATTTTGACGATGTAGGAGAGTCAAATACAGACGACGTTATTACAGCAGCAGCGAAAAGAGCTTCAGAGCTTCAGATATCTCATATTGTGGTGGCAAGCACCAGTGGAAAAACCGCGCTAAAAATGGCAGAGGCTGTGAAGGGCAGCGGCATAAAAGTTATTGGAATAAGCCACCAGTACGGGCAGAATAAGAAAGGCGAATGGGAAGTAGAAGAGGAATACAAAAAGAAGCTCGAAGAACTTGGAGCGGTAATAACCACTCAATCACATATATTCTCAGGAGTCGAACGTTCAATCACAAAGAAATTCGGGGGATTTTCCAGAGTAGAAGTAATTTCGGACGCTTTCAGATCTCTCTTCGGAAAAGGATTCAAGGTAGCTATTGAAGTCGCAGTTATGGCAGCCGATTCAGGCCATATCCCTGTTTCCGACAACACAGAGATTATAGCAATAGGAGGTACAAGGCATGGTGCAGACGTAGCACTTGTGCTCAGGCCAGCCCACAGCGGAGATTTCTTCTCCCTTCAGGTTAGGGAGATTATTGCCATGCCGCGAGCTAAAGAAGATTAAGGCAAGAAAAAAACAAGAAAAAAGAGGGAAAAATAAATCCTTGATACAGTTGATTCAGCTCTTCATTTGGGATTGATGAGGAAGCTCAGGTGATTTACTAGAATTACCCTGGCTTCTCGCTATTCCCCAAAGATAAATATATCTGAGAGACATCTATAACGCCGGCATGTCAGCAATATTCGAAATACTCGACAAGGATGCAGGCGGAAGGATAGGAAGGCTCAGGACTCCCCATGGGACTGTTGAGACGCCTACCGTTATGCCTGTGATTAATCCAAATATCCAGCTAATTCCCCCGAAAGAAATGCGAAACTTCGGGGCAGAGATTCTGATTACTAATTCCTATATTATTTACCGCAAGGAAGAACTGAAAAGTGTCGCCCTGGAAAAAGGGTTGCATGGGCTCCTGGGCTTTGACGGGCCCATTATGACGGATTCGGGTTCTTTCCAGCTTTCTGTATATGGATCCGTCGAAGTTACGAATGAAGAAATTCTCGGGTTCCAGCAAAAGATAGGAAGCGACATTATTGTCCCGCTGGACATCCCTACGCCCCCTGATGTCCACTACCGACGGGCTGAAGAGGAACTTGCAATCACAGCTGAACGCCTTGAAGCGGCACGCAAGTTTATCCAGAGTGAACAGCTTCTTGCAGGGCCAGTTCAGGGTTCAACCTATCCTGAACTGAGGGAAAAAGCTGCTTCCCACCTGAAAGACCTTAATTTTGAAGTTTATCCCCTTGGAGCAGTTGTCCCGCTCATGGAAGCCTACCGTTATGCGGAACTTGTTGATGTTATTGCTGCGTCTAAAAAAGGGCTCTCTCCGGCTTCTCCGGTCCACCTTTTCGGGGCAGGTCATCCAATGATGTTTGCCCTTGCAGTAGCCATGGGCTGTGACCTTTTTGATTCGGCAGCCTACGCCCTTTACGCCAAAGATGGGCGCTATATTACTGTAAATGGAACCTATCATGTGGAAAAACTAAACTATCTGCCCTGTTCCTGTCCGGTCTGTTCAAAGTACACGGCAGAAGAATTGAAAAAAGCCGATAATCGGGAAGAACTTCTGGGAAAACATAACCTTTACGCGACCTTTGCTGAAATCCGGTTGATTAAGCAGTGCATAAAAGACGGGAAATTGCTTGAACTTGTGGAGCAGCGCTGTCGTGCTCATCCAAAACTTCTGGATGGGTTGAAGAAGCTTTACACTCATTCTTCCTGGCTTGAGCAGCTTGATCCGGCTACAAAAGGTACCTTCTTCTACTGTGGACCTGAGTCCTCCTCCCGCCCTGAAATCCTGCGTTTTGGAAAACGGCTGGATAGGTTCAGCCTGCAAGGCTCAGTAATTATTCGGACAGGATCAGTCAAAGGAGAGAAAGATTACGACCAGATTCTTACTTTCAAAGCACCTTTTGGAGCGTTTCCTGTCGAAATGGAAGAAGTGTATCCTTTCAATGCTGAAGTCCCAAAATTTCCGGATTACGAATCACTCAATACAGCTCTTTCAAACACTCTTAAACTGATAGACCTGAACCCGGAAGCAGAGTTTACTTTTATTTGCGAGGAGGAGTTCAAGCACCCTCTAATCGAAGAAATCAGAAAAAGGGCAAAACTGGTATACAGGAAAGATTGGAAAAAAGAATAAACATAAAGGAAAAATTGGAAAAAAGAATAAACATAAAGGAAAAATTGGAAAAAAGAATAAATATAAAGGAAAAATTGGAAAAAAGAATAAATATAAAGGAAAGATTGAAAAAAATAAATTTTGGGTAGCTGATTAAGAGTATCGGATACTTGTAGTTCCTAATACCTTGAAATCTTTAGAGATACTAACACCAAAAAATGCCTCAAAAGAGATAAAAAGAAAACTTTTTTGCGGTGCAAGCCTTTATAGAATTACCTGCAAAAACCCTCTAAACAGGAAAAGAGCTGAAATATAACGCTCGACACAAAAACTTTCGTACAAACCAGAAAAGTCTAGGTGAAACTATTGTCCCTTACAGCAAGAATCGGTGAACTCAGTCCTTATCTGCGACTGATGAGACCCGAACTCTACTACATGGACCTTACCCTACCTGCCTCAAGTGCAATCCTTGCTTCTTATTTGGCTACCGGAGGGCTTCCCGAATTTTTTCCCTTCCTGATTGCAGTAATAGGTGGCTTTGCAGCCATTACAAGTTCATACGTATTCAATGACTGCTGTGATATAGATATCGATAAGATCAACCTGCCTGGCCGTCCCTTACCCTCATCAAAATTGTCAAAGAACTCTGCGCTTGCTTATGCCGTCTTTTTGTTAGTAATTGCGGGAGTAGCAGCGACTTACCTGAACCCTGAGTCTCTCGTAACCCTTATTATTGCGGCTTCAGTTATCACAATATATTCAATCTTTGCAAAAAGAAATACTTTCCTCAGTTTTTTGCCAGTAGGTATTTCTTATGGACTTGTACCTGTGGGTATTTGGCTTGCCTTTGACCCTGCAGGAATCCTGAAAGGCAGCGATGGGGTAATCCTTCCTTTGCCAGCTATTTGTTTCGGGTTAATGATTTGCGTTACGGACTGGGCTTTTACCCTTGGAGGAGTTTCCAGAGATGTGGAAGGGGACAGACTGAAAGGTGCTCCAACGATGCCCGTAACCTTTGGAATCCCCTTTACTGCCAGATTCGTTACTTTCTGGTGGATTGTCGGAGTCATCGCTTCACTAATCATAGGCTGGTCGGCTCGTCTTGGACCTGTATACTTTGCAGGAGCCCTTACTTCAGGACTCTGGATGCTTACTCAGTGTCTCGATTTTATTAAACATCCTACCCCGGAGAGAGGTGGCAGGCTCTTTCTCAATGGTTCAAATTATAGAGCAGTTATGTTTGGATCAATGATTCTTGACGTAGTGCTGTGCATTTATGCAGGGGGCTACATCTCCATTCTCTGGTAATACAGGTAGAAAAAAATGGACGCGGATATTATAGTAATAGGGGCATCTCCTGCAGGACTGATGGCTGCAAGGAACGCCTGTGAGAAAGGGGCGGCGGTCCTTTTGCTGGAAAAGAAAGAAGAGATAGGGCATCCTCCCCATCCTGCAAACTCTTTTTTTAAGGGGATGCTTGATAAATGCGGAGAAAAGGTGGACCCTTCTTATGTTCTGCATTATCTTAAAGGCATGAAGATTATTTCCCCGTCAGGAAGGACAGTCGAAGTTGAGGCTACTGGATATGCCATTGATAAAACTGCTTTCGACAGATTTTATGCAAAGAAAATAATGAAAACCGGCGTAGATCTTCGAACAGGGGTGAAAGTACAGGATATCCAGAAAGAAGGAGATAAATTTACTGTCAACACCTCTGCCGGAGTATTTACCTCAAAACTGGTTATTATCTCTGACGGTATTAATTCAAAAATGGCATCCCTTGTGGGCTTGAAGACAATGAAACATCCTGAAGATATTGCCTGGGGAATTGAACTGGATATTAAAAGTCCTGGACTTGGGAAACCAGAGATGTTTGAGTATTATGTAGGGAATCATGCTCCGGGCTGGAAAACTACATACTCTCCAAGAGGAGGTGACAATGCCGCAATCGGAGCCTATGTGCGCCGGTGCGGAACTGATGCAACGCCTTACCTTAACGCCTGGGTTGAAAATTTCAAAAAGCTTAAAGGGCTCGAAGAGCTTGAAGTTGTAAGAAAACTGTCCGGAGGAGACCCTATCGTGACAATTCCAGGCGAATACATAACCGATGGGATAATGGTTGTTGGTGGGGCAGCAGGTCAGTCGGGAATAGGATATGCAATGAGGGCGGGCCAGATATGTGGAGATGTCGCTGCAGACGCCATAAACAAAGGAGATGTCTCAAAATCTACTCTCCTGGCTTACCGGAAGACCTGGGAAAAGGAATTTCTGGCCGAACACTACCTGGGCCGAATAGGGCTTGAGACTCTCAGGAAAATGACGGATAGGGAAATTGATGAGATGACCAAGGTCTTTGAAAAAGAGGACCTCTCGTTTATTCATGGAAGTTCAGTTGAGCAGGCTATGCGGGTTTTTGCGTTCATGCTAAAGAAAAAACCCTCTGCGATCTTAAAGTTCAGAGCACTCTTCAGGAATAAATGAACTGAAATTTAAAAGAGAAAAAAGAACGGAACCGATATGGACATTATCAAATGTCAGGTGCAGGAACAATATGCAATACGATTTCTATAAAAGCCCTCTTTTCAGAGTTTATACTGAGATCGAAGACGGACACATGAGGATGAAAACCAGCGGGGTTGCTTCCATCCTTATGAGAAAAACTCTTGAGAAAAACCTCTCTATTTTTGAAGGCGAAAAGCCTGCAAAAGTCGAGGCCGACAGGCTCATTTGTTCAACCTGGATGCCACCGGTGCCAAGCCCGGGTTTTGACCGCCTGGTAAAAAGCCAGATTTTTTCCATGCTGGGAAAAACGATTCCGGACCAGGTAACTATTTCTGTTACTGAAGAATGCCCTAACAACTGCATTCACTGCGCCCTACCTGACACGAAAAACCGGAAAAAACTTGCCCCTGAAATCGTAAAATCTATAATTGACCAGGTGCTCGAAATGGGCACAACTTTCTTGATCTTTGATGGTGGCGAGCCCCTGACGTATCCTGGCCTGGAAGACCTGATAAGATACGTAAACCCTGAAAAAGCAATCACAGGTATGTTCACCTCAGGGGTGGGGCTGACTGAAGAGCGAGCCAGAAGCCTAAAAGAAGCAGGACTTTATTCTCTTACTGTAAGTTTTGACAGCGCGTATGAAGATAAGCATGATTACGTAAGGGGCAGGAAAGGAGTTTTCAAAAGTGCGGTTGAAGCCGTCAAAAATGGGATTAAGGCCGGACTGCTTGTAAATATATATGTGGTGCTCTCCAGGGATAATGTGAACGAGCTTGAAGAACTGTATGCTCTTTCATCGGATCTTGGGGTCCATGAACTCTCCTTCTACGAAATCGTTCCCACTGGTAGGTGGATAGATCACGCCTCTGAAATCATGACTCCAAAAGACCTGAGAAAATTTGAGAATTTCGTATCAGGAGCCAGGGAGAAAGAAGGCCCCAGAATATTTCCTATTCCACTGGTCATGAATACCACAGGCTGCATGGCAGGCCGAAAGTGGCTCCATATAACCCCGGAAGGAAACATTCTCCCTTGTGCCTGTATTCCTATCCCATATGGAAATGTTCATCGAGACAGAGTAAAGGATGTCTGGAAGAAAATCAGGGAAGACCCTGCATATAATGCAAAGTGCTGCCTTATGAGGAACCCTGAGTTCAGGGAGAAGTATCTGAAGCTTTCAGAGTAAACCAAGAACAAGTGAAGGTTTTAAGGTAATTTGGGGCAGTGTTCCAATTTACCTATAAAATTAGAAATTTTAATAAGTTTCTTGTTTGAAAATCCAATAACAAGAGTACTAAATTATGCTCAATATACAAAAATTTGACTTTGAATTTTCAGTAAATTCTGGATACTGCCTCCACGTACCAAAGACCTGTAATTATATTAACTTCAAAAATAGGCCTGAACTTCATTGGAATGAAATTAACAAATCGATCGTATCTGCTGCTGTGAGAACCTTGGTTCCATCAAAGGTTACAAGTCCATTATTTATGAAAAGCTCATACGAACTAAATATGATAAAGTTCGTATTTTAGGGTGAATTTCATAAAAATTGACCGAAAAATAAGTGATTTTCTTTAAAAATCCGAACTTTGTATGTCAAAAAGTTCGTATATCGAAATCCTGAAAAATTAGTTTTTTGCAACGGAACCAAAAAAGGTTTAACTCCTGTAAAAGGAGCTTATAATCACTTCTACTGGTTTACTATCACTTGGTGGTACACCATGCTGCAACCGGTTCTGTGTAGTTGACGAGGTTTACCCTCTAGATCAATGTCGCTTGATGCTGAAAATTTTCCCCATACCCCATAGACTACACAGTATCTATTGAATGAAATATTTTAATATTATTTACATAAATGATTCAACCGAGTAAGTCCTAAATTGGTAGGAAGGATAAAAGAGATGAATAAACAGTTAGAAGATAAAGTCCAACTTGTACTTGCAAATGAAGAGGATTTAGCATTATTTCAAAAGGAATTACAGGAAGCTTTCATAAATGCGCTAATAGAAAATTTAGGTGATGCAGAAGCTGGTCCTATTCCATCAGATGAAGATATCCAGCAGTCTTTTCATGCGCCTGAAGCAGTCATTTACCACATTTTACTGAACGGTAAAAAGGTGGGAGGCGTAGTATTAAAAATTGACAACAAAACACATCGCAATTGGGTTGATTTACTCTATATTTCGTCAAAAACGCATAATCGTGGAATTGGTTCGGCAGCGTGGCAGGCAATTGAGGCGCAGTATCCAGAAACAAAAGTATGGGAGCTCTTTACACCTTATTTTGAAAAACGTAACATTCATTTTTATGTGAATAAATGCGGATTTCACATTGTAGAGTTTTATAATAAGTTTAACCCTGATCCACATCAGCCTCGTGTAAACGAGCATCAAAACAATTCGAGACCATTAGAAGAATACGAATTTTTTAGATTTGAAAAAGTGATGAAAATGAAAACTCGAAAGAAAATTGAAAACTAAAAGAAATATGCAGATTCTTTTAATAATATGGGTGATAATTTTTGCAACACAACCCTATTAGTTTACATTTCGACTCCCTCCAAAAAAACACAACTTAATTTTTTTATTCGCACAGTTTATTACTAATTTTGCTCTTACTTCCATATTAATCACGTATTATTCACTATGTATCTTTATAAATACCTAAATTTTTAATTTTTTTCTAAATTTAAATTGGATTTTTTTGAACATTGTGGATTCAAGTTAAAATCATTGATTTTGTTGAGAATGTGCCCACATCTAATTCAATAAGTTTGTTCAGTTGTTGCAAAAATCACCTTATTTTTGAGAGGGGGGTCGAAATGTAAATTAATTTTCAGTTCTGCTCCTTTTTGTTCTGTTTTTGAAACAAATATCGGTAGCTAACAAATCTCAAACTACGTGGAGTATTTAATAATAGTGCTTCGATTCCAAAATCGATTTCTTATTTTCCTAGAAAAATCCGTGATCTTCGGATCTATTAAAAAGTTAAGTTTTATGAACCTACTTTAGAATCGCAGTACTATATAAGATACAGAACTGGAATATAGAACGGCAAATAGGATAGAGTAGAATCAGTAATAGTACAGAATGAATCGAAATGAATCTGAAAAATGAGGTTGCAGGTATGTTTCAACCTGCAACGGAAATTGAAGCTTTTCAGCTGTGAGTTTCCTTTTGTGAAATTATTAGACTAAACCCGACCTCTGAAGAGTCATAAGGTCTTCGGTGGTGAGTTTTGCTCCGCCCTTGAACTTTTCGAAGATGGACTTTGCATCCTTCTGGAGTTCAGACTTGACAACGCGGGATCTGCCTTCTTTGTCTTTCTTCTTGAGCTTAAAGATTTCTTTATCAAGATCCCGGATTTCCTTCTGGGCATTGATGAAAGCCTTATGCTGTTCGTCAGCTGCTTCCTGAGCTTTTACAAATTCCCTGTGGGCAACATCAGACTCTGCCCTAGTTCTGTCAGCATCTTTGAAAGCTGCAATCATCTTCTCATGATATTCCTGAGCCTGCCTGGCATATTCAGCCAGCTGGGTATGGAATTCCGAAGCTTCATCTCGGATTTTCTGAGCTTCGTCCAGAAGATTCTTCAGTTCGGAGTTGCTCTCGAGCTGGACTTTTTTGACGTGATATTGCTTTTGAAGCTGAGTGATCTTCCCAACGAGTTCCCTTTCCTTGGTTGTGCTCAGGACTTCAGTCTGCTGAGCGAATTCAAGACGATCAATGTCTTTTCTTAGAGCTTTGATCGAAGGGCCACCCAGGTTGCTCTGCTTCCTGATAGAATCAGCCTTTGCAAAGAGCTCGTTTGCCCTGGCATTGGTTTCATCGCGTTTATTCTTGTATTCGCTGACCTTCTCATTAATTTCGTCCCTGTGAACTTTTAGTTCCTGAGCTTCGTTAATGAGATCTTTTGTCTTCTTGTTAAGTTCATTACGCTTTGCAGCGAGTGCACTGGCCTCTGCGTTTAAAGCATTCCTTTTTTCCTTGGCTTCTTCAGAAATGTCTTTCAAATCTGATCTTTTTTTCTGCAGTTCCTTTAGCATCTCTTATTGCGCCTCCCGATCCAGCAAAAAAGCTGGCATTTTAGTAGCTCTATTGTTCGATGTCAACATGCTGTGCCTGATTACAACATTGATAAGAAAGAGATTCAAGAACAGGGATAACGGCTTTAAGGTCTTTTTTTGTTATGACCACATCCGCATATTCCCTCAGGATGGGCTTGGGATTGAAAGCTATGGCAAAACCTGCTCTCTCAAAGACACAGGCGTCGTTTGCACCATCCCCGACAACTACACATTGCTCTGGCCGAAACCCATTTAGTCGGGTGAGTTCTTCGAACACCTTTGCTTTAGAGTCACTCTGTGTTATTGGGCCGACAACTTTGCCTGTAAGGCAGCCGTCTTCCACAAGCAGTTCGTTGGAAACAATGAAATCAATACCAAGAGTTTTACCTATCGTATCGGCAGAAAGGGTAAATCCACCAGAAATCATTGCAGTTTTATAGCCTCTACTTTTGACATAGAGGATAAGTTCTGCCGCCCCCGGCATCAGATTGATCTGGTTTACCGCATCAAGGGCAGTTTCGAGAGGAAGTCCTTTTAGAAGCCTAACCCTTTCAATAAGCGCTTGCTCAAAATCAAAGTCTCCATACATCGCTTTCTTCGTAATCTCCTCTACTTTGCTTACAACACCTGCGGCCCTGGCGAGCTCATCGATAGTCTCAGCGTCTATAAGGGTGCTATCCATATCAAAAACAATCATTTTGTTTCCAGTAAAATTATGCATAGGACAGTTCACTCAATCAAAACCTGGACCTGAATAACTATTAGATATAGCGGGATAATTTCCCGAAAAAGGGCATGCTGCCTGGTGTACTTTCTTCAGGAGTACCCCCGCAATTTAGTATATAAATCTGCCCTGACATTAAAAGCCCACCAACGGATAAAGTTTTCAAATTATAATAGGAGTTCTGTGAAACAAGACCACAAAACAACAGCATTGATGTCAACGTTTTTGAGTGAAATAAATCACATCCTTTTTAATCTTTTCGGTTGGGGTGCGAAAGATATTGAATAATAGTTATATATTGCATACGTTTTTATAAAAGAAAGTTGATAAGGGTATAACCTGCCAAAAGGATTATAAACCCATTAGGAATTCCATTATTTAAGAAATTGGTTAACACAGGATTTTGAGAAAAATGGTCAACATAGGTTTTATAAAAATGGGCAACCTGGGAATGAGCCAGGTTATCAATCTGGTCCAGGATGAAATTGCAGCAAGAGAGGGAATTACGGTACGTGTATTTGGCACAGGTGCCAAAATGAGCCCTGCCGAGGCTGCAGCTTCTGAAAGTTTCAAGCAGTGGAATGCAGATTTTGTGATAATTATCAGCCCAAATGCAGCAGCTCCGGGTCCCAAAGCAGCTCGTGAAATATGGAAGGACGTCCCTTGCATTGTGGTCTCAGATGGTCCAACAAAGAAAGAAGCCAGAGAGGCTCTTGAAAATAACGGTTTCGGATATCTCATCCTCCCTGTAGACCCCCTTATTGGAGCTAAGAGAGAGTTTCTTGACCCTGTAGAGATGGCATCCTTCAATTCCGATGCAATGAAAGTGTTATCCGTTTGCGGCGTTGTTAGACTCGTCCAGGAAGAACTGGACAAGGTAACTGACCAGGTTGCTTCCGGAAAATCAGGAAAGGAACTGGAGCTTCCACATATTTTTGCAAAACCCGAAAAATGTGTTGAGTACGCAGGCTTCGCAAATCCCTATGCAAAAGCAAAAGCTCTTGCTGCCCTTCACATGGCTGAAAAAGTGGCACAGGTTAACTTCCCTGCATGTTTCATGTTAAAAGAAATCGATCAGGTGTGCCTGACCGCAGCAGCCGGACACGAAATTATGGGAGCCGCTTCACAGCTTGCAATACAGGCAAGAGAAATTGAAAAATCCAATGATACCGTACTCAGGCAACCCCATGCAAAGAACGGTACTCTGCTGAAGAAAGTAAAATTATACCAGAAGCCAGAGTAAAACCAGGAAACCTTGTGGTTTGAACTGGAAGCATAAATGGAGGAGCAAATGACTCCCTTAAAAATGTAAGCTGGTGTCGATCCTCCAATAACCACTTTTTTAATTATCATGCAATTGGAAGATAATATTTCAATTCACTATTCCAATCAGTAATTCTTCAATTTACTATTCAAATGTCAGTAATTTTTCAATTTATTATGAAATTCATTTTCCGCATATGCCTTCAAATAAATAACGCTTTTTCTGTTATCCTACATTCCGCAGTATTTTTTGAAAATCAATATTTTTCATGATATCGTTTTTGGAACAGAGTAAATAATTTGGATTTTTAATGGTATTTGGTGAAAAATTGAATGATATCGTTTTTGGTCTCTAAATACACCACATCGTTGCTTTTACCTACTGCATAAAAGTCCAATAAATCCATGTTTGATTGAAAATCAATAGCAGTAAAAATATGAATTTACGAAAATTTACTGCGGAAAGTGGGATAAATGCAAAAAGTAAAACTAAAATATCGTACTCATAATCATTGAAAAAATTTCCCGATTTTGCCAAAAATAATGTACTTATAATCATTGAAAAAACTTGTCAATTTTGCCAATAAAATGCCTGAGGAGTTATTGAAAGAAAAAAAGTCCAATAAATCTACATTTGATTGAAAATCGCTAGCAGTAAAAATATGAATTTACAAAAATTTACTGCGGAAAGTGAGTGTTATCGTTTTTAGAGAATTATTCTAAAATTTGCGGTTGTTATCTCAACTAAAACTTAGGGAAATGATCGCTGGAAGTTTTCAGTGAAGGCAAAAGGTCAAAAACTACGGTATTTCAAAAATATATTTTTGAGCAACCAAGAAGGTTTTCAGAAAAACGAGAGCAAGAAAAATTATGAAAATTGAAATAACATCTGCGAAAGGTCAGATGCAAACTTCAGGCTATATATTACGAACTTTATTTTTTAGCATATTCGACTTCTTCCAGTACTGATGTATATTCCTGAAAAACAGAGTGAAGATCTATAGTAGCCAGTATGTCCACAACTCCAAGAGCTGCAATAACTTCCCCGTCTTTCGAGTGAATGGGAGCAACAACTACGGGTTTTCCACTATACACTCCTTCTGTAGGGACTTTGTGGACAACTTTGTTTGTTTTCAATACTTCTTCGAGCACAGGTCCTGTGTAGTCTCTATCAAGGATTTGACCTTTTTCCAGGCGAAGTCCTTTTCGCTTGAGACTGCGAATGGTTGTAGGAAGTCCAATGACCGAGTGTACTGCGACTGCTAGCGTCTCGAGGTCTTCGGGCCCGGAATCTTCTGAGATAGTTAGGGTAGTAATCTTTTCACCCCTGTAAATTACTTGAGACCGGGAAGGACACAAAGTAATGGCTTCTCATAAATGAAAAGCTGGATCCGACTTTCCGGTCATATTTAGAATATGTTTTTTCAAAGAATATATAATCACTCCTCATTCTCAAGAGCTTTTATAAATGCCTGTTTATGCAGTTCTCCTGACTCATGGATTCCACCAATTTCACCACGTGTCGCTCGACAGGGATAATGCTGGATCAACAGCCCGGCTTTGGGAGGTGCATCTTTTACATCCATTCCGACTATTTCTTTTGCCATATACCAGGTACTCCCACATGGAGCGCCTTTTATTACCTTGACATCGGCAATTTTTCCATCTTTTGTTTTTATCTTCAAGATAGGGGACCCAAAGAGTTCCGCAAAAGGCCTGTTGAAATCATTGGGTTCAAGACTACAGCAGATTTCATCTACCTCGATATCCATACCTGAAACTTCGGAGATCTTTTTGAGTTCGGGAACTGAAGCCCGGGATGGTCCACCTGGTACTATAAGAGAACGCACGCCAGCTTCTGCCGCAAGCTTTGCAATTGCAGATGTCAGATCCGGATGCAAAGAGTAGGTAATTATAATTTCAGCAGAGAAAACGTGTCTGTCGAAGTTAAGAGCGTCCAGATATTCATCAGGCTCTTCAATAAATACAGGCACGAATTCAGGTAGGTCCGCAGTTACGACTGAAAAATCGCTGTTCTCCCTGACAGTCTCAATCAAGCGGTGCCCGTACTTGCCCCGCGTAATTACTCCTATTACAGTCATATTATTCTAAGTTATTTTTAATATTGCATAAATAGATGCTTATTTTGTCTGGAATTTGGGCCTGACTCATCAGCTATACATGTAATTGGGATCTTATCATGAGTCCGAAAAGCCTGTAGATTATAAATACAGATAACGCGTTTCACTAAAAATCTCTAAACGAAAAAAGACGGTATTTATGCGAGGGAAACTGATCACACTTGAGGGCATTGACGGCTCGGGCAAAAGCACAGTTGCAGAAAAACTTCAGAAGAATCCTGAAATTAAAGCCTTTAAACCTGTTTTTACCAGGGAACCAACAAGAGGCACTCTAACTGGAGATGCCGTTGAAAAAGCTATTCAGTCAGATACCGACCAGTTTGCCGAGCTTTTCCTTTTTACAGCTGACCATGCAGAACATCTGGCAAAACTTATAAAGCCTGCACTTGAAAACGGAAAAATAGTAATTTCTGACCGCTATTCCGACAGCCGATATGCTTACCAGGGCATAACCCTGAAGACTCGCCTGGAAAATCCTCTTGAATGGGTAAAGGATCTGCACCGGAGCTGGACTATTGTTCCAGATCTAACCTTTCTCTTTGATATCAGGCCCGAAATTTCAATTGAACGCTGTGGAAAACGAGGAGAACAAAGCAAGTTCGAGAAATTAGAATTTTTACAGGGAGTCAGGGCGATTTTCCTCAAGCTTGCGGCAGATGATCCAGAACGTTTTGTTGTAATCGATGCTTCCCGTTCTCCCGAATACATAGAAAAGGAAGTTGTGAAAAAGATACTGGAGTTCCTGAGCAGGAACTGACCAGATTCAAGAATTGAACCTAAATTAAAACCAAAATGACCGTTAGAGGCCGTTATCATCCGCAAATTTGATCAGGGTTTCTCCCAACATCCTGACATGGGCGGGGTTAAGGTTGAACCTGGACCTTTTTACGCCTCCCCGCTCCTTTGCAAGTTCGACATACTCTTTCTCAAAGCGGTCACTGTGTGCTAGGGAGATCGTCATGTACCAACCTCCTCCCATCTTAATCTCCACATATCCATCTCCGCTTGCCTCCTCAGTGTTCTCTTCAATATTCTCTTTAGATGTATCCTTCTTTACCATATGTAAACCTCATAATTTTCTGGTTTTAAACAGAATCTGCGACTTTTCCTTAATACTAAAATATTCGATTATATACAAGACATATAGGGTTGAAATAAAAGGATTTCTAGGTAACAGTTAGTTTTTGTTATTCGATTTTATTTTGTTATTCGATTTTATTTTGTTATTCGATTTTATATTAAATCATCCGATTTAAGCCCTGAACTCATCACGGCTGGGGGAACCAGTCCCGAGTGAACGGCAGTTGCAACCAGGGCTCCTTTTATTCCTAGCTTATCAAGAGTAAAAAGGTCCCCCATATCCTTGACCCCTCCGGCAAGCAGCACGCTATGCCTGGAACATTCAACCAGTTTTCGAAGGAATTCTGGGTCAAAGCCTGAGGCTGTTCCAACCCTATCAAGGTCAAGGAAAATAAGGTCTTTTAAGGGTAAATTATTTAACAGTTTTACTATTTCAAAAGGAGACTCTGGAAGCTCAGGATCATTTTTCAGGACTTTACCATGCTTTATATCAATGCTAACACTGATCCTTCCGGAGTTTCCATAGGCTGCATCCTTTATTGCCGAAAGCGTACCTGTTTCTGTGCCTATGACAGCAGTTTCTGCAATAGAAAGGGCTTTTTCCACGTCCTGTGAAGCCGATATCCCGAAATCAAGCATTGTGTCTGCCTTTAGGCTTACTTCCCGAATGACATCGACATTCGTTTCGAGATACCCTTTATCCTGAAGCACGTTAAGGTCGGCAATATAGACTTCCCTAGGATGCAGGAGTTCTACGATGTCCACAGGGTCCGAGCTGCTACATACAGTACTTGAATCTGAAACCGGACGGTATTTTTCCCTGATCCCGCCCTTTGCAAGAACTACGTTACGGTTAAATATGTCCATCACAAAGACTACTCGGAACATACTTATTCAATAGCTGTATCATCCTATAAAAAAGTATAAAATAAAGTATATTGTATAAAAGGAGTAGTATTAACAGCGTGCCAATTTTCCTGTAAAATTGCAAATTTCAAGAAGTTACTGGGTCGAAAATTCTATATCGGAAGATCAATTTTCTTCATAGTACGCAAAAACTTGACTTCAAATTTACAGCAAATATGAAACACTGCCGGTAATATTCACTGTAAAATTCCAATTAGATGTTTATTTAGAGGCTTTTTATGAAACTGCTTATAAGTCCAATTAATAAAGAGGAAGCAATAATTGCTTCCAGAGGCGGCGCAGACATTGTAGATGTCAAGAATCCCAAAGAAGGTTCCCTTGGTGCAAATTTCCCATGGGTAATAAGGGACGTAAAGGGAGCTGTAAACGGTAGACAGCCCATAAGCGCAACTATCGGAGATTTTAACTATAAACCAGGAACTGCTTCCCTTGCAGCATTTGGAGCAGCCGTTGCAGGAGCAGACTATATTAAAGTTGGCCTTTACGATATCCAGACTGAAGATCAGGCCTTAGAGCTTATCACAAAAATAACACAGGCTGTAAAGGACTATGACTCAACAAAGAAAGTTGTTGCCTCAGGATATTCGGACTACAAGCGCATCAATTCAATATCTCCATTACTGCTTCCTTCAATCGCCGCAAAAGCTGGGGCAGATGTGGTGATGGTTGATACAGGAATTAAAGATGGAAAATCTACCTTCGAATTTATGGACGAGGAAGAACTTAAAAAGTTCACAGGCCTTGCCCATGAGTGCGGACTTGAAAACGCGATTGCAGGCTCCCTGAAATTTGAGGATCTTCCAGTGCTTGAGAGAATCGGACCGGATATTATCGGGGTTCGGGGTATGGTCTGCGGAGGAGATAGAACAAATTCAATCCGGCAGGAACTGGTAGAAAAGCTCGTAGCTGAATGCCAGGCTTGAAGAACTCTTTTAATTTTATTGAAGCTCTGTATCGGCAGGTCATCAGACAGGCCTGCCGAAAAAGAATTATAAGTAAATAACTATTTTTGATCTGATGTTTATTTTCGGACATATTGGGATTACTCTGGGGATCTTTTATTTCCTGAGCCGATTATTTTCTAAAAATAACTTCTGGGTAAATGTTCCGTGGATTGCATTCGGAGCACTCCTTCCAGACTTTATCGATAAACCTCTTGGCAGGATAATTCTTGCTGAAACCATAGGAAGCGGACGAATTTTTGCCCATACTCTACTTTTTGGCCTTCTGCTGGTCCTGGCAGGGTACTATCTCTATATCCAGGGGAAACCTGAACTCCTGATTATTGCAGGAGCATCTTTTTGCCACATTTTAGAAGATCAGATATGGAATAGCCCTGAAGTACTTTTCTGGCCGTTCCTGGGCTGGAGTTTTCCGAAAGATACGATTTCGGCAAGCTTTATTGAGTATCTTATGATAATTTTTAGTAGATCTTACCACCCCGGATTCACAGAAGTTTTTATCTCAGAAATCGTTGGACTGATTATAATTGTCCTTCTTACTGTTAAATATATAAACGAGACGAAAAGAGCGAATTTCGCTATAGCAAAAAAGAGAAAAATTTAGCTTCAAGACGGCAAGTCGCCTCGTTAAAAAATGACGTCAAACTCTTTAAATAATAAGCAAAAATGAATGAAAATATTTGAAAATATTTTCATGCCAAAGTGCTTTCACGCCAAAAAAGAGAAAAATTCGAATATTCAAAAAACGGAAATTGTTTCCCTCAAAAACAAAACCTCCAGACGAAACTGGGGGGAGTTCACGGAACATATTCATAAATTTCTATGTTAAGGGAGTCATATATCTTATATGCAGGGTAAGTAGCCTGGGGCTTGAGGACTTTTCCATCTGCAGAAACTGATGTTTCATTGAATTCCAGTTTCCTGGCACTTAAAGCCTTAGAAAAAGTGGTTTCCGCAACATAGAAAGGTTCGTTTTCTGCTACTTTTTCCATAGAGCTACCGTCAGAATCATTTTTGGAGGCATAAAGAGACTTTTGGGAAGCCTCAACAAGCCCAGTCGGCTGGCTTATGTTACTAAGGACGTCAGGCTGGGTGACGATCCCATACTTATCTGTACAAGACATAATATATGGATAAGTTTCTCTCACGCCTGATAACCACTGAATCCCGTCGGCCTCATTTTCCGAAATAGCTTCAGAAACTCCGCCTGTATACGGCGAACTGAAACAGGTGAAGAATCCTAGTGTCCAGAGCAGACAAAGAACCAGTACCGCAGAGCCAAGGCCAAGAGTATACCCTTTTCTAAGGAAAATAATGTAAAGGGAATACCCCAACAAAGGAATCTGGGCAAAAATAATGAAGCTCAAATTTGCAAACTTATCTGGAGGGTATGGAATGAAGGGATTTAAAAGGAAAGCAAGCTCCAGGAAAAAGGTTATTATATAGAGGACCAGGAAACGGGGGTACCTGCGAACAAAATGATGGCAAAACCTTTTACGATTCTGCCATACGATTACGGAATTGATCAGAATAAAAATCAAAGGAATATAGTATTTGCCGTAGTAGAGATTAAAGAGATGTACAAACTCGAAAAATCCGTTTTCAGTTGATGGAAACGTGGAAAAACCTGCAGTCACTAGCATTTTAGTACGCAGGATAAGGCTTGAAATAGATATATCAAAAAACTGAAGAATATATTTCACACAAAGCAAGAAGCCTACCGAGATAAGTGACAGGAAGACAAATATAGGCATTTTTTTCCCTGCAGGGTGTGAGGCGTCAGAGAAGAGAGAGTTGAGACTCAGGGTTTTACGGACAAATCCGAGCTTCAGTATTTTGCTCGAGAAGACAAGGGACAGAGAGAAACAGGCAAGATATGCAAAAATAAAGGGATGAGCTAAAGGAATCAATGGTATCATGAAAAGAAGGCAAACAGCCATTGCCCTGTCTTTATCTGAAATTACTTTTCTCAGCACAAGAAGGTATAGAGGTATCAGGCAAAAACAAAGATAATAAGGAACTGATGAGGTCTGGAAATGGCCAAAATATGGAATAAGCGAGGAGAGAAAAGCCGTTAAGACCAATTTTTCCCTGCTCATAAAAATCCGATAGAACAGGAACATTCCAGTAATAAACATTATTGAAAAAAATACTGGCAAGAAGTATGAAAGTGCCGATGTTTCCAGGCCTGAAACCTGAGCTAGAGCTGAAACTAGCAGAGGACCCGTGGGAGAAAGGTTGGAAAAGCCCGAAAGGTTACAAAATGAACCCTCTCCTGCAAGCCCAAGGTACGTGAATTCATCTCCCCTGCCTATTGAAACATAGCCAAGCATGTGCGGAGTTATCAGTACTGTAGTATGAACAAGAAGCAGTATAAGAACTGCACTCATTTTTCGGTATGCAAGAAGCAGAACGCAGGCTGAAACGTAACAAAAGAGAAGGGTAAGGTAAAAATGAAACGGAAGCTGTTCATAGATATCGACTGCATATCCTTCGGGCTGAATTCCCCTGAGAATAAAAAGACTATAAACCAGCAGTAATAGAGAAATTGAGGTTATAAGGTTTAATATGTTATTAGTAGTTTTAGACAATGTGTCCCCCATCCTTTTTGAAAATTACAGAGTCCAGTTTCCGCACCTAACTATAATCTATTCCTGAAAACTTGGTTTCACTCTTAAAGAGTTTTTTTACAGGCAGCACACAGGCCCAAAAACTTTCGATCTTAATATTTTGTTTATTTGTTTCTCCTCTATCGTATTCTTCCTATATTCAATCAGCCCAACAAATAATTAATGGTTGTGCCCTAAGTGCAGTTTGATATACCTGCCTTAACCTAATTAATGTTTTGATGGGTCAAAATTTTTCGACAATTAAAGTCTTTCGGGTACTATATCCTTATTCAGAGACTTTAGTATTTCTGTCAAATTAACTCACAGTATATTAAGTATATCCTTCTTGAGTACAAATTCTGCTAATACTATATGCAGTTTTAGCCTTACGGAGTAGATATCATTTATTAGATTTATTTGCTATTCCTGCCAGCTTCTGCATGCCCCGAACTAGTCTTCCAGAAGAAAGCATTCGTTTAAGATCAGGATAATTCGGTGTTTCCCCTGAGAAATAGATAGAGTGAGGAATACATGGAGGAATATGCCGTAAAATCGTATAAATTAAATATAATTAAAATCTATTTTAATAAATAATATAGATTTAGGATACAAATATTTATCCTATATAATTAATATTCAGCTGTGATTATTCTTTATTGTAGTTGTAATTATTCTTTATTGTAGTTGTAATTATTCTTTATTGTAGTTGTAATTATTCTTTATTATACTTGTTATTATACTCATCGCTATGCTATTCTGCAATTATTATTAACCTATTGTCCTTTAGATTGCACATCTGTCAGGAGATACGGAAGAAAATCTCGGAATTAAAAAAAATCAGTTTTGGTAAATACTTCGATCACTGTAAAAGTATATTGTAGATTTAAAGCAATAATCTATGATTAGAAGAGTAAAATTAGACATAATAGGGTAGGGTTTAAAAATTTAGACTTATCCTGATTCTTTTCAAACTTTCAATTATATCTAGAAAACCTTTCTAAAGGCTATATTTCTGGGTAGTCCCTTAGGCACACTTTATTAACATCATTCAGAGCTTTCAGAATGTGACGAATTCTGCGTTCTACAAGCTTTCCCTTCATACACCAGTAAAATGGTCTGTTGTTCCCTACTGAAGGGAATTTAGTACAGGAAATATCAATTGGATGGAAATAAAAGATAGTATGTCCTCTTTTCAAACTCTGGATAAGCCCATTCAATACCAGAGGGGCTCCAAGAAAGCGGAGTATCGGACCCCCTGACGCCGGAATTTTAAGTATGTTCTGATAATATGCCCAGGGGAATTCAATAAAATTTCTGTCTTCGCCTGCCTCAAGCCCGTTCTCTAAAGGATAGTAAGGAAAAGATGACACTGTCTTAAGGGACGAATCCGTTTTATTATAAAGAGAATTTACGGAAACTGAAGAATCATATCTGAACCCGATGCTTTCAAGTGAATCTAGCATCCAGCCACCTATAAAGGCATTTGGTGCCCTGTAGCCTACTACTCTCTCCCCACTAACTTTTTCAAGAATTCTTTTCGCACGCAACGTCTTCTGCTCGAATTCATCGTTACTCATTAATCGCTCCTTTGTCTCAGGATTGATTTTGCAGGCGTGATGCAGACCGTGACATGCAATTTCATGCCCTCTTTCCACAATTGACTCGACAAGTCCAGGATAGTGTTCTACAATATCCGCAACTACAAAGAAAGTAGCAGTCACGTTGAACTCATCGAGAATATCCAATGCCCTTTTTGTAGGTTCAGTCAGGTAATCGTACCTGCCTTCCCATTTTTCAAAAAACTCGTTTACAGTCCTGTAAACGGCGTAAGGAGAACTGCAGACTGAAGGAATATGATACCAATCTTCAAGATCCACTGTAACTGAAAAACTCCCCTTCATAAGACCCCACCGCGCGACCAAATGCGCTTATAATCACATAACAAATTTTTGACTTATAGTGAAATTACATGCGAATGGGAATAAATGAGAATTTCACTTAGCAAAAAATTTAACATTTAGAAAAGGGACGCATGGGTATAAAAATTTTTTGAATGTTCATTAAAAATAAAAAGTAGGAAATAATCTTGAAAAGCATTTTTGCATATAACATTGAAAATTTAATTACTAATTTAAAGATATAGACAGATATAAATGTAGGATCAATAGACAAATTGTCTACCCGACAACTTAAAAAGGCTTATAAAATTTAGTTTGAGATATCCTATACTTCTTAATGAATTACTTGAAAATGCAGGAACCTTTTTTTTCAGTATTTCCGAGCTACGCCCGAGTTCTACAGAATAAGTTGCAGTGCAATCTCTGGTATTAAGGAGACTGTAGAAGTTGAAACAGGAATAAATGTTACTATTTTGCAGGAAGACTGCAGGAAGATTGCAGAGACAGTTAAGAATACATTGTCCAAACCTACCTCCCTTACGTCTAGATAATAAAACAATTGTTTAAATTTATTAATTAGTAATGCTGGCTCAAAAAATCTTTTGAATCAAAGTTGCGCTGGCGTACCTGCAGCAAGCAATGGGGTATTCAACTGAAATAAACTTCTTGTACACTATATAAATTAATTACTCTTGTTTTTATGTTTTCTAGAAACTTCAGAGGCTTTAAAAGCAAAAAACTGGTAAAAGTTCACTTTAGTTAACTATACAATCCATGGAATTAAAAAGAAATATTAATCTATGCTAAAATTTAACTGATAATATTCTCTGAAGATTGTTTTTTTCATGCCTGGAAAGCTAAGACTGAAAAAGTATAGGAATAAAAATGAACTGGGAAAGTCTAAGACATAGATGGCAAAAGAGGAAAAAAAACGTAGTCTACTTTACAATTTTAGTTTTTTTGATCGCATTAGGAACCACCGCTCTTTCCACTACATCATCCAGTATAACTGTTTACGTTTCTGCCGACGGGAGAGGGAATTTTAACTGCGATGGAAGTAATGACCAGGTAGAAATAAACAAAGCGTTCGCATATGTTGCAGAAAACCCTCAGTTCACAACCGTTTATCTGAAGGGCCCCAATACATACATCATCTCGGACAGTATTTTAATTGGAAATGACACTATTCTGGCAGGAGATTCTACAGCTGTAATCAAACTTGAAGATAAAGCAGGCTGGCCAAGGAATAAGCCCTTGATTACGCAGATGGACAGTTCTGGAAGCCAGAATATCACTATAAAAGGATTTGAAATCAACGGAAATCATGACAAGAACGAAGACAAAAAGAGAGGAGAGGGATGTTACAATCAGATTTATTTCTCTAATTCCAGCAATATTCAGGTTCACTCTATATACATGCACGACGGGCACGGAGATGGGCTGAAGATAGAAAGAAGCTCTAATATCCAATTTTACGATAACCGAGTATATAAACTGGGGCATGACGGTCTTTTTGCCATCGATTGCCTGAACGTTGAGGCCTGGAAAAACAGGATAACCTGCAGGACTAACAGCGGTCTTAGAATCTGGAATTCAAACCATGTCAAGTTCCATGATAACATAATAGATTCCTTTTATCACTGGAGTGCTGGCGGTTCTGGAATTCTGATTGAGAAAACAACAGGTGTAATGAATGACATAGAGGTGTATAATAATACTATTCATAACACCTATGGACCCGGAATCTGGCTGTTAGGCTATGGTAACTCTTACCCCAGGGAAGAGGCAGAGAACGTATATATTCACCACAATATTTTCTATAGCACCGGTACGAACCCAAACATAGATTGGGTAGGTGGTATAGTAACAAGTGGATTTTACAATACCCTTGTTGAGAATAACGTATTTGATGGTACGTATCATGCTGCGCTTGTCCATATGTATCCTACGAATGATTCTACCGATCTTTCACCCAAAGATACAGGATATACCACAATTGTCCGCAATAATATTATTGTAAATATGCTGCAACGTAAAAAAGATCCAAGCGGGACAGGATATGGAGTTATTAATTATCTTCCTGAAACGCATTCCTTTGTGCTGGAAAATAACTGCCTTTACAATAACTTAGCAGGAGACTATAGAAACGCCAGTTCGACAAGCGACATCCATGTAAACCCCCACTTTGCAAACGAAAAAAATCATGATTATCATCTGAAATCAACAGGTGGAAGATGGAATGGAAAAACGTGGGTAAAGGATACTGTAAGTTCTCCATGTATCGACACCGGTTATCTGGACTCTGAATATTCAAAGGAGCCAGGAAATAGTGGAAGCAGGGCCAATATAGGCAGGTATGGAAATACTGAATGGGCTTCGATCTCAGGGAATAGACCCGGATATGTTGTATGGTGGAACCAACTATTTTCACCAGAATGGAAAACTTTCAGGCTGCTGCTGAAGATGTTTTTTTTATTCTGCTTTAATATGTTATATTAAAGCTTACTTAGCTTATTTTATTAGCAAAGTATTTAGCTAATTAGAGAAAAACAGGATTAAACAATTTATAATTCATTTACTGAACGTGATATTCATTTATGTAGTACTCACTTATTTAAATCAAAATTATTTTTTACAATTTTGCGTAGCTGTAACTATAATGCCATCTGATCCTTTAGTGCTTATTTTTTTGGCAGGAATGCCTGCAATTGAAATGCCTTTTTCATAAAATGATTTATTTACAACGGAGTTTGCTCCAATTGCTATATTGTCGGCAATTACGATATTTCCAAAAATTTTGGCACCAGGTCCTATATATACGTTATTTCCAATTTGCGGGGCTGAAATCCCATCCTGGCTAGATCCTATATTAGTACAGGCATGTATTCTGCAGTTCTCCCCAACCCTGGCATTTTTGTTTATAATGATAGTTCCTCTATGGGCAATACACAACCCTGGACCAAAGACATTTATTGGAATACTGAACCCTAGGTGAACACTCATAGTGTAGAACCTGAATAATAAGTATTTGAAATATAATTTGGAAATTAAAGATTTCTTACAGTTGTGATAGTACTCATTTTTTCGTAGTAATCTCTGAAATTTCCATATATCGTCACCAATTAGTCTAGGGCTTCTAGTGTGTTTCCCTAAAGCAAACTTGTCCGCTTTAACGTAAAAATCGTAATCTGTTTTCGATTTAATAATAACTATGTCCCCCCTTTACTTACTTTTGCAGAATTTAGAAGTTCCGATATCTCCTAGAATCTGCTAAGTTTAACTTCCTAAACTCCCTGAAGTAGAATATAAGTAAACCGATAAACCCTAAGGATTTATAAGGGATTTACGAGTTCAAGAGCCTAAAATATATAAGCTTAGATAATTCAATCAATTATGGTAAGGATTTATATAAAATTTAGAGTAAGAGTGCTTCTTATAAGAATTACTTATCAATGGGTAGTTTTACTTCATATCTAGGTGAAAATTAACAGGCAAATTTTTAAATTCGAGTTGACCCCCCAAAACTCAAAATTACTAATCTTACTCCATTATGAATAAATCGAGTTTTTTATCGGTGTTTTATCGTGGAAAATAATGTTATGAATTTCCTGTCAATTTGGGAACAAAATTGATTTTGGGATGGGCTCATTCAATAAGTTAAAATAAAAGTTGCGGTGGCGTATCTGCAGCAAGTAACGGGTATGTTCGCGCCACCACTCCAAATTTCGTAAAAGGAGACAATAATCCTAAGCAATTTAGTTTGAACAGAAGTTAACAATCAAAAAATAGAATTGAGAATCATATTATCATCAACGGTTACTGGGAAATGTTTCCATCCCTGCAGCAAGCTAGCGGGGTATTCAACTGAAATAAATTTTAAAAATTCAGATTTTCCATGAATGTATTTTAATTTTTAAAGTTAAGATGCACTTTTCAGAACTTTAGTTCTGAGATTCAAGCAGTGGGAAGAATGCAAATATTTTTGAGGGGAGTTTATTTGCAGTCCTAAAAGATAAATTTTTTAATATTGAAGAATTATAGTTCAATATATTGGGGATTTGAAATGAATGGAAAGAAGCTAACGTATAAATGGGGAGACAGAAAAAAGTTATTGTTTCTTAATATAATTTTTGTTTTTATAATCGTAAGTATAACTCTCACTTTATCAAAGACATCCTGTACAACAGTTTATGTTGCTACCAATGGAAGTGGGGACTTTAACTGTGATGGAAGTGACGACCAGGTAGAGATAAACAAAGCTCTTGCATATGTTGCAGAAAACCCTCAGTTCACAACCGTTCATCTGAAGGGCCCCAATACATACATCATCTCGGACAGTATTTTTATTGGAAACGACACTATTCTGGCAGGAGATTCTACAGCCGTAATCAAACTTGAAGATAAAGCAGGTTGGCCTCTAGAAAAACCTATGATTACGCAGATGGACAGTGTTGGAAATCATGATATTACTATAAGGGGATTTGAGATTGACGGAAATCACGATAAAAACAATGAAAAGAATAGGGGGAAAGGATATCATAACCTGATCCATGTCCTTAACTGCGAGAATATACAGGTTCACGATATGTATATGCATGACAGCCATGGCGATGGGCTTAAAGCCGTAAAATGTTCAGGTGTTAAGTTTTACAATAACCGGGTATATAAGTTAGGGCATGACGTCCTCTACGCTATCTATTCTTCGAATATAGAGGCCTGGAATAATAAAATAACGTGCAGAACGAATAGCGGTTTGAGAATTTACAATACAAACCATGTAAAATTCTATAACAATATAATTAACTCAGAAGGAGGGGGTGGGGCAGGAATCGAAATCCAGAAAATTGGTCCGTCAACTGTGATGAATGATATCGAGATCTACAATAATCTGCTATATGAGACGAACACAGCAGGTATATGGATTACAGGCTATGGATCCGGGTATTCTAAAGATTCTGCAAAAGATATATTCATACACCATAATAAATTTTATAAAACCGGTATTAACGAGGGTGCGGACTGGTCAGGGGGCATAGTGCTTAATGGTGTCCAAAATACCATGATAGAGAACAATAAATTTGACGGATGCTATGGAGCTGCTATTGCCCATAAACAGGTCAGTGATGAATTTTCGGCCCCAGGTTCAGGCTATATAACTATCGTGAAAAATAATATAATAATTAATACACAGTCTAGTCCTGCAGCTGGAGATGGATATGCTGTATACAACCATCTAAAAAATACCCATTCCTTTATCCTGGAAAACAATTGTCTTTCAGGCAACGCCGGTGGAAATTATATGGGTGTAAATTCTACCTCAGACGTTGAAGCTGACTCAGAACTTGCAGCGAAGTTGAACACCAATGAGTCTTTGGGTAAGGACTTTCCCTGGAGTGAAGCTATGTCTGCTGGACCACAGATGCCTTATGAGATAAATGAAAGCAAAGTCCAGACCGGACAGGAAGAAGGCTTTGAGTCGAGTCTTAAAAGGGCTTTTTCAGAGTTTATAAGGTTCCTGAAAAAATTATTCTTAAATCTTTCGATGCAGTCTGATAAAGCGGAAAACCTTAAAATTGCTTTACCTTTCATTATTTCTGACAACAGGCTGAGAGAAGAAGCTCCAAATATCACTTTTAGTGATAGTGAGTATATAGATGTCGGAAAAAAATCCGATGGAGGCATTTACAGAGGCGTTATAATCTTTGATCTGAGTTCACTTAATCAGACTGACCAGGTTGATGAGGCAACCCTATCTTTATTCTGGTACTATCCGGAGAATCAAATAAGATCGAAGGATACCATACTGGAAGTATACAGGCCTACGAAATGGTGCAGAGAACATGTTACCTGGCAGCAGAGGGAATCTAATGACCCTTGGAAAAACTCTGGAGGAGACTGGTATGACCGGAATGGGATTTTCCAGGGAAGCACTCCATATGCCAAGGTAACTATCAGTGGAGATGAAACCCCTGACAACCGCTACTACGACCTAGATGTAACAGAACTTGTGCAGGAATATATAAGCGGAAAGTACGAGAATACAGGTTTCCTTATAAAAGCCCACGAGGAAGATGAAAACTATGTAGCTTTCTACAGTTCCAACTGGCAAAATAAAAATCAGAGACCCAAACTCACTATAGAGTATACCTGAATGTCGATAAAGTTAGCCTGGAAATAGTTTGATTCATGAAGAAGAAAAACGTTTTGATATAATAGAAAAACAATAAGGAAAAACATCGTCTTTGCTTTCCTATCTTTGCAACTGGACGGATCAGAGACAATACAGTACTATTTGGTAAAACTGAATGATATCGTTTTTGATCTCTAAATACACCATATAGTTGTTTTTACCTTCTTCATAAAAGTGAACTGCCACTAAGCTAAAGACTTAGCGGTTTCCTAATTCATAGATGACCATCGGCATCTCCAAAGACTTTAATTCCAGTTGAGCTGTCTGTACTGAGTCTCGTTCTTTCGCTCGTTTCGGCTTTACGTAGTTACAAGATAGAGTCGAAGGTTTTTCTACGACCTAATGAGCCTGATGGTGAAATTTTTTAAAAAGGTTGCTTGGTTTTCGCATACCTTAATCTAATGTTAAATTATCCGATAGTCTATATGAAGTAAAGAATACTGAAAAGAATTGGGAGAAGTTGACGCTTATATCCCCTGATCTAAAGACACAGGGGTTTTATGCGTATTCATATAAATCCACGTTTGATTGAAAAGTAATAGCAGGAAAAATCATGAAACCTACTTTCCGCATTATTTTTTCACATATAATATTTTTCGTATTTTTCTCCCATCAATCTCAGCACTTTAATTGTTTCTTCATCCAGATTTAATACCTTTTTTATCCTCTTTCCCTCAATTTCGATCTCTAACTCCGTTATTCTCCTGAACTGAAAGAATACCCATTTCATTGTTGGAGTCTGTGTTTTCTTCTTTACTTGGTTTCTAATAGCTTCTTTTGTTTCCTCCAATCTTGTTCTCAGTTTCCATTCAGCTATTGAATACAATAACAAACACAGAACCATTACCATTGCAAGTGCTTCTATTCTGGACTCTTTTTTCAGGTACACCTCAGACACTCTGAAACTCTTATCTTTAAGGAACCTGAACCCTCTTTCAACTGTTCCCTGTTCTTTATAGTACTTTAGGAGTTGATCTGGAGTCAACTCCAGATCATTGGTTGCAAGAATGAACCTTCCTAACTTTGCTCTTTTTTCCTGTACTTTCTCCTGGTCGTGTTTTATCTCTGCTTCTATCAGGTAAAAAGTCTGTACATCTTCACCTTTCCTTGGTCTTCCTTTCTTGTTTCCAAGTCTGTGTGACTTAGTTTTTATTTCAAGTTTCTGGAATTCATACAGTTCATTCTCTTTCAACCATTGTTCAGCAGCCATTCTTGCGTCTGCTTCACAAGCAAACTCATGATTAGAAAGCTTTTTAAGAGACTTTTCTGCTGCTTCAAGCTCTTTGAGAATCTTTTCATCAAATTTCTTCTCTTCCTTCTTTTTCATTTCCTCTGAACAGAATACAACCCATAACTGTTCTACTCCACCATAACAGGATTTTACAGCAGAACAAGAATAACGTTCATCAGAGCATGTTTCCAGAATTAAGTCTGTCATCAATAATTCCTTTGATTCATTGATGGTTGCAGGTACTCTCGAGATGAAAAAAGCGTTAGTTCCTATCTCTTTGACATTATCTTCAGTATAAAATGCACTGTCTGCAATATGGTAGACTCTCTGATCAAGATTCAGGTTCTGTGTTACTTCCTTTATGGTTTTGATGAGAACTTTCTTATCGGAACTGTTACCATCTAACGCTCTCACAAACAGAGGAATTCTTTTCTGATCAGTAACCATAGAAATAGAAAAACGAAGTAAATCGACTCTCTTATCTTTAGGATGACCATAAGTAATGTTGATAGTTTTGCCGTTATCATCATTTTTATAGTCACCATAAACACTGAAATTTGTAGTATCTGAATGACAAAAACGAGGATTAATAGGAACGTGTTTCATAGCTTGCAGAATTATATGATTGAAGATTTCGGTTGCTCCATATTCCTGGATTTTGTCCAGAGTTCTGCCAAAAACGTCATCATTAAGGTGTTCTGGGAGAACACCTTCTCCCAGTAACCTTTCAGTGGGCAAGTTTTCAAAGAAAGCAGGAAATAGGTAAAGACGACGTTCAGTAAATCCTAAACCGTTAATGCACATTGCCTTAAGAACAGTAGAATGAGAAATGTTATGACCACTTTTCTTAGGAAGAAGAGTGTCAATCAAATCTGAAATTTCAAGTTCGTCAAATATGCCAGCAATAAGGCCATAATGACCAAGATGAGTTGTGGATTCAGAGATGGGAGAGAGAGTCATCAAGGGGAAATTGGATGAGATTTTATAAAAAGTAAGTACATGATTTGAAAAATATCAAATCCAGAAAATTTACTGCGGAAAGTGCGATGAAATATGAAATTTTACTGCGGAAAGCGTGGAGTGACTAAAGAAAAAGATAAATTCAAGGGTATAATGAATGAAAAAAATAGATTTAAAGAGTAATGAATGAAAAAAAATAGATTTAAAGAGTAATGGATAAAAAAAGAAAGGGAAAATTAAAACAAAAAATCTGGAAGAATAATCTTCCAAGTCTTAACGAGCAAGCCCTACTCTTTCATTCCTTTTCTTTTCAACCTGCATATCGAAAAGCATTCCAAAGAGAAGCATCTGAAGCCCCGTGCCCAATACAAGGAAACCAAGCAGAGGATAGTAGGAAGGGAGGGAATTTTGCAACAAGATTTGCAAAAAGCCCCATATTCCTAAAATAACACCAACAGGCAAGGCAACCATTCCAAGGAAATAAAATAGTACAAGTGGATGGAAGTCCAGCACTGTATATTTGACCCTAAGCCTCCATAGAAAACCTCTAAAGATCATGGGAGCTACTTTGCGAATAAACTTACCGTAGTGAATCTTTGATCTCTCTCTACCATACCGAGCGGGCATTACTACATCCATTACTCTCATTCCAAAGGCATTAAGCTTGATCAACAGATCGTTACAATAGCCATAATAAGGATAGACTGAATCCAGATCAATAACCTCTAGGGCCTGCCTGGAAATAGCTGTATATCCATTCTGAGGATCCATAACTTGCCAGTAACCGCTGCCTATTTTTGTGATAAAGCTGAGAAGAAGATTTCCAAGAGATCTCCATTTGCTCATTCCGGCCCTAAAATCGTCAGTGAGTAATCTGTTGCCTTTTGTATAATCAGCTTTCCCCTCAATGATTGGAAAAATCAACCTGGGAAGTTGAATAGGATCCATCTGATTATCTCCAGCCATAACCGCAACGATGTCCATCTCGTCTCTCAGAGCAAGTTTATATCCGTCAATTATTCCTGCGCCTACTCCTTTGTTTACTTCATGGCGCAAATAGACGATTCTGGAGTCTCCGAACTTTTTTACAATTTCTCCTGTTCGATCTATACTACCGTCATCGATTACGTAAATTCGGTCCACATATTCAGGAATACCGCTTAGAGTCTCACCTATAAGTAATTCCTCATTATAAGCAGGCACAACAACTCCAATACGTGTGCTCTCAAGCTTCCTGAATATAGGATCTACATCAAAACTCAGATAGTTAACCTTAAGTCCTTCGGTTTTCGCTGCAGAAAGCAAAGACTTTAAAGTTAAATGCTGTTTGCCTGAACTGATTTTCTGTAGTGAGTCTGCAGTTATTGCAAGAAAGCCTATTTTTTCCTTGAAAGTATTTTTCCCATTAAAGAGCATTACTGTTTCCTGCTCACAAGAAATGCGGCAGGGCCACGAACCCACAGATAGGTCAAACCCGCGTCTTAAAGGCTCAAGGACATGAGAAAGCAGATCTATATCCTGCATACATTCCGGATAGATAAGAACCACAAGTTCAGAATCAAGAGAGGCCTTGTAGAGGACATCAAGTAGTTCCTCCTCCCCACCGGAGACAGGAACAACTCGTGCCCCTCCCAAAGCAGCTACTTCCATAGTTCGATCGGTAGAACCTTTGTCAAGAACAAGTACACGGTCTGCGTAACTTGCCGCAATCAATACTTTGCTTCCAATTGAAGTTTCCTCGTTCTGAGCTGGAATCAAGACGGTAAATTCATGCTGGAGCAGCCTATCGGTAAGTTGAGATGGCGAAGATACTATGCTAATAGGATCAGAGATTAGAGAATTAAGTCCAAGTGTAAGGGCTGAAAACAAACCCAATCCACCCCCTTATACATATGCATATGCTATAACCCCCTTTATCTGTATAAGTGGAAAAATATTAAAGGCTATCATACTAAAAATTATTAGATTAAGATATATATAAGGTTAACATCAAATAAAGATATACTCGTAAAAATATTAATAAGGAAAAATTGTCCTTACAAATGGTCTCTATAAATAAAAATAAAAATAAAAGAGATGAAAAGAGATGAGTTGACTGGCTAAGGTCTCCTTATGTAATTAATATTAGATAAAACAGAATTTATAATAGTTATGAGGTAGGACAATTTATGGATACATTAGTTATTCACGCAACTTGCTTAGTAATGAGTGAGTAAACCAATTATAAAAAAAATTTCCCTATTTGAAATAAGTTCCTATTTTCGTGAAAAAGGAATCTTGAAGAGATAACAAATACTGAACAACTTAAATATTAACAGGCAAAATGAGCAAAATAGTATAAATAGTGAAAGAACACTGATAAAAGAATTTTAATTTAACGATAAAACTTACATCATAATAATTTTTAGTTATATAATGGCAGACATTATACAAGGATGTAGACTGACGCGCCTCGGCTTATCGATGGCTTGTCGATGAGACTACAAAATATTTCGGAAATATTCTGTTAGTATTATGTCAAATATAGATATTAATAGAATAATTGTGCTTTTTATCTCTGAATAATACGATATATTTCTTATTAAGAAAATGCCAGAATATGGAAAAAAACCGTACTGAAGAGATAAAAGTCAAGATTTTACAGTTGTGATTTGAAAGATATAAGAAATCTGTGAGAAAGTATATTTGGGGTTTCAGTGGGAACGAGATTGATATGACAGGATCATCGAGATAGGTTCCTCAATGAGAAAAACAAAACTAAAGTGAACCAAATATTTAATAAAGTTGAAGATCCAAGAAGTATGGTTAAGGGGGATACTTTGATCAAAAAAGTGGAACAAAATAAAGAGCTGTGGGAGCTGTTTACAAAAAAAGAAGAGTACGACCCTATCCTTTTAGATAAATACGGAAGATTTTCCTATTATTTAAGCAGTCAAAGAAATGTTTTTGAGCCTGAAGTCTCGAGTTTTCTGATAAAAAACGGCCTGAATCCCGAATATCCTGAAGGAAAAAAATTTGCTGTATGCCTTACTCATGACATTGATTTTGTATGTCCTGGAATGTTAAATACTGCAGCCAGAACCATAAAAGCTCTTAAAAAGGGGCAGTTTGCACAGGCCTCTATCCTTCCATTTTCAAGAATAAATAAAACCTGGAGCCCTTTATGGAATTTTAGGCAAATTATGGAACTGGAAGAAAATTACGGATCGAAGTTCACTTTTTATTTCCTGACCCTTGATCCGGGGAATGAAGATTACACTTTCAATATTGAGGAACTGGAAGGAGAACTTGGTCATATTTCGGACCACGGATGGGAGGTAGGACTCCATGGGGGACATGAAGCTTATAACAATCCGATCGAAATCAAAAGTAAAAAACAAAAATTGGAAAAAGCATTGAAGAAAGAGGTCATTGGTTACAGAAATCATTATTTACGGTTTAAAACTCCCAAAACCTGGGAGTTTCTTGCAGATGCGGGTTTCAGCTATGACTCCACTTTCGGATACCATGATTGTGCGGGCTTCAGGAATGGAATGTGCCACCCTTTCAGTCCATATAACCTTAACACAGGAAAAGAAATTGGTATCCTCGAAATCCCTCTAAGTATAATGGATACTACTCTTTTCAATCAGATGCATCTTGACTTCAATCAGGCGTGGAAGTTTACGGAAAAGCTCATTGATACAGTTGAATGCCATAGAGGAGTACTTACAGTTCTTTGGCATAATACATATATGCAGGGAAATTACCTGGAGTTTTACAAAAAAATACTTCAATGCTGCATCGAAAAGGGGGCTTGGGCGGCATCGGGGGCTGAAATATGCAGATGGTGGAAGAATAATATTAAAGTTAAGACGGGCTGAAATGCAAAAGAAAAAGGACATGAAAGAGAGAAGAAGTCCGTAAAAAGTCGTCTGGATTTACGACAAAAAATATTTTAAGTTGAATATACTATTTACAAAAATTATTATATTGTGGGGTTGTATGGTAACTGTAAGAGGATACGCGGGGAGACTTACAACAAATTTGGATGTGATTCTCAGCGTCATGGGATTCGGTTTAGGATTATTAATTATTTCTTTGTACTACATCATCGACCTGAACCAGAAAGATATTGGAATTGCTATTCTGTCCTCCTGTTTGATCTACTTTATATTTAGAAATAAATTTAAGAGTGAGGCCGCAATATCTTCCCGAGAAAACAAATTTAAAAGTATACTGGGAATCTCGTTTTATCTCATTTTTCTGGCATGCGTTTTTATATATAGCACTAGTTTATATTACAGACCTATATCTTCCTTTATATTGATATGTATCCTTGCAGCTATTATCGCCTCCCAGATTCTTTATGTTAGAGAGGGAGACGGAGTGAACTCTCTATTATTGCAGATATTCCTGCTATCAATTCTCATCAGAGTTGGAATTTTTTATAATTTTCCAAGTTTGATGGGCTATGATGCTTATTTCCATGCCAGTATGTCACGAGCAATTACTGATACCGGATTTGTTGCTCCTATTGAAACAAGCAGTAAGTACTTCTACTACCCCCTTTTTCATGTTTTTGTCTCAATTATCCAGGTAATGGGTGAAACCGATATCAAAGACGCAATATTTTATTCCATAGGGTTTGCCAGTGTTCTCAGTACAGTAGGCGTTTACCTAGTAGGAAAAAAAATTGAAGGCATTCAGATGGGTTTGCTGGCAACATTATTAATAAACTTAAATAATCATAATATCGTTGCAGGCATTACAAATATAACTCCTGGTTCTCTTGTTCTTTGCTATTTTATATTCATTATATACGCGATCTTTAGCGAGAAACAGAGCTTGAGATATACAGGATTCATTCTGTTAACTACTATTCTAATGGTTCTGACCCACCAGTTGACAACTTTTGTAGTATTTCTTTCTTTAGTCTCAATTTGTGCAGGCAAATATCTGCACAATCGTGTATATAAAAGTCTTTTCGTGAAAATAAACAGTTTTAATTATATCCTCTTTTTTGTTATTAGTTTACAAACATACTGGATGTTCACTTATGTTAACTCAAATACCTCGTTTCTTGAAATGGTTCTCAGTCCTCTTATGGATGTCCTTCAAATCGGATCAAGCTACTCAAGTGATGAACTTATTATGGGTTCCGTAAATAATCAGGAAACACTGGAAACGCTCTTACTCCATATAAGCTATCTTGCTCTACCTTTTTTCGCAATAGGAGGAGTATTGGCATGGCTTTCTCGCGAAGATATCAAAAAAGTTAATAAGTTTTCTATTGCTTTAGTTGTTATAATCCTGTACGGTCTTGCTTATGGAATTCCTTTACTTGGAATGAGGAATTTCCTTACAAGCCGATGGTTCCCACTGATAGCCGTGTTCCTGGCACTTGTATCCGCCTCATATATGTTGAAATTAGTAAGTCTCTTTAACTCAAAAAAAGCAAGGATACCTGTGATGTTCACAATCATTCTTCTATTTTCGTTTGTAATGGTTACAACACCAGGCATAAATAAAGACAACCCACTTGTAGCAAAGGACACAACCGTAAGAAACCAGTTTAAAAGTATTGAAATCGAGGCCATTAAAACAGTAACCGAAAAGTGCTCTGGAAATATTCTGATGGATTCCCCCTATGACAGTTGTCTTTTTTACAGGGACAGAGCATATGATTCCAGTAACGCAACATATTTTAACATTCAGCATATACAGACTGGAGAGATTGATGGCAGTCCTACGATTTTGCTTAGAAAGTCAACTGTTAAAGAACCTGTCTCTATCAATGATCCTGAACGCTATGGAGTAAATATTATCCAGACATTGCCAGAGGGATTTTTCAACAGATTCAACACACACGATTATGCCAGAGTATATGATAACGACGAGGTATTTGCTTACACAAAGGAAGGAAAAACGGCCAGAAACTAAGAGTACAGGATAGTCTCCATTACTTATTGAGAAATGAAAAAAAGCCCACATGCTGGGGTTTATGTTTTAAAGTTGGAAATTATTATGTCAAACTTTATCGGTAATGTGTTAAAACTTGTATCAGGAAGTGTCGCTGCACAGATTCTGGGTATACTTCTTGTACCAATAGTTACTAGAATTTACAGCCCTGACGATATGGGAGTCTTTCAGCTTTTTGTGGCAGTATCAGGCATACTGGTAATTTTCTCTACTTTTTCATATCAGTTTGCTATTATGTTACCAAAGTCCGAAGAGGATTCCGCAAATGTGTTTTTCCTTTCCTCGATTTTAGTCACTTTTATTTCCATACTCATAGCTGTAGCAGTGATAATCTTTCCAGAGGATATTGAGCATATTATTGAGTATATATTTCATACGAAAGGATCCTCAAAATATTTAATTTATCTTCCTGTAATAGTATTCTTTAATGGTCTTTTTTTCGTGCAGAATTACTGGCTTTCAAGAAAACTACGTTTTGGAGTTATTGCAGGGTCCAGAGTTCTAAATGCTTTATCGGCCAAATTGCTTCAGTTAATTCCTTTCTGGACTGCATCGCCTTTGGGCCTAATAGTAGGTTATACCCTTGGATATGGACTTGCAGACCTTTCCATGCTCAGAGGTGTAAGAGAAGACTTTAAGGTCTTCAGGAAAATATCAGTTAAAAAAATGAAAGAGGTGGCAATTGAATATAAAAATTTTCCTTTATTTAGTTCATGGTCTACACTTGCAAATACGATTTCTCCACAGGTGCCTACCTTCTTGCTCGCATATTTTTACAGCACAAGCGTTGTCGGATATTTTTCACTTGCAAATCAAGTAGTAAATATGCCCATGGGACTTGTTGGAACCGCTATACAACAGGTTTTCTTCCAGAAAATCAGTGAGGTGAAAAATGGGAATTCAAGCGGCGATATGAAAGCTATTGTAAGCGAAGTTTACAAAAAGCTAATTTTAATAGGAATATTCCCTATGATCCTCCTGTTAATTCTGGGAGAAGAAATATTTACGTTTGCTTTTGGAAAAAACTGGTATGTAGCAGGCACTTATGTAAAAATCCTTGTTCCATTCATATTCCTTGTTTTCCTTGCCTTGCCTATTTCAACTCTCTACAGTGTATTTGAAAAGCAAAAAGTCTGGTTTACTTACAGTACGGCTCTTTTAATTTCAAGGTTCGTAGCACTTGCTATAGGAGGAATTTATGCAAAAAGTGCTGAGTTTTCCCTTTGCTTGTTTAGTTTCACAGGAGTTATATTTGCTCTCTGGAATAATGCATATTTGCTTAATCTTGTAGGAATCAGTAAAAGGAAAAGCCTGGAAATCCTCGTTAAATATACAGCAATTGGGGCAGTTATCTCAATCCCAGTGATTCTACTAGAAACGCTCTCTGCGAATTTTTATATCATTATGCTTGCAGCTATTATCATAACCCCTATCTATTATGGGATAGCTCTTCGTGACGATCCTACGTTCAAGAAGATATTTTCGGCCTTTCTTGTGAATATAAAAAATAGAACCTGAAAAGCTTAATTCCCTTTTTAGAGAAAATCTTACTGAAAGTTAATCTCTTAAGAAATCTCATTTGTAGAGGAAAAGTAGAGGTTCAGTCAGAATAAAAAAAGGAAAAACCATTGGAAAAACAATGAAAAAATAATTTTGGGTTTTTCCCGACTTTTATATATTTAAAATTTCGATTTTTATCAGTAAGTTTCTTTGTGAGTAATTTTATACATGGTTTTTGCGATTGAATATTTTTTGCTCTCTAGAGTCACGCTATAATAAGGAATTAGCTCAGGAGAAAAGCCCATAATGAAATCCGCAAACCTGGAAATGTTTGCTGCCATTACGTTCATATACTCGAAATTTCGGGATTTCAGGTCAAGAAACTCGTTATAATACAGAAGAGCGTTAGGACCCAAACGGCCAAAATCCGGGTTCAGGGCTGAAGTCCAGGTTACAGTGCACTTCTTTCCATATAGATTTAAGTGAGCTGCAATAGCTTCACCCTCAGGAGTCTCCGTGACAAACATATAGCCAATATCTTTTTCCTGAATCAGTTTAAACACTCTTTCGAAAAACCCTCTGGGAAGGGGAGGGGCTAATTTCTGTTTTTCGTAGACCATTGAGAGCAAATGATAATATGTTTCAGGATCGTTCCATACCCTGGTTTTAAGTCCTGCCTCATTTGCCGTTTTAAGTTCTCTTCGAATCTTTCTTGAAATGTTATTATCTACATCTTCGTTCAGATTCAAATAATGGGTATAGTGCACAGTGGAGTCCCATCCGTACCACGTAAAAGGCCTTACATCTTTAAAACCTGGAGCGAACGTAAGGTGAATACTGTCAAATCCCTGCTTACAAAGGAATTCCCTTAGAGGATTAAGAATGTCGTGAACTTCCTGTACCCGTTTACTTGCTTTGGAGCTATTACTCTCTTTTATAAGAGGGCCGCTGTAGCTGGTCATATTACAGGTAGAATTCGCTACTTTCAAAGCTCCTTTGATATTTTTAACAAAAAGAGGGCACCCTCCCACAAGCTCGCCTTTTCTGAAACAACCATAAATTCTAAGCTCCTTCGATAGGGCATCCCTACAAATTCCAAGCCATTCACTGGTATGAAAGAGTGTACCAGGCTGAGCTTTTTCTACGAGCAAATCCCATTCATTATATTCAGATGGCGCTAATTCTCTAACTTCGATTTCGTCCATTTTAAGCCCCGTTCAAATAGATGACTATTCTTGTCCTGATGAGTTATAGGAAAACATAAGACTGATTTTAATAGATGACTATTCTTATTCTGATGAGTTATCTTACCCTGATGAGTTATAGGAAAACATAAGACTGATTTCAAGCCCTTATTTTTTGGCCTCAATTTCTGATTTGCAGACTTCGTTAACCTTTTTCGCAACGCTGTACCAGCTGTAATTTTCAGTAACATAACTTAAACCTTTTGAACCCAATTTCATTCTTAAATCGGGATTTTCAAGCAGCTTTAATATGCATTCTGCAAGAGCGCTCGGGTTTTCAGGAAGGACAGGAATTCCCCCTTCTGAAATCTCAAGTACCTCGAATACGCCACTTATATTGCTTGCAACTACAGGTTTTCCGCAAGCCATGTATTCATATAACTTCAAAGGAGATAGGCCTATTTTTTCGTTTCTGGCAAATATAAAAGGAGCGGTACAGATATCGCTGGCATTAATGTAGAGAGATACGCGATCGTAGGCAATCACACCCGTAAAAATGAACCTGTTCTCAACTCCGAGTTCCCGGGAAAGTTTTATAAGATCGTTTTTCATGACCCCGTCTCCGACAATCAAAAAGCGGCATTCCGGAAATCTGGAAAGTATGAATGGAGCTGCCTTTATTAGATACTCGACACCCTGCCAGGGAGCTAGATTACCCACAAAGCATACGAAAGGAATTTCAAGATCCAGACCAAGTTTTCTTCTGCAGGTTTCCTGTTCCAGAGGCCGGAAAAGAGAAGTGTTGGCCCCATTGGAAACAACGACTATTTTTTCTCCAGGGATTTTATAGTCCTTCTCAAGATTTACTTTTATTCCGGGAGTCACAGCAATAATTCTGTCCGAAAACCCGAGAGCTTTCTTGAGAATAAACAATTTTAGCCTGGAATGTGCAGAGACATATCGGTTTGAGAAACTACTTCTTTTTTTGGGATGCGAGAATTTATCTCCTTCGGATTTTTTCCTGAAGAGATTCTTTTCGTCTTCAGGAATTCCATTTAATTCATAAATAATTCTTTTGCATCTGCTTTTACAGAAGACCCCGGCAAGAAAGCCAAAATTGGGATTGCGAGTATATAGCACATCAAAATTTTCGGAGCCCAGAAGGTATATGGAGTTTCTGAAATAGTTGACAGTAAGTGAAAAGAAATTCCCAGGAGGGACATAATGGCTGTGAACATTGGTCACGCTCGAAAAGGAAGTCTTGCCAACGGTAAAAATATGGATCTCATTGTCAAGTCTGGCAAGATTGCTAACAAGCTCGTATCTGTGGATAAGCGAGCCATCAGCAAGAGAAAGGGGCCTTACCATATCAAGAAAAAGCATCTTCAAATTATCACCTGTAAATGAATTGCCTTTTCGAGATGTTTTCTAATCTTCACTGCTTCTTCTCCTTTACATTTCTTGAATTCTGATCAAAATTACTTGAGATTCTGGATAACAGTCCTCCAAATCCCTGGTTTCTGTAGTAAGCCCTTACTTCAGGGTCCTGGATTTTATTCTCTCTTTTAATCACCGAACCAAAATACCCCCAACAGTAGGCAATTCCTGTATAGTAGGGAGACTTCAGGGAAAGATGAAATACGTTTAAGAGGGTCATGAAATAGTTTTTGCCAAGGTAATAAGCCATCCATCCGTTTTTGAGATATCCATTCCAGAGTCCGTTAGCAGCACTCGTTTTACGCTTCTGGACCTGGACTGCCTCAGTATACTGCATGAGCCGCCAGCCTCGCAAGAGAGCTTTTATATTAGAAATTGAATCTGGGGACGGCTCAACCTGATAACCGCCAGTCTCGAAGAAGCACTCTTTCTTCCAGATCCTTCCTGTGCCTCGAGGAAGGTTTTTTGCAGTTACTTCCAGGGAAAGTTTTCCGTTAGTATCATAATATACCCCCCCACTTACAATTCCGAGAGAATTATCCTTTTTAAACTCAGCCAGAAGTTTTCCAAAATAATTTTCTTCAAGCACCGTATCAGCATCAAGAAGGCCTATATACTCGAATTCAATATTATTTTCCCTACAATACTCAAGAGCATAGTCAAAGCCCTGTTTGCAGACATAACTGTAGTGAAAAGTAATGTCTCTTGGTCTTGGAGGTAATCTTATACTCCGAATCCAGGGCCAGTTTGACCGCAGGCCTTCGAGAATACTTGGTGTTTCATCCGTACTTCCATCATCGACTATAATCCATAACTCCGGTTTTAATTCTTGTTCGATTACAGCCTTCGAAACTTCGGGAAGATTTTGTTCTTCATTCTTTGCAGGCGTAACCAGCAGATACTTTCCTTTTAATTCAGCTCCTATCTGCCCACCACCTGTAGATTTCTTCTCCACTTGTCATCCATGCCCCTTTTCCGGAGCAGTACTGAAGCACCTTCTCATACATCCTCACCCAGTCTTTTCGAAAATTGCAACTGAACGCGAAATTATGCCACAGCAGGGTAATAACACCGTTGAGGCCTGCTGTAGTATCAATTAGATTTTTTGTGCGTTCCCAGGCTTCCTCATAAGATTTTGAAGTAGCAAAAAGAGCAGCGTCCATAACGATAAGTGGAATTTCGAGGATATCAATTTCTTTTTCTGTTTTAAGGTTATATGGACTGAAAGGGTGGCACATTCCATTCCTGAAGCCGACTGAGTATCTATGCCCGAAAGTGGAGTCATAGCTAAAACCGGCATCTGCAAGTATTTCCCAGGAGTCTGGAGTTTTGAATCGGAGGTAATGATTGCGAAAACCTATTACTTTTTTACCCAGAACTGCTTCAAGTCTTTCTTTTTCTTTTTTTATTTTTTCTGGGCTATCGTATGAATAGTAACCTCCGTGAAGACCAATCTCCCATCCTCTATCTAAAACTTCTCCCAGATGATGTTCTATGTCTTCTATATTATATCGGAATCTTATTGGATCGGCTTCTGCAGTAATGAAGTAAAAAGAGGACTTTGCTTCAAAACTAGCTTCAATATCCATAATTTTAGAAAAATTAAGGTAAGGAGAGTAGTCTATTCCCCTCAATTTCCACAGTAACTGAGCTGCAGAATCCTTGAAATTTAACTGTTTAAGGCTGTAAGCTGATGACAACAAGCTATGGGAAAGAGGTGGATAAATATCGTCTACATCATGAGTCAAACAAACGGCAAATGATTTATTTTCGGGGAACTTGACATGCATCTTATTTTCCATAAGATACCTGGAGACCTCGGGATCAGAGGCATTTCGTAGATCTTTTTCAGAGAAAAGAAAACGCTGGTGTTCATCCATCTTTTCGGGATAATATTCTTCTTTTCGGGTGAAAAGATCCCAAATATTCTGGTTTTCCATTAGCAATTTATACATAAGACTCATCCGAAACCGAAGATAAAGAAAATCCAGATTTTTTTTCAGGAAGATTTTCTATAAGCTTGACCATGAACTCGGTAACATTGATTTTATCCCTGAGAAGGGCAGCCCTTTTAAGACCCCAGCTTTTCTTAAGTTCCGAATCTTTGAAAAGTTCTGTGATTTTTATTATGGCAGATTGCGAATCACTGTAATTAAAAAGCAAACCGTACTTCCTCTCAAGTTCAGAAAAATTTCCCATAGTTCCTGCAAGAGTGGAAATATAGATTGATGGAGTTCCCAGGATTGCACTCTCAACAGCCATCGTTGCCCCCTCACCCACATATAGAGTGGCATAATAGAGCAAATGGTGAATTTTTTCTGGAGAAACCCATACTCTATACTTCTCAAACTCTTTTTCCAGAGGGCCTTCTGAAGTTATGAATACTTTTCCGAATTTTTCGGCTTCCTGGACAAGTGCTACTTTATCTTTAATTCCATGCTGGCCGACATCGTGATGCGCACCCCATGAAACAAAGCGAAGGATTGTAAAAGGCTCCCCCTCCTCTACCCCGAGGTCTTTCAGGGTCTCAGGACGGGGAGTAAAATAAGATGGATGAAGATAAGCCAGTTCATGATATCCACTATACCTTATCTGTTTTCGTCCTTCATTTTTTAGATAGCATGAAGGGGTGCAGATTATGTTACAGAAGGGATAGGTTAACTTCTGGGCCAGTAATGCGTGTTCGGTGTCGTTAAAAATTATGGATTTTTTCCGCTGTATCCAGGCTACCTGAGCTACAGCTGGAGAAAGGATACCTATAAAAAGGTCAGGATCAAATTGCTGGGTAATTTTAAAAGTTTTAAACTCTCTTATGAACCATTCTTCAAGCAAATTAATCTTTCCTGGTTTTACTTTACTCAAAACCGTATGCGGAATTCCGTAGGCGTTCAAGAGCTCTATTACTACATCCTTGTCTCGCGAAACTACCATTACTTGATGCCCTTTTTTCTCAAGACTCCATATAGTGTTTTTAAAAAAATGAACATGGGCTGGATGCCCTATATCGACAAGAACTCTCAACTTTTCACTCCCCAATTAATATTTCCTATGATAATATACCAAAAGACAGTCTGTCTGCTCGAGTACCTTTCGAGATTGAGAGTTAGGACACTAACCTTGAACCTGATTTAAAAGCATATGAGATGAATTAATATCAACAAATCAGGAAACCTTCCTGCATTTTTCTCTCTCAACTTTAACAACAGTATGCAGTCAAATCCTGGTTTCCACTCAACCCCGATTTCAAAACTGTTCTATCAGATAGAACTCTCCCACCTCATTCTATGTTAAAAAGTGACAACTATCCTTCTCCAGCGGCTGGAGACCCCCCTTAATAGTGTCCCTATGATACTAAATTTTTTAATTTAGTCAGAGTCATTAACAAACAATATTATGATTAGAAGATAAATGGCTCAAAGATAAATAGCTATGGAAACATAGTTACTAAATTAAGATAACTAGAATTATCAATGTTGAGAATTATAGATATTATATTCTTAAAAATAGAAAAATAAACATTATTTAGCTTTTTCTAATTTGGTAGGAAAATAAACTTACTGGAAGAAACAAAAGAAATACTGAGTAAATAAATATATAATCATTAGGAGGATTACTTTATATATATTATTTCAAAGCCTGCAAAGAGGAAACTAGCAATGAAGCATACTATAAGAGGATAAATTCCCATATCTATTGAGTCCACAGAAAACTCATCTTCTTCTCTAGAGGCCAGCAGCATTTCCTTCATACCCACAAGAGCGATTAGTCCCACGACCGTTATCTGATAATATACAGGGATTCCAAAATCCGTCGAGAGGAAGCAGATACCTAAGTCTGAAAGAGAATTCTCCGCTGCAAACTCTGCGCTCAAGCCAAGTATTGAAAACATTATAAGATCCCCAAAAACTTCTGTAAAGGAGTTATCAAAACATGTATTAAATCTAACTATACAAGTTATAAAGCCTTTAAACTATATAAACTTATAAAAAATTATTAGTAATTTGGGCTAAAAAACTGTATAGATTGGCAGTTTCTATAGTAAACCTGGAATGAGGTCCTATCAAAAAATAAATAAGAATTGGAATTGATTACTCTCCAATTCTCAATAAAGAGGTTCAATTTATGAAAATTTCCGTTATAGGGTCAGGATATGTGGGCTCGGTCACAGCCGCATGTTTTGCAGAAGTCGGGCATGAAGTAGTCTGTGTAGATATCGACAAGAAAAAGATGGATCAAATAAATTCAGGCATTCCCCCGATCTATGAAGAGGGACTTGGAGAGCTTTTGCAAAAATATGCAGGAAAAAGTCTCACTGCAACCACTGACTATGAATTTGCAATCAAGAATACGGACATTTCCTTTATCTGCGTAGGAACTCCTTCCGCAGAAGATGGGAGTATAGACCTTTCAATTGTTCGTGCAGCAACAGCAAGTATAGGGGCAGTACTGGCAAAGAAAGAAGGCTACCATGTAGTAGTTGTTAAAAGCACAGTTGTGCCCGAGACAACTGAAAAATTTGTCCTTCCTATCCTTGAAGAAACTTCAGGAAAGATAGCCGGAAAAAACTTTGGAGTTGCAATGAATCCCGAATTCCTCAGAGAAGGGAAGGCCGTCTACGACTTCATGCATCCTGATAAAATAGTTGTTGGAGCAATTGACCAGAAATCAGGAGATCTTGTCTCAGAACTTTACCGGACCTTTAAATGTGAAGTCACCCGCACGAGTCTATCAACAGCGGAAATGATCAAATATGCAAATAACTCTCTTCTAGCAACTAAAATATCCTTTGCTAATGAGATTGGCAACATTTGCAAACGGTTAAACGTTGATACCTACGAGGTTATGAAAGCGGTAGGTAAGGATTCCAGGATATCCCCAAAGTTTTTGAATTCAGGAGCAGGATTTGGAGGGTCTTGTTTCCCAAAAGATGTAAAAGCACTTATAGGAAAGGCAAAAGAAATAGGATATTCTCCAGTGCTTCTGGAATCCGTAATTGGAGTAAACGAAAAACAGCCAATTCTTATGACCGAAATACTACAGAAGAAAATAGGAAGCCTTGAGGGTAAAAAAGTTGCAGTCCTTGGGCTTGCTTTTAAAAATGATACGGATGATATAAGGGAGTCTAGATCTATCCCTATCATTGCTGAACTTCTAAGACTAGGAGCAGAGGTTTCGGCTTACGACCCAATGGCAATCGAGAATATGAAGCGAATCTTTCCAACAATTGAATACTCCGGGAAAGCTAAAGATGCTCTTGAAGGTGCTGACGCCTGCCTTGTAATGACAGAATGGAGTGAGTTCAAGCAACTTGACTCTGAATTTGAAGTCATGAAAGAAAAGATAGTAGTTGATGGAAGGCGGATAATTAAAGCGAAAAATATAGATTATGAGGGTCTCTGCTGGTAAAAACCAGCAGAAATCATTTCCTCTTTTTACACAAATTTATATGATATGACTTTGCTGGCCTTTAACTGCCCTTATAAATAGGATCTTATTTGCTTGAAGGTTCCTTTACCTCTGCTAGGATTTCTCTTAAGTACTCAAGTACGTCTTCTCTAAGGTTTTCGTTTTCAAGGGCAAAATCTACTATTGATTTCACGTACCCTAACCTGTCGCCAGTATCGAATCTTTTTCCTTTGAACCTGCATGCGTATATCATCTGTGACCTGTTAAGAACCCGAATCCCATCAGTCAACTGGATTTCGTTTCCTACCCCTGTCCCGGCTTCTTTTATACAGTCAAATATTTCAGGGGTGAAAACATAGCGGCCTATTGCTCCCATATTTGAGGGAGCATTTTCAGGTGACGGTTTTTCAACAATGTCCTCCAGTACATAGAGAGAATTACTAAGAGGCTTGCCCTTTATAATTCCATAACTACTTAATTTTTCACGAGGGACTTCTTCCACTGCAAGCGTGGACCTCCCATATTTCTCAAAATTATCTATGAGTTGGGCAGTGCAGGGCTTGTTATTCACAATAATATCGTCTCCAAGAAGCACGGCGAAAGGTTCGTCTCCAATGTGGTTTTCTGCCCTGAGAACTGCATCCCCGAGCCCGTTAGGTTCTTTCTGGCGGATATAGTGAATATCCACAAGGGAAGAAACATTCCTGACAAGTTTAAGAAGTTCGGTATTGTGCTTTTTCGCAAGATGCATTTCGAGTTCAGGAGAATCATCGAAATAATCTTCAATTGCCCGTTTACCCCTGCCTGTGATAATGATTATATCCTCAATTCCCGAGGCAATGGCTTCCTCTACAACATATTGAATCACAGGTGTGTCAATAATAGGAAGCATCTCTTTTGGCATTGACTTGGTGGCAGGAAGGAAACGGGTCCCAAGACCAGCTGCCGGAATAAGTGCTTTTTTAACGGTCAAAATAAACTCTCCGGTAAAGGGATTCTATAAAAAGTTATTCATATAGTTAGGCAAATAATACTCTTTAACCAGAATATCTTTAATTTTCTCTGGTTATCTATTCATTCCACATATAGGGAATGAGATAAAAGTATTTTCTGATTACTTTATGACATTATAAAGTATTAATCGAAAGAACGATTATGGGAGAATTTTCCATGGCTGCAAAGAATAAAATACTTGTGACAGGAGGAGCCGGTTTTATAGGGAGCCATCTTGTAGATCGTTTTATAGAAAAAGGAAGTAGGGTTACTGTTTTTGATAACCTGAGTTCAGGAAAAATGGAATTTATAGAAGATCATTTTGAAAACCCAGACTTCACCCTAATAAAAGGAGACCTTCTTGACCAGGAAGCGATAAAAAAGGCCTGTAAAGGTATTGACTTTGTTTGTCACGTGGCCGCAAATCCTGATGTCAGGCTCGGAGCCTCTGATACCAGAGTTCATTTAGATCAGAATATTCTGGCGACTTATAACCTTCTGGAAGCAATGAGGAAAAACAATACTAAAAAAATTGCGTTTACTTCCACCTCAACCGTTTATGGGGAAGCGAGTATTATGCCTACTCCGGAAGATTACGGCCCCCTTATTCCTATATCTCTTTACGGTGCCTCTAAACTGGCTTGCGAAGCCTTCATTACTTCATATTCTCATACATTTGATATGCAGGCCTGGATATTTCGCTTCGCAAACATTGTTGGCCCACGCAGTACACACGGGATTACGGTAGACTTTATAAAAAAGCTGTGGAATAATGCTAGTTTGCTGGAAGTCCTGGGAGATGGCAAACAGGAAAAATCCTACCTCCATGTTTCGGAGTGCGTTGACGCGATATTGTTTTTAATCGAGAACAGCGACGAAAAGGTAAACATCTTTAATATCGGCTCCGAAGACACCATCAGTGCCACAGAGATAGGAGAGGCTGTTATAGAAGAGATGGGGCTTTCTAATGTTGAATTTACCTATACAGGAGGGAACAGAGGCTGGAAAGGCGATGTGCCAAAGATGAGATTAGGAATTGAAAAAATGAAACGTTTGGGCTGGAAACCGGTCTATACATCAGAGAGAAGCATTAGGGAAACGGCGAAGGCATTACTTGAGGAAAAGCTAGTAGAATAACTTTTATTCCAGTTTTTCCTAAACAATTTTTTGTTGATCAGTATAAAATTAAAGGCAAAATTACTGTTTGACTTCGCTTTTGACTCTGAATAAGTACCTTCGTATTAGAGAAAGTTCATGGTCTGTGAATCCGCCTACTAGGAACATCATAACCAGATAGATAAGTACACCCATACCTGCAATCTCAAAAAGCTCAACGATGCTTAAGATAGCGAAGTAGGAAACAAAGAGATACATAACTATTGAAGACAGAACGCTTTTTGCAATATCATGAAGATAAAAATCAAGTTTAAAGTGTTTCAAGGAAATATGCATACAAAGCACAGCCATTAAAAAGTAAGAAAATAAGGTTGACAATGAGGCTCCAACAATTCCAATGGAAGGTATCAGTAGAAGGTTAATCAATACATTCGAAACTGCTGCAACAATATTAATGTAGGTCGCAGTTTTTGTTTGCTTGATAAGGAGCATTGTGTTGACAAATATCTGGAAGATTCCTGCCAGAAGACCTGAGAAGGCAATAATGGGAATCACAAGCCAGCCCGAAAGAAAATCGTCAGTGGTAAGAATCCCAAGCAAAGGTTTTGCAAGAGCTGAGAGACCGAAGACTGCAGGAATTGAGAAGAGAAGGAAATATCTTAGAGAATGAGACATACAAATTCTTACTTCATCCATTTTATTTTCATCGAAAAGCTTTGATAACTCGGGAAGAAGAATGAGCTGAAGAGAGCTTACAAAAAGCTGTATAAGACTGCCAATTGAGCAGGCTGCCGAATATACGCCCACGCTTCTAAGGCCGAGAAAATAAGTAACCATATATCTGTCACTTGATTCTGTAATCCACCTTACAAGTGAATTGGGAGTTAACGGTAGAGAAAATTGCAAATACTCTTTTATGTAAGTAAATCGCGGGATAACGAATCCTATCTGTGATATGATCATCAGAAGAGAAATTAAAAAAATGGAGCCCTGTACAAGTAGAGTAGCCGCGATTACACCAAGAAGCCCGTATCCCATTTTGAGAAGAAAAAGAATAAAAAACAATTTTCCAAACGTTTCAAAAAGGGTTAAGTAAGAAAATGTCTGAATCTGCCTGAAAATCCTGAAATAAAAAAGAGATATAGACTCAATTACAGTCAGGAGAATTAAAAGGGAACCTGCCTGGATAAAATAAGTTGCATGAGGGTCTTTAAAACCGAAAGTAGCAAGAGGCTCTGCAAACGTATAGAGTAAAAATGAGGCCAACAGACCGGATATAGTTACAAAAAAGAGAATTGAATATACTGCTTCTCTTATTATTTTGGGTTCCGTTTCAGAAGATAAAAACCTGACAAAACCCATAGAGAGGCCCATCAGTGCGAGGGGAGAGATGAGAGATACAGTGGTATTGATCTGGGCCCAGAGTCCATAGTCGTATGTCCCAAGGGTTTTTGTGATTATCGGAAGGAGGAAAAAAGTTCCCAGGCTTGTAAGTACCTGAACTGTCCCGATAAAACCAACATCCTTTGCAAACTTTTGATATGACACCATATCACCTTAAAAAGAATTCCGTTTTTAAGAATTTCCATTGAAAGAAGTTATGAAAATAGCCTCACACGAAAGTTTTTCTTGCGACTTGACCCGACTCACTATCCAGATCCTGATATTTAAATCCTTTTGAATGCTGATCGTCTTGCTCAAGTTTCAATCTCTCAGTAAAAGTTTTATTTATAAATATATTATAATAAGTTTCATTCATATAAAATACCTTTAATTTTGAATTCAAAAGTTTCAATATATCATACTTATATTCAGTGTTAACTCCAAATTTTTATAGATACATTTTTTTCAACAACAAATTTCAACTACCCCCAGTAAAAGATTTCTACAAAAGATAAAAGCCTTTGTGTTGAGATAAATTTTGGTAAAATTCAGTACAATTTTGGTAGAAGTTCAGTTCATGTCTGGATATGACTTCCCAAAAAGCATAGGTGAGACAAAAATAATTCAGAATAAAAAACCGTAAGTTCTGGCTTATTAGAAAACACAATTAGAAATCTTACACAAAGTAGGTATAAATCCGAAAGATATCCTGATCTTAGAATAAAACTTTTACAAAGAAGAATAAGTTTGGGAGCAAAAACAAATAAATTAATCCTGATTAATAGGTCTAGAAACCGTACTAACTCACTTAAAAAGATTATTTCAGGAGAATCTGAATAAGTCATGTTTTTAGTACCTTAAAAGAAAAAAGTTCCAAAACATCCAACAGCAGAAGTTTATTCTTGGGTCGGAAGTAATGGAAAATCTTATTTGAGAATTTAAATTTTATCTGTATACAAGATTCAGTTTTGGCACCTGATTCATGTTTCCGCAGTCAGCACTGTAGAAGGCGATATAGTTATCATTTTCACTGCGGGCTTTTATAAGGAAACCTGTGTTTTCGTACCTGCCACTGACGTACTCTTTTACAAGATCGGTTACATTGAGTTCATAATACCTGTTATCTGGCAAACTACTGGCTCTCAGAGTTAATGTAGCATACGGAGTACTTCCCTGGAGAACACCATTTCTGTCATACCAATCTCCTCCTGCGTTATTCCAGGCAATATCTTTATTCTTTTTATTCCAGCTTACATAGTCAGGGTTCCAAGAAACAGGCCTGTAAATCTCGATAACCGTATCATTTGATCGTGTGCTGGAAGGGTAATACCAGAAAAGAGAAAGAGTTGCACTGTCTACCTCTGTGGCACTGGTATATTCACTTAAATTAAACGATATAACATCTCTGTACTTCCCGACATTACTTAATTCTCCTGCATCGATAAATGGTGTGTCAGAAAAAACGCCCTCAGGCGAGATTTCACGTAGACGGTTGTCTTTTGCGTCAGTAATAGTTGCATTTGCAGTTACCCTTTTCTCAATATTAAGTTTCGGCACCTGATTCATGTTTCCGCAGTCAGCACTGTAGAAGGCGATATAGTTATCATTTTCACTGCGGGCTTTTATAAGGAAACCTGTGTTTTCGTACTTGCCACCGACATACTCTTTTACGAGATCGGTTACATTGAGTTCATAATACCTGTTATCTGGCAAACTACTGGCTCTCAGGGTTAATGTAGCATACGGAGTACTTCCCTGGAGAACACCATTTCTGTCATACCAATCTCCTCCTGCGTTATTCCAGGTAATATCTTTATTCTTTTTATTCCAGCTTACATAGTCAGGATTCCAAGAAACAGGCCTGTAAACCTCGATAATAGTATCATTTGGTCGTGTGCTGTAAGGGTAGTACCAGAAAAGGGAAAGAGTTGCACTGCTGATTTCAGTAGCATTGGTGTATTCGCTTACGTTAAACCATATAAGATCTCTGTATTTGCCAACACGGCTTATTCCCCCTACATCGAGAAATGACTTCTCCGAAAAGACATCGTCAGGAGAAGCTTCACGCATACGGTTGTCGTACATCTCTCCAGAGAGATTCAAAGAGGTTCCTGAAAGAGACGCGTAGATTGTGTTTCCATATCTTCCTATATTGATTCTGTTTCCATTGTTTTCGGGCTCGTTAGAGTAATCCGAGAAAGAACACCCGGCATCAATACAGGGAGAACTTACAGTATCCTTAACCCAGGTTTCTCCGTTCCAGCGGCCTGAGACGGATTGAATATGGTATTCATGGTTTTCTGAGTCTGCAAAAAGAGGGTTTACATGGATATCAGTTGTCGACGCGCAGTTTCTATAGTTACCTGCTGAGTTATTGTAAAGACAGTTATTTTCCAGCACAAAGGAATGTGTTGCAGGTAGGTAATTCATAATTCCATACCCTGTCCCACTCGGAGACTTTGTGCGCAACCTGGTATTTACAATTATGTTATTGCGGACAATTGTTGTGAATCCATCACCTTCTGGCACATAGGTTGGGGAATAACTGTTGATATACATATTGGCGATTGCAGTGTGGTAGATTCCGTCAAATACATTGTTTTCAATAACAGTGTCTTCGAATCCGCCAGTTATGATACCGCCTACCCAAGTAATGCTAGGATTAGTGCCCGTGTCATAGAAAGTATTGTGATGGATGTAGACATTTTTCGCTTGGTCTCTGGTAGCAGAAGAGCTATCATAGTTAAAAAGCCAGATTCCAGGGCCATAGGTGTTAGATATAGTATTATCATAGATCTCTATATCATCCATAATTCCTGCAGACTTTTCTATCTGAATGGCCGCCCCGCCTGCACTCCAGTGATAGAAAGAATTGATTACATTATTATGGAATTTTACATGGTTTGAGTTCCAGATTCTAAGACCGCTGTTAGTCCTGCAAGTTATTGTATTATTCCAGGCTTCTACATTCTGACACTGAATTGCAAACAGACCGTCGTGTCCGAGCTTATAGATAGTATTGTTGTAAAACTTGACGTTCTCACTATATTTTATCCTCAGCCCGTCTCCATGACCATCATGCATATACATATTGTATACTTCTACGTTATTGCAGTAAAGGAAGTAAATCACATTATAATATCCTTTACCCTTAGCGAACTCGGTGTTACCGTCATGGTTCACATTAACCTCAAACCCTCTTATTACAATGTTGTTATTTCCGGAATTGCTCATCTGCTTGATCAAAGGTTTCATTGTAACCCAGCCTGCATGATCAACCAGCTTGATCACAGCAGTAGAATCCCCTTCAAGAATAGTATTGCTGCCGATGAGAATAGTATCGTCAATAACATATGTAAAAGGACCTTTAAGGTAGACAGTTGTATATTCAGAATTATCGGCCACAAACTTAAGGGCCTGATTTATCTGTACATGATCATCTTTTCCATCGCAGTTAAAATCTCCACTACCGTCCCCTGCAACGTAAACAGTTGGTGCAGGACTTCGGCATAAAGCAGTAGGAACGCTTGCAAGAATAAGGCAACCTACCAATAAAAAGACTCCTAATTCTCGTTTTAATATCGAGATTACCTGGGATTGATCACAACAGCGCATATTGTTAATTTTCGTAGGTAGATTTTCATGTGGTGACGTATCAATATCCCCGCAAAGTTTGTTATTATTTGTCAAAAGTTTATTTAATATTCTGTTTCTCGCAAATTGGATCTGATTTTTTAAACAGTATCCACTCTCCGATATTCAAGGCTATAGAAAAGTTCTGGAGAGTTTATTCATGGCAAATGCTACTGAATCCAATAAAATGCAATAAATAAGGGACTCAGAATAAATCTCCTATTTTCAGGCCAATTCCTCGAACTCACCTAATCCCCCCATGAAACATAGTGAATAATCTGAGTATTAGCCTTCAATTAAATTTCTATAGTCAACACTGTAAACTATATCGCGATGTTATAAAAATATATGTGCAAACTTACTAAATATTTAGGGAGTTGCATAGTGATTGAGAGAACAAATAAGTCTTTGGAATGAGAAAAGTCAAAATCAAAATATAGTTTTATTAAATCTATGCTGGAATCAAATTTAGAAAGTAAATTCCAGATATTCATTTTTAATGGAAGGTCTTCTTTTGATAATATATCGCATAGTTTTGGCAAAGTCAACTTTTTGCTTTTACCTTAAAAGAGGAAATTAGACACTTAAAAACAGCTATACAAATGATTAAGAGTAAGATGATATCGATTAAGACTCCACAAAGGATAGAAAATTACCCGGAAACCCTGCCAAAAATAGAAAAGAATACGGAAGTTAGAGAGGAGTGTGGAAGTTAGGCATAACCATCTGACATATCATAAAAGTACTGTTAGATAATATTGCTCCAATTCCATTCTTGCAACTCCATTCTAGCTACGTTCTTAAGATATTCCGATCATTCTCTTGAAAAAGCTTGTTTTATCTAGTGCATCGATCCACATATCCTCAAAAATCAGGGATAAACGCAGATGAACCCAGAAAGTTTCAATTCTTGTTTACCTTGTCCATTTATAGTTTTTCCTGGAAATTCATTGATCAACGTTGATTTTAAAGTTCAGCTATTCCTCCAATCCGAAAGATAAATTATTCAAACAAGGATCTTCAGGAGATACTTCGTAAATGTAGCTGTCGTACACATTAGAAAGGTTCAAAGAGTCTTCTTCAACCACACTTATTATTGCACCTTCAGAATCTTTGAAAATACCATCGCTTACTTCAAAATATATCTTGTATATTCCTTCCTGTCCTTCTGAAGGCGTCCAGTTAAAAATCCCTGTTTCGTCAAAACTTGCGCCTTCAGGAAGAGCAGATGCTGAAAAGGTAAGATTGCCTCCATTCACATCAGAAGCTTTTACTGTAAAGTTCAAAGTTTCTCCAATCTTAACTGTAGTTTTGGGAATTGAATCGATAACCAGGCTCTGTGTGTCGATAGAAAGATCTTCAGAGTATGTGCAATTATCTTCGTCCACGTCAAAAACTTCCTCCGTAAAGTTAAGATCTTCATCAGTCTCATTTGTAGCTTCGGAGATATAGTCTGTTAACGAAGACTGCACAGTCTTTACTCTTGAACTCGATGACAGTGAAGCATAGATTGTGTTTCCATATCTTCCTATGTTGATCCTGTTCCCATTATTTTCCGGTTCTTTAGAATAATCAGACGAGGCATATCCGGAATCAATACAGGGAGAACTAACTTTGTCTTTAACCCATTTTTTTCCATTCCAGTGACCTGCAACTGACTGGAGGTGATAATCATGGTATTTCTGGTTTACAAATAATGGGTTTAAGTATATGTCAGATTTCGAAGTGCAGCCTTTATATTTGCCTGCTGAATTCTTGTAAAGGCAGTTATTCTCCAGCACAAAGTTATGGTTTTTAGTAAGATAATTTATCACTGCATACCCTGTTCCACTAGGGGCCTTTGTACGTTTCTGAGTGTTTACAATTATGTTGTTACGGACAATTGTTGTGTATTTTGACGAGTACTTTGGAGAATAAGCTTCTGGATACATATGAATAACAGCAGCATGGTATACGCCGTCAAAAATATTATTTTCAATTAGAGTATCATGGAACCCACTGGCTACAATACCTCCAACCCAGGTAATGCTCGGATTGGTACCTGTACCGTAGAAGACATTATTATAAATATGAACATTTTTCCCTTGATTTTTAGTAGCAGAGGTATCATAGTTGAAAATCCAGATTCCAGGGCCATAGGTGTTAGATATAGTATTATCATAGATCTCTATATCATTCATCATTCCTGCAGACTTTTCTATTTGAATGGCCGCCCCGCCTGCACTCCAGTGATAGAAAGAATTGATTACATTATTATATAATTTTACATGGTTTGAGTTCCAGATTCTAAGACCGCTGTTAGTTCTACAGGTTATTGTGTTTTTCCAGGCCTTTACGTTCTTACACTGAATTGCAAACAGACCGTCGTGCCCGAGTTTGTATATCCTGTTTTTATAAAATTTAATATTTTTTCCGTATTTTATCCTCAGCCCGTCTCCAAGTCCATCGTGCATATACATTTTGTATACTTTTACGTTATTACAGTTAGTAAAGTAAATCATATTATAGTACCCTTTACCCTTAGAAACTTTAGGATTACCGTCATGGTTTCCATTAATCTCAAACCCTCTTATTACAATGTTGTTATTTCCGGAACTGCTCATCTGCTTGATCATAGGTTTCATTGTAGCCCAACCTGCGTTGTTAGCCAGTTTAATAACAGCGTTTGAATCCCCTTCAAGAATAGTATTGCTGCCGATGAGAAGAGTATCGTCAATAACATACGTAAAAGGACCTTTGAGGTGAACAGTAGTATATTTAGAGTTCCCGGCCACAAACTTAAGGGCCTGATTTATCTGTACATGGTCATCTTTTCCATCGCAGTTAAAATCCCCACTACCATCTCCTGCAACATAAACAGTTGGTGCAGGACTTCGGCATAAAACAGTAGGAACGTTTGCAAGAATAAGGCAACTTATCAAGAAAAAGATCCCTAATTCTCTTTTTAGCATCTATATCACCTGAGACTACTGTGAAAATTTGTTAATAAGCTTACAGAGTAAGAACTGGGTGAAAGTACCCATATGTCTACAAAAATTACAATTGTTTATCAAATAATTAGACAAATTTCTTGCTCAGTTCACTGAATGGTGGATGAGATTTTTTAAATAGTATCCACTCTCCGATATTCAAGGCTATAGAAAAGTTCTGGAGAGTTTATTCATAGCGAAAGCTACTGAATCCAATAAAATACAATAAATAAGGGATCCAGAAGAAATCTCCCTTTTTTCAGGCTAATTCCTTAAATTCACCTAAGTCCCCCCATGAAACATAGTAAATAAATAATGTATTAGCCCTTAATTTAATTTCTATAGTCTACATTGTAAATTATATCCCAATGTTATAAAAGTATTTGGGCAAATCTGACAAATATTCGAAGAATTGCATCGTGTTCTAGGGAATAAATAAGTATTTGGAATGAGAAAAGTCAAAATTAAAACAGAGTTTATTGAGCCTACATCGTAACTAAATTCATGTGGTGGACTATAGCTCTTTATTTTGAGGTGAGTTCTTCTTTTGATAATATATTGCATAGTTTTGGCAAAGTCAACTTTTTACTTTTACTTTAAAAAAGGATTAAACACTTCAAAAACAGTTATGTAAATTATTAAAAATCGAATTTTATAGATTAAGACTCCACAAAGGATAGAAAATTACTAGGAAACCTGCCAAAAATAGAAAAGAATACGGAAGTTAGAAAGGAGTTTGGAAGTTAGGCATAACCATCTGACATATCATAAAAGTACTGTTAGATAATATTGCTCCAATTCCATTCTTGCAACTCCATTCTAGCTACGTTCTTAAGATATTCCGATCATTCTCTTGAAAAAGCTTGTTTTATCTAGTGAATCGATTTCACATATTCTTAATAAACCACGGACAAACGCAGATGAACCCAGAAAGTTTCAATTCTTGTTTACCTTGTCCATTTATAGTTTTTCCTGGAAATTCATTGATCAACGTTGATTTTAAAGTTCAGCTATTCCTCCAATCCGAAAGATAAATTATTCAAACAAGGATCTTCAGGAGATACTTCGTAAATGTAGCTGTCGTACACATTAGAAAGGTTCAAAGAGTCTTCTTCAACCACACTTATTATTGCACCTTCAGAATCTTTGAAAATACCATCGCTTACTTCAAAATATATCTTGTATATTCCTTCCTGTCCTTCTGAAGGCGTCCAGTTAAAAATCCCTGTTTCGTCAAAACTTGCGCCTTCAGGAAGAGCAGATGCTGAAAAGGTAAGATTGCCTCCATTCACATCAGAAGCTTTTACTGTAAAGTTCAAAGTTTCTCCAATCTTAACTGTAGTTTTGGGAATTGAATCGATAACCAGGCTCTGTGTGTCGATAGAAAGATCTTCAGAGTATGTGCAATTATCTTCGTCCACGTCAAAAACTTCCTCCGTAAAGTTAAGATCTTCATCAGTCTCATTTGTAGCTTCGGAGATATAGTCTGTTAACGAAGACTGCACAGTCTTTACTCTTGAACTCGATGACAGTGAAGCATAGATTGTGTTTCCATATCTTCCTATGTTGATCCTGTTCCCATTATTTTCCGGTTCTTTAGAATAGTCAGACGAGGCATATCCGGAATCAATACAGGGAGAACTAACTCTGTCTTTAACCCATTTTTTTCCATTCCAGTGACCTGCAACTGATTGGAGGTGATAATCATGGTATTTCTGGTTTACAAATAATGGGTTTAAGTATATGTCGGATTTCGAAGTGCAGCCTTTATATTTGCCTGCTGAATTCTCGTAAAGGCAGTTATTCTCCAGCACAAAGTTATGGTTTTTAGTAAGATAATTTATCACTGCATACCCTGTTCCACTAGGGGCCTTTGTACGTTTCTGAGTGTTTACAATTATGTTGTTACGGACAATTGTTGTGTATTTTGACGAGTACTTTGGAGAATAAGCTTCTGGATACATATGAATAACAGCAGCATGGTATACGCCGTCAAAAACATTATTTTCAATTAGAGTATCATGGAACCCACTGGCTACAATACCTCCAACCCAGGTAATGCTCGGATTGGTACCTGTACCGTAGAAGACATTATTATAAATATGAACATTTTTCCCTTGATCTTTAGTAGCAGAGGTATCATAGTTGAAAATCCAGATTCCAGGTCCATAGGTGTTAGATATAGTATTATCATAGATCTCTATGTCATTCATAATTCCTGCAGACTTTTCTATTTGAATGGCCGCCCCGCCTGCACTCCAGTGATAGAAAGAATTGATTACATTATTATGGAATTTTACATGGTTTGAGTTCCAGATTCTAAGACCGCTGTTAGTTCTACAGGTTATTGTATTATTCCAGGCTTCTACATTCTGACACTGAATTGCAAACAGACCGTCGTGCCCGAGTTTGTATATCCTGTTTTTATAAAATTTAATATTTTTTCCGTATTTTATCCTCAGCCCGTCTCCAAGTCCATCGTGCATATACATTTTGTATACTTTTACGTTATTACAGTTAGTAAAGTAAATCATATTATAGTACCCTTTACCCTTAGAAACTTTAGGATTACCGTCATGGTTTCCATTAATCTCAAACCCTCTTATTACAATGTTGTTATTTCCGGAACTGCTCATCTGCTTGATCATAGGTTTCATTGTAGCCCAACCTGCGTTGTTAGCCAGTTTAATAACAGCGTTTGAATCCCCTTCAAGAATAGTATTGCTGCCGATGAGAATAGTATCGTCAATAACATACGTAAAAGGACCTTTGAGGTGAACAGTAGTATATTTAGAGTTCCCGGCCACAAACTTAAGGGCCTGATTTATCTGTACATGGTCATCTTTTCCATCGCAGTTAAAATCCCCACTACCATCTCCTGCAACATAAACAGTTGGTGCAGGACTTCGGCATAAAACAGTAGGAACGTTTGCAAGAATAAGGCAACTTATCAAGAAAAAGATCCCTAATTCTCTTTTTAGCATCTATATCACCTGAGACTACTGTGAAAATTTGTTAATAAGCTTACAGAGTAAGAACTGGGTGAAAGTACCCATATGTCTACAAAAATTACAATTGTTTATCAAATAATTAGACAAATTTCTTGCTCAGTTCACTGAATGGTGGATGAGATTTTTTAAATAGTATCCACTCTCCGACATTCAAGGCTATAGAAAAGTTCTGGAGAGTTTATTCATAGCGAAAGCTACTGAATCCAATAAAATACAATAAATAAGGGATCCAGAAGAAATCTCCCTTTTTTTCAGGCTAATTCCTTAAATTCACCTAAGTCCCCCCATGAAACATAGTAAGTAAATAAAGTATTATCCCTCAATTTAATTTCTATAGTCAACAGTATAAACTATATCACAACGTTATATAACTATTTGGGCAGTCTTTTTAAATTTTTAGTCAGTCTGTGAGATTGTAAGAAGAACCTATGAAGATTCTGGACAACAACCGAAGTCAGAATCAGCTTTATTAAAAGATACTGGAGGTCTCAAAACTCTAACAATTTCTATAATTGGGAGGGACATTTTTGACTTAATTCTGAAGGAAATCATTCCAAAATTTATGCAGGGCTTACTCTTATCGCCAATAAATTATCTCAATTGTAGAATTGAATATCGTTTTGAGACTACCTGTACCACTATCGTTAAAGAAAACTATTGAATGATATCGCTAAAGTTGTACCGAATCTTTTTCAACTCCCTCCCAGCTATAATTCTCAAGGATGTATCTAGTGTCATGGCAATTTAATTATTGGGCATAATTTTTGATTTATTCTCATCAATATGTAACGATTCAGAGTTAACCTGTGACCAATAACTAAATTTTCTTGACATTAGTTTTTCCATAACGGTTAGGTACTTTATCAATGTTAATTTATTAACGCAACCTCAAGTATCTGGATTCACGATAAAAGAAACGATAAACATACCGGTGCATCAGTGCTTTGATTTTGATGCATAGATCGTGTTCCCATACCTTCCTATGTTGATTCTGTTTCCGTTATCTTCAGGTTCTTTGGAATAGTCAGAGGACGAATATCCGGAATCAATACATGGAGAACTCACTTTGTATTTAACCCAGGTTTTCCCGTTCCAAGTTCCACCTCTTGATTGAAGGTGATAATCATGGTTTTCCTGGTCTACAAATAATGGCCTTATATGGAGATCCGCTTTCGAGGTGCAGTTTTTATAGTAACCTGCTGAATTATTATAAAGACAATTATAAGAAATATCAAATGAATGTGTTGCAGGCAGATAATTCATAATTCCATACCCTGTCCCACTCGGATACTTTGTACGTTTCTGGGTATTTACGATTATGTTGTTATGGGCAATTGTTGTGTATTCTGATGAGTAATCTGGAGAATAACGCTCAGGACACATACTGACAATAGCAACATGATATGAACTGTCAAAGACATTATTTTCTATAAGTGTATCGTGGAATCCACTCCCCAGAATACCCCCAACCCATGTAATGCTAGGATTGGTACCTGTACTGTATAAGATATTATGATAAATATGGATATTTTTCCCCTGGTCTTTGGTAGCAGAGGTATCATAGTTGAACAGCCAGATTCCAGGCCCATAGGTGTTATGGATAGTATTATTGTAGATTTCAATATCATCCATAGTACCTGCAGACTTTTCTACCTGAATGCCCGGGCCACCTGCGCTCCAATGGTAGAAAGAATCGATTAAATTATCATGGAGTTTGATGTGGTTTGAATTCCAGACTCTAAGGCCGCTGTTAGTCCTACAGGTTATTTTATTGTTCCAAGCCTCTACGTTCTGGCACTGAATTGCAAACAAACCGTCATGCCCAAGCTTGTAGATGGTATTGTCGTAAAACTTGACGTTCTCACTATATTTTATCCTCAGCCCGTCTCCATGACCATCATGCATATACATATTGTATACTTCTACGTTATTGCAATGGAGTAAGTACATTATATTGTAGTATCCGTCACCATCCTCTTCGGAATTTCCATCGTGATTTCCATTAACCTCGAACCCTCTTATTACAATGTTGTTATTTCCGGAACTGCTCATCTGCTGGATCATAGGTTTCATTACAACCCAACCTGCATTGTTATCCAGCTTGATCACAGCAGTAGAATCCCCTTCAAGAATAGTATTGCTGCCGATGAGAAGAGTATCGTCAATAACATACGTAAAAGGACCTTTAAGGTGGACAGTTGTATATTCAGAATTATCGGCCACAAACTTAAGGGCCTGATTTATCTGTACATGATCATCTTTTCCATCGCAGTTAAAATCTCCACTACCATCCCCTGCAACGTAAACAGTTGGTGCAGGACTTAGGCATAAAGCAGTAGGAACGTTTACAAGAATAAGGCAACCTACCAATAAAAGGATTTCCAGTTCTCGTTTTAACGTCGACATTATCTGAATATGATCAGAATGAAATTTATTAATATTTTTGATAATTAAATATTTGTGCAGTGACGTATCCGCACCTCCGTAAAATATATGCCAACTTGTTACAAAGTTGAAGAAGCTTACTTCTATTTTCAGATATGTTGAACAAGATATCGCAAACGTTAGATTCTTTCAGAATTCAAAGGCTTTATATACGCAAATTAATTTTTGAAAATGTAAAAAGTAAATATATAATAACGTCTTCAAGAATAAGGCAACCCCTCAATAAAAAGATTCCTAATCCTCGTTCTAACATCGAAATTGTTTAGTACAAATCCTAACAAATTACATAATTATTTCTGTTAGGTAGATATTTGTGTAGTAACAGCGTATACAGTTATATAATTTGATAATATCTATTAAAAATATTTATATATCTATAATAATTTTTTATATACGATTTAACACAATTTTTTAAAAGATGGGTATATGAGTTTAAGGACTGTAGAATTAAGTGCTGAAATAATAATTCATAGCGAAAACTACTGAATCAAACAAGATACTATAGTAAAGAATTCAGAATAAGTCGCCTGTTTCTCAGACCAATTTCTCCAACTTACACAAATTCCTCTTGAGAAAATAGTAAATTTGTTGCCAATTTCTAATTAACTCCTTAAAGTAAACAGTGTGATTAAGATAAATATTATATAATTGCCGGACTCTGTTACGGCAGAGCTGTAATATACAAATGGGCATGATATTTTTCGAATTTTCGGCAGCAAGCACATTTTAATATATTAACATATTTGGTAGTTATTTATTATAAGTTCTTTTGAATATTAGAATCATGCGGATAGAGTCTCAATCCTATTTGCCGTTTTTCCAATATATTATAAAATATATTAATGAAAATATGGTTAACATTTAATAGTTTTCAATTTAAATTTAATTTTTGAAGTTTTCAATAAATCGATATTAGTAGAGATATTAAATGAATTCTCACGTATACTTGCCGAAAGCAGGTTAAATGATATCTTTGCATATGTCCAGAATTTTTCTTGCAACTCCATCCCAGCTGTGATTCTCAACGACATATCTTCGTCCTTTCTCTCCCATAAGAACTCGGGTATTTTCATCGAGAAGCAACCTTATTACAGCAGTAGCAAGTTGTTTAGGATTCTCGGGAGTTACTGAAATTCCACCACCTGAAGCTTCAATCAAATCTTTGACTCCTGAAATACCACTTGCCACAATCGGCTTTCCACAGGCAAGGTACTCATACGTTTTCAACGCTGAAAGTCCTATTTTTGAGTTCCTTTCCTTGATGAAAGGAGCAACGCAGACGTCGGCCGCGTTAATGTAGAGAGGAACTTGTTCGTAGGGGATTCTTCCGGTGAAAGTAAATTTATCCGAAAGCTCTAACTTGGAAGCCGTTTCCATCAATTTATCCTTCATAACTCCGTCCCCGACAATAAGAAAATGAGTATCAGGACATTTCTCCAGAATTAAAGGAGAAGCATGGATGAGAAATTCAACTCCCTGCCAGGCTGCAAGATTCCCTACAAAGCATACGTACTTTTTTGAGTTTTCAAGCTGCAGTTTTTCTCTTGTCTGTTCTAAACCAAGAGGCTTGAATACATCGGTATTTGCCCCATTGTTAATAACATAGATTTTACTCTCCGGAACAGAGTATAGTCTCACAAGTTCGTCCCTGAGCTTATCCGTGACAGAAACAATTCTGTCGCAATGCTTGTAATTAAAGTTCTCAGACCGGAGTGCAAGATGAGAGAAAACTCTATACGCAAAAGACTGTGAATTTGGATCGACCTTTAACTCATCCAGAACTATCCCATTGACTTCTACTATTGAAGGAATTTTTAGAATTTTACATAGAAATATGGGAAAGAACGGAAAAGAATTCTGGCGAAGATAGAGCACATCAGGCCTATTTCTTATGCAAGAATAAAGAAGGTAAAAAGAAAGCATGAATTCGTAAGAGGGCTGTACAAGATATTTATTGTCTATTACAGGCACGCATTTTATCCCTGGAAGAGTACGGTCTACACTCTTCTGTCCGGGTACAAACAAGACTATATCAGTATACTTTTTTAAATTTCTTAAAAGTTCAAGAATGTGGATGTTCGAACCTGATTTAGCATTGAAAGAGCCGTAATAAACCAGGAAAATATTATTTACTTTTTTAACCATAGTAGCTGGTTACCAGAATGGCAAAAGTAGTTAATTAGTTTATCCCATAGCTTTTTTTATTATTTTTTTCAGTTTAAGGGTGAGGGTTTAGTATAAAACCCATGGACAATAATTTAATACATTTTGCAGAGAAGTATTTATAGGATTAATTCTCTCCTCTGTCTGCTTTTGATGCATCCGAAGCGAAAACGAGCAAAAGATTATGAAAGTACTGGAAGCATGTCAGGAATTTCCTAACAGGTATTACCCTCAACTTGGGACATTCATAAAACAGAGTATAGACTCAATTGCAAACCAGGGCGTAGATGTTACTGTTATCTCTCCAAAACCCTTCGTCCTTCCCTTTTCCGCACTTCCATATCATAACTTTTTTAAACTGCCGCGGATTGAGCATACAGAAAAATACGACCTTCACTATCCACGTTATATATATGCTGTCCCCAAAAAATATTTTTATCCCATAACAGGGTTTTCGTACTCTCACTTCATTTTCGAATACGCAATCAAAAATATAAAGCCAGAGCCAGACCTGATCCACGCACACTTTTCATATCCTGACGGATATGGGATGATGAAACTTGCAAAGAAATGGAGAGTTCCTCTCGTAATAAGTGCACTCGGGACAATCGAAAGAAAAGTCGCTTATGAAGGCTCCTATACATCAAAGCAGATTATAGAGGCAATGAATTTTGCAGATAAGATTCTTTCTGTCAGCGAGGATCTCAAGCTCCACATCGTAAATCTGGGAATAAATGAAGAGAAGGTCCATGTGGTTCCAAACGGTGTTGACACCGTAAAATTCAAACCTGCAGGAAAGGCACATGCAAGGAATCTGTTAAACCTGCCGCAAGATAAGAATATCGTCCTATTTGTTGGAGCCCTTAGAAAAATAAAAGGTGTGGACTACCTGATTGAAGCTGCAAAGGATTTTGCGAGCATGAATACCACTCTTTTTATGGTAGGCAGGGACGACGGCCTGAGAAAAGGTCTGGAAAAAAGAGCACAAGAGCTCAAAATTGCAGATTACATTAGATTCATTGGTCCTGTAAATCATGAGAATATCCCACTCTGGATCTCAGCTTCGGATATCCTCGTATTGCCTTCCCTTTCGGAGGGTAGACCAAATGTAGTACTCGAGGCCCTTGCCTGTGAGGTCCCGGTTGTAGCAACTGACGTCGGCGGGATACCTGAACTTATGGTTGATGGGGAAACAGGGTATCTAGTACCAGCAAAAAATCCTGGAGAATTATCCAGAAAAATTAATAAACTGCTTGAGAATAAAAGCCAGAGAGAAAACATGGGGAAACTCGGGCGTAAAAGCATAATTCAGAGAGGACTTACCTGGGAAGCCCATGCAAAAAAGACTGTGGGTATATACTCAGAGCTTTTAGAGAAAGCTTCGAAATAAGTACCTAGTTTCCTTAAGCTTACTTTTTTAATTTCTTTGTCTGCCGTAACTCACAGACCTTCAAATCCACAGAATCGCAGATAAAAACTCGTAAAAGCTGTTACTTATGACAAATGCCTGCTGCATCATTTTATCTAGGAGCCTATCCCAAAACCTATTTTATTCTAAATCATCATGGTTTTCAGGATCATTTGAGTGATTAGGCATTCAATTGATCGTCCCAAATACGAGATTCAAAAATAAAATTTTGAGTTTCGGGATAGGCTCTAGAAGTAAAATGAGTACCGGACAAAAAGATATAGGTATATTTTAAAAATAAGTTTCAGGGTTTATTTAATCCCTGATGTGGTATATAAATGTCTGTCGATGGATTTGAATAAATTTTGTCAAGACTTTTGAGGTTGCTTTCCAGCTCAAGCTCGTTTTTGGGCAGTCCTTGATAGAAATAGTTGGCAGTATCTTTCAAGGTGCTTTCCTCACTTCCAAAGTATAATCCACTCCTGAGAAACTCTCTGGTTCTGAGAACTATATAACCTTTGTATTCTGGGAGTTTATTTACATTACCGATTCTGTAATTATCATAAGATGAGATATTCAATTCCGCAGATTTCGAAGGAATCAGCGGGACATAAAAGAATCTCGAAGCGTAATAATCGGTATAAATCGACTTAGTTGAGGAATTGACAGGGACATACTTGAAAATATGATTAAAGCCGCTTAACTCTTCGGAAGTAAAATATTCGTGTTTTGCTTCTTGACTAAGGCAACCCGAATCTGCAATACTGTAGATCGAAGAAACTAAAACAAAAGTAGAAAACAATAAGATCACTAAGAAAGCGGAGTTCAATCTCTTAGAGGAATATTTAACCATATAATTCCAGAATATATACAATCCGTACCCCATTGCGAAAGCCATAAAGGGACTAACGAAAAGCATAAACCGGTCAACTCTGAAGAGGACTTTGAACTGCCAGATCGTATTGAGGGGGTTGGGGATGTAAAATACAAGAGTTAACAGAGCAAATAACCCTAATACGGCAGCATAATTTTTCTTGTAATTTTTCAGGAGAAAACCTATTCCTATCAGTGCAAAAAATAAAAATACCGATTTATCCAGAAGCCCTGATAAATCAGTCAAGCTTTCCTGAAGAACTTCTGAACCTCCGGCAGTTAGAACTATAGAATCCAAAAATTGGCTCTGCAAACGGGGAGCCAGGCTCCTCTGTACAAACACGTATGCTACGAAGAACCAGTAAGCGGCAAAAATGACATTAAGCAGTATAAAGAAGGGTTTACTGATATAGTTGTTATTCCCTATCACATATTCCGATGCAAGAAGAATTATCAGTAATAGAACGAGCTGTGGAAGGGATACATTGTGAACTAAAGTTAAAAAAACTGCAACAATTACTGAGAGGGTTTTTAAGGACAGTTTATCCTTTTTGAAATTAACACTATAAATCAGGTACAATAATACAATGAACATTATGAATGCCATTGTGCGGGTGATTACATTGACACCATAATAGAGTACGGTAGAACTTACGGAGAAGAGTAAGCATGAGAGGAGTGAGATCTGCCTGTTGTTTGTTATGTAATTAAAAAGGTAATAAAGGAAAATTATAGTTATTACATAGACAGGTGCAGTTACCAGAAAAAGTGAGTTCTTTACGCTTATGTGCAAGATCTCAGAAGCTTCTGCAATAAACACATGATAAAGAGGGAAGTAAGCGTAATCGCTTAAGGAAGTAGGAATTGTTTTCCCGGTCAGTGCAGTAACTTCTGAAATAAAAATATGAGGCAGGATGTCTGTGGTACCGACATAGAAATCATAATTTAAAGTCACACTGTAAATTAAATTACCCGCGATTAAGATAGATTCCGCCAGAATAAGTGTAGGGTTTACATCTTTAGAGAAAATTTGGAAGAATACCGATAGATAAAGTCCTAAAATAAAGAGGAAATAGTAAAGAGGCCTGCTTCCTGGAGACAGCAAAAGTACAACTATGGACCCAATATAAAATATCCCAAAAAGGTACGTAAGAGACTTTGTACTCAATGATGGAAAGATATCGATATCATGCAAACTTACATCTTTTTTGTAAATGAACAGTATGAAAAGACAGGAAAGTATTGCAGGTATTCCTGTAAATAGCCCCCGAAGTGCATAACCGAACTTCCCGGTTGCAAACATCCATAAGAAAGTGAATATTACTGCGAAGATTATAGCTAACGGAAACAGAAAAGAAATTAACCTCATTAGACGGTCATTATCTAATCCGCGTCCTGCTTCTTTACTTAATCCGAACATACTATCTCCATGACCTTAAGCAATCATATAATATATTTAACAAACCTGGCATCCAAACTTCTGTGTTTGAAAATCAGTGAGAGTTCATCAGGACTTTATTGATTAAGAAGATTTTGCCCTGAAAAGCTTCTCATATATTCAAGTGTTTCGGTTTCTTTTTAAATAAATGATATAATTTATAGTTATTAAGTACTTGAACAGGAACTGACTTTTGAGGTCAACGGAGAATTTGTAAAGCTGTACAAAAACCCCAGTCCATAAGCAACGTGCTGCACAGGAATAATAAAAAGAGCAAAAAGACCGTATTTTGATTTCATTTTATAGGTAACCTGGATTGAGGTAATAAAAACAAGAATAAAATATATGGTCACGAGTACAAGAAGAAGCAGGCCTGCAGTGGAATACTTGATAGACGCGATAAGCAAAATGACTGCAAACAAGGTGGCAATCGAAGGCAAAAAAGCATACCAACGGACAAATTCTCCATGCTTCTTGAAAAGTTCTGCCATCCACATACCATATTTAAACATCCTTACGGAAAAGGACTTGAGAGTTCCTCTTCTATGGTGCAGGACCTGTGCATTCGGGATATACAAAAACTTGTTACCCTTCTTACCGATTCTGTAGTTCAGGTCCCCGTCCTGACCTACCACAAACCGCTCATCAAAACCTCCAACTTCCTTAATTGCAGCTTTTTTGTACATTGCATTGCAATTAGGAAGAGAGCTGACATAATGCTTTTTTGTGGAGTTTTTGGACTGAGCCGAACCTCCAGACCCCAAGAAAGATTCTTGGGCATATCCCACCACCCTGCCAAATACAGGATCAGTGTCAAAGATCAGGTTAGGGCCTCCAAAACACACAACATCATCTGGAGAAGTTTGCATTTCATGGACAAGAGCTTTCAACCACTGAGGATCGACCTTACAGTCTCCGTCAGTAAATGCGACAAGTTCTCCCCTGGCATTCTCTACGCCAAGGTTTCTTGCCGCAGCAACATTCTTTTTTTCGTTCAAAAGAAGTTTGACAGGATATTTTTGTACTATATCTCGCGTTTTGTCGGTGGACATACCATCAATGATAATAATCTCGTAAGAATCTCTCGGGTAATCTAGATTAATAAGTGACTCAATACATTCTTCAATAAATTTTTCTTCATTACGAATACCTACTACGACTGAAACGAAAGGGTATTTCATATAAATTGGCCCCGTTTTAACATTACTGTTTTCGAATATTCTCGTTTAAAAATATCATTCTTGAGATGGCATGCAGTATTATTCCGGTAAACACCATGAAGGCCCCTATAACCGTCAGCATAACCATAAGTAGTGTTGGTCCAAAGCGCAGGGATCCTCCCTGAAGAAAATCCTGCAAAAATATTAATCCCATAAGAATGCCTGTAGATGTCATAATCAGGCCAGGAACGGAGAAATAGTACAAAGGTCGTCTGTACTCCATATCTTTAAGGATGCGGAACAGGACTCTAGGACCATGTATAAAAGGATGCTCACTTGAGCAGTCCTCGAGGTCATATCTGCAATGGATTTCCACTTCAGTAAACTTCAATTTATAATCCTTGGCCTGAATCAGGATTTCAGAGCCTGCCGACATATCTGTGCCATTCAAATTTATGTTTTCAATAGCTTTTTTTCCATAAGCTCGGAAGCCGCTTTGTGAATCCGTTACATTCAGACCGCCTGCAATATAGGTTGCAATATCAAGGACTTTCATCCCGAATTTACGGTAAATAGGGACATTTTTACCGTTACCATTGACAAACCTTGAGCCAATTACCAGATCAAAACCATTTTTCAAGGGTTCAAGGAGCTTGGGAATTTCGGAGGGGTCATGTTGACCGTCAGAGTCAATTATGACCATAGCATTTGCATCGAGCCTACGGGCGGTTTCAAAGCAGTTCCTTAGGGCTGCTCCATATCCCTTATTTGTTTCGTGGCGAACTACATAGGCGCCAAGAGATTCGGCGATGTCGACAGTATTATCGGTGCTTCCGTCATCTACAACTACTACTCTGTCGACGTATTTTTTGCAACCCTTGATAACATCTGCAATGGCGTGGGCTTCGTTATAGGCAGGCATGGCTGCAATCGTAATGGCCATATGCAATCATCTACCTCTTTGAAGATAAATGTAAGAAGTCTTAATAACGTAGTTTATTAGAGAAAAATCAGTAAAAATTCCAAATTCTGCAAATATATTTTTCAGAGTCATCGCTCCATAATTTTTAGAGGGTTTCAAAAGGTCTTTTACGGCTACATTTACAGAGAATCAGTTGAGGGAATTGTTCTCCTCTTTTTACCCAAAAGAAGGAACATATATACTCCGTAAGTGAGTCACAGCATTTAATACAAGACCTGTATCTGTTTTAATATACGAGATATATAAGCATTTAGACACAAAAAATAATTAACCAGTAATTCTGATAATAAAAAATAATTAAACCCATGTAAAACGCCTGCCATCCGAAATAATAGCTTAAAAGGCATCAATTACTGACTGTAATAAGAGAATAATAAAAGAAAAAATTACGCAGATATAAGAACTCAAAGACTTCCTTGTTATATGTCAATGTTTATAACCCCATAGACTTAACCCCTGCGGGTTCAACCCCAAAAATGTATCTAAAAATTTAGATAGATGGAGGCTTAAAAGGCTAAAACTTCTTTCAAGGAGATGGAAATAAGGGAAAAGTATTTTATATACAATTCAGGAAAAGGGAAAGATATTTTATACAACTAGGTAATTGAGTAGATCGGGTTAAAACATTCTTGAAAACGAATATAATTCAGGAAATATATTCTGCTAAATTAGAAGAAAACCGGGATTAAAGCTCGGATAGCTTTCACCTTTCCGGCGTAACTCTTTCGCAATTGAAGACCAAAGCAGCCGGTAAGAGGAAATCGAAAGGTTTCCGAAAAACCTCATTAGTGAACAGAGAAATTGGCAGATTAGCCCGAATAACGAAAAGGCTTGGAAGCCAAAAAACATATGCTTTATGAGGAGTTATATGGCCGGAAACCAGAAGTTCCCATCTGACCTGTTGTTAGTAGCAGGCCTTGTAATTCTTATGGATATTTTTGTACTAATTCCTGTACTTAGCGGAAGTCTTATTCGCACATCTCTTGGTCTACCCCTGATACTCTTCTTCCCAGGGTACGCCCTCATAGCCATGCTCTTTCCAGAAAAAAGCGGACTTGAAGGGATGGAAAGGATAGCTCTTTCTGTTGCAATGAGCGTCTCAGTTGTGGCTTTGATAGGGCTAGCACTTAGTTATACACCATGGGGAATCAAGGAGATGCCTCTTATTACAAGTGTCTCCATATTTACCCTGATTATGTTGGCAGCAGCATACGTTAGAAGAAACTATCTACCTGCAGACAGGAAATTTGAGGTACCTTTCAGGGCTCTTGCCCTCACCCTGCTATCTGGAATAATGGGAGAGCCGGTATCTAAAATAGAGAAAAACCTCAGGCTAATTCTAGCTCTTTCTGTCCTTATCTTGATAGGGACTGGAGCTTACGTCATTCTGGTGCCTTATGACAAAGAGCCATATACGGAGTTCTATGTTCTTGGGGCCAATGGGACGGCTAACAACTATAAAACAGATTATATACAGGGAGAAAGTGGGACCTACTTTATAGGAATAGCAAATAACGAGTATAGAACAATGGACTATACAATGGAAGTAAGGCTTAAAAATCAATCGTTGCCTCTTCCGGAAAATCTGCAGCATATCAGACTTGCCAATAATAAGACCCTGGTAGAACCTCTTGAGATTACACCTTCTGTTGAAGGAAAAAATATGAAGCTTGAGTTCCTGCTTTTCAATGAAACTGAAAAGAATATACCCTACAAAGATTTGCGCCTCTGGATAAATGTTGGAGAGGAGGTGTGAGGATGGGAGCATTTGAGAGTCCTAATGTGGAGACTCCAGAAGGCATAAAAACGAAGATGTCTGAGAATCTGAAGGAAAAAACACCTGAGATAGAAAATAAATGGGTCTATCTAGCAATCCCAATTGTAGCTATTGCTCTTGCAGAACTAATGATATATTCGGGAAGGAAACTCGAAGCCATGGAAATACATGCATTAGTTCTTCTTGGGCTTTCCTTTTCCATAATATATATAAAAAACAAGGAAATTCAGAAAACCTATCAGAGTTTTATCCTTCTACCAATCCTGCGTCTTGTAGATTTTTCAATGCCTCTTTTCTATGAAGAAAAACTTTACAACCTTATTTTCATATACTGTCTTCTGGCAATTCCTGTGAGCATTGCAGCCATTAATCAGGAGTTTACTAGCACACAGCTTGGGATAACCTTCAAAAAAATGGGGATATATATTCCATTATCAATATTCATGGGCCTTTTATTAGGAGCAGGGGAATATATCATAGTCGGAAAAAATCCTCTTATTCCGAATCTTTCAATTCTTAACCTCATAAATCTCACCATAATTATGGTCTTTCTCGTGAGTCCTATAGAGGAGATGATCTTCCGGTCAATTCTGCAGAACCGGTTGGAAATAGTATTAGGCAACCGGGAAGCGCTGATAGTTACAAGTGTTTTATTCGGGTTAATGCATTCAGGATATGGGAGCATTTACGAAATATTTTACATAACCTTAGTAGGTGCTGTTATAGGCTACCTATTTTACGGAACCCGAAGCCTACCGCTGGTCGCATTAATTCATGGATTTATGAATGTATTCTTTTTCGGGATTATCCCCCTTCTCTTTTAAACTATCTGCGTCCACTCACGTATTCCGAAAAATAAAAAAGGGGTTTCGATCAAAGGAAATTAAGCCAAAGGTTAAAGCTTCTATATGGTTGAAACTTATTTCCCGACTTACTCTCGATCATATGCTCAGGAAAAACTCACTCAGGCTTCTATAATAATGGGAATATCGAATAGGTAAATATTAGCAGTTCCTCATGCTTTTCGTGTTTTTCATATTTTTTAGAATTAAACAGAACGTTTAGATAATAAACAGTATTCCATCAGAGCAAAAAAGTAATGAAACTCATCAACTGCCGAATATAATCAAAATTGCCCACTGCAGCCGAACTGAGTCAATTCAGACAGTCTTTCTTAAAAAAGTGTTATTTTATCCAGAAGCTACTTTTTGAAACAAGATTACTGTTACTTGCCCATAATTTAGTCCTCGTGAGCGAAGTAAAGTGAAGCAAAAAGGGCAGTGCATTGCAGAGCTGCAACTCTGCCGAGATGGGAATCGGGGGACACTTGGATGGTAGCCCTCTGAAAAGCCATTAAAATAGTGCGACAACCTTAAAGAGAATGATTGCACCAAAGGAAAACATCAGTGGAATAATTCCCATATTCAAAGAAACCTTTACCGTACTTTCCCAATGTTTCGATGCAGGGAGAAAGTCCCTGAGCAAAAGCAATATAAGTAAAACTGCCGCAGCCACAGATGCGCCTTCAGGAATTCCCGGTGTTACGGTAGTTACTGAGAGCGCACTCGAAGAAACGGAGTTAGACGTGATTAAACTTGTAAGCGTAGTTAGTACTCCTTGAGTTGATTAGTATGTTACAGGAACAAATAAGCGATAAGATATAAAAATCCTACTCATACAAAAATCCTACTCATACCATTGATAAACATCAAGAGAAGAAGCATTAAACTCGAATTTTGGAAAAATGTGGGAGGTTCTCTTAATAGATAACGAAAATACCTGTGAGTTTAAGTTTGCAATTAAATGAATAAAATTAAAAATTATATTGTAAAGCTATAAACGCAAAATATAAATTGAAAAATTCCTGAAAATAATTGAAGAATTCTTGGAAAAGATAGAAAAGAAGAGTAGAAAAATAAACCAAATCATTATATAATTAAAAAACCCTTTAAACTAAAAATTTAGGAGTAGTTAGAAAAATCAAAGAAATGAATATGGGAAAAGTAATCACAACATCTTGGGCTGTCCTGAGAGTTTAGATTATTCCGATTATTGGGAACATAAAAAATGAATAACTATGAAATGAAAAGCTATGTAAAACTGCAAAAAGTAAGCAGATGTTTTCATGCTCCAACAGAAAGTTTATCTGGCTAAGAAAAACCAGAAGAACGGGGGAACAATGAACTCGACTGAATTTAAAATTCACAATTCTTCTAAGATATACGGAACCTCTGTAATTGGAAAAGACACAGTAATAATGGAAAATGTGATTCTAGGATACCCTGAACACAGGATCTTGATGGAAATCCTGAAGCAAAACATCGAAATTGAAAACTTTGATTTTCCAGGGTGTGCCATAGGCCCGGATTCAATTATAAGAGCTGGATCAACGATATTTTCCAACGTAAAAACCGGAAAAAACTTCAAAACCGGGCATAACGTAATGATTAGAGAAAATACCGAAATTGGAAACAATGTTCTTATTGGAACCAATGTCATTATAGATGGACATGTGAAAATAGGAAATAATGTAAGCATCCAGGGAAATGTCTACATTCCAACCAATGTTGTTATCGAGGACAATGTATTTATTGGGCCCTGTGCTGTTCTGGCCAACGATAAATATCCTATTAGAAAGAAATACGAATTGAAGGGTCCTTTCTTGAGAAAAGGAGCGTCTATAGGTGCAAACGCCACCCTACTCCCCGATGTTGAAATAGGGGAAGGAGCAATGGTTGCAGGAGGAGCACTTGTGACAAAAAATGTGCCTGCCTGGAAACTTGCAATTGGAGTGCCTGCCAGAATACAAGAACTCCCACAAGATTTAAAGGAATTGAATCAAATATAAACCTATCAAAAAATCAAGATTAAGTAAGAGTAGTTTCATCAAGATTATTAAACGAGGTTCCAAAATGATTTCAATTGCCAAGCCCCTGATGGGTAAGGAAGAGATTGATGCAGTAACAAAGGTCCTGAGATCAGGCATGATTGCACAGGGCCCAAAAGTCGAAGAATTTGAACTTGCTTTTTCTGAATACACTGGTTGTGAGTATGGGGTTGCCGTGAGCTCTGGCACTGCAGCTTTGTACATTGCGCTTCTTGCCCATGGCATAGGAAAAGGAGATGAAGTGATTACAAGCCCCTTCAGTTTCATTGCAACAGCAAACAGCGTCCTTTATACCGGGGCAAAACCTGTTTTTGCAGATATTGAATCAGATACATATAATATAGATCCTGAAAAAGTTCAGGAGAAAATAACTCCAAAAACCAGAGCAATTTTGCCTGTTCACCTCTATGGGCATCCTGCAGACATGAAAGCGATAATGGAAATTGCAGATGATAATAAGCTTATTGTAATTGAAGATGCCTGCCAGTCCCATGGTGCAGAATGCCTTGGAAAAAAAGTGGGCAGTTTCGGAACAGGAGCATTCAGCTTTTACCCTACTAAAAATATGACAACAAGCGAAGGCGGAATTCTCACTACGGACGACAAGGAAATTGCAGAGAAGGCAAAAATGATCCGTGCTCACGGCTCAAAAGTTCGGTATCTGCATGAAATGCTGGGCTTCAACCTGCGTATGACTGATATTGCAGCTGCAATCGGACTTGTACAGCTTGGAAAGCTGGACGGGTTTACAGCGGCCAGACAAAAGAATGCAGAGATTCTTTCAGCAGGGTTAAAAGGTATATCCGGAATTATGCCACCGGTAATAAGAGCTGACTGCACCCATGTATTCCACCAGTATACGGTCAGAGCAGAAAAAAGAGATCAACTGGCAACTTTCCTGAAAGAAAAAGAAATAGGAACAGGAATCCATTATCCTATATCCATTCACAAACAACCTTTCTACAGGGAACTTGGATACAGGGATTCTCTACCGGTCGCAGAAAAGGCGGCGGAAGAGGTTATTTCTCTCCCCGTGCACCCTGCATTATCCAAAACTGATTTGCAGGAAATAGTCGAGGCGACCAAAGAATTTTATGCAAAGGATTGATTAGTTTTCCAGCCACTGTATTCTCAGAACCAGGAAGTGAGACTTTTGATTAGAGTAGGAGTAATAGGTACAGGTGCTATGGGACAGAACCACGTAAGAATTTACAGTGAAATGAATGACGTGGAGCTTGCCGGAATCTCGGATGTAGACCAGAAGCGTGTTGAAGCAATGGCTACACAATTCAAGACAAAAGCCTTTACAGATTATAAGAAAATGTTAGCTGAAGGGCTTGATGCGGTAAGTGTGGTTGTGCCCACCAAGCTGCATAAGCAGGTCGTACTTGATGCTCTTGAGGCAGGTGTACATGTCCTTGTAGAAAAGCCGATTGCAGATACGACTGAAAACGCGGACTTGATGATAGCAGCTGCACAAAAAGCGGGAAAAATCCTTATGGTTGGGCACATCGAGCGCTTTAATCCCGCAGTTATAAAACTCAAAGAGATTATAAATTCAGGCATTTTGGGAAAGATAGTCTCAATCTCAACCAAACGAGTAGGCCCCTATAACCCGAGAATAAGAGACGTGGGAGTAATCCTGGATATTGGCGTCCATGATATAGATGTGATCTCATATCTTTACGGTAAGAAAATAAATAGTGTTTATGCAATTGCAGGTGCTGACATTCACTCATTTGAAGATCACGCCTCAATTATCCTGCGTATGGACCATAATTTTGCAGGGGTTGTGGAAACAAACTGGCTGACTCCGCACAAGATAAGGCAGTTAACAGCGATTGGGATTAAGGGAGTTGCCTATCTGGACTATATTAATCAGACAGTACAGCTACATGATAACGAATGGATAAGAAAAGCCAAAGTAGAACATAGCGAACCCCTGAAAAATGAACTCACTTATTTTATAGATTGTGCTACAAAGGGTAGAAAACCTAACCCCTGTGGAGAAGACGGAAAACATGCCCTTGAAGTCGCAATGGCAGCTATAAAATCCTACCAGGAAGAAAGATTAATTGAAGTAGGACAATAAGCCGGAAAAGACTCTGAAAAAGTAAAATCTCGAAAACTTTTGAAAAGAGAAAAGGTTTGAAAAGATCTGAAAAAACAATACAATAAGTGATAAACATGAGTAAATTAGAAAAACTTTTCAAGGAAAGAGGCCCAATCAAAAAAATTGGAGTACTTGGTATGGGCTATGTAGGTATTCCTTCAGCGGTTCTTTTCGCAGATGCCCCATGTTTCAATAAAGTTCTTGGCTTCCAGCGCAATTCAAAAAGTTCAAGTTACAAGATTGGTATGCTCAACCGTGGAGAGAGCCCTCTAAAAGGAGAAGAGCCCGGCTTAGAAGACCTTATTAATAAAGTTGTAAATGCCGGCAAGTTTGAATGCACTCCTGACTTTTCACGGATATCAGAACTTGATGCCGTCACGCTTGCAATCCAAACTCCTTTTGCAAATCCTAAAGATTTGGAACCTGACTTTTCCGCACTCATTGAAGGCATAAGAAACGTAGGAAAATACTTGAAACCAGGAATGCTCGTAGTTCTTGAGTCCACAATTACCCCTGGCACAACCGAAGGTATGGCAAAACAGATTCTTGAGGAAGAGTCGGGCCTGAAAGCCGGAGAAGACTTTGCCCTTGCCCATGCCCCTGAAAGAGTAATGGTAGGCAGGCTTTTAAAAAATATCAGAGAACATGATAGAATCGTGGGCGGCATAAACGAAGCAAGTACCAGGCGGGCTATCGAGCTCTATTCTCCTGTATTGACTGTGGGGAAAGTAATTCCTATGAGTGCAACTGCAGCCGAGGTAACGAAAACTGCAGAGAATACTTTCCGCGATCTACAGATTGCAGCAATCAACCAGCTTGCCCTTTACTGTGAAGCCATGGGCATAAACGTGTACGATGTAAGGACTGGAGTAGACAGTCTAAAAGGAGAAGGTATTACAAGAGCTATACTCTGGCCAGGGGCAGGCGTTGGAGGTCACTGTCTTACCAAGGATACATACCATCTGGAAAGAGGAGTTAAGATAGGTAATGGGCAGCTTGACTATCCGGAAAGTGCAGACTCAATCTATGTGCTCGCAAGAAAAGTCAACGATTTCATGCCTGTCCATATGTACAACCTGACTGTTGCAGCTCTTAAAAGGGTTGGAAAGGAGATGAAGGGCTCAAATATTGCAATGCTCGGCTGGGCTTTCATCCGGGATTCGGATGATGCGAGAAACACGCCTTCAGAACCTTACAGAGACCTCTGCCTGAAGGCAGGTGCGACAGTTAATGTGCACGACCCTTATGTTGTGAACTATCCAGGAATTGAGATTTCAGATAATCTTGAAAATGTTATCAGAGACGTGGATGCTGTGGTTATTTTTGCAGGGCACAGTGCATACTCTGATATAAAGGCTGATTGGGTAAAGAAAATTACAGGCAAGGAAAAACCAGTTATTGTAGATGGAAGAAATGTAATTGAACCGGACGAATTTATTAGTGAGGGGTTTGTCTATAAGGGAATAGGTAGAGGCGATAAAAACGAACATTTATTAATGTAAACTAAGATTTATTTAAAAAACTAGTTCAGGCTTTAAAATCTGGAAAAAGGAAGGAAGATGATCGAGAAACTGAAACAAAATGAGGAGCTCTGGGATTTATTTAGCAAAAAAGAAGAATACAATTTAACCTTTTCTGACCAGTACGATAGGTTTCCGTACTATTTAAGCAGCCAGAGGAATATTTTTGATCCCAGTGTTTCCAGGTTTCTGGTCGAAAACGGGTTACACCCTGAGTATCCAGATGGAAAAAAATTCGCAGTCTGCCTTACTCATGATATTGATGTAATATATCCAGAAAAGATCTACACGATCATTGGAACTGCCAAAGCCTTTGCTAACGGAAATTTAACAGATGCTATAAAGACACCTTTTTGTAGAATTTGCAAAAAGTTTAACCCTTGCTGGAACTTTAGAGAAATAATGGAGCTGGAGGCAAAGTATAATGCAAAATCCAGCTTTTATTTTCTGGCCTTGAGGCCTGGAGAGAAAGACTTCAATTATGAAATTGAGGATCTTGAAGCCGAATTGAAGTTTATATCCACTCATGGTTGGGAAGTAGGGTTGCATGGAGGGCATGAGTCTTACAGCAGCTTGGAAGATATAAAGAAAAAAAAGCAGAGACTTGAAAATGTATTAGGCAAGGAAATTATAGGGTACAGAAATCATTATTTAAGGTTTAAAGTACCGGATACATGGGAATTATTAAGCAAAGCAAACTTTAAGTATGACACAACATTTGGGTATTCAGATTGTGCAGGCTTTAGAAATGGTATGTGCCATCCTTTCAGGCCATATAATATAAACGCTGGAAAACAAATAGATATCATTGAGCTGCCCCTCATAGTTATGGACCGGACGTTATTCAGAAGTTACATGCGACTTGATGTTAAAAAGGCCTGGGAACTCACAAAAAGTCTTGTCGATAAAGTTGAACAGTATAATGGTGTAATCACAATTCTATGGCACAACAATACATCCATTGATGGAGAAGGTCTTAAATACTACGAAAAATTCCTCAAATATGTTTCCGGCAAAAAAGCCTGGCTTGCAAGTGGGGAGGAAATATATAATTGGTGGTCTACCCATATTGAACCACGATATTGAAAAACGGGTCACCGGATAATATTCAGTTGGTAATTACAGAGGCTCTAGGATATATTAATTTTTCTATATAAGTAAGATAACACTAATCAAATTAACACTATCAAATTAACACTATCAAATTAACACTATCAAATTAACACTATCAAATTAACACTATCAAATTAAACCAAATATTTTAACAAATTAATAAATATTGATCAGTATCGAAAGTAAGTTTGATTAATAACTTTTTTCAGTTATGGGGGTACCTTAGATAGGATAATCGATTACTATCGGTTTTGGAACCTGAATTATTTAAAAATTTAACACTGAAGTTGCGTTAAAAATTTTCATCATGACCGGAATCCAGCCAGAATTCATAAAAAGAAAATATGATAATTAGATTAAGGAAACCGACATATTTATTCCAAGGTGTTTATTTATAGGGGAGTTTAGAGGGAAAAAAGTCTAATATTCAGCATCAGCTTGAGAATATTATATCTATAATTTCATTTTCATAGTAAAAGCAGCTTGAAAATGCAGGACTAAATTGAGTTCAGTTATAACGGAAACTTCTTTTAAGGTACTGGAAATGGATGAAATAACAGCAGATGCAGCAGAGGAACAGTCTGATAACAGCAAGAAGGAAAGCTTTGTTACTGATGTGCTAACACTTGCAGGCGGAACAACCTTTGCTCAAATCCTTACAATTTTGGCTGCTCCTGTATTGACTCGCCTCTATGGGCCTGATGATTTTGGAGTTTGGGCTCTGTATCTTTCTATCACTAGCATTATCAGTGTCATTGCCTGCATGAGATACGAATATTCCATAATGCTACCTGAATCGAGTGAAGAGGCTGTAAACCTGTTGGGGCTGAGTTTTCTAGCAGTGCTTTTCGTGACCGGTTTAACCTTTCCAGCCATATGGTACTTTAAAGAGCCAATAGTTGATATTCTAAATTCTCAGCAGATAGGAGACTATCTCTGGCTTGTACCTCCTTTTATTTTTGTAAATGGATTATTTCTTGCACTGAATAGCTGGAATTCAAGAACAAAACTTTTTAAAAGGCTTTCACTTTCAAGAGTCTTCAGTTCGTTCTCGAGTACTGCAACACAGCTAGGTCTGGGGTTTACAGAAAAGGTTGCAGGCGGGTTGATAGTTGGAAGCCTTGCCGGTCAGTCTATTGCAACATTTGTGCTTGGAGGGCAGATATGGAGAGATGACAGGAAATTAATTGCGAAAAGTCTGAGCTGGGAAAAAATCTATGAGGGGTTTAAGAAGTACCGCAAGTTTTCGTTTGTAGATACATGGGGTGCCCTCATGAACTCAGTCTCCTGGCAGCTTCCTGCTTTTCTTCTTTCGGCTTTCTTCACGCCTGCAGTGGTAGGTTTTTATTCTCTCGGCTTTCGCCTTCTGCAGCTGCCGATGAGTTTCATTGGAGGTTCGATATCACAGGTATTCTTCCAGAGAGCCTCAAGAGCCTTCACCGAGGGTACTCTTCCTTACCTTGTTGAGGATGTGTTCAGAATGCTTGTGGTTATAGGTATGTTCCCGATACTTATCCTGACAATTGTCGGCGGCGACGTCTTTACAGTTATTTTCGGAAAAGCCTGGACAGAAGCAGGCATCTACGCCCAGATTCTTAGTCTCTGGGCTTTTGTATGGTTTATATCCTCTCCATTAACTGCTATATACGTAGTAGTCGAAAAATATCACTTCGGTTTTCATTATAATTTTTTCAACCTGATAACACGCCTCCTCTCCCTTACAATCGGCGGCTTGCTCGGAAATGCACGCACGGCACTTATTCTTTTTTCACTGTCAGGTATTGCGGTATACGGTTATCTTTGCCTAAAGATGATGTCTTATGCAGGAGTAAAGGCTTCGAGAGTCCTGAAAATAGTATTTTCGAATTTTATTCTCTTTATTCCTGCAGGAACTATCATTATTGCCCTTAAAATCGTAGAAATAAACCAGATATTGATTGTTATCTTTTCCGGTGTAATTGTCTGTTTTTACTATCTATATATCTTGAAAAAAGATGAACAGATGAAAAAGATAATTAGAGAATTTCGAAATTGAAGAATTTGTTCAAACAGTAAAACCTGAAAATTTAAAAAACGAGAGCAGGAAATATTATGAAAATTGATAGGACATCTGTGGAAAGTGGGGTGAGTGATTGTATATTAAGGGTATTATGTAGCCTCTGTTTGGGTCACCTCTACCAGGGAATGCATTACAATTCCTGTTACTGTCATATATACTCCTGCAACAGATAAAAAAACCATCAAAAGTATGGGCCCGAAATGAAGATTTTCTATTCCAAGGATACAAGCTTCAAGAAATTTTAAACCCATGTAAAAACCGCATGTGGCAAGGGCAAAACCTGGCACTGCATAAAAGTACAGCGGCTTATTGGCCTCTATATCTCTAACTACAGTTTTCAGGACTCCAAATAAATACTTGACTGGATCTTGTACCGGATCTTCAAAGTTATAATAGGCACCTATTTTGACTTCTGTTATGCGAAGACCAGATTTGCCTGCATCTGCAAGCATCTCACTTTCTATCGCCGGGTCCTGGGCATCGAGGTGAATAATATCTTTTGTAGAAGCTGTAAAGGCGCGAAAAGTGACCTGAGAATCTTTAATTTTGTCAGATTTTTTATTAGCAAATCTACTCAGAATCGTTTGCCTAACACGGCGATAAACAGGAATGTTACTGTTCACATTGTTTAAATGTCGAGTCCCATTTACCACGTCTGCACTTCCTGTTATTATCGGGTCAATGAGCCTAGGGATGTCGTCAGGGTTATGGTGACCTCTTGAGTCCATTGTCACAATTATATCAGCGCCGAGATGGACTGCAGCTTTAAAACCTGTTTCGAAAGACGCACCTTTTCCCCTGTTAGTTCTGTTTATAATCACTTCAGCCCCAGCTTTTTTTGCTATTTCGGCTGTTTGATCTGAACTGGCATCATCAACTACAATCACCCTATCAGCATAGAGCCTCGTGAGAAGTATAATGCTTCCTATAGACGTTTCTTCATTGTAGGAAGAAAGGACAACTGTGACATTTTTAGAAGCTCTTCTTACAATACATTTATTTCTTTTATTTATTATGTGTCCTGTATCATTTTCCATAAGTAGCTGATCATTCATTCTTGATAACCCCCTTTGTGTAGCTATGTATATATTTAGAGTAAGTTTAGATCTCAAAATCTTAAAAGTTGTTGAATCTGGAAAGAAATTAGATATTTTAAACATTACCAAAATATTTGTTTTTCAAAGTAAAATCTGGAAAAATACATATATAAATTTATTGATAGTCCTACCTTAAAAAATATAATATACAGTATGTATCCGCATGCTCCGGCCTTATGTTAGTATATATATAATATTAGACAATTGAAATATCAGTTATTGAAGATTTGTATTAACTGACAGATTATAAAAATATAAGTAAATCGATAAAAAATAAGCTTGAGAATCAATAGTACGAAAGCTCAGAACTTTAAGATTTCAGTCCCGCAAACTTATTGATTTTCTTTATAATTTACTTATAGGTGCTTTAAGTTTCAAAACTATATTATTTCCGCTCATCACTTGCCGCAAATTTTAACATTGGAGACTAATAAATAACGAAAATTGTAAGAGATAAAACAAATTACGGAGTTTGTCTTAGCTGGAGGAGAAGAGAGCTATTTAAAAATAAAGCAGCATCAAAAATATTCTACGTAAAGTAATTAAGCTGCCCTATTAGAAAAGTATCAGCCAGAAAAGTTGAGAAAAAAGTCAGGAAAAGAAATAAAAGGGAAGTTGCAAATAAAGAGAGAAGCCTTTGATAGGATAATGGCAGATAATTGACATGGATTGGAAAATGTGGGCACAAAAATCAAAGAAAAAATCTGAGTATTTTACATCTTGGAAAAATAAATCGAAAGAATGAAATGGATTAGAAAAGTACTTACTCGCCTAAAATAAACTGAAAAAAGTATAATTTTGATCACAAGCTGGATGACCTACATGACTGGAAAAAAAGTTTCCTCAGATCTGTTTATTGTTATGGGGCTCGTGCTCCTTACAGATATCTTTGTGCTCACTCCTGGTATAAATGAAACAATGTTCCGGAATATACTTGGATTGCCTCTTGTGCTATTTCTGCCAGGGTATGCTCTGATTGCAGCTCTTTTTCCTGCAAAATCTGATCTTGACGGAATCGAACGGGTCGCTCTTTCTTTCGGACTGAGTATTGCAGTTGTGCCATTAATAGGCCTTGGTCTTAATTATACTCCATGGGGAATCAGGACTCTACCGATTCTCATAAGTCTGTCTGCTTTTACCTTTATTATGTGTGGCCTTGCATATCTTAGACGGGCAAGTCTCCCAGAAAACGAAGCTTTTAAGGTCTCTTTCAAAGCAGCAGCACTTTCACTTAAAGCCGAGGTCATGGAAACCTCAGAGTCAAGGCTGGATAGAGCTCTTACGGTTTTCCTGATAATTTCCATTCTCCTGTCCGTAGTAACTCTAGCTTATGTGGTTGTGAGCCCAAAAGAAGGAGAACATTTCACAGAGTTCTATCTTCTTGGACCTGAAGGAAAAGCAGATAATTATACTACAAATTACACGCTTGGACAGAGTGGAACCGTAATTGTTGGAGTTGTAAACCATGAATACAGGCCTGTAAATTACACAATGGAAGTAAAGCTTGAAAATAAATCACTGTTCCTTCCGGAAAATGTGAAGCATATCAGTCTTGCCCATAATGAGACCTGGGAAGAATCAGTTACTATTATGCCTCCATTTGAGGGAAAGAACATGAAGCTTCAGTTCCTGCTCTTTAATGACACTGAGAAAACTGTGCCTTATAGAGACCTTCACCTATGGGTAAATGTGAACGCACCAAAACAACTGAAAACTTAAATGTCAGGTGGGAAAGATAGTTTTATAGGAAAAGCTCTTAAATTACCAGGCTAGTAGTTTCTATAATCACGAGGATAAATAATGCAACTACTCAATGAGGCACAATGAGTTTTTGTTGCAACAATTACAGGTGTGACTATAGTACAGTCTTTAAGCTGCATACCTGCATTTTAAGAGCTCTCCAGTTAAAGAGTTTGAGATTATATAACTCCAGTCATCCAGACTGAATCTTTTTCAAGAAGGTTTAGCTTCAGTTGTATAGGAATCTTGTATAGTACGCTGAAAACTCAGCTTGGATCTTTACTCCGGGCAAGAAACTGCCTTGAACCAATGAAAAAGCTACTGTTTTACCGATAGCAATTTTTGTTTTTATATTAAAAAGTAAGCCACTCTTACAATCAAGCCTATCCCAAAACCTATTTTATTCTAAATCATCATGAGTTTTCAGGACCATTTTAGTGATTAGGTATCTAATTGATCGTCCCAAATACGAGATTCAAAACTCAAATTTTGAGTTTCGGGATAGACTCATCTATTAAACCAGGCTTTTTAACCCTTCCTGCAGCTCGATCTCTCCTTTCCACCAGTCTGAGATTTTTGAGACATCGGCTTTTGAGTCCCGAACATCACCTGCCCTTGAAGCGGCATGTATGATCCTGCTAGAAGAATCCGTTAATTTATTAATATTTTCAGCAAGTTCCCGAACTGTCACGCTTTTTCCCATAGCCACATTAAAGACCTGACCATCCCCATGTTCAAGAGCTGCAACGTTTGCCCTGACTACATCTTTAACATGAACAAAATCTCGACTCTGAAGCCCATCTCCATAAATAACAAGGTCCTTTCCTAGTTTCGCCCTCTCAAGGAAAATTGGAATGACGGCTGCATATGGAGATTTTGGGTCCTGGCGAGGGCCGTAGACGTTGAAATAACGCAGGCAAGTGGTACGAAGCCCATGATTTTCATAAAACATCCTTGCCAAATATTCTCCATCAAGTTTAGAAATAGCATAAGGAGAAGCCGGTTCAGGATACATGCTCTCTCGCTTTGGAAGGACAGGATTATTTCCATAGATCGCAGCTGAAGACGCTGTTACAAATTTCTTGACACCAGCTTTAACGCAGGCCTGCAGTACATTAAGGGTTCCAAGCGTGTTAATCTGGAAAGCTTCAGAAGGTTTTTCACAGCTTAACGGTACTGATACAAGGGCAGCTTCGTGAAAGACATAATCCATGCCCAAAGCCGCCTTTTCGACTAAGGGAAAATCACAGATGTCTCCCTTAATAAACTCGACGTTTTTATACTGCGGAATATTTCTGAGAAAACCTGTGGCAAGATTATCCAAAATCCTGACAGTGTGTCCTGCTTCTGCAAAATATTCAGCTATATGGGAGCCTATAAAACCTGCTCCTCCAGTAACCAGCACTTTCATGCTTGCAGAAAGGGAAAAATACAAAATAAAATTTTCTGTGCATGCCCAGAGGTTTATACGATAAAGTTGAAATGTTCCTGAAGTACAAAATATGGCACAGGCTGGAAAAGATCTCTTTCAAAAGAGGAAAAACGTTCTTAAAAGAGGGAAACTTTTTCATACAAGGAGACCTTACCAAGAAAAGGGGAATTTAAAAAATTTGGGAATTGAGGTGTTTTTTAGAAAATTGAGCCTGAGAAAGAAGTAAATTATCCTCGAAACTAGATTTCGTAAATAGAGAACAATACCAGCAGAAATTAAACTCAAACGAAAAGGCATGTTTTCCCTTATTTTCCTGCAAGAACCACCTGAAAGGATCATCTGAATGAACGAGGGGTACTTAACATAAAATATGATGAGTGGGTTGGTGGAAGGCTTGCATAGATATAAATTCAAAGAGGGCACAATATGAAATAATTCAATCAGTGGTAAAAATGTCCGGAAATAGACAACTTTCCATGGACCTGCTGCTTGTTGCAGGTTTTGTGCTTATTACTAACATCTTCATACTCGTACCTGTACTTAGCGACAGTTTCCTGCGCACGTACCTGGGAATAATTCTGGTGCTCTTCTTGCCGGGCTATGCTCTCACTGGAGCTCTCTTCCCGGCAAAAAAAGACCTTGACGGAATTGAGAGAGCTGCAATTTCCTTCGGACTGAGTATTTCAATCGCTCCGTTACTGGGACTTGGCCTGAACTATTCCAGCTGGGGGGTCAGAGAGATTCCACTACTGACAGAATTTTCGATTTTTACTCTCCTAATATGTGCAGTTGCTTATTACAGAAGAGGACTGCTGCCTGAAACCGAAGTCTTTGGAGTTCCATTCAAAAGATGTTACCTTAGCATGAAGGCCAAAGTTCTTGAAAAACACGAATCGAAAACTGATAAGGTTATTGCGTTTATCCTTGTCCTTTCTATTCTGGCCTCTATGGGGAGCCTGGCCTACATTATAGGAAATCCTAAAGAGGGAGAGCACTTTACAGAATTTTATATTCTTGGAAACAACAGTAAGATCGGAAACTATCCTACGGAGTTTGTACATGGAGAAAAAGGAACAGTCACTGTAGGGATCATAAATCACGAGTACAGGCCAATGGATTATACAATAGATGTAAGGCTTGAAAATAGGTCTCTCTCGGAAAGTCAGAAACAGATAAGCCTTGGGCATAATATGTCTTGGGAACAACCAGTTACTTTTACGCCACCTCTTGAAGGAAAGAATATGAAACTAGAGTTTCTGCTCTTTAATGAAACTGAAAAAACCATACCTTACCGGAACCTTCATCTCTGGATTAATGTTACTGAGGAGGCTTGAAGATGGCAATTTCGGATTTTATATCTTCAGAGCTGGAAGCGGGAAAGGTCTCTCTGCCGGAGCTCGGGAAAATGCTTAAAATGCAAACTGAAGAAAAAAACCGATTTCTGAAAAAGATAATTTATGCAGGAATTCCTGTAGCTGCAATTACTCTTATAGAATTGTTGATTTTCGGAGGACGGTTAAGAGAAGCTTCAATAGCTTATACCTTGCTTCTGCTCTCGCTTTCATATTCAATAGCAGTTATGAAAAAGACTGAGATACGGAAAATCTACCAGGCTCTCTTGCTTCTGACAATTTTCAGATTGGTAAATTTTTCAATGCCAGTTTTTTTTGAGAGGAATCTTTATTCTTTCATATTTATTTACGCACCTATGGCGATTCCAATAACTCTTGCTACCGTGCATCAGAAGGTGATATATGAGAGAAAAAAAGACGCCTTGAGGAAGATATGGATCTACCTTCCTCTATCTATCCTTGCAGGTCTGGCTTTTGGACAGGTAGAATATTTATTGATAGGGGCCAGAGAACTTATACCAGATCTCTCATTAACAAACTTGCTGATACTCATAATTATAATGGTTTTTATTGTAGGGCTTATCGAAGAACTCATCTTCAGGTCAATTCTCCAGACAAGCTTGGAAGAATTCTTGGGACCAGCCTGGGGAATTTTTATTTCAAGCCTCCTTTTCGGGATAATGCATTCTACTTACGGCACTCCTTACGAAATGGCATATACCTTCCTTTTAGGAGGTTTTTTAGGATACTTATTTTATAGAACTCGAAGTCTTTCTCTTATAGTAATGATTCATGGCTCAATAAATGTGTTCTTGTTTGGGATAATCCCACATACAGGAACCATACCTGGATTGGTGTAAGGCACTGTAATGGTTGATTTAAAAAGTCCATGAAAGTTGGAGTATTCGATCTTAATAGAATCAATCTTAATGGAATCAATCTTAATGGAATCAATCTTAATAGAAATGAGGTAGATCCTCAGTCCTTACTATTTACGCAGCCATTTGCTTACATGGATTACCTTTTTCCTGTTGCAAGAGAAGTTATCTGGCAGAGCAGTATGCTGATCGGAATTCTGAACCGATCGAGCCTATTGCCACTGCATAAAAAGAGTAAAAGACTAAAGAGTAAGATACCTTCCGTATTCTCCTGAAAGAACAAGAAATTATAAATATACGTCTTTAAAAGAAGACAGCCATTCTGTATGAATGGAATTTGATGCGCTTCGGAGATAAATTTATGGCCAGATATGCAGACCGCTTCTGGGAGATTGATTGTCTGCGAGGACTTGCTGTTCTCTTGATGCTCCTTTATCATTTTCTTTATGACCTGGATTTTTTCAAGCTTGCGGATATTCAGCTCAGGTCCGGTGTTATCCTGTATGCAGGCAGATTCTCAGCTTTACTTTTCATCCTGATTTCAGGAGTTGCCCTTTCTATAAGCCATTCAAGAGCCCTTAACCAAGAGTCTGCTGGAAATGGAGCAGAAAATTTTTCGAAGTACCTGAAAAGAGGAATAAAACTCTATTTAATGGGTCTTTTGCTCACAGGTATAACCTGGATCTTTTTACCTGAAGAGTATATTGTCTTTGGAATCCTGCATTTTTTTGGAGTCTCGGCAGTACTTGTCTATCCCTTCCTGAGATATGGAAAAGAAAATCTCCTTTTTAGCCTGTTTTTTGGCCTTATAGGGCTTTACCTAAGGAATACGACTTTTGGGTTTTCCAACCTGCTCTGGCTAGGCTTTACTCCCAAAAATTTCAGTACTCTTGACTACTTTCCTGTATTTCCCTGGTTTGGGGTATTGCTAGCAGGTGTTTTCCTGGGTAATTTTCTTTACTCAGGCGGAAAAAGGCAGTTTGAAGTTCCCTATATTGGAAAAGATCCTCTTATCAGACTATTTTCAAGAACGGGGCAACATTCTCTGCTCATATACTTCATTCATCAACCACTTTTTCTCGGGCTTTTATTCTTAAGCGGGCTACTTAATCTGAATATGCTGTAAAATTTAGTGAAAAAATAAGTCTAAAAAATACCTAAAAAATTATATTCTCATAGCTTTCTTTACGACTCAAAATTACCAGTAGATCCAAAACCTGCTGGTTTTATATTATGTAACAGACTTAAGTTGTGTATCTGTCTGCTTACACTGATATATTTATCAATCTTCGCCCGCTCGCTGAAAAATAATCAGGATAAAAGGTATCGGGATAAAAGGCCAAAAAGAAATAAGACTCATATCTTCAATCCGGTAAAGGAGCAGGAAGGCAAAATTAAAAACAGAAGATGGAGAAAAGAATGTATCTAGAAATTGCAATGTTTGCTTATTTTGTAGTTCTTTTCCTGACCCTTCGGGATGTCCGGATTTTTAAGAGAACAGGTTACCTTTCTTACAGAAAAGGAGCCATGAAGGGACTTGCAGCTTCTTCTTTGATTTTGATAGGAGCAGTTGCTGTCGAAGCAAAACCAGATCTTGGACTGCTTTTCGTATTAATAGGACTCTTTATTAATCGTAAAGGGATAAGAGAACGTGTGTTTACTAGTGCAGGAACTCTTGACCGTTTTCTTGGTAAAACAGATTATGTAAAGAGGAGATAAAGAGATCCATACATAAAGGCACACATATTTGATGTAGGGTACATCCAAATGCCACATAGAGGCACACATATTTGATGTAGGATACATCCAAATGCCCACCATAAAGGCACAGAACATATTTGATGTAGGATACATCCAAATGCCCACCATAAAGGCACAGAACATATTTGATGTAGGATACATCCAAATGCCCACATAAAGGCACAGAACATATTTGATGTAGGATACATCCAAATGTCACATAACGAAACTGTACCTCGAATCTAACTATAGCTTTTGCACTGATACTGCAAAAAGTATATATTTAAATGGGAATTGTCAGCATCTAATTACACATCAATTAATTGAGAAAAGATTGATAAGCTTCATATGTTTACCAGGGTGTCTACCCCAAAACTTATAAATCTCAAGTGATCTTATTAGTCGACAAAATCATGATCAATCAAATTATTGTATCCAGTTTTCGCTAAACCTATCAATTCCAGAGAAGAAAAATAGCATCAAAAACAACTATTTTTCTACCTCGGGCTTCACGTTAACCAGAATTCACAGGAAAACATGTGAGATAAACTAGAAGTAGAATTGAATAACTGGACTAAAAGCAGCAAAAACTAAGAGGAGATACGATGGGAAATATAAGACAGACAAACATAAAAAGAATAGCATTCCAATTGCTTGAGAACCACAGGGATGTCTTTACAAAAGACTTTGAAACTAACAAGGCTCTTGTAACAAAGTATACGACCATTGAAAGCAAAGTTATAAGGAACAGGGTTGCAGGTTACGTCACAAGAAAAGTTGCACGCATGAAAGTATACTGAGCAGAAGATTTACTTCTGGACACAGGTGGGGATATCTAAAATGTTTGAAGGAGCAATGCCTGCCCTGATAACTCCTTTTACAAAGGATGACAGGATTGACAGGGAAGGTTTACAAAGGAATATTGAATTTGTTGAAGAGGGAGGAGTTGCAGGGATTGTGCCATGTGGCACTACTGGAGAATCAGCGACTCTTTCTGCACTTGAGCACGAAGAAGTAATAGATATTGCAGTGGAGTGTTCAAAGGTTCCTGTGATTGCAGGAACGGGTTCAAATAACACAGGAGAAGCTCTCCAGTTTACAAAACACGCTGCAGATGCGGGTGTTGACGGTGTACTTCTGATTTCTCCCTATTATAACAAGCCAAATCCTGCAGGCCTGCTTACGCATTTTAAGAAAATTGCAGAAGCAGTCGATGTTCCTATGGTTATGTATAATATCCCTTCCCGTACAGGACAGGATATGCCACTAGAAGTTATTGTCGAACTTGCAAAAGTTGAAAATATCGTGGGAATTAAAGAAGCCAGTGGGAATATCGGTAAGGTTTCCCAGATTCTGGAAAATACCATAGATGAAGACTTCGTGGTTATTTCAGGTGAGGATAATTTGACTCTTCCGATTCTCTCTGTAGGGGGCCAAGGAGTCATTTCTGTCGCTGCAAATATAGTGCCTGACAGAATGTCCAGAATGGTAAATGCAGCTCTTGCCGGAGACTACGAAACTGCAAGGAAGATTCATTTTGAAATTGCCCCTCTGATTCGCGCCCTTTTCCTGGAAACGAACCCTATCCCAGTTAAAAAAGCTGCGGAACTTGCAGGCTTGGCAAGTGGGAACCTGAGACTTCCACTCGCGCCTCTTAGCGAGACAAATACTCAGAAGGTTGCAGATGAACTCAGAAAATTGGGGGTTATAGAATGATTAACGTAGCAGTACTCGGAGCCTGCGGCAGGATGGGCTCTTTAATTGTGGAGAATGTTATCAACTCTAAGGATATGCAGCTTGTTGCGGCTTTTGACATCAGCTATTTTGGAAGGGACGCAGGAGAATTTGCCCGTGTAGGGAAACTTGGAGTCCAGATCTCGGATGTAAAAAACCTTGAAACTGTTCTGAAAGAAAGCAAGGCTGATGTCCTTATCGACTTCACCGCAGCCGGCGCAACCGTAGTTAACGCTCCGATAGCAGCCAGAGCCGGGGTAAATCTCATAATAGGAACCACAGGGTTGACTCCTGAGCAGCGAGCAGTAATTGACGAAGCTATTCAGGAAGGTCAGGTAAGTGCCGTCATTTCCCCTAACTATTCAGTAGGCGTTAATGTCTTTTTCAAGATTATCAGGGAAGCTGCAAAATATCTCGCAGATTATGATATCGAGATTATTGAAGCTCACCACAACCAGAAAAAAGATGCCCCAAGTGGAACCGCCCTTAGAGCAGCCGACATTATTAGTGAGGCTGTCGGCGGAAGGGAATATGTCTACGGCAGGGAAGGTATTGCCCCACGCGGAAAAGAAATTGGAATTCATGGAGTCCGCGCTGGAGATATCACAGGCGACCATATTGTGCTTTTCGCGGGGAATTCTGAAAGAATTGAGATCAAGCACATAGCTCACTCCCGCCAGATCTTTGCCAAAGGTGCAGTCCGTGCAGCCGAATGGGTCTGCAGGCAAAAACCAGGAATTTATTCAATGGACGATGTGCTTGGTTTATAAGAACATCTTTAATCAGCAATTAAAAAAAATTTCGAACAACTAGTTGGGCTCTGATTTTCCTTATCAGGCCTACTCTCTTTTAACTTAGAAAAGAGCTGTTTACTCTCTTTTTTTAATCTTTTTTAACTTAGAAAAGAGCTGTTTACTCTCTTTTTTCTAATTTTTTTAACTCAAGCCAAGCAGGTTTACTTTTTAGAAGATTAATATTAATCAGTTCTCTGGAAAGTTATATATATTATAATGTGGGAAATAGGATACTGCTTGCTTGTAAGTATATAGCCCTGAAATCTCAAAATATCATCCCACAACAATAGGGATACTTGCTTGCAAGCAATATTCCATAAAAACTATTCTAAGAAAAATTGTAAGCTTGGACAAAGAAGCTCAAAACTAAAAGAAAAATCATGAATTATAATAGACTAGTATCTTGAAAATTTAGTTATTGGTCACATGTTAACTCTGAATCGCTATATGTTGATAAGAAGCTATCAAAGATTATGCTAAATAATTAAATTGCCATGACACTAGAATCCTGATAGAACAGTTGTCATGCAAAGTCATTCACGACTGAAGACAAGCCCAGAACTCAGGTCTTCAACCCTGTTCGCTATAATGACATTTCCCTTTATCCCAAGCTTTTTACCCTTATACCATTTTCCATGAATAAGGAGCTTGTCCGTTGCTGAGACAAGGCAGAGGCCATGGTAGAGTACAACAACTGTTTTTCCTTCATATTCAATGGAAAAGATACTTTCATATTTGCTTCCGATGCCTCCAAAGACAATAACAAAAGGTATACCAAGAAAATAAAATGGACGTTCATAGATTCTGGAATCAACCGCTGCTTTAGCTTCAACTCCAAATTCTTCACTTTCCTTTTTTGGTCTTTCGTCTTCATTTTTGGTTTTTGAGTCTTCAGAGAGGTATATAACTTCAGGATTTGATTCAAACTCGCCCTCTTTTTGCATAAAAGAGCCTCGTTGGTTCTATTACCTTTTTATATAATTTTATACGTTATTTTGTGGTCAAATTTGCGTAAAAATATTCACTTATGGGGCAAGCTTTGATCACTTTCTATATATTTTTTATGGCCAGATCATTAAACTGCTTTTAATAATATTTTAGAATTATTTTCATAGTGTATAATTTTTTAGGCAGACAGCTTCAAAAGTTTTCAGAGCAGAAAGTTATATATAGTCAACGTTCAGATGTTTACATATGTTCATACCGGCAGGTGAAAAACAGTTTGAATTCTGGGTTCTGCGCCGAAACGGGCTCCCGAATATCAATATCGCAAAGCGTTTCGGGGTCTCCAGGCAGGCAGTCTCGCGAGCCCTTCTCAGTATGAATAAACGCATTGAGGAAACCCTGCTTGAAATGGCCAGTGCAAACAGGATCGAAGTTGAAAAACTTGACTCAAAGAAAGGGATACTCTTTGGGAAATCGATACCTTTCAAAGCCAATGCAATAATCTTTGTTTCGGCAAAACACGGAATGCAGGTCTGGTATGAACACGAAGGTGAATGCGGGTCTTGTGAGAGGTACAGAGAATGCATCGAACTCCTTTGGGACTTTGCAGAAGAGATGCAGCTCAAACTACAGAGTACGGATGATCCCACAAAGATAGCTGATGAATTGTTTGAGAAATTAAAAGAATCGATAGAATAGGCCTGAGTAAAGGCAGGTAAAATTAAGTGAAGGGTTAAAGATGGACGTATTCACAAAAAGTATAAGGAAGCTTATGGGGTGGTGTCCAAACGCAAAAACGATTGAAAATCAACATGCCATCCACCCTGAATATTTTGAAGCGAACAATCAGTCCAGAGGAAAAGATGCCGCAAATTCGCCTTTATCCTCCGGGTGGTGGAACAGACGCCATAACAGGACCTTAATGATGTCTTCAGGGCTGACTCTTGTATCCTTGTTGGGAATTGGATTTTTTGGGGTGCATCTCAGAGATGAAAGTTTCATATTTGGGCTAATTATCGGAACTATCTTTAACCTGCCTCTTTGCATCTGGAACTGGCATTTTTTGAATAAAATAAAAAACTCCAGCAAAAGAGTTCAGACAAAAAATAAATTGATAGTCATATCTGGGTTATTAGGCTTTACAACACTGCTTACACAGTCTTCACTGGTTGGCTGGAGAGTTGTTTTGGCATTTATTTCCGGTTTTTGTTTGACATCTTTTCTGTATTACCTTACAGATGTATACTGGGAAAAGAAAAACGAAAAAATCGTGCTTCTGGAAGGGAGTTACATGCCAGATATCTACATTGTAAATGCATGAATGGAATGGACACTATGACTCTGGAATACATTAAGAAACTGATGGGATGGTGCCCGAATGCAAAAATGCTTGAAACTCAACATGCCATCCATTCAAAATATTTTGAAGCAAGTGACCAAGCTAAAGGGAGAGATGCTGGAAGTCTTCCGGTTTTACCCACTGGTTGGTGGAGCAGACGCCATAACAGGACCTTAATGATGTCTTCAGGGCTGACTCTTGTATCCTTGTTGGGAATTGGCTTTCTGGGCATTCATCCTATGGATAAAGGTTTCATATTTGGGTTAACTATCGGAACCATTTTTAACCTGCTCTTGTGCATCTGGAACTGGCATTTCTTGAATAAAATAAAAAGCACAGGCAAGAAAATAAAGAAGAATATTGTGTATCCAAAATGGAGAGTTATAAATCTAATGCTTTCCCTGGTATTACTGTATTTCTTTTTTTCACAGTTTAATTGGGGACTCATTGTGTTTTTTATTTCTGCCTTTTGTTTGATAGCTTTGTTTTATTATTTTAATTTTGATTCAACTGGCTTAGTAGTGCTTCTCGGCTTAAGTTTATGGCTTGACTGGAAATACATTATAGCATTTCTATCTGGCTTTTGTTTGACGGCTTTTCTGTATTACCTTACGGATGTATACTGGGAAAAGAGGAATGGGAAAATAATAATTGTGTACGGGCGCAAAATGCCGGGAATCTACATTGTAAATACATAAACGGGGAGATGCTATGACTCTGGAATACATCAAGAAACTGATGGGATGGTGCCCGAATGCAAAAGCATTTGAAAACGGACCCAGGATTAGTTCTGCTAATTTTGAATTATATGGTCAATCTGGAGGAGAAAAAGCCAGGAATCCAGAGATTACAAGTCGTATTTCCAAGCTTTTTTCCAGGCTTGATATTCGAATTCTCCTACCAACACTATTCATAACTCCTTTTTACATAAATTTGCTATTTCAAAAAAGTATAAATGCAGAGGCCTTCTTTTTAGGTTTTTCACTTTCTCTGCTGATTTATCTGCTTGGCTGGAAAAAGCAGATACATCATTACGATTCCCTGACGAAAAAGCCTGTTGTTGGTTCTTCCCTTAAAAAAACATTCTTCTGGGTTTTCTTAGCAATAATCTTGTTATTAATTTTGCCTATGGTTTTCTTATCTCAGATATCCTCTTTTCTTAACGTTAGATCATTGTATTCCTTAGGTGCTGGAGCCTGGATCTTTATGTGGGGAAGTTATCTTCAGTTAATTTATTGGGAAAGAAAAAACAATATGAAAATTTATGTAAAAAATGAAAAGGGATTCCAAAAGATGTATGTTATTGGGGAAAAGGAGGGAGAGATATAAATTGGGAAGCAAAATATATTAAAAAGTTGATGGGATGGTGCCCAAATGCAAAAGCATCTGAAGCCAGAAGGAATATTGACCTTGAAAATTTTGATTCCAATGTTCCGGACAGAGCAAGGGGAGATAATAGCTGTTTAAAGAACCCCGGATGGCTCCAGAGAGAAAGCAATCAAACTCTTCTATTTGCTATTTTTTTAACATTTGTTCATTTCCTTATATACAATCACATGGGCCTTCTCCCATCCTTTTTCGCACCATTACCTCCCCTATTTTATTTTGTATTTCACTGGAAAGAGCGGATTCAGCGGTTCAACGACATCGCGAAAAAACCTATTGTCCGCCATGTCTCTAAATTATCATATCTTTGGGTTTTTTTGATAATCATAGTTTTTATTGCTCCGATGATGTTGCTCACTTATATGATAATACAATCCTGGCACTTAGCCTTATTAGGACTTTCAATTCTTTGTTTTTTGATGTGGGGTTTTTATTTCCAGCAAATTCACTGGGAGAAGAAAAACCATATGAGAATTTATATTGAAAGTGAAAATGGCTTCCAAAAGGCATATGCTATTGGGGAAAAGGAGGGAGAAATGTGAGCCTTAGAGTTAAAAACATAAAAAAGCTTATGGGATGGTGTCCTAATGCCAAAGCATCTGAATCCAGACGAAACATTAGCTTTGAGAATTTTGATTCTGATATCCCGGACAAAGCAAAGGGAGATAACGGGGATCAAAGAAATCCCGGATGGCTTCGGAAAACGAGTGCTTACACTATCCTGATTAACATTTTATTTACACTTGCATATCTCCTGGCGATTAATCATCTGGGTCTAAATCTAACCTTTTTACTTGCAGGATTTTCCATTTCTGTAGCAGTTATTGTCTTTGACTGGAAGAAGCAGATGCGCAGATACGACACTCTCGCACAGAAACACATTTGTGATAACTCCTTCATGAAAAAAGTATCTCAAATAATGAATCTAATTTTTTATGCATTTCTTTTTTATTGGATTTTTTCTGGAGATGTGGAAAGGAACCATTCTATGCAAGTAATAATTTCATTTATGAGTGGTCTCCTAGTCGTAATGTGGCTTAGCTATTTCCAGCTAATATATTGGCAGAAAAAGAACCACAAAACGATTTATTTTGACAAAAGCCACGGAACATGGAAGAAGTCGTACGTAATCCTGGAGAGAAAATAAATGTCAGCTAAAGTTTTTGTTTTTGATCAGATCAAAAAGCTGATGGGATGGTGCCCGAATGCAAAACCACTTGAAACAGGATCTAGAAGTAGCCCTGTTAATTTTGAAGCATATGCTCGGTCTCGAGGAGAAAAGGCCAGGAGCCCGCTGGCTCTGAACCGTTTTTCCAGGCTTGATGTCAGACTACTCCTACCAACCCTTTTCCTAACTCCTCTTTACACAGTTATGCTGTTAGTAAAGGGTGTAAATTTTGAGTTCCTCTTTTTGGGCATTTTGTTTTCTTTGATGATAAATTTACTTTTCTGGAAAAATCAGATACGTGAATACGATGCCGCCGCAAAAAAACCCACTGTTCGTTATATCTCTAAAATAGTACTCTTCTTTGTTTTCTTCTCTCTAATTTTGTTTTTGAGTTTCCCACCTATAGTTTTCTTGTCTTACACGCCTTCTTCTATTAGCTCTCAATCAATGTATTCTTTTATTGCAGCAACCTGGATTCTTACTATGTGGGGAACTTGCCTTCAGCTATTTTACTGGGAGAAAAAAAATCACATGATAATTCATATCAAAAATGAAAATAGATTCCAAAAGACGTATACTATCGGGGAAAAGGAGGGGGGAAAGTGAGCCTTAAAGTCGAAAGTATAAAAAAGCTGATGGGATGGTGCCCTAACGCCAGAGCACCTGAAGCTAGAAGGAATATTGACCTTGAATATTTTGATTCCAATGTTCCGGACAGAGCAAGGGGAGATAATAGCTGTTTAAAGAACTCCGGATGGCTCCAGAGAGAAAGCAATCAAATTCTTCTATTTGCTATTTTTTTAACATTTGTTCATTTCCTTATATACAATCACATGGGCCTTCTCCCATCCTTTTTCGCATCATTACCTCCCCTATTTTATTTTGTATTTCACTGGAATGAGCGGATTCAGCGGTTCAACGACATTGCGAAAAAACCTATTGTCCGTTATGTCTCTAAATTATCATATCTTTGGGTTTTGATAATCATAGTTTTTATTGCTCTGCTTATGTTGCTCACTTATATGATAAGACAATCCTGGCACTCAGCCTTATTCGGACTTTCAATTCTTTGTTTTTTCATGTGGGGTTTTTATTTCCAGCTAATTCACTGGGAGAAGAAAAACCATATGAGAATTTATATTGAAAGTGAAAATGGCTTCCAAAAGGCATATGCTATTGGGGAAAAGGAGGGAAAAATGTGAGCCTTAGAGTTGAAAACATAAAAAAGCTTATGGGATGGTGCCCGAATGCCAGAATATCTGAAACCAGTCAGTACGTTAATCTTGAGCGTTTTGAGTTAGACATTCCAGCCGGAGCAGGAAGAGAAGGCGGAGATATGAAAAGTCCAGAAAGGCTCCGGAAAGCAAGTACTCGAATTCTTCTATTTGGCATTTTTTATACGTCCGTGTGTTTTCTGGTACTTAATCAAACAAGCATAAACCCGATCTTTTTACTTGCCGGATTTTTCACTGCGTTGGTTGATGTTGCATTTTACTGGAAGATTCAAATGGAAAGATACGATGCCCTGATAAAGCGGTCAGTTATTGAACATTCAGACAAGAAGAAAAGTATTATACTCACGATCCCGTATGCGCTTTATTTTGTGATATTTTTCCTTAGTATCATTGTTGGTCACGAACATATCCCGCAAGTAATAGTTTCATTCGGCGCGGGTTTACTGGTTGGAATTTGGCTTAGCTATTTCCAAATAATATATTGGGAGAAAATTAATCACGTAACGATTTATTTTGACAAAAGCTACGGAACATGGAAGAAGTCGTACGTAATCCTGGAGCGAAAATAAATGTCCAATAAAACTTTTGTTTTTGATCAGATTAAAAAGCTTATGGGCTGGTGTCCCTATGCAAAAGCACTTGATACCGGACCCCGGATTAGCTCTGCTAATTTTGAAGCAAATGATCAATCGGAAGGAGAAAAAGCAAAAAATCCAATGGTTCCAAGCCAGCATTCCAGGCTTGATACCCAACTCCTTCTACTACCAATTTTCTTAACTCCTGTTTACATAAAATTATTTCAAAAAGGTATAAATACAGAGGCTTTCCTTCTTGGCCTTTCACTTTCTTTACCGATCTATTTGCTCGGCTGGAAAAAACAGATGCATCAATACGATGCCGTGAAAATAAATCCTGTTGTTTCTCCTTCCTTTAGAAGAACGCTTGCCTGCGTGGTCTTATTCCTATTTTTGGGTTTCACTTTGCTCATGGCTTTATTGCCCTATATCTCGTCTCATGCAGTTTATCTTCTTAACGATCAGGTTCTGTATTCTTTCACTACAGGAGTTCTGATTCTTATGTGGGGCTTCTATTTCCAGCTAATTTACTGGGAGAAGAAAAACCATGTGAAAATTTATACAAAGAGAAAAAAGGGACAGCAAAAGTTGTATGTCCTTGGAGAAAAGGGGGAAGAACTATGATCCGGGAGTCCAGATACATAAAAAAGTTGATGGGATGGTGCCCAAACGCAAAAGCGCCTGAGGGAAGACAACTCATTAACTTTGAAAGTTTTGAATATGGTATTTCGAGTAGAACAGGTGGAAATGACGGAGGTCAGAAAAATCTCGGATGGCTCCAAAAAACAAATGTCCAAACTTTTCTGATTAACACTTTTCTTACACTTGCGTCTCTCCTTGTAATTAATCAACTAGGTGTAAATCTATTTTTTTTACTTGCCGGATCTTTGATTTCCCTGTTTTTCATTATATTTGACTGGAATGCTCAAATGCAAAGATATGACTCTCTGGTAAAACAACCAGTAATTGATTATTCAGGTAAGAAGACACTGTATTACATACTCGCATATGCGTTTATGATTGTGATTTTCTACTTTTGGTTTAAAGGCCAAGAACTTGCTATGCAAGCAATATTTTCATTATTGGGAGGTTCCACGGTTGCAATGTGGATTGGTTATTTCCAGCTAATATACTGGGAGAAAAAGAACCACAAAACCATTTATTTCGACAAAAAACACGAAACCTGGAAAACTTCGTATATTATCAGGGAGAAAAAATAAATGCCTGCTAAAACTGTCGCTTTTGAGCAGATCAAAAAGTTGATGGGTTGGTGCCCGGTTTACAAAAAAACAGCACAGCAGACAAAGCAATTCCATGACTTTGCAAATATGGTTCCAATCTCCGGAAAAACAGGAAACTTCTTGGAGTTCCAAATTTCGAATGTAGTTTTTCCTGCAAATACAACTATCTCTTTAGCATATTTTATGATAAGCTTCAACCTGCTCCTGCGCCTGAAGTTTCCAGAAGAAACTTTTCTTTTCCTGGTGGATCTCCTTTTATTTAACTTCTCTTATTATTTGTTAGTTCTCAAAACCTTCGAGGCGGCAGTTCTGGTAGACAGATCAGGAGTACGCCTTCAGGCCTTCAGATTGAAGAAATTTAATATTCCTTATGAAGAAATAGAAAGCATAAAGTCGTACAGGCTTGAAAAGCGTTCAAAGAAAATGTCCCTTCTCCTGATAATTGGAGGAATTGCCCTCTGCGGATTCGTGGTCTACATGGCTGTAGTAAAAGGAGAATGGAAAATACTTCTGCTATTAATCTCACTGCTCCCCCTCATTCTGTTTGCAATGGAAAAGCAAAAAACCCAATTTGGGAATTTGAATACACAGCTGTACATCAAGACTAAACACAAAAAATGATATGAGTTGGACTCTTACTATTCCTTAATCACGGATGAAACCCTGGCTGCAGAGCTTAAATCATCTATTGAAAGGCATTTGTGAAGTCGTTAGATGATTTTTGTGAAAGTCGTTAGATGATTTTTGTGAAATACTTCAGAAAACTGATGGGCTGGTGCCCGATGAAAAATTCTTTTAGAAAAGAAAAGCAAGAAAACTACTTTTCTGGTTTCAAACCGGAAAGCAGAAGCTGGCTGGCCTCCTCTCCTGCAAGTCTGCAAGAAAGTAAAGTTCTGAAAGGGCGGGCCCTGTATAGAGGCTATGGAACTGTAAAAATCATCGTTACAGCGTTAGTAATCAGTTTAATTTTGGGATTATGCAGTCCAGTAGGCTCTTTTTTCGATCTCTTTTCTTCCTTAATCCCTTATCTGGCTTTTTTGGCTTTTATTCTTTATAATCGTACTACTGTACTGTTAATTCCTGAAAAAATAATCATTCGCAGGCATCTGTTCAGGTCTCTCGTATTAAGGAAAGAGGATATCGTGCAGACTTCAGTATCTAAGAACAAAGGCAATTCTTTACGTTGGCCACTACGTTTGTTTCTCCTTGTTTTCCTTGCAATTCAACTACCTCATACCATAGAAAGTATAACCAGAGATTTGCAGATGGAAGCAGCTCCGGCTTTCATAAAACTAAGCTCAGTTATGGTAGATTTCTGGATAATTGCATATGTTCTTGTTATTTATTTTTATATCTTCGAATTCACAGTGCCCTATCAACAGATCCTTAAAATTACTACACGTTCAAACTTAAATTTGGAATTCTATACCGAAGAACCGGAAGAAATTATGTCGACCTTCAAAAATAAGAATGAGCAGAAAATTGAAAATAAAGAAGAAATAGAAAACTATCCTGGAATTGAAATTCCCTGAAGCTGGACCTACTGAAGAAATCACAAACAAACTCATTACTTTAAACTTTTAATAAGATTCTGAAAATGCTTTTCGTCCACTATCTTCTGGGTATTGAGCATACGCTTAAACTCGTCGACGCTTTTTTCCCCACCTTTCCCCTCAAGTTTGTCTTTTAATTCCATTGAAGCCCGCAGAAGCCCAGTTGCTTCTTCATAGAGGGCTTCAGCCTCTGCTTTTGTAAGCTCTTCGGTCTCTAGCAGTTCTTCGTCTACTTTTGATTTTTCATTCAATTTTGGGATAAGAGCCCTGATTTCGGCAGCTTTATCTGTATCCAATGATTCTTTCTCGCTCAGCTCTCGAACCATATCCCTGAGTCTGTACTCACGCCCATCAATCTCCACGCTTTCAGGGATTTTCTTTCCTGCCCAGGCAAAATCACTCCTGAGACTCCAGAGTAGCTTATTGCGCTCTTCGTACCCAATATATTCTTTATCTGCCTCTTCCGTATCATTATCTCTTTTTATCATGAGCAATTTCCCCTGAAGACAATAGCAGTTAAAACTGCAAAATTATATTAATTGATAATATACGAACTACACTGAACTAATATCCTGTGAATTAATTCCCGATCACTTCAGTCCTATAAGAGAACCTCAAAATAAAAACAAAGGTTGATTTTTATCCTGCAGAAAGTCATATATTTGCAGCAAATTTTCATTTATAGCAAATTTTCGGCTATATTTTCCGAAATTACGTGTTCACAGTAAAGGCAGTTTAGAGTTACCCCTTCTTCTTCGGACTGGAGCACGGAAAATTTGGATTTTATGGGTTCACTGCTATTGGAAATACAGTTTGGATTGATACAGCGTACAACACCTTCAACATAAGAAGGAAGTACAACCTTATTTTTCTGAACTACTTTAAAATCCCTTATAATATTGATAGTGGCTTTTGGAGATATGAGGGCAATCCTGTTAAGCTCTTCGACGCTGAGTTCCTTACCTTCAATCTTCACAACGTCTTTTATGCCTGCTGCGCCGGGTGCATTCATAACGAAACTGATAGTAGCTCGAAAAGCACTGGAAATCCCAAGTATACGCAGAACATTCAAGGCCTGCCCAGCCTTTATATGGTCGATCACCGTTCCATTTTCAATTGCCTGAATTTTCAGGTCTCTTTTTTCCTTCATTCAATCACTCCCGTAGCAAGAGCAAGAAGTGCCATCCGCGTAGGAACCCCATAAAAAGCCTGCTCGAAATAACATGCATATGGTGTTGAATCCACTTCAGGAGAGATTTCGTTGACCCGTGGGAGGGGATGAAGAATCTTAAGGCTAGGATCTGCGTTTTTCAGTAGGTCACCTGTAACCTTCAACTTGTTTTTGACCTTTTCATACTCTTCAGGATCAGGGAAACGTTCCCTTTGAACCCTTGTCATATAAAGAACCTCGACGTCTCCAATTATTTCTTCAAGAGCATCGGTTTCTCTAATTCGAATATTGTTCTTTTGAAGATCCCTGATAATCTCCTGGGGCATCCGGAGTTCAGGAGGCGAAACTAAGGTAATTTCAGCTCCGTACAGGGATAGGGCATGACACAGGGAATGAACTGTTCTTCCATACTTCAGATCTCCTGCCATAGCGATCTTCAGACCTTCTAGGTGGCTTTCCCTGCGAATGGTATAGAGGTCAAGGAAAGTTTGTGTAGGGTGGTGTAAAGAGCCGTCTCCACCATTGATTATAGGAACACTTGCAAATTCCGCAGCCATTCGTGCCGAACCATCAAGAGGATGACGCAAAACAATAAGATCTGCATATTTGCTGATTACGCGAATAGTATCGGCAAGATTTTCTCCTTTCATTACTGAACTTGCTTCCACAGAACCCAGGTTGAGAACCTGCCCTCCAAGTCTCTGCGCAGCAGATTCAAAAGACAGCCTTGTCCTTGTGCTTGGTTCAAAAAAAAGAAGAGCTATTATTTTTCCATCCAGCAACCGGGACCTCTTTTTACCTCTGGCCACAGGTTCAAGCTTTTCTGCCGTATCCAGAATGTAATTGATTTCTTTCCGCGAAAAGTCCTTCATAGAAATGACGTTTCTGTTCTTAAATGACATCCTATTTTCATAAAGTAGTTCCCAGAGATATAACCTTTGCTCCAGAAATTTCTAAGAGTATTGGAGTAATTAAATCATGCTTTATATCTGAGCGCTAACACGTTACTTGGACACTTTATTAATAAATTCCAGCCAGAGCTTTGCGTCTTTAACCCTCTGATTAGCGAACTTTTCCTGAAAGCGTTTCGTATTTTGTTTGAAGATTCCGCTCTCGATCTCCTTCAAATTTGTGATTGCACGCAATAAGCCTGCAGTCTCATGATAGAGATTTCTTGATTCTTCCGAAGTAAGGGTCTCTTTTTCAAGTTCTTTTTCATCCTTCATTTCCTTTGCTGAAAGCATTTCAATGCATTTATTTATCCTGGATTTCTCAGATTCGCTGAGTTCTTCTTTTTGAACCAGTTCCCATACATAGTTGTGTAGAGGATAAGTTTCTCCCTCAACCTCAACATAATTCGGGATACGCTGACCGACCCAGAAAAGGCGAGAATGCAGAGCCGAAAGCAATTGTTTGCGTTCCTCATCTGTAATATAATTTCCAGAATCATTCTTTTCGTATATTCCAAGATTTTTTTCCATCTTCCTCCCCCAGTAAATATTATAACATTAATTAAATTCCTATGATAACTGGCTAATATTTATTTTTTACCTGTGAATGCCAGATAAAACAACGCCGTGAACACAAAAACGGTCGCAAATAAACAGTCGTAAATAAAAAGAAATATAGGTAATGAAAAACTCACATATAAAAATTAGATAATTCGAGTAAAAATAAAAGGATAAATTTAAGAGAATTAAATTAAAAGAAAGAGAATTAAATTAAAAGAAAGAGAATTAAATTAAAAGAAAGAGAATTAAATTAAAAGAAAGAGAATTAAATTAAAAGAAGCGATATAAAACCCGGAAGTCCAAAAGAATAAATCCGGAGTAAAACAGGAATGAAAACATACAGGACAGCTGATATAGAAATATTTAGAAATATCAACTTTTCCTATTTCCCGCTTGAGGTGATACTATAGTTCCCATAATTCAGGTTGCACTTGATCTTCTGGAATTGGATCGTGCGGTAGAGATTGCAAAAGAGGCAATAGCAGGGGGTGCGGACTGGATAGAAATTGGAACCCCTCTGATCAAAAGTGAGGGGATGGACGCAATCCGCACCATGAGGAAAGCTTTTCCAGATCGGACGATTCTGGCAGACATGAAAACTGTAGATACAGGCGCTATAGAAGTCGAGATGGCAGCAAAAGCTGGAGCTGATGTTGTTATTGTGCTAGGGAGTGCAGATGATTCTACATTACTTGACGCACTCCGTTCATCCCACAAATATGGAGTCAGGTTAATGGCAGACCTAATTTCGGCTCCTGATCCTGTAAAGAGGGTCGTTGAACTTGAGGCTCTGGGCGTGGACTATGTTAATGTACACATAGGAATAGACCAGCAGATGATGGGAAAAGATCCCATAGCACTTCTCAGGGAAATTTCACAGAGAGTCAACGTACAGCTTGCAGTCGCTGGTGGGCTTGATGCAAATAGTGCAGTGCAGGCTGTCAAAGCTGGAGCAAAGGTCGTAATTGTTGGAGGGAATATCACCCATTCTGACAACGTAACCGAAGCCGCCAGAAAAATCCGGCAGAGTGTGGACTCCCCAGACGCTGTAGAAATCTGCAGTGTCAGCACTGTAGACCAGGAAATCAGAGAAATTCTTAAGGAAGTATCCACTTCAAATATTTCTGATGCCATGCACCGGAAAGGTGCAATGAAAGGCATTCACCCTCTGGTAAGAGGAAAAATGGTAGGAACCGCAGTTACCGTGCAGACTTTTCCTGGAGACTGGGCAAAGCCCGTGGAAGCAATTGATATTGCAAAAGAAGGAGACGTAATCGTTATTTACAACGAAAATAAGGATGTTGCCTGTTGGGGAGGGCTTGCAACCTGGAGCGCCTTGAACAAGGGAATTGCAGGTTTGGTAATAGAAGGCGCTGTCAGAGATATTGACGAAGTCGAAACCCTGGGACTTCCGATTTATACGAGCAATACCGTACCTAACGCCGGAGATCCTAAAGGTTTTGGAGAAATCAATGCTGAAATTACCTGTGGTGGTCAGGCCGTGAAGCCAGGAGATTATATAGTGGGCGATGAAAGCGGTGTTGTGGTAATTCCAGCAGAGAGAGCATACGAGCTGGCAAGAAGAGCAAAAGAAGTTTACAAAACCGAAAAAAGACTCTTCGATGAAATCAAGAGAGGCGGGACACTGTCTGAGATTATGGATCTGAAGAAGTGGGAAAAACATTGAGCAACCCTATTTTCAGGAACTCAGACAAAAAACAAGAATAAAACATAAGTAAGAACAAAAAGCGGTGAGAACAAAAAACAGTGAGATAAAAGAGACCAGATAATCATAAAAATCGAAGAAAAACAGCGAAATTTGCAGAAAAGGGTTTTACTTACCGTCTTCAGACTGAGAATAGCAGATTCTGGACAGAAGGAGAGCCCTGATAAATTTCATTTCTTCTTCCTGGCAGTTTTCACCCAATCTTGTCCGAAGCAGGGAATCCAGCTCAATTTCTAAGCTTTTCAGGGTAGCATTTATCTGCTTTTGTCTTTCAGGAGGTAAAAGTCCTCCAATACCCTTGACGTTTCCAGAAAGAGTGAGCTGTTCAAGTTGCCTGAAAATGGCTCTAGTATTCGTGCCCTGGATGTCAGCAATTTCATCGATTCCAAGCCCTTTCGTAAAAAGAGAGAAAGTTCTTTGCAGAGAATCCGTTTCAAAAGAACCGGAGGTAGGAGAATCCGCTCTGGTGACACTTGAAGCCTCTAACTCAGGCGAGATCGTTGCCGAATCTATTTCCCTGAAGCCGCATGCTGAAGAATTCCGCTCTGACCAATCCTGAATGCTCGTATCCAGATACCTTGTCTTTTTTGCCTGTAAGTTGCAGGCTTCCAAGCTGTTGATGGTGTCAGACTCAGGATCGGACATTTTAGTCCCGAATATCTCGACCTCAGCTTTGGGATTTTCATCATTTTGAACAATTTCTTTCGAGCTTATTCCTTCTTGTTCAGAGTCTTTACAAGCAACCTCTAATTGTTCAGGTTTTTCAGCAGGTTTGTCAGCAGGCTTTTCAGCGGGAACCAAACTGTAATCTCTGCAGTAGTTTTCGATTTCCTTGAGAAAAATGTCCCCGTATTTCCTTAGCTTATGTTCTCCAACTCCTGTAATAGAATGGAACTCTTCAAGGTTATGCGGAAATCTTGTAGCCATTTCCTTAAGGGAAGTATCAGAGAAAACAATGTAAGGAGGAAGATTTCTCTTTAGAGAAATTTTCTTTCTCAGAGCTTTTAACCGCTCAAAAAGGATGGGGTCAGGCTCTTTTTCGGATATTATAGTTTTTCTCGCCTCTGACGCTTTCAGGATGTCAGAAGCAACTGAAAATTTTTCTGGAAAAACCTCTTCCTCAGAGGAACTTAGATCGTCGGCTTTTTTGCCTTTTGTACCGGCCACTGTAGAAGGCATGAAACTTTCTTCAGCTTCAGGAACAAAGCCTTCAGGGCAGACAAGTTCTACTTGTTCCAGACCTTTCAGTATTTTTCTGCTCATGGCGTTAAGCTTCAATAAAGGATACTTTGTCCCACTTACGTCCAGAAGACCGGTGTTTATCATTTCGGAAGCTAATGATTTCCATTGTTCTTTTGTGAACTCCAGGCCACTGCCATGACTTTTCAACCTTTCATGACGGTTGTGCCGGATTTTTTTATTCTTTGAGCCTGTGAGGACATCAATAACATAGTTAGTACCAAAGCGCTGGTTCAGTTCCTGGACGCAGGTTATAAATTTTTTTGCAGCTTCAGTTCCGTCAAAGGTATCTTTCGGAGTAAGGCAGCAGTCACAATTCCCGCAGGGTTCTGAGAGCTCTTCACCAAAGTACTCCATCAAGGTCTGACGCCTGCATTTATTTCCCTCGCAATAAGCTACCATTTGCCTTAACTGCACTAGAGAAATGTCCTTCTCCTTTTCATTTGTCTTCTGTGAAATAAAGTACTCAATCTTGAAACGGTCCCCCCTGCTGAAAAAAAGGATACATTCGCATGGGCTTCCATCCCTTCCTCCTCTACCGGTTTCCTGATAGTAGCTCTCAAGATTTCTGGGAAGGTCATAGTGTATTACAAAACGTACGTTGGACTTATCAATCCCCATTCCAAAAGCGATTGTAGCTACTATGATTTCCACGTCATCTTTTATGAACATCTCTTGGTTTCGGTTTCTCTCGGTATCCGAAAGACCCGCATGGTAGGGAAGGGCCCTGAAACCCGCAAGGTTCAGTTTTTTTGTAAGTGCTTCGACACTATTTCGACTCTGACAGTAAATAATTCCTGCTTCACCTCTATGCCTGCGCAGGTAGTCAGTAATCTCGGAAAAAGTCTCTTTCTTTGGCCTGACTTCATAGTAAAGGTTTTTCCGGTTAAAACTGGCTACGTAAGGACCTTTTTCCGGAGGAAGATGAAGATTGAGTTGTGATATGATATCTTCTCGAACCCTTTCTGTGGCTGTTGCCGTAAGCGCAATAATTGGGATATCAGGAAAGCCTGTTTTAGGATCCCTCAAAAGTTTCAATTTCCTGTACTCAGGCCGGAAATCATGCCCCCACTCGGAAATGCAGTGCGCTTCGTCGATTGCCAAGAGGCTGACCTTTCCTTTCTTTAAAAAGGCAAGGGTTCCTGGCATCATAAGCCTTTCAGGAGCAACGTAAAGAACTTTTAACCGGTTTTCGAGAAAAGCCGTTTTTACATCCCTGTTTTCTCTGGCGCTCTGGGCACTGTTCATGCAGGCTGCAGCAATCCCGTTTGCTTCAAGCCCGTCAACCTGGTCTTTCATCAGGGAAATCAGAGGAGACACAACAACAGTAACGCCTTCCATGAGAAGGGCAGGCAACTGATAACACATCGACTTGCCCCCGCCGGTAGGCATGAGCACGAAAACATCTTTCCTCTCCAGAACATCCTTGATAATTTCCTCCTGCAATGGGCGAAAGGAAGTGTATCCAAAATACTGGTGCAGGGCTGAATACATTCTAGCGGACAGGGAAGGCATTGGCTCAAGCTCACGTTTACTTGCCTTCAAGAAATCATACTCAGTGCTCGTTTTCGAATCCCCCTGACCTGTAAAATCAATGTCATGCCAGAATATAAACCCCAGAAGATCCAGGGAAATTAAGGTATGGATACGCTTTCATACACAGCTATATCCTTAACATTCCAATTTTATAATAGATTTCTCTTATTTTTATGAAACTATTCCTCTATGGTAGGTTATTCCCGTGTAGAGAGGAATTAGATATCAGTATAAATGTGTCATGTATGGAATCATAATGCTGTGATGTTTCAAGCTCATTGTATTTAAGTTGCAGGTTTGCGGGATGAAAGTATTCAAAGGGATTAGCTGTAAGCTCTGGATGCATACCAGAGATCTCTCAAGATAGTAAAGTTTAAAAAAGGGTTTAGAAAGGACAATCACATCACCAAATTAGGAAAAAGTTTAGAAATGAAAATCACATCACCAAATTAGGAAAATTCGGAACAGGATTGAAAAGCGGTAATAAGCAAGTGGTTTACTGATTTCTAGCGTCAACATTATTAATGTTTGATCTGAGGTAAAGATAGGAAGATGAGGAGTGCGGCTACACCCAGGCACTTCTTATCTTCCTCTTAAGATAATCCCTTTTACTAACAGCTATTTTTTTTCAGTTTTCTGCAGCTTTTCATTCCTGATATATTTTTCTTGTTCCAAAAATTTAGCCCGCTTCAGTCTACAAATCCCTTGTCTTTTACCATCCACTCCAGGGTGTCAGCTATTTTTTTCTGTGACTCTGCCAGGCTTTCTAGGGACTTTTCAATGCTTTCAAGAGCATCGATAAGTTCATAGTTCTCACTACCCATTCCTATCACCAATTTCTCTCCGGTATTTTAGTAGAAATCTTTTTGGAAAAGCTTTGTATATAATTCTAATTTTTAATTTTCTAGAAAGAGCTAGGATTCTCGTATATAGTCAGCGACATATAACTTAAAATCACCTTACATTACCATCGTTATTGACATCGTGCCTGTCTTTAATAATCCTATGGAGAGCCGTTATTTGTCACAACTACTGGACACCCGACTGGATATTTTTCGGATACACCATCATTAGGTGGTCCATATAACCTACACTGCAAATACCATTAAATATAGTGCTGAGCAATTGCTCGGATACTACGCTTTTTGGATTCCCCTTTGCAACCAGACCTCCCCGATACATGACAATGACATCGTCACAGAACCATGAAATGTGGTTTGGGTCATGGCTGCAGGCCAGTATGGTCGTCCCCTTCGCGGAAATCTTTTTCAGAATATTCCATATCCTTATCTGGTTGCAGAAGTCCAGAGCGGATGTAGGCTCGTCCAGCAGCATCAGCGGTGTTTCCTGTGCCAGAGCCCTTGCGATGAGCACAAGCTGGCGTTGACCGCCGCTGAGCTGATTATAAGGTTTGTCGGCGAGATGGGAAATTTCAAGCATTTCCATGGCTTCCTTGACCTTACTCTTATCATCTTCGGAAATGCCAAAGATACCACCCATATGAGGAGTCCGACCCATCAGCACGACTTCCTTGACGAGATATGGAAAAGGGGGCTTGTGTTCCTGGGGTACGTAAGCGACAAGTTTTGCCAGCTCCTCGATCTTTTTATTCTTAACGTTACACCCATCGATGGATACACTACCGCTGTCGTACTTAAGGAACCCCATACAACACTTGAACAGGGTTGTTTTCCCGGAACCATTTGGCCCGAAGAGTCCACATAAAGAACCTTTCTCGACCCCAAATGAAATGCCCTTGAATACGGGCACTCTGTCGTATCCAAAACTCAGGTTATCTACTTTTAACATATAATCACCCAAAGATCTCCTTTTCTTTGCTACGCAGCAGATACAGGAGGTAAGGTGCACCCACAATAGCCGTGATGATTCCTATAGGGATTTCTGCCGAGGTCAGAGTACGTGCAAGTGTATCACAAAAGATAATGTAAACCCCACCCATTAACGCCGCTGTGGGAATAACAAAACGATTATCCGGTCCCTGAATTAGGCGGGCTGCATGTGGCATCATCAGGCCAACCCATGCGACAATCCCTACCGAAGATACGCAGACAGCAGTCACAAGTGTTGCCAGGACAATGAATATAAACTTGAAGACTTCCGGGTTCACACCCAGTGCACGAGCTTCCTCGTCACCCATGGAAAGGACATTCAGCTTCCACCCGAAGAACCACATAATAGCTACGGATATTAGCACCACAGGCACAGTCAGCTTCACGTCATCCCATTGGGTATAGTAGAAGCCACCCATCATCCAGAAGACAATCTCTCTTAGTTGTGTATCATTTGAAAGGTATTTCATGATGGAAACAAACGCGGAAAATATCGAGCCTATGATGATACCGGCAAGTACCAGCGTGACCACTGGCGTCTGTCCCCTGCTCCTTGCCAGCGTGTACGCCAGGAATACAGAGAGCAAAGCAAACAAGAAAGCACCTAGCTGTATAGAAAGAAATATCTGAGGATAAACAATCCCCAGAGCTGCGCCGAACGCTGCGCCTGAAGATACTCCAAGGATGTATGGTTCGACAAGAGGGTTGCGAAAACATCCCTGATAAACTGCCCCAGCCACAGAAAGGCCGATACCAACGGTTATAGCCATAATGACCCTTGGGAAGCGGATGTTCCAGACAATCATATTTTTTAGTTTATCTAGGGAACCCACGATATTAGGTGAGAATATATGAGTGGCAATGATAGAATATACTTCCACAAAAGAAATCTGATATGTTCCCAGACAGATCGTGACCATCCCGCCTGCCACCATAACAAAAGCTAGAAAGAATATTATACACATCTTTCTAGCTTCAAAAAAATTGAGGGTAGCATGGGTAGAGATTTTCACGTCAGTTGATGCTTCTTCCATGATTTACACCTAAAAATCAGACTCTACCGTCCAGTCAAGGTACTGGGCCGACCTGATTTTTTCTGCTGTTGCGAGATCCACTCCGTATATGTCCTGGTACAGTTTCAACGCAAAATCATTGACCTTGATATCCTGGAAACGATCTGGATAGCAACCCTTAGCGACGATCAGCAAATCCAGAGGATACTCTAAACGGCGGTCACAGTTTCTCGGCGTGTAAGGCATGGAGTAGATGCGCTTGTTTTTCACGGCCTTGAGCTCCTGCATATTCTGGTAATATATCGCATCCTGAAGTTCGATAGGTGGATGATACCCGGAATACGTGGGCAAAAAAATCACATCTGGGTTTAATGTCAGCACCTGTTCGGCATTGAGTAGCTTGCCTGAACCGGTATCATGGTAGGCATTCTTGCCCTTGGCAACAGTCTCGAGGATGTACGATTCAGGAGTATCAATGCCACTTACATACCCTGCACCACCGCTTTGTCTGGCCTTAGAAGAGAGCCCGAGATACAGAGCTGTGACTTTCTCATCTTCGGAGATATCCTTGGTTCTGTCCGTGATCATCTTTTCCGTATTTTCCAGATAATCTGCCAGGACCATTGCCTCTTTCTCCTTATCGAATAACTGCCCGATTATGCGCATCTCATCGCGCATGGTGTTCAGGCCGGAATTATTGTAGTTGTTCGGTGAATAGAGAACAATTACGGGTATACCCAGTGACTCGATCGTTGATATCTTTTTATTGTTATTTTCGATATTGTTGGCACTCATCGAGCAGTCGCCGACTCTTATAATGAGTATGTCAGGGTTCGCACTGGCCAGTTTTTCGTAGTTAACGATCGTCATGCCTGACGAAGACTCCGTACAGGACACATTAGATAACCATGGGTTAACAACGCACATTGTATTTGACCCACCGCTAACAGTGTAATTTTTGCCGGAGTTCAGAGTAATATTTGACTGTTTAAATGAACTGGAACCCAACCCAACTGAGCCGATTGAGACTATTTTATCAACCTCGCTAAGATTCGTCAGGACACCCTCAACGAACCCGTCGTCGATTGTAGCTATACGCTGGATATCCTTTGGCACTTTCACCTGTACTCCACGCATATCCGTCACGTAATGATATTGTTCATCAGGCGAGTCTGCTATCGTCGATGAGTTTGTAGCAGTTGTCGTAACCTGACCTGTCTGTTCACTGCATCCTTCTACCGATACAATAAAGAGAATGATAAGTACACTCAACACAAAGCCCTTTTTAGAATTTAAATAACTCAAAGACTTACCGATTCCACCATTATTATTAGGCTTGCTGCTCATATACAATCCCTATCACAATAAATTACTCCTGTGTACTACTTTTTACTACATAATCCTGCCTAATTAGATTTTATAGTTATGATTAAATCAGATAGTAAGAAATAGTATTAAAAATCTATGCGATATGTAGAAGACTAATATGTAAATTTAGTATAAAGGATTAAAAATGGTAAGAGCTAACGGTCACTATTTTTCCGAGAACCGCATTGGGAAAACAGTATGGAAGATATTTATATTTTTAATAATTGTTTTCTTACTCCTTACTGCGCTGCCTTTGATCGTTTACGCGGACAATACAAAACCGGTCACTGTTATATATCTCTATGATGAACGCTGTCATCGATGTACCGAAGCAATGCCAGTAGTCAGGCAGGCAATTGAAGAAGCTCGTGAAGAAGGTTTATATCTCGATTACCAGGAAATCAGGGTCAATTCACGAAAAGGTGCATCTTATATTGATCGTTATAATCTGATAGAGATCCCGGATCTTATCATTGATAACTATACGGTCATTGGCCCAGCAAGCCTGGAAGGAGAATATGGAACAGTTCTAAGTGATATTAAGGATAAAATAGTGTTTTCTTACGGGTATTCTTTGCCAGTGACTGTGCATACGATTGCGGAAAAAAAGAGTAAAAGCGACAGTAATGTCACAGTAACGGTATATATATCCAACCAGGGTAACACAGCTATTAATGCCAGTCTCTCTGGAGGGTTGACAGAGGGCTCTAGATTAGTTTCAGGACAGTTTTACTGGAGTGGACCATTACAACCGGGTGCTGAGGAAAAAGTCACATATGTGTTATCGGGAGGAAATACCTCCTACGTATGTCCTTCTACCTTATATTATGAGGATGACTGCGGCGGTTACGTTATCACAGACAATTATGTGCCCGTTACAATTCCGATGCACTCAATTGCCATTGCATTTGCATCTGGAATCGTGGCTTCTTTTTCCCCATGTATCCTCGCAGTCATGGCATATATGGCCACGCTGGTAGCCTCTGGCGAGAAACGGCATTTGCTGCTGATTAATATAATAGCTTTTTCGGCAGGGCTGCTCTTTATGTATTCACTGATCGGTGTCTGTTTCTACAAGATCAGTATAACCATGCCCTCAATGTATAATCTAGCCAAACATGCGATCATCCTTTCAATGCTCGCCATCGGTTCTGCCATGATACTCAAGACACTGTTTCATTATGAACGCAGTTTCTCAGATGCGGGGTTCCGGAAATTAGTTGCTCTGCTGAAGCCTTATGACAAAATAAGTATGGCTGGTTTCAGCTTTGTAATTGGAGCAGGATTTGGCCTGATAAAAATACCCTGCACCGGCGGGCCATATCTTGCAATACTCGGCATGATGGCCGACCAGAACAGCTCATTTCAGAGATTATATTACCTTTTGGCCTATAATGCAGGTATCGTGTTTCCAATATTGGGGCTTGGGATACTGCTCACCACTGGGCTTTCCACCCGCAGATTAGATGCGATCAGGATAAAATACCGGGCTTTTATAAACATCGCAACCGGGATCACTCTTTTTATTCTGGCTGCATTGCTGGCATTTAATGGAGTGTAAAAATAAGCAAAAAATACATGCACAATAAAATTAACTAGATTTTTATTAACCACATACTTTGTCAATAAATAAGTATATAAATGTAGGATGTGGTATGACTTTTTTGATCATTTATAACATTTAGTAACATATAGGTTCTGATACTAGGCAAGTTTATTAAGGATCACAGCTATTAACGTGCTACAAATCTTTTTATTATTAATATTTATTTTAAAATTTTTGAATATTTATGCAGTGATTTCCTTATTGAAACTAGTGTTTATCATAAAAAATAGCACTTTCAGAAGTTTTATTTCTTGGCCGGGCACAAAAGGCTGCAAATAATGGTCAATGAATAAACGATTGAAGTTGAGGTCTTTATGAATAAATTAACAGTTTGTATGTTTCTGATTTTACTCATAAGCTTGCCTTTTTCCGGATGTATATCAGAAAAAGTCACTTTGCCAACTACGGCTTTATCAACAAACAATGAATCCAATAATATTACAGATATGAGAGGTGTTCAGGTAACAGTACCGAAAAATATTACAAGAGCTGCTGTGATAAGCGATGGATTCGTCGAATGCATGATGATCAGTCTGGGTGTTCAGGATACTATCGTGGCTGTTGGCACTACAATCAACACTAATTATACTTATGCATTCCCGAGTGTCAAAGGAGAAAATTATACGTATGATAATGGTAAAAGCACGATGCTTTACCTTGATCCTTCGTTAAACGATGCGATCAGGTTGACGCCCCAGCAGTACAACGTTATCAGTTACGAAACGCTTGCAAGTTCGAATCCGGATGTCATTATTCTAAGGGTTGGGGATTGTTCGGTTGGATGGGACAACCGTGATACCATGAATAGGACTATTGACACAATGGAAGCGCTTGGAATTCCTGTGATAGTTCTGTATTCCCCTACATATTACTCGAATTCAGACCTCTCTTCTATAAGAGAAGAAATGAAAATTATCGGACAAATTTTCGGTAAAGAGAAGGACGCTCTTGAGTTAGCTGATTACATCCAGAGCACGGAAAAGATGATATCGGACAGGACAAAGGATATACCTGAGGCTAGCAAGCCTACGGTATTGTATTTCGGCCTTTCGCCCAATGCCAGAAAAGCCGGAGGTTCAGGCCACTCATGGGGTATAGATACACCCGAATCGTACACCATCGAAGGCATCGTACATGCGAAGAACGCTTACAGAGATACAGGTAGTTCAAAGATACTGAACACCGAGCAGGTTCTGGCCATGAACCCTGATATCATATTACTGGCTACCTCATGGGGATACCATCCTACCAGGGAACTTTACGAGGCACCTTACTACCAGAATCTGAAAGAGCTAAGAGCGATCAAGAATAAGAAAGTCTATTCGATGCCGTGGACACCCTCAAACTGCGCCCGACGCCTGGAATACCCCATCGACCTGATGATAACTGCAAAAGCATGTTACCCGGACAAATTCCAGGATATCAAAGTCCACGAATGGGTGCTGGACTTCTACAAACATGTCTATCATGTCGATGATGAAACTGCCAGAGGTCTCAGATCAGCACAATGGCTTGATTGGATGGAAGAGGAGGACTTTTGAAAACTTTTGAGAGAACTATTTGAGAGAAATTTTTGAGAGAAATTTTCTAGAAGAATTTGTGAGGAGGATTTTTATGATGAATACAATCGATTATGGAGAGATCTGGAAAACGATGATGTCAGAGAGTAAGAAGACGAACTTTGAGAGTGATAGGTTCTGGACAATGGAAGAGGCAGTAAAATATGACACGCAGATCAAGATGGACAACTGGAATTTTTCTAAAAGCCTGATCCAGCGGCTCGATTTCACAACCGATTCTAAAGTCCTGGATATAGGATCCGGTCCCGGTACGCTGACCATACCGCTCGCCGGCATGGTTAAGCATGTCACTGCCGTCGAACCCTCCGATGGTATGTTATACTGCCTTAAAGAGAACATCAAAGCAATGGGGCTGAATAATGTTTCCTGGATCCAGAAGAAGTGGGAAGATGTGGATATTAAAGACCTGGACGCCCCGTACGATGTGGTTGTCGCTTCGTTTTCTCTTGCTATGCCGGACATAAGAGAGGCAGTGATTAAAATGAACAATGTGTCCTCAAAATATGTCTACTTAAACTGGTTCGCAGGTATGCCGTCCTGGGAAAAGACATATGCTGAAGCGTGGCAGAGGGTTCATGGCACCCCATATAACATTTACCCGCAGATTGACTGTGTATACAAGGTACTGTATGACATGGGAATATATCCAAATATAACCGTATATCCTGATTACTGGGAATTGGTCTACCCAGAAATGGAAGACGCGGTTACTCACTACAAGCGGATCGTCAATGCGACTACTGCCGAACATGAGGAAATACTAAAAAAATATATATCCGAGACTTTTTCCTGCGAAAATGGAGATGTCAGGATGAAGGAAAAATCATACACTGCCTGGCTGTGGTGGGAGAAGTCGTAAGTCGGCTCGGATGGCATATAAGATGCCATTCAACACATTTTATATTACAAGACTCCATCCCGTCAGTATTTTAGGACTTACGTATTTGAACTGAAAAACAATAACATAAGAATCTTTATTTCCATTAAACATGGGGGAAATTATTTATTATTCACTAATTCATCAATGACTGGTAGCCCGTAATTAAGTGATTGATGTTTTAATATTCTGTATCCAGTTTGAAGAGATTCAGTTTTCATACATTGGAATAAATCTGCTCTATAACTTCACTAAAGTACGAGACAAAAAGATCGGAAAAGAAGTACTAAGTATATTTTAGAGACATATAGATCCAATAATATAGGACTACCTTTTTTTGCTATACCTTTAAATATCAAAACTCCCATGCACAAACTCATATATCACACTAAAATAATCAAATACAGATAATTCTAATAAGTCTTTACTGATCACGATCATTTTTTCAAAGGATTTCCAGTTCAGCATCATTTAAGGAGCATTTCGATGGTAAAACCCGAAAAATTCATTCCAAAAGCAGTTGAGAAAATTAGCAAGGAAATAAAGGACGGGAGAGCAATTATTGCACTCTCAGGCGGCGTGGACAGTTCTGTTTGTGCGGAACTGGCTCACAGGGCAATAGGGGGTAGGCTGCAGCCGATCTATATTGACACAGGGCTCATGAGAAAAGGAGAGACCGAGAGAATAAAGCATATTTTCTCCCACATGAACCTGGATATTGTGTATGCAAAGGACAGGTTCCTTGCAGCCCTGAAAGGCATAACTGACCCTGAAGAGAAAAGGAAGGCTATAGGTGAGACATTCATCCGGGTCTTTGAAGAAGAGGCAAGGAAACTTGAAGCCGATTATCTTATCCAGGGTACGATTTACCCTGACAGAATCGAGTCCGAAGGCGGAATCAAATCCCACCACAATGTTGGAGGGCTGCCCAGCGTAATGGATTTCAAGAAGATCGTTGAGCCCATCGAGGACCTTTACAAAGATGAAGTGAGGGAAGTTGCCTGGGCGCTCAAGCTACCTGACGAAATTTGTGAAAGGATGCCTTTCCCCGGACCAGGTCTGGCTGTGCGGATTCTTGGAGAAGTTACAGAGGAGAAGCTTGAGGTTGCACGGGAAGCAAACTCTATAGTTGAAGAAGAACTTCTTGACAGGTTCTGCCCCTGGCAGACTTTCGCAGCTGTGATTGGCAAAGGAACAGGCGTAAAGGGAGATATCCGGGCTTACGGCTGGATCATAGCTGTAAGAGCCGTAGGCTCCAGAGACGGAATGACTGCAGAAGCGCTCGAGCTTCCCTGGGATGTGCTCAAAAAGTTGGAATCAAGAATTACCTCTGAAATTCCAAAAGTAGCCAGGGTGGTTTATGATATTACACCAAAACCGCCTGCAACTATTGAGTTTGAGTGAAACACAGGCAACTTAAATGGAATTAGGTTTCTAGACTATTATAAGAAAGACTATAGAATAATAAAGAACGAGTACAAGAAAAAGTACCGAACATAAGGAACTTAATGAAGCTGTTTTTCAGCTTCAAAAATCTTTTTTATAGTTATAAAGCAAGCCACAAAGCGAGTTTTTACGCCCATGACCCTAAATAAAGCAGTAATGGAAATCCGGCAGCGGATTAAAGTTAGACCTTCTCCTACCAATGAACCTGCAGCAAGCTGGACAGGAGTCGACCTGGTAAATGGAACCCAGGTAAAGACGTTAACTGTAATCTTCAAGAGCGCAGGGTGCCGCTGGGGAAAAGCTGGAGGGTGTACTATGTGCGGCTATGTCTATGACTGCGCAAGTGAACCTCCAACTCTGGAGGATTACAAAGCCCAGCTTGCAAGAGCAATGAAGAAAGCTGAAAAATTCCCTGAGTTTATGGTAAAAATTTTCACTTCAGGCAGTTTTCTTGACGAGCAGGAGGTTCCTTCTGAGGCAAGAGATGCAATCCTCAAAATTCTTGCAGATGATCCCAGAGTAGTAAAGGTACTTGCAGAAACCCGCCCTAACTTCGTAACCGAAGAGAACGTGCAGGAGTGTCTCAAGGTCTTGAAAAATAAGCCCTTTGAGTTGGCTTTCGGGCTGGAAACAAGCTCGGACAGAATCCGCAGGGACTCTATTAATAAAGGTTTTACCTTCAGGGATTTTGTCCGCGCCTCAGAAATATCAAGAATAAATGGGGCAACTGTTAAAGCCTATCTTATGCTAAAACCTCTCTTTCTCTCAGAACGCCAGGCCCTTGAGGACATTCTCCTTTCCATAGATGATGCGGCTCCTTACGCTGACACAATCTCAATCAACCTCTGTAATGTCCAGAAAGGCACTCTTGTCGAAGCGCTCTGGGAAAAAGGGCAATATCGCCCTCCCTGGCTCTGGAGTATTGTAGAAATCTTGCAAAGGGCAAAAGCCGCTCACCCAGACCTTCCTATTATGTCCGATCCTGTAGGCGCAGGCTCAAAACGCGGCCCTCACAATTGTAAAATCTGCAGCTCAGATGTCGCAGACTCTCTCAGGACTTTTTCACTTACCCAGAATCCAGAAGATCTTAGCAAAACAGACTGTGAATGCAAAGAACTCTGGAGGAAAGTCCTGGAACTTGAAGACTTTACCTATGGAGCACCCATTTTAGATTAAGAATCGTAAAAATTCTTTTTTTATTTGGACTCTTTTATTTGAACTGTGCGGGAATATTGTACCTGGCCATCATGAGAAGGTCGGCATATTTCCCATCCTTCATTATTGCGTATTTTTTTGTCCCCTCAATCTCAAAACCAAAAGACTGGTAAAGATTGATAGCTTTTTCATTGTCTGCAGTAACATCAAGCTCGATTCTTATTAGCATAAGCCAGTTATCTGCAAGGTCGAGAATGTTTTCCATCAAGTTTTTCCCAATACCCTGGCCCTGATATTCAGTCCTTACCATGATCCCAAGGAAAGCTGAATGTCTCTGCCTGACACCCTTTAGAAGATGTATCCCTACCATTCCGACAACTTTTCCTTCGGATTCGGATACCAGTACATGGTCGTCACCACCCATACTTCTCAGGAATCCTTCTGTAAACTCAATGGTTTCAGTAGGAAGGGCAAGGGTGTGTGCCCTGACCTCTTTTTGCCTTCGCATCTCATTGATGTCCTGAGCGTCACTTAACCTGACAGGCCTGATAAGTAGATTCATAAATACCTCTTAAATTCTTTTATCATAATTAATCAAAAACTAGAGATGGCTATAAAGCTGCCGGGTCGTTTATAATTAATTTTTTGGCTTTTCGAACTTATAGACCATGGTTCCGATTCCGCGATCAGTAAAGAGTTCAAGAAGCATGGAGTGAGAAACGCTTCCATTTATTATATGAGCCTTTTCAACCCCGTTTTTTACTGCAACTGCTGCGCCTTTGAGTTTTGGGATCATACCTCCCTGTATAACGCCTTCAGCGATAAGATGATCGATATCTTCCAGAGTTACACGGGAGATATGGCTATTGGGGTCATTCATATCTCTCAGTAACCCTGAAACATCAGTCATCAGAATGAGCTTTTTAGCATGCAAAGCTGCAGCGATGTCACCTGCTACTATATCGGCATTAATATTCAGGGCATTGCCTTTTGCATCCACAGCAATAGGAGAAATGACCGGAATGTAACCGTTTTCGAGTACTATATGGAGAATATCAGGATTAATTACCTCACACTCCCCAACCCAGCCGATATCAACTTCAGTCTCAATACCGTTAATCAATACCTTTTTTGCAGCTTGCTTATGACCAAGGATCATTCTTCCATCGTATCCAGTAAGTCCAATGCCTTTCCCTCCGCAAACTCCAATAAGAGATACAATTTTGGTATTAATGTTCCCGACAAGCACCATCTTGGCAATCTCCATTGTCTCGTCATCTGTAATACGTAAGCCCTGGAAAAACTCAGCTTTCTTGCCCATCCGCCCCATTTTTTCCGTAATCTCAGGCCCACCTCCGTGTACAATAACAGGTTTGATTCCTACATAGCGCAGGAGCACAATATCTTTTATAATATCCTCCATGATCTGGGCGCTAACCATTGCATTTCCGCCCACTTTTATAACCATGATTGAGTCATAGAACTCCTGCATATAAGGCAGAGCTTCAATAAGCACGTTCTCTCTCTTCAGTTCCATGATGTAGGAATCAGAAAATCTATTTTTAAACTTATCGTTAAAGACTCTGGTGATAGCCAGACGCCACATTCTACAAATATGGATAAAGTTATTGATTTTAAGAATAATTTTAAGAAATTATTGGATATTTTTGAGAAAGTATTTTAAATTTTTGAGAAAACATTGGAAATAAGCCATCCCGGATAGTATTAAAAATTAAAGACCAGCCCAGGCTAATTCCTTATCTGGATATTAAAGAAAAAGAAAGAACCCTATTTTTAGGGCATGTGAAAAAAATTACGTTTATCTGATTTATTCGACTTGTTCGACTTATTCTATTTTTTCTATTTTTTCTTTCTTGACAAAGGGCTTGCTGATTTTCTCGGGCATCCAGTCAGGCCTATTTTTAGGGGCTTCAACCAGTTCCTTCCATGCCTTGAAAACGTGCACCTTCTTTGTCCCGCGTTCTCTAAGGCGGATGACATCCGGATTGGATTTAGTCCCAGCGCCCCGATTTGCAGCTTTCAAGGCAGCCTGTCGAGGCTGTTTTCCTGTGAAAACGCCGTGCTCATTGCCTTCTTCGTCTCGTAAAACAAAATTTCTTGTGTTGGACATAAAGGTCACCTCGCAAATGTATTGCTAGACACTGATTACGTTTTAAAGTATATAAAATCTTTCTTCAGGATGTTGCCTGTAGTTATTGGTTTATGCGAAATTTGCCTTAATTTGCGAGGAGTATATAAACTAAATTTTTCAATATTGTTGGCAAAATGGGAAATATTTAAATAATTATATCTTGTTAGAAATGCAGTCCAAATATATTTTAGGAAATTAGTTTTTGACAATTCGGAAACTTAATTTTTATTATATATCTCGAAAAACCCCTGAAAAGCACAAACTTTACATGCTATAACTTCTTATGACCATTATATTTTTCCAAATGGAATAAAATTGCATGTTTATCAAGATTCATTTTACAAAATCAAACATTCACCTTTTTATGGATCTGGTTAATTATGGAACATTGCACTTTCAACCTCCCGGACGTCCAGGCCAGCAAACCAAGCATAGCTATAAACCTTACCCGTGTCGGGGTAACAAATGTTAAAAAACTCGTTGAAATCAAGCGAAAAGACAAACGTCCCATCGTACTTATTTCAACTTTTGACGTTTTTGTTGACCTGCCCTCGGACCGAAAGGGAGCAAATCTCTCTAGGAACTTCGAAGCTGTAGATGAGGTACTGGAAAAAATACTCAGTATGCCCGTATACGAAATTGAGCAGCTTTGCAGTGATATCGCACACAACTTGCTTGGCAGACATGAATATGCCAATCAGGCAGAAGTTCGGATGACAAGCGAATATATGATCAGGCGTGCGTCCCCTGCCACCGGGATCAAATGTCAGGAAGTAGTGAATATCTTTGCTGAAGCGTCTGCTGTAAGAGGACAGGGAAATGATGACTATTTTGATGTAAAGAAACTGATAGGTGCCGAAGTTGTAGGAATGACAGCCTGCCCCTGTGCTCAGGAGATCATGCGAGATAAAGCTGCAAATGAGCTTTCAGAACTTGGAGTCGATAAAGACACGATTATAAAATTCCTGGAAAGGGTTCCCATGGCTACCCATAACCAGCGAGGAAGAGGAATTATATCAATCAAGGTAGCACATGATTTTGATGTTTCCCTCGAAAGCATTATCAGTATTATTGATCACTCTATGAGTTCCAGCGTATATGAGGTCTTGAAACGCGCAGACGAAAAAGTCGTTGTGGAAACTGCACATATGAACCCGAAATTTGTGGAAGACTGTGTAAGAACCATGGCAGACAACGTCGTAAAAGAATTTCCGAATCTTCCTGATAATGCAGTAATCACCATCAAGCAAACTAATGAGGAAAGTATTCACAGGCACAATGCTTATGCCGAAAGAGTTGCCCTGATGGGAGATCTCAGGTCGGAAATTAATCACTGTTAAGAATAGGAGAGTATGAAATAGACCAGTCATACATTTTTGAACCCTGTAAGCCTCTGGAAAAAACTCTGATCTCAGAGGCTTCCAAAAGTTCAATCCAAAACATTTTCCACGAAGTTTTTGATAAAATTTTTTTCTAAAAAGTTTTTGATGAAATTTTTTCTTAAAAGGTTTTACCGAACCATTCCCAGAGCTTAATCCACATAAGCTTTATTAGAGGGCCTGGACAACCTATAAGCAGCAAAATTCAACAAAGGACTTTTGGGCCTGAAATACCAGCGTCCTGGAAGCTTTCGAGGTAAGATCATGGCTGATGCTGAAGTAATCACAGCAGTAGGGCGAAATAAAAAACCCATTAAAGCGGGAGATACCGTCAAATACGTAAACAGTGATACGGTCAGCCGCGTAACTGAAATTAAAAAGGACGAGCAGGGGAAGGTATGGGCTCTGCTCGAAAGTACAGATCTATGGTACAGGGAAGAAAACCTGGAACTAACTGAGATTAAAGCTAAAGAAAAGAAAGAAGAAAGAGAGTTTACAGCCGAGGAATTGGAAGACAGATTCAGAAAAGAGAGAGAAACAATGCAGGCTTTCGACCTTGGGAAAGCCGGTGGTGGAGGAGCAGGAGGTTAATTCCTCTTGCTACATTTAAAAATCTTCTCTTTTAATATTTCGATTTTTTCCACGTCTTTACTATTTTTGAGACTTCCAGCATTTTAAGGTCGTTTTTCCTGTAATTTGAGGTCATTTCTCTATAATTTGAGGTCATTTTTCCTGTAATTTTATCCTCTGTGCAAGAATACATTTTCCACCGTGTCTGCCGCCCAGAGGGTTCTGCGGCGAACCAAGAGAATTCATACACCGAGCCATTACGGCTGCTCCTCTGGCAAGTCCGTCGTCTACGAAGACTACTCTCTCATCGATTTTCGGAGCAATATTCAGATTTTCCAGGCATTTCAGGATCAGTTTAGGTTTGTTCCCTGTAATCCCTGCCCTGCCAGTGATCCCTATAGTTGTATCCTCAAAAACAAGGTTTGTTTCTTTTGCAACCTTAATCAACCTGCAAACCACGCTTGCCATAACTTCATCAATGACAGCAGAAACAACCTGAAGTCCGTGAGTTTTACAGATTTCCATGCCTATGGCACTAAGCTTGCCCATATCGGAACCGTTTACTCCTACATCGCAGCCTATAAGTGTCACACCTATCTGTTCAGCTGCATCCGGCCTTACAGGCACGCTTCCATATCTCGTTCTATCTTCTGGGACCTGTTCTATAATAATAAGTTCATGAATGCGCTTTGCATATGCTTCAATCGTTTTAGCCTTCATCTTTAAAGTGAAGAAAGAAGGCGGTTTTTCTTTTTCAAAAACCTCGAGAGCAGTTCCTACTTTTGAGTCCACAATCTTCGAACCCCGGATAATTGCGTCAGGAATTGCCCCCGCATAACCGCAGAAGTTACCTATTGTTTTTGCATACGGTTGACCTGAATTTGTGACCCTGCCATCAAGGGTTGTCCCGAAGTCGATTGAGATGCAGGGGTTCCTGAAATCAACATCTGTAAGTTTGGCTGCTTCCTTAATCCCTGCGGTTGCAAGCTCCCCTTCCATCTCGTTTGCAACAATTTCAACACCAGTAGAACCTATTGGGGGTAGTACGCCAGCTACTGCTCCATCAAAAATTACCTTTTCCAGTTTACTGTATTTCTGGAATTTTTTAGGAATATTTGAAACAGACATTGGTGGGGTCATGTTTTTCGGTGGAACTCCTGCCATCAGGCAGCCATCTGCCAGAGCTTTAATAAACTCACCCACTTCCTCTGGAGAATCAAAACCTGCAACAACTCCAGTGGAACGAACCACAAAGTCCAGATCGGTTTTTATATCCAGACTTGCTTTTTCCATTGATTCGGTCAGGGTTCCACGTACAAGTTCTGCAACGGATTCACGAGTGAGTTCCACACCGGTAAGTGTCTTCCCGAATACAACTTCTCCGGGTTTAGGGGGACGGACATCTCTGGTCATCCGCACTACCTTATTAATAATATGAGTCCTTGCAGTCTCCATATTGGTAGCTGTAAGAATACATTTAGTTGTAGTGTTTCCAACCTCTACGGAAGCTACAATAAAGAAAGGTTTTGATTTAAGGTCGATCAAGCGAACCTGAGGAGATTCTGTAATTCTGGGTTTCAAAGCCATTTTTAATTCCTTCCTAAAAACCTGTGCATAAACTCGATTTAGTACAAAGTACAAATCACTGTGAGAACTTAATCTGAAAACAATACCGACTTATTTGAAGATTATTCAAACCTAATTGAAGTAAGTCAGGATAAATTTATGTTTTTAATATCTAGAAAGTCAGTATTTGAACTCAGATTAATCGGGAAAAGTAGTACTTCTCCAACTTTACAAAAAGATCAACAGGAGTGGATTGTCAAAGGTTTTAAGATGGTATTCATCAAAACCTATAATAACTTTTGCTAAGTACTGTAAATTAGTAATATTATTACATCGGGAGTGCGGAAGGTCACGAATACTCCAGCGTTCAGGTGTGAGATGAAGTGAACGCTCGCCCTTTTTATTTTCGTTTAAACCTCTGTACTATCGTTTCTTTGTAATATGAGGGTTTTTAGTACTCCGATTACATAGATTTGATTTTATAATATTTGTAGGACACTATTCCATAATCTGGTGATTTCTAATTTCTTTCTTCCACAAAACTCCACTTTTATATACAAATTACCCATGCAGAAACATTTTCACGGCATATTTTGCTAAAATCGATATTTTTGCATTGCCAACCCGTAATTTAGATCTCAAAAATAGTTTATAAAAATAGTTTATTTATTTACAAACATTGTCTGACAAATTCCTCTGGCATTAGAGTGCGTTTTATGGTTTCTTCAATTGATAAGCCTTTACTTAAGAATCTTTTTACTACGCTTTCCATAGGTTCGCCAACCTCGACAATGTGCATATCAGGATCATAAAATCTGATAACTCGCTGCCCCCAGGGCTGCTCTTTTAGTTCATGCACATATTCGATAGAGTCAATACCTTTTAGCTTTTGAAGGAAACTATCCAGATCGTCTTCTTCAAAATACAGTTCAGAATTATTTGATTTTTGAACAATATCATTTTTGTTTATATTTATCAAATCTGAAAAATGTGATTTCAAGTGTATAGCAAAGCCGCCTTCAAACGATACATTCTCACCGAAATCGCACTGTACCTTTTGATTGAGGACATTTTCGTAAAAGCTTCTGGAAACCTCTATATCATTCACAACAATAAGCGGGCATATAAATCTCATTTTATTTTCTCCTTTTGTAAATAATATGATATCTCTTCTAGTGTTTCTCCTGTACTGGATTCTCTTTAAGCGTATTCTCATCTGATACGTTCTCTTCTAGTTATTTTCCTTTGTTTCAAAAATAATTCTGGTACTTGTAAGGTACTTCAGCCATTATTAATCATAGCCTAACAAACTGAAAGTGTTTTTTCTTAAAGATTAAGGTAAAAACTCTAGACGAAGTTAAAATCCCAAGTTATAAAATTCCAAGCTGTTGTGCTATTGAAACGGAACAGAAACGAAACAGAAATCTCAGAATACTTTAAAGATATTTTTAAAAAAACTTCCAAAAAACTTTTAGGTAAAGCCTAAAAAAAGAAATGCTACTATTCGGTTGAAAACTTCAATAATCTGGTTAAAAACTTCAATTAAAACTCCAGATAATCACTTTGCAAAAATTATATAAAGTCAGCCGTTGCTCGCAAAACAAGTAACTGCACTGATCCTGAATTTGTGCTTTATTCTAAAAAACATTTACTTTCTTCGGTATTTCCTGCATTTTTCCACAAATTTTTCTACCGGGAAGGTAGCAGGGTGAGAATGCATATAGCCTGCCAGGGTGTTGTGCTCTATAAGGCCGTCAAAACCGTCCTGTATACCTTTTCCACGCAGCATTTCGTATGCAAACTTTGCATCGCGATCGCATTCAGTAATAGAATAATGGAATTCATGGCCTCTGATATTATGAGAAGAGAAGTTTTTGTCCAGAGGGCGAGCTTCAGTATACCCAAGGGCTTTAAGCCGGTTTGTCATACGTGTGTTTGCAGGCACGACATCTGCGAGTTTATATATCCTGTTATCTACCTCATATGTCCCGCAGAGGTAAAGAAGACCACCGCATTCTGCATAGATAGGCAAATCGTCAGCTGCAAGACCTTTAAGTTTTCGGGTAGTTTCTGACTTCTCAAGGACTTCTGCGTAAAGTTCAGGGTAGCCGCCTCCAAGGTAAATCCCGTCCACATCCGGAAGTTCTCCTGCCATAGGGCTGAAAAATTCGACTTCAGCTCCATAATCCCTGAAGGCATCGAACATATCCTGGTAATAGAAGCAAAAAGCTGGGTCCCTGGCAACTCCTATCCTGAGATCTGCTTCGGATCTCTGGATTCTTCTGGTCTCCGGAACCGAAATAGGCTCAGCAAGTTCGATCACTGCATCAAGGTCAACATTTTCCTCAATAAAAACCGCCATTTCCTCAGTATTGTAGTCCTTTTCATGAGCCATGTACAGCCCGAGATGTCTGGAGGGAACCTCGATATCTTTCCTTCTTGGAATCATACCCACAATAGGAATGTCACCAGGAAGCGAATTTTTTACGAGTTCCGCATGCCTTGGGCTACCTACCTGATTCAGGATAACGCCTGCAACCTTTACTTCAGGATCGAACTCAGAATACCCTTTAAGAAGAGCAGCTGTGCTCCTGGACATCCCATGCACATTGATTACCAGAATTACCGGGAGGTTAAGGGTTTTTGCAATATGTGCGGAACTTGCAATTTCTGTAGAATCAATTCCATCAAAGAGTCCCATAACTCCTTCTACTACCACAATATCCGCGTCTGCAGCAGTCCGAGCTACAGTCTGCCCGACCCCGTCAGTGCCCATTATGTATGTGTCCAGGTTCCTTGAGGGGCGCCCGCAAATTGCAGTGTGATGAGAAGGATCGATATAGTCAGGCCCTACCTTGTAAGGCTGAACTTTTAGCTGCCTGTGTTTAAGGGCAGCCATGATACCCATGGAGATTGTCGTTTTTCCAACTCCGCTATGGGTTCCTGCAATAAGTATTCCTTTTGTCATCTGCTGGATATTGTTGCCGTTAAAATATATTAAAGCTATTAATCCAGCTGTTTTAAGCGCTTTGTGATCTCGCCCAAGAAATAAATGAAAAGAAAAAATTTTGAAAATTTTAACAAATACTAAAAATTTTAAAATCTTAAGAGCAAGTGCAGTTAAGCAGAATGAACAATATCAATATTTAATAAAATTAATTAATATTTAGTTCTGTGCTGTGCAAATAATTATAAAAAGTAAATAAAGCATTATAAAGCTTTAAATTTATTTTTATCTTCTTATTAGTGGTTATGAAGTGTTAGATACATTTTTGTGAATTTTATATAATGTATTTAATGTAAGTATTGTTATATATATAATTGAAAGGATGAATTTTAGTTCCAGGTCTTCTCGAGTTAGATGAACAAGATTAGAGGAATCAGAGGAACTAGAGGAATAAAATGAATTCTAATGGAAAATCAATTGCAAAAATTATGGGATCTATTTTGTTTATATTAATGATCTCAACTTCAATTACCGCAGGAGCAGCTTCCTGTGATAATTCTGTAAAGTTTGCAACAGACTGTGAGCAAGCAAATTGTAGCTTCGCAAATTGCAGCTTAGCAAATTGTAGCTTCGCAAATTGCAGCTTAGTAAATTGTAGCTCAGCAAATTGTAGCTTAGCAAATTGTAGCTCTGAATTATGCGGCTGTGTTTCTATTGTAGATGGAAAACAGAACATAGATTGTAACAAGGAATGTACCTCTTGTAATTGCGAGTCCGTTACAGACTGTGAGCAAGCAAATTGTAGCTTCGCAAATTGTAGCTTAACAAATTGCAGCTTAACAAATTGCAGCTTAGTAAATTGTAGCTTCACAAATTGTAGCTCAACAAATTGTAGCTCTGAATTATGCGGCTGCGTTGATACCTCAACAGAAGAAAAGACATGTAGCAATGCTGCAGATACTTCAACAGAAGAAAAGGCATGTAGCAATGCTGCAGATACTTCAACAGAAGAAGAGACATGTGACAACGCTGTAGATACCTCAGCAGATACTTCAACAGAAGAAAAGGCATGTAGCAATGCTGCAGATACTTCAACAGAAGAAGAGACATGTGACAACGCTGTAGATACCTCAGCAGAAACTTCGACAGAAGAAAAGACATGCAGCAATGCTGCAGATACTTCAACAGAAGAAGAGACATGTGACAACGCTGTAGATACCTCAGCAGAAACTTCGACAGAAGAAAAGACATGCAGCAATGCTGCAGATACTTCAACAGAAGAAAAGACATGTAGCAATGCTGCAGATACTTCAACAGAAGAAAAGACATGTAGCAATGCTGCAGATACTTCAACAGAAGAAAAGACATGTAGCAATGCTGCAGATACTTCAACAGAAGAAAAGACATGTAGCAATGCTGCAGATACTTCAACAGAAGAAAAAACATGTAGCAATGCTGCAGATACTTCAACAGAAGAAAAAACATGTGACAACGCTGTAGATACCTCAGCAGAAACTTCGACAGAAGAAGAGACATGTAGCAATGCTGCAGATACTTCGACAGAAGAAAAAACATGTGACAACGCTGTAGATACCTCAGCAGAAACTTCGACAGAAGAAAAGACATGCAGCAATGCTGCAGATACTTCAACAGAAGAAGAGACATGTGACAACGCTGTAGATACCTCAGCAGAAACTTCGACAGAAGAAGAGACATGTAGCAATGCTGCAGATACTTCGACAGAAGAAAAAACATGTGACAACGCTGTAGATACCTCAGCAGAAACTTCGACAGAAGAAAAGACATGCAGCAATGCTGCAGATACTTCAACAGAAGACAAGACATGTAATAATGCTGCAGAAACTTCAACAGAAGAAGAGACATGTGACAACGCTGTAGATACCTCAGCAGAAACTTCGACAGAAGAAAAGACATGCAGCAATGCTGCAGATACTTCGACAGAAGAAAAAACATGTGACAACGCTGTAGATACCTCAGCAGAAACTTCGACAGAAGAAAAGACATGCAGCAATGCTGCAGATACTTCAACAGAAGAAAAAACATGTAGCAATGCTGCAGATACCTCAACAGAAGAAAAAACATGTAGCAACGCTGTAGATACTTCAACAGAAGAAGAGATATGTGACAACGCTGTAGATACCTCAGCAGAAACTTCGACAGAAGAAGAGACATGTAGCAATGCTGCAGATACTTCGACAGAAGAAAAAACATGTGACAACGCTGTAGATACCTCAGCAGAAACTTCGACAGAAGAAAAGACATGCAGCAATGCTGCAGATACTTCAACAGAAGACAAGACATGTAATAATGCTGCAGAAACTTCAACAGAAGAATGTAAATAAATTAAGGCCAGAAAAATATAACATATGTGTTGGAGAGTATACCTACTCTCCACACAAAGTGTTAGAATGCAACGTTAAAAGCAACTATCTATCAGATAGATTTTTTAGTTTCTGTGAATCCTTAAAGTTCTAGTTTTATCCAAAAGTTAATCCTTATTACTATGGGAGCGCAGAGGGTCACGAATACCCTGACCTTTAGGTCGGGGATGAAGTGAACCCTCGCTGGCTGTTTTATATTCGCATAACTGTTTCAATCATCAGTTCTTTGTAAAATAAAGTTTTTTTTGGCACCATAACCACAGGTGGTGCCAGCCACCTATGGCTAGGATGTGATACAATGTTGGAACTACGTAGTTTTAGCCATGGCTATGGTCAGATTACCTACCACATCGTGTTGGTACCTAAATATCGATACAGTATATTCTACAACAAGCGGATTAAAAAGGATTGCGAGTTGATTCTCAGCAGTATTTGCATGGAAAAAGGCTACAAAATTCATGCAATGGAAGTTGTAGATGATCATGTTCACTTGTTTCTAGAGTTTCATCCAAGTACTTCTCTATCAGAGGTAATTCAATACTTGAAAGGAGGAAGTTCTTACAGACTTTTCAAGCTTCATCCTGAAATGAGACACCAGTATTGGAGTGGAAGTCTATGGTCAAGTGGAAAGTTCTATCGATCTGTTGGGAATGTAACTGCTGACACAATCAAGCATTATATTAAGGAATCGCAGGGAAAAACGAAAACAGAAGCTCAATCACAGAGGTTAAAAAAATCCGGGCAACGTAGAATTAATGAGTTCTAAGTACCAAAATAACCAGGCGGGCGGCCCGAAGCATACCCCATCCTTTAGGGTGGGGTGGCCGCACGCAATTTGATTTTTGATTCCAGAAAACAGATATTATACTGTTGTATCCTGAAATAATTTCGCAGACTCAAAACCATTTGGAAGCTCAATATATAATACAACTACAGACGACGTAAAAGGTTAAACTTTGAGTAATTCCAATTCCATCTTGGTACTGTGGAATGATTCTATAAAATAAAACAAATTCCAAGTTGGAGTAAAATAATAGGTCACCTGTACATGATATACAACTGCACTAACAGATATCTAAAAAGTGAAATGATTTTGTGATAAAACATACTGTTTTAAGCACTTTATAGTTGTTTTCAGGAAATAAGTAAAAAGAAATAATCAAAAAGTCTATGCAAAAAATGTCAATTCATGCTGACTGATTCTTTTTTGGAAAATCTGGAAGTCCTGATATTTGTATCTGTGCACATTAATCTTAAGTGAAAGATTATATCTACTCTGAGGTAAGAACAGTCAGATTCAGAAAAATATTTAGAAATGAGGCTCCGATTTTAAAGTTGATTAAGATCATTAGATAATTATGGCATTCATTTATATAGTTAAAATTAAATAATTAGTTCTAGATTCCAGTAATCACATATTCATACCAATATATGTTCAATTCATATTTACCTTAAGCATCCAGTTTGTATCAGTATACTTATTCAGTCAACATTAGTATCTTATCCATTAAACCAGTAAGACATTCTGGGCCCTTTCTCAAAAATGCCAATTTACTTGAAATCAAGGTTACTATGGACTGACCTGTTTACAGATAATTTCATAGATCGATCCATAATCAATTCGTAGATTGTCTCATAGATCGTTTCTGAGATGAAATTTTTGTCCCGCAAGCAAAGGAAAATAGCCAGGCTCGGATTGTCAGTTGATAAAGAATTGCATGCCAAATATTTAAGAGGGGATTTTAACCAGCCATGAAGCAGAAAAATCCAGGAAAAGTTCCTGAAGTTGTGGAAAAAAATTCAAAAATGACTCTTGAAGACCCTTACGGACGGAGAGTGACAGGGCTCAGGATCTCAATAACTGATAGGTGTAACCTTTCTTGCATGTACTGCCATAATGAAGGTGCAGATTGCTGTACCTGCGGCCCGATAGGACATGAAATGAAACCCGAATTAATCTGTGGGATTATTAAGGAAGCTGAAAAATTCGGGGTCAATAAAATAAAATTCTCAGGGGGCGAACCGCTTTTTCGAAAGGATTTCGAAGAAATCCTTGCCTGCCTTCCTCCGTTAAAAGAAGTTTCTGCGACCACTAACGGCATCCTGCTTGAAAAACGCGCAAGAACCCTTAAAGCTGCGGGCCTGGACAGGGTAAATGTAAGCCTGGATTCTCTCGTTCCTGAAAAATATGAAAAAATTACCGGAGCACCCCCTGGCTCACTTGAGAAGGTAATCAGAGGTATTGACAGTGCAGTTGAAGCTGGGCTGACTCCTGTGAAGCTGAATATGGTACTCCTTAAAGGCATAAACGATGACGAGATTTATTCTATGATGGAGTTTGTCCGGCCTTATAAAGGAATGGTTATCCTGCAACTAATCGAGCTTATGGACATTGACCCAAGGCTTTCAAAGTACATGATTGACTCGAAAGCTCTTGAAAAGAAGCTGGCTGAGAAAGCAAGTGAAATCAGAATACGCCACCTACACCACCGAAGAAAGTACATTATCGATGGGGTAGAAGTTGAATTTGTTCGTCCTATGGACAACTCGGAGTTTTGTGCCTACTGCAGCAGGTTAAGGGTCACTGCAGATGGAAAGTTCAAGCCCTGCCTGCTGGTAAATGATAACCTTGTGGATGTTAGGGAAGCAAAAAGCCCTGAAGAGATCGAAAAGCTGCTTAAGCTTGCAGTAAGCCGAAGGAAACCATATTGCATGCCTGTCAGTATTCTTGAACAAGGAGAAAAGACTTAAAGAGAAAAAGCAGATTCAGATATAAATATAACAACAAGGAGAAAAAAAAGTGAAGATTGAACTTTTATTAGATGGAAAAAAAATCCCGATGAATGACTTTGTCCAGAAAATCATAGCAGACGTTATTAAAGCAATGGTAGAAACGTTGCATAATATAGATAGTGAATGGAAGGAAATTTCCATTCATATAGAAAGAGATGAACTGAAAGAATAAAAAAGGCTCTCTTGGATAAAAGAGAGTCAACATCTCTCAAAAACCAAAATTTCCTCTTTTCGTTTTTCGTTTCAGGTAAACTTTGAATTATTACATGTCTTTTATTCTGCCATTTTGTAATTCAGATTAATTTTTGGAACACTCAACGGTTTGAAGTTCCAGGTCGTTTTCCAAATAGGAGTAATTTGAGATCTAGGGTTATCTGAATATATTTAGAGATATTTTTCGATTTCTGAGAACTCTATCCTGGCAGTTGAATCCAGAGAAATCGGGGTTATTGAAACGTGTCCCTTCTGCATAATGGCGTGCACATCGGTCCCTTCTTCTTCTTCCCGGATAAGGTCGCCTGCAATCCAGTAATAGGGCCTGCCCCTTGGGTCACGCCTTTCCTCAACATCCGTTTTAAAGATTTTTCGTGCAAGGCGGGTTATCTCTATAGGGGTATCTTCTTCAGCGTGATAGGGGATATTTATGTTCAGAAGATCCACATTTTCCGGCATGCCATAGTTCAGGACGTTTTGAGCCACTCTGTTTACTACCTTAATTCCAGCCTCGAAACGCTCTCTATGGTAGTCTCTGGGATCATCGAATTTCTGGCCTTCATCAAGCACCTGCATGGAGGCAGCAATTGCAGGCACGCCGTAGCTTGCAGCTTCAAGTGCTCCACCTATTGTCCCTGAGGTAGTGATGGTATCTGTGCTTATATTTTCTCCAATGTTAAAGCCAGAAAGCACCAGGTCAGGCATTTCTTTGAGGATCGTAAATATGCCCAGAATTACAGCGTCCGTAGGGGTTCCTCCCACAGAGTATGCAGGTATGCCTCCAGCATTTGTTTTCGTTATCCGCAGAGGCTCAAAGATAGAAATTGAACGCCCAACTCCACTCTGCTGGACAGCAGGAGCCGAAATCGTAACTTCCCCGAGGTCCGAAACACTGTCAAAAGCAGCTTTCAAACCTGTAGAATATACACCATCATCATTGGTAACAAGAATTTTTGGAGCCATGAGTTTTCCCATAAGTTGCCGGATAATTTAAAATTAATGGAAAAAATTCATTACTTGAAAGTGAATGACTTGAAAGTATATTATATCAAGGATAATTTTAGGAAAAAATATTGTGGCAAAATAAAGAAAATACCACAAAAAGAAGGTTAATTTATGGCTGCGCTCTGGCATTTGTCAAATCTCGTTTTTTGAATGAGGAGAGCTCCCTTTAAAAAATCTATTCTGAAGAGAGAATTATTAGTCTTCGACACTCTTCAAATCAAATTTATCATTAATTCAGAGGTAGTGTTATTACTTCAGAGACTATATTTTAAAGGTCTCTTTATGGCCTGATAGCAATTCTTTGATCTGATAGCAATTCTTTAACCCGATGACATTTAAAATCGGTGAGGTATCAACTAAAGGCACTGAGTAAGTCATCAGGTTTTTGAATATAGCTAAAGGACTTAGATGATTAGTACCACTCCTCCTTCTTTCAGGATATATAGTATGCAACTACGAAACAAAGTATAACAATCCACCTGAAAAATGCTGCGCTTTTGTGATCTGGGGCTTCAGGTCTGCGATTTCTTTGTTTCGTTGCGCGAATCCCGATCCGTATTAGGCACTGGCAATCTTCCCCCTAATTTTAGCTAATCACTGCCACTTCCCCACCGGTTTCTCCCCAATTGGCTCGAAAACTGTTTTTCTGGTGGTAAGCAGTTTTTCTTATCCGAAAGGAATTAGTCTACCTGTGCAACTGAGTTAAGATATCAAACTCCGAACACAGTTTTTATGGTGTACACATAGAGGTGGTGAACACCTATAGCAAACATCATCACTCGTACTACCAGAAACTCCAGATTATGGAGCCAGTGAGTTGTCTCTATTAGCTTTTCCGAATGTATAACTCTTTTTTCCTTTACGGCTCTTACGATTTCTTTTAAACTCGTTGATAGCATTTTGTTAAAACCCCACTCATAATGTATTCTATCTGATATCGTCTCAAAGCATTTCCTTTTAGAAATTGCTCTGAGTACGTACCCTAAAAATCCAACGAGATCTCAAACAGGCACTTTATGTTCGAAAGTACTCTGCATAGTATACACTATCCGACGTGATCTCAAAGAGGCATCTTCATATCGAAAATGCATTATTCACCCCACCGACTCTAGCTTTAGAAGTTTGTGATATTAAAAGTTGTTGACCCTGTATGAGAGAATTTTATATGATCACGTAAATGATATTCGGAAGCCCTGATTTACATTTTAGTTAATGGACATGAGATAAAGCCTGAGCATTAATGATGAGAAGAATCTAAACATATATTTAAAACGGGTTATATAAACCAAAAGTCGAGAAAATAAAGCAATAAAAAGTATTCCTAAGTTAATTTCCTGTGCCCTGCAAAACGGGATAGAGCTAAAAGAAAACCTAATCAGACAAAAGAAAAGGGTTAAGCGGCAGTTTTCAGAAGCAAAAATCGAATTTCAATTGGGATTCTATAGCTGATTATTTTTCCAAATTTCCTGCAAGACTATCCCTTCGTAATGTACTTCTTCTTCATTAAAAGCCTGCCTTACTTTTGCTTCTAATAATGAGTCAAGTCTATTTTTTATTATATCCCAGACAATCTCAAGTTCAACTCCAGAGTAATTGTGAATTAAGATATTTCTCAAGCCCACACCTTTTTCCACTCAATTTCCGGATACTCGATGTGGGTTTCAGGAGGAACATATGCAGTAGCTGCTCCTATTATCTCAAGATTTCGGATTACTGAGTCTATTAACATTTCGTTTTTCAGAAACTCATAAAAAGAAGCCTTGCCCAGATATCTCCTAATTTTTTCAATCGATTTGAGGATGCCTCAAAATAAAAAGTAGAAATTTTTTCAGGCATACACGATATCCTTCATAATGATGTCTTTTAACTGTGGCTTGAGTGTCTTTTAGGTAACAAGATAAACTTCCCGTCCAAATAAGTCTTCCAGATAAAACTTCAGATCCATATAATTATCGAAAGTTTTCTGCCCCTCTTCGAACACCACAAGCCTATCAAGACTGCTATTTTCTCTTTCCTCTCTCCTCGCAAAAGGCTCGAATATTCCTATTCTTTTGACCTCGAATATTTGACGGATAAATTTGTCGTGCTCTTCACTTGGGTGGGTTTATGTCCATAACTCCGTACATTTTTGGGGATTAATATCAGATAATTATATTTCTAATGAAATAAAGTTTTTGAAACTTCAAGTGCGTAAGTCCTAACTACTAAGAAGAAGGTTCTTGAAATCTGTGCAATTACAGCTTATCATCAATGTACAGACATACCTGTGGTTACCGCACTTTTGAGTGATGATGCACTTCACTTCCGGAAAATTAAATCTCATCATGCTCTTTGTTGGCATGCTCTTTGTTGGATTCATGATGGGAGAAACTACAAGAGATTATGGCCAATAGTTCCTTATCATAGTGAAAAGCTGGAAGCTTTTATGGATATGTACTGGACTTTTATGGTGAACTTTGTGAGTTTTGAATAAACCCAGATTCAGAGGTAGCGGAGCAATTATCCATTAAGTTTGATAAGTTGTTTTTTACTAAAACAGGATATGAACAGCTGGATTAAAGAATCTAAGACGAAAGAGAAAAATGAACATTTATAGAAGGTACTGGTTTTGCCAGAGATTCCGCTGCATAACAATGCAGCTGAATTGGCAGCAAGAGCAAAGGTCAGAAAAAGAGATGTGAGCCTTCAAACCATAACAGAGGAAGTAACAAAGGCAAATGACACATTTATGACGATTGTTCAGACGGCAAAGAAACTGGAAGTAAGTGCATATCAGTACATATGTAATAGAGTAGCCAACAAATTTGAGATGCCATCTATGGCCTAAATAATCAGGTAAAAAAGCTCATTGAGTGGAAATTAAGGTATTTCCACTCAAACATGAAGAGGACACAAAAGAGACGAGAAACTTAATAGCTTTATAGTTCCTAAAGACACCTAAGAAAATCAAGCGGTAAGGTCAAGTCGGACATCGATTACTGAATCTTCATTTGCTTCTATTTTGGATATTGTTAGCAAATTACCTTTTCTTTCCAGTAAAGTCGCTTTCGTGACCTGGACCTGGTGACCATCTACCTGTTTCTGGTTGTTGTTTTTATGGACGACCAGGAGCTTCTGCCCTTTCTCAGCCCCTTCTCCTATTTTGGACACGATATTTCGTATAACCTGTTCAAAATCAGAATAAATCAAAATTTCCGACTTATTTGCAACCTTTGTAATAATGCCAATCGGTTCCAGACTAAGGTGCATATAACTTTCCTTCTTTACCTGCTTACACAAGTAATCAAATAATACTAACTCTGAGTAATAATAACTTGCGATACAAAACATCTGATCCATTATTTTGTAATTGTTGAAATCCAGATATTCTCTGTTCTACAGAAGAACCGGTATATATAATTTACTGGACCACGGAACCTGTGCCCGAAATGCCCTATTAGGGTATTAATTACATTAGAAAACAAGGTTCACTATATTGCTATTGATTTTCACTGCATTCCATTTTATGAACGCAGAGACACTTCATTTATAAGAGTTCATTTATAAGGAGAATAAAACCAAAGAATGAAACTACATGGGGATATTCTTTCTGCTCTTTAGACATAATTAGGAATTCTAAGCTAGCAATCGATGAAATGAAGACATTTCTCATGAACTATTAAAGTAAAAATTATAAATGAATGAGATTTGTCATGCGGAACTATAATAAATTGGAACTACTGGCTTCAAGAGATAATATTATAAATCTTTAGTTCTATATACTAATAAATAGTAGTGTGTTGGTGGAGATTCCGTTGGTTCTTTAAATCCAGCCGATGCAAAAGTTTATATATGTTTTGGTGTCAATGCATGTCCGATAACTTAATAAGGAGATTGCGCTACCCCCTATGCAAAGGATTCAAAACTCTAATCGGCTAACAGGGTTGATGTTGTCAAGGAAAAATTTCTCTAAGGCTAATTTGTTAAGTTGTTTGAGTGAACCCGAGGGATATCTTCTTTTCAACCCAGTAAAGCCGGGCGACAATCAGGTAATGAGATTGAATATAAGATCTACAGAGATCCTATCTTCAGATCTTTTATTATTTTTAAAGACGAGTCTGAATAAGTGCAAAACCCAGGTCACGCGTGATAGCAATGGAGCGGAACTTCCCCATTCAGTGTGCAGATTTTGATAGACTGATTATGGATAATGTTGAAGGAACTCGGGTAGAAGTTTCCGGTATGCCTGAACTAAGCGATCCATGTTTATATACGGACCGCGAGTACAGCTGGCTTCAGTTCAATGACAGGGTACTCGAAGAGGCTTTTGATGATCGCAATCCTCTGCTGGAAAGAGTCAAGTTTCTTTCGATCTTTGGAAGTAATCTTGATGAATTTTTCATGGTCAGGGTTTCAGGTGTCCAGAAAAGAATAGTGGAGGCTATGAAAGAGGACCGGACAGATGAAACCGCACAGGAACAGCTTCGCGTCATCCGGGAAGAGCTTCTCAGTCAGCTTCCTCTCAATGACAGTTGCTGGAATGAAATGCTTGAGCCTGCTCTCAGGAAAGAAGGAATTAAAGTCCTTAATTACTTTGAGCTTTCTAAGAAGGAAAGAGATAAGTTGAGAAACTATTTCGAGAGAAACATTTTCCCTTTGCTTACTCCTCTGGGTTTTGATTCAGGGCATCCTTTCCCTCATATCTCCAACCTCAGCCTTAACCTTGCGGTATTAATTGATGATCCGGACTACGGGGAACGTTTTGCCAGAGTCAAGATCCCTCCAATGTTTATGCGACTAATTGTTGTTCCTGAAGGAGACCAGGAGAAAATAACTTCCAGTCTGGAGGAGTTGAAAAAAGGGCGTTTTGTCTGGCTTGAACAGCTTATCGCTGCAAATCTTGACCTCCTATTTCCCGGACAGCGCATCCTTGGAGCTTATCCTTTCAGAATCACACGCGATGCAGACCTTGGGTTTGATGAGGATGGAGACAAAGACCTTCTGACCGCTGTAAAACAGAGAGTCGGCAGGAACTATTTCGGGTCGGTTGTCAGACTTGAGACCGACTATACAATGCCAGCAAAAGTCTCGGATATTCTTCTTAAGAACCTGGAACTTTCCCCTTCTCTTATGTTCAGGTCTGCAGCTCCGCTGGGGCTTTCAAATCTAATCAAACTTGCAAAGATCAACCGTCCTGACCTTAAGTACGAACCCTTCGAGCCGAAAAAACATTCTCAGCTAGCAAACAGGGAGAAAATTTTTGCAACTCTGACAAAACGAGATATTCTTCTCTATCATCCCTATGACAGTTTCGAATCGGTAATTGATTTTGTGGAAGAATCTGCCGACGATCCTGATGTTCTGGCAATCAAAATGACTCTGTACAGGGTGGATGACAATTCCAGAATTGTTCAGGCCCTTATGAAGGCTGCGGACCGGAGAAAGCAGGTAGCGGTCCTGGTTGAGCTTAAAGCTCGTTTCGATGAGGAAAACAATATCGGATGGGCAAAAGAGCTTGAGCGCAAAGGGGTCCATGTAGCTTACGGCTTCCCGGGGCGTAAGATTCATGCCAAAATGTGCCTGGTTGTCAGAGCTGAAAAAGAAGGTATCAGGTATTATGTGCACATGAGTACAGGTAACTATAACGCAGTCACAGGAAAACTGTATACCGATATGGGATATCTGACAAGTGATCCATGCATAGGTAAGGACGTCTCTGACCTTTTTAATGCCCTTACCGGATATTCGCGAAAAGATCATTATATCAAACTCCTTGTAGCCCCCCAGACTCTAAGACATCAGATTTTAGAGCGTATCAGGCGTGAAATCGACCTTCACGAAAAGTGTGGTAACGGACACCTGATCTTCAAGACGAACTCCCTTGTGGACTACCAGTGTATCCGGGAACTTTACAGGGCTTCTCAGGCTGGAGTGAAGGTAGATCTTCTTGTCCGAGGAATCTGCTGTCTCAGGCCAGGTATTATTGGGCTCAGTGAAAATATCAGGGTTACCTCGATAGTTGGCCGTTTTCTCGAACATTCCAGGATATATTATTTCAGGAATGGTGGAAAAGAAGAGATCCTTATGGGAAGTGCAGATCTCATGCCGCGCAACCTGGACAACAGGGTAGAAATCCTCTTTCCGGTATCTTCCGAATATATTCCTGTCTTGAGAGATGTAATCCTTGGCGTTCACCTCAAAGATAACGTAAAAGCTCGCCTGCTGCTTCCTAATGGCAAGACTGAGAGAATCTACCCGCAGCCCGAAGAAGAAGAACTGGATTCTCAGTTATGGATGCTTGAAAATAGCAGAAGCTGGGATTTAAGCTATAAGAAAGACTGAATATGGGAATTCTTCTTTTCGCTTTCCCTTATTTCTTTTACCTTTTTTACTTATCTTCCTAGGTAATGTGCCAATTGTGTTTACTGACATATAGGCAAAAAGTTATAGTATGAAACAAAAAAATTTAACGAATATGCGTAAAAAGTTATTATAAAGTTATCATAGTTTTATATTATTCTTTCAGAGTCCCGACAACTGGATATTTCTTTAATATTTCAGCCCCATGTGGTGTCCTGTCCAATTCTTCGGTTATATCTTTCCCTGCAGGACATCCTTCATGATTGCCATCTTTCCAAAGATAACTATCAGATGAGACATCATATACCTGACCTTGATAAGCAACGTATATCGTTTCATTTGTACCGTCATACTTTGCAAGTTCTTCAAGTGTATATTCTTTTATTTCTGTTTTCTCTGTCAAATTCTGTGTTTCAGTTGCCTCTTCTCCATTTGGAGTATCTGCATCATCTTGGGTTCCAGCCTTTTCTGGAGTTGCCAGTTTATTTCCCACGCATCCTGTTGCGAGGAACATGCAAAACAAAACTATCAATATAATTAGTTTTTTTCTCATTATTTTACCCATCCAGCATCTGATACTGTATTTGTTCCTGACCTCAATTTGTTCCTGACCTTGATTCATGTAGTTTATATCTAAATATTTGTTAAGTTGTTATATATTATTCCAGTTAGCTGATTGACTTCTAAGCCTAGAGTGTTAATCGTCTAAAAAAGAGATAAACATACTTACCGAATAGAGGTAATAAAAACAGTTTGCTTAAGCTTTATAATTCAGTTAATCTTGAAATAAAGCTTAATTAAAGATTTCTAACAACAACAAAAAATTTTCTACAGAGTCGTACTATGTGTTTCGTTTGTTTTTTACATTTGATGAATTACGGTTCTCGAAGGAAAAAAATAACATAATCTACTTTTCTGCCTCCTAATGGCAAGACTGAAAGAATCTACCCTTCTGCCTCCTAACGGCAGGACTGAAAGAATCTACCCGCAGCCTGAAGAGAGCCTGAAGAGAAAAACTGGACTCTTAGGTATGGATGCTTGAGAATCGCAGAAGCTGGGATTTAATCTTTAAGGCAGGCTGAAAATGATAAGCCTTCTTTTTATTTTTTGTTACTTGAGCCTATCCCAAAAGCCACTTTACTCTTAATCATTGGGAATTTTCATAATTATTTTCATGACCATGAGCTTGATTGATTATTCAAAATACAAGGTCCAAGAAGCAAATTTCAAGTTTTGGGATAACTTCACTCTTTATCTGGTTTTTTGAGTCACTGATCAATTCCTAAAAAGCAAGTACATCTCCCAACATTTTATTCGATTCTAAAATTAGTCTTCTGTTTATGGATTTCAACAATTCACGCACAATTTCAAAATAAAATTCTAAAGAAAAAGTTTTTTAGATCTTTTTCTTCATCACAAAGTACTCTACAAGAATCAAGAACAGGGGCAGAGAAATTGCTATAAGTATTTTGGCTTTTCTCATAGGGTCTTTGGTTTCGCCATCCTTCTCTGCGCTTTCGTTGTGGATACTTGTTTTTGCTTCACTGTCCCAGTTTATCAAAGCTTCCTCTTCTGCTAGTCCACTGGCTACAGATACGTTTTCCCCATCTATGGAATTACTGGTTATTGCAAAGCAGGAGAAACCAGGTGTTTTCGATTTAAAATAAACATAATTTGTATCTTCTTTAACTTTTTCGGTATTTAGGGGCTCCCAGCTTTCATTGTGCCATTGAAGGGTTATCTGGGACTGATTAATATTATTTTCTTCAAACCATGGTTTTTCAACTTTGAACTCTATAACCCCATTTTCACAATAATTAGCGACTCCTGTCCCATAATTTCCTACCCATATATTCACGTATTTATATATATTACCAGGAGGGACTTCTGAGACAAAAGCAGATTTATCTTTAAGGACTTCTACAGTTGTAATTGTCCTCTTTAATGTCTTTATTGAGTCAAATTCGATATATGTAATGCATGTAACACCTTCCAGAAAATCGAACTTGATATGATAACCACTTTGAACGTTCCTGGTGGAAAGCTCCTTGGCATCTACATTGCTTACCGGTTCTTTAGAAAGGCTGGCGCCTCCTGAACTGCTACTGGAGGATCCTAAACTCTTACTTCCTGAGTCGCTGCCGGAAGACCCTGAACTTCCGCTTCCCCCGTCATCGCTTGAAACTGTTTCTTTATATATGGTTGCGGTTTTTGTGAACTCATTATTGGTTTCATTACTTTCAGACACAACGCTTCCCGTGTCCACAGTTGTTTTTACTTCAATTTGCCCTTCGTTTCCAGGAGTCCAGAAAAAAGTCCCTGTTCCGGTTTCGCCTGCTGCAAGAGCTGGTAGCGGTGTAACTCCCGTATAACTTTCATTGTTTCCCTTGATATCATACTTAATTTCGCTGTTCTCTGCAGCTGCAGAACCATTATTCTTCACTGTTGCCGTAAAGGTTATATTCTCCCCGGGATGCGGTTTTTCAGGGCTCAGGGAAATCGATTCTATTTTCAGGTCAGGAAGCTTACGTTTTACACTTATGGTTTTTGACATTTCATTATTGTCTTCATCACTTTCACTAATGGTATTCCCAGAATCTGCGACCGCTGTTACACTCATGTTCTCTTCATTTCCAGGAATCAGTGAAAATTCTGCACTTGTACTTGTCCCTGCTGAAAGTTCAGGGATAGAGATTTCTCCTGAAGTTCCGTCACTACTGTATTTTGCAGTACTATTATTGGCAGTTGCCTCTCCTACATTCTTTATTTTCAGGGTAAAGTTCAAAGTTTCTCCGGCTTCGGGTTGTGTTGATGATTCTGGATACAGGTCTTCAACTATCAGATCCGGAAGTGACTCCTGTACTATTTTCACAGTAATTTCTTTCTCACTATTCTCTATGTTTTCTAAAGAAGCCTTTATTGTTACTGTTTCTTCCGTGTCAGGAGTTGTCCAAGTGTAGGAAATTAATTTTTCTGATCCAGCCTCTATTGCCGGGACTTCTTCTTTTTCCTCGGTTTCACCAATTATATATATTATATTCGTTGGTTCTGAGGTTTCATTTCCTACGTTCTTAACAAATGAATTAATAACGGCTTTGCTATCAGGCTTTGGAGATTCAGGGTCAGTGGAGAGGTCTTCTAATATAAGGTTGGGGGTCAGCGTACTATTTGTCGAATTTCCGCCATCTGCAAACTGTTCATCTGCAGCAGATACTATACAGGGTATTAATCCCGGAATTATTACTATCGTCAATAATACAGAAATTAAAGAATTTAAAAAATGAGCTGTCATTTTAATTGTCCTCCTCCCGTGGCAGTGTCGCAAATTTTCTGTAAATTTAAAGTCAAGTTTTTACGTACAATGGGAAAATTGACCTCCCAACATGGAATTGCTACATTATAACTTCTCGAAATTTATGGTTTTAATGAAAATCCGACACACTGCCCAAAAACAACAAAATGACAAAACTATGACAAAACTAAAAACTAAATTTTTGCAGCCTTAATGTGTCTATAAACTTAAATTGTATCTAATTTATATGAATACTGGGGTTCATGCTTACTACTTCGTCACGAAATACAAAAATCATTTTAAATTTACACATATATGTGTTTTTTCAATAACCGACGGCTTAATTTTCCCAATTACTAAAATGCAGTAAAAGCCTGAAAAAGATCTCTCTTAATACTCTTTCTTTATCAAGTGTATAAATAGTCAAACTATCCCATCTATGGGGAAAATATATATAAAAATAATAACGATTGCAAACTTTCGGCACACTGCCAAATAATCTAAAATAGAATAAAAATATGAACTATTATTGCGAAGCTTATTTTGAGTTTCTCGACTCCTTCGAGAAAAACGAAAGACAGGGCTTTCAGGTGGTAATAATGGAACCCGAGAAAATCTCCGAAGGCAGAGTTGTTGCGTTTATCGATATAGGCACTAACTCGATCCGGCTTCTTCTGGTCCGGATCAATCCCAATGGGTCTTACCTGCCCCTGACCAAGCAGAAGGAAACGGTCAGACTCGGGGATGGGGAATTCATAGACAGGATTCTGCAGCCTAAGGCGATAGAACGCGCAGTTGTTGTCTGTAAAAAGTTCATGGAACTTGCCAGAGCCTACAGGGCAGAAGAGGTCATAGCTGTGGCTACCTCAGCAACGCGAGATGCAAGCAATAAGGTTCAGCTTCTCGAAATGTTGAAAAAAGAAGCAAACCTGGAAGTTTGTACGATTTCCGGAACTGAAGAAGCTCGCCTCATTTACCTTGGGGTTTCAAGCGGGCTTCGGCTCGGGAACTCAAAAGCTCTGTTCATAGATATCGGAGGCGGGAGCACTGAAGTATCAGTAGGGGACCAGATCCAATGTTATTACCTTTATTCCTTTAACCTTGGAGCTGTCAGGCTGACAAATATGTTTTTGCCGGACGAAACCGGGCCTGTTTCCGAGGAACAGTATGAGCAGATTAAAGCTTATATTCGGCGCAAGATTACAGATATAATAAAAGACCTTTCCGAGTACGATATAAGCTGTTCAATTGGAAGTTCGGGAACAATTGAAAACCTTGCCAGGATCGCTTTTGTCTACCTGCGCAAAACAGCCCGTGAGAGTTTTGAGAAACTGGAGTATGAAGACCTGAAGAAAATAGTCAGGGCAATGTGCGCCATACCCCTCGAAGAGCGGCGCAAATTCCCGGGAATCAATGCGCAAAGAGCAGATATTATTATCGCAGGGGCTGCAATTATTGAGACCTTTATGGAAGAGATGGAGCTTTCCGAAATCAGGATAAGTAAACGCGGGCTTCGAGAGGGGCTGCTTGTAGACTATATCTCAAAGAGTGAATTCTCCTACATGATTACGCAGATGTCGGTAAGAAAACGCAGCATTATGCAGCTTGGGCTTACCTGCAATTTCGATGAAGAACATGCTCATACCGTTACCAGACTTGCTCTTGAGCTCTTTGACAGTATTCAGGCTCTTGGAATTTATAAATTCAGAGAAGGAGAAAGGGAACTTCTTGAATACGGTTCCACATTGCACGACATAGGGACATTCCTATCATATGATACCCATCAGGCCCATGCCTATCACCTTATAAGGGAGAGCAATCTTCCGGGCTTCCAGCCTGAAGAAATCGAAATAATAGCAAATCTTGCCTATTTCCACAGGAAAAATACGCCTAAAAAGAAACATCCCAATCTTGTCGGGCTTAATAAAGATGTAGTCAAAAGTATAAAAGTTCTCAGTGCCCTGCTCCGTATTGCCGAAGGGCTGGATCGTTCTCACAATGGAATTATTTCTCATGTCCGGTTTTACATTGCTTCTACCGATAGTCTGGTGCTTGAAATGCACGCCCAGCGGGAGTGCCAGCTTGAAATCTGGGAAGTAGAGAAGCAGAAAAAATACTTCAAGAAAATATTCGGATACAATCTTCAGTCTAAAGTTCTTATAAAGCAAGATGCTGGAGTTCCCTTAGTTCTTGAAGGAGATGCTGAGCTTGAGGAACTTCCAGATGTCAAAATGTCCTCGAAAAGTTAAGTTAACAATTTAATAATATAAAATAAGTTCTTAAAAAACCTGAAGAAAACTTGCTCAGAAAGCTTATTTAAATTTTATTAAAATCTATTTAAAAAGTTCATATTTATTAAATAAGTTTATTCATGAATCTCATCCATACATAAATTTATTGAGTAGTTTACTGCACTAGCACAGATTTTTCACTACATTAGTACAGTTTTCCCACTATGTTAGTACAGATTTTTCACTACGTTGGTACAGTTTTCCCACTACGTTAGTACAGTTTTCTCACTGCGTTTTCAATCCTTTCCCTGAAACTTCCATTACATATATTTTTCCAGGCATCGGGAAAGGCATTGAACAGAGTCTGGAGTTCTTCTTCTCTGTATTCAAGATAGGCTTCTATTCCTTCTGTACCTTCGGAATATTTTTTTTCCCCGGAAGCTTTTTCACTCTCGGTAGAACTCCATTCTCCGGTTCTCAAGTAAGAACCCAGGAGGTCAACTGCAATAACTGCATCGTGAAGATTCCCAAGGTGATCCTGAAGGTTTTTGAGTTCTTTGATCAGGGTTTTTGCGTCTTCTCCAAGTACGCTCTCAAAGAACTCAAGGGTATAACGCATTCCCTTGGCTGCAATCCTGAGCCTGTGCAGGCGTTCTACAGAAAGATAAGGACCTTCCACCCATTCAGAGTAAGCACTGATATCTGCTAAACGTGCATAGAGGATTGAAGGAAGCACTTCTCTTACTCTATGGGGCAATGCATCATGTTTTTTGTTAGTTGCAGGAAGGATCAGGATTTCGGGAGAGGCAAGTGTGTCTGAAAAGTCTCTTTTGAAAGATCTGTATTTTTCACTGTCGAGATAATCAAGCATGTTTTTCCTGGCTTTTTCTCGCTCTTCCGTAAGCACTGAAAAAAGTGGATCCAGATCATTCTCGTGTCCCAAAGGCAGGGTTTTTAGGTATTTTTCGGCCGTTTCGCGGAAAACGTCCAGGTCTCTGACTTCCCCCAGTGATCCAAGCGTTTTCCTGAGCCCTTTGAGATGAGGTTCAAGCTGCTCGGAATCAAGATAAGCCTCAAAAACTTTTGCTGCAGCTCTCATTCTGCGGACTGCAACCCGCATATCATGTAATTCTTCGATTTCCTCCCCTTTTATAGTTCCTTCTTCATGAGAAAGCATACAGGAAAATTGATAGGAAAATATCCTGCAGGCAAGCTGTGCCATAGAGTCAGTAGGTTTGACAGTTACCTCTTCATCCGGCCTGCACTTCTTTTTTTCTGGTTTTTTCTCCCTTGAAGCCTGTTTTTTTTCTGGTTTTTTCTCTTTCTCTACCTGTTTTTTTTCTGGCTTCTTTTCCTCTCCGACCCGTTTCTTTGTTTTTGTTTCCTTTGTTTCTGTTTCTTTTGTTTCTGTTTCTTTTGTTTCTGTTTCTTTTGTTTCTGTTTCCTTTATTTCAGATTCTTTTGTTTTTATTTCCTTTATTTCGAATTCTTCAGAGATTCGGATTTCTTCTTTCTCAGCAGCCTGAGAAAACAGGAGTTTTTTTCCGTAGAGAGATTTCCAGAGTTTACTTTGTGCTTCAAACTTTTTTGCAGTTTTTTCAGTTACATCCCCTATTATTTCTATCTCCAGAATGTTTTCAAGCGACCTTATCTTTCCTGGTTGGATTTTGAGGGATGTGAAAAGGTCTGAAATTGACACAATGGCTGCAAGCATCAGGGTTTTGTTCTGTAGACCGGGAGGCAGCCCCGTGTGGAATCCTTTGAAGGTTGGGATTAAGCTTTTTTCGCTTACGTAATGGCTTACAAAAAGATCCTGAAGTTCAATGACTAGGGCGAGCATTAATATTTCATGAAGCCTGAGTCCTTTTACAGGATGTGTCAGAAGAATTTCTCTGCTCATACGTGCGCTCTCGCCAGGAAAAATGGAGTTTCCGGTATCCTTCAGGAAGGCTGCAAGTCCCAGTAGTTTTCTCTCTTCCTGTCCTAGTCTGTGGCATACAGACAGCCCATCAAAAAGCGTAAGAGCGTATTCCCTGCTTTTTTTGGCCTGATTTTTATTTGCTCCGTAATACTCAAGCAGGCTTTCCGGATTCCATTGTTTAAATTCTAACGTTTTCTTTTCCTTTTTTGAAATACAATTTTTTCCAGCCTGAATATGGAATTCAGGATCTTTTTCTTTATAGGTTGTAAAAGGAAAAATAGAAAGTCTCTTCTCTTTAAACTCTGAGCGCAGGACTCTTATTTTGGTTTGAGGAACTTTCAGAAGTAGGCTAAGATCTTCACAGCTCTTTCCTTTATCAAGTTCCGTCAAAATCTGAGCCTGCTTCCCATACACGTTTTTCTGGTCTGCAAGCTGTGCGCAAAAAGCTCTTTCTCTCAGGTTAAGGAAGGTTTTTTCAGGAAGGTTCTCCATGAAAAGAAAAGCTTTTTCGAATTTGGAAAAAGTGCTTTCTGCCAGGTTGTAATTCTTGAGCAGGAAAAGCCTGATAGTTTCCAGATCTTCCGAGCTTCCTTCGCTTTTAAGCTCAATTTCAAATTCATTATAGTGCTTTTCCCTGCCTTTATTTTTCAGGTTTACCCGGTCCAGGTAAGCTTCAGCTATAATCCTTTTTCCCATTTTTACCTGACGAATTACCCTTTTCTGTTTGAGGGACAGCAACGGAAAAAGGTCAAGTCCTGCCGTAAATTCAAAAATAAGGTCTCTAATACGGGAATCAGGACATGCGAGTACTGGGATTCCCTCAGGCAGGAAACTTACATATTCTTCTCGTCTGTGAGTTCCATCTTCAAAACCTCCCAGGCTTTTAATGGTTACCCAGCTTCCATCTTCCCCAGATGATTTCCTGACCCTCAGGTAATAGCCCGAAGCCATAATAGCCCGGTTCTCAGTATCAAAGAAAATATCTTCATTTAACTGGATTTTAGCTTCCGAAAGAGAGTATGAAGCAAGTTTTGAAAGGTTTTCAAGGGCCTGAAAATCCGTTTCTTCCATTACCAGAAATTTTGATTCTATTTCCATACTTTTTTCTCCCACCCAAGTCCCCAAATTTTTGTGAAATGGCTTGCCTGAAAGCTTTTTTTAAATAGGTTTGACTGCAAGCTTTTTCAAAAAAGGCTTGAGCGAAAACTCCCATCAGGGGTGTGGTTAAGTGGACTATTTCATAACTAAAGATATGAATTTCGCTCTTTCCAGCTCGTCGTTATTTCCTGTAATTGAAAGGATTATAATTAAGTTAAATGTATAGATGTATATCTGAAACTACAGTTAAATTGGTTTAGACGCTATAAACCACAGGATTTCGATAGAGTTATTTTTTTTCTAAATTATCCTTCTTAATTTATTCTTCTTAATTGTTTTTATGTAATTATTGCTCAAATCCTTATAAATAAATCTAATGTTATTCTTTTTATCTGTTACAGTTCATCAGTGATTGTTATTTTTCAAACTAATTCTTATTACTAGCTCGAAATGCAAACTAATTCTTATTACTAGTTCGAACTAATATCTCGTAACTAATATCTCGTACTACTGGCTCATTATTTTTCGGCTTAAATAGTTCTATTGAGTAACAATTCAAAAAAGCTAAATGCAGTAAAACCTATCTACTAAAAATTTAAAAAATATTAAGGAATAATCTCAAAATCCGGCTTATCAAGAATTTAGTTTATTAATACTAAATATGAATCTCTCTTACTAAGTAAAGTTTATTCGTGTGAAATCTTGCTTGGTTGCTTAGAGATTACTCAATTCAGAATATGGAACTACCTTATTCCTGTATTTGTAGTTCAATAAGCTAGATTCTATTCAAAGCTAGATTTCATTCAAAAATACTTTTACGATCCCTAACTTTCAATATTACTGAGCTTTAATATTACTGGGCTTTAATATTACTTAGCTTTAATATTACTTAGCTTTAATATTACTGAACTTTTAATACTACTAAGCTTTCAATATTACTGAGCTTTCAATATCCGAGCTTTCAATTATTAATAATAACAGACTAATAACTTCTGGAGTAACTTCTCTTGACAGGTAATGATATACTACTCTGGGATGAGACCCTATTTAAGGACCCGTCAGTGCTTGAGCCTGACTATCTCCCTGAATATTTTCCTCATAGGGAGTCACAATTAAATGGGCTCAGATTTGCCCTCAGGCCAGCCCTGCGCGGTATGCGGCCTTTGAATTGTTTGCTTGTAGGTCCTCCCGGAACAGGAAAGACCAGTGCAGTTATGAAAGTATTCGGGGAAGTTGAAGCCCATGCAACTGGTATTGTTACTGTCAAAGTTAACTGTCAGATTGATTCCACACGTTTTGCAGTAATGTCAAGGATTTACAGGAAACTTTTTGGAATTTCTCCTCCCAACTCAGGAGTTGCTTTCAGGAAAATCTTTGAAGCCGTAGTTAATTTTCTAGTTTCCTCGGAGAAAGTTCTGCTTGTTGCTCTGGATGACCTCAATTATCTCTGCTATGAAGGGCATGCCAATGAGGTGATGTACTCGCTTTTAAGGGCACATGAGCAGTACCCCGGAACAAAGATAGGGATAATTGGAATTGTAAACGACTCCTCGGACCTTTATTGCCTGGATTCGAGGGTGAATTCGGTATTCCTGCCCGAAGATATTCCTTTCCCGAGATACGAAAGTGCTGAAATTCTTGATATTCTCAAAGACCGGGTAAAATACGGCTTTTATCCTAAAGTGATTTCTGATGAGTTACTTGAACTCGTAGTATCGTATGTAGAAAGGACAGGGGACCTCAGAGTTGGAATTGACCTTCTAAAACGTTCCGGTTTTAATGCCGAACGCAGGGGAAGCCGCACAATCTCTTCTGAAGATGTGGAAAAAGCTTATGAAGCGTCCAAACTGCTTCATCTGTGCAGGAGTATAAGCCTCCTGTCAGGTCCTGAAAAACATCTGCTTGAGCTAATAGCAAAAAGAGGAGAAGTCCAGGCAGGTGAACTTTACAAGTCCTTCCATGAATTAACTCAGCTTGGATATACTCGCTTTTATGGAATTGTCAACAAGCTCCAGGTGCTTAACTACATAGATGCGGATTTTACCGGCAAGGGCCAGAGAGGTAGGACGAGAATTATAAAAACAAAATTCAGAGCTGAAGATGTTCTTAATTGCCTTGAAAAGAAGTGAGTAAAAAGTCCTGTAAAGCCAGATAAGAAGCTATACTTTCAGAATTGAAAAACCTGAAAATAACCTAAATAATATTGAAAAGCCTGAAAAAGCCTGAAAAAGCCTGAAAAAAGAGAGTTACTTGGAGATTCACATTGATTTCCGGTGAGAGGCCGGAAGAGAGTTTTTCAGACTTCAATTTTTAAGGGCTAAAAGGAAGGCATGGCTTGAAAACCGTGCCTTTTCCTGTTTATCCCAAAATGATTTTGTTACCTTTCCGGATTACATCATTCCTGGAGGCATTCCGCCCATTCCTGGTGGCATTCCGCCCGGCATTCCACCCATTGCTCCTGGAGGCATTCCGCCTTCTTCAGGGCCTGCTGCACGGGTAGAAGCTATGACGTCGTCGATCCTGAGAATCATAACTGCAGACTCGGTAGCTGCATTGATAACCTGGGTCTTGACTCTGAGGGGTTCTACTACGAAGTTTTTCCACATGTCAACGACTTTGCCTTCGTAAACATTGAGTCCTGCGGCCTTTACACCTTTCTCGTGCTGTGAACGCAGATCCATGAGCATGTCAATTGGATCTAAACCTGCGTTTTCTGCAAGAGTTCTTGGAATGATTTCAAGAGCTTCAGAATAGGCTTTGACTGCAAGTTGTTCTCTGCCTTCGAGAGTTGCTGCGTATTCCTGGAGCCTGAGTGCAACCTCAACTTCAGGGGAACCGCCGCCTGCAACGAGCTTCTCATCTTCGATTGCAACTCCGACCACACGCAGGGCATCTTCAAGAGCACTGTCAATACTATCAACAACATGCTCTGTACCGCCGCGCAGCAGGATTGTTACAGCTTTCGGGTTGTCGCAGCCTGTGACAAAAGTCATGCTGTCTCCACCAACCTTTTTCTCTTCAACGAGTGCTGCATATCCGAGGTCTTCAGGAGTGATTTCATCCATGTTGGTGATGAGTTTGCCGCCTGTTGCTCTTGCGAGTTTTTCCATGTCGCTCTTCTTAACTCTGCGGACAGCAAAGATACCTGCTTTTGCAAGATAGTGCTGGGCAAGTTCTTCAATTCCCTTCTGGCAGAAGACAACATTTGCTCCGCTGCTGATAACCTTCTGGACGATCTTTTTAAGCATCTGCTCTTCCTGATCAAGGAAGGACTGAAGCTGGTCAGGAGAGGTTATAGAGATTTCCGCATCTACTTCAGTGTCCTTCAGTTCGATTGCACTGTTGAGAAGAATGATTTTTGCGTCCTTTACTTTTTCAGGCATGTTGGGGTGGATTCTTTCCTTATCAATTATCATGCCCCGGATAAGCTCAGAATCCTCGACCTTGCCACCGACTTTCTTAACAACATTGATGTTGTCTTTGTCAACACTATTCTTTCCATTTTTGTCTACAACGCTTGTTACAGCATCTACAGCAATCTCTGAGAGGAGTTTTTTGGAGGACTCAGCACCCTTTCCAGTCATTGCTGTTTCAGCAATGCTGACCAGCAGGTCACGGTTGGACAGTTCTACTGTCATTGCAAGGGAATTCAGGACTTCTACAGCTTTTTCGGCTGCAAGCCTGTATCCTGATGCGATAATTGTCGGGTGGATTTCCTGTTCAATTAAATCCTCAGCTTTACTTAAGAGCTGGCCTGCGACCACAGCTGCACTGGTAGTGCCGTCTCCTACTTCCTCATCCTGTGTCTTGGCTACTTCTACTACCATCTTTGCTGCAGGATGTTCGATGTCCATTTCTTTGAGAATGGTTGCCCCGTCGTTTGTAATAACCACATCGCCCATGGAGTCCACAAGCATTTTATCCATGCCCTTGGGACCAAGGGTTGTCCTGACTGCTTCTGCTACTGCTTTTGCAGCCATAATATTATTATTCTGGGCATCCCTGCCTCTGGTTCGCTTACTTCCTTCTTTTAAAATGAATATTGGCTGTCCTGCCATGATTTAATCCTCCATTAGTATGAGTTTGAAATAGCTCTGCAATTAAAATCGCATTTTACATGTTTGTACTTCTATATAAATTCATCCCACTGGTAGTTCTGGATCCAATATTTTGCAGTATTTTTTTGAAAATAAATATTTTATCTTGATAGCGTTTTTGGAACATATTGAAGTAATTTGGGCCTATAATGACATTTGGTGAGAAGTGAATTATACCATTTTTATTTTCGAGTCTATCCCAAAAGCCACTTTACTCTTAATCATTGGGAAGTCTCAGAATTATTTTCATGATCATGAGCTTGATTGATTATTCAAAATACAAGGTCCAAGAAGCCAATTTCAAGTTTTGGGATGACCTCTTCTAATATGGTGGCAGAGCTCAAAAATCACTTCTTATGGGTAATTTCCCGGAACATTGTGAAGAACTCTATGCTATGTCAATTGGTTGTGTTAATGGGTATGTTCCCTTCAAGAGAGTCAAAGATAGTTGGTAAAATCTCTATAATCTTGAGAGTCTAAAACCAAATTCCAATCCTTCCAGTCTCTCTCGATTTATGAGTATTCTACAAATTGAAAAGGCTATAAAAACTGTAATTTTTCTCAACTCTCGCTAAACAAAATAACAAAAGTTTTGGGGACTTAAATTCTGATTTGAAATTAAAAATAAATTAATACTTTTTTCTATAAAATATAGTGCATTATGTCTTTTTTCCAAAAAATACGTATTATTTATATTTAAAACTCTGTTTAATCCAATTTAAAATCGTAAAATTTATTTAGAAATATTGTACTCCTTTTTTTGGTGAACACTTGTGAAATCTCTGGATATCACATTGTACAAAAATTCTAAATAAATATTATTTTTGGAGGTATTCGACGTTTTTGATTTCATATTACCAGTCAAATGTATGGATATAGATCCTAATCTTAAAGATCGTGATCTTAATTGGTTTAATAAGAAAATTAACCAAAAAAACATGCAATATAACGAATTTACGCCTATTTAATAGATTTTATGTAATAAATTACTGTTATTTTGCTATATTTCTAACATATGGAGTTATTAATCTCTTTGTTAGTGATAAAAATGTATTAAAACGCTTAAATGAGAGTTAAGAACAAAAGTACTATAATATGTCTTTTGGAAAGTGTCTATAATGCAAAGAAACTACTGGCCAACTATAAAATGGAAAGCTGTAGATCCGGTAACCTTGAGAATGGATTCTAAAAAGCTTTCAGAGCTTGAACCTCTGATAAAATCCGAGTATAGCAATATCAATGGTATTGTTGTTGTGAAAAATGGAGATATTGCTTATGAAAGATACTTTAATGGTTATAGCCCGGATGATACACACCATGTGGCATCTGTGACGAAAAGCATAATATCTGCTCTTATTGGTATTGCCATAGATGCAAGATATATTAAAAATGTAGACCAGAAGGTGCTGGATTTTTTCCCTGAGTATGTTCCCGATTCTGCTGATTTACAGAAACGAGAAATCACCATACGCCATCTTCTCACTATGACGGCTCCCTATCCATTTGAGGATTGGCACGAACCGCTGGACAGGATGTGTATGCAATCTGACTGGGTAAAGTATATTCTGAATATGCTGGGTCAAAAGGGAAGTATTGGAACTTTTAAGTATTCCACTGCAGGGGCGCACCTGCTTTCAACTATCATTACGCGTAGCACAGGAAAAAGTGCCCGTGAATTTGCCAACGAACGCTTATTTAGACCCATTGGCATGAAAGAAATCCCGGATCATGAAATGAAAGCGTTTGGGTTTGATGATTTATTCGGGAAAAATGTGAAAGGATGGGTTAAAGACCCAAACGGTAACTCTACAGGAGGATGGGGACTTACGCTGACTCCCCGTGACATGGCACGTTTCGGTTTTCTATATCTTAACCATGGAATTTGGGACAATAATCAGATTATTTCCGGGACATGGATTGACGAATCAACAGCAATGAACCTCAATAAATACGGTTATCTGTGGTGGTTACGCGAAGAGGATGGAGTTTTTGCGTATTTGGCACTGGGCGACGGCGGTAATGTTATTTGTTGTATTCCGGAAAAAGACCTGGTCATAGCAATTGCGTCAGAATTCATTGTTAATCCTCTTGATAGGTGGAAATTGATTAAAGAATGTATTATCCCGGCTGTAATGGACTAAACTTATCTCCACCCGATCTGGAAAAGATATTTTACTTTAATTTATGTCGGCCTGCCGAATATATGTTTCATATAAGTTTTTCAACAAAAAATGCCATGCTTTCGGTTGCAGATTTTTCAAAAAAATTGAGTTTAAAAATGAGTTAAAAGAAAGGGTTACTTACAAATTCCAGAATGAGATTTTCTTACTAATTCCAGAATGGGTTTTTCTTCCTGATTTTTGGAAGACTATCAGGTATAGAAGCACATATAGTTTCAATAATTCTTTATTTGCTCTTGGAAACCAGAAAATTCTTGAATTAACTTTTTACTCCCTCGTTTCCGGAAGTTTTGAGAGAATTCTTTCTATTTCAGATGCTTTTTCAAAAGAAAGCCCAAGAGGAACTTCAAAGTCTGCATATCCACTATGTTTTCTTGATCCCTTGCACCCGAAAGATAGGCCCATACTTTCCCTGTATGCAAGTACGGTACAGTCTCCGCAGATTGAGGCTGCACCCATTGTATCCATTACTGCCCTTTTTCCTTCCGAGTAGGCACTTGCCTGAACAATGCGCATAGCTTTTTCGGGCTTCAGAAAAAGAATCAGCACATCAAAACTACCTGTGTTCAGGGACAGGGGCTCGACTCTTATAAAGCAAAACTTTTTTTTCAATCTCGGGAGTGATAAGGCTGCATTTTCCGCAGCCTGCGAGTCTTTATATCTTCCGGAATTCAGGTAGTATGTTGCAGGGCTCTTTTCAGAAAAGCCAAGCACATAATCTCCAGGAGAGCAGCTCTGCCCTGAAATAAGGAACGCTTCTCCCATACGGGCTTTCTGCACAAGTTCGCAAAAAAGAAAATGGGATTTTTCAGGAAATTTTTCGTCTCCTGTACTAGCTATTATCTCCTCGTTTTTTCCCTCAATACTTTTTTCAGCTTCGCACCCTACTTTACTTCCGACTTTGCGCCCAATTTCGTGCTCTGTTTCAAAGGTTACACATACAGGCTCGCCGGTCTCCATCAATCGGCTGAGCTCTGGATATTTTGAAAAAGGGCTTTGGTCGGTGTGCATGTAATTTGCTCCTGTTTTTTCTGGCCTTCACGCTTTTCTGGCTTTCACACGAATTCAGCTTTTACAGATGTGAAAACCGGGCCTCTCATATCTATTTTTTTCTTTTTGCCCGTAACATAACGCTGGGCAATAGAGCCTATTCTCAGGTTAACTTCCGAGGGAACTTTGGCGATTCTTATCCTGACTATATGCTCAGTTGCTCCTGACAGAGCAGCTTCTTCAATTTCCCTGGCAGCCTGAGCTGCAAATGCTTCAATAAAGCGAATTCCTGCCCTTGCAGAATGGTTTTCAAAAGCTTTCTGCCATTTTTTGGTATTTGGAATTCCCATTATATCTCCCTGATAGGCTACAACCTCATTAAAAGCTGCAGGTCCGCAGAGCTTTGTGTTTTCTTCTGGCTCGATTACGGAAACTTTTACTTTTCTCCCGCAAATCTCTCCTTCCCAGGAAGGGAATTCACAGGGACTTGGTTCTTCCCCATGCAGTTCGCATTGGGAAACAATGGAAGCTGCAATCGCAAGTCCCTCAGAAGTTTCGGGTACTTTATCTACGAAAACCTGTTTTGCGAGTTCGCCATCTGACATTTCCCATTCAGTATACTGTGGAATCTGTGGGTAGGTAAGAGAGCGGATATCAGGGGCATCATGAAGAATCATTGCCAACCTTTCCACTCCGAGCCCGAGGTTCATTACAGGACACGGAATATCATATTGGGCAAGTGCTGTTGGAGAATAAATTCCAAAAGTTGCAATCTCGATCCAGCCGTCAGAGTACTTTGAGTTAGAACCCACAAGTTTTGGATGGAAAGCAAATACCTCGGTTTGTGTGTCAGGAATATAGTATTTGCTGCGTTTCTCATCGGGTCTGAAAAGGAATTTTTCAAATCCAAACTGGGAAAGGAGTCCTTCTGAAACGGCTTTTCCATGGTCAACAGTCACACCTTCATCCATAATTACGCAGGAAGCCGAATAATAGGTCATGAGTCTGGAGGCATCCTCTTGCTGTTCTCTCCTGAAACAGCGGTCTACAGAGAAGAAGTGGAAGGGAGGCTCTTGTCTTTCAAGGAGGGCACCGAGGGAAATAAACCAGCCGCTTGTCATATGGCTGCGGAGTGTCTTTGTGCTTGCCTGGGGTACAAGCTCTTTAAATTCCGGGAAAACCTTGTCGATCATATCGGCAACAAGGGCGTCCGAAACTCCAAGCACTGTTGAAATCTCGGGCACAAGGTCGTCTCCTTCTATCTTTCCTTTTTTATACGAATGGAGAACCTGCCTTATCTTTTCCACTCCATCGTTGCCTATATCCCCGAGAATCTCTTTTACCTCTGCGGTGCGCTCATCGGAAATTCCAACGTTCGGCCTTGGCAGGCCTGCAAGATAAAAACAGCGATCTAGGACTGCAAGAGCTTCGCTTCCAAACTGCTTATGTACCTCTTTATCATCCACTATCAGAGGGTTCATCATCTCTTCAAAGCCCATTCTTAAATAAGCTTCTCTAAGTTTCTGGATTGTATCGTAAACGGGATGGGCTTTTCCATATTTCAAAATGGTCCTGGGGTAACGTTCGTTCAGGGTAGGCGTCCTGACCAGTTTTTTTCCCTCGTTCCAGGTAAGGTCGAAGTTCTCTTTAGCGTCCCTTTTTATTTTTTCCGGATCAAATTTCATGCATATCCTCTTGAATAGATTATTAGAATTCTAGATTATTGAAATTCTAGATTATTAGAATTCTAGATTATTTGAATTCTAAGTTTGTTATGTATAGTTATAAGCTGTTAAGTTCAATTCTAAACCTGTTAAGTGTAATTAGTTAAGTGTAATTATAAGCTGTCAATATAAGCCTGTCAATATAAGCTGTCAACTCCAATGCTAAGACTGTTTATATGTAATTGTAAATTGTCACCTTTAATTCTAAATTGATTGACTTGGGAATTCCAGATTCCAAAGTTTAAACAGTTAAACTACCGGACGGCTAGTAATTGTTAAAATAATCAGCGGTTTAATAGTTATCGGGTGAGCTGTATATTAGTGGAAGCTGTATATTAGTGAATTGCGTTTTATGACCAACTTTAACTTTTGCGGTTCAAAAAGTACGAATTTGCTCGATGTTAAGCATTCTTTTGTCTAAGCTTTAAAGTTTTGATTCCAGATTTCGCATCGCAGTCTCAAGCTTTTTCTGACCAATTGCATTAACAACATCGCCACGTGTCTTTTCTATTAAGGAGCGGGATACGTCGGTTTTTCGCCTCAATCCTCCGGTTATGGCATCAGGGTAGTCAAAGTCCATAAGCACTGCATGGATATTTTCCATTATACCTAAAAACGCTTCGGCTTTCTCAAAGGACTCTTCCCTTATAAGGTCCAGAACATGTCTCCTAAGCTCTCCGACAACGTCCCCAAGCCCATTAAGGTAAGCTGCATATTCAACCCTTAACTCTTCAGGGGAGGGAAGTTTTTTTCCTTCTTCTTTCAGCAGGCTGCTGAGGACTGAAACCTCTGAATACTCCTGCTGGGCATGTTCTACAAAGCCTGCATGATAAATATCAGCATGCCCTTCGAAAAGAACTTCAAGTTTCTCAAGTGCATGTCCTGCGGTTTTGATACTTTTATCTGCCTTTTCAAATTTCTGGTCGTGAAGAGCAAATGATGCTGTCCTGCATTCCCTGACAACTTCCCGGGAAACCTTCAATCCCTCTTCCCTTATACTGTCCTTGGCCTCAAAATTTTCTCTTATCCGGGCCGAGATTTCTTCAAGCACGATTTTCATACCCCCTTTAGCGCTTCTTAGCCTTTTACACGATTAGTTTTCCGCCTAAAAACTAATTTTTGGCTTAGAACTAAAATAGTTATATAGGTTTTCTATATGTTTTCCAGAATTCTAAAATTTCATCTAAGAAATTCTCTTCAAATATCTGACTTCTGTGTATATATTTTTTCCCTGTATATACTATGTTCAGAATTCCTTAAATCTTCCCCTTATATAGTTTGAGTTACACCTGAGTTTGAAATTCCTTAAACTTTCATTTTTATTCACTTTCATTTTTATTCTATTATTTTTATTTTATTATGAGCCTATCCCAAAGCCACTTTACTCTTAATCATTGGGAATTTTCATAATTATTTTCATGATCATGAGCTTGATTGATTATTCAAAATACAAGGTCCAAGAAGCAAATTTCAAGTTTTGGGATAACCTCTCTATTATTATTTTCTTTATTATTACCTTATTTTTATTTTATTGCATTTATCAACGTATTTTACTGTATTGTTTTTATTAGACTGTTACTTTTATTCTATCCTTTATTTTTTCTATTTAATCCTCTTACATTCGTTTCCATTTTATCTTTTTACATTCTTTTCTATTCAGTCCTCATATATTCTTGAATCAACTTATAATCCGATTTTAAGATCCAGAGTTTTAATTCAGTTCTAGGGAAAAGATATAAAAAAGAAGGAAAAGGGATTTTTCCTTGTTGATATTCCCTAACTTCCAGAAGACAATCCCAAAATCAGCTTGAGGTAGCTAATAGAATAGTAAGGTTGTTACCTTTTAGTTCTTTTTTTAGAATTAGTTAAAGTTCGGGATTTTTTAGCAAGATCATCTCGAGAGATGTTTTTCTCGGAGCTTGCCTGTTTCCAGTATTTGCTCCCACGCAAATTCTATTCTTACATTTTAAGAATCTATGGCTATACTATTCATCTACAGGATTACTCATCTACAGGAATGGTCTCGAGTTGGCTTGAAAGATTCCATATCAAAGTTCTTGTGTGCAGAGGAAGGTTAGGATCATTGCTTATATCTTCGAGAATGGAAATGCTTGATGCCGCTCTAAGAAAGAGAGGTTCGGATTCGTTGTTCAGTATATCCATAATTTCATTTACGGAACGCCTGATATTTCTAGGGACTGAAGAGTCACTGGTTATACTTTCTAGAACTTGAAGACATTGTTTTATAACATCTGCTGAATCATTTGATGACATTCGAATCACCTTCGCAGTTAATTATGATATAAAAATTAGAGTTAATATAGCTAATATAATATAGATTAGTCTAAGATAGGCTTGTTATATAAAATATTATCGGTAATTTTAAAGGTTGCTTCCCTTCAGAGTCTACTCATTGTGATTCTGTATTTGTTTCCTTTTTCGAAGTTATACAGTATAAATTAGTTTCATATACAGTGAGCTACAGGAAAAATTTTATAAAATAAGTGAGAAGCAAATGCATAAGAAGCCGCGAACAAAGGAAGGTCAGAATTATGGATTCTGAAAAAGATAAAAAAGTAAAGCGAATAGCCCGCTTCCTTGAACTAGGGGGCACAATGCTTGCTGAGCATTGTAAAGTCTGCGGAGCTCCAAAATTCCGCTATCAAGGTAGAGTAATCTGTCCTATATGTGATGTTCAGGAAGAGAGGGAAGCTCCTGAACCAGCCGTGGAAGTCCAGGCTCAGGCTCCTGAACCCACGCCGTCTACAGAAAAAGACAAATCTTCTTTTGAGAGTAAGAAGAGAGTCCAGGCACACAGGCAAAAATCAAGATTCGGGATGAAAGCCTCTGAAACTGCCGAAGAAGAGGAAAAAGCTCTCGAGACTATAGAAGAGGAAATTCCTGTATTACCTCCTGAAAAAGAAGAATCAAGAAGAACCCCTGCTGCTCATAGAGCTCCTACAGTTCCTGTATCTCATACAGTTTCTTCATCTAAAGTTCCTGAAGCTCCTGTAGTCCAGGCCGCACCTTCAGAAAGAGAAGAAAAACCTGCGGCATTATCAAAGGTAGCCGGAGTCCATAGAGACCGGGAAGTACTGGAAGACCTTCTTTTTAGAAAGATGGTCAACATTGCAAATTGCCTTCAGGATGAAACAGACCCACGTAGGATTGCCGAGGATTTAGAATTAATTGGAAAAGGGCTTGGGCTTATAGAACGCCTGAGGCAGTTATAAAGGTAAGAGTAAAAAGACCAGAAATAAAAGAGTAAAAAGAAGTCAATAGATTACGAAAATATGAAAAAACAAAAAATATAGAACAGAAGAGAGTAAGGAAGGAAAGAAAAGAAAAAGTCTAGAGAAATTTGACTTTTTTCGTTACTTTTTTCGTTACTTTTTCCGTCATTTATCCTTTATAGGGAGCCTCAATGAGTTCTCTAATTTTTGTTGCTCTTTTTGGTCCTATTAAGTTTACTTTCTTGAGTTCTTTGGCATCAGCTTTCATAATAGCCTCTACTGAGCCAAAGTGCAAAAGAAGGTTTCTTGCAGCTTTCGGCCCGATGTCTGCGATCGCGGATACCAGGTATTCCTGCTGCTCGGGAAGGGTACTTGCTGACTTTTTCCCGTGGGGATTGACCTCTCTTTTATTTCCTATCTGCTCACGCTTTGCAAGCATTTTTAAAATTGCAGCAGTTTCTTCTTCATCTCTTGAATATAATAGTGACACTCCAAAATCAATAGCAATGGATATTAAGGAGCCGTAAATAGCATTAGGGTTGATTTGCCTTGAAGTGAAAAGTTCTGTTCCTTCAATAATAAGAACAGGCTTTTGATATACTCTTGTAAGATCCGATAATTGTGCAAAAAGATTTCGTTTTCCATCAACAAGAGAGTTTACAAAGTCATCCGTGCGCTTTCTCTCCACGGCAAGGCGGTCGCTTACAACGTAATCACCAATTTCAAGCGTGGTAAAAATAACTTCTACTCCAAGCTTATCGAGAACATTTGCAACCCCGCTTTTTGCTTCCCTGAAGTCCACTACTATTTTCGGGGATTCGGAGTTTGTTTCTATTTTGGATACTTCTGCAGCAGTTTCAGGTGTGAGTTCCGTTTTCTTTCCAGAAAGAGTTTCAAAATAGACAAAAGTTTTTTGTCTTTCTTTTACGTTTTCTTCTTTGCTTTTTTCTTCATTCTTTTGTTCTTTTCCTTTTTCGCTTTCTTTCCAACTCCGATTCTTCTTTCTTTCTTCTTCTTTTCCGACCCCACAGTTCTCTTCGTTAATTTCTTCATTCGCCTTGTTGTAGTCTGACCCTGTCCCCATATCCCTGCTGCCTACAGTTAAATCCCCACAGTCTGCAGCTAAATATCTAACATCTGTAGCCCTGTCTCCGATGTCTGCAAAACTACTGCTATCTACAGCCTCATCCTTGTTATCTGCAAAAACGTTACTATCTACAGCTTTGCCCCTGCTGTTTACAAAACCACTGAGATTTACATCAAGATCATTGCTTTTCTGCATCGGATTTTGATTTTCCTGCGTTATATTAGCATTTTCGAATCTGTTATTTATTTTAGTCTCATTTCCAGCTTCGTTCTGTGTATCAGCCGGAATAAAAGCTTTGGACTCAAAGTCTGAAAGTTTCAAACCCTGCTTTGAGTCTTTTGGGTCCAGAAGAGCTTCAAGCCCGTGCATACTATTTAGCATCCTTTTTTCCTTGCTCTTACTGCTCCAGTAATAGGCTTCATCGCGTGTACCCTTTGTTACAAGTATAATGACTCTACCTTTATGCTGTCTGCCTGTTCGGCCTTTACGCTGGATGCTCCGGATTTCCGAGGGAATGGGTTCGTAGAATAATACCAGGTCTGTTGAAGGGATATCAAGCCCTTCTTCAGCAACTGAGGTAGCTACAAGTACGTTATATTCTCCTGCTCTAAACTTATCAAGAACTTCCACCTGTTGTTTTTGCGTAAGCCCTTTGTCCTTACGGCGAGAGGCCTGCCCTACAAAACGGATAGGGACAATTTCTGGAATTTCTGAGAGGGCATTTACCACTATCTCTGCTGTGTCCCTGTAATTCGTAAAAACAATTACTCTGGAATCAGGACTTCCTTTTAGCTGTTTGGATACGAGTTTTCGTGCAAGCTCTAGTTTTGGATGTTCGACCTCGCATTCCTTTACTCTGTAAAGGGCTTTTCTCATGTAGAGATCGTCCATCAGTCTTTTTGAAGCCTTGCTTGCACTGTTTGAAGAGGCTTCAGCATCAAGTTTCTCCAGGTACTTCCTGAGGGGCTCAAGCCCCTGAGTCTCAATCATTTCTACGGCGTGATTCACCTTCAACATTTCCGCAAGTACAGACATAGCAGTAAAAACTGCAGGGTCACCTCCAATCCGGATTTCACCCTGCAGTTTCTTCTGGAGAAGCAAGAGGTCTTTTTTAGAGACATATTTCCTGCTGCCTACTGAAAAACCCAAATCTCTTACGGTTACAAGCCGGTCATCAAAAATTTTTTCCAGATAGCCCCGGATTTCGGCCATTTCGGAAGGAAGCTGAACCTGAAACCATTCTATCTTTTTTTCCTGCACATAAGGACGGACATCCTTATCTTTCTCAGTTTTCACCGAGACATTTTCAATGTGCAAAGCCTGGCAGACTTCAGAGATTTTCTCGTCCGAACTTCCAGGGCTTGCAGTAATTCCGAGCACATGAGGGTTTTTTGCGCTTTCGAAGTATTTTTCCGCAATAAAGGTATAAGCGTAATTTCCGACTGCCCTGTGGGCTTCGTCAAAGGTTATGTGGGTTACATCTTCAAGGCTGATTCTTTTTGTAAGAAGATCGTTTTCAATCACCTGAGGAGTGGATACTATCAATTCCCCCTGAGCCCAGAGTTTTTCACGTTCTGCAGGCGCAATGCTGCCCGTAAAAGTGAGAATTTTATCTTCAGGAAGAGCCATTACTTTTTTGAAAAAAGCCGCATGCTGCTCAACAAGCGGTTTTGTTGGAGAAAGAACCAGCGCTTTTCCCCCGAAACGCTGAAGCCTGGAAACAATTACAAAAAGAGCTATTATGGTTTTTCCAAGCCCAGTAGGAAGCACAACAAGGCTTGATCCTTCGAGTGCCTTTCCAGCAAGATTCAACTGATATAGCCTCTGCTCAACGGTATTGGGTTTTATCAGCGGGTGCTTCATGAACCCAGGTTTTTCAGAAAAAAGATTCTCGTTCATTCTATTTCAGGATCGTTTCTTTCAGATTAATTTATTCCAGATTTTCAGATCAGATTAATTTATTCCAGATTTTCAGATCAGATTAATTTATTTCAGATTTTCAGATCAGATTAATTTATTTCAGATTTTCAGATCAGATTAATTTATTCCAGATTAATTTATCCGAGGCTATTCGTTTCAGATTTTTAATTCAATTTTTTAATTTAATTTTAATAAACATAAAAAACTAAAAACTTTGCTGCAGGCTTTTTAGCCCACAGCTCAGGAACTACCAGTTTTTAATTTTTAGAAGTTAAAGGGCTTGCCTGCGGATTCGAAATTTCTGCCTCTGTAAATAAGTTCATAGAGCACGTTTTCGATACCTTTTACCGGAGCTCGGATCTGGCGCATGGAATCTCTATCCCTTATAGTTACAGTCCCGTCTTTGAGGGTATCGTAATCTACAGTAACACAGTAAGGCGTTCCGATTTCATCGTTTCTCCTGTAGCGACGCCCGATGGTTCCGGAATCATCATAATTGACAAGCAGGGTCTTTTCCCTGAGTTTTACAATGATATCCTTTGCAGGGTCTGCAAGCTCTTTGCGGGTCAGAAGCGGGAGGACTGCAACCTGTACCGGGGCAACTGCGCTTGAAAAGTGCATGACGAGACGGGCTTCCTCTTCTCCCTCAGTTTCACTTTCCCCCTTTCCGGCTTCGGATTCCTTCTCAGTTTCTTCTGTGCCTTTAAGCTCGGATTCGGCAACCTTCTGAGCCACGTTTTCTTCGTCATAGGCGTGCTCCATAACACCGTAGAAGATCCTGTCGATCCCATAAGAAGGCTCGATTACGTGAGGAGTGACGTTTTCTCCACTGACTTTAACGGTTTCCTCCGCAAAGTCCACCGCATCAGAACCGACTGTAAACTCTTCTCCGTCCACGGTAACTTTTATCTCATCCTTTGATAGTTCTTTTTCGGAAAGCTGTTTTAAGGCATCTGCGACAGCTTTTGCCTTGCCCTTAAAGAGAGGCCCGAGCTTGCCCATGTTAGGCTTTACAACAAAACGAGTTACCATCTTCGGCTCGTCGTATTCGACATACACATAAAGCTCGGTCTTGCTAACCTTTGCATGAGCTTTAAGGTCGTAATCCGTCCTGTCGGCAATTCCCACGATCTCGACCCAGCCGAACCGGTCGGTCTCGATCTCAGCATCCCAGCAGTCGATTGCGTAATGCGCCATTTCGTCTTTCAGGTGCTGTCTGAACCTGAGTTTTGCAGGATCAATTCCAACCTTTGTCAAAAACTCATTGGTAAGTGCAATGTTGTAGCCCAGGACTTCGTGTGCAATAACTCCGGTCTCTACAGCTTCCCGTACAGTCATCCTGAAAGGTTCGCCTTTCTCCTGTGCTTTCTGGGAATAGAGTACAAGTTCTCTGTCTGCAAAACGTTCGAAGTTGGGGTGTTTCTTGTTGCGTGGGTCAACGAAAATCTCGCACTCGGCCTGTGTGAATTCTCTGAGACGGATTACACCTTGCCTGGGTGCGATTTCATTTCTGTAGGATTTCCCGATCTGTACGGCTCCAAAAGGCAGCTTGTCTCTGTAGAAGCGGGACAGCCTCTGGAAATCGACAAACATACCCTGTGCTGTCTCCGGCCTGAGGTATCCCTGTCTTCCAGTGCCGGGCCCAATTGTGGTTTTGAACATCAGGTTAAATTCATAGGCGTCGCCGAATTTTCCACCGCACTCCGGGCATCGGATATCGTTTTCCTTTATAACCTTAGTGAGTTCTTCTGCACTCAGGGTCCCCGCAGCTTCCATTACGTTTTCTACAAGGTGATCGGCCCGGAATGCTTCTTTACAGTTCATGCATTCGCACAGAGGGTCCGAAAAACCTCCAACGTGCCCGGATGCAATAAAGACTTCCTCGATCCCGATTGTCGGGCATTCGATTTCCATAAACCCTTCCTGGATAACGTAAAACTCTCTCCAGGTTTGCTCGATCCGCCTCTTCAATGTGCTCCCAAGAGGCCCATAATCATAAAATCCGCGGCTTCCGCCATACAGCTCAAAGGAGTTCCATAAGAACCCCCGGCGTTTAGCCAGCTCGAATACCTTCTCGTATGTGTCCATTTTAAAAATCCTCGTGAAATTGATTAGGGGATCTCAGATAATTGTAATTTTGATTTGTAGGAAATACTAGATGGATAAAGGTGTCATTATATTAAATTTGCACTGCTCTGAGTCAGTTGGAGAGGTTTTGGGTTTATAAATGTAAATGTGTGCAGTTGTTGGCCTAAAACGAAGTCAGTATAAATGACCTATAATGACTTATGAGTCAAAAGAAGTGAAATTTTATTTCTTTCAGACTTACACTAGTTCTTTGCATACTGGCCCTTCAGTAGAACTCCAATCAAGATAAAAACCCTTGTATCCGTATGATTTTAAAAGCAATTTATTTATAAAGTCGACTAAGAAGCGGTATTCGGATAATTCATCTTTTAATTGTGGATATCTTTCTTTATCTTCAGTAGCATATCTACAATAGAAATTCCCTGTGTGTACAAGCTTATTTCTACATTTAACAAAAAGTTGAACCTGATCTTCATTGACCTCAAAGTTTATTTCTTTACAAAAATCTGATATTAAAGTATTGAAGGGTCTTCTATTAATAGACTTTAAGTTTTTATACATAAGAGCTCTTTTCTCTTTTTCTTTAACTTCAAATTTAATACACTTCTTAATTGACTTTTCCAACTCTTTAAATTTTTCTTCAGTGAGTATATTTTCTTTATTTATTCCATCTTTTTCAGCGGTTCTTATAAAACTTTCTTTTAACATTTCCATTGTTATTCCAAGGTTGGCTCCTTTCGTTTCCAAATAAACTCCTGGAATAAGTGAGTCGAGGTGAGAGTCTATTAGTTCTCTCATTGGTTCCACGAGTTTGTTTTTTTCACCAAAAATTGGTTTTGCATTCTCTAGGAAAATTTTTGTTGAATTTGTATCTTTAGGATCAATAAGGTTATACGAACTATAAACTTTTGTCACTCTGGAGGATGAGTGCACTCTTGAAATACAAATTTCTTTATCGTCAAAAATTTCATAATATATCCATTGGATTTTTGTTCCTCTTGCAATCGACATAGCATAAAGTAAATTGTCAAGAATTTCTATTGTGTTTTCAAATTTTTCTTCGGACAAGTTAAATATAGCTTCACAAGTTACATCTATGGATCTAAATGTTTTAATCCATCTCATTATTTTTTTATAAGCTTGCAACTTTTGGATTGATATTCTTGCTGACTCTTTTAGGTTAAGAGTTAAAATTCTTTCATTGCATTCGTTTCCTGTGAATTCGAAGTTTGTAATACCAAAGTGAACTTCTCTTTTGTTCTCATTTTCTAAAATCTGCACATTCAGTATTTCAAAAGAGCATGTAATAGACCTTTCATCATTTACTGATTCAATATGTATTATAAGGCCATTTTCTCCAGAAATCTTATATTTTTTATCAGTAACTCCCACAAAACTTGCGCGACAGTATCCTTTTTTAGGAGAAGAATATTGTTGGATTTTTGATCGACAACGTTTTGCATGAAACAGAATCTTACCATTTTTCATTTGGAAAGCTACAAACTCACAATCGAATTTCTGTCCATCTTCAAATAATAACTCTCCAGTTCCTGAATATTCGTAAATTTTGTTGTTACAATATTCTAATATGTCTTCTTCTATCATTCCAACCAACCTATAAAGAAAAAGAAATCTACTGTCTTTTTTCGGTTTATGTTAATATTTTTTTGGATATTTACTATGTTGCTATGTGTACGATGTTAGTCGCTCAGTTTCCAATCACAGCGTAGAAATTTTCTGGAGACTCGTAAAAGATTATCTCTTTGTCCATGAAGGATTTGCCTGTGGGTCACCAAAGTCCTGCATGAAAATGGTTTTCAAGGTCGGGCTCATAGATGAAGAATAAACGGTTCAGGTACTTGAAATGATCGACGAGAAAGAAGAGATTAGGCACGTTGCTGAGCACGTTAATTTTGAGGAAGTTGCAGAAGAAATCTACCGGCAGGTCGAAGATTACTGGAAACTGATGGACGAGGTTTGCAGGCGGATAGTTATAAAAGTTGAATCGGATTTTCGGGGCCGACCGACAGAAAAATAAAAATAAAGTTATAATAACTGACAGAAACTCGTTTCAGCTCTAAACAATGCCCTTGATTTTTTTGCTTTTCTCGCTTATCAGGGCTTTTATGTTCCAGCCGCGCTGGGCGCGGGACAAAGCAGTACGTTTTTCTTTTCCACATAAAAGCACATCTAAAATGTTTTCCCGATTCTTATTGGGAACTGTAAAATCAGCAGTATAATCAGGATTACAAAGAATCTCAGTATAATAATTGACACCATTGACTCTTGCACCTGTATCATCTATCTGCTGATAAGGCGTAGCTTTAAGTCCTTCCAGGAAAATCTCAGCTTTCTCCTGATGAAAAATATTAATATCTTTTGTCAAGATTCGAGAAATAGTGGCTTTAGATATATGAACACCAATGTTTTCCAGAAATTCATGTATTTTTGGCTCTGAAACATTAGCAACATGGTTAAAAGTGATTATCAGAGATTTGATTCCATTACCAAATTCGCCCTTTATACCATCTGGAAGTTCACCTGAATATGTTTTGTGCTCAGAATTCCTTCTGAGTAGTACTGCCTTTCAACAGTGTATATTCATCGATAAGTATCTCAGGATAACTCTGAACACGCGGTAAATATAAGACTTCAGTATCTATAAAGCGTATTGAGCAATAAATCACATAATTGCTGTAAAGTTTCTTCGATATTAACCTGCTGCAAAGCGTTTTGAAATTGACCTGCAGTAAAGTATCTTGATATTGGCTTTCCGCATAACAGTTGGAAATTGAAAGAAAGAACTAAAGAAATGAAGAAAGAAAAGACTAAGAAGGAAAGTAATGAAAGGGAAGGAAGGTAGTGAAAAAGCTACTTTTTTCTGGTAAATTTCAGACACTCGAGGGAAAAATATGGGCACAGATATAGGCGACCTGCTCCAGAAAAGAAAAATTGAGCTTTCGGATCTTACAAATCAGGTGGTTGCAATTGATGCGTTTAACACGCTGCACCAATTTTTGAGTATTATTCGCCAGCGGGATGGAAATCCTCTGGTTAATTCACGCGGGAAAGTGACGTCTCACCTCTCTGGCCTGCTCTACAGGACAGCGAGCCTGATTGAAGTTGGCATCAAACCTGTTTTCATTTTTGATGGTAAGCCTCCAGACCTGAAATCTGAGACCCTGAACCGAAGGAAAGAAGTTAGAGAATCTTCACTGGAAAAATGGGAAAATGCAAAAGTTGAAGGGGATCTTGAAGCCGCTTATAAATATGCTCAGGCTTCTTCAAAGGTTGACCAGGAAATTGTTGAAGATTCCAAATACCTCCTCAGCATAATGGGCATTCCGTGGATACAGGCTCCCTGTGAAGGAGAGGCGCAGGCTGCCCATATGGTCCTTAAAAAAGATGCCGATTATGTTGCTTCCCAGGACTACGATTCTTTCCTTTTCGGAGCTCCGACTGTCATCCGCAATCTTGCTGTCACTGGCAAGCGCAAGCTCCCTGGAAAGCATGTGTATGTTGATGTCGAACTTGAATTGATTGAACTGGAAGAGACACTGGGAGTTCTGGGAATAAATAGGGAGCAACTTATTGATATTGCAATTTGTGTCGGTACCGATTTTAACAAAGGATTGGAAAAAGTGGGTCCCAAAACAGCCCTTAAACTGATTAAAAAGCATGGAGACATCCATGCCGTACTCCGAGAAAAAGGGGTGGAAATCAAAGAACTGGACAGAATCAGGGAACTTTTTACTCATCCTGATGTTACGGATGACTATGAAATCAAGTGGGGCAAACCTGATTCCGAAAAACTCATCAAATTCCTTTGCAAGGAAAACGACTTCTCTGTGGATAGAGTGAAAAAAGCCGTAGAACGTCTGAAGGTAGTATCCAGGGGGAGGCAGCAGACCCTAGACCAGTGGTTCTGATAATTTCCATCAACTTTTCTCCCTCCTTTCTATTTTTTGTCGGTTCATTAATGATTTGAATAATAAGCATTAGCTGTTTCTTGAGTGTTATATACTTCAGTGGATATGAGACATACTGCGTTTTTTATAAAAACAAACGAAGGTTTTGAACGCTATGTCTGAATCAAAATCATCATCAGAAAACGGCACTGTATTGATATTTCCCTGTGCAGGTGCCACGAACCTTGGACAGCTTTCAACCCGCCTGGGAATTGAAATGGAAAATAGAGGCCTTGGTACCTTCAAGTGCACGGCAGGAATTGGATCCCAGCGTTCGGATTTTCTAATTGCTGCGACCCGCTGTGACAAAATAATTGCGATCGATGGCTGTGATTTCAACTGCTCGATGAAAATGCTACGAAGAGCTGGTTTTGAGACAGATTGTCACCTCATCCTCACAAAGGAACTCGGGATGAAACTTAACAGAGAAATGAACATCTCCGACTCTCTGGTCAGCGAGATCATGGAAAAACTTGCAGACAAGTTATGAAAACCTGGTGTTAATCCAGGGATATTTTTTCCATACAAATATTTTCTCCATACAAATATTTTCTCCATACAAATATTTTCCCAGGAAAATATTTTTTATGTATCTTTTTTCAGTTCAAGAGTCTTACGCTTCTTTTTCTCTCCCGCATGGTTTAAGGATCTAGAGAACTGCATTTATCTTACCTATTTAAAGTTTTATGTTTTATATTAGCTCTAAGGCTAACGATTTTTAGCCATTTCCCTCTTTATATATAATTATAATATCTATTTAATAATAATATAGACCTTACTCAAAGTGCTAAGTTTAGAACACTTTAATACAATTTTTCAAAATAGGGGGACATTATGGTACACCATACACACCTCAGGTGTTATCAAATGAAAATGGGAGATTCCCTTTACTGTGATGACTGTGGATTCGAAGTAATGGTAACAAAGGAATGCGACGAGAGCTGCAAGAAAGAAGGCTGCTGCGATGTAGAAGAATTGATGTGCTGTGGCAAACCAATGGCCCTGAAACAGCATGCTCGCTGCTACGAGATGAAGAAGGGAGACTTTCTTATTTGTGACGACTGCGGTTTCAAGGTGGAGGTCGTGGATGAATGCGATCAGAGCTGCAAGAAGGAAGGCTGCTGTGACGTAACTGAAATGATGTGCTGCGGCAAGGCTATGAAACTTATCAGGAAAGAAGTATAAGGGGAACGGAGGGTAAGAAATGGTTCACCACTTACATAAGAAATGCTTTGAATTGAAAAAAGGACAGAAACTTGTCTGTGATGACTGCAGTTTTGAATTGACAGTTGTAAGGGAGTGTGACAAAACATGTGAAAGTGAAGGCTGCTGCGAAATCAACGAATTCAAATGCTGCGGCAAACCCATGACCCTGGTAGAGTGAGCCCGAATCTACTAAAAAACGGTACTCTATTTTTGCGAAAATGGGTCTTTGAACAAATGGGTCTTTGAATTCTGTTTATGATTTGACGCATTCCTGATTTTTCCCAAGTAATTCTTCCCACGTAATTATCCACTATAATTTTCCCAAAGTAATTATCCATTATAATTTTCCCAAAGTAATTATCCACTATAATTTTCCCAAAGTAATTATCCATTATAATTTTCCCAAAGTAATTATCCACTATAATTTTCCCAAAGTAATTATTCATTATAATTTTCCCAAAGTAATTATTTTCAAATCAGGAAAAGGAAATTAAAAGCAAAATAAATTTGTTTAAAATTTCAGTAAACCTAATTAGAAGCGCTAAATAAAGTTCACTTTATATACTCAACTAATATAAAGTTTACTTTATATATACTCAACTAAATTTGACATATAACGACATGATGGGAATCTATGAATGGGGAGTGTTGGATAATATATGCACATATTCGAAGGTTTCCTTCCGGGTCCCTGGTGGCAGATCTGGTGGATACTCTCAATACCGGTATTTGCTTATGGAATTTTCCGGCTGAACAAGCTGGTGAAAGAAAAACCTGAAGTGCTGCCTCTGATCGCTGTATCAGGAGCTGTTATTTTTGTGTTATCATCGCTTAAGCTGCCTTCGGTTACCGGCAGTACTTCTCATCCAACCGGAACCGGGATGGCAGTCATACTTTTCGGGCCTGCAATAACATCAGTGCTCTCTGCAATTGTCCTGCTTTACCAGGCTTTGTTTTTGGCTCACGGAGGAATTACGACTTTCGGGGCGAACCTAATGTCCATGGGGATCATAGGACCCTTTGTTGCTTATGCCATATATAAAACCATGATGCGTTTGAACGTTAATTTTTATGTGTCAGCTTTTGTAACAGCAACCCTGGCAGATTGGGTCACGTACGTTGTGACCTCAACGCAGCTTGCACTGGCTTTTCCGGCGAACCCCGGAGGTGTTGAAGGTTCACTCGTAGCGTTCCTGAGCGTTTTTGCGATTACCCAGATCCCACTTGCGATCCTCGAAGCTTCGCTGATCACTCTGCTCTTCAAGTACGTGCTGCAGGCAAAGGGCGATTTGATGGTCAGGCTTGACGTGCTTACCGACTCGCAAGTAAGAAAACTAAAGGAGACGAAGGCTTAAATGGGAAAACTGGAAATTGCAGTCCTGGTAATTCTTGTTCTGTTCATAGTCCAGTTCCTCTATGTCTCCATTTTTACTCATGCGGAGTACGGCGGTTCGGACGAGCAGGGGGGAAAGAAGGTAAAAGAGATTACCGGGGGGAAATACGAGCCCTGGATTAAACCTATCTGGGAACCCCCAAGCGGGGAAATCGAAACTCTTCTCTTTGTGGTGCAGGCTTCGATAGGAGCTATAATAATCGGCTATTTCATCGGGTACTACAGGGGAAAAGAAAAGGGCAGAACAGAAGCCAGACAGAATGATTTGAAGCATAAGTAAGGCAGCTAATTGAGGGGAGGCAACACCGGCATGCACAGGATGATGGACGATTATGCTCTGTTGAGTCCTCTGAGGCATACGAACAACAACCTCAAGATGATAGCAGCGGCTTTCGGGATACTTGCAGGGGTGTCCTCTATCTCTCCAATCCCACCCCTTTTCATAGCCCTTTGCATGAGCTTTGCAACGGTTTATCTCGGAAAGACCAATAAAAAGGCATATCTGCAAATCCTTGGAGCTCCGGTGGGTTTTTCTTTAGCCGGGATTGTGATAATAGCCTTTTTTTTCGGGATCGGTCCCGAACTTTTTAGCTTCGACCTATTTGGCTACCGTTTTTCAGTAAATACCGGCGGGCTTAATATGGCATTTCTGGTTCTTGCAAGAACACTTGGAGGCATGTGCTGTCTTTTTTTTCTGGCGCTTACGACTCCCATGGTGGAGCTTTTTTCCGTCCTTAAGGCCTGGAAACTACCCGATGTCTTTGTGGAACTTTCCATGCTGATCTACCGCTATATCTTCGTCTTTCTGGACGTTGCCGTTTCTATTAAATTTGCCCAGAGCACCAGGCTTGGGTATAAGGACATGAAAACTTCGTTTCACTCCCTGGCAATGCTTTCAAGCACCCTGTTCATAAGGGCTTGGGAACAGGGTGAGAAGCTCTTTGTCTCTATGAATTCAAGGTGCTACAGTGGAAAGTTGGTCCTTTTTGAAGCAAAAAGACCGATAAAAGCCCCGGAAATCGTACTGACCGCAGCATACTTCTTATCCGTTTTACTCCTGCTGTACTTCACGAAAAACGTCCAGATAGTATAATGAATGAACCCCTGATTGAGGTTAAGGACAATGGCAATTCTGGAGACAACAGACCTTAAATACACCTATCCGGACGGCACCCTGGCAATAGAGGGGATCAGCATCTCGATTGATAAGGGAAAAAAGATTGCCTTTGTGGGGCCCAACGGTTCCGGAAAATCCACTCTTTTCTTGCTCCTGAACGGTACTCTGGAACCTCAGGAAGGGAAAATCATCTTTCACGGCAAGCCACTTCTCTACGACACACCTTCTCTCCGGGAGATACGTAAAAGCATAGGTATCGTGTTTCAGAACTCCGATGACCAGATATTTGCTCCTACAGTTTACCAGGACGTGGCTTTCGGGCCCACGAACCTTGAGATGACAGAAGAAGAAGTAGTTGCAAAAGTAAACGAGACGTTGGAATATGTGGGGCTTCTGGAACTAAAAGACAAGCCCCCTCACCACTTGAGCGGGGGACAAAAAAAGAGGGTTGCAGTCGCAGGGGTTGTGGTGATGGAACCTGAAGTTATCATCCTTGACGAGCCCCTTGCCAACCTGGACCCCGTAGGGGCGGACGAGATCCTCGACCTGTTAAATGAGCTGAACCAGTTCGAAAAGACAATCGTGATCTCAACTCACGATGTGGACTTTGCGTATTCCTGGGCTGACTACATCTACCTTCTCGTAAACCGGAAAATCATCGGGAGCGGCACCCCTGAGGAGGTATTTTGCGATCCTGGCATGCTCAAAGATGCCGGGCTCAAGATTCCCATGATACTTGAGATTTACTACGAGATCCAGAAAAGAAATATGGCTTCAGTAAACAGAGTGCCAAAAACAGTTCCCGAAATCGTGGATACTTTAAAACCCCCATCCCTTATCTGGGTGGATGTGCCCGAAGGAGTTAAAGAAGGGGATAGGCTTGACTTCGGGTTATATATGGAAGAGATCGGGAAGCAGTGTTCCGAGGAAGTTATGGATGCAAGGGTGCTACATATTCATGAGAATGGGCAGGCTATCGTGGCTGTAAAGAGGAAGGCGGCTGGGATAGGGAAAGTTCTTGTCTATGATACGGACAGCTATAAACTTAAAGAAATCAAAGAACTTCTTGCTTCCGCAGACTTCGATGTAACTGGTGCGATGGGTAAAAGGACCAAACTCATTTTGGAGAGTGATCACCTGAAACTGGATTTCACTGTCGGGGTAATCGATAAATCCATCCTGATGGCACTTTGCGGGAAGAACGTCCTGATTTTTACAGGCGGGGGGATGGTGGACCACGCTGTCAGGCGGATTTCGGACTACTGTAAAAAAAGTGGGGTCAGGATTAAAGTAGGTGTTTTTAACAGGGAAACAGGAAAGGCTCAGGATTGGAAGGCAGTTCTGGAAGTCAAAGAACAAAAATCCGAAGCTTCTTGAAAAGTGGGAATTTACCGGGGGAATTCAAACGCTTCCAAACGCTGACTTTGAAGAGTACGAACATACCCACAACCACAGCAAGCACGCCCATGTTCACACCCATGGGGCTGTAGACCCTTCCATCATCTCCACGGAAAGGGGGATCTGGGCTGTCAAGTGGTCTTTTGTAGGGCTCATGGCAACCGCTCTGGTCCAGGTTGTAATCGTGTACGTCACAGGGAGTGTCGCTCTTCTTGCTGATACCATCCATAACTTCGGGGATGCCGCAACAGCGATCCCCCTGGGTTTCGCCTTTATTCTCTCTCGCAGGGAAGCGAATAAGCGCTTCACCTACGGCTACGGCAGAGTAGAAGACCTGGCAGGGGTTTTAATAGTCTTTCTGATGCTCTTTAGCGTCCTGGTGGTAGCTTATGAGTCAATCGACCGGCTCTTCCACCCCCAGAGTTTGAGTTTTCTGGGAGCCGTTGCTGCTGCTTCAATTATCGGGTTTATAGGAAATGAAATCGTGGCTGAATTCCGGGTCAAGGTAGGAAAGGAAATAGGAAGTGCAGTCCTTATTGCCGACGGCTACCATGCCCGGATAGACGGGTATACAAGCCTGGCTGTGCTCTTCGGAGCTGTTGGCGTCTGGCTCGGTTATCCCCTTGCGGACCCGATTATAGGACTTATTATCACCCTGGCAATCCTGCACATTGTCTGGGACTCCGGCAAAGCTGTCTTTACCCGTATGCTCGACGGTGTGGACCCGGAAGTAGTAGAGGAAATTGAGCATGAAATCGTCCATGTTGAAGGGGTGAAGGAAATAAAAGAAGTACGAGTGCGCTGGATAGGGCACAGGCTGCATGCTGAAGTGAACATAGCAGTTGATCCCGTGCTATCTGTTAAAGAAGGGCATGAAATTGCTATGGATGTCAGGCATGAAATGATGCATCACCTTGAATATCTTTCCAACGCTGTCATTCATGTGGACCCGATGGGGTATTCCGGGGAAGAATACCACCGCATTGAGGAACATGAGCACGTGGGATATCCTCCGCATGAGCATTGAACGGGTAATTTGAAGCTGAACAGCAAGACATTGAGAACAGAACTAATGGAGGTTGAAAAATGACGGAAGTGATAAATGCCAGGTGCTATGATCTGAAAAAGGAACAGGTCCTGGTCTGCGAGCACTGCGGCTTTGAACTAAAAGTCGTAAACGAATGTGAGAAAGCCTATGAAGGTGAGGGGTGCTGTACCCGCTCCCAGTTCATCTGCTGTAACGAGCCGATGAAACTGCGGACCTATTCCTGCTATGAACTGAAGACAGGGGATTCCCTGGTCTGCAGACACTGCGGCTTTGAGCTGACGGTTGTAAAAGAATGCAACCTGAGCTGCCTGTCCGAAGGCTGTTGTGACCTTAAAGAATTTGTTTGCTGCGGGGAACAAATGAAAATCAAAAAAAAGTAATGAGTTAAAAGGAGCGAGGATCTTTTTATATTTCAGATATTTCTGCACCGCTGTTCTTTGCCCGAGTCATCATTGTGATTCCACCTACCGACTCGTCAAGCATTTTCTGGACTTCCGACTGAAGCTGCCTGCCTTCTGATTTGTTGTCTACAAAAGAATATACTACAGGCCCAAAGGAACTTACCCCGGCTCCGTAGCTCCGGCTGCGCATAAAAGATGCAATATTTTTCACAAACTCAGGCCAGATAAGGCTCTCCCTTTTGTTAAAGCCAACAGTCTGAACATGATTTACTGCGGCCCCGAAATTCACTATATCTTCTTCTATCACGGCAGGCATCATCTGCATGAGTACGACATGGGAAATTTCCCTGACTTCTTCTACAGGGAGGGGGCAGAATTTCTTGAAGGTCTCGACTTCTTCCTGGTCATGCATTCCCTTGTCGTTGGGGATTGCTACTACCATGTCCCATTGAGGAAAATCCTCTCTGAAGAGCACTGGCCCGGGCGGTACTTTGCTGGCAGCTGATGGCATAAAACCATTTTTATCGTTGAACTTATGCCCTCCGTCAACTATAAACCCGCCTTTCTCAAAAGCAGCTACTCCTATACCCGAAGTCCCTCCTCTTTTTACTGCAAGTGCAAGTTCTCTAACGCTCTTCCCAAGCCCATACAGTTCATTAACGGCTGCTGCCGCGGCCAGGGATGACTGAGTTCCTGATCCGAAACCTACATGTGCTGGGTACACTTCCTGTACGTTTATCCTGATTCCTTTACCCTCTGGAAGCAGGGATTCTGCAGCTCTTTTCATCCGATCGGCAAAACCCTGCCGGCCTTCTATATTGACTCCATCGGCTTCTTCAGCCGTAATTTTTATATTGGGAGAGGAAAGGGTTAGTCCTGCTCCTCCATCGACTCTTCCGATCTCCGCATTCATATCAATAAGTGTCATATGAATTCGGCAAGGAGTGGTTATTTTGATCATTCCTGTTAAACTCCAAAACTGCACTTAAAGCTTTATGACTTCTGAAGTCTTGTGCCCCTTTTATTGTAGCTGCTGGTATTTAATCTTTTAAAAATTATCTTTTACCCAATTTTAATTCTATATATAATTAAAATAACAAAAGAAGTGAAGTATAAAAAGAGAAGGAATCGAAGGGAAAATTATAAAAGGGAACAATTAGGACGAAAAAATAAAGGTTTCTGAAATTTCCGGCTGTTTTTCTCGTTCTTTAGTAATTTTCAGATTATTTTTTCCTTCTTTAATTATTATTTTATAATAAGAGATTCTCCTGTCATCTCCTCAGGCTTTCGGATCTTGAGGAGTTCTAGAAGGGTTGGTGCAAGATCACACAGTTTTCCGTTCTTAAGTCCTTTAACTTCATCATTTCCGAAGTAAATGCACTTTACCGGATTTGAAGTATGTGCAGTATGCGGCTCTTCCGTTGTCGGGTTTTCCATCTGTTCGGCATTCCCGTGGTCTGCAGTTATAATCGCTACACCTCCTACTTCTTTCAGAACCGTGGCAATTTTGCCCACGCAGCTATCTACGGCTTCCACTGCCTTTACTGCAGCCTCAAAGATTCCGGTGTGCCCGACCATATCCATGTTTGCGAAGTTAAGGACAATCACATCATACTTTCCTGACCGAATCCTCCCTATAACTTCCTCCGTAACTTCATATGCACTCATTTCGGGCTTAAGGTCATATGTAGCAATCTTTGGTGATGGGATGAGGCAGCGATCCTCTCCTTCATAGCATTTTTCCTGTCCTCCGTTCAGGAAAAAAGTCACATGAGCATACTTTTCGGTTTCGGCAATCCGAAGCTGGGCCAGCCCCTGCTTGCTCAGTACTTCGCCAAGCACATTTTCAAGTTCTTCCGGTGGGAAAGCTATAGGCAAGTCCAGTGTTTCATCATACTGGGCCATACAAACATAGTAAACTTTCGGGTGTTTTTCTCTGGGAAAGTTCTCAAAGTCTTTATTTACAAAAGCCCAGGTAAGCTGCCTTGCTCTATCAGGCCTGAAATTGAAGAAGATTATAGAATCATTATCTTTTATGACTGCCTCAGGCTTTCCTTCTGAATCTGTGATTACAGTCGGTTTTACAAACTCATCAGTTTCTCCTCTTTTATAAGCTTCAGAAACTGCAGTTTCTGCATCAGGTGTTTTGTAAGGCGCAACTCCCATAGTCAGGGCATCATAGGCAAGTTTTGTTCTATCCCAGCGCTTATCTCTGTCCATTGCGTAATAGCGCCCTGATATAGTTGCAATTTTAGCATTTCCGTTCTCCTTACAAAAAGCATCAAGCTCCTCTATATCTTTAAGGGCGGCTTTAGGAGGCACGTCTCTGCCGTCCAAAAAAGCATGTATATATACTTTTTTCACCCCTTCCTGCTGTGCGAGCTTGATAAGGGCATGAATATGGGCCATATAGCTGTGAACGCCTCCGTAGGAGACAAGCCCCATGAGATGCAGGCTGGAATCGTTGGCTTTGGCATTTGAAATTGCACCCAAAAAAGCAGGATTCTTGAAGAAGTCACCTTTCCTTATGGAGAAATTTATTCGGGTTAGATCCTGGTACACAATTCGCCCTGCCCCGATATTCAGGTGCCCGACTTCTGAGTTTCCCATCTGGCCCTCTGGAAGGCCTACAGCTTCCCCTGAGGCTTCTAAGAAACACCAGGGATATTCTTCTATCAGGTGGTCAAGATTTGGAGTTCTAGCTGCCAGGATAGCGTTTCCTTCTCTTGCTTCCCTGTAGCCCCAGCCATCAAGAATAATGAGCATAAGTGGTTTTTTTGCCTGAGTCATATGAAGCAAATTCCACACCCGTTCATAAATAACTTATTATGAAAACTCTTAACAGCACTTGTAAATTTTTATATAATATATTTATATTATATTAAAAATATAATTACTGTCCTTAATTATAAGTATTAACAATTACATATTTCCGAAATGTGAAAAATGGACCTTAAAAACAATTGATTTTCTTAATGTGATTTTTATTGGAAGTTTAGGCTAAATTTCCGGTAACGGGAAGGAGGATTTAATTTTATGAGTCAAAATATTAAAGATGTCATGAATATTCGTGATATAAAAATCACGGATTTATCCGCAAACCCTGCTCCTCTGGGTTTGATGGGTTTCGGAATGACAACTGTGCTTTTGAATATACACAATGCGGGTTTCTATCCAATGAATGCGATGATCCTTTCGATGGGCATCTTTTACGGTGGGTTAGCTCAGGTCATTGCCGGAATCGAGGAATGGAAGAAAGGAAATACCTTTGGGGCCACGGCTTTTACCTCATTCGGGTTTTTCTGGCTATCTCTGGTGGGGATTGTCCTTATTCCTAAGTCTCCAGACTATGCAGGGCTGGCCACAGAGTCACTACCATTTGCTGCATACCTGTTCATGTGGGGAGTTTTCACCCTATTCATGTTCATAGGTACGCTCAAAGGCTCAAGGGCTCTCTCCGTTGTTTTCCTGACCCTTACAATCCTGTTCTTCTTGCTTGCAGCAGGAAATTATCTGGGAAGCACTGGAATCCTGAAGATAGCTGGTTATGAAGGAATCCTTACAGGACTCTCTGCAATATACACAGCCCTTGGCCAAGTATTAAATGAAGCATATGGAAAGAAAATAGTTCCTTTATAATAGTTGTAATCCTTTTCTGGGCTTTATTGCCCCCTATTTTTAATTTTTTCTCTTTCCTGCCTATCAGGGCCTTTCGGAAAAGCTTTTATTTCCTGTAATAGCTAATTTTTTCGTAAATTTTCACTTAGTCCTAAATAGATTTTATTCAAGTATATTTTGAATCGTTTTTCCAAGATTTCCACTAATGTTATGTCAACGATAAAATGTCGTATAAAATCGATTGCAATTATTCGTGATTGGTGAATTCTTGAGGATTGAAGCGGCACTAGTTCTACCCGGCAGATTTATTTAAGGCTCTTCGCTGTTTCGAGTGAGTAGTTTACATCTATTTCTTACTATGGAAACCGCAGGCGTGTGTATGAAAAATATTTTAATTGTTTAAATGTCCTTCAGGATACACACCAATCTTTTTAAGGATAGTGAGAACATGATTTTCTTCTAAAATAATCATTAGTTTACTCAGCTAGTGTTAGCTTATTTCTCTAAAACATAGACGATTCCTTATACCTTACAAACATTGTAAAATCTTATACTGAATAAATAATATTTAAAAGTGTTCCAATATTATTTTTATGAGCTCCAATGTATTTTTCGGAAGTTTTGAACGTTTTCTCAGGTACAGACGAAAGAATACCCCCGAATTTGGGAAAAATAATGCCACACTAGAACTTTTAAAAAGTTCCATTTTAGTTGCGTTTTCAGGCGCACTAAGGATTCATATTGCTTTCCTCCTGCTTCAAATTCATTCAAGTATATTCACCTGTATTGCGGGAGGACTCGTAATTTACAGTGTATATACGCTCGATAGGGCTCTTGGCTCAGAAGAAGATATTGTAAACCGGAAAGAGTTAAGTGGATCAAGAAAGGAAATAGGGTTTGCAGCCTCTTTGATTACCTTCGTGATAGGGAGCTATGTACTGGCAAAAGAAGGAATGCTAGTACTTGCATTCTTACCTCTCGTAACCGGCTTCCTTTATAGTAAAGGCATTAAAATTGGAAAATTCGCTTTAAAACTCAAAGGTGGTCTTGGAGTCAAAAATTTTGTTGTAGGTCTCACATGGGGGGCCTTCATTTCAGGGCTTGCAGGCAGCACCTGTAAGAGCATGCTCCCCATACTTTTAGTTTTCACTTTCTTTGGGGTTAAGCTCTTCATCAATTCTGCTATATATGACTTCAAAGATATCAAAGGAGATACTCTCGCAGGTCTCAAAACCCTTCCTGTAAGCCTTGGAGTACAAAATACCCGTAATTTCCTTCTCGGATTGCACCTGCTCTCCCACTTGATTCTTGGTATTTCTCTAATTAATGGAGTTCTTGCTTTTGAACCTATCATTATCCTCTACAGCTTTATATGTGGCCTGATCTGCATCCATAATTATACAAAAACTGATAACGTAGAGTCTCGTTTCCGCAAGTTAGAAAGAACAATTCTTGTAGATGGAGAATCAACCTCGATTGTCGGATTGAGAACTATTGCAAGTGTTTTCCTAGCATAAAATATATTAAGAATGAAAATTTGCGTGAAAGTGAGAACGCAGTGAAGAAACATAAATATATTTAGAAAATTTTGCCCATTTATTTGGAGATCTACCTGGAAAAAACCAAATCCTGCAATCCCGATTGCTTTCTCCAATTTGAAGGTTTCTTTCCAGAAACTTTCAATATATTTTATAGGTCCTTTATTTCAATTGAGTTCTCTTTATAATACTTAAAAAGATCTTCTCCCCATTTAATTGAAGGCGAGTCAAAACCTATCAGGTCGTTTCGAGGATCAAAAGTTCCATTTTTGAAAAAAAGTGAAAGGGATAAGAAACGGTCTGTTACCACAAAGGCTACTTTTGCATTGTCGTATACATAAAGGCCAGTGTGCTTGTATTTAAGGAATTCTTCAATCTCAACACTATGTTCACTTTTTATTTTAAAAAATACATTAGGTGTAAGAATTATTGAAATAGGAATATTCCTGCGGGCTAAATCTAAAAACAAAATGGGATGGCTTGGAAGAAAAATAGATGAAAAGCCCATGAAGTGGGCAGAAGCCCTTACATTCTCCATAAACGCCTTATGAGTATCATAAATATGTTCCTGTTCATCTCTTACGACTCTGCACTCTTTGAGTTCCTGGAGTCTGTTCAACAATATTTCAGGAATCGCAGTAAGTTCGTGTTCTTTCCAGAAAATTTCGTTTGCTTCTATAGCTGTTAGAGTATCCAGTAAGGGCTTGTAATGTATGGCTGAAACTTTTCCGATAGGTGTCAGTCGATACATTCCCTCCTGCCTGATAATCAAATTTGCGTTTTCCATTTCTTTAAGGCGAGGCAGGATTTCAGGTGACCTTACATCAAAATAATCTTTAATTTCGGAAAGAGTTCTTGGATTCTCTTGAAGTAAAAATAGAATATCCTTCCTTTTTTCTGAAAAGGTGAGAATGCTTAAGAGTCCGTTAGCTTTCACTTCTATCAACCCACTATTTTATTACGTTTCGGGAGCTAATCGGGGTTTAACGTCCAAAGTAGGATTTTTGCTTCTGGTTTACAATATACATAATTTCAGTTTGTACCCCTCTCATTTTTTAACCAGATTAAAGATTAGCAGTTCTATTCAGATGTTATAGCATTGCTAGAATGCTATACGAATTCAATATATATTATCTTTTTCAAAAGTGTATAAGTTATTTATAATTTTTTTTCTCCTATTCTGGATTTTGTGTCTCAGTCTTCTGAAAACATAATATTACTATTCAAATAATATTTTTTGATATTAAAATAAATTACAGATGTCAATGATATTAAATTATTTTATTAATATAAGCTCAGTATTGATTTCCCCCTGAAAATAGGACGAAAATGATAAGTAAAAAATTAATATTTATCACTAAGAACGGCAATAAGTAATTTAAAAAATTACGCAGGATTCAAATGAGAAGTGTACTCAATACGGATAAATAAATTTTATCTGTATTAAAATTATAATTTTTCTTCGAAAGCAAAACTGATGATAATTAAGCTAGAAAATACCTCAAACTTAAACATGAATATTAAGCTTTCCCTGACTGGGGCAACATAAATTTCAACCAATACAATTCCTGCTGCGAAAATCAAGCCAGTGGATATTAAGAATGCACAAATATCTAAGTAAGAAGAAAAGCAGCTAAGTAAGGAGATGCCCGAGAGCAATTCAATCCGTTTGCTGTATCCCCCAATACAGCCGCTTCATAAGTATGCTCCCATCTAACATATCCTGAAGCAAGAACTGCCAGCTCCCGGGTAATTCTGTCACAATACACTACTTCGCTATTCAATCATACCCTTTCTCTTCCAGCTCCACAATATAATAATGAAATAAATTATTTTAAATTAATTATATGAAAAATTGCCTGTTAGCGAAAAATAGTTCCATGGAAGATATTTCAAAGCCAAAAAAAGACTGTATCGAAAAGTATAAAGATATGTAAAGTCCTGACAAGAATTATTGAAATAAAGAATAAAGAGGAAAGAAATATTTCTGGAAAATTAACATAAAACAGTTCTGATCTGGCACAAAAATTAAGTACAAGAATTAATCTATAAGTAAAAGCTTTAACATGCAGTCCTGTAGGGTAGTGGTCAATCCTTCGGGCCTTTGGAGCCCGGGACAGCGGTTCGAATCCGCTCAGGACTATTATTTAATTTTATATATAAAGTGAAGTCAACAACTGACTTAAAAAGGATTATTTTCTTAGTTCAGCTATTTCCTTTAGCGTTTTTCTTTCCATAATCAGTTCGACGATCCAGCCGATAGCTTTATATAATGAATTCATCGGGACATCTACGTAATATTTTGCTTTAGACTGAGCCAGCTTTTTTCTTTCTAGTACGCATAGTTGCCAGGAACAATGTACCCGGGCTTACCAAAACTCACCTATTTATTGCCATTGCCTTGGTATTGCTCTAGATTGCCCTGGCTGAAAAGACCGCATGAAATGTTAGTACTTAACGGATTTTTTCATGTATTTCATAATTCCTGTAACTGCAGTAGTTCCGAATCTCCTTAGTTCCGAAATCTACTTTTTATAAATAAAGATATCAAAAAGGTATTGAAAATCATGGAGTCGTTTGTTATGACCCAAAAAATGACTCCATAGATGATGGATATTAAAAATTAGCATATATTAGGATTAATATTTGGATAAATGTCAATAAATTAAATTCAAAACTGAATGTAGCTTGAGAATCCGTTCAAAAAGTACTTAAGTCTTTTTTTTCAATTCACTTTGCATATATAGAAGATCCCTGCCCTAGAATGAGCATACTTCTAAAGTATTAAGTACTCCTATATAAAAAAATTAAATTTGATTGTTAACAAATTCTGGGATTCAAACTATGCTTTTTAAAATAGGAAATTAAATGTTTTGCCTTAAAATAAAATATTATAGATGAGATTAGTGGTATTTTCTGCGGTTGAATTCGTAAACTGCATTATCAATTTTGCTTGATAGCTCATTCATCCGTTCTTCAATCTTTGTTTCTGTACCCTCCATGTTGACCTTGAGGGTGCGGTCCTTTGCTTCCATTTTGTTTTCGAGTTCCTGAAGCCTATTGTTAACAGAGATGAGCATGACAGCTAGTGTTCCTACCAGAACCATAACCGATAGAATAATCAGGGGATTTGTTGGTTTATATGCAAACCTTCTAAGCCACTCAAAAGATAGAAGAAAGGATGACAGAACCATCACAACAAGAAATACTGTATCTCTAGTCTCCATCGTATACCTCTAACATACCTGTAGAAATTGTTCCGCATACGCAAGCATTCTGTAATATAGCTTGTTTCAAAATTATCAAGCGGAATACTCCTGTTAAAGTGTCGGTCCAAAGTTAATAGATTATAAGCCTGGTTATTTTCTTATACACTTTAACGACTTGTGTAATGATCCGGTAATTAGGGAGTGGCTGTACACTCTAAACCCGCGATCGAACACGGAAAAGAATTACTCATTAGCTATAAAACACTTTACCGAATTGACCGTAGAGACACCGGAGGAGCTACTAACTGAGGCCGAACAGGAAGTTAAATATGGTAAACTGATGAGACAATGCAATATAAAAAAGTATCTAATTGGATTTAGTAAGTATTCTGATGAGATTATGCAGTATAAAGAAAGTATCTAATTGAATTTAGAAAGTATTTATAAAAGGAATAATGCTATCATAATCATTAAAAGGTACTTTAAGGATAGAGTTTAAGCGGTTGAATTGGGAAATCAGTCGCATTAAACCTTCTTCAACTGTCTAGCATGCTGCTGATTTTTGAATAAATAAGAGAATATAATCAATGAGCCTATCCCAAAACCTATTTTATTCTAAATCATCGTGAGTTTTTGGGATTATTTTAGTGATTAGGTATTCAATTGATTGTTCCAAATACAAGATTCAAAAAAATCAAATTCTGAATTTCGGGATAGGCTCAATGAAATAGCAACGTTTTATAGTAAAAGGTTGCTCTGATGTTCTAGAAACTGTTGTTCTAGTGACTTAAATAGGTAAGGGTATTTTCCTTTTAATGATGTGAGTAATTCTTCATCTAATTTTGTATCATAAAGTGTTTTAACTTTTGAAAACTGGTCTAATGATAAAAAATGAGTCTCTTTAAGGTTAGCTCCCTCAAGATTAGCCATAAAAAGGTCAGCTTCTCTAAGGTTCGCTCTTTTAAGGTTAGCTTTTTTAAGATTAGCTTTTATAAGATTAGTTGCCTCTAGATTGGCTCCTTTAAGTATAGCCCAACTTAAGTCAGCTCCTTCAAGGTTAGCTCCTTCAAGGTTAGCTCCCTCAAGGTTAGCTCCTTTAAGGTTAGCTCCTTTAAGGTTAGCCCCTTTAAGGTCAGTCCCCTCAAGGTTTACCTCCATAAGCTCAGCACCTGTAAGGTCAAATCCTTTAAGGTTACTCCCTTCAAGGTAACCTTTGTTAAGGTTCGATTCTTTAATAGTAAACATTTCACAACCACTTCCCATTTCCACAAAATTTTATCTTGTATCAATTGTGAATTGAAAGAAACATTACTGTCATGTATTATCACGGTTCAGAATATTGACATTGTCCTACCGTGAACCTTTAATATTTGTCTGATTTTCCTTCAGATACTGTCTTATAAATTCTTTGAGATTTTTTGGGCATCAACATCAGTAAAGATCTCAAGTTGATCTTGTGAGTTGCATATGAGGTATATCTACAGCTCATATGAGCTATTTGAGAGTACTAGAAAAACTTTACGTGGTAATTAGATAAACAATGTTAAATATTTTTTGTATATATTGTATATAGTAATATATTAAAAAATATAGTGATAAAAGTACATGGTCCTACTCCAAATTCAGATTTTATGCTATTGATTTCTCAGTCCAACCGCGAAGTTCTAATTTAGAAAATATTTGTTGCTGAAAAATCGCATTCAAGATTAATGTTTATCTTTTTTCTGGCTTTTTCTAATTAAGCAACTATTTTTATTTCAACTAATATAAAACAGCGAAGAGATATAGTATTTGTTTAATTAAGGGCAAACTAGTTGATAAAAAGTCAAACAACAAAAAATTAGTGAAATGATTAGCTCGTACAAATCCTCTCAAATAATGAACCTCACTTGAAATGAAGAGACTAATACATTTTTTACTTATTCATACTTAACCTATTGAGCTGATTTATATAAATTCTTTATAAAATCAAAAAGTTAATAAATTTACTTTAAATTATACGTTTGAGTCATTTAATTATTATATAATTCATGCTATCTGATTCAAGATCTCTTCTATTCTAGAAACCAGAGGCTTTTCAGTCTTTATGTATATATAAGCAGGGAGTCCTGATCTGGAGAAATTCTGGAAAAACTTCATTGTCAGGCTGTTAATTCTGGGAAATTCTCTAATTTTCCCATTTGTAAAAAAATTTATTAATCTGTCAAAGCTCCAGACATTTGTAGTGAAATTATAATCTTCTCTTAACTGTCGATCCATGGAAAAAATAAGCTCAATCCAGGAACTCCATTCTTTTGTAAGATGTTGCCTGGTCCCTCCTTCAACTACAATATATGAATTTCCTTTTTTAATATTTTCAAAAAATTCCCTGAAAGTTTCACCTTTTGCAAGGGTATAAACAGCTCCCATACCTCCTGTATGGCTATCTGTAGTCGCAGCAATTCCTTTTCCGTACTTTCTGGCTAGTGTTGCAACCATGAGGTTTTTTTCCGTTAAGTTTTGCATGTTATATTCAACAATGGGAAATTGCTTTATAAGTTCAGGTATAGCCCATAGATTAGGTCTGTCTCCGACAGTAAACTGAAAGGGATGATTATACATATGGGGAAGATCGTGAGTCCTTAGATAGTGGATAAAGCTTTTAAAATCATGTTCTTGATCTGCGATCAACTCAAGTTCCTTAAATTCTTCCGAATCAAGTTCAAAAACATTAACGTGTAGAGTATGTCCTATATGTTCAGGATCACTAATTGAAATCTCAACCCCTGGAACCAGTCTTTCCTTATCCCAACCAAGCAGATCGTAAGCTTTGACAGTATCATGGTCGGTAAAAGTCACAAAATCAAGTCCTTGCGACCTTGCTTTTTCAAAAAGAACTCTTGGGTGCATCGTCTGAACAGGAGGGACGTCATAGGAACAGGAAGAGTGTACATGTAGATCCACTTTTCTCCATCCTTCCTGAAGAAGAGTTTCTGCAACCTCAGCGCTTACAGTTGTTTTAGCATTGTTTCCGGTTTTTCCTTGCATAAACAAGCACGACCATTTTATTCAAAAATTCCTTGTAGTGTAAAAGTTCAAGAATTCTATTCAATCAAAAGAATGCAAAATGGCTATATAGATATTTCGCTAAAAAATATATTTTTTTAGTTATTACGTGTATTTGTGAAAAATAAATTGATTCTTTCTGCAAATAAATAGTATAATGTCACATTGAAAGAATATGTAAATTAAAAGAAAAACACTAAAGACATAAAAAAATAATCGTGATTAGACTACCTATTTACCATAGTATCTTGACAATTTCGAGTTAATGTTCAAAAATAAAATGGTTTTTGAGATAAATTCTAAATATAAGTTTCCCACCAGTTCAGGTTTTGCTTTTAAAACTAATTCTTGACACCTTATTGCAAGAAAATCTCTTCATATACTCCGGCAAAATGCTTAAATATCTTTATGCTAATTATATATAGAAATTGAATATAACTTATAGATTTATTCACAAGTACTTGTATTGGCTAAAAATATAACGGATAATGACCGTGGAGCAATAACCCGGATGTTACTTACTTATAAAATCAAGCACAATCGAAATTTTTCAGAGGAACTCCGAAAGGCTCGAAAGGTTGCGGAGTTCTGTATTAAGCATCAGACTCAAAACCGAAGCCTTAACTCGCCTCCCATACAAAAATCTGTTTCTTCTCTTCCCTCTTCTCCTTCATCCTCATTCTCTACTTATTCTGAGTTTTCTCAGGACTTTCCGCTTATTTCTTCTTCTCTTCCTTCTCCCGGTTCTCTGTCTGCGCCTAATTCACTTCCTGTATCTGAATCTCTTTCTCCTGGAGATGTAAAGCATATAGGCTTAAAGTCAGTTATTTCCGGCCAGATTCTCAAAAAATATTCCCGAAACCAGGACTTTAAATCTGCAAAGAATGTTAAATTGATCATTCCTTCGCGGGCGGTCCGTATTGACAGGAAGGAGCGAACCATTACAATTCCCTGTCTGAAACTTCTGCTGAACTATCATTTTTCCAACAACTTTACAAAAATTTCCCAGATAGAAATCGATAACATCTATGCTTATGTAGCAGTTGTCTTCCCAGACGACGAGCTCAAAAGGTCCGAACACTATATAGGAGTTGATCGCAATACTAAAGGACATATTGCAGTTGTAGCGGATCCCGAATCCGGAAAAATCTGGAAGTTAGGAAAAATGCGATACCATACGCATAAAAAATACGAAAACATAAAAAAGCGGCTCTATAAACTGGGCAGAAGTAAAGAATTAAAAGCTGTACAAATTAGGGAAAAAAATATTGTAAAGGACTTGAACCATAAAATCAGCCGAAAGATTGTGGATGTTGCCCTGTATAACGGATGTGGGATCAAACTGGAAAACCTTAAAGGAATGCGGAAACTCAATAGCAAGATTGGAGAGTCAGGAAAAGGCAAGAAAAATAAAAACAGAAAAAGGGAAAAAGATAGGGACAAAAATAGAAGTAAGGGAATTAACAAAAATTCTCTCAAAAGTAAAAACACACTAGAAAAACAATCATGGTCAGGCGAATACTCCCTGAACAGCTGGTCTTTTCAGCAACTTCAACAGTTTATTGAATACAAAGCTAGGCTGCAAGGAGTAGAGGTAGTTTATATTGATCCCCATGCGACTAGCAAAAAATGCAGCCGCTGCGGACGTATAGGCAACCGACACAGCAAGCAATTTGAGTGTCCACACTGCGGGCACGTTGACCATGCCGATGTCAATGCCGCCTTTAATATAGCGTTGACGCCAAAAGGCAGCGGTCAATTCTCTGCAGAAAGAGATGCAGGGGAAGGGAGCACTGATACCCCTCGACGGGTCCTGGATCGTACTATCTTCAGTAAACGTACAGCCAGAAAAAAAACTTCTCCACAGTTTGCGTGGGAAGTATGTCAGTTTTTAAATTAAGACCTATTCCGGACTTCTCAAATGTGGTCTGGTGAAGACACATTTCACATTTCACAATCCATGGACAGAGCAAAAAATAAGAACAGGGAAATAGTCCCCGTCAGTTAACTTACATTTTCAGGCAGTTTCGGCTGCTTTTTGAGTTACATTAATTTTTGTTCCATTTACAAGTGAAAGTGCTTCACAGGGAATATAGACTTTATCAGTTGCTGGAGCGTAGACGACTATTCCTTCTAACTCATGCGCTACGCCATTCTTGATAAGAATATTCGTGTCCACTGGCAGTTTTGCATCTCCAATTTCCAGCACAGGGTTTGAGGAATTTGTCATATTTAGCAGGTATTCATTTTTATCCAGTTTTCCATCTCCGTTATCTTTGGAGAAAACCTTACCCACATCAATAAAGAGATGCGAGTTAGTCTTGTTAAGGTCAAATCCGAGTTCTTTAGCTATGTGTCCTGCAATTTCTGTATTGTCAACATGGCCTGTTAGATCGTTAGGACCATACGCCCACAGAGGGACATCGTCTCCGGAATGTCCATGAGTAGTCCAGCCAATTACTGTGTGATTGCGGCTGATTACCTCACTAATTGCATAGTCAAGTGAGAGGCCTTTTCCATCGTTGTAGAGCTTAAGAATTTCAGCTATATCTTCATCAGTAGCATCAATGCTCCACCAGTTTTTTAACTGTTTTTTGATATTTTCAGATGAAAGATTAGTCCCTATTTTTGTCTCAAGACCTGTGGAACTGAGTTTCATACCCTTGAGAGGCTCAATGACATCTTCTACGGTTGTGGATGTATAATTGGAGTCAGAGTTGCTGCCAATAGTCATGCCGCCTGTATTATGATCCGGGGAAGCTAGGACTAGAGTATGTCCGTCCTTTTTAGCAAAGTCAACTGCAACCTTAACAGCTTTATCAAAAGCCAGAAAATCGGTTACAGCATAGTTAGGATCATTGGCGTGATCTGCCCAGTCAACCTGGCTGCCTTCGACCATTAAGAAGAAGCCATTTTTATCCTGAGATAACAGTTCAATGGACTTATTGGTCATTTCTGCAAGAGAAGGCTGTTCAGGTGCAAGTGAGGAGCGATCGATATCCGGCATCATGTGGCTACTGGCAAAAAGACCCCATACCTTGCCAGTGGTCAGGTTCATCATCTGATCTCTGCTGTCAACATACTGGTAGTTTCTGTCAAGAAGTACTTTTGTCAGGTTTTCTCCGTCAGTCCTTTTTCCTCCCTCGGCTACAGGTACGAGATAACTTGAACCGCCACCAAAAATCACATCAACGTTTTCATAAACCATCTGTTTCATGATTTCGGTTTCATTATCTCTGTTATCAACGTGAGCAGCAAAAGCTGCAGGTGTGGCATGGCTCACACGAGAGGTTGCTACAAGTCCTGTAGCTTTGCCTTCTAGCTTTGAGCCTTCAAGTACTGTTGCAAGTGGTCTGTACTGCAGTTCTTCAGGTGGAATTTCCAGTGTACTTAACACAGAACTATTGCTTGGTCCAACGCTTAAAAAACCGTTAGTAGTTTTATATCCCGCAGCAAATGCGGTTGCAGCTGAAGAAGAGTCGGTAATGACTGAATCAGTGCTATAAGTAGAAACCGTTCCAGTCACCATATTGTCAAGCTCAAGAGGCTTTCCACTATACCAGCGAGCTAAAGTCTCCACACTTTGGGAACAACCATCAGGAATCAGGACAATCACGTTCTTTATTTTAGCTTCCGGCGTTACAGGAAATTTGCAGTTAGTAGAATTCGTGAAGTTTACGCTAGAATTCGAACCAAATTGTGCAGCGGCTGCAGAACCAACAGTTCCAAGCAGCAAAAGTCCTGTTACTATAATAATTAATAAAGTATCAGTTTCCTTAGTCTCCATATTATTACCTCAACATTGGGAATAATTTTTAAGTTTATGGTTTAACACAATATAAAAAATACAAATCCCAATTTTAAAAAAGAAGCCAGCTGTATTTGAATCTTTCACATATAGAATATATGCAGATTTATACTCAATATTTGTGAAATATGGCTATGTAACTCTATTTTGCTGTATCAGTTATTTATTAAAATATTTAGGATATATACTCATTTATATACTTGATAGTTCTCCATAAACTGTATACAAAAGAATACTATTACAGTCTAAAGAATCTTTATTATAAAATTAAATAATTCAGATTAGACAACATAATCTGAAAAATAGGTTAAATTCCAGACATCATCCTGCTGATCACATTACTTTCAAACCAGAAACCAGAACCTGAAATTCTCTGCAGAGGCAGCTTCTGTAGAACATTATATGGTTGCTTAATGATATTTTTTATTCAGAGGCAAAGATTTTGGCAAATAAATTTTTGGTAAATAAATATACTTTTTGGGTATAATCTTAGTACTTGCCTAACTAATTATGTAGAACAAGAAAATATATATAGGGGGCTGCGCTTTATTACTTAGTAGCGTGGGACCAGAACATACAAACAGACCAGAAAACATGCCAACATCTATTAAACCCAAATTTCCTGTGCTACTCTTTTTTAAATTGGGTTTTGTCTCTAAATCTCTTCATTCTATTTTTGAAAAATATACAACTGTTTCGTACAGAATAGCTTACTTTTACGCAAATTGTTTTTGAAAATATTAAGTCCATAGATAACGGTTTAGAGTAATGAAAGAAAGGTATATACTGGGATTGAAATAAAATGAAAGTCTTACTTTTCATGTGCGGAGAAGGGCTTGGACACACAAGTCGCTGCCTTGCTTTGGGACAAGAGTTTCTGACTGCCAGGCATGAGGTATACTTTGGAGCATATGGTTACTCAAAAAAACTGGTAGAAAAAACAGGGTATCAGGCATATGAGATCCCTCCTGAAATAAGGCTAGTTGGAGAATCCGGAATTTTTGATGTCAAAAAATCCATTAAAGAAACCTTAAAAAGTATTTCTCTTTCAGAGTTCAGAAAGCTTCTGAGGTTGATTGAGGAACTCAAACCTGATATTGTACTTTCGGATGGTTACTATACAGGTATCCTTGCTGCACAGATTAAAAAGATTCCTGTGTATTTTATTGGCCACCAGTTCAATATGGTGGAGTTTTTTCAGAATCAGGATTTCCTGGTGACAGTAGCAGGAAAACTAGTCCAGAGTTTTTACAATTACATCTTCAAAAGTGTAGATGGCATTATTGTGCCTGATTTTCCTCCTCCGTACTCTGTAAACAGAAAAAATTTCAATTTTAGTAAAAGTATCAATAATACCATTTTTTTCAGCGGCCCCCTTATCAGGTGCAAATATCGTGAAGTCGAATCAAAAGCCTTCCAGCACCCAAACGTCCTTTCAACCATTGGCGCTTTCGGATACAGAGCAACCATATTTTGGAGCGTACTTGAAGCTGCAAAACTGGATCATACTATCCATTATACCTTTATTTCCGGGCCCGAAATAGATCCCAAACAGTTTTCAAAAATCCCGGAAAATGTCGAATTTACATGCTTTACGGAAAATCCTTTTCCTTATTACAAAGGCTCTGACCTGGTAATCACTGCAGGAGGACATGGAACAATTCTTGAGAGCCTTTCTTTCGGACTTCCTGTGCTTTCTTTTCCGGATGAAAAGCACATAGAACAGGAAAATAACTCAACTGTACTTGAAGAAGAGGGATACGGGAAGAGAATGAGCTACCTTGCCGAGCCGGAAACTATTCTTGCCTGCATTAAAAAAATTCTGGAAGAGGACGAATACTACAAAAAAACCAGAGGATTGAAAGAACTTGCAGAGGAACTTGACGGGCCTGCAACTGTAAGGAGATTTCTTGAAGGAAAGGTTAAAAGGAAGATTTAATGAAAAAAATCGAAAGTGGAATAATTAGGGCTCTATATCTAAATTCTCTGAACGAAAGATGAAAGAACATATAGAGAAATTAAAAGAAAATTAGCAAAAAAAGAAATTGATCTAGAGTGGACTATTTATTTTACGTCCTATGAACAGAACAAAAAATGAGCTGGTTGAACATACAGGATTTTTAGGTGTTTTTTGCAAAGAAGGTATATTTGGAGGATAATATTTTCCAATATATCCAAAAGAAATATTAAAATAAAAAGTATTGTTTTTAAAGTTAAAAATAATACTTATTGAGATTATTCTATAGAAAAAACAAAAATATATATACGAGAGCTGAGTATTATTGATTGGTAACGTGGGACCAGAACCTATGAACAGACCAGGTATACGAATAGACCAGGTATACGAATAGACCAGAAATATGCCTTCACAAAGGACTTGATTAACTATCCCATGTTACTTTTTTTACAGTGAGCCAGTGCTCAAATCTCTTCCTTTTTCTTTTTTGGTGGCCATGAATCAATAAGTTGGCATCTTCACGATTTTACGTACTTGCTTTTTGTGCCTCAACTCCCAAAATGTACGTTTTTTATTTTCTCAGATTAATTTGGAACAAAGGTCAGCCAAAAAAATCGAATATCAAAGAAAAATTCACTAGATTAAATATTTAATTTTATATATAGGATATATACTTATCTTATTAATTACTTTTTTTAGTTCTTATATATTGACTAAATCGAATAACTATATATAACGCTATTAATTATTATTCTCAACGTTGAAACGCGAATGAGTAAGACAGAGGAATAGAAATTAAAAGAATAGTACATATTTCAGATATTCATTTCTCAGAGGCATATTATATGCCCGAGATTGCAAATTCCATGCTTGAAAACATAAACAGGAGTTCTCCGGATATTATAGTAATCACTGGTGACCTGACGGAAAACGGGCTTGCAGCCGAGTACAATGGAGCAAAGAAATTCATTGACAGGATTGAATGCAAAAACAAAGTGATAGTTCCAGGAAACCATGACTCTAGAAATGCCGGTTACCTCTTTTTTGAGGATCTTTTTAAAACCAGATCAACTTCTGGACAATTTGGTGAGATCACTGTAGTAGGGCTTGATTCTTCCCAGCCGGAACTCGACGAAGGGCATATTGGTAGGGAAAATTACAACTGGATAGAGAATACTTTCTCAGTAAACGGTTTCAAAGTTTTTGCCCTTCACCACCATCTTATCCCGATCCCCAGAACTGGCAGGGGAAATAATGTACTTGTAGATGCAGGAGATGTTCTGGAACTCCTGGACCGCTCTGGTGTCAACCTCGTGCTCTGTGGGCACTGGCACATCCCCTGGGTCTGGAGATTAAACGACATGCTTGTAATCAGTGCGGGAACTGTCTGCTCTTCCAAAGTCCGTGGAAAAATGTCTCAGTGCTACAATTTTATTGAGGTTGATGCACCAGAATCCGATTGCAAGCGCTGGCATCTGCAAGTTTGCAGAGTTTTCTCTAGAGGAGAAAAAGAGAAGGTTGTTGATAGTATAATATAATTAAGCAAAAGTAAGTTCGCAAGATATGAGGTCTGGTGCTTGAGAAGTATCTTGTTCCTTCTCCTGAATAGTTTGAAAAAAGTAAAAGATATTTTTAAAAATTCATAATTACATCCCTTTTTTGCCTGGATAGCAGGAATAATAGATGCAATTACTATGGCTGCAATTACTATGGCTGCAATTACTATGGCTGCACAATCTATGAGTCTTCTTTTCAGATTTCTTCTCCTGCTTGTAAATAATTATTTGCTCGTTTTTATATTTTCAAAAACGCATGATTGATTTGGGAATTAAAATCGATCTGATTACCAAATCCAATGACGAATGTAATTTCAAAAATCACCCAACTCTGGAGCTAAATCAATTTCTTAGGGGAAATGAATGAGAAGATAATTCATTATTATCAAATTCGTTTTTAATATTCTAATATTCAGATCGGAAATCACTACATGTAGTATTTGAAGCTGCTATGAGTGTTTTAGTCTCCAATCAATTAGCCTACATTCAAGAGGATATTAGAACTTATAGTTAGTCACCAGTAGTAATAAATAAATTCAATTCAATAGTATCCAATATCAGTATATATAATCAAAATCACTATCTGCTCTTTTGTCAATAGTGATATTTTTAAAATGAAATCTGTAACTGTTGATTACAGTTATAATCATAAATATATTTTTAAAGTGGTGGGTATAAGGTGGCATATCAATATGTAAATACTTTAAGTCCTGGAAATCCTTTCAGAGATTGGCTTGTTGAGAAAGTTGTAAAGGATCAGCTTAAGAATAAGCGTTGTTTGGTTGATGTTTTTAAATCAAATTCTTCTCATACTGTCTGCAAGTATCATTTCAAGGGCCAACACTACAGTGTAGTGGCAAAGTTTTTTTCTGAACCTACAGGACAACTGAAAAATTATAATTCTTATAAAGGTATGATGAAGGAATATAAGAACCTGGAAAGAGCCTCTTCAATAATAAATGTTGCAAAACCACTTGCAGTAAATAAAAAATTTAACTGTGCACTTGTAACCGAATACATACCCGGTAAATCTTTGGCTTGGTACATAAAACATGACAAAAAACTCGATGAGCGGCTTACTGCCGTTGCATATATGCTTCGACATCTTCACGATAATACTAAGTCCTCTTACAATAGAGAAAATGAATTCAGAAATTATCATGAGGTTCTGGGCCATCTGAAACTGGATCATGATACTAGAAAGACTTTTAATAAACTGCTTGGAGAATGGTGGTACAGTTCTTGGCTCGACAGGGAATGCGGCTGTATGGTTCACAGGGATGTCAATCCCTCCAATTATATATTTTATAAAGGTAAGCCTTATGCAATTGATTTTGAAAGCTCTTGGTTGCATGCTCATCCTGTTAGAGACCTGGGAATTCTCACTGCAGAACTTAAAAACGAGTTCGAATGGCATAAAGGGGGAAGCTGGAAGGCCGAACCATACATAGGAAACTTCCTCTGGGAATATAGCAATGATGAAAAGGACTTTGCCTATATTACTAAAGTTTTGCCTTTTTTCATGAGCATAGGTTTACTTCGTTCAGCACGCATTCATCGAGGCAGCCACAGGAATTATCTAATCAAAGAAGCACGTAAGTGTTTAAAAGCGATTAATAAAGGTTAAAATGCAGTTATTCTGGGGGTATGCGAAAGGATCGAAAATCTCAAATCATGAATAAGAAACAGATAATGGTAAGTTAATAACTTTGAGTGGTCCTTCTGAAAATAAGGAGGAGCCAGATTTGAAGGTGTCAACTAAAAGGGATATATTTTGACTGCTACCAATACAAATCGATATCCAATGGTTCTTAGCATGCAGAGAAACAGGGCCATGAGATACCTTAAGAGAAGATTCCTTAAGGCTGCTTTTGCATAATACAATTAATTAACTGTGGATCAGTTATTCATTTAATGTTGAAAATAATGTCAAATTCTGAAATTACTGAAGATATTATAAATTTCCATATAAAAATGACAAATATGTACAGGCAAGGGAGCCTATAATTCGTAACTTAGTCCCTAAAGTTTCATTCTGACAAAAGGGGTAGCAGGACCATGAAAAATATTAAAATAGGGATATGAGCTTTCAAACCATAACAGAGGAAGGAACAAAGGCAAATGATACATTTATGACGATTGTTCAGACGGCAAAGAAACTGGGGATAAGTGCATATCAGTACATATGTTATAGAGTCGGCAGTACGTTTGAGATGCCATCTCTGGTTCAACTAATCAGAGAAAAAAGCTCATTGAGTGAAAATTAAAGGATTTCCACTCAATATGAAGAGGATACCTGAAAAGAAATAAACAGAAAAAGATATCAAGTCTCAAAATTAAATTCCTGATAGGTAATAAGTTAATAGTAAAATTAATACGCGGGTAATTAAATTAACCTTATATTTAACAGAGGGTTGATACTAAAGTTGCTGACTACTAATTATTTCCGCGCAAGTAAAGTTTTTTGTTTTAAGAGGGAAGGCATTTATTCTCAAGCAGGGGTGCATTTTCTTGCTTAAAGACAGAGTATTCGACAGACTTTCAGATGCAGGGTTCAGGATTCGGAATAAATCCAAATCCAGAAAGGCTTCATCACGTGAAGCTATCTTTGGATCCAGTCCTATAATTGATGCTGATTTCGTTGAGGTAGATGACGTTGAGATAGATGGAAACTGTTTCCGCGATCCGAGCCCCTCTTATGAAGCGTATTCAGAACCAATTGACTCGGACCTTATGGAAAAACTCCGAGAATATCTTAAAACGAGGTCTGAGGAAGAGATTATTGAGATCTTTATAGAGGTACGTAAAATTTTGGAGAGCCGAGGCTCTGAAAGTGATTTCCGAAAAGCATCGGGAGAGGAGATCCCTATTAATCACAGAGCAAGACTAAAAAAGATCTCAGAGAATGCTTTCAAAATCTTTCTGGAAACGGCTTCATATGGAAGAAAACAGATAATTAGTGCCTCAAAAGTAGCTTCCTCAAAAGCCTCAACAATAGCATCCGAAGGAAAAGAATCAATAATTGATTCCTCGAAAAAGATCAACGAAACATGGAATAACCTGAGTCCCAGAGACCGCAAAATTATTTCCGAATTGATAGTTGCAATGATCGAAATCGGGCTGCTTAAAGGAGCTAGCCGGAGTAAACAGGCCGCATTTTCTGTCCTGTCAAGTATATCCAGGCGCCAGACCCCGGCACGGAAAGACCTGGAAGATTTTGGAGAAGGTCTGCAGAAACTTTTCAAGCACAGGCATTGAAATACAAAGGACCAGGAATATCTTAAAAAATACTCTGCGGCCAAAACTGTCCCGCAGTCAAAAATGTTCGAGAATCAAAAATATCCTGGAACTTAAAACCTATAAGGTTTGCTTATAGCTTTCACAAAACTTGCAGGACTTTCTGCAACATTCCAGTTTTCGGCATTCCCTATAAGATACGTGTGATCCGAAATCTGTTGCAGTCCGCCGGCATCATAATTTCCGATAATCAGGGAAAAGATCCGGGCTCTTCTTTCGGCTTTTATCTCATTCCATTCCCGAATAAGGGGCTTTTCTGAGAGTTCGGAATAACCATCGGTAAGGAAAAGAAGATCAGCTCCCTCGAAAGCTTTTTCGTTTTTCATAGCCTTAAGGCCTGCTCGAAGTGCGGTATTAAAATCAGTGCCTCCGCCGAAAGTAAATTTCAGGAACTCCAGAAACTCCTCACCCATACGCTTTTTATTTGTAAGTTCAATTTCGACTGTCTGCCACTTAGAGGAGAAGAGAATCACTTTAACATCCCTGTTTTCTGTCAACATTCTTCGCGTAACTGCCAGAACTACAGCTTTTGCAAGAAGCTCTGGGCTTCCTCTCATCGACGCCGAGGTATCTACAAGGGCGACTACAGGTCCTTTTCTCTTTTTTCCGGCACTATCCGAGTTCCAGTTTTCTCCTTTTAGCTGGTAGGTCAGGAGTTTTCCTTCAAGCATATCAGCATAGAATTTACGCTTCAGTAGAGGATTTTTTAGCTTTACGGTTTCTGCTGGAAGTAATGTACGGAGATCGCCTGAAAAGGTAACCGAATGGACTTCGCTTTTGCTATACGGAGATAAACTCAGCTTTTTTGAGCCGTACTCAAGTTCGATTCTTCCTACCTGCTCAAGAATTTCGTGAATTGCCGAGCTCTTTCTAAGAAGTGCGGCGTATTTTTCAAGGTTTCCAAAATATTCTCTGTGAAGAGCCTTCAAGGAGTAATCCCAGGCTCTGCCCGGAAAGAGCATTGAGAGAATTTCTAGCATTTCAAGGTGGTCTTCAAGCACAGGGATAAGCTCTTCAATTTTTGCAGCTATGCTTTCTTCTATAACAGAATCCAGTACTTCTCCTGCCTTCTCTGAAGACATGAAGTTCAGAGTCATTGAAGCAAGTCTTTCGGATTCCGCAGTATTTCCAGCCTGTATATCTGGATTTTCCCAGTTCTCATGCTCAGGGTCTTGCAGAGAACTTTCCTGCTGGAAGGAACTCTCCTGCTCAAGAGAATTTTCCTGCTGGAAGGAACTCTCCTGTGGAAGAGAACTCTCCTGTGGAAGAGAATTCTCCTGTGTAAGGGAACTTTCTTGTTCGAGAGGATTTTCCTGTTTGTTTTCCTGAGTTGCCTGTTGATTGGATATGTTAGGATTTTCCTGAAACCAGAAATTTTCCTCAAGATCTCTTATTCTGTTTTGTTCCCATGCCGATTGAGTTTCATCGATTAGCTTCCTCAGAGCTTTAAGGCTTTTTTCCAGGTTTCTTGCGAACTTTTTTGAAAATTTAGATTCCAATTTTCCATAGTCATCCAGAAGTGTAAAAAGTTCTTCAAGTAGGGCTCTGAGTATAAAAACACCTGCCAGATTGTTGGCTCCGGTAAGAGTTTTTATTTCATTCCAAACTCCAAAATCCCTTAAACCTATAAAAATTGGATAAAAAGCTCCAAATTTTCTCATAAACAGCTTTTCATCTTTTATTTCGTACCCATCTTCTGAAAATAGCTCATAAATAAGAATTTCTGCAATTTCTTCCCTTACTTGCCTTGGAATCTTTCGTGGAGTTGCCAGGACATCCCTGAGCTCAATATTCAATATTGTGGAAGGATTGAAGGCATGGCTAAACGATAAAGATGAGCCGGATCCGTGAATACCCTCAAAATCTTCCTTCCGCTTTTTTAATTCCTGCATATTTTTTCCTTTTCCGGAAATTCTCCAAAGTTTTAGGAGTTTTTAGTTAAGTTTTAGGAGTTTTTAGTTAAGTTGTCTTCTTATCTATTATATTTCAGAGATTTTTCAGTTATATTTTAGTAATTTTCAGTTATATTTTAGTAATTTTCAGTTATATTTTAGTAATTTTCAGCTATATTCTAGAAGTTCTTAAGTTTCAACTACCTCTCCTGCTTTTTCAATGGTTACATCAAATACTCTGGGTTTTTCAAGCAGGAGCCTTACTTCGTTTAGACTGTTTGCAATCTCGTAAACATCGGTATTTTTGGAGCGATATTTCATCAGGATTTCCTGGCTGTCCTGCCCTGAAACCCAGATATTTTCCCGAAGGGTTTCTTCAAGCGCTTTTTCTTCTTCCTGGATTTGCTTTTTGAAATAGTTCAGTCTTTCTTCCAGATTTTCGTACTCTTTTTCATAGAGCTTCTTATCTCCATAATCAAGGCTGATCTTGAATTCAAACCCGTATTTTCTGAGGAATTGTTCTGCCAGGGATTCGAGGCTCAAGGAACTGTTGACATTGCTATAATCGAGCCCGAAACTGTAGGTATGGGTAGGAAACTCGGTATGGTGTTTCAGCAGGTCAAGGGAATTGTCGAATGTGAGGCTCCTCTGCGCTTTGACCCCTGAAAACCTTGAGCTTTTCAAGCCGCCTGTTGTCCTTCTCTCTTCTTCGTAGCACTTATTACAGGCTACCAGATCCGGCAGTTCCTGCTGCAAACAACCGTAAATGGAGTTTTTCAGATCAAGGACATCCAGTTTAAATTTGCCAGTATCCGTGCCCCCTGAAACAACCCTGTCCAGAATAAGTTTCCTGATTGCTTCCTTCTGTTCCGGCACTTCCCAGAGTACGTGCTGCAGCAGGACAGCAGTCATCCGGTCTACACTGGTATGTCCGTTTACGAATGAAGCTACTCTGAGTATATTTACAATTTTCTTCCAGCGTCGGTCCGAGACAAAAATATTTGAGTTCCTGAGTTCTCTCCGGAGTGCCTTTATAATTGACCGAACCTCAGGATCAACAGGGAGGTCTCTTGCTCTTTTTTGCGTTTCCTTTATGTCTTCTATACTGAGTTTCGTTGAGGGCACGAAATCTTCGGTGTTTTTGAAGATCAGGTCTTCAAGGTTCTCTTCGTGCTGGATATAATCCACTTTGTATCGGAACAAAAAACGGTCGTAAAGGGCTTCGAGGCTTTCGTCTTCTTCCGGCAGCTCGTTGGAAGCTCCAAAAACAGTAAAAAGAGGCACCTCAATAAGCTCCTTGCCGTTATGATATTTCCTCTCATTCAGTACAGTTAACATGCTGTTTAAGATGGAACTATTTGCCTTGAAAATCTCATCCAGCAAAGCAATATGCGCAGTTGGAAGGTAACCCTCTATCCGCCTGCTGAACTCGTCCCTCTCAAGCGCCTTAAGGGAAAGCGGTCCAAATACCTCTTCAGGCGTGGAAAAGCGGGTCAGAAGATAATGAAAAAAGTTTCCTCCATCTATAGTTTCGCAGATTTTGCTTGCAAGCAGGGTTTTTGCAGTTCCAGGTGGGCCAAGTAAAAGGACATGTTCGCCAGAAAGGAGTGCAAGAAGAGACCCGTTAATTTCAGCATCTCGTTCTTTAAAATAGCCTGAAAACTCCTGTTTGATAGTGATGACCGTATTCTTTAAATCCAGGACTCTCATAATTTCAAGACCTTTATAAATTTCTTTTTTTCAGCATCCTGCCTCTAGTATGTGAGAAAGATGCTACAGTATTGAACTGCAATAGACGGTTAGAATAATGTAAAAAAATGAACTTCCTATTTTTATGGGCCTTGCCTTAATTAATTTTTCTAAAAATTATTGTCCCTACCACCAATATGCCTGCGGATTATGTTTCTTCTCAGTGATATACCTTTCTGCTTTGATACTACTAAAGCCCAGATTTTTATCAGACTTTTTGTTCTGGGCTGGTATCCACCTTAATTAAAGTTGGGTTGGTATCTACCTTGATTAGAGTTCCTGCAGTCCTGATGATCCTGCCTTTTAACCATCCGAAGAAATTATGCATAAGAAAGGTGATGATTAAGAAGAATGATTTAAATTCACCTGAGTGAGAATATTCCTGGTGACGAAAAAATAGAAATAGCATTCTAAAAATATATCGAATTCCGGAGTCCTTGCATGAATGATTTCGAACGTGAAAAATACAGCCGGCAGATCCTTCTTTTTGGGGAAGAGGGACAGGAAAAGTTGAAGAAAGCAAAAGTGCTGGTTGCCGGGGCAGGCGGGCTGGGGAGCCCGGTTTCCACCTATCTTGCAATAGCAGGAGTTGGAAAAATAATTCTTGCGGATTTCGATTCCGTGGATCCTAGCAATCTAAATAGGCAGTTCCTTCACCATCAAAAGGATATAGGGAGGCTTAAGATAGAATCAGCAAAGGAAAAACTGCTCTCCATGAACCCGGATATCGAGGTTGAAACCATAGCAGAGATGCTTACCGAATCAAATCTCGAAGCTCTGGTTCCTGAATGTGACGTTATAGTTGATGCGCTTGATAACCTCGAAACTAGGCATATGCTTAACAAGCTTGCCATAAAAAGAAGGATTCCTTTAATACATGGGGCAGTTACCGGCTATGACGGCCAGGTGACAACAATAGTGCCTGGAAAAACTCCTTGTTTTTACTGTATTTTTCCACGCATTTCCAAAAAGGAAGTTTTTCCAGTTTTAGGGGCAACCCCAGGGATCATAGGTTCCATCCAGGCAAATGAAGTAATTAAATTCCTGACAGGACAGGGGAAGCTTCTGGAAGGTCGCCTTCTGTTCTGGAATGGACTTTCCGGAAATTTCAGTGAGATTTCACTCTCAAAGCTAAATAATTGTCCTGTTTGTGGGAATATTAAGGAAACATGTAGAGATAAATGAGATCTTTACCATTTTAAGTCAGGGTATCTCTTTATTTCAATTCCCTGCCGTCTATTGACCAATTTATATATATCTTCAGTAATAATATCACATAGGATTCTTATTACAGGGGATCTTGTACGAGGGGAATTTGATGAAAAAAAAGACCATGCCAGTTGATAAGGAAGTCAATTGTTTGGACGGGAACTCAAATTTATGGTCTTATGGATTCCAGGATCTGAATATTTTCTCGCCGACTTCACTTTCTGCTTCACTTCCTGCTTCAATCCCGAATGTGCCTTATCTTGACCTTCGGATCTATAGGGAACCCATGATAAAGTCATTGATCAAGGTACACAGTAAAGATATGTACCGACTGCTTGAGAAAGTTCACTTTGATGGAAACTATTACAGGATAAAGTGTATAAGTTCAGGGGAATGGGAGTACTGCTGGGATTTGGCTGTCAGGGTTCAATTTTTCGGAAAAATACTGGGAATGACTCTTTATCCCAAGCGTCTGGTCTCACAGAAAGAAAAAAGGATTGTCTACAGGTCCATGATCCTCATTAACCCTTACCAGCTCTGGGATGAAGATATTGTAAAAAAATTCTGGAACTTACAGGAGAGAGTTGAGTTCCTGATAGCCAGAATTCTTTTTCATGAATGTATTCACGTTATGATCTCGCTTGGAAACATTCTGCCTTCAGGCTTAGGAAACACGGACATTTATCTTGAGTTCAAGAAGATGCTGGAAGTCTCGGTTTCCGAGAACCTTTCTCACGAGCTTCATAATGTGCAGTTCCGCCTCTGGAATCTTGTGCTTTTTGGATATTCAGGGTCAGAAAGTGAAAAAAAACTACTTGAAAGAGTTCAGGAAATATATGAATTTCTGATCAACGAAAAGTACACTAACCAGAAAACTGGAAAAGCCTTTCGTTTTCCCTCAAACAACAAAAAAATCGCCAGAAAATACTCCTGGATGGCAGCTGTTAAAGCCGGGGGAGACAAGCAGGTTAGCAAAAGAATCTGGCAGGTAGAGGTCCGCAGACTCAGGATAGCACTGAGAGAACTCTTTGAGGGAATTGATACGGAATTAAGTAGTATGGAATTTACAATGGGCTAAATCATACGTGCAAGACTTACGCGGTTGAAACGGGAAATCGATAGCGTTAAACTTTAACGGTCTAAAAAGAATCTCTAATTACGCCGCTTATTGTGCTTGGTTTTGTATCTTGAGTGCGTAAGTCCTATGTGGATAATTCGGAATAAATAAAATGAAAAAATTTGAATAATATATAATAAAATTTGAATAATATATAATAAAATTTGAATAATATATAATAAAATTTGAATAATATATAATAAAATTTGAAGAGCAAATAAGAGAATAATTATTGAAACGGTGGGTTTTCTGACCTTTTTCTCTTTACCACCTTCATTCTGTGATTCGTTGTTTACTTTCTCCCTTCTTGGTTCCTGTGGTTTTATTACTTATGTTATCTCTACTGCTTTGTTTTTTAGAGCTGAACCTTACTCCCCTGTTTCAGAATTTTTGCAATTTTTGTTATATCAGGAAGTTCATGCATAGGGTACTCTTCGAAGAATATAACCTTCTGTTCCTCGTCAATAATTATGTTCGCCCTCTGAGAGACCCCCTCTTTTTCTCTGAATATTCCATATGATCTGGCAACCTCCCCATGCGGCCAGAAGTCTGAAAGAAGCTTGATATGTGTAATTCCAAGTTCCTTAGCCCAGGCTCTTTTTGATGGTATGGGATCCACACTTATACCAAAAGCCACCGTGTTCAATCTTGTGAACATTTCGTAGTTTTCCTCAAGTGATTTCATCTGTTCTGCACACACGCTTGTCCAGGCGAGTGGATGGAATGATAAAAGAACTTTCTTGCCAGCGAAATCATATAGATGTACTTCTTTCTGTTTATGGTCTCTTAGCCTGAAATCCTGGATTTTGTCTCCGATTTTAATCCCACTCATGATAATTTCCCCAATTCAATAAAATCGTCTATGTTTAATAAATTGTCTGCTTGCTGACCTGTTTAACACTGCTTGCAGTTTGACATCTTTGACAACGAGAAGTAAAGATTGGAATGTAAAAAAGGTTCAAATCTGGAGATAAAGTAAAAATAACGTTAAGAATGGTTTATATTAAAAAAGAGGTGGGAAACAAAAGTAAAAATAGTATGAATAAAAAGGACTAAATAATCAACAGCCTTTAAATGATTATAAAAACTTTGTTTCTCTTCTCTACCTAAAACGCATAGTGAACTTGAAATTATGGTAAAATTAATTTTAAATCTTATTTACTTAATTTTCTTAGTTTTTTTTCTTGAGAAGGTTCTTGCATTTTTCAATTATACCTTTATTATCCGATGATTGTGTGCTATTATTTATTCTACTGCGTTTCATTTGATCGTGTTCTCTACGAGATATTGGTTTAGAAGTTTTTTTGGACATTGTTAAACACCATTAAATGTAATAAAATCAACCTTTCTTAGGTTATGCCCGTGAATTGTCAATCAATTATAAAAAATGAGTGGATTTGTTATTTTTAAGTAAACATATAAAAATTTTTATATATTCGATTTTTCAATAACTGACAGACACTGTTGTTCTTATTTATATCCAGAGTTGGTGCAATAACCGGTGAAATGTTAGTGATTCTAAACTTTTCTGAAGATTGAAATTATATACCATATTTACTGTACAACTTAAATATAAGAGTAACGAAAGTCCCTGAGAAAATTCTTATTCCTTTTCCGGTATTGCAAATTTTATAAAAAATTCAGTTCCAGAGTTTCTTTTTAATTCAAATTTGCCTTCTAGTTGGTCTACAAGGATAGCAATTAACTGAAAGCCAAGAGTGCCAGAATCTTCTAAATTAATGTTTTCTGGGATGCCAACTCCATTATCTGAAACGGTTAAGATAAAGTTAGTAACCTTGTTTTCGTAATCTCCTTTTATGCTTCCTGGTGCGTCATTTAAAAACTCTGTATCTATTTCTTTACAAAGATCTTTACAAAGCCTGATTTGAATTATTCCGTTAGTTCTGCCTGAGAATGCATACTTGAGAGAGTTTGAAATAATTTCATTGACAATTAGCCCAAGAGGGACTGCAATATCGATATCGAAGAAAATATTCCCTTCAAGATCCATATCTAAGCTAAGGTTCTTAAACAAAAAAGAATTTTAAGCCTCGTGAGTGATTTGAACACGCGACCTAGTGATTCAAGTCACTCGCGCTATCGGGCTGAGCCAATGAGGCTTTATTTTCTCTTAGGACTCACTAGAACCGAGTGTTTAAAGTTCTCTATTTTATTTGTATAATTACTGGCAAATTTAATTGGCCTACATAAGCGTTTTTGGTAGCCGCTGCACAAAGTTCCACCCCCAATAACATACTACACAGTGCCACGGTATCTATAATTGATACAACTACAAGAAAGGAGGTTAGGAACAATTGTCGTGTAGTTTTCTGCAGTTATTGGATAAATTCACGCCCTGGTATCAAATTGTAGATTACTCGACTGAATAAAGTATCTTCTTTAAACTATCTTCTGCCCGGATTCAAGTTAATTGCAATTTTGGATCACTTATAACAACGTTCCAACGTGAAAATGGTTTCAATCTCCAATCAGTTTTTAAGTTAATTGCAATAAATAAGCAGCGATTATTATAATACTAAAGAAATAGTTTCACTTTCTATTGAGTTTTCAAGTTAATTGCAGTTTACCGGCATTTCAAGATCGTCGCAAGAAGGCATAAACCATGAAGATAAATACTGTATTTAGAACTATATTTAGAACTATATTAAACATATTAATTTTATGTATCATAGGTATATGTCTTTCTGCCATCGTTTTACTAAGCGGAGACCCAAAAAATCAACTGGCTTGCGCTTTGTTGGTTGGTCTGTGTCTTTCAATGGTGTATATTCTTTGTGGTGCAGTGGAACAACTCAAATGATGAGGCAATTGAGCTGATCATTTACAAATTTCAGAAAGTACAATCTCCAGGAACCTTACTAAGCTCAAAGACTTAAAGACAATCGATATCAATAGCAAAGTAAAGACTAATTACATTTCGGCCACAACTATATGAAAAACTTGTTGAAAACTATATCTTAAATTAAAGCTTTCTGGATGTTGCTAATATGGGTATTTGGTTTATATTGTTTTGATATGCCCTGCCGTCCAAGATGTTCAACCGTTTTTGCCTTCCTTTTTATATTTATCACGGGTGGGGAAGTACCTTTAAGAGTAGAAACTAACTTAGACGAATCAGACAGCTCCATATCTGGGGCAACTAATAATTACTTAAGCTGTTCCAAATAGCAACAATATTCCAGACAGACTAGACATCAGACAGGCTTAGATATAATAGAAGGACTATAGTTTTGGCACTTCATTAAATGTCCTCTGCTTAATTACTTGTCAGAGCAATTCCACGAACAAATGGATTTTCCACTCCTCTTTAGTCCCAATTTTTTTAATTATTTTTTTCTGATTAGAAGTTCATTTTTTGGCTATAATACATCCAGACATAGTTTTAGTGTTACTTCCCATAGCATTCTTTACTGTTAAGCTGATGTTATATTTCTCTGTTTTATTATAAGTATGTAAAGTGTTTTTAGCTGTTGAACATGTGTTGTCTCCAAAGTCCCAGTTTCATTCGGTTGCGTTTTCTGAGTTGTCAATAAACTGAACTGAGAGATGTGTAAAACCTTCACTGACATTGCTGCTGAAATTAGCTACTGGAAATACTGATTCTGGATCTGGGATGATTGCAAGTCCCCCGGGAGAAACCTCGATATCCACTGTTGCTGAGACAGTATCGTTTGAAGTATCAATTACAGAGATAGTGTTGCTATAATTGATCTCATAACTGCCCCTGGTTACCACATATACCTTTTTTCCATTAGGTGTGACCGCAACTCCTTCAGTGTCCTTTCCTACATTCACTCTGGTTATAACTTTTCTCGTAACTGTATCAATTACAGAGACAAAGCCATCTCCGCCAGCCACATATACTTTTGTTCCTGCTGTATTGACTACAATTTCATGAGGTCTTCTTCTTACATCCACCTTAGCTGTAACGGTATTTGTAGCTGTATCAATTACAGAGACATCGTAGTAGGTTGTCACATACACCTTTGTTCCATCTGGACTTACTGCAACTCCCCAAGGATGTTCGCCTACATTTATTGTAGCTTTAACCTTGTTTGTTGCTGTGTCAATTACAGAGGTAGTGTTGCTGTTATAGTTAGTCACATATACCTTTGTTCCATCTGGACTTATTGCGACTCCAGAAGGGCCACTTTCTACAGGCATAGTAGCTATAACAGTATTAGTGGCTGTGTCAATTACAGAAACATTATTGCTGTTATAGTTCGTCACATATACCTTTGTTCCATCCGGTGTAACTGCAACTTCAGAAGGGTCACGTCCTACATTTACTGTAGCTATAACGGTATTTGTTGTAGTATCAATCACAGAAACATTGTTGTCCCGAGAGTTCGCCACATATGCCGTTTTTCCATTAGGTATGACTGCAATTCCTTCAGGGCCACGTCCTACTTTCACAGATGTTATAACTATTCCTGTGGCTGTGTCAATTACAGAGAATGCACCGTTATTTGTGATGTATACAAATGGCCACGTGGATGAAACTCTCTTTCCAACAGTTATGTTAACAAGTTTGAAACTAGTATTGATTCCATTGCTAACTGTCAAATTAACGGTATAGTTTCCTGAAGTCTTGTACGCATATACAGGATTTTGTTTTGTGGAATCTGATACCCCATCACCATCAAAGTCCCAGTCCCACACAACTGCGTTTTTCGAAAGGTCTGTAAACTTGACAACAAGGGGTGCAGACCCATTAGTGAGACTGGCTGTAAAGTTAGCAGTTGGAGTAACCGAATTTTGCAGACTGGACATAGATACAAGAGGTAAATAGTCGAACTTGTCCTCATGGACGTTATAAGGATCCTCATAGACTTTATAAGACAGGTCTCCAATCCCATTTCCATCCAAATCCGCACAGATCTGAGAAAATCCGGTTCCATCGGGTTTTGCCCAGAAGTTTCCTCCAATATAAGGGCCTCCGACAATGTTAGTACCTTGAGTAAGCGAACTGTTCCAGGTATTCCCTCTGCCAGCTCCAAGCCTTACGTTTACAGTGTTATTAAAGTAATTGTTGTAGATCCGTTTACCACCTTCATCGTACAGATCAGTAATCCCGCATTCTGCACTGGAAATTATCGTGTTATTGATAATTTCAACACCAATACAGGCATCATCTAAATGAATCCCTACATCACAGTTTAATATTGTATTATTGTCAATTCCTGAACTTGACATCGCAAGCCTAATCCCATAATCGCAGTTATTAATCCTGTTATTACGAATATCTACTTTCTGATCATATGCATAGATGCCAGTGGAACAATTTGAGATCGTATTACCTAATACTGTATTATTTCTTCCACAGCAGGAAATATGTACACCTTCGCCGTTAGAAATTTTATTTTCGGCTATTAAATTGCCTGATAGCTCGGATCCCAAAATAATAGAACCGTTTTCAATGGTATTACCTGTCACATTATTCATATCACCATGAAAGATGATTGTTAAATTGTCTGGTACGTGGGATCCCAAAATAATAGAACCGTTTTCAATGGTATTACCTGTCACATTATTCATATCGCTATAAACAAAGATCGCATTTTTACCATGATTTTTACTGGCTCCTGTTATATTTAAACCCCTGATCGTTGTGCTATTAGCTGTTATCAGAAAAGTACTTACACTTTCATTCAGCGGTATTACCTGCGCATCGCCATTGTTTGATTCTGACCTAATAGTTAGACCTTTTACATTAACAAGAACGTTTTCAGTATAAGTTCCAGGCTTCACGATTATTATGTCCCCTGCTATAGAGTTATTCACAGCTTCCTGAATTGATATGAAATCAGCTCCTGAATTATCATCTACTGTAATTTCCCTTGCTGATGCAGTAGTTGATATGGAAACTAAGAAAATGAAAATCAAAAACGTTGAAGGTAAACTTATTGAACATAGCTCTTCTTTAGTCCTCATTATTCCCCCCAAATTTATCTAACCTTTAACAAATAAGCCTTAATATTATCATTGTTCCCTATTTGTATTAAAAGATTAGAATAAATAGAAAAAAGAAAGGAAAGTTTACTTTTCCAATGCTCTCATAGTTAAACAGGTATCGGGAAAACAAGTAGAAAATATATTTTAAATCTGGAATAATAAGGTAAATATACCGGCTTGCCAGACTTAATTAATTCTTCCGATTACCTGGCCATGATTCATATTACGTTTATTTTTCTTTAATTATATACAAAAATACACGTAGTAGGCAGTAACTTCAATAATTATCCCAAATCCAGGAAATTTTGGTTATTTTACAACTGCTTTACTTGCAATCTTGCTCACATTATCGCTTTAGTTACTGTTTATTGTTGTTTGAGCAGGTTCTATAGCTGTGGTATTGCTTTCATCTTTTGTAACAATAGCTACAAAAGAAGAATGCAAAACACATTTGCACTTAATCCCCCGAAGAGGGAAGAGAGATAAGCCTTTCAGCAAAAACAGCCCACTATATGGATCTTACTCCTGGCATGATTCTGTTCTAAGATGATAAAGAGCCTGATCCCGACTTTCCTGTTTTCTACTTATGTAATAAATATGGGGCAATTATTACTGAGGAAATTGGATAACGATATCAGTTTCCAAATAAAATTAATCCATCAATAGAAATTCAGGAGCGTAATAATCAACAGAAATCCCGTAATTATAGGCCAGTAAAGCACTTTCACATACAGATTGTCCTTTGTATCAATAAAAGGGATATTCATATGGGACGCAAATACTATTGAATTCAGAGATACACCTAGAATTGCCATATACAGTATAAGGTAGAAATATTCAAGGTAAATCATACAATTCGTAGGGATTTTAGCCCTGAGGGAGGCATGGGAAACAATAAGAACAAAAAAGAGAGAGGCACAATAGGTCAAGACTCCCGAAGATTTAAACCCGAACTGATTTTTCTCTTCTTCCCTGGTCGTTATCAAAAGCACCACAAATAGAAGGATGGCTACTACTATTATGGGTAGCAAGTCGGAAACAAATGGGGACTTTAGGTCTCTTTTGATAGCAACGTTGAAGTAAAGCTCGGATAAGTTCCTATGTTTAAAATCTTTTACCCCAAAATTGGTGTTATAGGAATTCATCCTGTAACTGAAAAAAGTTTTTTGTGGCTTCCAGCCTTCAAGCACGAGAGAGTTTTCTAGGCCGATAAGTTTTTCCGGAGACAGGCTGTCATAGGAATCAAAATCTGGAACCAGAACACTTTCTTCAGAAGTGTTGTTCCAGAATTTAATCCATATATTTTCCTCGTCAAATGGGTATCTGGAATAATCGAATTGCTGGCGCAGAATAGTCGTGAAACGCCAACCTACGATATTCTTGTCCTCATCCATATAGTCTCTTTCAACTGTGCTTTCTTTTGATTCCGGGAAACTAAATCTCGGCGAAGCCTTCTCAACACTCAGCCCTGAAATATTTTGCCAGACATACCCAGTCATGGTGATGTCATTAGAAGTCGAAAACTCTATGGACTGGATAAAGACCCCCGTGGGAATCCTGAAGGCTTTCGGGTTCGTATCGGAATTCAGCAGTACTGTTTCAACATCTGCTATGTCGAAAACAACAATATTACCATTCTCGACTTCAATCGACGATTCATTTAAAGTAAAGTGCCAAATGATGCCCATTCCCAGGATGCAGAGGGATGAAAAAACAAGAGCTAACAGCCAGAGACTTCTATCGTCATACCTGTAAATGGAGACAAAAAATAGGGACAGGAAGAATAAAAAGGCAAAAGTTAAAAGCATGACCTGGATAATAGAGCGATCCTGCTCTATATCTTTATTCAGCAAAATTTCTTCTTGAGGAAGGGCAGTCCCCAGTATCCAGTCTGTAGAACGGATATTTTTGTAAAATACCCAGGAAGATTGCCCTGTCCGATCATTTTCTACAACTCGATCTGTCATGTTTTTGCTTATGTTCTCGCCTATAAGGTTAAGTTCGGTATCTTCTTTTGCCAGTTTGTGAATATTTCTGAGTAGATAATCCTGAACAGGATAGGAAATGATCAATCCTTCCTCAGAGAAAATAAAACCGTAACCCGTATTTCCAAGATCAAGGCTTCCTATCTGCGTCCTTATTCCTTCAATAGAATGGCTTGCACACACAACTCCTGCAACTTCGCTCCCGTTTTTGAATTCTGCAAGATAAAATGGAGTTGAATAATCTATCAGATAGGTACCATCTGCCACTCCGAAATAAGGCCGGTTCCAGACTCCACACTTCTTTTTCATGGCATTAGTATACCAGGCCGTTGTTTCTTCATTATTGTTCGTATAGTCGTACAGGATTGGAAATTCCAGGATATTTGAACCATTCTTTTTTAAATGAAGCGAATGAAGCTTCCCATAATAAGCAGGGGAATAAGCAATGACAATGCTGAAAATATTTGGATTACCCTCCATTTCATCCAGGATATGCTGCCTGATAATGGAATCGTTTTTCAGTTTTCCAGAACTCAGTTCCTTTGCAATTCCGTCAGTCAGGAGGCTCGTAGAATTAAGTTCGCCCGATATATTTTCCAAAACAACGCTGGCTTTGTTGTACGCATCTCCCTTTGCCTTTTCCAGAATTTTATCGTCTGTATTGTTGCTATAATACTCATATCCAGCATGTACTATCAACAGAAAACTGATCAGGCAGAGTATTAATGCAGTATAAACTACAGTTTTTCTCCAACTATTCGATGCAGTCATTCTTATCTCTCAAATATCTGCCACTTGTTGTGAATTTCTGCTGAAATATAGGAAACTTAAGCAAGTACTGAAATATCAAGTACTGAAGTATCAAGTGCTTAATTTTTTAGAGAAGCTTATCAACTCTCTAACGAATCTTTTAGAAATTATTTATCATCAGGCAATTTCAAGCGACACATTTTGAGTAATTGAATGCGAATGCATATAATTCAGAAAAAATATTCTTGTACACTTCTTATTTATGGTCCTCTGTTCAGGAATACTCTTCGCTTTACCTTTTCTGCTTTCAGAACTCTGATCTCCGGTTCATACATCAGTCCTTGAAGGAAGTTCATAAATCGATAGACGTCTGAGAAGTTTGTCACAAGACCAAGCGATACACGTATGCTTGACATTTTAGTTTTTACAGCAAGGCAGGATTCCTGGTTCTTGCAATCTGAGCCATAGGGATATCTGCTGGAAGGTTTCAAATTCTCAAAGCATGAAGCCATTTCTTTTCTGGTGATATTATGGCTTACTTCACCGTCTCCAGGATTACAGAAACAGCCGGTTCTTAAAGAAATACCTGCCTTATTTGCAGCCTCCTGAACTGTCTGGCAATCAAAAGGCGTTCCGTCTGCATGGTAGAGGTTAAAAGCAATTATCCCTCCCCGCCTCTCAAGTCCGGACGGACCATGAATCTTTACTATAGCCTGACCATTGGGATACTCCAGAGACTGCATCTTATCCAGCAGCCAGCCAGTAAGGCACATCACTCTTTTGTGAATGACATCCACACCAATCCCTTCTATATGCTTCAATCCTATTTCCAGGGCAGGTATGCTGAGATAATTGACAGTGCCGTCTTCAAAAGCCTCAAAGGCTTCAGCGCTCTGATGAAGGCAATACCAGTTTTCTTTCTGGACAGAAACTATGCTGATAGTACCCCCGGAAAACCAGGGTCTTTTTAGTTTATTCAAAGCATCTTTTCGGACAATAAGACAACCGAGACCAGTCGGGTAACCAAAAATTTTGTAAAATGAAATTGAGACAAAATCAGGGTGCCATAGACTCAAGTCAAGGCGGTTAGTAGGTACGAAGGCAGCAGAATCCAGCAAGACATCCCAGTTTTTTTTCCGGGCTTTCTCAATCCAGTCCAGGGGATGCTGCACTCCCGAAAAGTTGGATTGAGCTGGATAAGCAAACAGGTTGTTTCTCTCAGGTCTGGCCTGGTCAAGATAAAACTCCAGCTTTTCTTCGTCCACTCTCAGCTCAGAGGAAATCATAGGAATGTAGCTTACGGAAGCTCCTTTACTTTCTGCAAAAACTCTAATGCCGTTGACGGAGTTATGATTATCTGCGGTCAACAAATACCGATCTCCTTTTTCGAACGGATAGGCTTCTCCTACTAATCTGAGAGCACCTGTAGCATTGGGAGTAAAAATAGCTACATATTCATCAGGAGACGCATTAAAAAAGCTTAATATTTTAATTCTGGCCCGTTCCACAAGCTTTGTCATAGCTATTGAAGTCGGATTTTCAGAATGAGGATTCCCAAAAACATTGCATCGAAGCAGTTCCATATGTTTGAGAAGCTGACTATTAGCGTATAGCCCTCCACCTGTATAATCCAGATATATTTGATCATGCCAGTCCAAGCGTGCATACTCAAGGTCCCTTAGCTCATCGAGAATGTGCGTTGTTTCAAACTCCGGATAATCCTGCTTGAACTCCGCAAAAGAATTATTCATTTTTTCGGGACTGAAATCAAGTGGTACTTCTAGATATTTCTCTGGCGAATGCATACATTTATTCTCCCCTAAATTATTCTTCCCTAAATTCGTGACAATTCATGCCTTTCAGCTTATCTTCCTTTCTTTTCCAAACAGGAACGGCCCTTTTGAATGATCTCATAATTGAACGGGAACGAGGCGTTGGACTGGCTACCTAATGGAAAGCATATTTAAGGCCTATCCAAGCAGACAACTCCTTAAATTATTTTAAATAAACCGTTTTTTATGTCAATTAATTTAAATGTTTTCACGCCGTTATATAAAATTAGATAATAGGGGGATAGATAAATCAATAAGAATATTGTTTCCTTAATATTATTCATTAACGGAAATTAGGACAATATGATGGGTTTTGAAGTTTTACTCTAAAAAATATTTTTATATATTTTAGTTTTTGATAAATTATATACAGACAATTTAATTCGAGGAGCATGATGAGGAAAGCGAAAAGAATACTAGAATTCCTTAAAACGTGCTTAAAGAAGAGACTTGATAGCACGAAATAAAAATCTAGGACTATGTCTGTATAAATACATTAAGCATTGAAGAAAACAGAATTGAAAGGTGTTTTGAACAAAAAATAGTAAAAACCCCGTGCGTGATTTGAACACGCGACCTAGTGATTACAAATCACTAGCTCTATCGGGCTGAGCCAACGAGACTTGATTTTATACTTGAAAACCCATAGAATCGAGTGTTTAAAGCCCTCTTTTTTGTTGATTTGCTATTACACACTAAATGCATCTGATCTGCATATATCCATTTTGCTAATTATTCAATTTTTTCGCATTGCTCAGAAGATGTAGTTCTTGGTATTCGACTTCAAGCTCCCAAACTATCACTTCGATTTTGCTCTCTGGCTTCAGTATATCTTTGAATGCGAGTTAGGGCGTTACATCCTATAATATAATTTCTGTATAAATTTTTGAACAATCAAAGGTGAATAGCCAATTTCAGATTCAAAATAACATAAAAATAACATAATTTCACATTTCACTCTATAAATTTATAACAAATTAAGTTAATATAACTTATGGAGTTCAGATGCGCTTTCCATATCCGCCCGAACCTGTCGATGTATTTAACAGTTTTTACATATAATTTAACAGTAATAAGGCTTGGTCTACCGCTTCAAATGGGGAATCTGGAAAGTTTGATGTTCAGAGTGTAGCTACTCATGAATTTGGACATGGTTTAGGCTTAGGACATTCTATTGTTGCTTGGGCAACAATGATTCAAGGGATAGCAGCAGGTGATATCTGGAAACGTTCTCTTCATTCAGACTACATAAATGGTATCAAATCTATTTACTAAAGGGCGGTGGTTTGCTGTGACTATAAGAAATAATGCAAAATATGGTGTTATTTTGGTTGGAGTACTTTCTTTGCTGATGGTAGGTTTTTTAACGCTATCTGATTCATCACAAGCTATTCTCAAAACAGTAGAACAACCTGATTATTCAGAAGCAACCAATATAGATAAACCCTCAAACAACGTTGATACTGATAAACTAAGAACTATTGGCATAAGTGGATCACTTGAAGAATACACTTACGATGACTTAAATAACCACGCTGATACCGTTATAATAGGTAAAGTTAAGGAAATTCTTCCACCTAAATGGAACACTGAACAGACGAATAAGTCATTTACTGAGAAGATCAAACGAGGTGAACTCATCTACACTGATATCATTATAAGTGTAGATAAATACCTTAAAAATCCGCTATCTTCCAATGAAGTTACTGTGAGAGTGGTTGGTGGAACAATTGGAAATATTACTATGACATCAGATATTGAACCTAGTTTCAAACCTGATGAAAAGGTTTTACTCTATTTATCCAATGATACTTACCCATACACTAAGGATGTTGGTTCTGAACATTTTGTAGTTACAGGATATGTACAGGGTAAGTTCAAATTAACTGATGATGGAAAAGCTGTAAGACCTGATGAAACTGTTAGTCAAGATGAGTTACTGAGCACAATTAAAGATGTAGCCTGAAAATATCACCAATATGTGAGGAGTTAAACTCCTCATCCTTTCTTTTACTTATGTTTATACGCTTGCATAAAGGTTGATTCTAGCAGCTGAATTAATTATTTTGGAACAATGCCAATCGACTAGTGCATCGATTCTCAAATAATTACATAATAAAAATAACTACAACTTATGACGCAAATATTATTTTAAAACCACATGGAATTCTGTACCACGGAAAACGCAGCTGAGCGTGTGGAAACGAAGTGCGAAAACACAAACCGAAACAAGGACAACCTTACTGCCCAAGATAATGATGATATCTATAGTCAAAAAAGGATAGGTGAAAAGTACTTTCATTTCTTTGTGCCTGTTATTCGAAGAATTTCATGTGCATTTGGCAAAGATCTTCAAACCTGTATCGCAAAGAAAACCAGTATATGGCGGACTCAGTATCCCTACAGATATAGTTCCAGACTCAATAAGTGAAAACAAAGAAGAAACTGTTTCTCAAATCTGGTTGGCGGGTTGAGAAAAACCTACGTAATGGTATTTGCTGGTCCTACACTGGAAGATGCTTCAGATTTATCTAGACAAAATTTACCTGTATATTTGATCTTGAGTCCACCACCTTTGAACTACCTTGACAACTTTTTGAATGTTGATAGAAAAGCGAAAAAATACCTGAAATTCTTTAAAACGAGCTTATAAAAGAGACCTGAAAGCACGAAATAAAAATCTAGGACTATATCTGTATATAAAATAGGACTATGATAAATCTGGCAGGGACGTAGATCAAGCAGTTTTGAGAGCAAATGGTATTGAAATTAAAGAACCTGAGAGATACGTCTCCATAGCTGAAATCAAAAGTAAATACAACGTGGCTTACGATACAGCAAGGAATGATCTGCAATATCTTGCAAAGCTTGGTTACATTGAAATGATAAAAAGAGGCCGGAGTTATATGTACAGGTATAAAAGAGTAAGAAATGATGGTTGATACTCTAATGTCAATTACTACCAAAAACTACCAATTCCTGCCAAATTGGTAGTAATCCATTTAAAAAACATATAGACCCCTTGAAAAATGATTAGTTTTTTAAGGGATATTAAACTTTATTTGCCCAATTAAATATAGTGTCAGCCCTCCCCCAGTTAAGGTACATTCATTAAATGATCTATTTGCTGTTTAAATGACTTAAATACTTTAATTGTTAAATTAAACGTTGATTTATCCTTACTTTTAACATTGAATTTTGTATGGATGAAAATGACATCAGATGCCTTATTTATAAATAAACATAAATTGTAAAAGAATAAAGTATTTATCTCAATTTTTTCTTGATTTAAAAGAGTATTATAGATTATTTATCTAAAAAATTGATTTTTAGACTGTACCTTAATTGGGGGAACTCTAAATGCATACTTATCATCTAAAATAAGTATTGTATGCCCTTAGTTTTAGTACTGATTTGGAAGGACCCTAAAAACATAATATCTTCAGAAATAATCAAACATGACCTACTACAGTAGATTCCGTCTTCCTGATCGAAAAAATAATCTTTTATAAGAGATAATATCAACCATTGACTCTACATCCTGTTTTTTGTGGTGAAAGAAAAAAGATACAGAGTCAATCATATCTTACAGAACTTTCGCTACACTGTCTACAGTACCATGCCTTAACGAAATTCTAAAAAAATTAGGACAAAATAGCAAGAAAGTACTTTGAACAAAAATTCAGAAGCCCCGTGCGTGATTTGAACACGCGACCTAGTGATTACAAGTCACTCGCTCTACCGGGCTGAGCCAACGAGGCAATTGGAAAATGCTGCGACTTATCTAAATACAATACTCACAGATAAACTTTATGGCTGAATTCTTTATCTAGAAGCTATCCGTCTTTACTTGCTTGTGATCTGTTCTCTTTTTGTCAGGTTCCAGAGGTCATAGTACATAAACCTTAGAGAGTCCTGTGTTTATCTTGCTTAAGACATTATATCCAGGGTATCTAATGTTCCGTAACGAAGATACTAAATTCAAGTTTGCAGCACTGAAGCATGACCCCATATTCATAGAGTAGATTGATACAACAAATCCCAAAAAACAACCGAACACTTACGTAAGAGCACTGGAAATTTACACTGAATATAGGCAAATTCCCAGAGGAATTAATTACATAAGCAGATAAGAAGGGTCCGACTCCTATGATTTCTATTCTTGAAGCAGAGAGAAAGCAGAGACATTATTGAGAGTAGCAAAGGAAGCACTGGAAAGAAAAAGACTTTATGAGAAGTGAAAAAAGAAAGTTTACGAGGCTTAGTCATGGATCGAAGACAACGTTTTGAAAAGCACGACTGGTTACTCTCAAAAACTCAAAGCATACTTAAACATTATAGCTGTCCTGAATCATGTAATGCGAGTTGCTGCAAACATCATATTATTGATTTTCATAGAAAAGAATATGAGAAAATTTTAAAAAATGTAGATCGAGAAAGTGCGAATATTTTAAAATCGAATGCGGTAAAATCAGAGTTGGAAGGATGTTATAAAGCAATAAATGCCGCTGAACAGTGCCCATTACTGATAAACTCAAAATGCAGAATATATGATAACAGGTCGGAAGCATGTAGAACTTTTCCTTTCGTAATTTTTCAGGATGAGGACGCTGGATTTGGTTTAACGTTGTTATTGTGTCCGATGTCTGTTAACATAATTCATGATTATGCACAATGGTATAAATCAGTAAACTCAACAATGCATAATCAATTAACTTCCATGTACGAACAGTATAAAAATATCGACAAAAATAATGATTTTTGTATTCAAATGAAAGAGCAGAATTTAGATTCTTTTATAGAATTTCTTAAAAGGAAGTAATCATTAATTTTTCTTTTTTACATAATATTCTTAGAAGAAGAGCAGGTATAGTATTCTAGATATTCCTGTTATTGGGAACCATAAGGACCCTATGGACTTTTTGAAGAATAGAGCTGAGGTTAGTGTGCCCATTAAGCATACGCTCAAAACAGGTGAAATTTCATAAAATTAAAAAGATAAAATGGATTATTTCATTCGAATACCCCGCTAGCTTGCTGCGGGGATGGAAAACTTCCCCGAGAACCGTTGTTAAATAACTACCTTATATTTTTAGCTACATTTGTACTGTAAATGGAACTCAGACATGCAAACCATTGTGTCTATAAAATAAGATACCACATGGTTTTTTGTATGAAATATCGGAAAAAGCTTCTTTTAGATGCTGAAATCATTAGTTTTTTGAAAACCATATGCTTTGGAATTGGTGAAAGGTACTGTTTTGAGTTTGATGCAATTGGTACTGATGGTGATCATGTCCATCTTTTTGTTGGTGCCGAACCAAAATATTCTCCTTCAAGAGTAATGCAAATAATAAAAAGCATTACAGCAAGACAAATTTTTAAGCAATACCCCGAGATCAAAAAACAGCTTTGGGGTAGTGAACTGTGGAGTGATGGAGGATACATCGGAACTGTAGGAGATGGAACAACTTCCGATGTAATAAAAAGCTATATTGAAAATCAGGGAAATCAGGAAGAAAAAGAAGCATACAAACAAATGAAAATAATCGATTTTCAATAAGCCAATACAACCGAGCGGTGGCGCGAACATACCCCGTTGCTTGCAGCGGGGTGCGCCAGCGCAACTTTGATAGTTTCAGATTTTTTGGACTTTAAGAAGAAAAGAACAATTATTAGAGTCTATTTTTTAGAAGAAGAAACGCGAACTCCTAAGCAATATATATTATTAACCAAAGGTATAATATACCGCTCAAGATGTGGCAGGAAATTGCAAAATATGGGCGCAAGCTGGTTGAACACGGGCTTGTCGAATCTAACTTTGGAAATATCAGCCTCAGGGCTGGCGACAGGATGCTTATCACCCGGACAGGTGCCGCACTTGACGAAATCACAGAGAATAATGTTGTTGAAGTTGACGTTTGGGACACTTCTTCCCTGGATATAATTGCGTCTTCCGAAGCTGTAGTACACAGAGAAATTTACAGGCAGACCTCAGCACTTGCAATCATTCACGCTCATGCTCCATATGCGGTTGTTGAGTCTCTGCTCGCAGGCCCCGAGGGACGAATTTCACCTGTAGATAGTGAAGGACAGTACTTCCTTGGGGAAATTCCGGTCGTCGGAGGAGGAATAGGCAGCTGCGAGCTTGCAGGAAATCTTGCAAATGCGCTCTCAAGGCATAGAGGCGCTATAGTTTACAGTCACGGAACTTTTGCAATCGGGAGAACGCTTGGAGACGCCTATATAGCGACCACGCAGCTTGAGCATTCCTGCAAAGTTAAGTACCTGTACGAGCGTGCGAAAACAGAAAGGGAAAGTAAATAAACTATAAACGCTCGATTGCAAACGCTTGCCCATTTGATCCTCGTTTATCCGTAAGATCGTGTGACAGCAGAAAGAGAAAATGAGTAGACATAAACGTTCGCTTGTTTAATCCATGATTAGAAGTAAAAGCATGAGAAACAGGAAATAGAATGAGTAAACTTATCTATCGAATAAGCGATAATCATACAGCTTAAGTATAAATATAAAAAAGCAGGTAAACACAGAAACGAATAAAAGCGAATCCAGACTAGAATACCGAGTAAGATAAGACGCCTGTTTCCGGGGCGACTTTCTGTTACAGGTATCACCTAAAGAAAAATCTCGAGTACCATGACGTTTAACACCTTGAGACCTTTTGCCTCAAAAGTTATCGACCCATTGGCAGACTATTTCGTTAGATATGAGGTCTCACCTAACACGGTTTCCATAGCTTCCCTTATATGTGCATTCTTTGCAGGACTGAGTTTTTATTACTCACCTGCGTCCAGGGAATTTATCCTGCTGGCAGGCATCCTGGTAATACTTAACTCTATTTTTGACGCCCTTGACGGGATAATTGCACGGAAATCAAATAGGGCAACCCCAAGAGGTGACTTTCTGGATCATGTGATTGACCGTTACTCGGATGTTTTTATAATATGTAGCATCTTTTTTGCAGGTTACGTCTCCTGGCAGTTAGGAGTTACGGCAATTGTAGGTGTGCTGCTTACCAGCTATCTCGGGACCCAGGCCCAGGCGCTCAGCCTTGGAAGATACTATGGTGGGATAATGGGCAGGGCTGACCGACTTGTAGTTATAATTTTTGCATCTTTCGGCAACTTTGCCTTTCCAGTGCCAATTGCAGGTTTTTCAATTCTTGGCTGGGCCGTCATCCTGATTGCTGTAACCAGCCACATAACAGCAATCCAGAGAATCTACTATATATGGAAAGAGTTGCAGTAACAACATCCTTTTTTAATAATTTTTCAATTTAGTTTTATTTCAATTTGAGTTCTTTTATCGGTTCATTGTCTAAGTCCTTTCTCGATTTATTGTCTAAGTTCGCTGTCTAAGTTCGTTATTTTCAGAGAAAAGAATGGATTTCCTAAGTTTAAATCAAAGAAAAATCCAATTCAATCATATCAAATGCCACAACATTATACAGTAGATTTTGAAAAGAGTCTTGTAAAACTATCCTGAGAATTGGACAGTTTGAACTCTCATCTAAACTTTATAATGTTTGTGGGTATTATAACTCTAATCTGACTCTTGATGCTAGAGAATGGACTTGCCCAGACTGTAAAACAAAACATGATAGAGACATAAATGCCGCTATCAATATCAAGAAATTCGCTCTCATAGATCAAAATCTAATTGGGTTGTAACACCTGCGGAACGTGGGGAAGAGCCTGGGGACTTGTCCTCAATGGAGGGAGGAATGAACTAGGAAGCTACTAAGTCTTTAGCTTAGGGGTAGTTCACGCGGTAAATAAGTTAATGTAACAAAAAACACAATTACCTGGCTATGTCATCTCAAGGAAAACAGTATGAGTATCTGGATCACACTGCAGATATCAAGTTCCAGGCTTACGGAAAAACCAGGGAAGAAGTATTTGAAAATGCGGCTCTTGCGATGTTTAATGTTATAATTGATACAAAAAAAATCTCGGGAGACACCGCAAGAGAAATTTTTCTCAAGTCGCCTGACCTGGAGTCCCTGCTTGTGGACTGGCTTTCTGAACTTCTATATCTCTTTGAAGTTGATGAAATCGTTTTCAGGGAGTTTCGAGTTGATAATATCAGGGAAGAAAACGGTGAATATTCAATAACAGCTCAGGCACTGGGCGAAAAGTACGATCTAAAAAGCCTTCCCTTTGAGACTGAAATTAAGGCTGTTACCTATAACCAGTTAGAAATAACGAAGACTGCTGACGGCTGGAAGGCTCAGGTTGTTGTGGATATTTAAAGGAGCAGAAGTTATCTTCCTATCCCCTGGAATTGGTTCACCGAATACTGGCTGTTTCTCCTCTAACCACTTGCACCATGCATATCTTCATGTATAGGAATTATCCTATTCTGCACTATAATATCTCAAGTACTATAATATCTCAAGTACTATAATATTTCACGTACTATAATATTTCAAGTATATCTCAAGTTGAGTTATCTAGTCCTGAATTGGTTCAGTCATATTTAGATCGACTTTATTATATCTAACCGATCTTAATCAGCCGTTTCCAAAATTCATTGTGGCTTTAATCCAGCCTGACACAGTGTATCTTGATCACGTTTCCATATTAATTTGCAGAACCTTTAGGAAACGGAAGATAAATTAGTAATTCCAGAATTATATCTAAAGCATAAAGGAGCAGGGAGCATAAATCATGGTAGAAAGTGAAGATACAGCTATTGAGGAATCAAGCACGGAAAACGTACAGAAGGAGGTGAAGGGTATGGTCAGGAAACTTTCTGAAAACGAATGGGAAATTCCTGTTGGGCACATTCCGAACATGCGAGTTCCGGGCCGCCTGTTTGTATCCCAGAGTTTGCTTGAAGGCATTGAACCCGGGACTATTGACCAGATTGCAAATGTGGCAACCTTACCTGGCATTCAGAAGTACTCCATGGCAATGCCTGATGCTCATCTTGGTTATGGCTTTGCTATAGGAGGAGTTGCCGCTTTTGATGTAGAAGAAGGGATTATCAGCCCGGGTGGGGTAGGCTTTGATATCAATTGCGGGGTGAGGCTCATTCGTACCAATCTTCAGAAAGAAGAGGTCGTTCCGAACATAAAAAGGTTAACCGACGAGCTTTTTAGTAATATACCCGCAGGCGTTGGTTCCAAAAGTCGGATCAGGGCTTCGGACCAGGAACTGGACAGTGCTTTTCTAGAAGGGGCAAACTGGGCTGTAGAAGCCGGGTATGGCGTAGAAGCTGATGTCAAACACTGTGAAGCTAATGGGTATATGGAAGGAGCCGACCCTGCCCAGGTAAGCGCGAAAGCCAGAAAAAGAGGGAAACCTCAGTTAGGAACTCTTGGAAGCGGCAACCATTTCCTTGAGGTTCAGTACGTTGATAAGATCTATGATCAGGAAATAGCCTCGACCTTTGGGCTTCAAGAAGGCCAGGTTACGGTAATGATCCACTGTGGGTCAAGGGGCGCAGGTCACCAGATCTGTACTGACCACTTAAAGGAACTCTCTCAGGCCGTAAAAAACTATAAAATTGAAATTCCGGACAAACAACTTGCCTGTGCCCCTGCCCAGTCAAGGGAAGCCCAGAACTATTTTAAAGCCATGCTCTGTGCTGCAAATTATGCATGGGCAAATCGTCAGATAATTACTCACTGGACAAGGGAATCGTTTGAAAATGTATTTGGGAGAGATGCTGACGACCTGGGCATGGATCTGCTTTATGACGTTGCCCACAATGTGGCAAAACTTGAAAAACATCTCGTGGACGGCAAGAAAAAAGAGGTGTATGTGCACAGGAAAGGAGCAACAAGAGCCTTCCCTCCAGGGCATCCCGAAGTTCCGGCCGTATACAGAGATGTAGGTCAACCGGTTCTGATTCCCGGAAGCATGGGGACTCCTTCTTATATTCTCTGCGGTTTAGAAGAGGCTATGAATGTTTCTTTCGGTAGTGCCTGTCATGGGGCTGGCAGGGTCATGAGCAGAGCACATGCAAAAAAAGAATTCCGCGGACAGAGCATAAAAGAAAACCTTGAAGCTCGGGGCATTACAGTAAGAGCCACTCATCCTTCAGTCATTGCAGAGGAAGCTCCAGATGTATACAAGTCCAGCAGTGAAGTGGTAAATGTTGTGCATGAGCTCGGTATTGCCCGTAAAGTCGCAAGAGTTCTTCCTTTAGGAGTTACAAAAGGTTAACTAAAACAAGGTTTAAACCATAAGGTTCCGTCACAGAATAACCTATGCATATCCCGATTGGGCATTTTGATTTCCACTATCAAAGTCGTCAATCAAAGTTGCAAGAAAGTATAAGTTGCATAGGTTATTTCGTTGCGTGCACTAAGCGTCAGAAATTATAGGCTTCAGTGCCTGAAGCTTCTATGGGAACTTTAATCTACAGGCTAAAGTTTTACCTTTTAATTTTACCCCTTTATTTTACTCTTTAATAATATCCCCTTAGTTTTTCAATCTAGTCATTTAAATATTATATCCGTTTTCTGGTTCTGGCCAATAGATTTTTGAACTCTAGTAGACCTTTGAACTTTTTCGAGTTATTAGGGTCGGCTGTTAAGGCCAGGTTATTATAGTCGGGTTATTCGTGCTCTTCCATTGATTCCACCAAATATAAATCTGAACCGTCAGGTTCCCGCTCCTGGAAAAACCGAAATACAATCATGCTTGAATATGAAAATGTCTCAAAAGGCGTGCCGTTTTCTCTGAATATATTTGAAAAATACTTTACAAGATTACGAATAACCATTTCATTTTTGAAGTCGTGGAAAATGGTTACTGATTCGTTTCCAGGTTCTAGGAAGATTTCTATATTTTTGACAAGCTGAGTTGAAAGGTACATTTTTCTAAAATGAACCAGCAAGTCCGGAAGAGTCATATCACTTACCGATTGCTTGCAAAGGCGCTCAAGGGTTTTTGTCGGGTTTGGTACTTCTCCAGTTGCAAAAACTTCAAACTGACTCCGCTGAAGAGTCACTAGATTGAACCTCTCAGCATTATAAGTATACATGAGCTGAGTCCAAAATTCAGTATTGTCGTCTAACTCCTTACATAAAACATCAAGATATCCAAAATGCTTCCGGATTCCGGGCATGATCTCGTTTGATGAGATAGAGGTGTTTCTTTTGAAAGAAATCTGGGTCGAGTTTGATCTCCTGAAAACATGCTCAACGTCAAGCTGTTTCCATTTTGAAAGGAAATGAGCTACCAGTTGGGCAAAAAAGTCTCTACTGTATACAGTCGAGTTGGAAATAAGTACCAGTGCGGATTCAGGATTATTAATATCTTCGCACTTTATTGAAGTTCGAATTACCCATTGATAGCTTCTGGAAACCTTGTTAAGGTAGCCTTCGAGTTGTTTCATATCCTGAATCTCAAATGGATTGATAAGCTCATTAACGAGTTCTTCATCCGTAAGCCTGCCCCTGGTACACCTAAACAGCCATTCAAGCATCGTTTTATTTATAACGATATTTTCTCCGTTCTGGATTGTTTCGTTTAATTCTTCTTTTGCAGGTGTTTCTTTTAAAAATCGAATTGCTTCATCAATACTTTTATGATATAAAAGAGCTGTATCCGCAACTTCAATGGTATCCCTAACTGCAGCACTCAAATTCCCATTATTGGCATCCAGAAAGGGCTGTAACTTTTTAAGGTATTTATCATCCAGGGAAATGTTCTTTCTGATCAGCATATTTCCACCCGATAGATCCGGTTTCCTGGCTATTTATGCTATGATCCGTTTTGATGCCCGTAAGATCAGGACTTTTTGTGGTTTCCGGTTAGATATTATAGAAAAACATTTTTTCTAAAGAAGTACACTGTGAATCCTAAAAGTTCTTATTTAAATCTCTATTTATGGTACTGGTAAGTGCTACCGAATATTAAATCTTTCTATTTATTACTACTCTTTGATGATTAGAATTAAAAGGTGTTACATCCAAAGTCCCATTTCATTTTAAAATATAATACAATATTGGTATCCTTATGAATTCCGTTAAATTACCTGGATGTATATTTTTTTGTACGCTGCCCTATTTTCGAAGCTTAATTAAGTTTTTCTTAGAATGTTAAACTAAAGCTTGACAAATGACCAGAAATGAATGACATCGGTTCACAACTCTTTATATATATATGTTAAGAGAGTGTACAATATGTAAATTAAAAATATTGAGATGTAAGTCGGACTGCTATAACCTGGAAGATCGCATTATTGATTTCACCCTATCCTTATAGTTTACTTAATCTTCGATTATCTATCCTAATTTAATTTCGAGGGCATAGGTTGACATGTTCAAAAACCGTGAGTGTCTGAGTAGATTGTATAGCTCCTGCTTAAGCGTAGGGTAAAAACTCACAGGTTATTGCAATTTTCCTGAAAACTCACAATCTTCAGAGGCGATAACAGTCCCAAAAAGCGAGTTTGGGAGTGGATTCATAAGTACCTGGCAGGTTCAGATGGAATTATTTAGCCAGCCAGGGACTTTTCTCCTGGAGAATGACAGAACCTTTTTTAATATTATCATCTTTTTCGTTATAATCATCTATATCACCCTTTTTTCCCTTAAATTCATATTTTTCATCACTTGGTATTATTTCTCTGGCTTATCAAAGTATTCTATTATTCAGGTTCATCTGGAGATTATATTCAAAAGTAGACAAAAGAAGTGTTTTAACTCTAATGCGTGAAGTCCTCTTCCTCGCCAGCTTCCATTGAGAATCGGCAGGTGGCGGGTGGGGGATGAAAGCTGTCAAGTTCAATATTCTTTAACAAAAATTATTTTTTTTAAACCCTATTACTCTCGGATGTTAAAAGCCTATAAATGCCAAGTCTACCCCAACAAAGATCAGAAAAGACTTATAAAAGTTCATTTTGGAGCTTGTAGATTTGTCTATAATTGGGCTTTAGAACAGAAGATTAAAACTTATGAACAATAAAATAAATCCATCTCACGGTTTGACTTACAACGAATTTTAGTTCATGAAGTAAAACCTGCTAATGCCTGGTTGAAAGAAGCTAATTCTCAAACTTTGCTGGCATGTTTAGTCAATGTAGAATCAGCTTTTACCAGGTTTTTCAGGGAAAAGAACGGATTTCCCAGGTTTAAATCTAAGAAAAATCCTGTTCAATCATGTCAAATGCCACAACATTATACAGTAGATTTTGAAAAGAGTCTTGTAAAACTATCCTGAAAATTGGACAGTTTGAACTCTCATCTAAACTTTGTAATGTTTGTGGGTATTATAACTCTAATCTGACTCTTGATGCTAGAGAATTGGAATGTCCTGATTGTAAAACAAAACATGATAAGGACATTAATGCTGCAATCAATATCAAAAAATTCTCACTTCAGGATCAAAATCTTATAGTTATTTGACACCTGCAGAACGCGGGGAAGGGCCTGGGGACTTGTTCTCAAAAGAGAAAGGAATGAACCAGGAAGCTTTTCCTTCGAAACTGGCCCGAAAGGCGAAGAATTAAGGGAGATGTAGTTCACAGTAGACAGGCAGAGTATCCTAAAAATAAATAATCAAAACAAAAATATTCATAAAGTTGTATAGAGAATAAAGGCAGAAAGCACAGGGACAGCAAAAACCAAAAGATCAAGAATAAGAACCTGAATTAGCTAAAAAAACTACAACTTTTTAAAAGAAAAAAAAGCAAAGGAAAATTTCCTCTGCTTTTGAGTCCTGAGACTCTCTGTAATTTTCTCCTTTTTATTTATGTCAGCTTGGTTACCGGGTGGTTTTCCAGATCTGCGATCTCGACACCAAGATCCTTTGCAGTTTCTCCAAGCATGATGTCTACCATTGCAACTGCTGGGAAAATCTGGTTGACATTCTCGATAGGCCCGTAAAGGAGGTAGTCAGAGCCTGCAATCTGTGCTACCAGATTGGTACCAATGTCTGCAGGCATGTAGATTGCCTTGGCGTCAGGCTGGGTCTTCTTGAACTTGCGGAGCCAGTCCCATGCTGAGGCCATGTTGTGGTATCCACCGCCGATTGGCAGCCCGAATTTTGCTTTCATTGTGGGTATCGAGCGGATAGTAGGGCCGGAACCTGCGCCAAGAGGCATTGCAGCGACGTCGATTAATGGATACTTAATTCCACATTCCTCTGAGATCTGAAGCATTCCTTTTGTTAATCCAGAACCACCGACTTCAAGAATGTCCATCTTTCCTTTTACGGTCGGGTCGGTTGCGTTGAAAGCAAGGACGATTGCAGCTTCTACATCGCTTTCTGTGAGGACATCAATTTCCTCCTGCTCAATACTTGCGTTAATCGAGTTGTGGATTGCCCTATCTGCAACACCGATTTCAGTACAGTACTGCGCGGCGGCTGCACGCACATTTCCGGCTGAGGAGTCAATCAGGAAAGGAGTCCTGTCGTCAATCTCAACGAACCAGTCAATATAGCGCTTGATTGATTCGGGGGTTTCTCCTACAATCTGATTTACGTAGGGGTTTCCAGTGGCATCGCTCAGTGAGACCTGGGTGTTCCAGAGGGTTTCTGCAGCAGCCCTGTCGAAGATACCCTTGTCTTCATCAGTCACAATCTTGTGCCTTGCATAGAACATAGTACTGACTAACACGGTTGGGAATTCACCCGGCTGTCCGCCGAATTTAACTCCACCGATTTCAAAAACTTCCTGTTTCTTGTCAAACTTGAACATTTTGATCCCTCACTTACATGAACATTGATGATACCACGGTATATATCAGGAAGAGCAGCAGGCCAATAAATCCGCCGTACAGAATTCCAATATCCCTTCCTACTTTCTTTCCGATTTTTTGTGCAACTTCACTGTTGACAAACTCAATCTTTTCATCTATCTTATCGAGCCTTTTCATTACTTCGTTAAATTCACCTGGCTCTACAAATGCTGCTGGTGCTTTTCCATCCATGTTATTTCACCTCTCACCAGAACAATAACGGGAGTACAATGACCATCAGCAGCGAAAAGAGGAAACCTGCTGCAAAGCCTATCATTCCGGTAGCTGCAACCCCGGAATCCAGCTTCTGGTTTCTTGCAATCAACTGTGCTCTATATCGAATACTCTCAACAGTAGCATCAATTGCGCCCATCTGAGGGGCAAGCATCATTGGGACGCCTTTATCGTATTCTTCTGCCACTTTCATTACCTCCCTAGCAGTAATAACCCAAGCAGGGATATGGTTACTGTCAACCCTATCATGGCACCTTCGATCTTTCCTGCGTGAACTCCTGAGTGGAACTTGTTCAAGTTTCCTATGTCCATCATGCGGGCTTCAATTGCCTTCAGTCTGCTGCGGATAACTGCAATTTCCCCAGAGACAGGCCTGACAGCACCGCCCTCTTCTTCTTCTTCGCCTTCTTCACTGATCTCCACGATCATAGGTTCTGCATCAAAAGCACCCGGGTCTTTTGAGGCGAGTTCTTTCACTTTGGAGGTGATGGCACCCATATCCTCAGTATCAAGAAGGTTGACAACATCAACCTGTTCCTGGAAACGAGCAATTGCGTCTTCATTCAGGTTTTCCACATATGGAATTGCACCCAATGCCCCTGAAATCCTGTTATCTTTTACACCGTTTGCGTGCAGGCTCATCACTGACTGCCCGGTAATGTGCCCTTTAACTTCAGAGCCAGTCACAAGCAGGTACCTGATGTTAGGGTTCGAGATAATGTGAGCAACTACCTTTTCAATACCGAGATTTTCGGTCTTACATGATCCGGTAACGGCTGCTCCTGCATCAAGAATTGGTTGTCCGGGAAGGTGTGACCCGCAGGTAATTACCAGTACACAGTTCTTGACATCGCCTACTTCATATTCTCCTTTCAGGATAGGCCATCCTGGGGCTGGTTCTTTCTTATCTGCCATTTTACACCACCCCTCTCATCAAACTTGCTATGTATATGACAAGGGCCAGTAGCCCGCTGAAGGCAAGCCCTATAATGACTCCGTAGAAAGTGTTTCCATAAAATCCTGCCATATAGGAGGTGTTCTCACGGCCTGGCCAGGAATTAAGGAGCGGATTGCTGGGTGAAAGGGAATTCACCAGGTCGTCTGCAATTGCATCCAGTTTGTCCACTCTCTCAAATACGGGCTCCATGGAATACTGAATCGAGTCTTTCCGTTCTTGTGTTATGGTTCCTGTTTCCGGATCCATAACTAAATTTAACTCGGGAGCTATTCTAATCATGCTCATTGTAGTTCCTCCGAACTAGGCAGCATACCACTTCCAACCACTGCGTATGCATCTCTCTTAATAAGTGCATAGTGCTTGCTGAAAGCGACATACCAGATGATAATGCCTATAAGCATGTTTAAGCCAGCAGCCATTAATCCTTCATGGAGTGAAGAGGCAAAGCCTGCAATTATTAATGCAATTGCTCCTTTTTCAACAGCAAGCATAAGGGTTCTGTCCTGTTTCTCATCAGGTCCCAAGCTAGCGTTGAAGGGGTGAAGGATTCCCATACCACCTATTATAAAGATCAGTGCAATGTATCCGTTTGCAACGACGTATTGGACAACTGAAGCAAAATCAAAGGATCCGGCAATAACAACGCTCAGCCCGAGGATTACAAGGGTGCCTGCACATGAAATCTCTACCATTGCCTTTTCCATTATGGGGATGCCCATTCCGATTACTTTGTTTGCAAGGGCACCAATAACGCCACCTATAATTGCTGCTACAACGATGGCTACTATAGGCCCTGCAGTGCCTCCTACTGAAAGCCCGAAGAGAGCTGCTAGAATACCCATACCAAGGGCAAGCATACCGATTGATGGGACACCTGTACCAAGTCCATAGCTTGCTACACGGCGAACCGCATCAGCACCCCAGACAGTTGCACAGATCGCTCCAAGACCTCCAAAGAAGGAATATGCTGGAGGTGCGAAGTTACCAAGGTAAATCCCGACAAGACCGCCGACGATACCTAAAGCCATTATTGTTTGTGGAGGATAGCCTCCCTTTGCTTCTCCTCCTGCTCCACCTGCAGACATTTTAAATACCTCCGAGCTGTGCGATTGCAACTACCGCCACGATAGCACACATTATTGATGCTACGAGAGAAGAAACTACCGCTTTTGGCCATTTTTTGAATTTTGGATCGTGGAACCCTTCAATTGTACCTCCTATGTTATAGGATGGAATTACAGCGTTCACGAAGAAAATGCCTATTGCAAATATTGCTGCAACTGCTACAAGCTCATGTCCTGTGACTGAATTGGTAACTCCGACCGCTTCCAGGCCTGCACTCATGCCCACTTCTATGAGTGAATAGTAAACAAGGGACCCTCCTATTCCACCAAGGCCACCGCCTATAATTCCACTCACATAACTTACTGTCGGAAGCCCGTGCCCTTCAGTACCCTGAGATACATAAAGGTCCTGCCTGTACTTTGTAATTGGGTCAACCTTTACTTTTGCGGAAGAAGGTACAACACCCACACCATAGACGTAGACAATGCTACCGACAATCATGGTCACAGCGATCATGATCATTGCTCCCACTGAGCCTGATGCGAGAATCAGCGGAAGGTTATCTGTTACGTTCATCATAAAGCCTGCACTAACAAGCCCTGTCAGACCGGCACCTGCTGCCAGCTGCACTGTACCGGTACCAATACCAGTTGCCTGAGCCATAGCTGCAGGTGCACCGCCCACAGGCACGAAGTGGACACTCCAGGAAATCAAAACGCCGCCTATTGTGATAAGAGCCATCCAGATGATATTTCCTAAGATAGCGTCAATCATGCTGAAGCCTCCTCAGTCTTATCTTCTTTATAAGGCCCATATGCTTTGCGGGCATAAACTTCCATCTTCCAGTTCCAGATAATTAAAATAAAGACAATAACAATGCCTGCAATAACAGAGAGCCATCCCAGGCCTTTTGCAGGATCAAAAATAGTGGTTATCCAGCTTCCAAGGAATACAGTCATACCAAAAGCAAGCCCTGTGACAGGACCTCCGAACTTGGCACAGAACCAGGAGTTATCGAACCCATCCCTAAGGCCGGATTCGGCATATCTTACAATGTTTCCTGAGTTTGAAGCGTTCAGACCTGAACCGAATTCAAACTGCTGGAACTCACGTTCTGCACCGTAGTGAACGTCGCCTGTTGACGATCCAATTGCACCTATCGTGATACCCCATATAAAAGCCAGCATAGTTAGCGGGAAGGGATGCCCGAGTACAACGGTCATCAAGTATGATACCACTAGAATACAGAAGGTTGTTATGAACGCATATCCCATAATTGGTGTGATGTGACTTCTTATCATATCAAGATAAATCGGCTGCTTGAACCGACTCTGACTGGCACATCTGCCCATTGTAGAAGTTACCGCAAAAGTAGCGTGCACGCATGCTGCAATAAGTGAACCAAATACCAGTGCAAAGAGTGGGGACATGGTAAACTCACTTATTAATACTGTTGCAACGGCTGCACCAATCGAACACATTAATGCATTTGATGGTGGTTCTCCCGATATCGCTTTGTTAAATATTCTGTGGGGAAACATCATTTGGGGAGCTAACTGCACCTGAGAGTTAGGGTTACTCTGCGAACCGATATCAGATTCCAGGTCCTCTGAGGCACCTGCAATGGTCGCAGCCACTCCAATAAGTGCAAGCACTCCCATGCTTATGAGTGGTTCCATTCATTTTCCTCCTTTGTATTATTACATGTAATAAGGTGGATTCAAAAAACGCTGTACATTTTTTTAAAATCGTCTGCCATATCATTACAAAGAAATATGATTATGACGCGCGTTAATTTTTTGATTAGAGAGGATCATTCATAAACCTTTCGAAATATGTAGGCTTTTAAAATATTATTATATGACTATATAATATATAATCAATTTTATAAGACAGATTGCGCAGGTAAAAACAAGCAAAATTTCATATTTATATAAATAAAAAAATTCTACTCTTTTCAATATAATATAAAGATTCCGATTGTAACTAATGAATTTTTGAATTCATTTTTTAAAATATAATTACTAATTTTATATTAATAAGCATTCTTGATGTGGTTTTTATGCTATTAGTTTTTATAAAATGGAAAATTTATTAACTTTCTCGTTTATTTGAGAAAAAAATAATGTATGTTTTCTGTATCACACACAGAAACTTATTTAACACTGTTTGCACCTACAATTAAAATATATTTTTCATAAGAAACTATATATTTATTATAATATCTATTTATAAATATAATATAGTTGTTCGATGGGTAACAGTTATTTATATATAAATATGTTGGCTGGATTTTTTATATTAATGAGGTAAAAAACTGTTTGGATGCGATTTAAGAGAAAATTACTGTATATTTCAATTTTGCCTATTAAGGAATTAATTATTTTAGAAATTTGGCATTTGGGATATGGATAATAATTTTAACTCACAAATTTGATTTCGGCAGACATTAGAGAAGGATTTTTATATTTAGTTTCCTTGCATAATGTGTGATTTTAGGAGCCTCTTCTTTTGCCGGCCACCCTGAAGATTTAAAGGAATATGTCGAGTCCATAGAACTGTATATCCCCAAGCTTGGGATTTACAATGGTTCGACACTTGAAATTGAAAAGCTTGACCTAATACTCGATGAAATCTCGACATATGATTTTGCAGTTACAGTTCATGCCCCTTACTCTGCTGGAGACTCGAAATATCCTTCAGCTCTCCAGGTTGATACTGCAAGAATGCGCGAGAGGGAATTTATCCTTATGGAAGAATCAATCTCGCTTGCAAGTCGGATCGGAGCCCCCGTTGTGGTGTTACATCCGGGCAGGATTGGACCTGATAGGGAAAAATCTTATTTCTCTATGGTTAAAAACCTCAAAAAGCTTTCATCCTTAGCTGAAAATTATGGAGTTACTCTGGGCCTTGAAAACAAGGAAGGTACAGACCCCTCGAACTTTTGCTGTGAGGCCGAAGAGCTTTCCAGGACTATAGAAGCTGTGAATTCTGAACACCTGAAAGCCACCTTTGATATCGGACACGCAAACCTTACCTGCGGAGGAGATCCTGACAAACTCAGGGAGTTTGTTTGGACCTTGCAGAAATATATCATTCATCTTCACCTGCATGATAATAGTGGGCAATGGACAGAAAAATACGACGGAGACGAGCATATGGCTCCCGGAGAAGGTTGCGTGGACTTTTCAGTCCTGAAGTTGCTTTCGGGATATAGAGGTGTCTATAATTTTGAGGTATTCTCTCTTGAAGATCTTCTTTTTGGAAAAAAGACTCTTGAGAATGCTTTCAAGCTATAAGAAAGGATAAATTGTAAAAAAAGGAAGCAAGGGTCCGATCAGGAACCTTAGCTCATATAAGTTCTGAATAACTTAGATGTAGTCAAGTTTTACATTTTTCTGACCAAACACTTTTTTCAACTCTTCATAGGCCGTGAAAAGTTCTCTCTTCTGCGTTCCCAGGGTTTCAAGCCTGGGCTCTGCTTTAAGCCAGATATCCCTTTCTCCGGTTCCCCTTGTAACTGCAACACAAGCAAGCATATCTCCATGAGTCAACCTGTAGACTGAATCAATCCCTGTAGGAGTTACCCACGCAGGAGACATTGTTTTAAGGTTTTCAGTCACTTCTTGCCAGCTAAGATTTCCGGAAGTATGGAGATTGAGCTGGAGGTGAGCACGTTCTCCTGTAACTTTTTCATTAAGATTTTTAAGGAAAGCGCTATATTCAGGGTCTTTCTCATTGATTTTTTTCGTTTCGGAGAGAGAAAGTTCTTTGGCTTCCTCTTCAAAGAAAGGTGCAAGATTAACCTTGCTTGAGGGTTTTGTCATTAGTGAAACTCCAAAGAAAGCAATTGCACTCAGAGACATTCCCACAATAACTCCGTGGCCCATGAGAATGGGGTGAACACTTTCCAGATAACTAGCGGCAAGAGGAGGTGTATTTATAAGGTCCAGAGCCACAAGAGACACCTGAACAATAAACCCGATTACCATGCCTGCAAACGCTCCTTCCTTGGTAGCTCGCTTCCAGTACAGGCCTCCCATTAGTGGGAAGAAATAAGAAGAACTCGCAATGAAAGTTGCAATTTGAATGGCATCAAGAATATTGGGAATGATGAATGAACCTGCTGTTGCAGCGAGTATGATAAACAGTACACTGGCCCTGTTTACCAGCATCATTTCCTTCATTGTAGCGTCTGGCTTTATATACCTCTGGTAAATATCCCTTGAAATACAGGAAGCACCTGATGTTGAAAAAGTGTCTGTACAGGACATGGAAGCTGCTGCAAGCCCGATTGCACTGAAGGCTACTACTACCGGTGCTGAGGCGAAACGCTCACTGACAAAGGACAGGAGCGCAGGCTCTGCAGAGGCCATTCCTGCTGGATAGCCCATTCCTGCTATTTCAGGGTATATATTGTTTAGAGCTATTGCAATCACAGCGCAGACTGCAAAGATCACAGTGATCATGAGAGCGCCAAGTACCATTCCTACACTAGCAGATTTTTCATCTTTTGCAGACCAGATTTTCTGCCAGGGGTCTTGTTCTGTAATCCAGCCCGGAATTAAGGCAAAGGAAAAAATTAAAACCATGGGAAGGCCGATTGAGAAGGGGTTCCACCAGTCTCCAGATACATTTCCGAAAAGCTGTGAAACGCTTATTGCAGAAGTGTTGAGGCCTCCATCAGCGACTGTTCCTACTGTGGCAAAAGCCATTACTATTGCAAAAAGAGCAAGGAATGAAAACTGGATAGTGTCTGTCCAGATAACTGCATACAACCCTCCGAGAGTTACGTAAAGAGAAACCGCAATTGCAACAATAGCTGCGGCATAGAGAGGATCAACACCATAAAAAGTTTGTAGCACAAGGGAAAGCCCTGTAATATCGGATACTGAAAAAAGAATCATTACAACAGTTATGATCAGGGCAATTGGCAATCGGACTATACTGCCATAACGTTGTTCCAGAAGTTCAGGCTGGGTGATTGCAGGCAAATTTTTGATTTTCTTCACAAGCACAGCAAGGAATAGGAGGGAAATGATGTTTGGAGCTACAAAAGCCCATATAGAGCCCATTCCCTGAAGCATATAATAACCTATTACTGCAAGAATTCCTCCCGCTGTCAGCCAGGACGCTGCAGCTGAAAATCCAAGGGCGGAAGGCCCTATCCTGCGGCCAGCAAGCCAGAAGTCTGTAATGGATTTCTGTCTACTATTGAAGTACCAGCCAATAGCCACAAGTCCAGCTATATAGACTGTGAGCATTACAAGGAAAATACTATAACCATTCATAAAGAAACCTTCAAAAATATTAGTTAGTGTTTGAGAGTCACTCGTTTTATAGAAATTTTCAGGATATTATTCTTTCAGGATATTATTCAACTTTTAAGACATAGGATCTTATAATATTGACATCGTATTGACACAATAAACTAATAAACTTTTACTATTATTATAATATATATTTAGTTTTTTACTGTCTGAGGAACTCTTTTTTTCACCTGCACAAATTAACTTGAATTAAAATCACATTTATTATTCTTATTAGTATTTTCTTGTTTGTATTTTTTTATTTGTACTTGTCTTGCTTGTAGTTTTTATTTGTATATATTTAACCATCAGTTTTTATTTTTTATTTTTTGAAGATATGTTCAGTCTATTTTGTGATTTCCATTATTAATCAGCGTGTGTTTATTGAATAAAGGGTTATTATAGCCCCAAAGCCATTTTTGCAAAAAGTAGTTATACATCCTCAAAAATATGGCATTTGTTATGTCCAAAATCATATAACCATGAGAGGTAAAACCAGAGTATTCAGGTAGATGGCAGTTCTCATAATGATGCTTGCTTTTGCCGGCATTATCTGCGTTGGTGGTCAGGGCTAGAACAAAATAACAAACTCAACGGAAAATACCTCTGGAAATGTTTCTGTTGGGGAAGTGAAGTTCTGGTAGTTTTCCATGCAGGAATTTGGGCAAACCTTTTGAAGAACTTGAAACCTAGTTCTAAGCCCAGAATTTTGAGGTCGATTTCCAGCGAGAAATTGCGGGAAGCACATAGAATTTAAAAGATTACTTGCTTTAATCGGTTGACAACTGGATAGCTAGCTTCGGAATGTTTGAGGATATGTTAAACGGAAGGGTTATCTCTGCGTATGTGGATTTTTAAGAATTGAAACTGGAGAGATAATTTATTCATGCTTCATGGAATATTGAAGCAGGGAGTTAGGTATATGCCTTTCTTAGTCCTGAGAACATAGTTTTAAGTAAAACTTCTGCACAATCCAGCATCAGAAACTCTCTACAGGGCAGAGTTACCGAATTCTATATGCTGGAAACTCTTGTTAGGGGAAGGTTGATTGCGGCGTTTTTCTTAATGCCCTCATAACCCGGCAATCAACAAAGGAAATGGGTATTCTCCATGGAGTTCCGGTATATGCCCAATTCAGGGCAAGTTCTGTCTATGTGCTCCGTGTAAAAGGTGAAATTTGTGAAAGCAAGAACAAAGGTCTGGTTTACAGAAGACGGAAAGACCGTCATGGGTGCTGGAAGAGCTACATTACTAAAGACAATAGAAGAAGAGCACTCGCTTCGGAAAGCCTGTAAGAAGCTTGGGATATCATATAAACAAGCCTGGATAGTACTTAAAAAAATGAATGAAGCTCTTGGCGAACCTGCAGTCCTCACAGTACGAGGGGGAAAAAATCAGGGTACTTTCCTGACCGACCTCGGAAGAAAATTGTTGGCTGAGTACGAAGCCAGTAAGCAGCTTATTAGTGAAACCATCGGAGATGAAACAGCCTGGGAAAATGTAAGCTTCAAATTATCAGCTAGAAACCAGCTACCTGGTAAAGTGCTGGAAGTGAAAAAAAACGGGCTTGTATCTAAAATTACGATTGAAATGGAACCCTCAGTTATAACCTCAGTAGTCACTGAAGAAGCTGTAGAAAAACTTGATATCAAACCCGGAGACAGGGTTTACGCGGTCATTAAATCTACCGAGGTAATGGTTGCAAAAATTGTCGGTGAAAAAGAACCTACAAAAATCGATTCAAAGGAGACAGATCGCTCCGACTGAAAATTATAACCCAATTTAACAGAAGCATACATTTTCCAATACATGGACGGAAATTATATTTTCTATCATTTCTCTACTTGTCGCAATTTATAATTTTATGGTATGTTTTTGGATTTTTAGTATTGAGTTCATCCCAAAACTTGAAATTTGCTTCTTGAGCCTTGTATTTTGAATAATCAATCAAGTTCATGATCATGAAAACAATTCTGAAAATTCCTAACGATTAGGAGTAAAGTGGCTTTTGGGATAGGCTCATTCTTTATTTTCTCAAAGATTTGTGTCGGCGCAATGAATATCTTTTTGGTATTTAGTTTACACCTCTTAGTCCTGAATTCTGATTTATTTACTCAAAGGCTTCCAGTTAACAGAAATTTCAGCTTTGCTTTTCATTATAGGGTCCTCTTAAACTCACTCTCAAACTAGAGGTTATTACTTATTTGTTCCATTTATTAAGGTTATTAGTAGTTCCCCTCAAAAAAGTACATTCAATTTTTCGTCTGAATTTTAATTAATGTCATAAAAAATCGTAAATTTTATTGAGAAGGATTTTCAATCCTTCTCTGGTGATTATTACGAAACCTCCACTTATACCACTAAATGAAGATTTCAAATGGCAATTGTTGTCCGAAATATTAAATGTTTTTGATTTGAGATTCTGTAAGCAAACTCTTACAAGGAGGGGCATTGTGCCCCTCCACAGATCAGTACCTACTATAAAAATTGTTCTTCTAAGCATGTTTTTTTCTTGTGAAATCTCTTATGCTATAAAGGAATTAAAAGAAAGAGAAATCTTGAGAAACTTTTTAAAAATCAGTTTAGTACCAACTGAAAAGGAAGTTTATGGCATTCTTAGTAAGTATGAACCCCAAGAGTTTACTGCTTTTGTTTTTGAAATATTGAATGATTTATGCCCTAAGAGAAAAAATGGATCAAGAGACATTATTATTGATAGTACTGACATAAACCTTAACCTGAACTGGCACGCTAAAAAGATTACCAAAGAAAGCCTAAAAAACAAAGAATACAAGTGGGGCCATTCAACCCATAGAGGTTTCTTCATTGGCATGAAACTTACTCTTGCACTTGATTCTCAAACATTAAAACCTTTAGCGTTTCTGATTAATGAAGCAAATGTAGCAGAACCTAAAATTTATCCTGAAATACTTAAAGAACTTAAAAGAAAGAGAATAATAAAAGCAGGTGACGTTATCTATGCTGATAGAGGATACTATTCCTATGAAAACTACGTTATATCTGTAAGAAATTTTAAGGTAGTACCTTTAATTTTTCCAAGGAAAAACTGTAATTTTAAGAAACTTTTCAATATGTTTAGATATCCTCTGAAAATATTTGATTTAAGAAGAAATACTGAAAAAGAAATTAAATTCTACAAAGAAATAATTGCAAAGTTTAAAGAGTTAATAAGCAAATGGAAAGAACTCAGATCTGTAAGGTCAATTATAGAAGATGTATTCAAAATAGCGAAGAAAGCATACTCTATGGAGAATTTACACAGATATACAAGGAGTTCTGTCCAAAAATACTGTTCTTTAGCTGTACTTTTAGTAGGGGCAACTGTAAATTACGGTATTAATGAAAGGAAGGAATTGCAAGCCTTCTCTGAATGAAGAAATTAAGAGGGGACTATTTTCATTACAGAAGACCAGGATCGGAACTCTTGAGCCTCTTACTACTTTTCTGTATGTGACAGAATCAAATTAATTCAGTTATACAATAGACTACAATAGACTACAATAGACTACAATAGACTAATTCAGTTATACAATAGATTAAAACTTTAAATAATATATTAAAACTTTAAATTATAATCATTGTTTTACAACTGAGGTAAAAGTTCAAAAGTAATAAAACTGCACGAAAAATTACATGAGTATATTTCCAAAAATAGAGGGTTGTAGCCTTTAAAAAGGCTACGTGCATACTTTATTTTACCTTTTGCTTCAATCCTGTTTCTTTCTCCTGAGCATTACAAAGCATGCAGCTAGAGCCATTGTAATGCCTGTCCCAAGCTCAAATCCCGGAAGAGAGTTTTTTGCCTCCAGAACTTCGGTATTGACCTTGACAGTATCCGAAGTCTGGTCATGCCCATCAGAATCCTCGTAGAAAATCTCGCTGCTTATAGAGTATGGCTTTGCAGTTGCAGTTTCATCTACACCCATATCGAAAACAGCAACTTCACTGTCTCCGGTTTTCAGAGTTCCAAGATAAGCCTGGTCATCAGTGGTACTGAAGGGATCAGATGCGCTAATTCTAACGGTTGCATCTTTTGCGGTTTCTTCTCCTGTGTTTTTATATGTAACGTAAAGCATCCCACCGTCATCGGGGTAAAGGTCACCTGTTACGTTTGTAACTTCAAAATAAGGTTCCTTCTTGACTTCGATGTTTATGGTCTGCGTCTGGGTCTTATTTTCATACCAGATACCTACTTCCTTATTTGTTACGAGGCCTGTAACACTGTCAAAATCGTCTCCGCCGACCTGGACATTATTCTGGTACTGATACGAAATGTCGAGGGTCAGAGGATATATACCTGCAGGAGTATCTTTATTAATCTCAATTGTAAACTTTGTGGGACTTGCACTTTCTTTTCCCTGCTTGAGAGTTCCAGCTTCTTGAGGTCCAGACTTAACTTTAATGTTAGGACTATCAGATCTAAGGGTTGCAAGAATGCCTATTGCTGTCGTAGCCTGCGCTTCATACTGCATCTCTGACTGCTGTAGCATCTCATCTGCATAATCTCCAATATCTGCATCTTTTTCAGATTTAAAGCCGGAAATTTCACCCTTATTCATCATATTTAGATTGAGAGTTACAGTATCTCCTCTAGAGTACTGATTGTCCCCAACAAGTGTTGCATTAAGGTCAGGCCCTCCGTATACTGAGTAGTAATTTTCACTAATATCAAAATGTTCTGGTACAGCTGCCTGCGCTGGGAAGACTGCCCAGCAAAGGATCAGAAGAGTTGTGACAGTAATAAATAATCCATTTTTATTATTCATTTTCATCACCTGATACATTCTCGTCATTCTGGTTTCTTTTCCGGTGTACGCTTACTATCTGGTAAAGGGCGATAACTATAATCAGTAAAATTGCTATTCCTGTTATGCTGAATTTTTGTTCTGTTGCTTTAAGAGGTAAGTCTACTTTCATACTTTCTGAAAATTTAGTATCTCCGTCATTATCAAAATATTTTATTTCACTATTGACTCCATACTTTTTTACATTGGCATCCTGATCGGCCTTAATTTCAAAACTGGCAGTCTTTTCTTCTCCCGGTCCAATATCCCCTAATCTTACTGTAGATTTTTCAGTGCTCAGAGGGCTCATCACAATCATCCGGGCAAAAGCGTCTTTTGCCACGGTTTCTCTTGTGTTTTTATAAGTAACATTAACAACCTTACTTTCACCCTGAACCAGGTTGCCAGAGACATTGGTTACTTCGAATTTAGGTTCACTTTTTATGGAAATTGGTATTTTGAGAGTCTCTGTTTTCGTTTTGTACTCTCTTGCATAGTCTACATCCGTAATCCCGAGATTTATTGCATCCGCAGTTACAGTTCGGACATTTGCCTGGTATTGATAGGTCACTGGCAAAAGAAGTTCATAATTTCCAGCAGGTGCATTGCCATCAACTTTTACTGTATAACTAAGAAGTGCCATATGCCCGGTTTCAAGTTCTTCAACATTCTGGTAATTGCCTGTCGATTCTACTTCAATGTACTTCGTTTCTGATTGGAGAACAGCTTCTATGTCTTTTGCTGTCGTACATTCTTTTTCTTCTCCCATCTCTTCCAGTGCAATTGTTTCTTCAATGGAATCATTTATTCTTTTCTGATTTGCGTTTAACCTCTTAAAACCAGATACAGCTCCGGCATTTGCGATTTTGATCTTCAGATCTGCAGTTTCTCCCCTTTCAAGCTCGGGATCTCCTGTAATTGACGCCTGTATTACTGGCGACCCGTAACTTTTGTAGTAATCCACAGTATACCCATGATCTAGAGCAATGAAGTTGGTTTCATCACCTTCCCCGAGAACTGGGAGTGCAGTCACTGATACTATTAATAGAATTAACGCAAACGTAGTAATTTTCGTAATCATGCTTTGCCTTAATTTTGTTATGGGCACTCGTATCATATCTCGGCCCCCTGTATTTGCTTTTTTGTCTCTTCCTGTTTTTCTGCTTTCCTAGCTCCTTTTCTTTTATCGCGCCAGGTATCAAAAGTAATCATAAGCGGAGGGAAGACTACAAAGGTTGCCAGGAGAGCCAGCAAGACATCGATAACTGTAACTGTACCGAAGTCGGTTATTATGGGGAAAGGAGAAGCCAGCAGGGCCATAAACCCGAATACTGTCGTGGCTCCTGAAGCAACAATTGCACTTCCTATTTTGGAACTGGTCATCAGAATAGCTTCTAAAGGACTTGCACCTTTCTCCTTTTCTTCAAAGTAACGTTCCATCATGAGGATAGCGTATTCCGACCCTACTCCCAGTATAAGAGCTCCCAGGGTTGCTGTGAGAGGAGTATAGCTAATATTGAGAAGGCTCATTACTCCGCCTGACCATCCAATAACTATTAACATTGGGATTATAGGAACCAGGGCTTTCACCCAGTCTTTGTATACAATAAGAAGCCCTGCAAGCACGAGAATCAGACCAAGGAAAGTCATTGCTATTCTTCCGCTGGTAAGAGCAGAGATAACCTCTATATACACAACCGAGTTTCCAGTAATCGTGACAGCGGTGCCTGGTGGAGCCGGCATCCACTGCATATCCTGCTTGACAATGTTCCTGAGTTCTTCAATACCTGTTACCTTTATGTCCGCAACCGCATTCCCTATGTCGAAGTTCAGGAGAAGCATATTATTCCCGTATATATAGCGGTCTTTCTGTGACTCAGGAATTTCAGAGTAAATATCCTTTATTTCCTGGCTGGTATCGGGAATTACTCCTCCATTGTATTCCTTTACAAGATCTACAATGCTCGAAGAGCCGTAAATGTGGCTATTGGACTCCGCTTCATGTTCGGAAAACTGGTCAATCCACTTAAGGACATCTGGATTAGCTACATCCTTAACCTTGATGATAAGGTTTAATTCATCGCCATTGCCCATGATGTTTCCCATATGGTGGAGATCCACGAGTGCAGGCATGTCCTGAGGCACAAAGGTTTCAACATCAGTCTGAATAGGCACAGACCTGTCGAGGTAAAGACCGCCAAAGCAGAGCAAGAGTGCAACTCCCAGTACGACAATGTCATACTTGATAGTTAGTTTTGTGGTTTTCTGGAGTATCCTTCCTATAAGGCGACCACTTTCTTCTCCATCCTCAGACTTTTTCTTCTTTTCCGGATTTGCGGATTTTATCTTACTGGCTACCTTCCTCAGGGGGTTTTTATCCGAGTATTTGTCAAATAAAGAAATTGTAATAACCCCTACGAAGATAGAGGATAAGTAACACATTAAAATGCCTATCATGAGCAATTTACCAAAATCCCGGATCATTGGTACCGTAGATGTAAAAAGAGAGATAAATCCAAGGGCTGTCATCGCCAGAGCTGTGAGGACTGCAGGTCCAGTATGCTTTACGGTTTCTATAACTGCTGTTTTTTTGTTTCCTTTTTCCTGCAGTTCCTCCTCAAGTCGGTTATGGAACTGAATAGCATAGTCAATTCCTAAGCCTATAAGGATAGGGAATGCAGCCATGGAAACCATGGACATTGGAATTCCTACATAACCCATAGCCCCGAAGGTATAAACAATACCAAGAAGAACTATCGGCAGAGGAAGAAGACACCAACGAACGTGCCTGAACACTATAAGCAGTACAATAACCATGAAAACCGCTGAAAGTCCTAGAAGCACTCCCATACTGGAATTCATCTCATTGTTCATGGAAACCATGAATGCTGGATCGCCAGTAACAATGATGTTGTAAGAAGGTGGAAAATCCGCCAACGAAACAGCTTCTTGAGTGGAAACAAGGATATCTTCCTGATTATCTTCACTAGCTGAACCGGCCATGACTACCGAAATTACCATATGAGTATTGTCAGGAATAAGCTGGCCGAAAATATCAGGGTTTCCATCCACAATGGTTTTTATTTCTTTATCGGTATCAGGGATTTCAGATTTCCCTGTCATCTTATAATTGATCTGTTTGGTCAGTGAAGCGGGGCTTGTAGTTTCAATTACCCCATTGGTTGCCTGAACCTGATGTTCTAACCTGTCTACAGCTTTCATCACGTCAGCAGTTTCTACATCGTTGCCCTCTACCATTACCACAACAGATTGTGTCTGGAATATTTTTTGATAAAGGTGATCATAATCCTGGTAGAGAGGAGAGTCTTTTCCGACAAAGGTTTCTGTTCCTGATTCCATCTCAATGAGTTGCGCTCCCTGCGTTGCTATAACTATACACAGTAAAGCTATCAGGAGTACGGAAAAACGGTTATTCTGAATAAAAAGTCCCAGTTTTTCAAAAAATTTAGTGATAGTGGATTCCCCTCATAGTTTTTAATATGAAATGCAATTTAAGGAACTTGGTGCACGTCTCGAACTTGCCTTTTTTCTCTGGGCTGAAGGCTTATTATCTAAGATTTGCATGCATTTTAATAATACTTGCCTTTTTTCTCTCTGAACTGAATACTTATTATTTAAACTTTGTATATAGTTTAATAATACTTGCCTTTTTTTCTCTCTGAGCTGAAGGCTTATTATCTAATATTTGCATATATTTAATAATTATACTATTTTGAGGCAAATATTCAGTGACTTAGATCTTTTGACGTATACAGACAGAAAAGATTTAAATTTATTGTTACATTAGGGGTAACAGATGGTATTACAAACTAATCCTCAGTTAATTCATAATCTTGAAAAACTAGGGCTAACCGAAAATGAAGCAAAAGCATATATTGGGCTCGTTAGTTTGAGAGAGGCTACAGCCCGCGAAATTCATGAACTTACAAATGTGCCAAGAGCCAAAATATATGAAATCCTTAAAGTACTTGCGAAAAAAGGCTATCTGGAAGTGAGACAGGGATCTCCAACGTATTTCCGAGCAGTTGATCCTAAGAAGGTAATCGGAGAGATAAAAAACGAATTCCTAAACTGTGCACTCGAGACACTTGGCCAGCTCAATGAATTGAGTTATGAACTTCCAAAAACTTCTCCTATATGGTACATCCAGAGTGATTGGGGAATAAAGAACCGGATACGTGAAATCATGGCCGGAGTAAAAGACGAATTAATTATTTTTTCGTCCAGCCCTGAGTTACTCAAGGAATTTAAGCAGGAAATTAAAAAACTAGAAAAAACTTGTAATCTAATTCTTATCGTTGATGAACTGGATAGTTTCAGTTCACTTCCTTTTGAGTTCAAAGAAACTAATCAAGAGTTTACGGATTTCATGAATAACATTGTAATTGATGGCATCCAGTATAAAGAAGAATTTTTTCTGATTGCCGATGGAAAGGAATCAATAGGGGTTCACAGCGCAGGAAACAAAAGAGAAGCAGTGATAATCAAACTGCCGATTGTCTCTTATATGCAGAAACTGATCTATGAGAAGTGCTTGAACCAGGTTTTGTCAAATAAGGCAGTAACCAGCAATCAGTAAGAATTCCCTAATTTTCTCAATATCTCTTAATGCTTCTGTGAATACTAACATAAAGCAGGAATTTGCTAGCTTTTTAAAGGTTATTTTTCTCTTTGAAAATAGAATAAACTCTTTTGGGCACTATTAATATAATCAGAAAACAATCCTTCTATAAATATAATCGTGAAATAATCTTTCTCTTTCTCATTAAACTCAGTTACGGAAGTCCACAGGTGTATGAAATGAACCGAGTAAAGATTGGAAATGTTACAATTCAGTGGTTGGGTCACTCTGGCTTTTTACTTGAAGGGGATGAAAAGAAAATTTATATTGACCCCTACGACCTCAGCGAAGAGCCAGCTTTTGAAGATAAAGCTGATATCCTGTTGATTACTCATGAGCACTTTGACCACTGCAGCCCTGATGATATCCGAAAGGTTCGGCGGTCGGACTCAACCACTCTGATACCTGAAAGTTTATCCCTGCAATTCAAAGGGGACGCAAGGCGGGTTGCTGAGGGAGATGTGCTGGCCGACGGGCTTGAAATAAAGGGAACCAGAATTGAAGTAGTTCCGGCTTATAACCTCGATAAACCCTATCATCCCCATGGATTGGGAGTGGGGTATATAGTAGAACTTGGAGGAATCCGGATCTATCATGCCGGAGACTGCGATTTTATTCCTGAAATGAAAAATATCAGGGTCGATGTCGCCCTTTTGCCTATAGGGGGTACGTATACAATGGATGAAGAGGAAGCAGCAAGTGCAGCCGCAGCAATTTCCCCAAAAGATGTAATTCCGATGCACTACGGAAAGCCAGACATAACAGGTGGAGATCCCGAAAAGTTTAAAGCTCTTGTACACGGCAAAAACCCAGATATTAATGTGATTATTCTTGATTCCTGATTTTGATTTTTAAAGAAGCTTAAAATCAAGGTCTGAGACAAAAATGCAGGATCAATCTACCCATGTCTAGAATAGCAAGAAAACAGCAGAAAAACCTGATACAGGCAATTGCAATCCAGCGAATGTGGCGGCTTTTTGAGCTTGCAAAAAGCGAATATGCAGAACACCCTGACCGTAGCGAGCGTTACGTGCAGCTTATCAGAAACATTTCTATGAGAAACCGTATGAGTATTCCGAGAGAAATTAAAAACAGAATTTGCAAACATTGCTATGCTTTTCTCGTACCCGGGAATAACGCCCGTTACAGGTTAAAGGACGGATATATCGTTGTTTCTTGCCAGCGCTGCGGAAAAGAGATGAGGTATCCGTATAAAAAGTTAAAATAAAGGTTAGCTGAGCTTATTTAAGTTTCTGAAAGCCCAGATAAAAGGATTCTCAGGTATCTGGGGCTTTTTTGACTTCTCAGGATTTTGCAAAATCCTTTTTTCTCTGTTAACGTTTCTTGATTAACGTTTCTCTACTAACGTTCTCTATTAAGAAGCAATATAAAATTTAAGCTTTAGCAGAGCTCTCCGGCCCGCGCATCTTCTTTATGGCTAAAGCTATCTGTTTTGCAATAACGGTTTTCGGACCATTATCATCCACGAGCACTCTCCCGCTTACTTCCCACCAGGACTTGGGATATGCTTTATGAGGCTCTACTTCGGGATTCAGGCCAAGTTGTCGGGCTGCTTCTTTTATCTCATTAAGCTGCGGTTCCTTTATAGCATTTTTCCGGGAAATTATTCTGCCGCTGCTCCTTGACTTTGTCTGGTCGAGATATACCGGCCAGATTACAAGTTTTCCCCTATCTCTCATCATCATGGTTATCTTTGTCCTAAATTGCTTTCATGAAATTTAAAACTGCCCCGGAGACCTCTACAGACCAGGACTTTTTCCTGTTTATGAAAATTTATATTATATTGAATCTATAACCTGTAATTATTTATCTTTCCTGGACAAGTTCTGCATGGTGTTAATATGATTCCGTCTTTTACAATTGATGAAAAGGTAAGAGCTTATATAAGAAAGAGTGGGCAGGATTTCAGGCTCTGCACCTCTCCTAGGGGTCCTGTGCTTCTTCCAATCGGTACAGCCGAGTCCAAGCCATCAGACCTTAAAATCCTTATTGGTAGCAATATTCTTTATGTTTCCAAGCTTCAAGCAAAGTATATAAAGAAAGTTGACTGGCCTATGGTAGAAAGGTTCCTGAATTCTTCCGGAGAGTTCAATATCTGAATTTTGTTACCTGCCGGGCCGACTACTTTTATATAATAAAGTGATCTTTATGTCATACTTCGTAGAGATGTCTATCCGTGTTGTTTATTAAGAAGAGAGAGCATATGGTAATGTTAACCTGTTCCATACCCTGTACAGGCTTTTCCTCGAAAGCGAGGAAAATTGCCGCCGACTGAAAAGAGACCGCTTTGAGCTCAAGGGGGAATTTGTCTGTGAAAATGAGAACAAAAATCGTGTTTATGCTCCTTGCCCTGATGGTGGTCTTTTTATCGGGTTGTATGGAGCAAAAAAAGGAAATTGTCATAGATAAGCCTGGTAATATCTCTAGCTATGAATTTGATATTTTTCAGAATGAGTCGAGCAATCAGACTCTTGCAAATACCACTACCTACTACATGATGGAAAACGATACAAAAATACAAGTTGTCAATATGGTAGTAAATACCAGCAAGCTTGAGATTTATCCTCCCGACACACTGGATGGTGGTGTAGAGGAGAGTCCTATTCAAGATTTTGTACAGCTTGTGGTCCCGGCAAACCAGACCGTAGCGGACCCGCAAACATTTCAAGAACTTTTCAGCAAAAATGAAACTTCGGCTATTAATTATACTCTAACCCAGGAAGTCACCCAGGGTATAAAAGTTATAAATCTGGAGTTCAAGGAACCTGTTACAGGTTTTATCGCGTATACGCTAAGGTCTTCTGGAGATCGGAGTTTTACATTTGTTAAACCCGATTCCGAATTCATCCGCGTGATACTTCCAGAAGGATATGTTACGGGCAACAGGGTATTTGGGATAGCAAGGCCTGAACCTTCGAGTGTAACCTATGATGAAAAAGGAAGGCAAACTCTCCTGTGGATTTCCTCGAAGATGGGAGAACGGGAAGAAACTATTCAGGTGAAATACTATACCCAGTCAGCACCCCTGCTATTCTCAGCCGCAATTATAGCCCTGCTCTGTGGAGTTGGACTTGTACTTTTACATTATGCCAGAAGTAAAAAGGAACTTGAGGCTGTTAGAGGAATTCTCGATCTAGAAAAAGAATATGAGAGGAAACAGCGAAAAAGAAAATAATCTGGGAAATATTTTCCCTCCAGATTTTATTCATGAATAGTAACTCTTTTTTTGAAGTTAATAAATTATTTATGGCAGTTTGTTGTATTTTCTTATTGATGAAAATCTGGGGAAAAATCCGGAATAAACAATTATTTTCATCAGAAACAGTATCTGATGCCGTAACTCCTATTATAGGTTCTCTTCTTATGTTGATTGTTCTGGTCGCACTTGCAGGCGTGGCTGCTATCAGTTTTTCCAATATTGCCAATGAAGGCAAAAGCACTCAACCGCTGATGGCAAGGATTTTAGTTGAATCGTGCGAGGGAGGACTTTCGCCTAATAATTATGATGAGGATGAGAAAGAGGATAAAAAGAGAGCCCGTTTTCAAGAAAATAAGATTGTGCTTGTACACGAGGGAGGTGATTCCCTGCCCTTAGATTCTATCTCGATAAAGATATTCGGGTATGGAAATTCCTACAGGCCTGTGTTTGGACAGGATTTTCTTACAGGAAATATTTCCCTTCTCTACTTGGATTTGAGTCCCAGAGGAAAGAACAACAAATACTATGCTGATAAAAACAAAGCCACTCTTGAAGACAACTCATGGAATGTAGGGGAAAGACTTGTTCTCTGTGGACAGGATAGTGCAGAAGGGGCTACAAAATCCAGCGTAAAAGTTAGTGTGGATGGGGACAGTGACACCTCCGATAATTACGGCTTTAAAGCAGGCTCTGAAATTACCCTTAAGGTTATTGACACAAAAAGCAGCAATGTCATTGCTGAACAGAGAGCTATAGTAAAGCATTATGAAGGCTAAAATTAAAGAGAAGACTCTTCTCTTTTAGAAGATTTCTTATTAATTTTAAGTAATTTCCATTGCCGAATTGTTTTTCCGCAGATCAAATGATACTGGTAGTTGAAAGATACTTATTCTCGGTAAATTCTCTGTTTTTTAAAATTATATGAATTTTAAGGCTTCCAGTATGGATTAATCCTCACATTAAAGGTTATATTTCAAATTATATGCCCTATAAAGCTTTTTTTATAAATCTAATTTTTATAATTTCTCTACGCATGTAAGTATGTATATATTTTTTCCAGCTAATTCAAGGCATGTCAACCGTTAATGGTTGGCAGGAAAATTAGAAGACAATAAAACAATGGGACTTATGCTATTGAACTGAGAAAACAGTAGCAGGAATTTTCTATCATTTATACCAAAGTATATCTGACAGATTTATTTGCGCTTTATTTTGAACCTCATATGCATGAGTTCCTTATAGATATGAAACAAAATTGTATCAAAATATATTAAAAATAAATTAAAATATATTAAAAACGAATTAAAATATATTAAAAAACCTTACTAAAACCTATTATATATTATACTAAAGTATATTAATTTATTAAATTAAAAACAAAAGTAGGATAGTACTATGGGAAAACAAACACTTGACGGAATAAAAAAGCTCATGTGTATGTTTACACTGGTCTTTTTTGTAATGTCATTGACAGTTGCATCAGTAAGTGCAGGGTCAAATGATACATATAAAGTAGAGAAGGCAAAGTTAGATACAGAAAAGGCTAAATTGGAAAAAGAAAAAATATTAATATTGAAAGAGAAGGCTCAGTGTGAAAAAGAAAAACAGATGTGGGAAGCACAGAAGAAGAAATTGAGCACAAAAAATAAAACTGACAAAGAGTATCAGAACTGGCTCAAGAATTATAATAACTTTTTAACCAAATATAACAAATGTCTAAACAAATATAAAACATGGGAAACAAAATACAATAACTGTTTAAAGAACTACAAGGTTCTGGAACAAAAATATAAGAAATAAAAGCGGTGAAAACTAGCTATAAAATAAAGTGAAAACTAGCTATAAAATAAAGTGAAAACTAGCTATAAAATAAAGTGAAAACTAGCTATAAAATAAAAATATAAAAGGTGGCTATAAAAGACAGTGTGCCAATTTTCTGTAAAATCATAAGTTTCTAGAAGTTGCTGGATAGAAGATTTTATACGTGCAGATAAATTTCATCCATAGCGTACAAAAACTTAATTTGAATTTACAGCAAACTTGCGACACTGCCAGGTAATTTCCTTACAGGATTTACGCGCTTGAGGGACAAATAAAAGCATGCATTGATCTATCAAGGATATTTATATTCAGGCAGTTCAATGCTTCATACTATTGATTTCTCAGTTCAGGTGCGTAATTCCTGTCTAAATATAAGCTCCTTTATTATAAATATATTCACACTTTTCCACCATATTCTGCTACGCACATATTACTGGAATTGTATTTTCTAGTGCTTCGATTCTCAAATAAATACATAATAAGAAAACAATTACAGCTTATAAAGTAAATATTATTTTAAAGTCATATGGAATTCTGTAACATGGAAAATATAGCCAGTTGCAGAGTGATTCAATCTGGATATTACAACCACGGAAAACACGGAAGAACCACGCCTTTACTACTTATTTCCGTGTCTTCCGTGCTTTCAGTGGTTTTCAAAAAATTCATTTTATACATACTTTGGAATCAATGTTAGGATACCGTTCGTTTTGGATTTGGAAAACGCAAGCTTTTTTCTATAGAATTTGTTCTCAGTATCTCTATTTGCCTATTCAGATCTGAGAAAGTCAAGTTAGAGTCCGGCTCTTTCAATCAGTAGATCTGCCACATATTTTGCGTCTTTCAACGGAAAATCCTTTTCAGTAATCAGGTTTTCTGCCTCTCTTGCAGTAACTTCAACATCACCAATTCTGCCTGTGGTGTCAAGCCCTTCAGGCAAGGAATCAATCAACTCATCCATTGTGTTTATGGGGAATTTTGCATCTTTAAGAATTTCAATGATCTGTTCGTAAACTTCTTCCTTTATGCCCATCTATTGCCTCCTACACTGGTCTCTTTGTTTCTCGATTTAAATAGCCTATGCATATCGACTCTTACCTATTATCCTGTATTCTTTTTATATGAATACGCGTAAAACCCCTGTGTCCTTAACTCAGGGGATATAAGCGCCAACTTCTTCTCTATTCTTTTCAGTATTCTTTACTTCATATAGACCCTCGGATAATTTAATATTAGATTAGGGTATGCGTAAACCATGCAATCTTTTTCCAAGAGTCTGCCCTCAGGCTCAGTAGGTCATAGAAAAACCTTCGACTCTAGCTTGTAACTACGTAAAGCCGAAATGAACAAAAGAGATACTCAGTACGGACGGCTTAGCTGAAATTTAAGCCTTTGGAGGTGCGATGGTCATCTATGAATTAGGAAGCTGCTAAGTCTTTAGCTTAGTGGCAGTTCACTTTCACATTCCTTCAGGTTCACTTTTCTCCGTAGATTAAATGATATTTGTAGTCATAAGCTATCCGTTTCCTGAACGGCATGTTCTCTCTCTGAAGATCCATGATATCTTTCAGGTCGATATCTTTTATATTTTTGAATCCCGCAGCCCTGAAGTATTCAAGCATTTTTTCAGGAGGGACTCCTTGCTTATTTGGAAGTTCACTGTCTACCTCTCTAGAGTAATGTCCTTTTCTGGGATTCCTTCTTTCAACAAGCAAAGTGAGGAAATCGCTTACAAACCTCCTTGCGTTTGTTTCGATTGAACCGTCATTCCAGATGCCATCAATAACAATAAGCTTTCCTCCTCCCACAAGCACTTTTTTCCAGTTTTGGACCGCAGTATCAGGGTGAGGAAGGGTCCAGAGGAGATGGCGGTTGACAACTACATCAAATGACCCAGCCTTAAAAGGAGGAGCCTCGGCATCCCCTTTTTTGAAAACACTGTCAAACCCTCTTCTGGAAGCTTTGTCCCTGGCTTTTGCAAGCATTTTTTTTGAAAGGTCAAGGCCCGTAACATGATGTCCCATTTCAGCAAACAGCAGCCCAATTTCGCAGGTCCCGCAGCCTACGTCAAGCACCTTCAGCCTGCCTGGAGGAAGCAGGTTTTTAAACACGTTTTTCCAGGCTTCTCTTTCAACTTCACTCTTAATCCCATGCCCTTCATAGCTGTCATAGGTCTCGGACGAAACGTCCCATATGCGGGCAATTGTCTGTTTGATCTGGTTTTCATGGATGGTCATACTTTAATGCCTCTCTTTATATTTTCAATTGAGGTAATGGTTCCATTATCGAGATAGGCAATCCTGTGGCAGACCTTCCTTAACACCTCAAGGTCATGCGAGATCAGCAGGTAGGAAACGCCTGTCTCTCTCTGAAGCTTCTGCATAAGGCGCAGAATCTGTGCTTGCACTGAAACATCAAGCATAGAAGTCGGCTCGTCAGCAACGATAAAATCAGGAGATAAAGCCATGATCCTTGCAAGCACTATCCTCTGGATCTCTCCTCCGCTAAGCTGAACCGGATAACGAGCAAGGTGTTCAGGTCGCAGCCCTGTAAGTTCTGCCAGTTCCTCTCCTCGTTTCAGGAGGGCATCTTGCTTTAGCCCGGAATGGAGTTTCAGGGGTTCTATAAGGTTCTCAAAAGCTTTCATACGGGGGTCAAGAGAAGTCTCAGGGTGTTGGAAAATCATCTGGATTTTAGGGCGCAGTTTCCTGAACTCTTTTTTTCCCATGTTCAGTATATCCGCTCCCTGGACCCGGATTTCTCCTCCCGTGGGTCTTTCAAGCCCTACAATACATTTGCCAATAGTGGTTTTTCCGGACCCACTTTTTCCGAAAAGTCCCAGAATTTCTCCGCGAGATACTGAAAAACTGACATTCCTGAACACCTCTAGAGTCCCAAAACTCATTGCCAGTTCGTTTACTTCAAGGACTGGAAGTGACACCTGATCCATCCTCCCTTATGTTTTTTCATTTCAGGGTGTATTCTGAAGCACTCGATACTCGAGTACCTGCACCTCTCATGGAAAAAGCAGCCTTCAGGAAGGCTTATCCTGCTTGGGCTCTGCCCGCTCAGGGGAACAAGCCCGTTTCTCGGCTGAGCTCTGATGAGCCCTTTTGTATAGGGATGCGAGGGTGCGTTCAAAACTTTCGAAGCCTCATCCAGTTCCACAATCTCTCCTGCATACATCACAGCTATCCGGTCGCAAACCTCAAGAGCCAGATCAAGGTCATGAGTGATCAGGAGCATCGTCTTCCCACACTCTTTTTTAATTTTAGTAAAAAGCTCCACTGCTCCTTCTTTTGCCTCGGGGTCCAGCCCTTTTGTAGGTTCATCCGCAATCAGAAGTTCGGGCTCAAAAGAAAGAGACATGCAAGCTATCAACCTCTGCCTCATGCCTCCAGATAGCTGGTGGGGATAGAGGTCGCAAAGTTTTTCTGGGTTTCTCAAAAGAAGTTTTTTCATAAGCCTCAGCGATTTTTTCATCCCTTCCTTTTTGTCAACTCCTCTTTCTTCGAAAACCTCCTCTATTTGAAGCCGGTTTTTCAGAACAGGGTTCAGGGCTCCAGCAGGATTCTGAGGCATGAGCGAAATGTGTTTTCCCCTAATTTTCCTGAGTTCTGAAGGTCTAAGAGAAAAAAGGTCCTGCCCATGAAAAAACACTGTTCCTGAGACAATTGCATTTGTCGGAAGAAGCCTCAGCAAGGAAAGACCAATAACAGATTTCCCTGACCCGCTTTCCCCAATTATCCCAAAAGTCTCTCCTTCTCTTATATTAAAGAAGACATGAGAAACTGCTTTTACAGTGTTTTCCTCTGCAGGAAAATCAACCGAAAGGTCTCTTATTTCAAGCAGGCTCAATCGATTTCGCCTCCTTCGTGGTTTGGGTCAAGGATATCCCTCATACCGTCTCCAAGAATGCTGAAAATGATCACAATGAAGGTTATGGCAAGCCCTGGAAAGATCGTCTGGTAAGGAGCTGTCCTCATGAATTCCTTTCCTGAGGAAAGCATTGCCCCCCATTCAGGCACATCGGCAGGCAGCCCTATTCCAAGAAAACTTAATGTAGCAATAGAGAGAATTACGTGCCCGAAATCTATTGTGGCCAGCACGAGGATAGTGGCTATGGCATTGGGTACAATATGCTTGCGGATTATATAAAAATCTCCGGCTCCGCCCGTTATCGCGGAAAGGACAAACTCCTGTTTTTTGATAGAAAGGACCTGCCCCCGCATCATCCTGGCGTACTTTGCCCAGTTGGCTATAGAGAGAGCAAGCATCAGGTTGAAAACTCCGGTCCCGAGTGCCCCCATAATAGTGAGAGCAAAGATGATCCCTGGAAAAGAAAGGAAGATATCTATAACTCTGGAGATGCTTTCATCCACAAAGCCTCCATAATAGCCTGCTGCACATCCCGCAGCAGTTCCCAGGAACAGGGAAATCAGCACTACTCCTGAAGCAATTGAAAGGGAAGTCCGGGCTCCTATAAGGATTCGGCTCAGGATATCCCTTCCGAGGTAATCGGTACCCAGGATGTGCTCTTCTGAAGGACTCAGATTCTTGTTCTTCAGGTCAATTGCATTGGGGTCGTAAGGGGAAAGCAGGGGAGCAAAAATGGCAAGCCCAGCAAAAAGCAAAAGGGATGAAAGTGCAAAAAGCATATCTTTTCTTTGAAAAACTCTTTTTGTAAATTGACTTCCGTAAGCTTTCGGAAGTGAAACTCTCTTTTTTCTTAATTTGTTAGCAAATACACTGTCCATAATATCAGCCGTACCTAATCCGTGGGTCCAGATGGGTATAGAGCATATCCACAAAGAAATGCACAAGGAGAAACATCGTAACGATCGCAAGTACACAGCCCTGGACCACAGGCAAATCCCTGGCAGAAATAGAGTCCACAAGCAGGCTTCCGATCCCTGGCCAGGCAAAGATCTTTTCAATCACAACCGATCCTCCAAGCAAGCTTCCCATCTGAAAACCAATAACTGTGATTACAGGAAGCATGGTATTTTTAAGGGCATGCCTGCTTACGATTTTCCATAAAGGAAGCCCTTTGGCTTTTGCAAACCTGATATACTCCTGTCCCAGGGTCTCAAGCATGCTTGTCCTCGTAACTCTCATAACCGCAGCAACGGAATGAAGAGAAAGGGCTGCAGCTGGCAAAAGCAGATTTTCCAGGCTCCCGTAACCTGTCACAGGCACGAGTTTCAGCTTAAGGGAAAATATCAGAATAAGAAGCAGGGCTACCCAGAAACCGGGCATTGAAACTCCAAAGAGAGTCACAATCCTAAGAATGTGATCCGAAATCTTGTTTTCCCTTAGGGCTGAGTAAATTCCCAGGCTTACTCCAGCAAGTATTGCAATTACCATACTCAACCCTGCAAGCTGGATAGTTGCTGGAAGGCGTAAAGCCAGAAGATAAAGGACTGGCTTTTTGAAAACATAGGAGGTTCCGATGTCCCCTCTTAATAACGCTTCTTTAATCCAACTGAAAAACTGCAGGTAAAGAGGGGCATCCAGGTTATATCTACCTGAAATCTGGCTAAGCTGTTCTTCGGTAACGCTATCTTCCAGGCCCACGAGAGTATGCTTTAGAATCAACTCAGCCGTACCTCCTGGAATAATGTTCATAAGGAAAAAGGTCAGGGCACAAACCGCAAAAAGTGTAAGAACCATGAAGCCTGCCCTTTTTAGTAAATATTTCATTTTTCCTCCTCAACGTGGACAGAAGACGAGAATTCCGACTTTTCCGCGTTATTCGAGTGAAAGGAAATCCCGGGGTATGAGTTTAGTCTGCCATACCTTTCCGAGATTTCCTTAAATTTTTACTTCTCGATATGCATATCTGCGTTTATACGGTAGTCATGAGCTGTCGGATCGAAGACGTATCCTTTTACATAGTCTTTCTTTACGATTGCACAGCCGTAGTAAGCCACTATGATCATGGGCTGTTCATCATAAGCGATAGCTTCTACCTCATTGAACTTTTTATAGCGTTCACTCATGTTCGTGATTTTTCTGGCTTCTGTTATTAGGGAGTCTACTTTAGGATTGGAATATCCTGCGTTATTGTCAGTCCCGTTTGTCATGTACCAGTTTGTGAGAATATATTCTGGGTCCGGAACCATCGCAATATTGTAAGCTGCAAGGTAGAGGTCCCAGTCTCCGCTTTCCCTTCTGTCATCGATTGACCCCATTTCCAGAACTTCTGTCTCTATGCCTATGCCTGCCTCCCTTAACTGGGCAGCCATAGCTTCAGCCATTGGAGGAAGTCCAGGCCTTGCCGAATAGGTCATCAGGTTGAACTTGAGAGGTTGTCCATCCTTATCCCTGATGCCGTCTCCGTCAGTATCCACCCAGCCAGCAGCTGTAAGGAGCTCATCAGCTTTCTCAAGGTCCTGGCTGTAGGGTTTCAGGCTCTTATTTGCCCAGACCATTGTGGGCAGGAAAGGACCTGCAGCAGCTTCTCCTACATTGTACAGTACATTTTCTGCGATGTCAGACCTGTCAATGGCATAGGACATAGCCTGCCTTACTCTAACATCTTCAAGGGGTTCATGTTTCAGGTTCAGGTCAAGTTTGTAGACTCTTGGGGTTTTGTATTTCTCTACGTTAATGCCGTCTATAGCGTCAATCCTGTCAGTTTCACTATAGGGTACATCGACGGTAAAGTCAACTTCTCCATTTTCGATCGCCATTGCTCTCGTGTTGGGGTCTGGTATTCCCTTAAGGATCATTTTATCAAGCCCTACTTCTCCTCCCCACCAGTTATCGTTCTTTACAACTGTCAGAACTCTGGTCTGTTCGTCAAATGATTCTAATTTATATGGACCCGTTCCTACAGGTTTTACAAACTCTCCATTTTCATTATAAGAAGAGGGACTTATTATAGCAGTATCAGGATAATGGAGAACTCCAGGAAGGATAGGGTTTATTTCTTTGGTTTTGATTTTAAGAGTATAGTTGTCAACTATTTCTATCGAATCTATTTTTAGCATGGAAGCAACTTTCGCGTTTTCCGAGATGACTTTTTCCAGAGTGAAATTTACGTCTTCTGCAGTCATTTTGCTTCCGTCATGGAAGGTAACATTATTTCTCAGCTTAAATTCCCAGGTATTTTCATCAAGCTGTTCCCAGGAAGTTGCAAGCCCAGGTTTGAGCGAGAAATCGTCATTGGCACCAACAAGAGTTTCGGTTATTGCAGCTTTCTCGCAGACAAGGGTGCCATCCCCATTAATTGGGTCAATCGATTCGATATTCCACATTTCACCAAGTACAAGTGTATTATTTTCAGAGCCTCCTTCTATCTGGGAAGCATCATCTGATCCTGAGTTAACCTCCATCCCGGAGACTGCGTCTTTTGCTCCACTTTCTTCTGTACTGCTGCACCCGGAAGTCGTCAGGATAGCGCAGGTCAGCAGGATAATTAACAATATAATCAAGGGGAAGTTTTTATTTTTCATTTAGGAACACCATCTTTTTTAATGAATGTCATTTTCGGCCGCAGATGAGGTAGTACTGATAACTGCGTACAACCCGTTCACCTAACGGCATCTTCTCTTTCTGAGCATCTCTTACTTCTTTCAGGTCAAAAATCTGGATATTTCCAAAGCCTGAATTTGAAAGGTACTCATTTACTTTTTCAAGCGGAGCTCCTCCAAAATGCGGGAGCTGGGCTTTGAGTTCATCAGAATAGTCAGAGTGTCCTTTTCGGGGATCTTTTCTTTCAAGAAGCAGGGTCAAAAGAGCACCGGCATTTTTGCGAGCCCTGGATCCCAGGGTGCCGCTGTCCCAGACTCCATCAACAATCACGACTTTCCCATTTTTCCGCAGAATTCTGTTCCAGTTCTCTACGGCTACTTTCGGATTAGGGAGCGTCCAGAGAAGATGACGGCTAAACACAATGTCATAAGAAGATGTATCAAAAGGAGGGTTTTCTGCGTCTCCTTCCCTAAAGGTTATGTCCGCTCCGAGGGCTTCAGCCTTTGCTTTTGCTATTTTCAGCATTTGTCCGGAAATGTCGATTCCTGCAACCTCATGCCCCATCTCAGCAAACAGTAAGCTTAATTCTCCTGTCCCGCAGCCAACGTCGAGAATTTTCAAACTTTTTCCCGGGAAAACTTTCAAGAAAGCCCGCTTCCAGGCGTCTCTTTCTTTTTGAGTCTGGATCCCGTGTCCTGCATGAGTATCAAAAGTTTCGGATGCAAGGTCCCATTTATGGGCTACCATCTCTTTAACCTGGACTTCTGAATTTTTGGTCTGGATTTCTGAAGAAGACATTAACAGGTACTTAAGTATCTTATAATTAATAATTTTCTATTTTGTAATACAAATTATACTAAAATTATTTATTAATAATATTAAGTATAGCTAATTTTTAGAAGAATACAATAAGATAATTTATCTTTGTTTATTTTTTACTTAACAGCAATCTTCTCAACTGAAGCCCAGGGAAATGGCTGCTGGAAGATTTCAATGGAGGCAAAAAACTGAAAATCTTGGCTGAAAATTTTGGAAAATATCAAAAATATAAGTTGGAGTAAACATGGAGTTTTTCAGAAAACGATAGTAAGGAGTATTGCAAAATTTAACGGTTATCTGTGGAAAGGCGGCTGAATTACAATAAGATATATATATTAATATAGGAAATAGGTAACCGTTTTCCTTTAAGAATCTTATTTCAAGATTTTAATAACACCATAGACGTTCCTCAATCATTAATTATACATATCCGGCTACCATGTGTATATTTTTACAGGGTAAAACCTCTATATGTATTATGTTTGTTTGAACATAACAGCTAAATAATCAAAAGTGTGTCAGGTGTTTCTATGAATCGAAAAATATATAGTATAGTGCTTCTCCTCCTCCTGCTTCCAGTTGTTATGCTCTGTGGATGTGTAGAAAATACGGATCAACAGGCTGTACTAAACTCAAGCACTGAGCTTCAGAATTCAAGTACCGTGCAAATCACCGACATGCTGGGAAGGCAGTTAACTGTGCCTGCGGAAATATCCTCGACTATAGGTACTTCTTCACCTTCCGCCATCCTTGTGTATATGCTTGCACCGGATAAACTTGCAGGCTGGAACTCCAAACAAAATTTCACCCAACCCTTCATGGATGAAAATTACTCAAATCTACCTGTAATAGGAAACTGGTTAGGAAGCAAGACCGGAAATTATGAAACTGTAATTGATATGCATCCTGACATTTTTATTGAAAGCACAGCCACAAATGGAAAAACTAATGAAGCTATAGAACGCAGGCAGGAAAATCTTGGCAGCATTCCGGTAGTGGCTATTAATGATTCTATTCTTTTTGTGACACAATCCGATCCTACTATTGAATATGTGGGCAAACTGCTTAACTGTGAATCCCAGGCAAAAAAACTGATTGAATTCCGCAGTTCTATTCTTAATGAAATCAACAGTACTGTAAAAGACATTCCTGAAGACCAGAAAGTACGTGTTTATTATGCCGAAGGCCCAAAAGGGCTAATGACCGATCCTTCAGGCTCGCAACATTCTCAGGTAATTGATATCTGTGGAGGTATCAACGTTGCCGACTGTCCCCTCACGTCCGGAAGCGGCATGACTCAGGTCTCAATCGAGCAGGTTATGAATTGGAACCCTGAGGTAATTATCACGTCAAATCCACAGTTCTATTCGACAGTTTACTCTGATTCTCTCTGGGCAAGTATGGATGCTGTGAAAAATAAGAAAGTATACCTTGCTCCTCAGAATCCTTTCTGCTGGATTGACAGACCGCAGGGCCCTCACCTTATTCTAGGAACTGCCTGGACTGCAAAAATGCTGTATCCAGACCGTTTTGCAAATATGGACCTCTCCAAGCTGACACGTGAGTTCTACTCGGAGTTCTTCCACTACGACCTTAAGGATGAAGAACTTAACACGCTCCTTAACCCTGCAACTAAAACCTGAGCATGAGTGAAAATTCCTCTCCAAGAACTACATGAAATTTACATTTTCTTATTGGGGCAGGCAACTTGGGCAAATTTCAATTTTTACCCTCGTTTTCCCCTTATTAATTATTTGTCTCTGTTTACATCTTCTTTAAAATAGATATGCTTTAAAATATAATGTATGTAGAGCACGTCTTATCCAAACTTTAAAAAAAGAATTTCTCTATATTGTCCTTTTTTAACAGGAAATTCCTATTTTCATCGATAATTTTATAAAATATATGTTTATATATATTGAGCGCGAAAGTTTTATCTCCCATTTTTATAGATATGTTGAGTTTTACATATCTGGAAGATATAGAGCTCTGGCTGGTGTTTTTTCTGTGGCCGGCCAATATTAAGGTTCTATCCCTTATATTGGAATTTCGCCTCGATATAACATACAATAAGTACATTCCTGTAAAAAAGTTATATAAAAAGCTACCTATAAATACACTGTATCCTTCTGCGTTATGTTGGAATTTAAATAATTGGGACTTGTGTGCTTACGAGAAAAAATCACGCACAATAGGAGTCGTAATTAATGAGAAAGTTTGGACAGTTTAAGGTTTAACGCTATCCACATTTCAACTGCGTAAGTCCTGACAATATAATTCTTCCAGGCAACCTGACTGTCTTAAATTCATCCTGTTGGTATTTGATATCTTTAGCGTTATGTTTATTTAAACATAACGGTTAAACCCACGGTGGTGTACAAATTGCATAAAAATTCAGATGAAGAAAAACACCAGATGGAAACGATTCTGAAGCAGGTAAAGGATCCCGAACTACTTTCACAAATCAAAAAAGTAGTCCCCTTTCATGGCTTCCTGACCTCTGGGGCATTAATCGGTATCCAGATGCTCAATATCGCAAGACGGGAGCTTGATGTCCGGGAAGGGGAACGCATATACGTGACATGCGAAACAAAAAGCTGCATGCCTGACCCATTCCAGATCCTTGCTGGAGCTACCATCGGAAACAATGGGTTAAAAATCATGAACTTTGGAAAGATGGCGGTCACAGTAAATAAACAGGCGCCTGAGGGAGCTAACAGCATAAAAGGGATCCGAATTATTCTCGACCCTGAAAAAACGAAGGATTATCCCAAACTCCACGCCTGGTTCCTGAACACTGAAAAGCTTCCTCATGTGGAGGTTTTACCAATCCTCCTGGCTGCAGGAGATAAAGTGTATTCCTGGAAATTTGTGGACATCGATGTTCCGGTTCGAAGGAAGAAGAGGATACAGTGCTGTAAAAATTGCGGTGAAATGTTTATTCAACATGACAACGAGCTGTTGTGCGGCGGTTGCACAGAATAACGTTGAGAGGTAAGCAAAATGCAAGAAGATATGCGATTGTCTGTCTTTGCTGAAAAAAAAGACAAGCAGCTGATCTATTCCCCCGAAAAATGTATTGGCTGCGGGACCTGTGTGCAGGCATGCCCGAAAGGTAACCTGGCCATAGGGGCTGTTGGAGCTATAACAAGAGGGTTAGTAGATGCGGATTTCCTGGAAATGAAAGAACGTGAAGCCTGCCTTGTCTGTGGAATTTGTGCGAAAGCTTGTCCCACAGGTGCTCTTGAAATGAAGCAGGAAGGAAAAACCATCACTGACAAGTCTTATCTTTTCAGGGCTATGAAACCGACGTCAGTAAACGAAAGCTGCGTCCACTGTGGGCTTTGTGAGGATATCTGTCCTCAAGGCTGTATTGAAGTAACACGGGATATTTCAGCGGATGGTAAACTGAAGCTGGTTGGAAAGACCAATATTGATACTGAATGCTGTGTCCACTGCGGCTGGTGTGCAGCAGTCTGTCCGGTAAATGCTATTTCTGTAGAAAAGCCATTCGAAGGACACTGGGCCAGGGATGAAGATGTCTGCCAGACCTGCCATACCTGTGTGGAAGTATGTCCTGCAAATGCTATTTTCAATAAAAAAGCCAAACCTGGAGAAAGAGTCGAAAAGATCACTCACCGTCCAGATGCCTGCATTTACTGTGGGGCCTGTGCGGTTGCCTGCCCTGTTGACGCCATAGATGTAAGAAAAACTGCAATTCTCCCGGACATGGAGAAAAAGGGCGTTCTTGAGAAGAAGCTGCTTGAAAAACCTGCTCCAGAGACTATGCTCCGTACCTGCCTGGAAACTGATGAAGCTGCATGCTTGGGCTGCGGAAACTGTGTAATTGTCTGCCCGGTGAATGCCCTTTCTGACTGTGAACTTGCAGCCGGACACCTGAACAACATGGACGAAAAAGCTCTTCTAGGGGTTAAAAACGGAAGAATTAAAGTCATAGATCAGGACCGCTGTGGAGCAGATGGAGCCTGCGCCATGATCTGCCCTGTTGATGCGATCAGGCTTGTAAAAAGAGAGGTGAAATAAATGGCAGGAACAATTGCAGTTAAGAACGGATACGTCTTTGATCCCCTTAATGAAATAAATGGGGAAATTATGGATATCTTCATCAAGGACGGAAAAGTTGTAAGAGAGCTTTCTACGGCTGAATTGAAAAACGCAAAGGTTATTGATGCCTCTGGTATGACGGTAATGCCAGGAGGAGTTGACTCTCATTCTCATGTTGCAGGTGCAAAGGTTAACGCTGGCAGGTCGATGCGCCCCGAAGATCATTATAAAACAAATCTCCAAAAGACTTCACTTACTCATTCAGGCTCAGGTTACACTGTTCCTTCGGTCTACAAACAGGGATACGATTACGCAGCAATGGGTTATACAACTGTTTTTGAAGCTGCAATTCCTCCTCTTGAAGCTCGCCATACCCACGAAGAAATGCGTGCTACTCCACTCCTTGACATGGGTGGCTATCTGATACTTGGAAACAACTTCTTTTTGATGCGCTATCTCCATGATGGGGACATAGAAAAGGCTGCGGCTTATGTGGCCTGGATGATGAAAACTCACAAGTCCTATGGAATAAAATGTGTCAATCCTGCAGGAGTCGAAAACTGGGGTTGGGGTAAAAACGTACATTCTCTTGATGAAGCTAACATCCATTTCGAAGTTACCCCAAGAGAAACTATAAAAGGGCTTAGTGAGGTCAACGAACTCCTAGGCCTGCCTGTACCTCTTCACTTGCATGCAAATAACCTGGGACATCCTGGCTGTTATGAAATTACTAAGGATTCCCTCAAAATCCTCGACGGTGTAAAGCCCAGGCAGGACATGGATGTGGAATGGGCTGAAACCAAAATAGATCCTTCAAGGAACCGGTCCGTATACCTGGCCCATCTGATGTTTAACAGTTTTGCAGGCACTACTTGGGGAGACTGCGAATCCGGAGTAAAAGATATTGCAGAATACATCAACAACAAAGACCACGTAGTAATCGACAGTGGATGCACACCTTTCGGAGAAGCCACGGTTATGACAGGAGATGGGCCTGCCATCCAGGATATGTACAAGCTTACAGGAAACAAATGGTCGAATACTGACGTTGAGATGGAAGGTGGGTCAGGTGTCATTCCCTTCACTTACTTTAAAGCCAATCCGGTACACAGCCTTCAGTGGGCAATGGGCCTTGAATGCCTCCTGCTTATTAATGACCCCTGGAAGACAATTATGACCACGGACAGCCCCAATGGTGGGCCATTTACGAAATATCCTGAGGTTATGACCTGGATCATGTCTGAGGCTTTCAGGAAACAGACCTTCAGCGAATGCCACAAATGGGCAAACGACAGGAGTGAACTCGGAGGCATAAACCGGGAACTTTCTCTCTATGACCTTGCGATCCTGACCAGAGCAAATCCCGCTAAAACAATTGGTATGGCCCACAGGAAAGGTTCTCTTGGCGTGGGCGCTGATGGAGATGTCACAGTCTATAACATAAATCCACAGCAGCTTGACACAAACAACTATGAAGCTCTACTTCAGGCCTTCAGGAAGGCCGAATACACCGTAAAGGGTGGCGAAATTGTAGCTGTCAAAGGTGATATTGTTTCCTTACCTGAAAAGCGGACTTATTATTCCGATGTACATGTAGAAGACGAGCGGGAAAAGGAAATGCTGGCTGATGTGAAGGAGTGGTTCAGGTACTACACTCTGGGCTTTGCCAACTATCCAACTCCAGAAAAGTATCTGCAAAATCCGACTCCCATAAAGATTAACGTTGTGAGGTGAGGTAATGACAGAGGGAGTTCTTATTAATGAAAATGAAGTTGAGAGTAAACTTGAGGCAGTTATAAAGCCTGGCTCATTTACTGGCGAAAATGCTGGAGAAATGGCAGAAGTAATACTTATTCCTAAAAAAGCGATTGACATTAAACTGGAAGCCGATGTTATAACTCCTGATTCTTTTGCAGGCAAAAGTGCCGAAGAAATCGGAAAACTGTCTGTCTGGCAGGGGCCAAAGACCTATCCTCTCTCCGAGTTTTTTGAAGTAACAGGTAATGGGGGCAGTTCTGCAGCTGAGACTCTGATCCGCATAAAAGGTGATGCAATGAGGATCAAAAGAATCGGTGAAAGCATGAGCGCAGGAAAAATCGAAATTGAAGGTTCTGCTGGCATGCACGTAGGCACTGGGATGAAAGGAGGAGAGCTCGTCGTTTACGGAGACGCGGATTCCTGGGCAGGTATGGAAATGACAGGTGGGCTGCTGCATATTAAAGGCAATGCCGGAGACCATGTAGGCTGTGCTTACAGAGGAAAATGGCACGGCATGAAAGGCGGACGCATCGTTATTGAAGGTTCGGCGCGCCACCAGCTAGGAGGCGGCATGGACGGCGGCGAAATTCTAGTTGAAGGCGATGTTAAAAGCTTCTGCGGAATCCGCCAGAACGGCGGGCTCATCTTCGTAAAAGGCAGCGCTCTTCGTGGAGTAGGTGCTGAAATGGCAGGAGGCACCATAGTCATAGGAGGCAAAATCGAGCGTTTCTCCCCAGGTTTCGAATTTGTATCCATGGAAAATAGCATTACATCCGGAGAGGTTGAGTTAATAGGCGAATTCAAGAAATTCACAGGGGACTATGCAATTAGCAAGCGGGCAAAAGGAGCTCTTTACGTGGTTGCAGACACAAACCCGGAACTCTGAGGTGAGAAGCATGGAAGTATTACTCATTAGCGGAAGTACGATTAATGAAGGCAGGCTTGCCAAAGGCGGGGACAAGTTCACGGACGAGTACACCATGGAGTGTGCATCATGCTGGATTTCGCCTGTGGATTTTGCATCACTCTGTTCTCCATCTAAAGTGAAAGTAACAAGCCAGAATGGAAAACATTCGATTGTAGTTTATACAAAATGTACGGATTCAGTCCAGCCAGGACAGGTGTTTATGCCAAGGGCTATCTGGTCAAATGTTATCATCGATCCTGATACTCTTTCTACGGGTTCTCCTCTCTATAAGGGTGCCCCAGTATCAATTGAGCCCACTGAAGAAGAGGTTCTTAGCGCCGAAGATGTAGTATTGAAAATTTATATCGGAGGGCAGTGAGTATGATTTACAAAAACATAGTCTGTCCGGTCTGCGGGGCGGCCTGTGATGATATCCAGGTTGAATTTGGAGACGGAAAGATTGAAGCTAAAAACGCATGTAAGATGGGAAATGCCAAATTTCAGGAAGTTGTAAGTTCTCACAGGCTCAGGCAACCACTTATAAAGAGCGAAGGAAAACTGACCCCTGCTGCCTGGGACGAAGCTCTTGAAAGGGCAGCCGATATCCTTGTTTCAGCAAAGCGTCCTCTGCTTTTCATGGGCAGTGAAACCTCATGTGAAGCACATGAAATCGGGCTCAAGCTAGGGGAATACCTTGGTGCGATTGTTGATTCTAATGCCACTATCTGCCACGGTCCAACAGCTATGGGAATCCAGGAATCCGGAAAAGTCGGTGCAACTGAAGGGCAGAAGAAAAACAGGGCTGACCTCCTGATTTACTGGGGAACCAATCCTCTTGAATCCATGCCAAGACAGATGTCAAGGTACGCAGTTTTCCCGAGAGGGTACTGGACAAAACGCGGACGTTTTGACAGGACAGTTATAACTGTAGACCCGAGAAAAACTCCAACTGCTGAAGCATCCGACCTGCACGTACAGCTCAAACCCGGCTCGGATTACGAACTGATTAGCGCACTTATGACCTTGCTTCATGGAAAGACTCCTCATCCATCGGTAGAAGAGATCACAGGAGTGCCTATTCCTGTTATGGAAGAGATGCTCGATATGATGAAGAACTGCACATTCGGAGCTATCTCAGTAGGTCTCGGGCTCTCCTCATCCATTGGAAAACATAGGAATGCCGAAATTGCAATGAATTTTGTAAAGGAACTGAATAATTTTTCCAAGTTTACCCTCGGAGCTCTCCGTGGCCACTGCAACGTTGCAGGCTTTAACCAGGTCGCTGCCTATATGTACGGCTATCCCTTCGGGCTTGACTTCATGCGTGGACACCCGCGTTATAATCCTGGAGAGTTTACAACCGTAGATTTGCTTCGAGAAAAGGACGTTGATGCAGCTTTTGTAATGTGTGCTGACCTTGTCTGCCATATCCCTGCAGATTGCGCTTCTTTACTCGCTGAGATGCCCATGATTTGTCTGGATATCGCTCCCTGCCCAACCGTAGCTGCTTCGGATATCGTGCTTCCTGGAGTCATTGATGCCATGGAATGTGACGGGACCTTCTACAGGCTGGACGATGTTGCCGTGCACTTCGAACCTTTCACAAGCTCGCCCTTCGAGTTTACGAAGAGCAATGAAGACACCCTGAAGCAGCTCTTTGAGAAAATCAAGGCAAGAAAGTAAGTTAAGTCTGTTTTCACTTCTTCTTTTAAAGGATAGTGCAAAACAAACAGCTGATGTGAGAGCGATTAAAGCCCTCACCTTTTTTTCTTTTCATTTTCCTGTGGATACGATGCCAAAATTTAGTGATGAAGAGATAATTAAAAATCATCTTATTTTGAAAATGATCACAGTCCTTTGAATGTGACCTGCCGGTTGATGCTGGAAAATCTCGAATTCTTATCTTTCAGCCCTTTCTCTTTTCACTACTTTATATGTATTTTTCTTTCAATATCGGGCGACTGCCATAACTGCGACCGTAGTTGAAGTTTAAGTAATTCTTTAATATGTGAGGATACATTTATGACTTGCTAGAAACGGCTGAATTGTCAGTTAACAAAACATTAAACAAGGAGTCGGTGAAAATGTCACAGGAAAATAAAAACAATAAGCTTTATTACGTTATCATTGCGCTATCAGTTGTTCTGGTGCTGATGTCAGCAACGATATACGCCATTTCACAGAGTGGGTCTGAAAAGGATACGGAAAATACTATTTCCATTAGTGGATATGCTGAACAGAAAGTTATCCCTGACACGGCAACATTGAACATCGGTGTTGTAGTTCAATCTGAAACTGCAAAAGAAGCGACAGATAAAAACGCAGCCCTTATGAGCTCTGTAATAGCAGAACTTAAAGCGATAGGATTGCAGGACAAGGAAATACAGACAGCCTATGTTTCCGTATCCCCGGTATACAACTATGATGCGAATGATACGCAAACAATCAAAGGTTACTCTGCATCCAACAGTGTGCAGGTCACAACTAAAAATCTCGACAACCTGAGTGATATCATTGACAGGTCCACAGCCGCAGGAGCTAATGAGATTGGAAGCATTTCATTCTCGGTATCCGATGACAAGCAAAAACAGCTTCGTGAAGACTTGATGAATGAAGCAGTATCAGATGCATCTTCTAAAGCCACTACGCTTGCTAAGAGCCTGGGGACTAAGATAACCGGTGTGCAGACTTCATCTGTAAGTGAAAACAGTGGTTCCAGAGCAATTTACGAATATGATATGGCAACAACAGCAAAGGGAGCAGGAGCAGGGTCCACTCCAATTCAGCCAGGCGAGTCTACCGTCTCAATGTCAGTACAGGTTACGTACTACATTAAATAATAAAGTTGGACTAAGTTGGACTACTAAGTTGGACTACTAAGTTGGACTACTAAGTTGGACTAAGTAGTTTGGGCGCTGAAGTATATCACTGAAGTATATAAATGATCAGGAGTTGCAGATAAAGGTTATTTGCAACTTCTCAGATCAATGCGTCTTCTATATATCATCTATCGATTGACGCCTAGTCTTCTTTTTTACTTTTTATATGTGATTTTATGGGAGTTGGAATGTATTTTATCCTGAAATAATTTCGCCTTAAAACTCTCTTTGATATGCACAGGTTTGTAAAACCTGTATATTTTTCCTATTCAATATACGAACTTTTAGTTCAAGAAGTTCGTATTTTGAAGTTACGAGAATACAAGTTTTGCAAGAGAATCTAAATATTATTAGATAGTGTTTTATATCTTTAAAGAGTAAAATTATTTTGGATAAAACATCCTCTTGCTATCAGCAAAAAAGATATTAACGATCTCTCACGAACTCTTCTTTGCTGATAACAAAAAGGATTTTATTATTTAACCAAATTGTAAGCCCATTCGATCCATTCACAGAGGCATTGTAAATCCTCTTTCTCGACGGTAGCACCGCACCAGATGCGCAAACCCGAAGGGGCATCACGGTAAGAACCGATGTCATAAGCAACTTTTTCTTTCTCAAGCGTTTTAATCAGTTCTTTAAGCTTTTCATCGGATAAATCAACTTTAAAGCAGACACTGGTACTGGACCTTATCTCTTTTGTTTCCGCTAAGAAATGAATCCAGTTGTTTTTAGCAACAAATGCCTCAAAGACCGCCAGATTATCATTTGTCCGCTGGATAAGTGGTTTAAGCCCTCCGACAGACTCTGCCCATTTTAGTGTTGCCAGCCAATCTTCATTAGCCAGCATAGATGGGGTGTTAATAGTAGAGCCTTCAAAAATCTTCTTATTCAGTTTACCACCTTTGGTCAGTCGGAAAATCTTGGGTAATGGCCAGGCAGGAGTATAGCTTTCTAACCGCTGAACAGCCCGCGGAGATAAAATCAGCATTCCGTGTGCACCTTCCCCACCTAAAACCTTCTGCCATGAGAAGGTAATGACATCCAGTTTATGGTAGGGTATATCCATAGCAAATATAGCAGATGTGGCATCGCAAAGCGTGAGCCCTTCCCGGTTCTCAGGAATCCAGTCGCCGTTGGGTACTTTGACTCCGCTAGTAGTTCCATTCCAGACAAAGACGACATCATTCTTGAAATCGACCTTCTTTAAATCTGGTAATTTCCCATATTCTGCCTCAAAAACTCGGACATCTTTTAATTTTAACTGTTTAGTGATGTCGGTTGCCCATCCTTTACTGAAAGATTCCCAAACAAGGACATCAACCCCGCGGCACCCTAGCATGGACCACAAGCACATTTCAAAAGCGCCTGTATCGGAAGCCGGTACAATACCTACCAGATAATCATCAGGAAGTCCAAGCATATCTCTTGTTTTTTTAATTGCTTCAGCTAATTTTTCCTTGCCTAAGTTGCTACGGTGTGACCGGCCAAAAGGTGTATCCTTCAGCTCTTCAATAGAATACCCTGGATGTTTGGCACAAGGCCCAGAAGAAAAACAAGGATTATTAGGAACTCGTGTTGGTTTCATTTTATCTTTTCCTTTTTTGGTACTGTTAAGACTTAGGGGGATAAGAAATTTTCCAGTTATAGGTGAACATGCAATTATAACCATCCCCCTAAGACTTAACAGTACCGCTTTTCGGATAGGAACTAAGAACACATTGATTTAGAAAACCAACCAGTCCTGTTTACATTATCCATGTTCTTAGAATTGGATTCCTTAACACCCCAGACCCTTTATTATTTAAAGACGTTTTTATTTATCTTTTCGTGCTACTTTTGCACGGTCAAAACCTATGTTTGTAGCCACCAAGTCTGTTGAAAACAAAGGCTTCTTCGAGGGACGGAAGGATTTGCCTGCTAGAGTTCACCGATAAAGGAAAAAAGGTGGTTGAGATCGGAAACTGGGTGAATATGAAGTTTTTTGAGAAGATTTAGGAAATTCTGAACGAAGAAGAACTTGCAGTTCTGGAGAGAATCTGTAAAAAATCGCTGCTGGGCTTGAAGGGAAAAAAGATGATTGATGAACGACGAATTAGACACATATATGATACCTGCCGCAAATATGACCGTACTGTCCTGACACTAATTTAATCTCACAGCCGGAGTTACAGATTATGAAAAGTGAAAATACAAAAAAATTACATATCGCAATATTTGCTTCCCACAGAGGAACTAATATGCAAGCGATTATTGATGCTTGCAAAAGTGGGGATTTGAACGGGGAAGTATGTGCTGTCATAAGCAATAACTCAACTTCGCAAGCCTTGAAAATAGCACGAATAGCAGGAATTCCTGAATATCACCTGAGTAATAAAACATATCCAGAAGAAGACGAATTAGATGAAGCAATATGTAAAGTACTAACTGAAAGTGGCGCAGATATAGTAGCCCTTGCAGGGTACATGAAAAAACTAGGACCTAAGGTTTTGAAATATTACAAAGGCCGTATACTTAACATTCATCCTTCACTCTTGCCCAAATATGGTGGCAAAGGAATGTATGGAATCAACGTACACAGAGCGGTTATTGATGCAGGAGAGAAAACGACAGGTGTTACAATTCATTTGGTAGAAGAGGAATACGATACAGGAAAGATAATTCGGCAATGTGAAATTGAAGTTCTGGAGGGAGATACAATAGATACCCTGTCAAAAAGGGTACTAGAAAAAGAAAACTCCTTCTATGTGGATACCTTGAAACTAATAAGCAAAGGTGTAATCGAATTGTAATGGTAGAGATGGCAATGGCAAATTTGCCGTATTGTTTGCGTTATTATTGTTTGCGTTATCGTTACTCTATGTCAGAATAGTATTATTTTGCACTATAGTGTGACTGAACTGAGATTATCGCATGTAGAATACCCTTAAGAGTCTCATTTTCTGCCTTAAAGGCCACAACATCATCATTTGATCCTGTATTGCCCCACCTATCTTGCCCCACCTATCTGTACTGCTTCACCTACCGGTTTGCTATCGAAAGAGTAAATAGTGTTGCACTTAAATTCGTGTCATTTCGAGTATACATTGAGTGTTTGTAATATAGAATAGAGCATAATAGAATAGAGCTTATAAGGGAATTCAGAGCGATTGCATGGACATACACTATTTACATTATTGCTTGAAGCTGGCCGCACCAGCATGAATTTGATTCTTAAAACTCCCGAGACTCTGAAGTTCGAGATATTATTGCATGATACTTGTACTCGTAATACATTGATTTTACAAAAATAGTTTCAAAACCATATCTATTTGCTATCTTTTTAATTGCATAGGGGTTGTGAGCAAACCCAAGAATATCTCTTGGTCGATTACTCAAGCTTGCCGATAATATAACCTTAAACTCAAACCCGACTTTGCGTAATATTTTCCCGAAGCCTGCATCTTGTGAAAACAGCCCTATTTTCCATAATGGATATAAGCGGGGGTCCAGTATATCAAACAACACTATTTTACCCCCTTTATTAAGGTAATTTGACGCGTTAAAGATAAAGTTATCAATTTCTTGCAATGTCAAATACTGAATCACTCCAGCTGCGGTTATCCGATCAAAAGAGTATTCCAGTTTGTCCCAGACAGTTTTATCATCAGCCTGAATTAACGATATATTCCCACATTTTCTTTCCCTGATTTTTTTGCTTGCTTCATCAAGCATGGATGCGGAAAAATCAACTCCTACGAGCTGTTTATATTCCGGTGCATAGTAAACCAGGAGCTCACCGGCACCGCATCCAAAATCAAGCAGGGTTTTGCCCCCATCCAGATGGAATAGTTTTTCCTTAGCTTCCAGGGAAATAAATTCCTCATCTGAAGATCTGTGGCCGCCGTCTTTCCGATCTGCGAAAAATTCTACCCAGAAATCTTTTAGTTTGGATAATTTTTTTTCATTCTTCCCAGGCATTCTTTTTCTACTCCAAGTCTCACTTTTTTCTATATCTTTCCCATAATATCAAAAATGAGTTATTATTTAAGAGCTTATAGGCTTATTTAGCGACTTAAATATATCTTTATTGCTTTCTTAATAAAAAGATAGTATGTAAATCAGTGAGATCTTGTTTAAATTATGAATGACATTCAATTTTTATGTTTAGCAATATATTTCTTATTTTTTGTGTTCGATCTAAAATCGTAAAAATATAACCTCTGTTTATTTCTTCATCAGGAAAGGCTTGCAATTCCTTCTTTAATATCGTAGTTTACAGCTAACTATACTATATATAACCTACTCTTTAATTTAAATTTAAATTAAGATATAATTTTTTAGAGAACTATTATCTACCTTAATTAATGCAAAAAAAGAGAAACAATCTCTAGTTTGATAGTGAGTTTAAGAGAATTCCGGTTAAATTCATATTCAAGAATTATGTTATTTTTTCAAAGTCCCGACAACAGGATAACCCTTTAATATTGCAGCTCCGTGTGGTGCCTTGTCCATTTTTCCAGTGAGGTCCGTCCCAGCATTGCATCCTTTATGAGTGCCGTCTTTCCAGATATTACTATCAGAGACATTATAGACCTGGCCTTGATAGGCAACATATGCCGTCCCATTTTCACCGTTGTATTCTGCAAGTTCTTTAAGTGTATATTCTTTTAGTCCCGCTATCCCTGTCACATTCTGCATTTCAGTTGCAGTCTGTATTTTAGTTGGAGTAACTGCCTCAGAAGGACTTATTTCTGTAACAGGAGTTTCCTTTACAGCTTCAGTTATATCCTCAGCCGGAGTTACAGCCTGTCCAGGAGTTCCTGTTTCGTTTGAAGTTACCGGTTTATTTCCAGCGCATCCTATTGCGAGGAATATGCCGAACAACACTACCAATACAATCAGCGCTTTTCTCACTATTTCACCCATACAACGTAAGTGTTGTATCCTGAAATGATTTCGCAGATTCAAAACCAGTTGAAAGTTCAATATAAAATACAATAACAGGCAAAGAAAAAGTTAAACATTGAGTAAATTCCAGTTGTATCTTGACACTGTAGATTATTTTGTAAACTTTATGTAGAAATTATATATCACCGTTATGATTAGATATTACCCTCATGAGGCTTATGTCAAGAACTGCTGATCTCCAGCATTTTCATTTCATTGATAATGAAAGCAAGATAGGGGGCTTACTTAGTTGCTAAGCCTCCGAATTATAGTCCCCAATATTAAGAGTATTAGTCTCCAATATAAGAGTATTTACACTTACTTTATAACCACGGAAGACACGGAAAGCACGGAAGAATTGCGCCCCTATTTACTTAATTTTTTGTTTTTTTTGCTTTACGTGGTTACCCTTTCACTTGAGATTGGAGACGAAACTTTGGCCCTTGACTATGAATTTCTTTGACTTTTTGTCCCTTATTCTTTTATTTCGCCCCACATCTCACGTTCCTTTTCATGTTCATACACTATCTCTATCCACTTTTCACGAAGCATACTGATCCAATTGGGATGTTCAACACCTTCATATTCGAATCCTAAAAACTTGTCTTCTCCAAAGTGACTAAACGAAAGAGAAGTGACCTGTTCAAGTGAGAGGTCATCAAGAGGCATTAACCCAAAAATTCCATACGTTGGACGTGTAGCTGGCACAACACCAATTACAGTTTCCTCATTTCCTATGTGGGTTTCCACACCATAGATACCACTACCTGAACCATCTTGATAAATTGGATTTGATTTAACAAACGTCTTCGTGATTTCCCTGTTGTCTAACCCCTTTTCTGAGACTGTATACTGGACAATTGCATATCCAACTAAAACGCTCTTCGTAACGTACTCAGAAATTCCATCTATACCCTCAAAGCCAATCTTCATCGGAATAGCATTAACAGCTTCCCTGATTTCATTATACAATTGCTCGTTCTCTACCATGCTAATCACTCCCCTGAATAAGCGTTAATATTGCCTTTAATTATTATATGGTCTTTTTTATATTATTGTATGGTCTTTCTTATTCATAACCGTGAGTACATACTCTCCATTGGATTCGTCATGTGGAAAGCAACAGGTCCGAAAATGCTAGAGAACAGGCAGAAGATGCCAAAGAGCAGGACAGAAAATGCTAGAGAGCAAGCCAAAAAATGCAGTAGTTTTTCCCGTAAAAATTCTGAATTTTTAGGATATTCAAATTTTCAGGGCAGTATATTAAAAGTTCTGTAAATTACAAATTACCTTCAGTATATAGGATCAATGCAACTTTTTAAAAACGTGTACCGCCAAGTTGACGAGGACTAAAAACTTTTTCCAGCTGCTGTTGAACCTACTAAATTTCTAGCTTTCGCCAACTCGATAAAAGTAAATATAGGTGGTGAGCCCATCCCAAAACCAATTTTGTTCTCAAAAATTAGTAAATTTTCAGAATTATTTCACAAATTATTTTATAAATTATTTTACAAATCATTTTACAAATCATTTTACAAATCATTTTACAAATCATTTTACAAATTATTTTCAGAATTATTTTCCATAATCGGAAGCTTGCTTAACTATTTAAAATATGGGATTCAGAAAAATAATTTTGAGTTTTGGTCAGCTCCATTCATATTTCATTTTATGAATCCAATCAAACAATTTCTACTTTCTGAATCGTCATAAGCTCATTTCCAACAATCTCTCGCAGTTGAGGAATTAAGGATCTTAGTTTTTCTTCATCGTCAATTACTTCCATAACGACTGGAATGTCATGGCTTAGCTGCAAGACTTTTATGGTATGGATTTTTTTATCTGCTCCATAACCTTCAATTCCTCTGAGAAGAGTGGCGCCATTAATACCTGAGTCAAGTAAAAATTCGATAACCTTCTCATAAATGGATTCGTCATGAAAAGTTGCGTTTTGCTTTAGATATATGCGAAGAAGTGCTGAAGGCATGAAATCACCTGGTGTGCTTAGATAATTATGTGTAATTTTATAGGTTATACAGTCAGCATGGAAAATTAAAGTTGCGCTGGCGCACTCCACTGCAAGCAACATAGTATTTGACTAAATCAATATTTTTAAAATTCTTGTTTTAAGCGAACAAATATAAAATTCGAAAATTTGAAAAGTATTTTATGTTCTGACACTATTTTATTTAAAGAACTAGAGCAGTTGAGCTATGAGCCCGGTAGCATAAAAGTCCTGTCTACTTATTTATATTTCACTTTGCACAAACTCGAAGCTGCTTGATTTTAAGACTAATTTAAGACAATAATAGAAGTTAGGATTATTAAGTAATTTATAAGGTCTGATTGAAATGCTCAAAAGAAGGAATATTTGCAAATGGCTAATGTTTATTATTTGTGTTTCTCTCTTTTTATGTGGTTCTGCAAGTGCAAATGATAACGAATTTAACGATTCCAAATCTAATAAGATCTCTGAGCCTTCTATAAAGGAATTTGAAAATGATCCCTCGTTCATAGCATACAGAGGAACCTTACCAGAAACAATTGATCAGAAGTGGGAAAACTCAATTGTAAATTGCTGGTTTAATCTTACACAAATAGGGCCGTCATATTCCGAATTTGACAATTCTATAAAAAACGTTGCTTCCAATAACGAAATGCTGATAATTGAATTAGGTTCTGCCTATAAAGAAGAAGTAAATGACTCCAGAATTGACGAGATCTATCAGAAAATTGAGGACTACTGCGAACAGCAGGAAGGCATAGATGAAATTCCTGTGGTCTTTATGTGGGCACATGATGAGGAGAATCTCCCGTTACCTGATTATGGTCCTCAGATTTTCGATGAAGTTAAAACTGAGTCCGGATTCATAACTACTCGGGGAACAATGCCTGTTATTACAGACGCTAATAAAAAAGTGGAATGGGAAGAAACAGCGGGAAATTGTATTCATAGTTTCAGAGATGATCTTCAGCCTTACATGAAATCATCTGATGGATCACTGACCGGTTACGGTTACAACTACAGGGGATATATATTTGTGGCTTTTGACCCAAAATCTCTAGAAAATGTTAATGATTCTATAATTGACGAAATTTATCTAATAATCGACAACCACTGCAAACAAGAAGGAGTAAGCGAGGTACCCGTAGTTTTTGAGTGGAGAGGAGAGGCAATAGTTAATTTAGCACCAGCCGTTGAACTAGATGTGAATGAAAGCGGTGATACCAATTTCTCAGATAATAAAGAAACGATCGCTGGCAATGAGAAAACTAATCAAACGCCTGGCTTTACTTCAATAACTGCCATTTTGTTGCTTTTATCTTTACTGGTTTTCAAACGCTCAGCATGAAATGAGAAACATTAACGGTTATCATTACAAAGAAGTCTCTTCAAAGAAATCTCTCTAAATATAAAAACAGTACCCGAAGGACTGTGGGGATTGGATTTGCTCAGAAAAAAGTGTAGCCTTTTGAGGCTACAAGAATTGTTTTTAATCCATATATTACTGCGAAACTATCACAGGAGTTAGTTGACCTCCATCAGTCAGGGTATAAGTTTTGCCTTCAAGCCAGCTGTTTGTGCTGGAATTTGAGTCATAGAGCTCATCCCAAAACCAATTTTATTCCCAAATCTATACTATTTTCACGTTATAAATTAGAGTGATTATTCCAAAGTCAAGGTTTTGGAATAGGCTCATTTACTAAATTGCCGGAACTAATATTTTTCATATATCTGTGAATTCAATTCCTACGTGGAATTATTTTTTAGGTAATCCCTTTCTTATTCATATATAAAAGGATTAAAAGTATTGTAATATACCCTCCCACTGTAATCGCAGTCCGATTAATTTCTATATCCAACAAGGTTGCAATTATTATAAAAATAAGCCACAGGAAAAAACCCAGTAGATTACTTTTAAGACCTCTTATGTCTTCAGTTCTCTTTTTTTCGTCAATTACTTTCCTTGAGACTATATAATGCCCCAGTATTATGAAGAAAACGATAAGACCAGTATTAACCCAAACAACTATTTGATTGGAAAAATGTAACACATCGATTATCTGAAAAGACAATCTTAACAAAATAAAATTAATTACAACGCCTAACATTAATCCAAAAATCTCTTCAGATTTGAGTTTTTGTATTTTCACAAACATCACTTTTTAAATTTAATTTTTGTAGTCATCTTACTTCAAATTAATTAGCCATTACATGTTTTATGATGCCAAATTAAATACAATAGGCATCGTTGTTGAAATTTAAATTTTAGAAAAGTATGAGTTTACTGCAATTGGCTTTGTAATTTAAACTTTAAGTCCTATTAACTTAGATTTGAAGTACGAGAGAACAAATTCAAAAAATGTAAAAGGACGAACTTGTTTCAAATTCGCCCCCAGGCTGCGTCATTCATGATGTATGTTTATGGGTTTGATATACCTAAGGTGTTCCATAAAGTATAAGAAGAAATTCTAAACAGACCTTCCAAAGTAACAGCTGATGCAATGTATGATACAGCTAAAATTAGAAAATATAACAGGAGAAGAGGAATAAAGTCCAATATACCAGTAAATAAAAGAAATCGGAAGAAAAAGAAGAGAGGAAGAACAATAAAGGTTGATACGGAAGAATACAAAAAGAAAAGCATAGTAGAAAGGTTTTTTAGCTGGATAGAGTCATGCAAGAAAGTATTCCCGAGATATGAAATAAAAGAAGAATCATATCTAGGAGTTGTAATGGCAGCAGCAATAATTAGAGTAAATGAACTTTTGGGATAGGCTCATAATATATGGCATTTCCATTGTCTTTGATATTAGACAATGTGGAATCTTCATCTGTGAAACTTGTCAGGTATGAAGTTCCTGTCACATTCCAGGCACTGGTTGAGTCCAGGGTCAGATTCATCGAGCTTGCCGTATTGTCTTCATTGATTGCTCCGGCTAATATTCAAGCCTATAGCTGTGTGCCCGTTAAATTGCCAGAAAAAGAGATAAAAATACTTGTAGGATAAGAGGGAAAATAAACTTATTTTAAATTTAAAGGTTAATTATATAATTTTTGTATAAATCAAGTTTGATTAATATATATAAACCTTAATATAGTTGTTTTAAAGCTTTATTTTGGAAAATATAGTCAAAAACTTGACTGATTATTCGAAATGTATAGTTCAAAAAAATAATTTTGAGTTTCAGGATAAGTTCAACACCCGAGTTTCGCCTGGAGATCACAGAAAATAGGAAGTTTTCTGGAGTTGCACTTCAAGTACAACAGCACAAAATCCTTTATTACTTCGCTCAAGCAGACTTATTTTTGATTTATTTATTTTTTCTAAATGCTACCTTTTCCCCGCAGCACTTGTGAATTTTTTTCGTACCTCCTGCTTCGCTGACAATGGTAAGCATAGTTATAGGATCAAGAATCTGGGTTCCCATTACTGCAGTAATTCCTCTCTCAAAAAACGGGGCAGGGTAAAGAGGAGAGCTTGGGCCTAGCAGGACAACTTCCCTTGCTGCACCCCGCAGGGACAGTAGTTCATCAAAAGTCCTGTTGGCAAGAGTACTTGCACTGAGAATGATTACATCCGATGTGGGGAGAACTTCTCTGGCTTTTTCCGAGGGCAGAGTCAGGGTTTTCGGAGATTCGATTTCACGCTTTTCGAGGATCGTAAGCTTATTTGTTATTTTCAGGATTTTAGGGACAAGGGGAGCGAAATATCCTACCATTGCAACTCTGTCTTCGGGTTTTATGAGGTCAAGGATATCTATGTTTGATGCCGGGAAATTTTCAGGTTTAATATCTCGCAGCATGTGAGAAAGAGCATTTGCAGTTGCAACTCCGACTGAGGCTTCAAGAGGATTTTTGGACAGGGCAAGTTCAAGAACTTTATCCGCAGTTTTACCTTTCAGAGAGCCCGCAAACCCGAGAGTAGGACAGCCTGAAAACTCGTAAAGCGGGGTGCAGGCAACGCCTCCATAGTTTTCGGAAATCATAACTCCGGTATAGGCGAGCCCTATCCTGACATCCTTTACTTCTATGTCCTTAAGAGCAGGACCCAGATCATTTTTGAGGGAATTAACCAGGGAGGGCAAAATTCCAGTTTCTTCTTTATTTCCTTCCATTTTATTTGCTTCTCCTGTTTTTCCTTTCCCTTTCAGTCCATTTTTGTACTTTTTTTCTTCATTTACCGGGAATTTTCTTTTTTCGGAAGATTCTGTTTCTGGCATGCTGCCACCTTTTTACCTTTTTATATCTTTTTTAAATTCTTTCCATTTTTGTTGTAAAGTCAAGGGGATTTGCATAATAGGGAGCGCTTATAACGATAATATCTACAAAAGGAGCGTATTCAGGAATCATGGGCCCTTTGATTCCTCCCACTGCAAGTTCAAGCTTTGGATTTAGTTTCTTAAGTTCGGGCCCGAGTTCCCGCAGTTCTTCCGGAGAAATGTGGTCAAGAAGCATAATATCCGACATTCCGGCATATTTGAACGCTTCTTCTCTCGTTCTGGGTTCGATTTCTATCTTTTTAATAGCCCTGAGTTTTCCCAGTTCGCCTACAACTTCCAGGTGGTTCTGGCTGAACTGGATAGAATCGCTGAGGGAGTTTCTATGGATATCTCCTCCGCCTGCCCGGACAGCTTTAATCTCAAATATCCTCGATCCGGGGTGGGTCTTACGGCTTGTTGCGATAATAATGTCAGGGTTTGCCTTTCGGCCTGCACTAACGAGAGAGGCAGTCTTCGTGGCAATTGCACACATGATGGTGAGGAAAGTCTGGGAAACCCTCCAGTACCTGAACAGAAGTTTAAGGTCTCCTTCAGCTTCGAAAATTGCATCCCCGGGCTTGAAAGTCTCTCCGTCTCGAAGGTAATTCAGGGTCTTCATGTTTTTTCTTTCATAATACTCTGCCAGGTCGCTGGCGCAGGCACATACACCGTTTTCTCTTGAAACAATCCTCATTTTCCCCCTGCCTTCAAGCCTGAGCAGTTCTGCGCTTTCATCCTGATAAGGACAGTCTTCATAAAAATACAGCTCAAAAAGGTCTATCATATTTTACCTCAAAGATTTTCTTTATAAATTTCTTTCTTTTATATTTCAATTTTCTTTGCTGCCGGTTTTTCGTATTAATCTCGTATCAATTTCTTTGCTACCGGTTTATTTTCACTTTACTTCTGGTTCTGTAAATCTTGATCCCAACATGCGTTAGTTCATTCCAACTTCAAATTTTCCTGTGAATTTTCCTGTGAATTTTCCTGTGAATTTTCCTATGAATTTTCCTATGAATTTTCCTGTGAATTCACCTTATTATCCTGGCATTTGAAGCTTTGAACACAGAATATATTTCCCTGCCTGGTTCGAGTCCGAGCATTTCACATGAAGTCGGCGTAACCACGGCTTTAATTTCCACATTCCCCATCTCCATCTCGACCACGACAAGATGTTCCTTTTTGAAAACTTCTGTAACTTTTCCTTTCAAAGTGTTTCGGGCCGAACTTTCCATAATCCCTCTGGCAAGAATAATCTCTTCCGGGCGAATAGAGATAGCAACCTCTTCTCCAGGTTCGGCAGGATCTGATGAATAGATTTCCAGTCCTTCGGCTTCAATCACTGTGAGTTTTCCTTCGAGAGCCTTTACCTTTCCCTTAAGCACATTGGTGCCCAGAAACTCGGCCACGAAATCAGGAGACGGTTGCCTGAAAACCGACTCAGGGTCTCCGGACTGCATAACTTTCCCTTTCCTTAATACGACCACGCGGTTCGCCAGAGCCCAGACATCTTCAAAATCGTGGGTCACATGCAAAACAGTAGTACTGTACTCATTGATCGCTTTTTTCAGCATCTTCCTGAGCTTTTCTTTTGTCCTTACATCAAGGGCGCTGAAAGGTTCGTCCAGAAGGAGCAGTTTTGGTCTGACTATAAGGCTCCTTGCAAGAGCTGCTCTTTGCCTTTCTCCCCCGCTCAGGGTAGCTGGTTTTCTGTATAGCAACTCACCGATCCCCAGGACTCCGGCAATCTGCTTTACTTCGGTTTCGATCTGTTTTTTGTCTCGGAGTTTTTTTCGGACTGCATATGCTATGTTTTCGAAAACATTCATGTGTGGAAAAAGCATGTGATCCTGATACACTATACTTATCTGCCTCATATTAGGAGGAAGATCGGTAATATCTTTTCCTTCGAGAATAATTCTGCCCTTTTCAGGGCCGTAAAATCCTATTATCGTTTCAAGGAGAAGGGATTTCCCACTGCCAGTAGGGCCTATTAGGGTCAGGTAATCTCCTTTTTCGGCTTTGAGTTCTATTCTATCGAGTTCAAAACCCCCAACATCAAGGCAGAGGTCCCTGACTTCAAGAAAACTCACAGCCTTCCTCCTTCAAACCTTTCAAAGCTGAGAATGGCAAGAAAAGCAATTCCCATGAGCAAAATTCCACTTGTGATTGCCATTTCCAGATTTCCATAGGAAATGTTCAGGTAGAGGGTCACAGGCAGAACTTCGGTATACATATATGATCCACCTGCCAGCACCAGCACTGCTCCAAAAGCCCCTATACAGCGAGCAAAGGTGATCACTCCTGAAGCAAAAAGCCCACTCTTTGCCATTGGAAGAGTCACGTGCCTGAAGGTTTCGAATTCTCCGTACCCAAAGCTCCTTGAGACCAGTTCGTATCTTGGGTTGATGTCTTCAAAGGTGGAGTAGATTATCCTTACAGCATAGGGAAAGGCTACAAAAAACTGGGCAATTATTATCCCGAGCTTGCTGAAGGTTACCTTTATCCCCACAGCTTCAAGCACAGGCCCGAGAAAGCTCTGCCCGAAAAGAAGCAGGAGGGCAAGACCCATTACCAGTTCAGGAAATGCCATCGGAAGCCCGAGTACGGTTTTTATAATGCTTTTTCCTGGAAAGGAGAAACGTGAAAGGGCATAAGCTGTTGGAATTGAGCAGCACATTACAGAAAATGTTGAGATTGAAGAGGTCAGCACGGAAAGCTTCATTGAATAAAGCATTTCTTCCGAAAGCAGGGCTGAAAAGATTTCTGATGGACTAAGGACGAAGAGCAAGGTTCCTATGGATAAGAAAAGCAAAAAAGTAAAGAAAAGGGCAATGCCCACTGTGAATTTCTTGAACCAGGAGTATTTCATACCCGGATATTTTAAGAACTGCATGGCTCAAAGCCCCATTTTTCCCAGGTAGCCCTCGCTTCATCTCCTGCAATGTAAGTGTTAAATGCTTCTGCCAGTTTAGAGTCTTCTGTATATGTGGAAACTGCTGTGGGTATGGTCTGTATTTTATTCTGTTTTTCAGGGATAGGAATTACTTTGATTTTTCCACTGGCTTCACTCCAGTTTGCCATATCTTCCCATATAATTGCCGCATCCGCATCTCCGGACGCGAGGTAAATAAGAAGCTGGTTTACTGTTGCAGTCTTGACAATTGTGTTATTTTTTACTTCAGGAAGGATTCCTGCCTGTGTACAGATCTTTTCCGCTACCCTGCCTATTGCAGGCCCATTCGGGTCTCCAAGAGCCAGCTTTACTCCGGGTTTTGCCAGGTCTTCGAGTTTGCTTATGTTTGCAGGATTTCCCGCAGGTACTGCGATAACCGGGATATGCCGGGTCAGGTTTTCCACACTGTCATTGAAAACATAATTCCTTTCCATAGCCTGTTCAGTGTAGTGATAGTCTCCGGGAATAAAGACGTCGCACTCCTTAGAAGTCAGAAATCCGAAGATTTCAGCACTTCCTCCATAACGAACCTCAATATCTGCTCCAGTTTCATTTTCAAAATTCCCGATCAATTCATTCATGGGCTTTATAAGTCCTGCTCCGGAACAAACAATGATTTGCCTTCCCTCAAATTCATTTCCCGAATTATTAGAAGCAGGAGTAGGAGACATTTTTTCCGTACATCCGGAGCCAGCCATAGCCATAGCCAATAACATGATAATTATGAATGCTGAGACCTTTTTCATTCAAAACCCTCACATGAAATCTAGACGATATGTCTGAATATGCATAACGGTTAATATAACTTATTATAAAAACATCCTATATGAATATAATAGAGAAGTAGTAAAAAATCCGATGGTTCTCCAGTACGACATTTAAAAAAGTAAAAAAGTGTTTTCTTTTCATTTAAAGGTCAAGTATTCGATGCCTGTACTTTTCTAATTCTTCAGCTCCTCTTTCCCTGGACATGCTGCTCGCTTCGTAAATTATGTAAGATGGAAGCACTTTCATCCCCATATATTCAAAAATACAATGGGTTATTGATTCCAAATGCTTGTTCAGGTCTCCGTGTGCTCCTCCCTCAGAATACATTGTTTTTGGAGCTCCGGTAGTTGTAACAATTATTGCGGATTTTCCTTTAAGAAGCCCGGTATCGTAATCACTATTCGTAACCGGGTTAAAACCAAACCCAGGAGCCAGGACGCGGTCGATCCATCCTTTCATTATAGCTGGCATGAAAGTGAAATAAATAGGGAACTGAAATACTAGGAGGTCTGCCCACTTTACTTTATCCATTTCTTCTTTAACATCAGGTGCAAAAGCTCCTGTTTTAGAGGCCTGTATTGCTTCAAAGAAAGGCTTGAAAACATCCTGCTTTTTTCGTTCTGGAAAATCAGAAGCTTTCAGGACAGGATGAAACTTCATTGCATAAAGGTCCGAGAGCTTTACTTCATGCCCTTTCTCCTGTAGGGCAGCAAGTGCTGTTTCCTTTAAAGCGCCGTTAAAAGACTTCGGTTCCGGGTGTGCGTAAACGTAAAGAACTTTCATTTCATTCCCCCAAATTATATATTAAATTCGTTTTCCGGAATAAAAAAGTAAGGTTACTTAACTTTTGAAGCGACAGAAAACGAAAAACTATGCACCTGAGCCTGCGGAATCAGATTAGATTCAAACGGATTCCATCATCCTGGAGCAGGACTCGGTAGACGGAACTCGCGTAAATCAATCCATCTTGAGGGAAGCAAAAATCAGTATCTTTTGCCCTTAATTCAGCACTCTCGGGCGCAACTGTTGACCCTCAATCGTTACGCCGTTTTATCACGACGATAGGGTTCAAGGATAAGTTCCTTAAATTCAAACGTTTCCTCGTTTTCGATCAAACCTTTTTTGAAAAGGTTTTCGATCAAGCCTTTTTTGAAAAGGTTTTCGATCAAGCCTTTTTTGAAAAGGTTTTCGATCAAGCCTTTTTTGAAAAGGTTTTCGATCAAGCCTTTTTTGAAAAGGCTTGCGGGCAAGCAGTTTTTGAAAAGGCTTGCGGGCAAGCAGTTTTTGAAAAGGTTTGCTTCACAGGGTACCTTTAGTACTTTTTACCTCTTTACCCTCGATTTTTACAGCACGTTTCATAGCATAGGCAAAGGCTTTGAAAAGAGCTTCGATCTTGTGATGATCATTGTCACCATAGACACTCGCATGGATGGTAATTTTTGCGTTTGAGGCCAGCGTTTCAAAGAAGTGCTTTACAAGCTGGGTACTGAATTGCCCTACCTGGGGAGATGCAAACTCAGCTTTCAGGACAAGATAGCTGCGTCCGCCTATATCCAGGGCAACATCGGCAAGGGCTTCATCCATTGGAATTCTGGCTTCCCCAAAACGAGCAGTTCCTGCCATATCCCCGAGTGCCTCTGCAAGCACTTTTCCGAGAACTATTCCTGTGTCTTCCACAAGGTGATGCTCGTCCACGTACAGGTCACCTTCCGCACGTACCTTGAGGTCAAATTCTGCATGCCTTGCAAAAGAAGTAAGCATATGGTCAAAAAACCCGATTCCTGTGTTGACATCGGCAATCCCAGTGCCGTCAAGGTTCAGTTCAAGCTGGATATCGGTCTCTTTTGTTTTGCGGGACATTCTGCCTGTTCTCATACAGCATCACATTCTCTTTAAATTTATAAATACTTTCTATCTGGCTGCCTGTGAGCTCTTTTTCCTATCTATTTCCGGAAGATTGAAAAAGTGGAATTATGCTGAAGGTCCTCTGCCAGGAAATAAAAACAAGGTTCAGATCACTCCTGCTGGGTTGTTTCAATCGCAGCTTCAAGTGTGAACCTGCCTGTGTATAGAGCGCTGCCTACCACAACCCCTGATGCTCCGGTTTTCTTCAGGGTCCGTAGGTCTTGAAGAGAACTTACTCCTCCAGATGCGATTACAGGAATGCTGACAGATTCCACAAGGTTTTTTGTAGGGACAGGATTTACTCCCTGCATAAGGCCTTCGGTGTCTATATTTGTAAAAAGCAGGCTGCCTGCCCCGAGCTCTTCAAACTTCCTGCCCATTTCTACAGGAGTTTGTGCGCATTCCTCAGTCCAGCCTTTGATGGATATTTTTCCGTTTTTTGCATCAAGGGCAACAGTTACATGTTCGTTTCCAAAGGTACTGGAGAGCTGCTGTACAAGTTCCGGGTTCTTGAGTGCAGCAGTTCCTAGAATTACCCTCGAGACTCCCAGTTCAAGCAGAGAAGCTGCATCCTCAAAACTCCGAATGCCTCCTCCAACCTGAATCTGCACCCCTTTTTTTTGGCATGCACTTACTATTTTTTCGATTATAGGAGCGTTTTTACGCTCTCCTTCAATTGCTCCGTCCAGATCTACCAGGTGCAAAGTCTTTGCCCCTTTTCTGACCCAATCAAGGGCAACTTCAACAGGATCGTCAATGGATACAATCTCACTGCCAGGCACTCCCTGCACAAGCTGAACGCATTTTCCACCCCTCATATCCACTGCAGGAATTACTTCAAAAACCAAAGTCACATCTCCGACACGTCTTTGAGAATCTCATTCTATCTTTGAGAAATCTCCTTCTATTAAATCTCCTTTTGTTTGTCTTGCCTGAAAACCCATTTTTCCAGCCTTTTTCTTTCAGGGCATTATTCTTTCGATAGGTACGACAAGAACGTCACGCGCACCAACTTTCTTCAGCTTATTTACAATGGTAAAAATCAAGTCTGCGTCCACAACAGCGTGAACTGCAAGGATGGATTCTCCTGGCAATTTGCTGGACTCGACCTTCATAACCGTTGGACCTGACATTCCTGGAAGAACTTCTTTTACTGCCTGGAGGGAAGACTCGGGGACATTCATCATAAGATAACGCCGATCTTTTGCATTAAGTACGCTTTCCAGTGCAGTTTTGATGTCCAGAATTTTTTCCTTTGTCCTGAGGCTTTCTTTATTTGCAATCAGGTAGACTGTAGAAGAAAAAACAGTCTCAATAGGCTTTAAATGATTTATCATCATAGTGGTTCCGGAGCTTGAGATGTCCACGATTGCATCTGCTATTCCCACATGTGGAGTCATTTCACAGGCTCCGCTGACCTTTATAACCTCAACATTGACTCCATGCTTTTTGAAGTACTGGTGTGTAATTTCCGGAAACTCGGTTGCAATCTTTCGGCCTTCAAGATCCTCAGCTTTCTGGAAGTCCGAGTCTTCAGGGACAGCCAGAACAAGGCTGGCCTTTCCGAATTTAAGGTCAAGAAGAGTTTCAACCTTTGCTCCCCTTTCCGTAATCAGATCTATGCCTGTAATACCTACGTCCGCAGCTCCGTCCTGTACGTACTCAGGGATGTCAGCAGCCCTGGCAAAGAGGATATGGATATCCGGATCGGTAGTTTTTGCAAAAAGTTTTCGACTTTCGGCCCCTCCACTTATTGGGAGCCCTGCATCTTTGAAAATAGAGATTGTGGGTTCGTAAAGGCGCCCTTTATTGGGTATTGCAATGCGAATCATCTGTTATGTCCTCTATAAATAATCTGCCGGGAGGTATTTTCCCGGGTAAGCTCATCAAAGTAAAAACGTTTATCCAGAATACTCTAGTATGATATAGACTTCACGGTAAGGTCTCATAGAAGTTTTCCTTTAAGAAAGGCAGGTCCATAGATAAAAAGCCTACTCATTACGAATTAATTTTGATAACCAGTAAGTAAACCCCATCAGTAAACTTCCAGGATTGAAAGCAAAAAAATCGTTTTTAAAGCTAATATTACTTCCAGTAATGAAGACCGGGGAAAAATTATATAGCCATAGTAATTTAATATGAATTGATTCTTGAAGTATATATTAGAATATTATTAATGTCAGAGCAACAGAAGAATTAACCACAACAGAGTGCTAAGTATAGCAGACTGATGGTACAACTGACCGAAAAATAGTAAATCAATAACACTAACATTTAATAATAAAAACTATTATCGATTTTGAAAAAAGAGGATCCAAATGGCCCGAAATATCAAAGTGGAGGAGCTCTTCCAAACTCCTGTTGAGAAACAGAGGATCGAGCTTGTAGAACGCAAAGGGATAGGGCATCCTGATAGTATATCAGACGGACTGGCCGAAGCCGTAAGTCGCGCACTATGCAGAGAATACATAAGTAAATGTGGAGCCGTACTCCACCATAATACTGACGAAACCCAGATTGTAGCCGGGAGATCCAGCCCCAGGTTCGGGGGCGGAGAAATACTGCAGCCCATATATATTCTATTGGTAGGCAGGGCAACAAAGGAGTTTGAAGGAGTAGATCTTGCTACCGAGTCTGTAGCCCTACAAGCTGCCAGACAATATCTTAAGAATACTCTTGTAAACATGGATCTCGAAAGAGATGTCATAATGGACTGCAAACTCGGGACAGGGTCTTCAGACCTGAGAGATGTCTTCAAAAGAGATAGGATTCCGGTTGCAAATGATACCTCATTTGGGGTTGGGCATGCTCCGTTTTCAGAGCTTGAAAACCTTGTATATAACACCGAAAGACAACTGCTCACAGACCTTAAGTCGCGCATGCCTGGAATCGGAGAAGATATGAAGGTCATGGGACTCAGGGATGGGGAAGATATAACTCTTACAATATGCAGCGGTATGATCGGGAGATATATTGACGACCTGGACAGCTATATAAATATGACCCAGGAAATGCAGACTTATGTTGAGGAGATGGCAACCAGGTATACTGAGCGCAATGTGAAAGTCTGCATTAACACAGGAGATAACCTGAAAACCAGCTCTATTTTCCTCACAGTTACAGGCACTTCAGCCGAAATGGGGGATGACGGCTCAGTAGGGCGCGGAAACCGCTGCAATGGTTTGATCACGCCAAACAGGCCTATGAGTATGGAGGCAACAAGTGGAAAGAATCCGATTAATCACATTGGCAAAATTTACAACCTTCTCTCGACCCAGATGGCCCGCGATATTGTAAAGCAGGTTCCGGAAGTCCAGGACGTTTACATAAGGCTGCTTTCCCAGATCGGAAAACCAATTGACCAGCCACTCGTAGCAAGTGCGCAGGTTATTCCCAAAGAAGGCACTTCTTTTGCAAAGGTCAAAGCCGAAGCCGAAGTTGTCATGGATGACTGGCTTTCCAATGTGACAAAGATTACCGAAATGGTAATTAAAGGAGAATTGGACACTTTCTAAACAAGGAAAACACAATAGGGAAGAACCTTCAGGTTCTTTTCATAATTCATTTATTGTAACTATTTTTGACTCTAACTTGCTCTTAATAGGAAATATCTCATTTTTAATGCGAGGCTTATTGTTTTTAAGAGTGAAGATTATTGTTTTTATTTTTAAATCTGCATATATTTAGTTTGATTCTGATTATTTTAAATGAAAAGTCGGTTATTTTTTAAAACCGGGGAGTAATGCCGAGTTATGAACATACTCTTGAGAACTCTTCAGAGTAAGGGGCAAAGTAGGCTATATAATAAACGTACATGGGTAAAATTTTCATAAAAATGCCTCTATAACCAATATCTAGCGTAAAACATATATATCATCGCCATATATGAGATGGTGCACTCAAGCAGTGCAACAGTGGAATAATAAATAGTGGAATAATATACATTGTCCCGCCTTAACTCAGTGGTAGAGTGCGCGGCTGTAGTTCGGCTCGTGCGGGTAAAATTACCCGTACATTTCCGCGCAGGCACCGCGATGTCCCCGGTTCGAGTCTGGGAGGCGGGACCTAAACAATTTCCAGAATCGAAAAGCTTCAACGGGAACATTTATATATTAAAAAAGCGTTTATGTTTTGCTCGCAACGCGAGTGAAAATCAATAGCAAAAGACACTGAAGTGTCCGGATAGTGTAGAGGCCTATCATGGAGCCCTGTCGAGGCTCCGACTCGGGTTCGAATCCCGGTCCGGGCGTTTCCAAATTAAAGTTCGATTGTTACCAATCGAACGAAATCTTTTTTCAGATACTTTTTAACTCATCACTTTTGAGTAAAAATAAAAACTTTTTTAAGTACTTTTTAACTCATCACTTTTGAGTAAAAATAAAAACTTTTTTAAGTACTTTTTAACTCATCACTTTTGAGTAAAAATAAAAACTTTTTTAAGTACTTTTTAACTCATCACTTTTGAGTAAAAATAAAAACTTTTTTAAGTACTTTTTAACTCATCACTTCTGAATATAAGATCATACTTTATTAAAATAATCTGTAGTATTCATCTTCTGTGAGGCTTCCGACTTCCTTGCCTCATCCATTCCATACTTTCTTCATATAATCTGTGGTATTCGTCGCCTGTGGGACTTCCGTCTTTCCTCAAGCACATTCGGATAACGTTAAACACAACTTGAATTGTTATCTCACATAAAAAAAGAAAGAAAACTACGTTTCCAAAGTAAAGTATATCTTCTATCATTTTCTTAATGCTTCCTCTTTTTCACGTCGTCTGTACCCTTACCAGCAAACTGGATAAATAAAAAAGATATAGGTATTCCACTCTAATGGCAGAGTTTATTAGGTTCACCTTGATTCTTGCGAGCTCTCTTTTTCCTTAACGGATATATTATTTAACAGATATATTATAAGCTTATCTGAGTTTATATAAAGTCTCATAATATACGAACAGTATTTAAAGTAAACGTAACAGCTAAAAAAATTGAATTATTTATTACTGCGAAAAAAGGTAGAGTTGGAAGAATGAAAGATGGGAGTTGAATATGTTGTGTCTGACGATTCCCAGGAAGAATTAGACAGCATGCAGGAAAGATTGGAAGATACCAGAGTAAAAATGGAGCTTGAAACTCTCGTTTTTATTGAAGCTACCAAAAAATTCACCTCTGAATGGATTCAAAGAGAAATGGAAATAGCAGCGAACTCTCCAGAAAATGCAGTTTTTCCTGAGAACTTAAGACTTCACAACAAAAAGGCTGGAGAATCAAACTTAGACCTGAAGGAGCTATCCCTCAAAATTTCAGATATTGTAGAAACTCATCTTAACCACGGCGATTACTGGATTCATAGAAACGTACTACTTCAGCCGGATAGTTCAAGGGACTATGTGGAATTTAAAAAAGAAAAAATTCGAAAGGATCTGACCTCAAGCGTTCGAAAAATCCTTGGCTGCGCCACCGAGATTTTCTGGAAACTCGAAGAAGGGGAACCTGAGAATAAAGCCTGGGTAAACGAACTGGGGAGAAGAAAGTATGTGTGTTTTCTCAGGTTTTCGGATGAAATGACAGCCTCTCTTAACCATTATTTTGAGTTGCTTGAGAAGCTTCTCATTTTAAACCATAAAATAAAAGAAGAAATCTTACTGGAAGGAAAGAAGCCCTGACAATAAGACCTTTATGCACAAAGCTAGAATTACCCTGCATGACCGAACCAGAGTTCAGTATAAAGAAGGCCCTTGAAGAGGCAGGAACCGATGCCTATCTTATGACAGGGAATCTTCACAATTCAGATATTTATTACGTAACCCGCTTCCTTGCTTCCGACGATTTTGCATACCTGCAAACCGACGAGGGAAAAGAGATACTTTTTATTTCGGATATGGAAAAAGGAAGAGCTAAAATCGAGTCAAGGGTTTCGACAATAAAAACATTGCAGGACCTGGGCTACAGGGAGAAGATGAAGGAAAAGAAAGATCCATCTATCGCCTACGCAGCTTGCCTATCCGAACTGCTTGCGGGAGACGGAATTAAGAAAGTCGCAGTGCCTTACGATTTCCCGGTATTCGAATCAAACTTCCTCACAGAAGCGGGCTTTTCCGTAGTTCCAATAAAAAGCCCGTTCCGAAAAATCAGGAGCTTGAAAAAGCCGGAAGAGATTGAAGCCATAAAGTACGCCCAGATGGCCGGAGAAAAGGCTATGGAAGCTGCAATAGCCTTGATATCAGGAGCAGAAGAAAGGGATGGTATCCTCTATCATGCAGGAGAGGTACTGACAGGAGCTAAAGTGCTTTCGGTTATAGATCATACACTTCTTGATTATGGATGCGAAGCCGAAGAGACTATTGTTTCATGCGGCAAAGATACAGCAAACCCCCATGGGACTACGGATGGCCCTCTGAGAGCAAATGCCCCGATAATCCTGGATATTTTCCCGCGGAGCAAAACGAAACGCTATTTTGCGGACATGACGCGCACAGTCCTGCATGGAAAAGCTTCGGAAGAGCTTAAAAAAATGTACGAAACTGTACTTGCAGCCCAGAAAAAAGGCTTTGAAATGGTTAAGCCAGGAGTAAAGGCATCCGATGTGCATAACGCTGTCTGCGACTTCTTCGAGGCACACGGTTATGACACCTACCGAAGTGGTGCAAAGGTAGGGTTTATTCACTCAACAGGACATGGGGTAGGGCTCGATATACATGAACTCCCGGGAGTCGGAGAAAACGGGGTTTTACTTGAGGCAGGCAATGTAATCACTCTCGAGCCTGGTCTGTACTATCCTGAGGTTGGAGGAATACGAATCGAGGATATGGTCCTGGTCACTGAAAATGGGTGTCAGAACTTTACAGGGCTGGAAAAAAGATTTGTAGTATAAAAGATTTACAACTGAAAAGATTTGTTATATTTTTATATTTTAATAACAACATTTAACTTACTCAAATCGAAGATAGTCTATTAAAATGAAGGTTGTCCGTTTGAATTGAAAATCACTGGTTCAAATCGAAAATTAAAGATTCACATAAGGAACACACTCAGGAAAACTGTCAGAGTCACAGTACTTTCCAGTAAAATTCCAATAAGAATTTAATAAGTCCAGTATGTTCCAGTAAAATTACAATAGGTTATCAAGAATTTCAATAAGATCTCAATAAAACTCCAATAAATTACAAGATTTCAATAAAACTTCAATAAATTACAATAACAACATTTACAAGGGGTTAACATGACCGATAATGTGCACAATAAGCAAGAAATCCTTGAAAAATACAGGGAAGCAGGCAGGATTCTGAAAACTGTCAGGGCCGAAGCCGTAGAAATGGTCAGGGTAGGGAACACTCTGCTGCAAGTTGCGGAGTTTGTGGAAAACCGGACTATAGAGCTAGGAGGCAGGCCTGCTTTTCCATGCAATATTTCAAGAAACCAGGAGGCTGCACATGCAACCCCAAAGATAGGAGATACTGACGTTTTTGGAAAGGATATGGTGAAGCTGGATCTCGGGGTCCATGTGGACGGATATGTTGCAGACTCGGCTGTCACTGTTGACTTATCAGGAAATTCCGACATCAAGAAAGCCGCCGAAGAGGCTCTTGCTGCTGCCATCGACCTTGCAAAGCCAGGAATCTCTACCGGGGAATTAGGAGCTGCAATTGAGAACAGCATTCGCAGTTACGGACTGAACCCGATATTGAACCTGACAGGTCACGGGCTTTCCCAGTATGAAGCCCATGATGATCCTTCTGTTCCTAACCGGCATGTGGAAGGAGGAGCAATTCTAAAAGAAGGAGATGTGCTTGCAATCGAGCCCTTTGCAACGGACGGGGTCGGTGCTGTCCATGATGGGAACTGGGCCGAGATATACAGCCTTATAAGGAAAAAACCGGTCCGTTTGCCTGCAGTCCGGAATGTCCTGAAACAGGTTGAAGAATACAGAGAATTGCCTTTTGCAAAGCGCTGGCTCAAATCCGACAAACTGGATTTCGTATTAATCCAGCTCGAAAAAGCAGGAATTATTCACTCTTATCCTGTACTTCTCGAAAGTGCAGGAGGACTTGTAGCCCAGGCCGAACACACCATAATAGTAACCCAGGACGGCTGTGAAATTACAACAAAGTAAAACCCAAAAGATAAAGGGAAAATGAAATTGAAAATAAAGAGAAAACTAAATAGAGAATAAATTAGGATAAGTTGAAAATAAATTGAAAACGAATCGAAAATAAATTAAATTATATTGAGAATAAATTAAGGTAAGTCGAGAATAAATCGAAAATAAATTAAGGTAAGTCGATAATAACTCGAAAACAAATTAAGGTAAGTCGATAATAACTCGAAAATAAATTAAGGTAAGTCGAGAATATATCGAAGAAGAACCGGGACTAAAAAAGGAGAAGAGTGTAAAGGTTAGCAAAAAGCCAGAAAACTAAAAAACATGAGTTGAGCACCTTGAAAGCATACAATCTTTTTTTAACCGGTTTTCTGTTAATAACCTTTTTTATGCCTGCCTTTCTGGCAGAGCCCTGTACTGCTGCGTTCGCACCCAGCAATAACATCACACTGGAAAGGGGCGGAATGACCTGGGAATATCAAGAACAAATTACAGACAATGAATCTGTTGTTTTCAGGAATTTCATAGACCTGGAAGCAGGAAACAGTGATAAGTTTGTTAATGCGTGGGAAATCCTGAAAGCAGAAATTATTCTCAGAGATCAAATGGAAGAATCTGTAAAAACCAAACCTGATGTGAAACTCAATGGTACTTCGGAGCCAGTCAAAGTAACAGATGTTGACTTCGTACTCTCAAAAGAAGCTCTGGGCGGGATTGAAAAAACCTCATCAATTACTAATTCTGCGACTGTAAACTATACTTTCGGGAAACCGATTGATCAGGAGGCGAATATCTGGTTTATGGGTACCCCGACCTCGAATGTCACAATCAATCTGCCTGCAGGCTATGATGTCGAAAAGACAGAAGGGCTGAATAATAAAACTCAGGAATCCGGTAACAACCATACAGTTCTTAAAGGCAATTTCAGCCCGGAAAGAAATATAACTCTCTGGATTTCTGAAAATGAAACCTACAAAGCCGAGATGCAGGAAAGAAAAAGAATCATTGAGCAGAATGCAGAAAACAAAACCAATGCATCCGTAAATAAAACCAGAGCTGCCGGAAAAGCCGTAGAAGCCAGTAAATCCTCTGGATTTTTCAAAGACATCTTTATATGGTTTTATCAGATAGTCCAAAAAGTTAATCTGGTTTAAAGCTATTCTGAAAAATATGCTTATTGAACAGATTCAGCTTGAAAAAGGGTGTGCTCTTGGCCTCCGCTTTGAGATGCAAAAATACCCTCTTCTGGTTATAAGGGCAGAGAAAGGCTTCCTGATGTGCGGATACCTTAATGTAAGTGCTGCAGAGGCACTTGGGGACACGGCAGCGAAGGTAAAAGGCGTACAGAGTTTTGAAGATATGCTCAAAGCCCAGGTCGTTGAAGTAACCAAGTTCGCGAAGGAACTCGGGGTCGAACCCGGAATGACTGGCAGGGAAGCTCTGGAAAGGATGTTTTAAAGGAAAAAATTATTTTGATCTGATACTCATCTTTAATGCCTTCACAAATATCTTACATTATATTTTCACTCTTGCTTTAGTATCATTTCGCAACAATAAAATATAGCTTATATATCTTTCTTTACTGTAATTATTTAACAATTAGAGCAAAAAGGCAGTCAAAATAATGAATTCAGAAAAATTCCTGTTTAAGATTTTGCTATGAAATGATCATTAAATATTAGTTGACTGCTGAATTTTAAAGTAGAAAAATTTGCGCTTAAATTTTTATGATGGTTGACCACTAGCTGCTTTATAACTACATGAGGTGATCTTAATTGATTAAAATAAATGATGACCTTATTGATTGCGTTTCTCAGAAAGCCAAAGAAAGTGAGAGAAAAAAAGCTGATCATTCTTTTAATAAAAGATCTGAGGAACCTTTCCAGCTGTTTTTAAATGCTGTTGAACCCGGTGCATACATACGTCCACATAAACACATGGGCACCAATAATAATGAAACACTTTTAATTTTAAAATAAAGTTTTTTAGCTCTTGAATTTAGTGATAAAGGTAAAATAATTAATTATTTGGTTCTAAATTTAGAGAATGGGAAAAAAGGAGTAGTGTTTCCACCAAATAGTTTGCATTCCATAATTTCGCTCAAAGAAGACTCTGTCTTGTACGAGATCAAAGGCGGTTCATATGTAAATAGACCCCTTGAAAAATGATTAGTTTTTTAACCTTAGTTTGACAGTTTGATTTTTATGTGGGAAGATTGTTTTCATATCCATTGGAATGATAAGTAACATTATTTCAACAAATTTTTGCCCATTTTTTACGATTCAATTTGACAGATGATTCTCTTTCTCTTGATAGCTATTTTTATGATTTTTGACCAAATTTTTGGTATAGAATTTGACAGATAGCATGAATCTCAGATAAAATATAGATACTATCCAAAAAGTCAGGTGCCAAAAGTGCTAAAATGGGACAAAAATCTCTACTAATTTACCTCATAGTGATTATGAAGCTGGAAAATCAGAGGTAATTTAACGAAATTTATGAATACTGTCAATTGATTTTTGACAAAAAATTGAAGCTTCTCACTAAAGTTAATTTATACTGTCAAACTAAGGTTTTAAGGGATATTAAACCTTATTTGCCAAATATAATGTAGTGTCAGCCCTCCCCCAGTTAAGGTACATTTATTAAATGATCTATTTACTGTTTAAATGAATTAAATACTTTAATTGTTAAATTAAACGTTGATTTATCCTTACTTTTAACATTGAATTTTGTATGGATAAAAATGATATTAGATGCCTTATTTATAAATAAATATAAATTGTAAAAGAATTATGTATTTATCTCAATTTTTTCTTGATTTAAAAGAGTATTATAGATTATTTATCTAAAAAATTGATTTTTAAAGTGTACCTTAATTGGAGAACCTCTAAATACATACCTATCATCTAAAATAAGCATTGTATGCCCTTAGTTTTAGTACTGATTTAGAAGGACCCTATATGTAAATGAATCTGAGAAAGTATTCCCAAGTTGGGCTCCAGAGGGGGGAACTAAGGAGACAAGAGAATTTATTGATAAAATTCTAAGAACTTACGCACTTGAAGCATAAAAACAAGTTTCAATAATACTCTGAATAAATTATCTAAAACTAACTATTATTCAAAAATATTTTAAAGATTGTCTTGTAAAATTGTCCCTGAATTTTTAAACACTTTATTAAAGAGCCTATCCCAAAACTCAAAATTACTTTTTTAGATCTCGAATTTGCAATCATCACTTGAACTTCGGTTTATGAAAGCAATTCTGAAAATTTTATGATTTTGAGAATAAAGTTGGTTTTGGGGTGACCTCATTTACAAAATATTGGTGATTAACGCTGCTTTTTTTTGTTGGAATAATATGCAAGAATATAGGGATATATTATTGAAGCTATTAAAGATGTTACAATTGCAAAAATAAATGCTGAAGTAGTATTAATAAGTTTGGAATTTATTGCTCGGTTAAGAACATTTACTTGTAAATTTATTTTATTTGCAATAACATAAAACAAAACCAAAACTATACTGAAACAGAGTATCACTTTTTTTGTTTTTATTTTTTCGTTTTCCCTGTCACGACAATACTCAAACAATGAATTATTTTGAGCTAGACCAAAAAGATTTTCAATCAACTGCTCGTGAAGAGATGACCCTAAATACATCGTTGTAATTACTAAAGCTCCTATAGGAACATATTTGCTATAATTTTTCACAGGGATGTGGCATAACATAATAGGCTTTTTACGCTGGTCATCTGTAAATATTAAGGGATCCCATTCATTAGAATATTTCTCAAACCAGCCTTGATAAAATTTTATATCGCTATAACCGGGCATATTATTTTGGAGCGTTTGGTCCTCACTTTTTTTGGGATACCAAAGCAATTTACATAAGTTTTTGGAGGGTACGTCTATCCTACCTGTATTGTTATCAACATTTCGTAGAATTGGGTGATTCTTTAATTTAGTATTAATTTTACACGATTTACCTATAGCTTGTCCTTTTTTTGTCGTAACAATACTTTCGTCAAATATATTGTATGACTCCTGTACAGGTACCCATTGACCGCACTGTGCTTCAAGTATAAGAATTCCGCCTTTTTTAACCCAAGAATTCAAACCTATTTTGTAATGACTAAAAAATGTAAAACTTCTATCTGAACCGTAGATAGGATCATTGTTAATAGAGTGCCAATTAACAATAATAATATCTGTTTTACTTCTATCTAAGATACTCAAAAGGAATAAAGAATCCAACTTTTTACCAGAGAAAGTCCAAAGAAATGTAGGATCATCTAATGGTTTTGCTTGCTTTTCCTGACTTGGATTTTTTTTTAAATAGTCAGCATATTTTTCGCTTAGATGATCAGTATACAATGGATTTTTTTTTATATAATCAGTATATTTCTCATTTAGATAATTAGTATAAGATGGATTTTTTATTAAATAATCGACGTCTATTGGTATTTCATCTACATAATCGGCTATACTAACAAATTCAAATTCATGATTTTGTTTATACCTAGACAGAAATTCTTCGTTTCTCCAGAAACATGTTCGCCGCCTATCAGCCTGAGATCTATCATATAGAATCTTGATTTTGGATATATATGCTCACACTCCATTATTTTATATTTGTACCGAATGTATGTGATTCTCAGAAGCTTTTAGATAGTATAGTGCCGGATTTTCAACTTTGGAAAAGATTAATTTTATAACTAATAAACTTTAGGATTTAATTTGATTATGGATTTTAGGTCTTTATAGGATTTTTTGAAAAGCTACTATATGCTATTTTTAGCATTACTTTTTAATGACTTTATGAGACCCTAAAATCTAAATTCTAAATATATGAAATATGTAAAACCTATTTGCCTAATTGCTAAAGATCTCTACCGAATCATGGACTAATTTTTTAACTACAATCCTATTGATTGAACTATAGTGACTCAGTTCCAAAATCTAGTGATAAAAATAAGTGTAACATCACTACATAAATTTATAATTCTGTAATTATGTAATGATGTTACGGCACAACGATGGTAACTATAAATCTTAATCTTAATAACTTTTCGGACCTCTCGGTTCTCTTAAATCTTTTTGATAGTTTTGACAATGATTACGAATATACTGCAAGAGGAGTTTTTCGCAGAAAAACTCCTCCAACTTGTCCCATTTGTAATACTCGTATGGTTCATAATGGCTATAATTCATACACCAAAAAAGGTCTTGGAGCAATCAAGATTGGGAAATCTAAATGCTCAAATTGTGGTAGTACATGCGAAGAAGGTCATAGTTTTTGGGAACATCTGAAAACTTTACTTTTTGATTTATTCAATAATTTTTTCCAGGTACTCAGATATCATAACGTTTCTTATGATGGAATTTCTGATATAATGGCCTTTATACTTCCAAGATCAAAAAGTACTATTTTTAGAGCATTCAACGAAAAAATGGAAAAGGAGAATGTTCCAATCTCAGGAATACACGTATAGTACATTATGATGAACCGCATCCGGAAAAAGGAAGGTGTCAGAAATACCATTTAACCTTATTGGACGCAAAAACTCATAGATCAATAGCAGATGAACTTTTCGAAGATAAAAGTCCAGAAACCATCAAAAAATTTCTACGGAAAAATCTCGATTCATCAGAACCTGTGTTTATTGTTACGGATTTTGATAAGAGATATCCTAATATATTAAAGGAAGTTTTTGGAGAGAAGTTAGTGCATCAATATTGTTTGATGCACTTAAACAAGCTTATAGTTAGTGATTTCCCAAAGAAAACAACTATTGAACAAGAATTATTAAAATACAAGTTATTGAATATATTTTATAATAGTGAAAATGAGATCTAATTTCTGGAAAAACTTCTATCTGAAGAACTTAACGTAATTAATAGCGAAGAAAAACATTTAAAATGGAGTAAAAAGGTAAAAAAGGAATTTAATCAATATAGATATAAGTTAAAGCTGAAAAGGAGGCGAAATAAAGAAAATCTTCCATTTAATAGTCTTGAAAAAGCAAAATATAACTTCAATAAATTAATGGAAAATATAAGAACATATGATGACGCGATTCAAAAAAGATTGTGGATGATCAATAAACACTGGTTAAATCTTACTTTGTTCCATCATCTTCCTGGAGCTCCGGCGACAAATAACCCTATTGAAAGTTACTATTCAAAAAGTCTAAAAATGGATAGTAAGAAGCAGTTTAGAACTGATAAAGGAATTGAAAATAAGATTAAACTTACTGAAATGAGAAGACTAAATTTACTCAAGAAACCAAAAAAGTCATTTTTAGAATTGTTCAGATTATTTACTCTATTTTAAGTTGTAGTAAGTTATTTTAATAAAAATTTCATGTTGGGAAGTAGCGGAGCGTATCGATTTTAAGTGAAAGAGTCAGTAAAAAGATCAAATGAATAAACAGATTCTTTGGCAAAAATGCCAAAGAATCTGTTTTTCAAGATTATTGCAGCTTTTTGAGGTAGTTAGCAAAGAAAAAATGTAGGTTTAAGGAAGTAACAATAAGAAAAATCACTAGATTATGGAATTGTGCCACTATAGTAGTATTTTAATGAATATGTAGACTTACCACTTTCTCATATATTTTCCTTAGTTTTCGTAATTGAAGGTGAAGCTGAAGTAATTGTACATTTTTTATTTATTGAACTATTTGGATAATGAGATTCTTGAATCACTCCAGAACAAACGTAGATAGTCGATCTCATTTCAACAGTAAGATTTTTTTCTTGGTACAAGTGTTGTTGAAGATTGATTTCTAACTCTTTTCAACTATCTTAATATCGAATATTCAATATTTAGTGATCAATACAATGTGGTATTCTTTCTGACTGTGATCATAGCCAAAAGTATTCAAGTTCCAGCACTTACACCTCATCTAGTCATAGGTGGACGTCACCTATGTGGTATAATGTCAAAAAACTTCATATTAGGAGGAGTTGGCAGTTTATCAATGTTAAAGAGTGTGTAGAAAAAACTAGCGAAGATTCTCATTTATGACTTGAGAGTCACTCTATTTATGGTCCTCCACGCTTCCAAATAACAACAATAATTGGATTGCGGAATTGTATCAATTTATGATAAAGCTAACACTAAAAAACCTACAAACATTATTGTCGCTCCTGGTAGTCTCCATTTTATATTACTTTCCTTAAATAACAGGTAACCGAGTATTACACTTATTAATGTACTTGACCTCTTTATTGAGATCACATAAGCTACAGATATTAAACTGATCGCCGTCATTTGAGCTAACCATCCTAATGCATAAAAAAAGCCGAGAAATACAAAATCCTTTAGATTGTGGTTAATCTTTTTGCTATCAACTTTAGAATTATGCAGTAGAAAGAGACTCATTAAAGCAAATATACATATATTTAGTGAAATTGCCCAAAAAAATGACGAAGAATTAATTACTCCAATTTTATCCATAGTAGAAGTTATACTCCAAATTAGTGCGACACAAAGCATTGTTCGTGGTCCTTTCTCTTTAAGAAGCATATGAAAGGGATACAAATATCCTTTATCTCTTACTTGAAAATTTATAAAATATGAACCGGTCAAAACAAGTAGAACTCCAATGCAGCCAAAAATATTTAGTCTTTCTCCCAAAATTAGAGGAGAAGTTACAATAAGAAATAGAGGAGTGAAATTTATAATAGGAACAGTGGATGAGAGATCCCCATGTTTGATTGCTCTTATATATAAGAGATTGGCTACAATATTCAGGATACTATCTATTATGAGGTAAGACCAAAACTCAGTTTTTAGTGGGGGAATACCTGTGAAAAATAAAGATAAAACTAACCATGGTAGTGCAAATAATACTAGCGACCATGCTAATAAGTACTCATTGACTTGAGTTAAGAGTCTCTTGTTTAACACGTCTTTTATTGATTCAGAAAATGCTGTTAAAATAGCAAATGCCAACCATAACATCATATTTTCCAACGTGGTATTAAGGTATTGTTAACTAATTATAGCTATCTCTTTATTTCTATGTTTCATCAATAGAAGAACAGAGTACTTTAGCATTTCAATACTCTTCGTATAACATTTTGTCTTTCGTCTCAACCTTGCCAGAAAGTGCTTCAATATGCCGTTATATCCTTCAACTGTATACGTTTCGGCTTTGGATTGAGTATGAATATTTTCTGGAAGAAACTCTGCATATGCTCTCCAGTGATCTGTCATCACCTCTCCAATCTCTTTTTGCTTTAATTTTTCCCATATTAGTTGTCCAGTTTCCGTTCCTCTGCTGCCAAAAGAGCAGTTGATGAATTTTTTCCCAACTCTATCAACAGCAATTCAGATCCAGCAATATTTTTTTTGTTACCGATGTAAGTGTTCATCTCATCCATTTCAACAATAGATATCTCATTTTCGCTTTTTAGGTCCTCCAACTCCTGACCAAATTTCTTTATCCATTTTTGGACAGAAACATGACTTACTCCTAAAAATCTTCCTATTGAGCGAAATCCTAACCCTTCAAGATAGAGTTGCAAAGCCTGTCTCTTAACAGAAGGGGAGCTAGCAGTTGATTTTACCTCTGCGGTATAATTATATCCACAATCATGGCATTTGTAGCGTTGACGTCCACAAACTATACCATTCTTTTTGTGAGTGGAACTATTACACCTTGGGCAGTTCATATAGAAATATAGGTTCTCATAATATATAACTATAGTTAACTACCAAAGCCTGTATTAATTCTAATAATAAGATTAAGACCTTGATTGAGTTCATATTCTCGGCTCTGCACATTAACCGATTTGCAATTAGAGAGCAATAGACCTACTTCATTAATTTATACCTTCATCCATTTCATGAGCTTTCTCATCTCTATTATATCAGTCACTTCAGACACTCTCATGAACTGTTAACTTTACAAGGATGAAGTAACAGTAATTTAATTCAAGCCAAGTTTAGAGTCACCCATTAGATTTGATAGTATTTTATCCAGTCTTAATTTGTTTTCACGTCTAAGCTGTTGAAGGTCCTAACATTATTTAACCTTTTAACTATCATATACTTAATCAGTTAAATAAAAACTGACTCTTCGCTCTTTTGAGTGGGTAACTTACATATAGCTCCTGAATGTTGAAGCATCATATATAAGATATGGAAATAGTTCTTGTTAAAAAATCACGTTCAAGCTTGATTTTTTCATATTTGATCTGAATGCTTTTTAACTAAGCAATTATTTTCAACTCATACAAAACAGAGAAGAGCCTAAAAACCGAATCGAGATGTTCTGAAGAAAAGAAACTCAAAGCTATCGAGTGTTTAATTCTTTTCTTACTCAGGGATGTGTGATCTATTGAACTTTAGTAATATTCTAAGGGCAAACTATGAGTGTTATACAGGAAAACATTTTATGAAATCCTGGATTATAGTAGATTGATAGAACACCTAGTAAAATCCTCTAAATTACACAGGTGGATAATAATATGGCATCTACACCTAAAGAAATCCAACCAAGTAAAATTCGATTAGACGTTTCAACAGTCTGCCAGCTGAGATGTCCTACTTGTCCTACAGCTAATGGCAAGGTCGCTGCTGCCATTGGATCTGGCTTTTTAAAATATAGTGATTTTAAACAAATTATAGATAATAACTCGTTTATCAAAGAAATTGAGTTATCGAACTATGGCGAGATATTTTTAAATCCAGAACTCATCGACATGATAAAATATGCCTATGAGAAAAATGTTGCAGTATGCGCCAACAATGGCGCTAACCTAAACACGATGACTGATGAGTTAATAGAGTCACTTGTTAAATACAGATTTAAGGGAATTACCTGTTCAATTGACGGCATAGATAATAAAACCTACCAGATTTACAGACAAAGAGGGAACTTTGATAATGTTATAAACAATATAAAAGCTATAAACAGATATAAAAAAAAGTATAATTCTCCATACCCTAAACTTTTATGGCAATTTGTTGCTTTCGGCCATAATGAAGGTTTTGTCGATCGTGCCCGCGAAATGGCTCAGGACCTTGGAATGGACTTTTTTCTAAAATTATCTTGGGGAAATATGTTCAGCGATAAAGTGTTTTCGCCAGTTAAAGATAAAGAGCATATAAGTAAAGAAACTGGATTAGGGGTTGCAAATAGGGATGAGTACTACCAAAAATATGGAGTTAACTATATCAGGCCACTCTGCTTCATGTTATGGAAAAACCCGCAAATCAACTTTGATGGGCGTATGCTTGGATGTAATGTGAACTTTTGGGAAGATTACGGCAATGTTTTCAAAGATAATCTAATCTCTGTTTTAAACAACGAAAAAATGAGTTACGCCAGATCGATGTTGATGGGTAAAAAACCGGCCAGGGATGATATACCGTGCGTAAAATGCAAGCTATATAACACAATGCTTGAAGATAAACATTGGATCTCATGGGAAGAGATTAAGAGGAGTGGAAAGGTAACGCATGGATCGATATCTGTGTGAAAAACGTTACTTTGCAGTTTAATGTTGCCAAATGACAACAACTCAAAATTTTTAGTGGCTTAGTGAGTATCGAGTTCAAAATCCTAAAAAGTAGAAGCCGTTACTTTATGGTGGATTAACGATAGAGACCCTGTGAGTACTTTGCCTCTGGTGAGATATGAAATAATTCCATTAAAGCTATTTTTAAAAACTTTATATTGGTTGAGTATCTAATTACAGGATAAGGTATTATTGATAATAGGAGCAATAATATCTTCATGGAGTAGTAATAGTATTGCTTCGGTTTACACTGACTTAAGATATTTCGGGCGGTTTCTGAGTTTCCTGACAGTATATATCTTGCAACACGAGGGGTCTCCTGTCTGAAGATGAATTCATTGAGTGGCCCAATAAAATCAGGCCGAACTTCCCCATTTATTATAGCATTACGAGCAGTCTCGATAAACGGCTCATCATAGTCTATTGGACGTTTTAGATCACTAAGGCGATTAACTGCGTCCCCGTGATATATGCCCCCTAGTTTCCAACTAAAAGCAACTGGATATTTCAGTGCAATTTTCCCGAACAAATCAACATCATGTGCCCATCTATATCCCGGTGGGAACCCACCCAATTCTATAAAAATACTCTTGGGGACGGATAATAAAGAAGTACGGACTGGAGAATCTCCAAAAGCTAAAGATTTGAAGAAGTTGGGGAGTAGTCCTTCCCATGATCGAAAAGGTATATATTTATATTTGGGCCAAGTAAGCTTTCCATCGTGGGTCGATATTTGGTAAGCTGTAGTATACATACCAGCTTGAGGGTATCGCTTTCTCAATTTCAAGATTATTTCTATGTAGTTTTGTGTCCATTCATCATCTGCATCCAGAAAAGCAATCAGATTTGCTTTAGCATACTGGACACCCACATTTCTTGCTATCGATGCGCCCTGATTTTTCTGTTGGATCAAACGAATCCGAGGGTCATTGAAATCCATAACAATCTTCGTTCCACCGTCTGTAGAACCATCGTCCACAACAATTACCTCAAAGTTATAGAATGTCTGGTTAAGAACCGAATTCAATGCCCGTGCGATATGGATACTTTTATTATAGAGTGGAATGATGATCGATATTTCTGGCACGATCATAAATCTTGTCTTCCTGATTTGTAAATATAGTCATTTTTAATATTAAATTTAATTTTATACTTAACTTTAATCCAATTTTTAATTAGAAATTTACATTATTGACTAATAATTTGTAGTATTTATATATATAAGAAATTTTTCGTAAATAAAAGATAAATAGATTAAAAGTAGATATTTATATTAAAAAATTTACCTAATTTGTCTTTTTATACTTGACATTAAGTATTTCTCAAAAGCCTGTCCGATACTCTCATTACTAGTATCACGAAAAATTAATTATGGAACATAATATTTGAGTAGCTTCTCAGGGATAAGGGATTCAGGGTTTCAGATGCTCTAAAATTAAATTTTCATGACACTAGTCTTCAAAATATCGTTTGTAAGGCTTTCTATGAAGCCACATATATATTCCTTAACGCGTCAGTCTGGAGGGCGCGACTGAAGCATATTAAACAGTAATACTTTTGGTATTGTTAACTAATTATAGCTATCTCTTTATTTCTATGTTTCATCAATAGAAGAACAGAGTACTTTAGCATTTCAATACTCTTCGTATAACATTTTGTCTTTCGTCTCAACCTTGCCAGAAAGTGCTTCAATATGCCGTTATATCCTTCAACTGTATACGTTTCGGCTTTGGATTGAGTATGAATATTTTCTGGAAGAAACTCTGCATATGCTCTCCAGTGATCTGTCATCACCTCTCCAATCTCTTTTTGCTTTAATTTTTCCCATATTAGTTGTCCAGTTTCCGTTCCTCTGCTGCCAAAAGAGCAGTTGATGAATTTTTTCCCAACTCTATCAACAGCAATTCAGATCCAGCAATATTTTTTTTGTTACCGATGTAAGTGTTCATCTCATCCATTTCAACAATAGATATCTCATTTTCGCTTTTTAGGTCCTCCAACTCCTGACCAAATTTCTTTATCCATTTTTGGACAGAAACATGACTTACTCCTAAAAATCTTCCTATTGAGCGAAATCCTAACCCTTCAAGATAGAGTTGCAAAGCCTGTCTCTTAACAGAAGGGGAGCTAGCAGTTGATTTTACCTCTACGGTATAATTATATCCACAATCATGGCATTTGTAGTGTTGACGTCCAAATACTATACCATTCTTTTTGTGAGTGGAACTATTACACCTTGGGCAGTTCATATAGAAATATAGGTTCTCATAATATATAACTATAGTTAACTACCAAAGCCTTATGTCATAGTGATAATAATATGATTTTTAATTTTTTATATACTAACCGACTTGATTTTTAAAATTCATTTACACTTTTTGATATGCCTTGATATTTCACAGAATAACTGCAATCAAACCCATCAGTTACTTTTAATAACTACTTTCACGTTTCACGCACGGAGTTTTATATTCATTTCCTCAACGTTATGGTACGAATATCATTTCGAGTTTACAATTATCAACCTATTCCGGATCACCAATGTTATACGCTTTTGAACTTTCTGGAGAACATGAAGAACTGCCCGCTGCCGAAGTATTTGCCTGCCTCAGAATTGAGGGACTTGATTTTCGGACCCATACTATTATTGACCAGTGCTTGGTAGTGGAAATAACTGGCAAAGAAGAGGATGTGGAAAAAATCCTTCGAGGCCCGATAACTGACAGGCTGGCAATGACCCACCATATCCTGAAGGTTGTTGGGATCTCCGAAAATACTCCGGATGCAATCCTGAAACTTGCAGAAGCCTTTGATTCATCAGGCTACATCAGAGAAGGACAAAGTTTTGTGGTCAGAGCAAAACGAATCAAACACCATGTGGATTTTCCGGGCGAGTTTCTTGAACAGAAAGTAGGAGGATGCATTTACAGGAAAGGCTTTCGGGCAAACCTGAAAGACCCGGACGTGGAGTTCAGAGTGATCCTGAGTGAAAAAGCTGTGTTCGGAACTCTCCTGTCCTCTATCGACAGAAGTGCATATGAAGCCAGAAACCCCCAGAATAAACCTTTTTTCCATCCTGGTGTCCTTATGCCGAGGGTTGCCCGCGCCCTCGCAAACCTCTCTGGAATAAAGCCAGGAGAACTCTTTATGGACCCATTTTGCGGCACTGCAGGAATTATTATTGAAGCCGGGCTTATGGGAGCAAGGGTTATAGGAATCGATGCTCAGGAAAAACTTGTTAAGGGTGCCCATATGAACCTTGAAGCCTTTAAACTGGATTACGCCCTGATGGAAGGAGATGCCTGTAGGGTTCCGTTAAAAGAAGAAACAATAAATGCAGTCGTCACTGACCCGCCCTATGGCAGATCGGCAGCAATTCTCGGAGGGTCCTTGGAAGAACTCTATTCCTGTGCTCTTAGTGAGATCGAGCGTGTCCTTAAGCCCGGAGGCATCGCAGTTGTAGTTTCGGATAAAGCTGCAGCGGAATATGGGGAAAAGGCAGGGCTTAAGGTTCTTAAGATTTATTCCCAGAGAGTACATCGAAGCCTTACCCGGACAATAACTATTTTTCAGAAAAAATTAAAAAATGAGAATGGGAAGCGGGAATGAAGAATCAAACCTACATTCAGTAGGTAACCTGTAACCTGTTTTTCTTGATAATTTTATTGATAGCGTTTTTGCTGGAAAATATATTATCCATGACATTAAAAGCACATTATCCATGAAGCTAAATATTATTGCAAAATACATTTTTGTTTATTAACTGGGGGGAGTTAAAAAACTGATAATCTTTTCTACCTGGAAGGTGTATAAAGATTATGGGTAAGTAATTAATCTGCGAAGAGTGATCCTATGGCATTGCCTCCTTTAAAAGACCGAAGCCGTGGTTATGAATTTGCAGCAAGCGAATATAATCTTATTTTTAGAATAGAAAATACGGGTTATGTCCGGTACAAAGATAAGGAAAAAGGAATTTTCTATCTTGATCCTTCTCCTTATTATAATGACCCTAGAAACCAGATTTATGTGGTAAAAAGCGGGGAATTTCCACCAAAGGACAAATTAGTAGAAGTTGCTGTGACGGAAACCGAAACATTTTATGGACTTAAAGAGCAGAAACTTGACCCAATTTTAGTTAAATACATAATTGGCTGGAAAAACATAAATCCAAATAAAATTCGGGCTAAAGACTTAGCAAGTACAGAAGAGTTTTTGGAGTTTTTATCAACTCCTGTGAAAAATCCAAACTTTTACAACATTGAGGATTTTCGATACTGTTTGGGTATGTGTGCAATCTCAGCCCCTCAAATAACAGACCTTGAGAAAGGCGGAGTAAACACCGTAGCTCTGGATACACACCGGGATCGACAGAAATGGGCCGCTTTTAAGAGGATATTAGGAATTGTCCCTCAGGAATTTCGACGGCCTTCTTCCAAGAACTTTTATAAGTTTCTGGAAAATAATGAGGAAATTTATCCTCTTAACAGTCGCGAAGTTAATTTATCTTATTTTGATGTAACCGATGTGCCTATTCACCTTCCAATTCCTTTAAACATGGCATTCAAAACATATGGGGAATATAAGAAAAGTTTTGAAGAATACCTGCCTATAGCAAGAGCATATATGGTTAACTCTCTTCTATTCCAGCCATATGTTCCTGAAAAAGTAGAAAAGAGAATGGAAAATGCAATGTACTTTATTCTGGATGAAATATCTTCAAGGGAAGACATTCCGTATTATCAGGACATCGGATCGGTTATTCCGAAATTAGCTACTTCCTTTGCCAGACTTAATTTTAAATCCTGGGTAACACTTAATGATTTGAAAACAAGTACAGGACTTTGGTCAGATGTAATGGATGGGTCAAGACATAACGTAAGTGAACTTAAAAAAATGTCAACAAACTCTCTGTATAGATTGCCTTCTGAAGCAGAAGTCCTGCTTAAAGAAATAACAGAACTGGATGATGCAGGAATTCCTCTTTTATTAAGCACTGTCAGGAGTAATACAAAGCTATTCGATTTTACTTTTGATAATGCCTTAAGGAAACTGAAGGTAAACGGATTTATATATTTTCCAAGCGGTGAAAAGATAGGGCTCGTTCATTACTAACGTTCTTCTTACTGTTCTTCTTACTGTTCTTCTTACTGTTCTTCTTACTGTTCTTCTTACTGTTCTTCTTACTCTATCGATGTTTATTGATTTTAACAATTATTCAGCCTATATGAAGTCAATTTACTGCCAACGATTTCAACTTAAAGCATATCCGAAAAGATTGAGATTCAAATACCAACCAGTGAAAATGAAAAATGGAATCAGTAGCCAATAATTGAGGGAAATTGATTTTGAGAGATATGTCTATTGAATTTAATTAAAGAAAGCTATTGATATCGTCTTACTTCGGATAAATACTATATAAGTACAATCAAAAAAAAGTACAATCAAAAAAAGTACAATCAAAAAAATTAAAATCAAAATGAAATTCAAAATGTTAAGAATCCATGTAAAGGCACTTTTTACTCATGGGAGATCAATTCTTCTAGCACTTCTGCCATGACCCTATGCCTGAGGATACGTTTCTGGTTCTGATCACCTGCTCTCCTGATAGAGTAATTGTCTTCAATCCATTCTATTTTCTCGTTATAATTCACTTTCAGGAGGGTCAATCCATAAGCAGGAGCAGATTCGATTCCTTCTTCATAAATCTCCGGATTCAGCATCTGGAGCAGCCAATCGGTATCACGTACTCCTTTTCCGATCATGGAAAGGGCGGTCACAATTTTCCGGACCATATTCCAGAGGAAACTATTCCCAACAACGTCGATTTTTATAAGTTCTCCATCTATGCGGGCATCGATCCTTTCTATGGTTCGAACCGTACTTTTTTCTCCATTGGTTCGCGAAAAGTTTTCAAAATCGTGCGTTCCGAGCAGAAATTTTGAAGCTTCCCGGATTTTGGAGATATCATACTCTTTTCCGCTCATTACATAGCGGTAGTGTCTGGAAACCGCATCTCTTCTGGCATCAAAGCTTAAGGGCACTTCCGCGTGGGCCCAGACCCAGATTCCTGGGGTAAGTTCGGAATTTATTACCCTTGGAATTGCCAGGTTCAGTTTATCCGTGTCAAAGGCAACAACCTGTTCAAGGGCGTGAACCCCGGCATCAGTTCTGCCGGCGCAGGTATAATTCGCAGACTTGGGGCTTTCTATAATCCCGAGATTTCGAAGAGCCTTGAAGAGTTCTCCCTCCACAGTCTCAACATTGGGCTGGATCTGGGAGCCGTGAAACTCGGTGCCTATGTATGCAAGTTTTAAAGCGACTCTCATAAGAATCTCTACTTGGCTTTTTTCTTATAATAGACTTCTCTTACAATCAGTACGACTACTATAAAAAGACACCCTAACAGGAACCAGAACCCAGGGTGAAGAAAAAGCATGTCATAAAGCCCATGAATCCCGCTTGCATGAGATAACCCTTCAGGCGGAATAGATGAGCACCCCGGTACAGAGTTTAAACCATCCGGGGTGGACATCGGGACTTCAGTAACTCCTTGAGTAGTGCCAGCTTCCAGTCCAGAGGACAGATTTCCTTCTCCAGATCCCAGAGCCTCAGAGCTTGTATTTGCAGCTCCTTCGGGCACCTGCTGGTCGAGAGCTATTTTCGGGCTTACGTTATTGCTCTCGTTTATTCCCAGTATCATTTGCTCTGGAGAAGAATTGTCAAGTGTTTCCATTGTCCTCATTCTCAAAGGAGCAGTTGCATCAATTACCCGTTTTGCTTTCATATAAGCTGAAAAATACTCTATACCTGCGGCTGCAAAAAAGGCAGCTCCTATTACTCCGAGGTACTTTTGCAGCAGGCTTACGAGAGAGAGTTTGTCTATAGAGCTTTTCGAAGGAACGAGGACAATCAGTTTTTCGGCTGACTCGTAGATCTTTACTTGCCTTCCTTTCTTGCTCCACTTTATTTGTTTGATCTTTATAAGATCGGACTCTATAAGTGAGTCAAGATTATACTTGACAGTAGTAAGGGGAAGCTCCAGCTCCTCTGCAATATTGGTTGCAGACATGCTTTTTTTTCCGAGCAACTCAAGAATCTTTATTGATGTTTCATTGGAAAGGATTTGAGTGATCTTTCTGGATTCCCCATTTACCGGGAGAACAAGCACCTTGCCACCCTGCTCCAGCTGCTCCGATCCCGGCAAGGAGTCGCTGGTTGCCGATAAACCATCCTGATCTTTGAGCTCGTCCATAATTACTTCCTGGATTAAAAACCTGTCTATTTTTACCTCAGAGTCTAACCTTAGTTTGCGCGAATCAATATAAAGTTTTATTTTTATGGCAGAATATTCATTCACTACTATATCTAGATATAGAATCCAGACCTTAACCTTAAATAGAACATTGTATATACTAATCTAAATTTTCCGCTGGTACCAATCATGATCACAAAACAGCAGGTTCTTGAATTTCTGAAAAATTACGATTTAGAAAACATTACAATTGCAACAATTTGCTCCCACTCTAGCCTTCAAATTTTTGACGGAGCTCGGAAAGAAGGCTTCAGAACTCTGGGAATCTGCGTCGGCAAGCCTCCAAAATTTTATGAGGCTTTTCCCAAAGCAAAACCCGATGAGTACCTTGTCGTCGATAGCTATGCCGATATAATGAATAAGGCTGAGGAGCTTAGACAGAAAAACACCATTATTATCCCACACGGCTCAGTAGTTGCTTACCTTGGCACGGAAAATTTTGCAGATATGGCCGTACCTACTTTTGGAAACCGGGCTGTGCTCGAATGGGAATCAGACAGGGATAAAGAGCGTGAGTGGTTGCTCGGAGCAGGCATTCATATGCCCGGAAAAGTCGATGATCCTCACGATATTAATGGGCCTGTAATGGTCAAGTACGACGGGGCAAAAGGAGGAAAAGGTTTCTTCGTCGCAAAAACCTACGAAGAGTTCGAAGAACTTATAGACCGGACCCAGAAGTACACGATTCAGGAATTTATCACCGGGACCCGTTATTACCTTCATTACTTCTATTCCCCTATCCGAAACGAAGGATACACTTTAAGCAAGGGCAGCCTTGAACTTCTGAGCATGGACCGCAGGGTAGAATCCAATGCGGATGAAATTTTCAGGCTCGGTTCCCCCAGAGAACTCGTAGGAGCAGGAATCCGCCCGACATATGTAGTCACAGGAAATATGCCCCTTGTAGCAAGAGAATCCCTCTTACCCCTCATCTTCTCTCTTGGAGAAAGGGTAGTTGAAGAATCTCTTGGCCTCTTTGGCGGGATGATAGGGTCTTTCTGCCTTGAGACTGTTTTTACGGATACGCTAGAGATTAAAGTGTTTGAGATCTCGGCCAGAATTGTTGCAGGAACAAACCTTTACATTTCAGGTTCTCCTTATGCCGACCTGATGGAAGAAAACCTCTCAACCGGAAGAAGAATAGCCAGGGAAATCAAAATCGCAGCCCAAACAGGCCAGCTGGATAAGATAATATCCTAAACAAATAGTTCCATATAATTTTCTGAGACATTCTAATATTTACTTTTCAGGGTTGAGCTAAGCTCTTAACCTTTATATTTTAGAGATTCTGAATTTTTAGAGTTTTAGTTTTTAGAAGTGAGGATATCCCAGAAAAGGCATCATGTCCATTGGAAATTACATGGCATTTAACCACTCGCTGAGAGCTACCGTTTAATGAGAAGGTGAGAGTGACTTCCCTACCATATCCTACATATTACATATTAATTTTGAGATAGGCACTCCATAAAACCCAGATTGATCACATAGGAAGGAAAGTCTTCTATATCACCACGCTTCAATGCTTCATAAAACATCTGACAAACACCGTTCGGAGCGTAAAAGTCTCCAGTCGATATGTAAGGAGTTAGCCTGCATGACCCCCCACATACACTTAAAAACGGACAAATTCCACAAATTTCTTTGATCTTAGTGATTTCCAACAATCGCAGTTTCCTAAATAGAGGAGAGTTATTCCACAGATATTCCAACGATTGTGATTTTACATTACCTGCCACAAGATCTGGTCTACCACCGGAGAGTCCACAAATAGTTACGTCGCCATTACTTTGTATTCCACACTGATGATGCATCCACCCACACGAAGGAGAAATATGGAATAAGTCGTCTGGATGAAGAAGTAATGGTGGAATATTTAATTCTACGTATGGATTTACTTTTCTGGAAACGTGAACTGCCTGAATAACCTTTTGAATTTGGCTCAAATCAAGACTTAAAGGACTTCCTTTCGCTCTACCATAATCTGTGCTAAGAAGAGTAAAACGTAATAACAACTCTCGTTCATAAGAATATCGTATTAAGAAAGGTATATCCTGAAAGTTGCTTTTATGCAACACACTGTTAACTTGAATTTCATATCCATTTGCTAGCAAGAGATCTATTGCTTTTGTCACTCGCTTGAACGTTCCATTAACACCAACAATTTTATCAAAATTTTGTTCAGATGCATCTAAACTTATTTGAAATATTATATTTTTAAATTTTGTTAACTTTTGAATAGTTTTTTCATTTATCAATGTTCCATTTGAACTAACTGATAAGTCGTATCCATAATCATCGAAAACGCTAAACACATCAAACCAATCTTTACGAAAAAAAGGCTCACCCCCAGATAGAAGTACCGAACTTGCACCACACTTTCTCCCGTCTGAAGCTATACGTTCAATAGTATCTAAGGATAGTTGGGCTTGATCAACTGGATGACCAGAACCTGCATAACAATAATGACAGTATAAATTGCAACGATTTGTAATATTATAAAAAATTCGAACTAATTTAGACTTATATAATTCCATTTCAAAGTCCCCTCAAATATTAAAAAGAAAAAAGAATAATGAATCTCAGATTCATTCTTTAAGAATTTCAATGACTTTGGTCATTGCTTTATCAATCTCTGCGGATGACCCCTTATTCATCGCAGGATTAATCACATCTTCACCAAGTGATTTACTTTTGCCTGCACCACAAGCAACACACCACATATTAGAACCACTTTTTTGAATCAGTGCTGAAACTGTGGGAGATGTAAGCAAATCATTTATTGTTTCTTTAGAAGTAAATTGACGATATATTTCCGGATCTCTGGACAACAAATCTTTTGACTCTGCAGCCCCTGCTCCGCATGCAACACACCAATCGTCTTCAGAATTTTTAGTCTTTAGAAATTCTTCAATCTGTCCTTTCAATAAAGTACGCTGCTTTTCTGTAAGTTCCATTTATACCTTCCCACCTAAACTATTTATTTTACTAAAAATCCTACTTTCGGCTGCAATTGTTTTTTATTAATTTCGTTCCAACTCTCTTTTGCCACTGCCTTATGTAAGATACACTATAAATGTATTAATTAATAATAAATGTAACTATTCAGCCTACATAAAATAAATTAAAGCTACATATCACCCTTTATACTAGTTACAATACTTATTTTATTTAACTGTTATTAAGTAAATTATTTTAAATAGTTTTCAATCCGATACTATCTGATGCCTAAAATTGAAAATAAAGAACTAAGGCCTGTTTTTCGGGGGAAAAATACTGGGGCGCTGCGTGTACTTGGAAGTGAAGAGAACCCTGGAAAGGGTCTCCTGTCAATTGGAAATTACATGGCACTTGACCACTCGCGGGGAGCAGCCGTTTATCTTGATGCCCTGAAGCCTCATGCTATTTTGATCTGCGGGAAAAGAGGATACGGAAAATCCTATACCATGGGCTGTTTGCTTGAAGAACTTGCTTTTCTTGAACCGGCCATTAAAAAAAGACTTGCATCCGTTGTTATTGACACTATGGGGATTTTCTGGACGATGAAGTATCCAAACGCTTTTGAAGCGCGGAAGCTTAAAAACTGGGAACTCACTCCAGCCGGGCTCGATATTGAGATTTTCGTGCCTGTGGGCAAGGTTGAAGCTTATAGGGAAAGGAATATTGATGTAAAGCCATTTTCCATCCCGATAAGCGAACTTTCAGGAAGCCAGTGGTGCAGGATCTTTAGTATCGAAGAGGTTTCTCCTCCTGGAATTCTAATGGTAAGAGCAATAGAATCCCTCAGAGAAAAAGGAGAAGCATATTCTTTTGAAGAAATTCTCCGCGAGATTGCCGGAGACCCTCGCTCGGATGAGGCTTCAAAAGGAGCTGTAGAGAATTACTTTAGAGCAGTAAATTCCTGGGGCCTTTTCTCAAAAGAAGGAACAAAACTGTCAGATCTCGTGTCGGGAGGGAGAACAACTATCCTTGATGTGAGTACGCTTGAAAACGAAAACGTCTGCGCTGCAGCAGTATCAATTATTGCAGGTAGACTTTATGAAGCAAGACTTGAGGCAAGAAGAACCTACGAAAAAAAACTTATGGGAGAAAAGGCTCATAGGGAAGAATTTCCCATGGTCTGGCTCTTTATAGATGAGGCTCACATTTTCATACCCGCAAAGACTGAAGGCCTTGCTTCGAAGGTACTTATTAACCGCTGCCTCAGACAGGGCCGGCAGCCTGGCCTTTCCCTTGTCCTGGCAACCCAACGGCCTGCAAGCCTGCATCCGGATGTTGTTTCCCAGAGTGACCTTCTTATCTGCCACCGCCTTACGGCAAGTGATGATATTCTTGCTCTGGAAACTTCACGGCCTCTTTATATGCAGGAAAATCTCCAGGCATATATTAAGAAGATGGGAAGTGAAAGAGGGGCTGCCCTGATAGTGGATGACCATTCCGAGTCAGTTCATCTTGTGCGCATCCGCCCGAGGCTAAGCTGGCACGGAGGAGGGGAACCAAGTGCTTTTGACTCTCATCTCAAAGAAAAAAGCAATGAAAATGCCGTTCAACTACAAAAGTAACTCATTTTGTAGATTTTCGGGGAAAACTCAGGATTAAGAGAATTGGAATTGTTAACTAATTTTTGAGTCATGTTAGAAAATAATATAAATATTACCTGTGATACTTCAACCCTGTGAATGCAGCTAAATTCGGGCTGTAAAAATTCTAATGTAGCTGCATTTAATTGCAACAAAAGACCGGTGATGTTATGAAAGGAAGAGCCTGGAAGTTCGGAGACGACGTGGATACGGATGCAGTGATTCCCGGAAGGTACTTGATTTACAATACCCCTGAAGAGCTTGCAAAGTACACGTTTGAAGGTGTACGCCCCGAATTTGCAAAAAAAGTTCATGAAAATGATATCGTAGTCGCGGGAAACAATTTTGGTTGCGGCTCATCGCGTGAGCACGCGCCCCTTGCCCTGAAAGGAGCAAAGGTAGCCTGTGTAATTGCAAAATCTTTTGCAAGGATCTTTTTCAGGAACTCAATAAATATCGGAGTTCCTGTCCTGGAATGCCCTGATACTGACAGGATTGACGATGGAGACGAGCTTGAAGTAGACCTGTCCACAGGAGTTATTGAAAACAAGACAAAAGGTGAAACCTACCAGGCAACCCCTCTCCCTGATTTCGTGCGTGAAATCGTGGATGAGGGTGGACTTATCGAATATGCCAGGAAACTGGTCTCTGAACGCTAAAAAACAGGAAATCTGTCCTGAGACAGCCCTGTCCGCGTTTGAGATCTCGCAATAAAAAAGGCAGTTTTGCCTGTAAATTTCAAAGGAGTGTAAATATGACGCAGTATAAGATTCCGGTCCTCCCGGGCGACGGGATAGGCCCAGAAATTATCGCCGAAGGCAGAAAGGTAATAGATGCCGCTGGCGAAAGATTCGGTTTTGATGTAGAGTGGATTGAATACCCGCAGGGAGCAGATCATTATCTTGAAACGGGAGAACTGATTTCGGAAGATACCTTAAAGGAGCTATCCGGATACCCTGCCATTTACCTTGGTTCCATCGGAGATCCAAGGATTGCCCCTGGCGTCCTTGAGAAGGGAATCTTATTAACTGCACGCTTTTATTTTGACGAGTATGTTAACCTTCGCCCGATAAAACTTCTTGATGGGGTGTGGACCCCTCTCAAAGACAAAACCTCGAAAGATATCGATTTTGTGGTTGTCAGGGAAAACACCGAGGACTTCTACGTAGGGGTCGGCGGTAGAGCAAAAAAAGGAGCGAGCAAAGACCTTCTTGAAGTAAAAAGAACGCTCTACTCTGCAAAATTCGGTCTTGATATCGAGACTGACAGCGAAGAAATAGGATACCAGATAGGCCTTATCTCCAAGGAAGGTACAGACAGGGTTATCGAGTACGCCTTTGACCTTGCCGAGAACCGGAGAAAACACGTTTCTTCCGTTGACAAGGCAAATGTGCTTTCCGATATCTACGGCTTCTGGAGAGAAGAGTTCAATGCAATTTCTGCAAAACATCCCGGCGTTACTACAGACTTTAATTTCGTTGATGCCGTCACAATGTGGTTTGTGAAAAACCCCGAATGGTTCGATGTGGTTGTAACCCCGAACATGTTCGGAGACATTATTACTGATCTCGGAGCCATGATCCAGGGTGGCCTTGGCCTTGCTCCCGGTGGAAACATCAACCCGACAGGCACGAGCATGTTCGAGCCGATTCACGGTTCAGCTCCGAAGTACAAGGGACAGAACAAAGTCAACCCGATTGCCACAATCTGGGCAGGTGCAATGCTCATAGAACATCTCGGAGAAAAAGAAGCCGCAGACACCATAGTTAATGCAATCCAGAAAAACATTCTGGACAGCAAAGTAAAAACCTATGACATGGGTGGCAAGAGCACAACCTCAGATGTCGGAGACGACATTGCAAGGATAATAAAGGGAGAATAATTCAATTCTCCTTCCCTATATTTTTTTACTATTCCTTGCTCATCATTTTTTGCTCATCATTCTTTGCTCATTATTCTTTGTTCATTATTCTTTGCTCGTTATTCTTTGTTCGTTATTCTTTGTTCGTTATTCTTTGTTCGTTATTCTTTGCTCATCATTCTTTGCTCATCATTCCTTGTTCATTACTACTTTTTCATCAGCCGTTACTCTATTTTTAATATGTCTGCATTTAAATATCATATACGAGTCAGAGATAACAACAGATATATATTTAGTGTGTGATACTTATATAGGAAGATTTAGTTGAAAGGAAAAAACCAATAATTGGGGTATATCTGTGATCTCCATTAGACTTTTCAGTGATGATGAGAATCTAACTTACTGGAAATAAAGAAATTGTGTTCACAGAGCGATGAAAACTGTGCTCTGGGCGTAGATAAGAAGGATATAAGAAGGCAGAAGAAAAAGTCCTGGAAATGGGATTAAGTTACACCTATGCCTATGTGTACGAGTCGAATAACGCTTCCAAATCTTTATTCGGTAAGATGGGATATTCCAGCGTGGGAGATATTAAAACGCTAGCAGTTCCAACTTATAAAAAGTCGGATATATCACCAGAATATTCAATGAATCCTGTTGATGGGAAAGAACTTGGTGATGCAGTCGCCCTTATTAACGAATATAATTCAGGATTTCGATATTTCTTGCCGTTTACAGCTCAAACCTTTGAAGAGTGTTTGAAAGCCATCTCCTGGGTATGGACTGGAGAATTTCTGGGTGGCCAGAGACGAGAATAATAAAATCGTAGCCTGTGCTGGACTATGGGATAATTCTAAACTGGGGAATTTATATTACGTTAGAGAACCGACCGCAATGAAGATGATGATATCTGCTTTTGGAGTCCTGAACCATATTACAAAAGTACCGAAAATTACAGCCGAAAGATAATATTTGAAATTATTTTATATCGCTGATCACGCATTTGATAAACAATGACCTGAAGCTCTGCTGGCTTCTTCAAACAGTTAAGTAACCTATTAATCGATATGAAACAGGATTACCTTATGACCGCAACAGATCCGGATGATGATTTTCTTGCAATAATGAAAAAACTGAAACCGCAGATCAAAACCTGGAGTATATTTGCAAAATCGTTTGAAGGGGACTTGCCAGATTTCAGTCCTTATTATATAGATATCAGAGACATGATTCCCTGAGAGTAAGATGGATAATTTCCTTAAGTGACTTGGAATAAAACAGGTTTTGAGATAGCCTCGTAAAACTCTTGGATAAAAACGTAGAAATTCCCGTGTGGGGAGTTACATAATCGTCAACTACTAAATAAAGTTATATATGTTAATATCGTATATTATCATATGAAACTTTTTAACATAGTGTTCGGGAAAACAAATTTGTTTGATATGAAATGTGAATACACGTCGAAGTGTACTGCATATAAAGATGATTCGTACACATGTACAGAAGCACTGGATAAAAGTTACTGTGGAATTTATAAACTTTTCTTGAAAGAAACATGAAATATTATACATAGAACCATGTTAAGAACCATATTGCGAATACTCAGAGTTACAAAATATTCAGAGTTACAAAATACTCAGAGTTACAATATATTCAGAGTTACAAAATATTCAGAGTTGCAAGGTTAAGCTGACAAAACGCCTTTTTTCTTGTTTTAATAATGCATAGTTTTTGTCGTAAAACGGTGAATCGAATTTGAAGAAAATTAAAATCAGACTCGAGAGCTCTGTACTAAAACCGGTCGTTAATACTATATGGAAAAAAATTAGGTTGAAGTTATAACCTCCAGGTTAGAGCCAGGTGGTTTTACGCTTCGTTATATAATACAAAAAGACTTCAAAATTAAACATTAGACATTATATTAAATATTGGCTCACTTTTTTGTCAAGTATTATTTTGGTTTTTGTCAAGCACTATTTGTTTTTGTCAAGTATTATTTATGTCTTTTAGATAAATTGTATTGTGACATAATCTGTTAATTAAATTTCTGTCATGGCTTACGACCAGTACTCCAATATTAAGTTCTTCGACGATATTTAAAACGATATTCCAGATTTGAGCTTGAGTAATAGCGTCTACCATTGTAGTAATTTCATCAGCAATTAAAAACCTGGTTTTAGGGCTTAAAGCTCTTGCAAGGGCAAACCTCTGAAGTTCTCCTCCTGAAAGCTCATTGGGCCATCGGTTAAGCCAGTTATTTTTTATTCCAAATGCCTCTATAATATCCTGTGAAACAAGGTGTCCTTCGTTTAGAATATCTTTCATTCTCCATTTAGGGTTTACAGCTTTTTCCGGATGTTGAAAAACGAGCTGGACCGGATTATAGCCTTTTGACGGGATTTCTTTCCCATCTAGACTTACCTTCCCCTGATACTTATTTTCGTAGCCTGCTAAGATCTTACAGAGAGTTGATTTTCCGCTTCCACTATCCCCGATCAGGCCCAGTACTTCTCCGTTGCCCAAAGAAATATTAACATCCTTTAAAATCAAGTTATTTGTTTTATACCCGAAACTTATGTTCTCACCTTTAAGACGCATTATTGCACCTCACCATCCCTCCATTGACCTGTTTCAATTGAGGAGTTCCCTGAGAACAGCTAGCTTTCTTTTTGGAACATCTTTCATAGAAAATGCATCCGTCAATGACTTCATCCTGCATCGGTTGATGGCCTTTGATTGCCTGGAAGTTGTTCTGGGGAAGGGCATTCCAGAGTGCACGGGTATACGGGTGTCTTAGGTTCTCACCATTATTTTTAAAGTCTTCAACATTAGCTACTTCCAGGACCGTACCTGCATAAAATACTGCGATTTTATGGGAGATTTTTAATGCAGCTTCAATGTCATGAGTTATGAGTATCACTGCACACCCCTTATCTGCCATGTCTTTGAAGTAACTCAGGGTCTCATTCAAAGTATTTTCGTCTAACCCTGGAGTTGGTTCATCCGCAATTACGAGTTTTGAAGAGCTTATTACAGCAGTCGAAACCAGAACTCTTCGAGCCATTCCTCCTGAGAGCTCATGAGGGAGCATTCTTTCGACATCGGGTTTTAAATCGTATCTCCGAAAAATTTCTCTCTGAAGTTTCTTCATTAAGCCTTCTTTTTCTTTTTCAACGCATCCTATTACTTGATTTGAGATTTTCATTAAAGGGTCAAGATAGGTTATAGCTTGCGGGATCAGGGCAATTTCTTTGCCTCTCATTTCTTCTTTTCTTTCCTGGGTAAGTTCTTCGCCATCGTATTCGATCTTGCCTTCTAGTTTTGCGTTTGAAGGCAAAATTCCTAAAATCGCATGAGCCAGAAGACTTTTACCTGAGCCGCTTGACCCTACAATAGCCAGAATTTCACCTTTATAAGCCTGGATACTCAAATTAGAAATTACTTTCAGTTCAGTCTGTCTAAGCCCAAACGCATATTGAGTAAACGACAACGAAAGATCTTCTACGTTCAACAGAGCTTCAGTTTTTTTCCGTTCCCCAGCAATTGTTTTATCCCTTTTTCCAGTAACTGTTTTATCCTTTCCAGCAACTGTTTCAAGTCTAGTAGCTAACTCTTTTTCAGGGTTTATTTCAGCTTTATTTCCCATATTTCACGCTCTCCAGATCTAAATCTAACATCTTTTTTATTCAGTACATTTTAGATCCAGCATTTCTAATCCAGCACATTTTGAATCTAGTAAATTTTGAATCTAGTAAATTTTGAATCCAGCATATTTTGAATCTAGTTAATTTTGAATCCGGCACATTTTGAATCCAGCATATTTTGAATCTAGTAAATTTTGAATCCGGCACATTTTGAATTTAGTAAATTTCGAATCTAGTAAATTTTGAATCCAGCACATTTTGAATCCAGTAGATTTCAACTCCAGTAAATTTCAACTCCACTATATTTTGAATCAAGTAACAAAAGAAATTTATTCATGAGCATTTTTCGGATTCATCAGCTTTCCTAAACTTTCTCCAATCATATCAAATGCCAGAACTACAATTAACAGCGACAATCCCGGGAAAAATGCAAGCCACCAGTATCCTGCTGAAAGATACCTCATAGATTCGGAAAGAATTATACCGATTGCCGGTTCATGTGGTGAAAGCCCGAACCCCAGGAATGTGACTGAAGCTTCGTGCAAAATCGCATGTGGAAACATTAAAATCGTGCCTAACAGTATCTGGGGAACCAGATGAGGTAGAATGTGTCTTGTAGCTATCCACCATTTTGACCTGCCAAGATTCCTGGAGATATGAATGTACTCCTGGGTTTTCAGTTGCTTGATTTCTGCTCTTACGACCCTTGTTAAGCTTGGCCAGTGCGTTAATGCAACTCCGGTAATAACTCCTGTTGCTCCTCCTCCCATTCCGATGGAAATAAGAATTATTAAAAGCAGATGAGGAATTGAAAGAAAGAGGTCTACCAGCCACGACACAAAGGAGTCTGCAGTTTTTCCTGCACTTGAAAGTAATCCTAAAATTACGGTCAATACAGTGCTGATTGTAGAAGCAAGCCCTCCAACCAGTATACTTAAACCCAGTCCTTCCAGAGTCCTTATAAACATGTCTCTTCCCATCCAATCTGTTCCGAATGGGTGTTCCAGAGAAGGAGCAAGGTTTTTAGAGCCGAAATTGGTATGTAGCGGTTCCTCACCTAAAAACACGCTGGAAACCACAATTGAAAGTAATAAAAGTGAAGTGAAACCTATTATCAGAAGCGTTTTCTGCCTGAGATTTAATCCTCTAAATAGTCCCCTGTTAACTGTCACAACAGTAGTGCTCACATTAATGCCTCCTGTTGCTTTATCCTGGGGTCAACAAATTCATAGATAATATCAGCAATCAGGTTTCCGAAGAATACAAATAAAGTGCTGAAGATGACTATTCCCAAAAGCAGTGGTACATCGGATCCCAGTCCTGCTGCCACTGCAGTCTGTCCGATTCCGGGATATGAGAATACCTGTTCAACCAGAACTGTGCCCCCGAACAGTTCACTGAATCCTAAAAACTGCAGGGTAATGGCCGGAAGTGCAACGTTTCGAATTCCATGCCTCAATACAAGATCCAGACCTTTTTCACCTCTTGCCTTTGCAAATAAGACATAATCACTGGAGAGGACTTCGATTAATTTTTCTCGAGTGAACATTGTAATTTTGGCAATGTCTAATAAACTCAAAGTTAGTGCCGGGAGAATTAAACGCTTGAACCAATCAAAAAACGTTACATTGTCGGCTGTAACCCCTATAGGTACACGTAATCCTATTGGGAACCAGCCCAAATATACTGAAAACACTATTAGAAGAACCAGTGCTAACCAGAATGTCGGTGCAGCAGCCAGAGCGTAACAATAAATTTTTATTGCCTTATCGACCCACGTACCTTGCTTCGCGCCCGCTATTATTCCTAAAGCAAAACCTAAAATTCCTGAAAATAGCCAAGAAATTCCCATTAGAACAAGGGAAGCTGTAAATCGTTCTTTAATGACATCAATAACTGGAACCCTATAAATCAGTGAAGTCCCAAAGTCTCCTTTAAGAATATCTCCAGCCCAGTTCAGGAACTTTTCCTGCGGAGGGATATTAACCCCCCAGTAAGCTTCAAGTTTAGCTTTGTGTTCTGCGGTTACTGGCATTTCCCCGATATAGGCTCTAACGGGATCTATAGGCGAATACTGTATAAGCATGAAACTTGCAAGACAAACTATAATCAAAAGGCTTGCCAACCTGAAGGCCTTTTTTCCGATGAAGCCCGCTATTTTTTCATTGTTTGACACGCTACTCCCTCATACATATTATTCTATAATGCTGTCCATTTTAACGTAAATACCAATTTGTGAACGGTTTCAGGGATTAGTAGGAGTTTTCGCAATTTTTAAAGCTAAAATAAGATTAAATCCGGTAAAACAGGTGTTTTATACCTTTTCCAATCGGTCACATCAAACCCATCTGTGGACAAAAAGAAAGGAAAAATGAATAACTGAACATGCAATAACTGAACATGCAATAACTGAACATGCAAGATCAGAATTAAAGGCTCAGTTATTCACTAATTACGGAATTGATTAATTGCTAACTACAGGATTAATCACTAATAGTTAATTTTTCGCCGTCTTTTTCATCCTCAGTTTTACTAAGAACTTTAGGGAACGGTCCTCAGCCTTACTGAGAGACTTTCATGACCGTTCCTTTCCAAAATCCAGTTTCGGTTTAATTTTATGTACGTTTCCACTCCAGGATATTACCGAAGATATTGGCACCATGAGGCTGGATTTTGGGAGTCCCGAAATCTATATCCTCGTCCATAATGTACATGTAATTAATAGTTGCAATCCAGAGCCAGGTAGCGTCTCCTTTTTCAGAAAATCCTGTTGTTCCATCCCAGGCAGCCAGTTGCCAGTTTTTATTGGCAGTATCCTGATCAGTGCTAGTTATGGCTGTCTTTAGATAGTTGTCCACGACCGAATTGTTGTATAGTATTATATTGTTGTAGTTTGAAGGGTCGTAGCTTTTGCTGTAATATCTCAGGTATAAGTCCGTTGGATCCAGCGAACCGTATCCGAAAACTACAGGAGTTGAATGCGCCAGGGTATCAATCTCGTCCCAGCTCTTACCTTCGACTTTAATGTTTATTCCCAGTTCTTTAGCTTCCTCGCTCAGTGCAACGGCTAAGGCTTGCCTTTCCTGGGCGTTTGAGGAATACAATAAGGTAAATTCTGCTTTCGTTCCATTCTTTTCAAGAATGCCATCACCATCGGTATCTTTCCAGCCGGCGTCCGCTAAAAGCTTCTTTGCTTCGTCTACTTTTCCGTCTTCGAATATAGCGTCCTTATTGCCCCAGGGTAGTTTGTCCACACCCGTAAATTCCTCTTCACCCTGCCCGTTTAATGCTCCATCGATTAAGGTCTGCCTGTCTATTCCAATGTTCAGAGCTTTTCGTATCGCAGGATCGGAGGTTACATTATTTCCGATTGAGTAGCCATTTTCCGTTTTCTTTCCCGTGTCGGGCTGCATTGGGAAGGTTATTCCCCGAGCATCAATGGAACTAAGGGACACTATTTTCATTCCATCTACTTTCTGATCAGCGTAGGAAGAAGGAATTTCAGCTATGTCAACCTGTCCTGATTTAGCTGCCGCGAAAGCCGTGTCGGACTGCATGAAGAGTAAAGTTAATTTTTTAAAGTAAGGTGCCTGACCGTAGTAATCCGGATTTGCTTCAAAGATTGCCTGCTGACCTTTATCCCATTCTACAAATCGATATGGGCCTGACCCAATCGGATTTTCTCCGTAAGTATCATTATAGGCATGTTCAGGCACAATCCCGATAGCTACAAGCTTGTGAATAAAAGTCGTCTGCGGATCGTTTAATGTGAATTCAACCGTGTAGTTATCGAGGACTACCGCATTTTTCAGTACTGAGAGATCGACTCCACTCGAATTTGCTGCGGTATTAAACGTGAATGCTACATCTCTGGCAGTTAAAGGTACCCCATCATGGAATTTTACGTCATCTCTTATATTAACAGTCCAGGTAAACCCATCGTCACTAACAGAATAATTTGTCGCTAAATCTGTGATAAGAGACCCATTACTGTCCTTTTTAAAAAGAGTACTTTGGACCAGCGGTTCATGACTATAACCCCATCCGGTAATCGGGTTAAAACCGGTTTCCGGCTCTCCGCCATGTGTTCCGACAGCTGCTACCAGCTCATTCGAGCCCTGGGAAGTTGATTCTTTTGAATCTCCAGAAGCTAACTCATCCGAGCCCTGGGAAGTTGATTCATTCGAATCTCCGGGAGCTAACGCATCTGAACCTTCGGAAACCGATTCATCCGATACTCCGGAGGCCGGACTAGCTGGCTCGTCACCAGGCATGAAAGCAACAGCAGCAGCAATAATTATGGCTATTGCCCCTATTAAGATATATTGCTGATTTTTCTTGATTAAAACTCCTCCGTTCTTGTAGTTATATTAAATTATTGCAATAGGATTACCTACCAGTAGTGTTTTCAGTAATCCCAAATCAGTTAAATAACACTTTTTTGAAAAAGCATAATAATACGGCAATACTTTTTTGACAAAAATTAAGATGAACAAGACTAGACCCGTTTTGCTATAAATACATTCCTAAATATATGTAATACTAATACAATAATTCTATAATATTAAATAATACAAAATAATATTTTTATTCGTTTGTTAGTTTTGGATTGAATTCAGTGTCTGGATGAATAAAATAGTTTAAATTCAGTGTTTTTAAAAAATAGTAAAACCATCATTGAATTAAGCCGGGCTTTAAATCTACTTAGAACGCTTTTAAATACAAAAGTTAAATAGAAAGAAAGGCATATATCAGAATGTTTCCAAACCGCTAGAAACCCTGTTTTTCTTGTATTTATAAAGGGTTTGATAATTTTCCAACAAGAATTTCAACTCCATAAAAGGACTCATTTCAGGCCTTTTCTAGCCAAATAACGGAAATTTTTGCCCTATTCGTGAGCAAGATCCACTAAAACAAGGATTGAAACTCGATTCATTTAGGATGTACTACGGCATACATAAATTCGTGAGCAAGATCCACTAAAACAAGGATTGAAACCCGGTATGTCTATCCTATCACCTTTTTTAAGATTCGTGAGCAAGATCCACTAAAACAAGGATTGAAACCAGTCATCTTTTACACATCCTATTTTCATCAATTGTTTGCTTTGGCATTCGTGAGCAAGATCCACTAAAACAAGGATTGAAACGATATTACGAGTAAAAGGAGAAAACAAAGATCAAATTCGTGAGCAAGATCCACTAAAACAAGGATTGAAACAACTATACGCGAGGGAGAGGTACATAGAGTATATTATTCGTGAGCAAGATCCACTAAAACAAGGATTGAAACGACAACGCAGATGAAGCAAAAGCTTACGTAATCCCAATTCGTGAGCAAGATCCACTAAAACAAGGATTGAAACCGAGAACATAAATTCCGGTAGCATCCTTTTTTGTAATATTCGTGAGCAAGATCCACTAAAACAAGGATTGAAACCTTTTTCAGCTACTTTATCTGGAAGATCTTTTAGAGTATTCGTGAGCAAGATCCACTAAAACAAGGATTGAAACGATATTACGAGTAAAAGGAGAAAACAAAGATCAAATTCGTGAGCAAGATCCACTAAAACAAGGATTGAAACTAGGTATATATACATTGTTATCATTGTTGTCATTATTCGTGAGCAAGATCCACTAAAACAAGGATTGAAACCCCAGGAGATAAAGAAGGGGAGGTACCAGAAGATGATTCGTGAGCAAGATCCACTAAAACAAGGATTGAAACTTTGTTCATCAGATAATTTAACATATTCACAAAGTGATTCGTGAGCAAGATCCACTAAAACAAGGATTGAAACTCTTTTTGACATTCAAAATCTGTTTGCAATCTAATTCGTGAGCAAGATCCACTAAAACAAGGATTGAAACTCCATTTTTAAATAAACTGGAGGATCATACATTAATTCGTGAGCAAGATCCACTAAAACAAGGATTGAAACTTAAGTTCACGTATAATTAGATACTTAGCTCTTTTATTCGTGAGCAAGATCCACTAAAACAAGGATTGAAACTTCCGGAAAGTTACATCAGAAGAACCTCTGCAACGATTCGTGAGCAAGATCCACTAAAACAAGGATTGAAACCTTACAAATGTGTCATTATGTGCTAAGGCTGTAAGGATTCGTGAGCAAGATCCACTAAAACAAGGATTGAAACCTACAGCCTTTGGGCATACATTCCCAGAGAACTCGATTCGTGAGCAATGCTTTTTAAGTAAGTTGTGTATATACTATTCGCGATCAAGATCCAATAAAAAAGGAAATGATTGAAACTTTTTTATTTTTTACTAAGTATATCAGGCGATGGAAATGCTAGATTTCCTTAAAAATTTATTTGGTAGTAAAAATAATAATCAAACCCGAAGTAGTAAGCCAAAATATGGTAAGGCGTTTGGAGATAGAGTTATACACTGTAACGTGGCTCGCATATTTACCGGAAAAGTAACAAGTGTAGGTAAATGGGGTGATGATTACGAGAAAAGTTATAGGTATAATATAATATCGGGTAAAGTTAAAATTAGAAAGTTAAAAGCTATAACATTACATAGGAGCTGGGGTGGCACAATTAAGTTTTTTATGTTTTATCCTGTTACTGGATATGCAGAAATAGAAGCTGACGGTACAAGAATTATGTTACACAAATATAATGGATACGGAAAAAAGATGATTTATAAGCAGAAGTTAAGATTATGATTTTTACTTTTACTAAGAACCTATCCGAAAAATCCTGCTGCTCTGAATGTTATCCATGCACATGCGAAATGAAGCATAGCAAGGTAATTCTCGATTTTCTTTTCCCATCTAATAAGCAGTCTTCTGAATCTGTTTAGCCATGAATGTGTCCTTTCTACAACCCACCTTCTTGCCCTAAAACCTGGTATCTCTATTCTTATGTTTTCTTCTCCACGACTTTTGATATGGGCGGTATAACCATATTCTTTGACCAATTCTCTGATATCAGGAAAATCATATCCTTTATCCATACACATGTTCTGAATTCCCTCATCTGGGAAAGGTCTTTCAAAAATAATGGCATCCAACGTCCTTTTTACAAGCTTTTTATCGTGACGATTTGCTCCATCAACAGTTACTGAAAGTGGTATACCTTTACCATCTGTTAAAATACTCCTTTTTGTACCTTTCTTGCCGCGATCAGTTGGATTAGCTCCGGTTCCTGATCCACCTAATGGTGCTTTTGTCATAGCACCGTCAATTGCTTGCCACTCCCACTCTAATCCATTCTTATTCTCGTACTCCATTAGACCAGATTGCCACATTTTTTCAAAGAAGCCAGATCTTTGCCATTCTTGAAATCGATCATGAACAGTGCTTGGAGCTCCATAAAATCGTGGCAAAGATTTCCATTGGCAACCAGTACGAAGAAGATACAGTATACCACTTAAGATTCTCTTATCATCTTTTCTAGGTCTTCCAGGCTTCTTTTTAGATTTAGGGAGAGGTAATAATGGTTTGATTTTATTCCAGAAGTCGTTAGAGATCTCGTAGTCATGTCCGTTTTTTCGTGTTGACACTAATAAATATTACCATAAAATATAGGTATTCTACTTTTCGGATAGGCTCTAAGTGAGACGCTTTTATAGTAATATTCATCAGTTTGTGAATATGTTTATTTTTAACTTAACACTCGTGAGCAAGAGCCAATAAAACAAGGATTAAGGCCTGTACAAGCCGAAAAAAGATTAACGTTTGAGTCGTCATCTCCTGTATTAATTCTCCATAAGTATAAAAATTTGTAATATGAAAAACTTGTTTAGGACTCTATATACATAATGCCATGAAAAGAGGACAAACAACGTGGGCCTTTAATCCACGAAAGTCTCCAAAACCTAAGGTACCAGAGGATGTGAAGTCGGAAGTAGAAACAAAAGCGAAGGAACTTGTTGAATCGTTTTTAAAACCTGAATACATCAACCCTCTACCGGAAGAGATTCGTTTTAACTACGTAGTGGACATTTATACGAAGTGGTACCGCAGCTATTTTTACTTCTGCGCGAAGTACGCATGCCCAGACCCGCAGGCAATATCTCCATCTTTTGAAACAAAGTTTGCACGCGTGGAATATGCGGGAGATGGGCTTTTCAACCTTTCATACATGAGACATACGGGAACATGGTTTGAAATTTTTAGAGATTTATCTATAGACGAATGTTTAGAAACAATCAAGGATCTGTCCCACTTTCAGCCATGAAAGAAATTCATTTGCTCGTCGGCCGTTTTATCGGATTTTGTTGGATATTATCGGTTTTAGGGAAATTAACATATATTAGCGGAAATTAGCGTATATTAGAGGGAATTATTAGATATTAGAGGACATTCATTCAGGGGGATAACTTATGAAAGACAATTTTAAAAATATATATCAGTTTAAGATTTCAATGAAAGGCATAACTCCTCAGATCTGGCGGCGAATCCAGGTGCCGGAAAATTATACTTTTCTGGACCTTCATGATGCTATTCAGGCTGCAATGAATTGGGATGATTACCATTTGCACGAATTCGAAATGCAAAACCCAAAGACCGGGATGTTTGACAGAATCGGGACAAAAGATGAAGATTACGATGCTTTCAGTGACGAGCCTCTTGTACCGGAAAATAAAGTTAAACTCTCCAAATATTTTACGCTGGAAAATAAGGTTGCTACGTACAGGTACGATTTTGGGGACAACTGGCATGTAAAAATCCGGCTTGAAAAAATCCTTCCGAGAAAAGAAGGAGTGAAATATCCTGTCTGCACTGCAGGAAAAAGAGCAGCTGTTCCCGAGGACATTGGAGGAATAGGGGGCTATGAAAATATGCTGGAGATCCTGGAAGACCCCGAAAACGAGGAATATGAAGACACAGTGGAATGGCTGGGCGAAGATTTTGACCCCGAATACTTCGATCCAAACGACATTGCTTTCTGAGCAGTAAAAAGTTGGTGAATGAACTCTCTGCTTTACAGTAAAAATATCAATACAGTTTAAGCAAGAAATAAACTGCTTGATGTTAGTTTTTAGGTTCGGGCTCAAGCGGTTTAAATGAAAAATCAACAGCATTAGACCGTTAACTGTTTGAAATGTGACTTTAATCCACAGTGTTTGACGTATTTGATTTTGTTTTTCAAGTGTATAAGTCATGCAGATTTGAAATTATCTGAGAATTTACTGACAGTAAGGAATCTCTATTTTTTGAAACAAAGTTCACACGCATGGAATATGTGGGAGATAGGCTTTTCAACCTTTCATACATGAGACATACGGAAACGTGGTTTGAAATTTTTAGAGACTTATCTATAGATAAATGTTTAGAAACGATCCAGAATTTTATCACTTCCTGCCATAAAAACATCATAAAAGAAATTCATATACATGCTATCGGTTTTATCCGTGTTATGGAAATCGTTGAATAGTACCAAATGGTATCAAATAATTTGTGATGTTGTTGGGTATTGTTAGATATTATTGAATATTATAGGATATTATTGAATAGTATCTAAGATTAGCAAAAATTAATGAATATTGGCAGAAATTAATTAATATTAGCAGAAGCGAACGAACGTTAGCAGAAATCAGTTGATGTTAGCGGCCGTTTATTCTGGGGAATAACTGTATGAAAGACACGTTTAAAAAGATATACCAGTTAAAGCTTTCAATAAAAGGTATTAGTCCTAAGATCTGGCGGCGAATCCAGGTGCCGGAAAATTATACTTTTCTGGACCTTCATAAGGCAATCCAGACTGCAATGAATTGGGAAGATTACCATTTGCATGAATTCGAAATGCAAAACCCAAAAACCGGTGAACTTGAAAAAATAGGGGAAACAGACGACGGTTGTGAAACTTTCTGTGAACCCCTTGTGCCGGAAAATAAGGCTAAGCTTTCCAAATACTTCACTCCGGAAAATAAGGTTGCTCTGTACACCTACGATTTCGAGGACAACTGGGAGATAAAAGTCCGGCTTGAGGAAATCCTTCCGAAAAAAAAAGGAGCGAAATATCCAGTCTGCACTGCAGGAAAAAGAGCAGCTGCCCCTGAAGATATAGGAGGAACAGGGGGCTATGAAGAGATGCTCGATATCCTGGAAGACCCTAAACATGAGGAATACGAACATACAGTGGCGTGGCTGGGGACAAATTTTGACCCAGAGTATTTTAAACCAAGAGACGTTGCTTTCTGAGCTGGAAAAGTTGGGAAGTGGTAAAAGTATCCCGAAATACCGCAAAAATTCAGATTTAAACTTTTTTTCTCTTTAATTTTTTAATTTTTGACACCTGTCAAAACATAATCAAGAAATAGAGGCAAAGAAAAAAGGATTGAAACCGGCAATCTGGAAAAATCGCCGAAACTTTAATTTATTTTTTCATATTTATCAAATTAATGATTTCAAGAGCTTCTAGAAAAATGTTAAAACAAACTTCGATTAAGCAAAGACAAAAAATTATCTCTTCTTGGATCATTACTTTTTTCCTCCTTTTGTTCCTTAAATTTTATTTTCGTTTTTATCACGAAGAGTATCCACTAAAACAAGGATTGAAACTACCATCGTCAAAGCAACATCTTGAAAGCGATTCTTCAATCAAGAAATACTGAGTTCGACAACCAGTGGGCAGAGATTGGGCTGAAGAACGTTGAAGGGGATTCGGTTGAGCACCTTGTTCGTTTTGCAGATGATTTTGCGATCCTTTCAAAGGAATGGATCAATCCTGACAGAGTTGAGACTGTTCTGGATGTATTGGGCCTTGAATTTAACAAAGAAAAGACCTATGTTGGGACTGCAGCGAACGGGTTCGAGTTCGCAGGCTTCTATTTTCAAGAGATTATCGATGAGAATGGATTGGAGAGAAGTATAAAAATCATACCTACTGAAGGGTCTATTGAGAATGTAATTGAGAGCATTGAGAGCATGGTAAGTGCAGAAAAAATAAAGTTAGACAATATGAGTAAAAACAAGGCTCACGATAGGTTTGTTAAAAATATATATAATGTTGTTGACCCGTGGGTAAACTATTACAAACATACGGATTACGCGGCTGGGCTTGAAAGAATTGAGCAAAGTGTTAACAAAAGGATAAAAGAGTTTACATAAATATAAACAAAGTTTTTATTTTTATAAAAAAGGTTAGCTATAAAATATCAAAATTTATTTATGTTAAAAGTAATTTATGTTAAAATAAATACAAATTAAATTAAAATGATACTTTTTAAAAATTCGTTGTATTTCCCATGACTCCAGAAAATATTAAGCTCAAAACTCTTGAAATGACCTTTGAAGGCTCAGAAGAGTTCAGGGGGGACGCAAATCAGATACGTGGTTTCTTTGCGTCAAAATTCAATGAATACGATCAGCTCCACAACCATAACACTGACAGATATTATTACCGTTACCCTCTTGTGCAGTACAAAGTTCTTGATAGGATGCCGCTAGTGGTTGGTATAAATGAAGGAGCAGAAATTTTAAAATGTTTATTTGATAAATTTGATACGGTTACTCTTCCTCATGAGGACTTTGAAATCACTGAAAGGTCTCTGAGGCTTAAAAAACAGGATTTTGGCCTCACAAAAAACCTCTACTTTTACGAATTTCTCACTCCCTGGCTTGCCCTTAATAAAGAAAATGAAGAAAAGTTCTTTGAGACCAGAAAGACTGAAGAAAAAAAGGAAATCCTCAGGAAGACGCTTGTAGGAAATTTGCTTTCCATGTCAAAAGCTTTTGGATATACGGTTCCTGATACCATAAAATGCGATGTTGATGTGGAAGTCAGATGTTCAAAGTACAAAAATATGGATTTTACTTCTTTTACAGGCGGTTTTATAGCTAATTTTTTGATCCCGGATTTTATGGGAGTGGGAAAGGGGGTTGCTAAGGGGTTTGGGACTGTGAGGAAAATAACAGAAAATCGAAGGAAATTGGAATCATTATAACTTGAATAATATTTAGCAATTGTACAAATATAATCATAAATTAAGGAGTTATTTATGATGGAACCTGAACCCATTGTAATTGAAACTCTTACTCCAATATGGACAGGTGGAGTAAATGGGAGTCCGGACACAGTAAGAGAAACAGGCATTATTGGTAGTATGCGTTGGTGGTATGAGGCAATAGTAAGAGGAATCGGAAAATATGCTTGCAATCCATTAAGTGATAGCAAATGTATGCTTGATGGGAAGGAAAAAGAGAATGACAGAAATAATAAACTGTGCCCAGCATGTTATCTTTTTGGATGTGGAGGATGGAAAAGAAGATTTCGATTAGAAATAGAAGATTTTGGTGTAAAAGAACCTTTTCACTTAGTTACACTCGATAAAGATGAAGTTGGGAATAACTGGTGGCTATCAACAATATTCAAAAAAAATTTTAATAATAACCTTTCTTTTGGAAAATTTACGTTTAGAATTTATCCAGTCGGTAGAGGTGACAAATCGGAAATAATCGCACAGATCAAAGCATTACTTTCCATAATGTCCCATGTTGGTGCTATTGGTGCCAAAAGTCAGTATGGTTTTGGTCAGTTTGAAATGGAAAATAGGATGGATTTTAAACGAGCCCTAAATGAGATAAATAATTTTTGTAACAAAGATGAGTTCAAAAAAGAAGCAAACAAACCAGACTTCTACTCTTTATCTAATTTTTGGTGTTACGAGTTTAAAATTCCTGTAAGAAACCAGTTAGTTCAAAGTTTTCAGAAATCGTACATTGTTGGAAATCAGTCCTCGTTCACAAGTTATCTGCCTGTATCTTTCGATATCAGGTACAAACTTCCAAATCGTAATAAAGGTTCAGGATTGAGACAGGCATATTATTCTCATCGTAATGGAGATAAAAACCAAGTTTGTCAAATATTTGGCACACTTCCTGAGAACAAAAAAAAGGAAGATGGAATTGGAAGTAGAATTTTTGTAAGTCATCTATTTAGAGAACCTTCAGAAAGTGATTATTTCTTACGCATTTGGGGGTTCACTGAAAAAATTGTGGGTAACTTAGTCAGTATAGAGATTAATAAAATGTTTTCTCTCCAAGAAGCTCCAAGAAGGAAATACGAAGAGGAAATAACTAATTTTTCAGGGGGTGCCTAATTGAATATTGATTGGGGTTCAGTTCTTTATCAACAGGAAAAAGCCTCTATAAATGATCTCAAAATAATTGTTGAGGAAATCGATAAGGCAGGAAAGGAAAACAAAGAAGAATTAGAAAAAAAGTTAGAGATCAAACTTAAGGGCCTAATTTTGCCCAATGAATATCTAGCTTATCATTACATGGCTACCATTAATCAAAAATTGTCAGATAATTTCCGAGAAGTATGGCAGAAACAGAATTTGAAAGTTAATTTAGAAGAAGTTATCGAAAAATGGGAACTTACAAAATACATTAAAGACAATTTCATATGTCCAGAGGTAAATATTTCTACGCTACCCAGTTACTCCTTTATTCTCAATTTTATGTTCAAACTTAAAAAGCCCTATATATCCCTTGATGAAAACGATTTTCACATAATTGATAATCCTCTGAGAAAAGATAAAGTTCTACATCTCCCATTTGTCTCGCCTTCCTCTTGGAAAGGAAGTCTCAGAAACTCTCTCTGGCAACTTAATTATGATTATGAAAACGATAAGATAAGACGTATTTTCGGAAACGAGAGATCTCCAATCTCCGAAGATATAGCTCTAAGGATGGGAAGACTATGTTTTTTCCCTACTTTTTTTACCAAAAAATCATTGGAAATAATTAATCCTCATGACCGAAAGCGTAGAGTTGGGACAGTGCCAATTCTAATGGAAAGCGTTCCGCAAGATACAACGGGTTTTTTTACACTTTTATATGTTCCTTTTGACTTGATTGGATGTGATGAAAAAGAGATCAGAAAGCAGGTTTCAGAAGATATACAATTGGTCTCAGAGGGGTTAAAATCGATGTTTACTTATTATGGATTTGGAGCCAAAACATCAAGTGGATATGGGACAACATATGAAAATATCACAGATGGTACGATCACTTTAAGAAACAAAAGTGTAAAAGTTTCGGTTCAAGAAGAAAAATTTGAGTTTCCAAAAGATTCTTATAAAAAATTCCTTGATGAAAATGGAATTTTAAAAGATGAATTCAGGGGTAAAAATGGTGGGCCTCTTAGTAATTCAGAGTTAGGTAATTTTAATGGAAGTCAGAAGGAATTTAAGAAATTCAAAACATGGTACAATGATAATATCGAAAAGTGGCAGAAATATCTGAAATCTCAAAATACCCCTACATCTGAATGGCCAACATGGAGATTTGAAGGTTTCTCAGAATTAATTGATGTTTCCAAAAATATTGCTACTTCTTTAGAATCTTCGGGGGTACACAATGAGTCCTGATCTCAAAATCCTTGCTGACAATAAGAAAGCATTACATTTAGCTGAGATTGCTGCTTGGTTGCATGACATGAGAAAGTGTAGTGATAAATTTTTGATCGGGAATTCTTTGGATCGCCAATTAGACTCTACTGAAAAGAACAGTGAAGTTACCCATTTTCTTAAAGATATAAAGACCAGATTTAAGAAAATCGAAATTGATTTTTCTGAAGTAAATCCTATTTTCGAAAAAGTAACGTTAAATAAGCTTATTGAAAAAGGCCGGCCTGAAACTCTAAAAAAAGAAAATCTGCAAAAAAAATATCCTTGGATTGTAAAGGCCTTAGGTCGTTGTCATGGTGCAGCACATATTGAAAAAGAAAATGTTTCTGAAGAATTATTTAAGCAATACAAAGATTACACAATGATCAGCAATCCATTTGGATTTGAAAAAGGAATAGAAGAGCTTACTCCTAAATTAACAAGCATTCCATATGATAAAATAAATGATAGATCTTTTTTTGTAAAGTCATTAGTTGAATCCTTTGATTATGCACTAGGGGAAACCAGAAGACCTACAAATGAGGTTACACTTACTGATTGGTCAGGTATTGTTGCTGCGTTATATAAATCTGCTTTAGCGGGTTCATTGCTTCTGGGAGAAAAAACAGATCCTCTAAATCTAAAGTGGCAATTTTTAGTAATAAAGTTTAATTCCGAGCAGATATGGGGAAATGCTCAAAATATACCAATATTAGCAACAAGAAAAGAAATGTTAACAAAGGGATTAGATAGGGTGAAAGTTCTACTTGAAGAAAAATATCCATTAGGGAACGAAGTATATCGAGATCAAAATAACAGTCTGTATGTTGTACCCAGTATTCCAAATCTATTGGAGTATACAATTTCTGAAGAAAGTAAAACACAACTAAAGCAATTAATAGCAAATGAATTTGCAGTTGATGAAGAACATAACTTCGGATTTAAAGGCGAAGTCATTCTCACTACTGACATTGATAATCAAGCATGGTGTGGGCAAGAACCGAATAATGAAGATAAAGAAAAGAACGAAATTCCACCTATAGCACGAATTCTCTCTAATGATGAACTTTGCTCTCCAGCAGATGTTAATGCGGTTGAGAATTTTTGGAAAGATGTTTCTGATTGTGGGATATGTACTATCTCTTGGTTACGTCCTCAGGGGCCCACTTCAAAGGGATTTAACAGAAAAGCTTCAGATTGCTGGGTCAAGAGGGTAACTTGGAGAGCGAGTGAGTGGTATCATAGTCTCGATAACACAATATGGATTGATGAGGTTGCTGATTCAAACGGTAGAATTTGCCTACTAACTGGCAGATTAGACCTCTTAGAATGGCTAAAACCAGACGGGTATATTTCTACCATAAAGGTAGGATCTGACGCAAATGGCAAAGTCATTCCAAAAACTCCATCTTTTGCTCGTATGCACAGGATTTGGAGAACAACTAAGAAATTCTGGGAAGATGCAAAGGAAGATTTAGCGAAAAAAATAGGTCGTGTTGACAATAGACTGAAGATTTTTGGAAATTTTCAATCTGAAAATAATAATTCCCTTAAAAGAGATCATTCTTATAAAGCTATGTTAGACAGAATCGGTTTCAGCATTTTTTGTGGTAGAAATAATGAATTTCTTATAATCGAGAACCTAACGGAATTAGCTAATAAATTTGATTTTGATTCAGGAAAATCTACTGATAAAAGCCCTACAGAATATCTTAAAAAATATCTTTCTAATAAAAAAGTTAAAATCTATGACTCTGAGGGAAAAAAACGCTTAAATCCGATAGGATGCTTGAAAATACTAAAAATTGACGAAGAAAACACTTCTTATGTTCCTGTAATTCCTATATTAGCTGAACCAAGTATATTTATGACTATTATTCCAGCAGATAAAGCTCTTGAAGCATCCATACTAATAAAAACAAAATACGAAGAGGAAATGGGTAAAGTAAGGAATCGTTTGCCTTTAAGTCTTGGGATGGTATTTGCTAAGTCACACACTCCCCTAGCAGCTTTAATGGATGCAGGCCGCAGGATGCTGCGCAAATCAAATAAAGATAGATCAGTGAATGAGGATAAATGGATATTGGAAGAAGATCCAATTGAAAACGATAATAAATTCACTCTTAAATTTAACAATGGAACAAAGTGGGAAATTAGTTCAAAAATGGGGGATGAAATAACTACTGATTACTGGTACCCCTATTTTTATGCTCAGGGAAATTTTCAGGAACGATCTAACTCCTTTATGCATTCCTTTAGAAATTATGAGAATTTCAATAGATGGCTGATTCATGTTAGTGAGTTAAAAAAAGGAGATACAGTAAGTATTTTGCCTTCTAAATTTGATTTCGAATTTCTAGATTCAGCTTCCCGCAGATTTGAAATTTGTTACGATGAAAAAGGATATAGAAGAGACAGTTTGAAAGCTCTAAGACCATATCTTCTTGAAGAACTTGATAATTTCACTTATTTATGGGATCTATGCTCCAAAAATTTATCAAATACGCAGATAAAAAATGTAATTACTCTTGTTGAAAAAAAAAGGGAAGAGTGGGCTGTTGGGGAAGATACAACTGTTTTTGAAACTTTTGTTCATGATGTTCTTTACAATGCAAACTGGAACAATGGAAGAAGACCAGATGATGCAAAAATGAGTGAATTAGAAGATGCAGCAAAGTCTGGAAAATTGAGGGATATTTTGGAGTTATACATGAATATTTTAAAATATAGAGCAGAGGAACCTTTTGGAGGAATTTGAATGGGTAAATCAAACAAACTTTATACTCAACAACTTTATCTATTCATGGCACTGGACCCTGTTCATATAGGTACTGGACAATCCCAACTTGGAAGAGTTGATAACACAATAGTTAGGGAGCCTGGAACAAATCTTCCAAAAATTCCAGGAACAAGTTTAATGGGAGCAGCGCGTCACTATGCCTCAATGAAATATGGGAAACCAGAAGCAGCTGGCCAGCATAAAAATTTAAAGGCAAAAGACCCAAAAAAATGTCCAATAATCTATACATTTGGTACATATACAGAAACCGAGGGGGGTCAGCAAGGTAAAATTAGCATTAGTGATGCACAAATTTTGCTATTTCCAGTAAATTCTATTGCAGGACCTCTATGGGTTAGTACAAAAGAAGTTCTTGAAATTGCCGGATTTTCTATACCAGATACTGTTGAGCTTTCTGATGAAAGCGTATTTACTTCTGTGAATTGGGAAAAAGACACATTAAATCTTGGGTGGCTTTCACTGAAAGCGGTTACCGGATTAAAAATAACTCCTCCAGATGTCATTAAAGAAAACAATAAATGGAATTCTATAGCTAACCGACTTTCAATTGTATCTTCCAAGTTATTTTCTCAAATCGTCAACAGTAACCTTGAAGTTCGTACTTCGGTCGCCATAAATCCAGAAACTGGAGCAGCTGAAGATAAAGCTTTGTTTACTTATGAAGCAATCCCTAGAACGACTTGGTTATTTTTTGATGTAGTACAAGACGATTATATGAGTAAGTTTCCTGTAACTGACAAACAATTCAAAGGCGAAACAGAAAACATCGGTGATTCACTTGGAGAAACTTGGGACTCGCCAATGGATGTTTTGAACGCAGGCTTTCATTTGATAGAGTATCTGGGTATCGGTGGAATGATTACCAGAGGATTTGGGAGGATGAAACAAATATGTTCCTGGGAGGTTTGTGAGAATGAATCTTGATCTTGAAGCTGCACGAACTTCTCAAGAAATCATGAAAAATACAATGGGCAAACAAAGTAAAAGTGTAGAAAATCTCGTTACAAAGACTTTAGGCGTTTTGCAGGAAAACGGAATTTATGCTTGTATGTTATTTCTTTGTTCCCGCAGTAATACTGAGAAAGAAATTGCAAAAATTATAAGAAGCGAGCTTCTGAAAATGACTGATTTTGTGGAAAAAATTTCACTAAATAGTGATAATTCTAAAGAGATTCCAGATAAAGAGATTTTAGAGTTCCTTACAAATAATATTTGTAATGACATTGATATGCTTTTTTTCACTAAACAGCTTTGGGAGCAGACATTAATCTACACCCGATACGGAGCAAAGGCGAGGGAGGACTAAAATGGCATGGTCCCTCTATCGTGTGAGTTTACGTCTTCTTTCTCCAGTTCATATCGGATGGAAAAAAACAGATAATTTACAGCAGACACGGCCTTATGTTCCTGCCAAAACTATGTGGGGTGCATTGACTGCAAGGCTAGCTAGAGATTCTGGAAGTTTTAACTATGAAGAAGTTGGAAATGAAGTAGCAGAAAATCTAAGATTCAGTTATTTTTACCCTACAATAATAAATAATGAAATTGGTAAAGTCCCTACTAAGATTGATATTTTTCCGTGGGAAAATATTGATGATTTTTCCTGGAAGTACCTGAATAGTTCCCAAAATACTGCTCTAAATCAAAAAACAGCAGAAGAAGGTTCACTCCACGAGACCGAAAACATCTCCCATAAAACGCGTAATGGAGATTCCGTTTATCTATTAGGTTATATTTTCGAAAAAGAAGGATTTGACTTAAAATGGAAAGAGTCATTGAAAAAAATCCAGATTGGAGGGGAACGTGGGTATGGATGGGGAAACATGGAAATTATAGAGATATCCAAACTCTTAGAAAAAATCATTTTTGATGGATACGCTGTAAATTTAAGTGGCGACCATCCAATTATAAATGTCATTAAAGAAAATAAATATGTATTAGCGCATGTCATTACGAAAAATTTGAATTTAAATGGTTTGGTAGAACCTTTTGTTGGTAGAGAGACATCGAAAAATAAATATTTTGGTGGAAAATATTCAAATGCTGAGATTTGCTGGATGCCTGGAAGCACTGTAATTAAAAATGAGGAATTCGAAATTCTACCTACAGGATTATGGAGAATATGCATTTAAGCATATAAACATAGAGAATATCTGTTGAAGGTATGTTATAAAACTTCAACTAAATTATTAACGGGCTAAAAAACATCGAAAATTAATATCATTTGAGACTGTGAAGGTATGTATTTTAGTGGAAATGGAAACAGAACCCCATAAAAGCTAGCTTTCACTTCAATACAGCAGAGCTATAATGAAAGTGACACAAAGACAAATTACGACAGTTGCTGTCTCACTCATTCTTTTCACCTCCGTATTTTTAGGGTTCTGCACACTATAAATCTAGATTTGCTCTAGATCTACAGGTCAGAAAGTGACCTTTTGAGCTAAACCCAAAAAATAACGGACGCTACTTTTGATGGGAGTGTTCTAGAATTCCATCTCCAAATATTTTATATTCATTTTTGGTATAAGTATCTATTCTTAGCTTCCAAAGTTTAATCTTATTTCATTTTCTTGTAAATTTCTTAAAGAAAGATTCCTAAGTTGTCTTCTTTCTATCGTAAAATTTGTACCTTTGCAAAAGGATGAATTAAAAAACTAAAAACTAAAAAACTTAAACCAAAACCTAAAATAACCCCCAAAGTCATTACTTAACAGGGTGAAACTCATGACCACCAACCTCGAAACTCCTGAATGTTGTCCCCGTTTTGACCCAGCCCCATGGGACGGAAAATTGTTTGAATGGAACAATAAAAGGTTCATCAAGGACTCGGTTACCACGCAGTTTTACATGCCTCTAAATTTTGGAGAGGTAATAACGCGGATGAACGAAAAAGTCGCCAGGGCAGACGCAGAAATGCCGGACTGGCTCTGTTTGTCAGACCACACCTCAGAAAGCAACATGGACATTTATCTGGCTGTTAATAAAGAAGTAGACGGCGCCGAAAATGTAACACTGAGCGGGAAATTTTCGAGCAAAGTCTATGAGGGAGACTTTGAAAAAACAGGAGAATGGTGCCAGGACTTTGAAGCCTACGCAAAAAGCCAGGGCCTGGAAATCAAGAAATGGTATATGTGGTATACTACCTGTCCAGCCTGTGCCGAAAAATACGGGAAAAACTACGTTGTTATTGTGGCTGAAGTTGAATAAAAACAAAGTAATAATACCGACGCTTGTTAGCTATCTCTGTCTTGATATGCAAGCTTTTTCACAACCCTTTTGAAAAAAAGGGTGATTAAAAACCCCAGTTACTATGTAACGGCCTGATCACAACCCTTTTGAAAAAAGGCTTGACCGAAAATGGTGCAATGAAAAACTTACCCATAGAAGCGGCGTGATCAACCGGCGCAACGGTTGTGATCAAGCGAGTGAGCGTTTGCGTAGCGAGCAGAAGCTCTGCATTCTTCTTTTATCAGTCGTCTTTAAATCTCATAAACTATCTACTACTCCTGATCGACGTGGCACGGAGAAAACAATTTGAGAAGCCCCTGCATGGGGATAAGGAAAGCCTGCGCTTTGCGACCCCTGAGCCAATTGCCCGCTACAGGGCGCAGCGTTTGAGATGTAAAATTCTGGCTGACATAAGCTGTGGGATAGGAGGGCAAACCGTCTTTTTTGCCCAGCAGTGCGAGTTCGTGTATGCAGTGGAAATCGACCCCAAAAAAATCGAGTATGCAAAACAGAACTGCGCAATGTACGGGCTTGACAACGTGAAATTCATTTGCGGGGACGCTCTTGACCCGAAAGTCATAGAGCAAATCCCGGCCGTTGACGTAATCTTTTCTGATCCCTTCCGCCCGGCCGAAGAAAGCGAAAGGCATGTCTCAAGCCTTGAGCCTGGAATTCCGAATGTACTGGCTGCTTACGGTGAAAAAACCCGAAATTTTGCTTTTGAAGCTCCGCCCCAGATGCCGCCTGAAAGGATTCCTTTTGACTGCGAAAAAGAATACATCTCTCTGGACGGGCAGCTCAACCGCCTAACCCTTTACTTCGGCGGGCTGAAGCAGTATGACCGGATGGCTGTGGCTCTGCCTGCAGGCGAAGGACTGGTTTCAAAATATGGGCTCTCGCAGGTAAGGGAAACTGACAAAATGAAACTTAACGCCTACGAGCCTGAACCATCGGTAGTTGCAGCCGGACTGCTGCCTGAGCTTGTGGAATCCATGATGCAGATGGCAGGGCCTCTTATGGGAGGTTTTGAGCTTTTCAGGGTTGACAATAAAAGGCTTTTATTGACCTCGGATGCCCTGATAAAACAGTCCATGATCAAAAATCATTACCTTGTACTGAAGATCTGCCCCTTTGAACCAAAAGAGATCAATAAATTCTTAAAAGGCCAGAATATCGGGAGTGTTGTACTCAGGGCAGGAGTAAAGCCCGAAGAATACTGGGAAGTGCGTAACGAGGTTGAAAAAGGCCTTGAAGGAAATAAAACCGTGCATCTCTTTGTAAAAAATGGGACTGCAATTCTTTGTGAAGTTATCTTTAATGATTGAAAAACAATTGAAAAACAATTGAAAAAAGAAGTGAAAGGGTAGAATAAAGTAAAAGAATAAATTGCCGGGAATTTAAAACCCGGTATCTTCAGGCTTATCTTTAGACTTCCTTTTTCAGACTTACTTTCAGACTTATTTGCAAGCTTCTTTTACGAGTTCAAGCCCACGGGCAAGCGCGTCCTGAATTTTTGAGGGGTCGGTTCCACCGCCCATAGCAAGGGCAGGCTTTCCGCCTCCGCCGCCGCTTACAAGCTTCGACATCTCGCGGACAAGGCTGCCGGCATTGATTCCACAACTTAAGGCTTTTTGCCCGGCAGATGCAACGAGTTTAACTCCTTCGGCATCACTTGCGAGAAGAGTTACCACGTCTTCATGTTTCAGGAGTTCAGTAGCGGTCTTCTGGAGTTCAAGGGAATCGGCTTCGGGAATGAATTCGGCAATAACCTTGAGGCCTGCAACCTCAGAAGCTCCTCCAAGCAGCCTGTAAACCCTGGCGCGGGCAATTTCTTCCTTGAGTTTCTCGTTTTCTTTCTTGAGGTCTTTCCATTCCCCAAAGAAACGCTCAACACTTGCAGGAAGCTGCTCTGGAGGCACACTAAGGGTCTTTGCGGAATCTGACAGAAGCGAATCTATCTTTTGCATGGCACGTACGGCTGCAACTCCTGCTGCAAACTCAACTCTTTCAACTCCATCCTGGATCCTCTCGGTTCTCAGGATCTTAATCGGGCCGACAACTCCTGTACTGACACAGTGCGTACCTGCACAGGCCTCAACATCGTCTCCGACCTTTACAACTCTAATTTTTTCTCCTGGAGGCACTCCACCCTGATAGAGCCCAAAGCCGTATTCCTGCTCGGCTTCAGTCCTTGACATCCACTCGGTAACAACACGCTTGTTTTCCATAACCATGCGATTTGCCAGGAGCTCTATCTGCTTCAGTTCATCAGGAGAGATATGCTTGTAATGAGAAAGGTCAAGCCTTGAGTGGTCCTCAAACTTCTGGGCACCGGCCTGCCAGATGTGTGTTCCAAGAACTTTCCTGGCTGCATCGTTTACGATATGGGTTGCCGTGTGGTGTCTGGCAAGGGTCATCCTGCGCTTTTCGTCCACTTTACCATTGACAATGTCACCCTTGCGGATATCAAGATTCCCGTCAGGGTTCTCTATGGTATGTACTATTACGCCGTCGTAGACCTGGACGTCCACAACCTTGTATACTGCATACGCGGTAGCGATTGTTCCCATATCTGCAGGCTGTCCACCGCCTTCGGCGTAGAAAAAGGTGTTATCCAGCACTATATTGTTGTCAAAGATATCCAGTACAACGGCCTCGAATTCCAGGCGCGTGGGCTCGTCATAGAAGCTGCGCTTTGTCTTCGGGAGGTGCTTAAGCCGATCTGCAAATGGAACTACTTCTTCTTCCTTTTCCTCAGCCTTGTTATGCAGTTCACCAATAATGGAATAGAAGTTGTCAGGGAACTCTACGCCCACTCCGATTTCGGATGCTACTTCTTTTGCCATCTCGGGTGGGATTCCGTGGGAATCGTAAAGTTCAGTTAACTGAGATAAAGGAATCTTTTCCCCGGTTTTCTTGAAATGAGATGCCGATTTCTGAATTATCCTGCGGCCTTTCTCCATTGTATTACGGAACTTCTCTTCTTCAGACACCAGGATATCCTGTATAACCGGGAAATTTTCCCTGAATTCGGGATACTCCGGCATATTCTTGATATGCATATCCATAATCTCGGAAAGTGGGATACGGATGTCAAGGTCGTCCATCATGCGTAAAGTCCGCCTGATGACAAGCCTTGCAAGATACCCTGCTTTGACATTCGAGGGAATAATCCCGTCTCCAAGCATGAAAGTCAGACAGCGTGTATGGTCAGTAATTGCATAGACCTTTTCTACAGGTTCCATTATAGCCGAGAGTTTATCCACGGTCATTCCGATGCTTGAAGCGACTTTTTTCCTGAGTTCCAGAAGGTTTGACTGTTCACTTACATCCATAAACCCTGCAAGCCGAGCATTCTGGGCCAGAATATTTGCATATTCGGAGTTGTCCAGTTCATGCTCAAGTCCTGCAAGCCCCATGAGTTCGTTTACTATGCCAGGGAAAAGTGCATCATAGATGGTAGGTGAACCCTTTGAAGCCCAGACGAAACGTTCGAGCCCGTATCCTGTATCCACGATGTAGTTATCCATCTTCGAATAGGTCTCACCTTTGATGAGGACGTCACCTTTTTTGTCGGCTTTCAGGTCCATGAAAACAAGAGTAGCAAGCTCAAGCCCGTGCACAAGAACCTCAACGCAGGGCCCTGCATTTCCTCCGCCTGCCCAGGGCTCTTCCTTGTAACTTACAGCCAGGGGATCTAATTTAAGTGAGGTAAGGAGTTCATCACAAAGTTCCATGGCATGTTCCTTCCAGTAGATTTCGTGATCCCTTTTATTGAAGGCGTGATGTGCCATCATTTCAAACGTTGTAAGATGGCGCCCACTCCTGCCTACTGAGTCCAGGTCGTTCAGGCGAATGCAGGGCTGGGAAATCGTTAGGGGATTTGCAGGTGGGGGAACCTGTCCTGAGGTTACGAAAGGCTGAAAGTCTGCAATGGACGCAATGGTAAGATAAAGGTCATCTCTCCAGCGGGCAACTACAGGATAACGGTTGATCCTTGTGTGCCCTTTCTCCTCAAAGAATGAGAGGTAATACTCACGCATCTGGGAGATATCAAATTCCCTGGAAAAAATCGGGTTTCCTATAAAGGTATAAGGGTCGCAGGGCGCATCTCCGCATGTCTTTCGGTCAAGGTCACGTGTCCAGAAGAATTTGCCACATGACTGGCACTGCTTCCGGACGAACCCGTTATTTTTGAAAAATTCAAGTTGATATTCATCTTCAAGCATAACAATCTCTCCGGAGGGTTGGGTTTTGCTCTGCCTTGGTCTATCTGAAAACAAAAGGGGAAATACCCCAACTCAACCGTTTTAAGAAACTTCCAGGCACTTAAAGTGCACATACTATGGAGTTTTGAATTCCTGTACAATAATTCAGTTTATTCGTCAATTCATTTTTATATAAATTATAGGGGGACTAGTTTGAAATTAGGGGGACTAGTTTGAAATAATGAAACACCCGTAAATCGTGTGCGAATAATTTGCAACTCGATGTTGCTTTTGCAGCATAAATAACTTACCAACATAACGAAATATATAATGAGTTTATATTAAAGCAACTAAATACTTATAGACTTTAACTTATTACAGAGACGCTACAGAAAACCTTATTCCTCATTTAAAAGGCAGGAAGCTATTCTTATTAAAACTAAGGTAGGCATTATATTCGAAGGCTCACCAAAAATCGGAGTTCGGAAAAAGATAATTCCTGCATCCTAACTCTTACCTGTATAGAATTCTTACCTGTACAGGACCACGGTTCTTCCCCGTACCTCTATCACAGTGGATCTCGTAGCAGCGGCAATTTCTTCCGCGATAGCCTTTAAGTCTTTTCCTTCTTCAGCGCTTTTCAGTACCCTTATCTTCACAAGCCTGTTAGCTTTTATCTGCTTGTTCAGTTCCTCGATCAGAGTGTCCGTTATTCCATTCTTTCCGATATTAAGAATAGGGGAAAGCTGATTTGCTTCGGCTTTTAACTTGTATAACTTTTCTTTCTCCATTACCCTTCCTCATATTAATTGTAAAATTCATTCTGCCAATTATGAAACATTCATCTTATTATAATTTATACCCTATTATAATTTACACATTATTATATATTGTTACAAAAAAAATTATAATCAATAAATGAAAAGATTATTTACTTCTGAAAACTGTTTGTCACTTACTCAAAGCTATTCGCCACTTTCCTGAAGTCATTTATCATTTATCCAGGCTTCTCCCTTTTCTTATCATCTTCTATATCAACGTTTCCTAGAAAACCGAAAAGCAATCAGGTGAACCTCCAGATTTATAGTGAAAATGAGTTAAGCTTCCGAGTTTAATACTGGCAGTAATTTAAGTTTCAGATTGCTGCTAGCAATAAGTTAAATTTCATAAAAATTGACAATAATTAAATTTTTAAATAGATGTAAACCATAAGTGAGCAAGCAATAAGTTGAGCAAGCAATATGTTAAGTTTGTTCTGGATTCTGTAGTCGTTCTTTTCACTTAACCGGGCTTATCAATTTATTTTGGACTCACATAAAGTAGATATAAAGAAAATAAGGGGTATAAAAGGATTTTTGTCTGTAAATTCGCTAAATTATGGCTATTTTCCCAATTTGAAAAGAGACAGGACGAAGTTTTCAAATGATTTCGACACCTTTATTAGCAGTTTGGAACTCATAAGGGATTTAAAAACGAACCATAAAAACGAAACCGGTGAACAAAACCTTTTTTTTATAAGTTCAGGATGGAGACTATAAAATGAATCTCGGCTTGCTTGATCTTATCCTGTTTTCAGAGAAGAGAAAAGATTTTCTTCTGCTCCTAATAGAAGGCCCTAAGGATATTGAAGAGATACTTGAGAAGCTTCAGGTGCCGAGGACGGCTCTTCTTCCGCAGATAAAGAAGTTAAAAGAAGAGGGCCTGGTAATACATGAAGAAGGAATATACCGGCTTAGTGCAATAGGGGAAATTGTCGTCGAAAAAATGCAACCCTTGATTAGAACCCTGTCAGTGTTTGAGAAGAACGAAGAATTCTGGGCTGATAGAAAGCTTGCTCCTATTCCACACCATCTTGTAAATAGGATAAACGAAATTGGAAACTATCGCCTCATAGAACCGGATTTAAGTCATACTTTTGATCTGAACCCGGAGTTTGTAAAAAATCTTTCTAACTCAACCTATGTCCATATGTTTTATTCATATTTCCATCCTCAACTTCCGGATCTCGTTCTCAACCTTGCACGAAAAGGCGTTGAAATGTCCCTTGTTTTGAGTGAAGCTGTATATTCACGTCTTATGAAAAATTTCAAAGAAATTGGAAACGAATTTCTCAAAATGAAAAATTCAAGTCTTTACATTATGGAAAAAATAGAACTCGAAGTCCCTGCGCTAATTGCTATTTCTAACGACATAATGACTATAGGATTGTTTAATGAAAACGGTAGGTTTGACCGCCAGTATGTGATAAGTTTCGAACCACAGGCAATAATATGGGGACAAGAGTTTTTCGAATACTACAGGGATATGAGCAGGGAAATAATATGAAATAAACAGCAACGTATCGACCCATAGAGTACTAAGTCATAGATTATTAAGCTGTAGACTATTAAGCCGTAGACTATTAAGCCGTAGACTACTGAGATGCAGACTATTAAGCCTAACTCAAAAATCAAAATTTGGCTTTTGAATCTCTCGTACAAACTCCCTAAAAATAGATCAAAAAGGTGGGATACAAAACTAACCGCAGCCATTATTTCTGCAAACAAACGTTTTCAAAGAAATTCGAACATTTAGTTCAAAATATAAAAAAGAAAAGTGCTTTATGGATATAAAGCATTTATTCCTACTTCTTATGACATTATCTACTTAGTGTATTCCGTAGTCACGCCGTCATATTCCTCTGGATTAGCTTCGGCTTCGGCCTTCGTGGCGCGTATAATGCCGTCCTTGTGAACAGGTGGTGAATAGATTACATAGAATTTCAGAGAACCTGTTTTCAAAGTGTTAATGACATTGTGCTGGGCACCTGCCGGCACAACCACAGCGGACCCGTTACCGACTTCATATTCGTTACCGTTAATTATGCACTTTCCCTGTCCTTCCTCAAAGCGAAGAAACTGGTCATTTTTCTCATGCACTTCCATTCCGATATCTTCCCCGGGATTGAGACTCATAATTACTAGTTGGCTGTACTTTGAGGTATAGAGCACCTTGCGGAAATAGTTATTTTCTAAAGTGGCCTTTTCGATATCGATAGAAAATCCTTTCATCTTATTTTTTGCCTTATCTACTGTCTTGCACGTCTCTGTCTTGTATGTCTCTGCCTTACACGTCTCTGTCTTGCATGTCTCCTTTCCAGCCATGCTGGGTAGTTCTTTAGCACTTACTGCCGTTGCAGCAATTGATAGTAAAAAACAAACTGCCAGCAAGATACCCAGTGTCTTTTTAAGACTCATTTGTTGATTCCCCCAATCTGTTTCAACTCAATCAATTTTGCAAATGTTAGTTTTCAATCCACCGATGCTGGCAGGTGTATTCACTTTATCAATAAATCGTCCAGTGAATTTTGATGAGGGTAATTATTAAATTCCATCCTCATTTTATATCATGATTTTATATCATGGAATTTGCCAACAAAGGCGATTTCAAACACATGTAATAAAAGAATTATATCTAATAAATATAATATTAGCAGAAATATAAATATTAGAAAAATTAAAATAAAAAACAACGAAGTCGATTTTTCCCATTCAACTTTCCCAAAAAGATGTGTAATAGTTATATATTTCGTAGTATTTATTCTTCAAATGCATAGGGTTTTCATTGGTTCGCCAAGTTTGGGACTTAAACTCATGCGTGTTTAGTTAACCTGGAAAAATCGAGTTTTGGACTTAGAAGGATGATCCCGAGAATCTTACTGAGTAAGCCCAAAAATTGGTTTTGGGATAGGCTCAGTTAATATTTCCATGATTGCAGTACTTACATGGTTGAATTGAAAATCAATAACATTAAACCTTTAACTACCTAAATCGCACGTTTGATTACAATGTGCAATTCTTCCACATCGTTCTTAAATATACGCATACAGGAAACGTATATTTATGGAGTTAAACGTATATTTTGGGGAAAATTTATTTTTCAGAAGTTAATATTCAAGCCCTTCCCTTGCCGGGACGTTTTTCTCGAAGGGGTGCTTTATAAGCCTCATCTCCGTTACAAGGTCTGCCCTTTCTATCAGTTTTCTAGGAGCCCTTCTTCCTGTCAGGACGACTGTGGTTTCTTCCGGTATATCATCCAGCAGTTTGAGGAGATCTTCAGTTTTCACAATGCCAAAGTGGGCTGCAAGATTTATCTCGTCCAGTATCAGGAGCCTTGGTTTCCTTTTCAGGGCTTTTTTTGCAAATTCGAGGCCCTTTTCCGCCAGTTCATAATCCAGAGGCATGGGATTCTTGAAGTCTATGAAATCTTCCCGTCCAAACTGGTAGATCTCGTATTCCGGAGCTAGCCTGTCCTTTATTTTGTACTCCCCTATGTATTTCCTGCCTTTCATGAACTGGATAATTATTACACTGTACCCGTGACCTACAGCCCTGAGAGCCAGTCCAAAGGCGTTTGTGGTCTTTCCTTCTCCTTCCCCCGTGTAAAGATAAACCAGGCCTTTAACCAATTTAACCCCTCAGAAAGTGTACTCTCTCTCCAGAAAAAGAGTGTAGTTGCAGGAATATGTTATTTTTGTATCAGGGCCTCCATAACCCATAAAAAATTAGTTTTTCTCCGTAAAAGGGCTTTTGGTCGTCTATTTTTACATAGTTTGATTCATTTATCCAATATTTGAAATTAATTGAAAGATTTCAGTACTGTAATATAGGACGAGTTGAAAATACTTCAATAGGTCGGAAGCTTAGTTGATCGGAAAACTGGCCTGTGGAGATATACATGCCAATAGGTCCTACAACGTACTTTGGGAAAGAGAGAGTATTTGTTGATAGGGAAGCCTGCATTCAGGCTTTCAGAGAAAATATCCAGAATTCGGAAATCAAAGAATACAATGTCTTATTTTATTACGGAATTGCTGGAATTGGTAAAAGCAAATTGCAAGAAGAGTTGCAAAAGATACTGAAGGAAGAGTACCCTGAAATATTTTGGGCATCAATAGATCTTGACGTAAAAACTTACAGGGATATAGGTACCTTCCTCATAACTTTACGAAACAAAATTCAAGAAGAGCATAGTGCGAAGTTTCACCTTTTTAATGCTGTTCATGCTATTTATTGGAAAAAGCTTCACCCGGAAATTCCTCTCCAAAAACAGAATTATCCTCTAATCGAGAAAGGAGATATTTTAGATAAAATAATAGGTGTCCTTGAGAACTCTAGTAAACTTTCATTAGCTTGGGAACTATTGAACAGCGCTTCAGACAGTTTTAGAAAATGGTGCCACTTACATCATATCGATGTTTCCAAAATTGAATCATTAGAGCCAAATAAGATAGAAGAACTACTACCAGGAATTTTTGCCGCTGATTTTTTTGAACACTTTGGGGAAAACTCGAAATTCTACATCTTTATTGATACTTACGAAGCTCTCTGGGATGGTCTGAGGGATAAAGGAAGTTTCCATGAAAAAGATAAATGGATAAGGGATAACCTTATTCCAAATATGCTTGGTGTTTCATGGGTTATATGTGGGCGAGAAAAATTGCTATGGTTTCCTGAATGTGATTCTGATTGGGATATGTATCTGGAACAGCACTCAGTAGATGAACTTCCAGAAAGCTATTGTACAAAATTTTTGGAAGATTGCGGTATTGAAAACAAAGATATTCGAGATCTAATTATCAAAGCCAGCGAAGGAGTTCCGTATTACCTTAACCTGTCCGTTGATACTTTTGAAAAGATAAACAAGAAAAGACAGCCGGTTTCTAAATATTTCGGAAAAACACAGCCAGAAATTTTCAACATATTTGTGAAATACCTAGACCACAATGAGATTCGAGCACTTGAAGTACTCTCAGCACCTAATTTCTGGGATCGAGATCTATTTGAAATATTGATGAAAAAGTTTGATCCAGGATATCCAACTGGTGCCTTTTCAAAACTGATTAAGTTTTCTTTTATCAAAACCGATTCCAATGAGAAATATTCGATTCATCAGTTGATGAGGAAAAGCCTCCAAGAACATCAAGATTCTACTGATAGAAAAAGTACTCATCAATTTTTGCTTGCTTACTACAGTGACAAAATAGAAGAACTTGATATTAAGGCTATAACCCCAGAACACGAAATAGCCCTAACCGAAGCCTTCTACCATGCAAAAGAATCACTTGAAGCAGAAAAATTATGCGAATGGTTTATTTCTGTATCTGATTCGTTCAACAGAGCAGCATTCTGGCAATTAATTACCCCTATGTATGAAGAAATGCTGCAAATTCTGAAAACAAAGCTAGGAAACGAACATCCGGATGTTGCAACAACCCTAAACAACCTCGCAGGACTTTATTATCATATGGGCGCTTACGACAAAGCACTTCCACTTTATCAAAGGGCGCTTGAAATCTATAAAGAGGTGCCGGAATCTGAACACCCAGATGTTGCAAATTCACTAAACAATCTCGCAGAACTCTACCGTCGTATGGGCGCTTACGACAAAGCACTCCCACTTTATCAAAGGGCACTTGGTATTCGTGAAAACATTCTAGGTTCCCAACACCTAGATGTTGCAAATTCACTAAACAATTTCGCAGTGCTCTATGAAAGTATGGGAGAATACGACAAAGCACTCCCACTTTATCAAAGGGCACTTGGTATTCGTGAAAATGTTTTAGGTTTCCAACACCCGTCTGTTGCAACAACCCTAGACAATCTTGCAGTACTCTATTATCGTATGGGCGCTTACGACAAAGCACTCCCACTTTATCAAAGGGCACTTGAAATCTATGAAAAGGTTCTGGGTTCAGACCACCCTGATGTTGCAACAACCCTAAACAATCTCGCAGAACTCTATCATCATACGGGAGCTTATGAAAAATCACTCCCACTTTTTCAAAGAGCATTAGAAATAGTCGAAAAGACACTGGGACCTGAACATCCAGATGTCGCTACAATCCTAAACAACCTCGCAGGACTCCATGAAAGTATGGGAGAATACAACAAAGCACTCCCACTTTATCAAAGAGCACTTGACACTCGTGAAAAGGTGCTTGATCCGCAACACCCATCTGTTGCAACAACACTAAACAATCTCGCAGGACTCTATCGTCAGATGGGAGAATACGAAAAAGCACTCCCACTTTCTCAAAGGGCACTTGAAATAATAGAAAAGAAATTGGAACCGAAGCATCCTAATACAGTAACAATAAAAAACAATTATAATTTCCTTCTTTCAGAGATGAGTGAAGGAGATGAAGAAAAATGATTTTTGAAAGTACAATTTGGATTATTACTTCTCCACACGATTTCTCTTATCAGAAGCCCATCTACTAAAACATGTAAAGGTTTATTCCTTCACATGCCTGACAATGTGCCCTGCTTCAGGAATTATAATCTCAGAAATTGCCAGTTTCACAGCATTAGGTGAACCCGGTAAGCAAAACACCGTTTTTCCTTTAATTACGCCTGCCACAGCCCTGGTAAGGATTACCGACGTTCCTATATCTTCAATGCTTTTGTACCTGAAAAGTTCCCCGAAACCTGAGATTTCTTTTTCAAAAAGAGGGGTTACAGACTCAATTGTAATGTCTTTTGGTGCAAGCCCTGTGCCTCCACTTGTAATAATAATATCTGCGGGGCTGTCAAGAGCAGCAAAAACCGCATCTGTAATTGAGGTTTTTTCGTCGGAAACCAGCCTGTAGAAAGAAATTTTATGGCCGGCCGCTTCGAGAAGATCCTCCATATTTTTGCCTGAAATGTCATCGGCATCTTCAGGTGAGGCTGGATTTCCGTATTTTTCATATCTTGAGGTCGAAATTGTGATTAAGGCAAAAGAAAAAAATTTTTTTGCTTCTTTTTTGTGAATTTCCGGTGTAGATTCTTTCATGAAAACCACCTATAGCCACGAGGCTAAACAATGCAACTGATCAAGGAGATATAAAGTATTTTTTGTTGCAGCAATTAAAAGCATGACTATAACAGGGACTTGTAAAATCTTCGGAGGCTGAACAGCTATATAGGTTTAATTTGGCTGGAGTAAATTATAATTTCTCGAAGATTTTACAGAACCAGAATAGCATTTCTATGGAACTGTTTATTCAGTAGCTATAAGTTGTTTATTCTTTTAGGTGAAATTTTATTCGGTCGAGTTTCTTTTGCTTTTCTCACATACTTTTATGATAAGGTCTTTTTTCGATCACTTTTTCATATACTTCAAGGGTTTTTTCAGCTATTCTTTTCCAGTTATATTTATTTTTGAGAACATCATGCCCTTTTTTCCCCATTCTGTTACGGCCAAGCCCTTCAAGGACGTAGTTGAGTCCCCAGGCAATAGAGGAGGGCTCTTTATAAGCAACAACACCTGTCTTGAAATTCTCCACAAGGGCTACTGCATCGCTTGCAACTACAGGTTTTCTTGCATCCCAGGCTTCAAGAACAACGATTCCGAAAGGCTCGTTCCGGCTGGGCACGCATACAAGGTCACAGGCGTTAAACCAGTCTATTACAGTGTTATCCGGGGCATATCCAAGGAAATTGCACGAGTTTCCAATGCCAAGTTTCTGAGCCTGGTATTCGCAATGAGAGCGCATTCCCCCATCTCCGATAAGAACAAATCGGGCATCCCTTTTTTTCAGGACTCTTGCCGCAGCTTCCACCAGCAGGTCAGGGCCTTTCTGATATGCCATCCTTCCCGTGAAAAGTACAACTGGAAGGAATGGGTTGATACCATAGTGCCTCTTCACGTCTCCGGGGTCAATATTTCTTTTTATCTTTCCCACGTTTATGCCGTTAGGAATTTTCCAGATTTTATAATCGGGAATTTTGTAAATTTGCTTAATTTCTTCCTTCAATATCGGCGAGGTCACAATCACGTCAGAGGATTCGTACCCTCCGAGCCACTCTCTATGAGATATTTCCCTTGCCTCCCACCAGTCTCCGTAATAATTACCATTACGTCCCCATTCAGTACTGTGGAAGGTCAACACAAAGGGTAGCCCAAACTGAGCTTTTATCCTGCAGAGAACATTTACCGGATGCCAGTCGTGACCATGTAATACATCAAACTCTCCTGTGCTTTCTCTCACTTCAAGGAACCGGCAGTACATAGCATCACACATCCGGTTCATCTGTTCAACAATTCCCCCATCTTGATCACAGGCAATTCTGTGATAATGGACACTGTTGATTATTTCATTATTGTTTCCATGACCTCGCGTAAAGAGATGAACTTCATGTCCCTCTGCTGCAAGCGCCTCGGAGAGCTCGGATACATGGGGAGAAATTCCTCCAATACGTATCGAGTACAAACTTTCCCAGGAAAACATCCCTATCCTAATCTTTTTCATAGACCCACTACCCACTGTTAAAAAATTAAGGAGACATATATCAAAAAGTTCGGTTTTTCCATTGCCTGTTGTGTATTAATTATATATTTTAAAATTTATAATATTTTCTATAAAAATCTCAAGGAGCTTCGAGTTAAAGTCATGGTTCAAGGTCATTTGTCATACAGTATCCAGAATCAGAACTTTAAGAATCTCTTACTGAGCTAGAATCTCTTACTGAGCTAGAATCTCTTACTGAGCTAGAATCTCTTACTGAGCTAAAGAGTTCAAGTCCAAATTATTGCAAAAAGGTCTCAGGAAAAATAACAAAGGAAATTCTTATGCCTCAAAATCATAAGCTCTTAATAAGGGAATTCCAGAAAGTAAATTTAGAAGTAAAAAGTATAAAATCCACAAGATATAAAAACAAATTATATAAAAATGAATTAATTGTTTACAGCAACGCATTGCTTTTTTTCAAACATACAGCTATTTAATAACTCGACTCAAATTAAGTATACATGAGTGGGATCAGGCTTGGGGCAGATTTTCTTTCGACATATGATGAAGGAATAAAAAAAGAGTGGATTATAGGAAATGGGCTTGGAGGATTTGCTTCCTCTACAGTAATTAACTCAAGAACAAGGACTTATCACGGACTGCTTGTAGCAGCTCCAGCGAATTATCCAGGGAGATATTTGATACTTTCTTCCCTTGATGAGGAAATTTCTACCAACGAAGAAACGTATAAACTCGCAACCCATAAATATCCAGGAACTATTTCTCCTGAGGGTTTTAATTATCTTTCAGAATTTGCTCAAAACCCATTTCCTACCTGGGTTTACCATCCTGGTGGTATAACCGTAAAGAAAACAGTCTTCATGGTTCGCAACAGTAACACAACCTGTGTTCTCTATGATATAAAATCCAGGAGAGAGGAAGCTTTACTAAGAATTTTTCCTCTAGTAAGTTCAAGAGACTTTAATATCACTGCCCGCGCCGGATACCTTTCCTTTACCCAGGAAGCTACTCCTGCTGGAGTAGAAATGGCAAGCTCTAATGGTTTTACTTTCTCGCTTTCATCCGACCTCCAGTATCATCCTAATCCCACATGGTACTATAACTTAGAGTATGATGCTGAAAAAGAACGGGGACTTAACTCTGAGGAAGATAACTTTAGTCCAGGGTATTTTGAAAGCAAGATCGGATTGGGAGATTTCCGTTTTTTTGTTGCTGCTTCAACAGGAGATGTTTCTTCTTTTACTCTCAAGCAAGTTGATAAACTCCGTATCAGGGAAGCAAATCGGCAGAACCTTCTTGTTCTTGATTCAAAACTTATTGATCCTTTTGCTCTTAAACTTATCAGGGCGACTGATACTTTCGTAGTGAGAAGCCATATTTCAGGTGAGGATACGGTAATTGCAGGATATCACTGGTATTCTGACTGGGGAAGGGATACCATGATTTCTCTGCCTGGCTTACTTTTAGTTCCTTATCGTTTCGAGGAAGCAAGAACCATTCTCAATTATTTTGCTAGGTACTGTCGGAGAGGTTTAATCCCTAACACTTTCCCGGCTTTTGGAGGAGAGCCAATTTATAATACAGTGGATGCTCCTCTCTGGTTTATTCATGCCCTTAGCCGCTATTTCGCATATACAAACGATTTCCTTTTCCTCTCGGATATCTGGGACACAGTAGTTAACATTATAGATCATTACTTTACAGGCACAGATTTTGGAATCGGCATGGATTCAGATTATCTCATCCAGCAGGGACCCCAGCTAACCTGGATGGATGCTAAAATCGGGGAATGGGCAGTGACACCAAGGGCAGGTAAAGCCTGTGAGATAAATGCTCTCTGGTATAACGCCCTGAAAACTGCTTCTTACCTTGGTACTCTTCTCGGTGAAGAGGTCTCCCCATACGAAACTCTTGCAACTGGTGTTGTCTCGAGTTTTGAGAACACTTTCTGGAATCCGGAAACCAACTGTCTCTTTGACCTCGTATATAAGGATGAAACAGGAAACGAGGTTAAAGACTCTGCCATCCGACCTAACCAGATCTTTGCCGTGTCCCTACCTTATACTATGCTCCCTCCTGAAAAAGAAAAAGCGATTGTGGACAGAGTTGAAAAAGACCTTTTGACCCCCTTTGGGCTTAGAACTCTCTCGAGAGACCACTCCTTATATAAAGGGCAATATCATGGAGATGCCTTAACCAGAGATACCGCTTACCACAATGGAACCGCCTGGCCCTGGCTCCTTGGAGCTTATGTGAAAGCCTACAGGAAAGTCAATAATTATTCGGAAGATAGTCTTGAGAATATGCGGATTCTTCTTGAAGGCTTTGATATGCAGCTTGAAACAGCAGGTATCGGTTCCATTTCTGAAGTATTTGATGGTGACTATCCTCACTCTCCTGGAGGCTGTATCGCCCAGGCCTGGAGCGTTGCGGAAATTTTGAGGGCATATGTAGAGGATGTACTTGAGATCAAACCTTGAAAACGAAGTTGATTGTATAGCCTTTACTTTTGATAGCCAAAACACAGTGGAAATCACAGTGGAAATGCCCTTAGTGAGGTGTTCATAGGGCCTGAGTATGTGATGAACTGCCACTAATCGTTACGAGCGATCCCAAAACTCATAATTTGCTTTTTTAAATTCTGTACTTGGCTGGAGTTCTTAATCAAGTTTCTGATTATGATTTTGGTCCGGCACTTGACTGTTGATTTCTGACCAACTAGCTATCCTGGCTAACCTATCTTAATTAACTCAGTATTCTGGCCAATTTCGTATAGAGTTCTGCTCTCCAGTGCCCTGCTTACTAGTGTTCTGCTGACTTACACTTGATTGCCTATATTTTAATAATTTATCAGCTAATGCTCAGGTATGTTAATACTTGCAGCGGATGTAGGAACAGGTACGCAGGATATTCTACTCTTCAATTCTGATAAAGAGGTAGAAAACAGCCTGCTTATGGTCATGCCCGCTCCCACTCAGATAATTGCGAAAAAAGTACGGAAAGCGACCAAAAAAGGAAAAACAATAGTATTTACCGGAAACATAATGGGAGGAGGCCCTTCGACCTTTGCGATCAGGGCTCATCTAAAGGCAGGTTTTCCGGTGTATGCCACTGAACAGGCTGCTCTGACCATTAATGATAACATTGAAAAAGTAAAGGCTTTCGGGATTCAAATTGTCTCCGAAGCTGAAGCAAAAAAATTTGCATCTGAAGAGAATGCGCAGGAAATTGTCATGCAGGATTTCGATCCTAAATCGACATCATCTGCGCTTTCGGCCTTTGAGGTTCAGATACCTCCAAACTATGCCGTGGCAGTACAGGACCACGGGAATGCCCCTGAGAAGAGCAACAGGATCTACCGCTTTGAACTGCTTCGAGAACTCATCGACAAAGGAGGGAAACTTGATAACTTTGTGTACAGGCCCGAGGAAATTCCTGAGGCTTTTACCCGAATGAAAGCTCAGGCAGATTCTCTTCTCAAAGCTGCAGGAAATCGGAAAACCAGGGCAGTTTTCATGGATACCGGGCCAGCAGCCATCTTTGGCGCGCTTACTGATCCTGCGGCTATACAGCCATCTGTTGTGGTTAATATTGGAAACGGGCATACTCTGGTAGCGCTTGTTAATGAAAACAAGATCACGGCTGTTTTTGAACACCACACTTCCCTCATGAACCCTGAAAAACTCCAGAACTACATCATAAAGCTTGCTGACGGAAGGCTTGGTTTTGACGAGGTTTTCGAAGATGGGGGGCATGGTGCATACATAAAGGAAGCTCTGGGATTTGAGCAGGTTAGATCTATATTAGTTACGGGTCCAAAAAGAGAAATACTTGAAAAGCTTTCAGAATCCGAAATCCGAGAGGAGATTTCAAATAAACTGCATTTTGCCGCACCTTTTGGGAGCATGATGCTTTCAGGTTGTTTCGGGCTACTTGCAGGATTTCTGGAGAAGTACCCGGAACCATCAATAAACCTTATAAACCACTAAGTACTTAGGGAGTAAGTCGCTTAAGCCCAGAATATACAAATTTTCAAGGGTTATAGAAATTCAGTCCGAATCCCTATCAGGGAACCGGGAAAATACAGTAGCTACCTGCTGAAGTCCACCAGGATAGGTTTACAGATAAATGTAAATACAGGCAGGTATCTCTATATGCACATATCTCATACTGAATCGTTTGCTAGATGGTTTTTTACAAACTTAACGCAAACATTTATATGCGGAAAGGAACCGGAAAGGAGTCCGTTACAACAACAAATTTCAGTGAAATTAAGCTAATTCAGCTAAACTAAGTTAAATTAAGCTAATTCAGCTAAACTAAGTTAAATTAAGCTAATTCAGCTAAACTAAGTTAAATTAAGCTATTCAGCTAAACTAAGTTAAATTAAGCTAATTCAGCTAAACTAAGTTAAATTAAGCTAATTATGCTAAATTAAGCTAAGCTAAATTAAATTAAACCCATTATCTTTCAGGAGAATCAAGCTTATGGTACGAAAGCCAGGAAGTATGTACAGAAACGTGAGGCAGCGCTCATTTACCAGACGAAAATACATGGGCGGTGTTCCAGGCAGCCAGGTTATTCACTATGACATGGGAGACAAGGCAAACACCTCTTTCCCGATTAAACTCTCACTGCTTGTAGAAGAAAAATGTCAGATAAGGCACACTGCTCTTGAAGCAGCCCGTATTACAGCAAATAGGCACCTGATTGAAGATACTGGTAAGATGGGCTATTACATGAAGCTCCGCGTCTATCCCCACGAAGTCCTCAGGGAAAACAAGCAGGCAACCGGCGCGGGTGCTGACCGTGTGTCCAGTGGAATGCGCAGGGCTTTTGGGAAGAATGTAGGCACTGCAGCAAGGGTAAATCCATTCCAGAAGATCTTCACAGTGGCTGTTGAAAAGCAAAACTTTGTAGCCGCAAAGAAAGCTCTCTGGCATGCAGGACAGAAACTGCCAACCCCCTGTAGAATCGTTATCGATGAAGGGGCAGAACTGGTACAGTAACCAGTTAAATTGTTAATATCAAAAGGAGCAATAACATGTACGATTACGAAGAGCTTTTGAACCGTGCAATGGCAAAAATGCCTGACACCGAGACTACGGATGCTCGATTCGTAATCCCTGAGCCCAGAATCTTTTCCGAAGGAAAGACTACAATTCTTGAGAACTTCGGAAATATTGCAGATATCCTTAACCGGGACCCTGACCACCTGATGAAATATCTCACCAGGGAACTTGGGACTGCAGGGAAAATAGAAGGCACACGTGCAGTCTTCCAGGGAAGGTTTACGAGAGCCCAGATCTCTGATAATATTCAGGCTTATGTGGACGAATACGTTATGTGTTCGGAATGCGGACGCCCGGACACTCAGCTTGTCAAGGTGGACAGGGTGCTTGTCCTGAGATGTTCTGCTTGCGGTGCTCACAGGCCTGTCAAGAAGAGAAAAGCAACCAATGTGGTTGTCAGGGAAGCTATCGAAGAAGGCGGAACCTACGAGCTCCGGATCGATGCAGTCGGGTCCAAAGGTGACGGAATTGCAAAGATAGACAAGTATACGGTTTTCGTGCCCGGAGCCTCAAAAGGTGACGTGGTCAAAGTAAAAATAAAGAAAATCAGCGGAAACCTCGCCTTTTCAGAAAGGATCTGAGGTTTAAGCTTATTTAAATATCCTAAAAAGCAGCTCAGGCCGATTACTTTCATTTTCGTGTCCGAGCAGCCTAAATTTTTCTTTTAGATTTGAGCTTGCACTCCAGCGTTAAGCCTCCGGAAAATATAGGGACGGCTTGTTTTTCGGTCAAGCCTTTTTTAAAAAGGTTGTTTTAAAAAGGTTGTTTTAAAAAGAGTTGCTTCCAAAAGGGTTGATTATAAATATCCAGCAGGCAAATCAGGAGCCTGTGAAGAAAGAATGACTTCTGAAAAAAAGGGTACACCGGAAGTTTCATTGAGAGAAGTTCAAGCAGAGGAAAAAAATATAGAAATTTTCTCAATGCCCGGGCTGTCAGTAAACCTCAGGCACGCCGGAGATGTTCTGGAGCTTACGGCAAACGGGACCCTGAAAGTAGCTTTCAACCCTGTCCTGAAAAAGATGAATTCCCGCCTGAAAGAGGAAAAGTTAGCCCTTGTAGAGGAAAACAGGGTTATTGCCTCAGCCTGGCTCCCCCCAATCCCGAGTCCTGCCTTTAAACGTCTTATTTTTGCTGAAATACAGATAGCTCTCGGAAAATACATTCCTGAAACCGTGTCTATTGAACTTACCCGCCAGAGCAGTTCGAGATATCCACTAGGAACGGTTGCAGATGAGCTGGATACCGGTACTGTAAAAAGAATAATTGATGAAGCCCTTGAATCCGGCACTTTCATTATCACATTTACTGAAAATGATCCTCTCCTGAGGGAAGAAGTCTTTGAGCTGATAAGGTATGTAGACAAAAAACGGGCTATAGTAAACTGTTCCACCTGGGGTACGGACTTTTCAGCAGAAACGGCATCTAGCCTGAAAGACGCCGGGCTCCATTCACTTATGGTAGGAATTTACTCAACGGACCCTGAAAAACATGATGCTGCCCGAAATTCTAGGGGAGCATATGAAAGGGCGGTTTCTGCCATAAAACTGGCACTTGAAGCCGGGCTCGTGGTTGTAATGACAACACACGCGTCTCCCTCAAATATACAGGAACTGCCTGCGCTCTATAACCTTGCATGGGAACTTGGAGTCCATGAATTTTCAGTCTGGGAAGCAATGCCAAAAACCAGAGATGAGCCTGTAATCACTGACGAAGATAGGAAAAGCATCCTTGAGATGTACCACAGGATAAATTCCAGCCCGGACGGCCCGAGGATGTTTGCGAATACTTATTTTGAAGGTCAGATGCTGGGTGCAATGGAAGGCAGGCGCTGGATGCATATAACGGCAGACGGAGATGCAAAAGCCGGTCCGTATCCGCCTTTCAGTTTTGGGAACATAAAAGAAGAATCCTTAAAGGAAGCCTGGCAGAAAATCAGAAGTTACCCTTATTTCCAGAAGCAGAAAAACCTGGCTCCTATGCACGATCCAGATTTTCTGAAATTTGTTGATAGGATTCCGTCAGGAGCAAAAATGCCATATCCATTTGAAAAAATATTTGAAAAAGTTAATGAAGAGTAAAAAAGAATAAGTTATAGGATATTCTTTTACAGAATTTTCTCTAGCGTTTTTCTCTGGTACGTTTATATTCCTTTTAACTTGCTTTTAGTTGGGATATGGCAAACAAGAAGAGTTAAAAGCCTCGTACCTCTGGAAAACCGGTGTGAGTCCGGAACCGTCTTCCCGAAGATAAACATTTACATATTAGCACGTATTTTTAAAGAGCAGTTTAGCTGGAACTGCATTCATGTATTTAATTATTTTCAGCAAGAGAAAGCTGCCTGCCTGAGGCTTTTCCCAGAAAATCGGCAGCCAACGAGGGACTTTATGACTAATAAACTTGACCCATGGAGTTCAAGCGAGATTAATGATTATTCCAAGTTATTCGAAGAATTCGGGATTTCTCCATTTGATAATATGCTTCCTGAAATCCCCTCTCCACATATGTATATGCGGAGAAGAGTTATCTTCGGGCACCGTGATTACGAACAAATTGCAGAGGCCATGAGGACAGGTGCCCCTTTTTCGGTTATGGACGGTTTTATGCCTTCAGGAAAGGTTCACCTCGGGCACAAGATGGTTATGGACCAGATTATCTGGCACCAGCAAATGGGAGCGTCAGCTTTTGTTGGGATTGCGGATAGAGAGGCTTTCTCAGTACGCGGTTTTTCCTGGCAGAAATGCAGGGAAATCGGAGTGGAAGAATATATACTAAGTCTTATCGCTCTCGGTTTTAAGCCCGATGGCCTTATTTACTTTCAGTCAGGCTGTGAAAGCGTAAAAGACCTGGCATTTGAACTCGGGGTCAAGGTCAATTTCTCGGAACTGAGTGCAATCTATGGTTTTTCAGGAGAGACAAACCTATCCCATATGATCAGTGTAGCAACTCAGGCTGCCGATATTCTCCAGCCCCAGCTTGAAGAATTTGGGGGGCCAAAACCGGTTGTGGTGCCTGTAGGACCTGACCAGGACCCTCACCTCCGCCTTACAAGAGGGCTTGCAGGCAAGATGAGCATGTTCAGGGTAGAAGAGAGAGAAAATGCAAACGGCTGGAAATACCTGAGCGTGCGCGGCAAGGGTGCCCCAAAGCAAGCTTTACAGGAGCTTAAAAAACGCATTCCAGGTAAAGTGAAACTCTATGAAGAGCACCTGGACGTACTTCAAACTCCCGACTATCCGTTCCTGGAAAGATTTGTTTCGCAAATAAACCAGCCTGAGAAAAAGAAATACTTCACGGCCGAGCTTAAAGATGTCTCTAAATCCGCCAGTGAAATGATACTCACCCGAAAAATACTGGATGAGATTGTAGCTGAAGTAGCCGCTGAGTTCGAAGGCTATGCTTTCATTCCTCCTGCATCTACCTATCATCGCTTCATGAGCGGGCTGCAGGGAGGAAAGATGTCGAGCAGCATCCCTGACAGTTATATTGCTCTTACTGACGACCCGAAAGAAGGCGCAAAAAAAGTAAAGAGGGCAAAGACCGGCGGCTGTGTGACCCTGGAAGAACAGAAAAAACTTGGCGGAAAACCCGATGAATGTTCAGTGTTCGAACTGATGCTCTTCCACCTGCTTGGGGACGATGAGGAGTTACTGGAAATCAGGCAGGAATGTGTCTCAGGAACCAGGATGTGCGGTTCATGCAAACAGCTTGCGGCCGAGAAGATGTACGAGTTCCTCAAAGACCATCAGGAAAAGCGGGAACTTGCAAGGGAACACCTCGATGAATATAAAATAATTTGCAAAAAGTAACTTTACAAAAAGTAACTTTACAAAAAGTAAATTACAAAGTAACTTTTGCAAAGTAGATTTACCAAATAAATTCACAAAAAATAATTTTACAAGGCGAATTTTATAAAAATAATCAGTTATAAATTTATCAAACTCTTAATATTATCAGGAACGTCAGGAAGTGATCATATATGAGTATTCAGGACAATCTCACAATCAACGAGAAAAAGGTCTTGCTTGCCCTTGAGGAAATAGGATCTGCTTCTCCCGAAAGGTTGGAGGAAAAATCAGGGTTGCAGGTGGATGCGGCAATGCAGGCAGCTTTCATGCTTGAGGAAAAAGGGCTGGTTTCGGTTTCCGAAAAGATGCTCGAACGTTATTCTCTTACAAAGGAAGGGACGGAATATACAAAAACCGGGCTTCCGGAACGCCAGATTATTGACTTCCTGAAAAAACCTACCTCGCTTGAAGAGCTGAGGGGCCATTTCTCTCCAAAAATGGTAGGGATTGCAACCGGTTGGCTCGTAAAAAAGGGATGGGCAAAAATTGAAAATGGGGTAATGGTGCCATCGGGAAAAGTGAATGCAGGAAAAGATGAAGAAACCCTTGCAGCTTTCACAGGCAAAGCAAAAACCCTTGAAGAGATCGGGTCCGACCAGGGAACAATAAAGGACTTGCTTAAGCGTAAACTTGTCATAAAACACGAAGAAAAGTTCAGGACTGTTTCCATAACTGACGCAGGAAATGCGCTTGCTACCCAGGGTCTTGTCCTTGAAGAGGAAATTGCTCAGCTCACACCCGAGTTACTGAAGAGCGGGGCCTGGAAGGACAAGAAGTTCAGGCCTTACCGTCTTGATATTACGCCCAAATCCCTTTACGGAGCCAAGATCCATCCTTACAGGCGCCTTATAGAGCAGATGCGTCAGATCTTCCTGGAAATGGGGTTTGCCGAGATTAAAGGCGGGATCATCCAGAGTTCTTTCTGGAACTTCGATGCCCTCTTCCAACCTCAGGACCACCCTGCAAGAGATATGCAGGATACCTTCCACCTTAACAGCACCTGCGAGCTCCCCACTGAGTACTTCGAGAAGGTTGCTGCAATGCACGAGCATGGAGGAGATATCGATTCCTGCGGCTGGGGTGGAGCCTGGGATAAGGAACTTTCAAGACGCAATGTGCTGAGAACCCATACAACATCTGTTACTGTCAAGTATCTAGCTGACCACCCCAAATCACCTGTAAAAGCTTTCTGCATTGACAGAGCTTACCGCAGGGAAACCATTGACCCTACTCATACTCCGGAGTTCGAGCAGCTTGAAGGAGTTGTAATGGACAAGAATATGTCTTTTGCAGACCTGCTCGGCTTACTGGCAGAATTCTACCACAGGATGGGGTTCGAAGAAGTCCGCTTCCGTCCCGGATATTTCCCATATACCGAACCAAGTGTGGAACCTGAGGTTTATGTTGACGGCCTGGGTTGGGTTGAACTTGGAGGGGCAGGCGTTTTTAGAAGAGAAGTTAGTGAACCTTTAGGGATTAAAGACCCTGTCCTTGCCTGGGGGCTTGGAGTCAGCAGGCTTGCCATGCTGAAGCTCGGGCTTAAAGACCTCAGGCTCCTGTACCAGTCCGATATTGACTGGCTCAGAAAGAGTGAAGTTTGCAGGACCTGAGATCTGAATTAAGGGCTCATAACCTGAAACTCTCAGGTTAAAACTTTTTATATTTAATTTCAGATAAAAATCTGTGCTGGTAAATTCCACCGCAAACAATGGAGTTTTTTTCACGCTACTGTTCCAACCACTAATTCAATAAAGAAAAAGATGAATCTGTGTGAAAGATTTTATAAATAGTAAGTGCATGATTTAAAAAATGTCAAACTCAGAAATTTTACTCCGGAAAGTGTGGTTAAAGGTTTAATGCTATGGATTTTGTACTTCAAGTGTGTAATTCCTATTAACTTTTCAACATGCATCACTGACTTCTGGGATAGGCTCTAAGATATCAGAGTAAAAAGTAAATTGAGATGAGAATGAGAGTTTCCCATTCAATTTAAAGATGATGTAAATTTTGTGAGTGTTAGTCAATAAAGTTGTGCACTATACCTCTAAATCTGGAAGGTAAGCTTTTTAAAAAACTGGATATCCAACCATAATTACTTTCAGACATAATCTAATCCGCTGGATTTGCACTATCCCTCAAAATGTGGGCCCAATAACAGAAAGCATGCGCGCGTATTTCAAGGGCCACGCTATCAACGTTCCTGTTAATAGTCATATGCTTATCTTTAGCCAACTTCATAACCTTGTTAGTAGCGTCTGATCCTAAATCATTAAAGGCTAATTTCTTCGCTTCATTTGAAGAATACTTCATTAGTATATGATTTTCGCTTTTATCCCCATGCATTTTAACTGTAAGCTGATGCTGGCACTGCAAGCAAGATAATTTGGAATCAATGCACTGGTATCGAGTTCTAAGTAGGTTTAACATATCAAACAGTTCACACCGTTATTTCAAACCGTTATTTCAAATCGTTTAACTTTTTTGATTAATTCAAAAGGGTTTCAAAGCTTTTCAGCAAGGCTTCCGAAACCCACACGACTTGAAGTCTGGGACTTCGATTCATTTTCGAGATTACTATGCGTGACGTGTGCAAAAAATTCTTTCACGATACTTCCCACATCCTTGGGTGCAATGTCGATGAACTCCCTCTTTTCTTCAGGCGGGAAATAATCAAAAACTGAAAATTTACCGAGTTTACGTACCTGAGAGCCCTGGTAGCGAGAATCAAGGAGAATTCTTACTCCATAGTCGTCTGGAGAACGCACTATCCTTCCCATTGCCTGTCTGACCTTCCTGATTGTAGGCACCTGAACTGCAAACTCCCAGCCTTCACCACAGCCGAAAACTTCATCATAAGCAGATTCGACAGCCTTGATTCGGTCATTTAGGGCCGGATATCCGATTCCCACTATAATCACGGTCCTGCCCCTGGAATCTCTGAAATCAACACCTTCACTCAATGTTCCCCAGAGATAGGTTATAAGTAAGGCTTTTCCTCCCTGCTCTCCGATTTTGAAAAACTTCTTTCGGATTTCCTGGGCTGAAACCCCTGTCTCATCAAGGAAAATAGGAATAGAAAGTTCAGGTTCAAGGAGTTTAGTATAGCGGAGTGCTTCAGCATAGCTCTGGAAGTAAATAATCACGTTTCCTGGCGATGCAACAGTAGCTGCAAGCAGGGCTTCTTTAATGCTCTCAAGCGTTTCCGGGCTGTCACGGTTCTTTGCAAAAAGCGGAGGAATGGAAACCGCAAGTGTAAGCCTCCTTTCCCTGGGAAAGGTCGTACTATAGGAAATCTCTTCCACTTCCCTTGAGATGCCAAGCGTGGATTTTATCATTTCGAAGGGTCGGAGTGTAGCTGACATGAGTACTGCTGCATAAATGGAATCAAACAGAGGCTGAGTCACGTTTTTAGGAATGCATGTGAAAAGCTCAATCCTGCCGGCTATTCTATCGCTTTTGAAATCTCTGCGCACATTCAGAATTGGATAGTAGTTTTGCCTGTCCGAAAGTACGAGGTAAGAGGATAAAAAGTCTGCAACATACCGGATCTGGGAACGTTTCGGAACTGCAAGAAGCCCTTTTTTGTAATTTTCCGCATAAATCTCTTCCAGCCTTCCTCCAAACTCGCCAATCTCCCGCAGCCTTGTGAGGACTTTTTCTTCATCTGCAAAGCCTTCCTTCATCGCTTCTCGCAAAAAGCGAGCTTTCAGGATGTCAAAGCGCTCATAAGGGTCGCTGATCTTAATGTCCTGCCAGTGTTTTCCAAGCCTGTTTCTTTCCCCGAACTTCAATTTTGCAGCATATGTATCCCTGAGAGCGGTAAGGAGGCAGGTAAACAGCTTTTTTGCATATAGTCTAGCCGCATAGTCCTGGTCAAGGGGAATGCCACCTCCTGAGTCAGTTTCTTTTCCTAACATAAGGGAATTGTCAGATTCAGGAGTCTCACCTACTTCCGAAAGAGCTTTTTCAATAGTCAGTTCCGAGAGCATTGTTGAAGAGTGGGAACGGGCAGATGCCTCAATATTATGTGCTTCGTCAAAAATCAGAATAACATCTTCAGGATCTCGTTCAAGCCATTTAAGCAGCATCATGAAAATTTCGGCACTAAGGACATGATGAAAATTGCAGATTAGAAGTTCGGCGTTTTTGAGTTCTTTTTTCAGCAGTTCATACCCGCACATATCCCGGTCTTCGGCATACTCCAGGATTTCTTCCGGGCTTCTTACGTCGGAAAAAAGCCAGTTGGAAAATTCGTTACCTTCAAATTTCAGGACTTCATATAACTCCAGGCAGGAATTATTCCTCAAAGCCCGAGATTTTTTCTTAGTTTCTTCGAGTTCTTTTTCAAGCTCAGTTCTCAGGGAATAAAGAGCAGGATCTTTTGTTCGTTTGTATTTCTCATAGGCATCCTTGAGCTCTTTTTCTTTTGAAGAAATTTCCCGCTCAAGGTCAAGGAGGTCATAGGTATTTTCTCCTTTGAGCCTGCATTCTTCGTAATCGAGATTTTTGGGGCACATCGAAGCCTTGCCCTTGAAAACAATTGTTTTTATGTCGTTATCCCGGGAAATCTCTCTTGCCTCATTTATAAATTGAACCATCTGCTGATGGACATTAGTGACTATAATAACGACCTTATTGAGTTTTTTCCCCACACTCAGTGCAGGAGCAAGTGCACTTAAAGTCTTGCCTGTTCCACATGCTCCTTCAAAGAGTACGGTTTTTTCGTTCAGGAGAGCCGAGTGGATCTTCTCCATGGCTTCTGCCTGGTTAGGGTAGCAACTCTGTTTCGTAAAATACCGCATATATCCGTTCTTTTGCGTCATACGTTTAACCTGGGATTTCCCGATTTACAATGATTCAGTGACTTTCTTATCTGCCGATGATTAATATATTAACTTTCAAAAGTTTCAATGTTTCTGAAAATATTGGTAAAGAAATATTATTTCCAATTTTAAATTTGCTCAGTGTCAGTCTATGTTCTAATGCTTTAGGTCTTTCTGATGCTTTAGATTTTCCAGATAAAAGCAGAATTCAATACTAACATTTAAAATTCAATACTAGCATTAAGATACAGGAAGAAGGTTTACTTTTACTTGTTGCGTGGGCGTTGTTTGTAGATTTTTGTCCGAACTTATTCCCGATGTCACGATCTATCATTAAGCGATTGCTTATCCAGTAGGCATTCTCTTCCAAGATACTCAATTCCCCATTTGCAGAGAGCGTCCAGGACCGGAAGCACAGTCTTTCCGAATTCGGTTAGTGAGTACTCAACCCTGGGTGGGATTTCAGGATAAACTTCCCTGAGAATAAGCCCGTCTTCTTCGAGTTCCCTGAGCTGTTTCGTAAGCATCTTGGGTGAAATGCCCTGCATGCTTTGCTGGAGTCCTGAAAACCTTAATTTTTCTGTCCTCAACTGCCAGAGGATAATAGGCTTCCATTTGCCTCCAATTACCTCCAGGGTTGCTTCCACAGGACACTGGTAATGTCTGTTATTCCGTACTTCACTTACCATATGCTCACATAGTATCCATTTTGTTAGTTAGTACCCGGATTGCATGTATGGTATATAAGTATAGTTACTGCAAATCAGATATCAATAAATACATTTTCTTAAATAAAGAAAAATCTGGCATCAATTGAAAAATTGATCCAGTATAAATTCAAAGAAAATGAAACTCAGTTTAGACCTCAACTCCGGTTATACCCCAATTCAGGTGTAGGTCTAAGTTAAGCTTAGTTTACAAAAATTAAAAGGCGTGAATAGAATGAAAGTTATAGGTATTGTAGGAAGCCCCCGAAAGAACGGAAATACGAATATTCTTGTCCAGCAGGTCCTGGAAGGTGCGGCAGAAGCAGGTGCTGAAACCCGGACATTTATTCTCAACGAGATGAATTACAAAGGGTGCCAGGGCTGTGACTATTGTAAGGGCCATGACAAGTGCAAACTTGAAGATGATCTTACGGAAGTATTCGAGGAGCTTACATCAGCAGATGGAGTTGTTTTTGGCTCTCCAATTTACTTTGGCCAGTTTACAGGCCAGATGCGGCTTTTCCTTGACCGTTGCTACTCTCTTATAAATGCAGACTTCTCTCCCCGTCTCCCTGCAGGGAAAAAAGCTGTGATTGTAGGAACTCAGGGTGCTCCTGACCCGGCAGCTTTCAAAGGGGTCTACGAGGAGTTTAAAGGTCAAGTTTCTGGCTTCATGCAGGCAGAAGTAAAGGATGTTCTTGTAGGAGTTGGCTATCACGCTCCGGGAGAGGTCAAGGGTAATATCGAGCTTATGGAAAAAGCGAAAAACGCAGGTCTTAACCTGTTCAAATGAATAAAATAAATTATAATAACATCTGGAACTAAAAAACCGGAAAGTAAAAAACCGGAAAGTAAAAAACGGGAAGAAAGTAAAAAACGGGAAGAAAGTAAAAAACGGGAAGAAAGTAAAATAGGGCGCGAAAAAACTGGGGTGAAATCTTCTCGCCCAGATCTTTCAGGAATGAATAGGAGGGGTCTCATATGGAAACTCTTGAAGCAATCCACACTCGCCGAAGCATTCGAAAATACACTGACAGGCCCGTTCCGAGGGAACTTGTTGCCGAACTGCTCAGGGCCGCAATGAGTGCTCCATCAGCGGTCAATGCCCAGCCCTGGATCTTTATTGTTATCGATGACAGGAAGCTCCTTGACGAAATTCCCACTTTCAGCCCCTATGCAGGCATGTGCAGGGAAGCTCCTCTTGCAATTCTTGTCTGTGGGGATACAACACTTGAAAAGGCTCCAGGATTCTGGGTTCAGGACTGCTCGGCAGCTACCCAGAACCTTCTGCTTGCAGCTCACGACGCAGGGCTTGGGGCAGTCTGGACAGGGATTTATCCTATGAAGGACAGAGTTGAAGGTTTCAGGAAAGCCTTTGAACTGCCTGAACATGTAATTCCTCTAGCTTTTGTACCGTTAGGTTATCCTGACCAGAAACCAGGCCCTCAGGATAGGTTTGATAAAACAAAAATCTATCACAATAAGTACGGTCAGAGAAGAGAATGAAGCTGTAAGGCAGGTAATATAAAATTTATATTGTATCAAAAGAAGGATAACAAAATAGAGCTGTTCAAAGAGTTGAATCTGCTAAAAGGCTCTTACAGAAGCTAAATTTGTCTGTTAATACCTTTTTTTGAAAAATAAATCCCGTTTCCGGATATCTGTTGAATGTGGAAAACGTAAGAGACTTTCTCAAACCAGGTTCTCGACAGAGAGATACTAAGGAAAATACGGAAAGTATGGGAAATGTGGGAATGGAAAGTATGGGAAATGTGGGAAGTATGGAAAGTATGAAATGTACGGAAAGTATGAAAAGTACGGAAAGTATGAAAAGTACGGAAAGTATGGAAAGTACGGAAAGTACAGGAAGTACGGGAAGTACGGAAAGTATGGGAATTCAGGAAAATAATTTTTGCTAAGAAGATGGTGATTTATTGACAATACGAGTGGTTGCAAAAAATTACGTCAAGCCTGAAAAGGTTCAGGAATTTCTGGGTTTGTGCAAAAGTCTTGTTGAAGCATCATTAAAAGATGAAGGCTGCATAGATTATGGCCTGTATCAGGAACTGGAGAATTCAGGAGTCATGACTTTCTTAGAAGAGTGGAAAGATGAAAAAAGCCTTGATCAGCATTTAAATTCCAGTCATTTTAAGAAAATATTCCCTCTACTTTCAGAATACCTTGAAAAAGAAACTGAGGTTAATGTCTACAGAAAAACGTTGTAATATCCAGATGTGTTTTTATCGATTTCATTCTTAAAACTCTGTTCCCGAACACTTTTTGGAAAATCAGTATCAAACTTGATGCAGTAGTGAATAAAATTGAAAGGGGAAAAGTAGTTATGGCAGAAAAAATCAAGATCAATAATGTGTTTTTCTATTTCATGCCAGTAACTCTTTTGAGGTAAACCTTGAGATATATATCTTGAAAGTGATTTTACCCCCCAAAAATAGCAGATTCGTAGTATAAATCAATAAAAGATACGTTTACTACTTTAGAGTAGAGTTTTCACTTCTCCCCTTTTCATTTCACAGTTCTTCAATTACTATCTCTTCTTCAAGACTTGCGTTCACAAGCAAGTCATCAAGATCTTTTATCTCAGAATCAAGCTCCTGGATTTCGGCCTGCATAGTCCCCATTTCAAGATCTTCAGCTGTTTTGCCATTCTGTATCTCAGCAATGTCTGGATTTGCTTTTGATCCTTTTACTTCAGATGTGCTGTCCCCGACACAACCGGATCCTGCAAGCCAAACAATTAAGACTGAAAGTACGAGCAGGTGAGCAAATTTGACCATTTTCTGCCTCCTCAATTCTGTAATTTATTAGTTAAGTTTCCAGTACCATTCCCTGAGCTATGACTTTTTTCTTTTCCATAAGAAACATTATCTCCGCTTTCAGGGTTGTCGGTATTAATGCTAGAATTCCCGCCAGAGAAATTTGTGCCAGTTATATTTTCAGTGTTATTAAGTGCAGTTTTCTGGTTGTCTTCGACTCCAATTTTGTTACCATTTTCAGTCTCGTATTTTTTAAGCTCGTTGAGAATTTGTCTAATTATATCGTTTACCGTATCGATATCACGGAGAGATCGACGAAGATAACCGTTTGCCTTCTCCATATCTGTCTTGGTGACATTCTCACCACTATAGATAGCATCTGCAGCTTCTTTATTTTCTTTCGCGGAGTTTATATAGAAATTGTAACTGGCAAGTTTATTATCAAGGTCGGTTGTGTTAACGCCTGTTTCATTCAGGTTATCTATTTTTGTTTCAAGTTTTTCAGAAAGGTTTTCGGATTTCTCTATAAACTCTCCTATTTTCTCACTGACAGTTTTCCCTACGCTTGAAAGGCTGGTTTTCTCGGCATTATTCCATACTCCACGAACGGACCTGATCACAACCAGAAGCTCTTCCTGGCTTGATGCATTTGCAATTTCAGCCATCTCAGCTTCGAGTAATTTTATCTTTTCATTGACATCAATAGTCTTTTCGTCGGTTCCGTTTCCGCTTGAGTAAGCCAAGTTGCTTTTTACATTTGAAAGGTGAGATTTCATGTAACACTTTAGTTAAGGTAGAGCTTTGTGGCATTTAGAGCCTCTTTGGAATTAGGGTCAAGTTTTCCTGCACGAACAAGATTCCTGATTTTGAGAAAATCTCCTTTTGCTTCGTTGTATTCTTGCTTATTAACCTGGAGCTTTTCTCTTAATTGATTTTTTTCTTGTTTGTGTTCTGAGGTCCTGTTCATATCTTTTACACTGGAATTGTTCCGAAATCTTTCCTTCTCTGCCGCAGAATCCCCAGCGCTACCCATGCCATCAGTTTCATTATTGGATGAATTGCGGGCATCTTCGCGCATATACTTCTCTTGATTACTTTTTCCGTGTCCAGAAGAATCTTTGGCAGCAAAAGAGACTTCCGGAATTATGCTAAGTAATATTAGCATAATTGTAAGATAAGCCAGAAACTGAAAATTTTTTGATTTTTTCATCTAACCACCCCCATTAAAAATTTATTATACTGTTTATGGAATAAGGTAAATATAAACATTGTTTTCGGAGAGTTTATCGATTATGAATCGCTGACGATGGGACCGGTGTTTCCTAACAAATGGAGGCAATTCTAGCGGATATTTACTAAAATATTTTTCATGTGAAATATTTATTGCTGCAAGGAAGATAGGGAAAAGCCTGAAAGGGAATCAATTATAAGAAGAGAGACGAGAAATTAGAGAAAAGAGATGAGAAATTAGAGAAAAGAGATGAGAAATTAGAGAAGAGAGATGAGAAATTAGAGAAAAGAGATGAGAAATTAGAGAAGAGAGATGAGAAATTAGAGAAAAGAGAATAGAAATTAAAGAGTAGAGAATAAAGAAAAGAGAATAGAAATTAAAGAGTAGAGAATAGAGATAGAGAATAGAGACAGTCCGCCGGAGGAACGAAGAAATGAAAGTTGTCGCATTTAACGGAAGTCCGAGAAAGGACGGAAATACGGCTGCCCTTATAAAGCATGTCCTTGCAGAACTTGAAAAAGAAGGAATAGAAACCGAAGTTGTGCAGATTGGAGGCAAAAAAATCCACGGTTGTACGGCCTGTGGGAAATGCTACGAAAAAATGGACAAGAAATGTGTAATTGACAAGGATATCGTCAACGAGTGCATTGAAAAAATGCTCGAAGCCGATGGAATAATTCTAGCTTCGCCTACTTATTTTGCAGACCTGACTCCCGAACTTAAAGCTCTTATTGATAGGGCAGGTTTTGTTGCTAAAGCCAACAACGAAATGTTCAGGCATAAAGTCGGAGCAGCAGTCGTTGCAGTGAGACGGGCAGGCTCAATTCACGTTTTTGATTCAATCAACCATTTCTTTACAATTTCCCAGATGATAATCCCGGGATCAAGTTACTGGAATATGGGAATGGGACTTGCCGAAGGGGAGGTTGAAAAAGATGAAGAAGGCATTCAAACCATGCAGACTTTGGGCCAGAACATAGCATGGCTTTTGAAGAAGCTAAATGTGTAAATTATAGCTATTATAGCCAGCTATCTAAGTACTACATGATTTTTTTGAAAAAGGCTTGCAGGCAGCAGTTTTTAGAGAATGATTAGAGTTTTACCCTCCATTCGTTGGCAAAGATGAGCATTGATTCTTTTCTGAGCTGGCCTATGAGGCATACATTTGCTTTTTTTGCAGCTTCAACGCCTGAGTCGAAGGGCATGGATTTGGTGGCGATGAGAGGAATTCCTGCCCGAGCTGCTTTTGTAACCATATATGCTGGCTGCCGGCCTGTCGAGAGCATGTAATGTTGTGAGAGGTCGACGCCTTTGAGAAAGGCAGCTCCTACGGCTTTATCTACGGCGTTGTGCCGGCCGACGTCTACAATTTGTACAGCAAGTTTTCCGTTTCGGTCTATCAGAGCTGCCAGATGGGTTCCTCGGGTAAGTTTGTATGTGTCAGATTCAAGGTATTCTATGCCTGCAAATACGGCTTGCAGATCAAAAACAGATTCTGAGTCTACAAAAATTTCTCTGCTGGTTTTTTCTTCTTTTTCAGCTTTTCCTGCTTTTCCTGCTCTTCCGATTTTTCCGGTGTCTTCTGTATGGATTTTCCGACTCTCGCTTTGGGTCCGGACATGAACCGTCCCGCCTTCTACTTCTACGTTTTCAATTTCCCTGAAACTGATAACCCCTTCTGTAATCAGGTGGCCTATTGCAAGCTCTTTGAGTTCGAGCGGGGAGGCAAAAAGTTTTGTAAAGAGTTTTCCGTTGAGAAATAGTTTAACAGGGCATTCCTTTGCGAGCAGCACTTTAACGTCTTCGGCTCTGCCGTCGGAACGAATTCTTTTCGCAGGATAGGAAGTGGTGTATTTTTCGGGCATATGGATCGAGTTTCTCGCTTTTTCAGTGTATGGCGAATATATGTACCCATATGCTTTTTTCTTTTCCGTTAGCTCAGGTAGACTGCGAGGTAGTCGATATAGAAAGTGCCCTGTTCTTTATTGTCAGCATCGATCTCGATATTGAAGTTAATGTCAGAAGGAGTTTTTGGTGACACTGAAAATGTCTTGTTATACAGACGCCAGTTATCCTGAGGATTAAATAAATCTTGAGTTCCTCCGGTAAGCTACATTTTCATATCAGGCCTTTGGTTACTACTTCTTTCATATTTGTAAATCATTTTGATTGTTACGGAGAATGGCGATCTAATATTGAATTCTGTATAATTCTCAAAATTGAAGTTCAAAACAAGGTTCTGATTCCCAGCTATCTCCTGTGAATTACTATTATTTGGATTATAAGAAGCCAGTTCTATTCCCTGACCGCTGTTTGAGGGGAATATAATATTAGAGTCGTAATCTTTAAGCGGATTGGGGTCAGGTGAAATCTGAGAATTTTTATAAGTTCTCGTAAATGTGTCAAAACAGTATCATTTTTTTAGCTACATAACATTTTCAATCCAGCCTTGTACTGTAATTAGCATTGAAATTGTTTCCGGCTCCAAGTTCTGCACCAATTCTAGCTTTACTTATATATAACCACTCAAGTTCTTTGCTTCCATTGCCTAGGAACGAGAAACGCACATGTCCGGATTCCGGCATGCATCGAACGGTATAATCTGTTCCATTTTCAAGTCCTTTCTCTTGTGCAGTTTCATTTAAGTATGCAGTCCAAGCATCCGGGTATTTTGTGGCAATTGTCAGGTTAAAGGCACTGATATTTATGTCTATGTAATCGCTACTGTTGTGCATAGGCTGAACTCCCCAACCAGTCAGCCGCAGTGGAGTAATAGCGTTAGAAGAAATGGAATCTGGCTTGCCTAAAATTTGAACCGCACCAAGTGTGAAGGTGTAATTGTTTCCCTCAGTTTTCTCTATATCGAATACTGGAGGCTGTTTTATACGAGAGTTTTCGCCAGCTGCAAGAATCAAAGCTCCGTTTTCATACCTGAATACTTGATCCGGGTACTGCTTATTTTCAGAAGAGCAGGTTATTCCTCCACACTCAATAATATAGGGTTTTATTTTTTGGGAAGGACTGTACGGTGTTACTATCATCGTGCACTTTTCGGTATTTACCTCCAGTTTTCCATCCGATTTTAAAGGGTCAAAAGCCGGGACTTCCCCTCCTCCTATATTAACAGGTACAGTTGCTGAAATACCATAAGCCGAGTAATTTTCTGATTCCATGAGCCTGGAAAGTATATCGATCTTTGTCTTTACTCCAACCATTTCTTCCCATGTATCACACATATGGTTCCTTTCAGCATCGTTTTTCCACTCAGGAACATACTCAAGCTTTACTACGGAAATCATTGTAAATATGAGGGCTAAGAGCAATACTGCTGCAATAACTGTTGCAGCAGCAGATTCACACTTTGAAAAACAGGATAGACCACCCTTTTTCCTGTTTTCTGGCTTTCTCCTTGTTATAACAGTCTTCGGGAGCATTTTCCAGACCCTTGAGTTATATATCTTTTATTTTTTACTTAAGTTCTTGATTTGATTTCCCCTGATTTTCCTAAATTTTTAGAATTCCCTTTCAATTCAGTTCAGTTTAAGCCAATCCCCGGTTCGGCCTTGATCACGGTTTCACTTATATATAGTCTTTTTAAAGTATCTGGCGTTGTTGAGTCAAATTTAGGAAAGATCAGACGCACATTGTTGTTATCTTCATTTTCTACAAGGGTATAATCCTTCTCGTCTATTCCTGCATCTGCAAGCATTTTGCTAAGATACTGTTTCCAGGCATCAGGATGAATTGTATAAATTGTTAATACGAGTCTTTCTATGCTCAGGTCTTCGTACTCGTCGCTATCGTAAATATGCCTGTAGTCAATGCCTGTGAGGCGGAGAGAGCAGCCGCTGTTTGAAGAAATTATCTGTGGAGAGTCGTACAGTGTCCGGAATATCCGCACAGCATTTATCGAAATATTATATTGATTGGACGATGCCCTGGAGAAACGGATAGATGGATATAGCATCATGACAGGCTGTTCTCCCTGCTCAAGGATTAGAGCTCCGCTTTCATAACTGAAACCCTGGTCTACATAGTAATGATTCTGAGAAGCGTAGGTAATTGTTCCACAGCTGATATTGAAAGGAAAGCTGGTAGAGTCATTGTAAATTACAATTGCACTCATTATGCATTTATCCTTGTTTACGGCAAGAATTCCACTGGATTTTGTAGTACCTATAATCGGGATACTTCCTCCACCCATATGGAAAGGTACACTCATTACAAGCTGGGGAGATGAAGAGCTCGGGTTTGAGGTATTGATTTTCGAAGAGTCAGGGGTTGAAGCAAGGATGATTGACATCATATCAATTTTTGACTTAACATCTGCCATGTCCTTCCATACTTTGTCCATATGGGAACGTTCGGCATCGTTTTTCCATTCCGGGACACAGCCTACCCATATGATAGTGAGTACTGAAAATATTATTCCCAGCAACAGTACTGCCCCAATAACAGTTGATGTTGCAGATTCCGAGCAGGAGAATCTTATATTCTCAACTCTAAAATTTTTTTCATTATGTTTTTTCATTTGTCTCGAACCCCCCTTGCTTCAATCTCTGCTCTTTATATTTAGTACTCCACATGGATTCCGATAAAATCAACCCAGCCAATTTTATTGTCACTAGCTGCCTGTCCATATGCTGAAAACCTGACTGACAGGTTTTCTAGTTCTGCAGTTGTATTTACACCCAGGTCCATCAGTTTCAGATTGTAGGGTTCTAGGTTCTTATCACATTCAGTGTAGCTATAATATCTAGTCATATCGTAATCAACAATGATCCACTCATTTGGATTTCCATCGTTAATTTCAAGTGTCAAGTTTTTCATACTGCTGTCATGCCCACTATATACTATTTTTAAGCGAACTGCTTTTAACGGATCATTGATGTTCATGTCATCTGCGTCTATGCCAAAAGTGAACATCTCACTAGACCACTTGTCTTTATACATCTGGCACTCCGTGATAAAACCATCATTGATCCCGTCAACCAGCTCGGTAGGCAACCATTCACCTGGAGTTGAGGAGTTGTCATATACACTTCCGTAAGGGTGAGGAGTAATCCAGTCAGGAATTTTTCCATAGCTTTTCTGGAGTACGGTTCTCTGGACAACCTGCTGGGAAGGCGTGTCCACAAAGAACATATCTATATCATCCCCAACCTTGAGATCTATCTTTTCTCCTGTAACAGTAATAGTGTCCTCAGTAGTGTAAATTACAATGCAGTCTCCAAGCGAGAAAACATTGTTTATATAATCCGGATCTTCCGAGTTCTCGACTATAAAATCACCATCTGAGTTTCTGGTCCTGAAAGTGTCATCAGGATTTTTGACTTTGAAGTTGGATTTATCGGATGCATTATATGGAGTAAGTTGCTGTCCGTTGACATTAAGTAAAATATCTATTGATTTGAGATCAATAGATTCTCCCCCACTGTGGACAATCTCGATAGCATAAACATCGTTATTAATATACTTGATATTTTCATGTAAGTCTGTATGCGGAATATGTTCCGGCTTCACAGCTCCCCCATCGGAAAATACAGTTATGGCTATTGTAGAAAAGGCTATAACGACTATGCTTATCATGAGCAGTTGCCCATATACTTCTGAAACACCCCGACAGTCCTGGCAAAATGCCCAACGCTTTTTACCCTCCACGATAAAAACCACCCTCTAAAAATTCAACTGTTAACTTTTTAAAATGTTTTTAATAACTTATTAATCTGACTGTCTGAGAAAATTTATTAAACTAGAACTGCTAATAGATATCTTGCTGATCTAATTATGGGAGTGGAACTAGATAACTCTTTATTACACTCAGCAAAAGTTTAAATATTTATGAAAAGTAAAAAGGCACACAGTTAATATAAATACTAACTGTTAATGTTATATTTCAGGTGTTAAAGGTATCTGGCGGGCTTTCCTGTCCGAATACGTTTAACCAGGAGGGAGAAACATATGGATTTCAAGAAATTGTTTAGAAAAGATGATAAAGCAGTTTCCCCGGTTATCGGTGTCATTTTGATGGTTGCAATAACCGTCATCCTCGCCGCCGCAATCGGATCTTCCGTATTTGGCCAGGGAACTACTGAATCTGCACCGCAGGCGAACCTTGATATTAAAGCAAGTCATATCCCTGATAATGCATTCGATGCGCCATCTATAAAAATTGAGCACCTTGGTGGAGATGCGGTTCACTTCGAGGATTCCACAATAACAAAAGTTATGGCATCTGTTAATGGTGGCACATCCGTTGAAATTAATGCTGATGGTCTTGGAACTGATGATATTACTACTGATGACGATGGTCTTGGAACTATGAACGTTGGTGATATAAAGATACTAGAATTGATAACAGTTTCTGATGATACGCCACTTCAAGACAGCACAGGTGAGACAGATCACGCAATAGTTTCTGGTGATACTGTCAATATCAAAGTCATCGATGTGCAGACCAATCAGCTTATCTGCGACAAGGATATAAGGTTCTAAATACAAGTTTAAGCATCTCAAGCAGGTGCTTTTTCTCTTTTTACTTAATTTGTTTTATTCCCAAGATCAGTATCCACAAACTGATTTTTCTTCGGATGAATACTTATTTTCCAAAACTAAAATCGCTACCTATTCTAGCTCCTAATCAATAAATATTTTGGAGAGATGTTACGAAACAGGGTAAGTTTCATTGATTTTCACTTAAACAAAGATGCATGAGCTTAAGTTCCAAATTTGATGAATCAATGAAAAAAATGCTGTTGGAGAAATATTAATATAATAAATATAATTAATGTGAATATTAATAGGAAATCTCAAATAAAAATACCCCATTTTGTAATTATTAGTTAAATTCCTTCGATATTTATATTTCTACCAATATTATAATAAATAACTAATAATTGCTCTATTGCATGTGTTTGAAATTGCCTCTGTTGGCAAATCCAAGTATGTAAAATGAGGATAGAATCTATCGCTGTTATCATCCTCATCAAAAATACGCTGAATCGACCCATTGGTAAAATGAATGCATCTGCCAACACTGGATGGATTGAAAATCCAGCATCCGCAAATCCATTAAGTTGGGATAAATTGGGGGATCAACAAATGAGTATGAAAAAGACAATGGCTGTCTTGCTGTTAGTCATTTTTGTAGTTTCATTAACAGCTGCGGCGGCAACAGCAAGCCAGCGAGAATATGATAACGGGTATAAAGACGGCTGCAGAGATGGCTATAAAGACGGATTTAGAGAAGGCAAAGTCGACAGCAAGAAGCCCTACAGTGCATTTATAGAGAGAACGGCCACTAAAACTGACTATGATAGAGGCTATGAAAGAGGCTACAGTGACTGCTTCCCGAAAGGCTATGCTGCAGGCCTGAAAGCTTGAAGATAAAGCAAGCTCGTTATGTCTTTTCCAAAACTTAATTTCTTTCTTTTTTAAAACCAGATCTTGTTATCGAGTTGTCGACCTTTTTATTGACAGAAGATGATATAAAAAATGAATATAAAAAATGATGAACACGATATAAATAGTGAAAAAGAGCCGCCGGGGGGACTTGAACCCTCGACCTGCTGATTACGAATCAGCCGCTATACCGCTAAGCCACGACGGCAAATGCATAGAAAGAATAAGCAGACCTAATATATAGATCAAGAATTTAATTATTTCGCTCGGGCGGAGCTATTTGCTTTTGCGACGTCTGAATAACCCTGACATTATTTAAATAATACGGCCACCTTTTTAAGGTTTTAGCTTCCTTAAAATAATTTTGTCATTCCTTAAAATAATTTTATCCTCCTTTAAACAATCCTTGCCTGTATACAGATATTATACTGGTGAGGCGCATACGAACGGACTACTCTTTTTTCCAGAACCTCGATTTTCCTGCCTGCTTTTTCCGCAGCTTCCTTTATAAGTTCTGTAGAGCTTTCAAAGAGGTCGTCCTCAGGAGTTATCCCATAATAATGAATAATTCCGCCGGGCTTTGTCAGGAGAACTGCAGAGTCCAGAAACTCAAAAGCACTATGAGGCAAATTCATAATCACATGGTCGGCAGTGCCTGCAAACTTTTTTGCTTCTTCCCGGGCGTCTCCTTCGATTGCTTCTATGTTTTTCGCAGAGTTAAGAATTATATTTTCTCTGAGATAACGCACAGCTTCTGGATTTTTATCGATTGCCAGGACTTTTGAAGGCTTTTTGCTCTTTGCGATCAGGATGCTGTAAGGGCCGACGCCTGCAAACATATCGACAACGATATCTCCGTCCTTAACCCGGGAAAGAATTCTTGAGCGCTCGGTCGAAAGGCGGGGAGTAAAATAAGCTCGTTCAAGGTCGACTTTGTAACGGCAGCCGTACTCTCTGTGAATAGTTTCAGTTCTCGGCTCGCCCGCAACGACCTCAAATTCTCTAACCCGAAATTCCCCGATAACAGGCGTAAGAGGCTTGAGCACTGTTTTTATATTCGAATGTGTTAAAAGGAGGGCATCGGCAATTCTTGAGGCTTTCTCCTTGTCAAGTTCAGGGTCTTCCAGCAGGGCGATATCTCCTATAACTTCATAAGCAGGGCTGAAACCAAGAAGGTCTTCTGGAACAGGTTTCTTTTCTTGGGGCTTGAAATCGAACTCGATAAGCTCAATTTCTGTAGGAAAACTCTCCAGCTCGTCAGAGGCAGGTTCTCTGGTCAGGGGAATATAAAGAAATGCCTCATCTGCACTTATTTTTACGGAGTTATCCAGAATTTCAAGCTCAAGGAGTATTCTTCTTACAGGTTCTCCTTTCTTTTTAGGAACTTTTATGCACTGCCGTTTCATGGGAAATCGCCTTTTGGAAGCCTAAGGTTGTCCTTTTGTTATTAAGCTATCCATGCCCGTGCTCAGGATAAATGAATCGAATGATTGCAATTAAGCATGAAGTACAACCCAAAAACTACGAGGAATACCCCGCAGGTATAGAGAATATATCTATGCATTTTTTGGGAGAGCAGGGTTTTACCACGTCCGAATGAGCCGGATATGGCAGTAAACCAGCCCAGGTCTGCAGCCCAGTGACCGAGCATATAAGCCATTGCAATTAGAATTCCCAGTTCATATTCTTTAAGTACAAGAGCTCCGCCAGCGGTCAGCCACCAGATCCAGAAGTACGGGTTCGAAACTGAAGTAACCAGGCCTATTAGGGCAGGGTTGGAAACCAGCTTCAAGCTTGAGGAATTCTGAGAAATCTGAGTAGAAGAAGCTGTAGCTCGTGCTTCTTTTAAGGTAAGAAGTCCAAATACCAGAAGTGAAAGCCCTCCTATTAGGAAGATTAATGAAATTATGCCACTGTCAACAAACGAAGCAGCTCCTACGAGAATCAGCACGTAGAGCACAGCTTCCACAAGCATATGCCCGAATACTACCTGTGGGCCTGCAAGCCAGCCTTTTTTTAGTGATATCTCTATAGTTGCAAAAAGCATTGGGCCCGGAACAAGTGCGCCTGTAAGCCCTACAGAAAAACCTAATAGAAGAGCTTCCAAAACTTCAATTGTTAGCATTATGGATCAAAAAATTAAAGGTATCTAAAATCCCGTTTTGAAATAAATCTCCGCAAGCGGGAAGACCCGGGGAAGTGACTTAATTAAACAAACCAGTAAAAAACAGGGCATTTCTCTAAATAAAAGAGAAAAAGTGCTGGCAAAAGAAAAATGAGGGAAGACTTAGAGAATAATCTCTATATCCAGCTCTTCTGCAAGCTCTTTGTATCTGTTTCGGATAGTGACTTCCGTAACCCCGGCTACATCTGCAACTTCCCGCTGAGTTCTCCGTTCACCGCAGAGAATGGAAGCAATATAAATTGCAGCGGCAGCAACTCCTGTGGGACCTCTCCCGCTTGTGAGTTCCTTTTCGGAAGCCTGCCTCAGGATCTCAACGCTCTTTGACTGGACTTCTCCTTTAAGATTAAGGCCTGAACAGAACCTTGGGACATAGTCTATAGGAGACGTGGGCATGAGCTTTAGTGCGAGTTCTCTGGAAATAAAACGGTAAGTTCTTCCGATTTCTTTCCGGCTGACCCTGGATACCTCTTCGATTTCATCAAGAGTTCTTGGGACGCTACACTGGCGGCAAGCAGCATAAAGAGCGGCTGCGGCAACACCTTCAATGCTTCTTCCACGGATAAGGTTCTTGTCCACAGCTTTTCTGTAGACGACAGCTGCGGTTTCCCGCACAGTTCTCGGAAGACCGAGAGCCGAAGCCATTCTGTCCAGTTCAGATAGTGCAAATGCAAGGTTTCTTTCAGTTGCGTTACTTACACGGATTCTACGCTGCCATTTTCTTAAACGATAAAGCTGAGCACGATTTTTGGAAGATATTGACTTTCCATAGGAGTCGCGGTTCCTCCAGTCAATCATTGTGGAAAGCCCTTTGTCGTGGATTGTGTATGTCATGGGCGCACCCACACGGGAACGCTTCATACGTTGATCATGATCGAAAGCTCGCCATTCTGGGCCTTCATCCACAAAATCGGCATCAATGACAAGTCCGCAGTCCCCACACACGAGTTCGGCTCGCTCATAGTCGTGGACGAGGTTTCTGCTGCCGCATTCTGGACACACGGCCTTTTCTTTCTCAAAACTTTGCTCCTTTTGTTTCTCTTTGCGAGCTTTGATCATGGCACGTATTTTTTCTCTTTCAAGAGTGTCAGAATAGCGAACTCTTTCGACTTCTACCATATCATATCACCTTACAAACTAAAACAATCATATGTGTATATTTCCGGTATTTTTGGCTGCACCACTGAAATTACAGTAGATATCTAAAAGGCAGGATAAGAAAAATCACGGCTGTAACTAGCAAAAAATATATAACCTAGTTAATGTTTAACCATAATATAGAATTCAAGTGCATATTCATGTCAGAGCTTTCACTGAATATAGACTCTTTCATCAATAAGAGCTCTAAATTCTGAATCAGGAGTTCGTTTAAAGCCCTTCACTAAAAAATATGGATGGTCTACTGGTCCGAAAACACTTACGATCGTACCAATCCGATTCAGGGCTTTATCTACAACGACCGAATTCAATTTAGGAAAACCATTTGAGATATTCTCGGGTTTTACCTCATCCCCTCTAATTATCAGGTTTTTAACACCTGTTCTGTGCAGCACTTTACCGAGTCGTTTCATATCAGCCACGAATAGTTAATAGCTATTTTCTCCAGCTCAGGGCAAAAATATCCTGGCTTTGAGCATGTTTTTCTGTCAGCCATAAATATGGCTATATATTGTAAACTGAAAAGCATATGTAGTCTACGTTCATTATATATAAAGATATCGCAAGAACTATATTATATGTTAGTCTTAACTAATTTAATATAGTAGAATATAAGAACTAGGAGAAGGAAACCACAAGCTTATATATTAAATGGACATTGTTGGCAGCAATCAGACCATAATTCTGGTTATTATTACGGTCACTAACTCCGATTAATGATCTCATTCTAAGGAGGAGACTCATTGTCCAAGTTCGTATATTTTTTTGGAAAGGATGTAACTGATGGCAAAGCTAGCATGAGAGACTTACTTGGAGGTAAGGGCGCAGGCCTAGCCGAAATGGCAAACCTCGGAATTCCCGTACCACCAGGTTTTACGATAACAACTGAAGTTTGCGTACTTTATCTGAAAGGTAAGAAGTATTCTGAAGAAGTACTCAAACAGGTTGAAGAAGCGATCGATAAGCTCGAGACCTTAAACAACAAAAAGTTGGGGGACCCAGAAGATCCACTGCTTGTTTCTGTAAGGTCCGGTGCCAGGGTGTCCATGCCGGGGATGATGGATACCGTTCTTAACCTTGGGCTCACGGACAAATCTGTTCTTGGACTCGCAAATAAGGTCAATGACGAAAGGTTCGCTTACGATTGTTACCGCAGATTTATCTCTATGTTTGGAGACGTAGTTCTAGGAATTGACTTCGACAAGTTCGAGTCCCTTATTGAGGATAAGAAAAAAGAACTTAAAGTCGAGTCTGACACCGATCTCGATGCAAAAGCACTGAAAGATCTGGCTGAAAGGTTCAAGGGAGTAATCAAACTCGAAAAAGGATTTGAGTTCCCCCAGGACCCGAAGGTCCAGCTTCAGATGGCAATTGATGCTGTTTTTGATTCCTGGAACAATCCAAGAGCCATCACATACAGAAAGCTTAACGAAATCGATGACAGCTGGGGCACAGCTGTCAATGTACAGACCATGGTTTACGGGAACAGAGGAAATACCTCAGGCACAGGAGTTGCTTTTACAAGAAACCCGTCTACAGGAGAAAGGAAATTCTTCGGAGAGTACCTTATCAACGCACAGGGCGAAGATGTTGTTGCAGGCATCCGAACTCCTGACTTTATTGATACTCTTGGGAATAAGATTCCTGAAGCCTATAATCAGCTTGTTGATATCTGTAGGAAGCTCGAAGCCCACTTCAAAGATATGCAGGACATAGAGTTTACTATCCAGGAAGGAAAACTCTACATGCTGCAGACCAGAACAGGAAAACGTACAGCTGCCGCAGCCGTAAAGTTAGCAACTGACATGGTAGCAGAAGGGTTGATTGATAAGGAAACCGCAGTCACAAGGGTTAAAGCCGAACACATCGACCTGCTCCTGCACCCCAGAATTGACCCCAATGCAAAACTGGAAGTAGTCGCAAAGGGACTTCCTGCATCACCCGGAGCTGCTGTAGGAAAAGTTGTATTTACTGCCGAAGTAGCCGAGGAAATGGCTGAGAAGGGAGAAAAGACAATTCTTGTCAGGACCGAAACTTCCCCTGAAGACATCGGAGGAATGGCAGCTGCCCAGGGTGTCATCACCGTACGTGGGGGAATGACCTCTCACGCAGCAGTCGTTGGAAGAGGTATGGGAAAGCCTTGTGTTGTGGGTTGTGGAGACATATCCATCGATACAAAGAGCAACCTCTTTATGGTAAATGGTTACACTGTCAAGGAGCATGATTATGTTACCATTGATGGAAGCACAGGCAGTGTAATTATCGGGAAAGTAGAGCTGATTGATGCTGAAATTAATGAGGATCTAAAGAAGATTCTTCAGTGGGCCGACGAGATCAGGACTCTCGGAGTAAGAACAAATGCAGATAATCCGGCAGATGCAGGTCTAGCCCGTGAACTAGGGGCTGAAGGTATAGGACTTTGCAGAACTGAACATATGTTCTTAGGAGAAGAAAGGATTCCCGTAGTAAGGGAAATGATCATGGCCGAAGATGAGAAGTCCAGGAGGAAAGCCCTTAAAAAGTTACTTCCTATGCAGAAAGAAGACTTCCTTGGAATCTTCCGCAGCATGGAAGGCCTGCCTGTTACTATCAGGCTGCTTGACCCACCACTTCATGAGTTCCTTCCTGACAAGGAAGAGCTTGACGCAAAGCTCAGGGAACTCGAAGCCTCAGGAGATTCTTCCGGAAAGATCAACGAGGTAAAGAAGGTCATTCAGCGTGTGGTTTCCCTCAAAGAAATAAACCCTATGCTTGGTCACAGGGGATGCAGGCTTGGAATCACCTATCCGGAAATCTATGATATGCAGGTACGCGCAATCATGGAAGCAGCCTGTGAACTTACAAACGAGGGAATGAAGATTACTCCTGAAATTATGATTCCTCTCGTGGGTCTTGTAAAAGAGCTTGCCATTACAAGGGAAGAAGTCTGCAAGATGGCAGAGGCAGTCATGGCTGAGAAAGGCGTAAAGATCGATTACAAAGTAGGAACAATGATCGAACTGCCCAGAGCCGCAATTGTCGCAGACCAGATTGCTCAGGAAGCCGATTTCTTCTCCTTCGGGACAAACGACCTGACCCAGACAACCTTCGGGTTCAGCCGTGACGATGTGTCCAAATTCGTGCCTATCTACCAGAAAGCAGGAATTATTGAGCACGATCCGTTTGCAGTCCTGGATCAGGAAGGCGTTGGCGAGATCATGAAAATCGGTATATCAAAAGGTCGCTCTGTCAAACCCGACCTCAAAATGGGAATCTGTGGAGAACACGGCGGAGAGCCAAGGTCCATTCACTTCGCCTATGATATAGGTCTTAACTATGTAAGCTGCTCTCCTTACAGAGTTCCGATTGCAAGACTCGTAGCTGCCCAGAGCACAATTGAGTCAAGAAAGTAAATGTTTTGAAGTTAGAAACTTATTTGAAAAGAGGCTTAATAAGAGGCAGGATTTATCCTGCTTATATTCTCTTTTTTGTAAACTTTTTTGTAAACTTTAACTATGTTTAGTCGTTCTGAAAAATCCTATTCTATCTGGAAAATCTTGCCTGACAATCCTGATTCTTAATATCGTCTCCTTAAAAATGATAATAATGTACCCTTTTTTGAGGGTTAATGTTGTCATTTTACGTCGAGCTTCATGCAGACTCCTCATCCAAAAATCATTATTGAATCGAGCCTTGCAGTACCTACTTTTGTCCAGTACTTACAAACACTACAGTACTGGATCTCACCGTCTGAGCGCAGTTTCAGTTTAGCGTGGCATTTTGGACATATTTTTAAATGTTTCATGAATAAAACCCCTTGAATTTTTATTTTAATTTCGAGTTCATCACAAAACTCAAAATTGGCTCTCTGAGTCTTGAATTTTGAACGATTATCAAGTTTTGTGATGAGCTCACACAAGTTTTTAGATATTTTGGTGTTTGTCTGTTTTGGAGGTTATCTGTTTTGGAGGTTGTCTGTTTTGGTGTTTGTCTGTTTTGGAGGTTGTTTGTTTGAGGCTGATATATTGGTAGACTATTAAGAGGCTAGTTTACTCCTTCTATTTTTATTCTTCTCCCATTTCTTTTCTAAACATGATGTAATCTCTCTCTACTTCTTCGAGTTCGTATTCCATTTTATACCCCATTTTGTGTTTTCGCTATTTTCAAGTTGGTTTTTATTAATCTGTGGATAACTTTCTGGAGGTTGTCTAAAGTTTGTTCATTTATAAATTTTTAACATGTTCCTTTTTTCCAATTTGTTTTTAATTTTAGATTAATATTGTATGAATGGCCCCAACATCTCTCATAAAGTTCTTCAGAGGTTAAAAGCATCCCATTCCCAAACAAAGATCCTTGTGATATTTGCTTTGAAAGCTTCTTCTCTGTCATTTTATTCATTAACTGGTTCTCCTTTATTCTAGTTTTATTCTCTTCTTTCTTTAAAGGAATACGGAATCCTATTTCCTCTTTATTCTATAAATAACTTACGCTTATGTACCATAACCTATTAAATAAAATTCCATACAGTATCAAAATTAATTTTCGAGGCTCTAAAAAAATGGATATGCACAAGCTCTCTAAATTAAAAAATTATATGAAATTTTTTGATAAAAAGACTGTTCTCAAATTTAACAAAAACCTTTTCAAAAACCTTTTAAATATGTAAGGCAAGAAGAAGCCCAGAGGTGCTGTATCTACTGCATCCCCCAATACAGTCTCTCCGAATTTATGCTCCCCCAAGCACGTTGATTCGAAGAATAATCAGCAGCCTCCAGGAAATGTATATGCTTTTATAATAATATTCTAATCTTTGTATCTATGTCTCCTCGTTCTCCACCTACTCTTGAGGACTCTCTTCGGGAAATGTTTCCCGAAGAGTGGTTAAGGCAAACTGCCAGAGAAACTGGTCTTATAATACGTGAACGTAAAATTGACCCTGTCATCATCTTTTGGGTTTTAACTCTGAGTTTTGGTGTACGCTTGCAGCGTACACTTGCCAGTTTGAAACGAGAATATGAAACTGAGTCTCATAAAATCATAAGCGATAGCAGTTGGTACTATCGTTTCACTCCAGAACTTGTTGAGTTCCTACATCAGTGTGTAATTCACGGCATAGAAGAACTTGCAAAAGAACCTGGTAGAAAACTTAGCAAGAAACTCGAAAACTTCCAAGATGTTCTCATTCAGGACAGTACAATTGTTCGTCTTCACTCTTCTTTAGCAGACAAATTTCCAGTAGCAAGAACAAGAAAAGTAGCTGCAGGCATAAAAGTGGGGGTTATGGTAAGCGCAGTTGCTAACGGACCTAAAACAGTTGCCCTGTATTCTGAAAAAACAGCTGAGATCAAGACATTAAAAATAGGTCCCTGGATCAAAGATCGTATTCTGCTTGTTGATCTTGGTTTTTACAAAACTCAGATGTTTGCAAGGGTTGAGGAAAATGGAGGATATTTTGTTTCAAGAATAAGGAAAAATATGGATCCTATTCTTGTTTCTGTTGAAGAGGGACTTTCTAAGACAAAAAGCAAGGAGTTCGCTGGAAAAACTGTTAGTGAATGCATTAAACAACTTTCTGGGAAAGATCTTGATGCTGTTGTGAAAATAAAGTTTAAAAGAAGAGTATACAAAGGTAAACAAAAACAGGATGAGATGATTGTACGTCTTGTTGCAGTCTATAATGACGAGGATGAAAAGTACCATATTTATATCACAAATATTCAGAAAGATATTTTGAATGCAAAAGATATTGCAAACCTATATGGAGCAAGATGGGACATAGAACTGCTTTTCAAAGAATTGAAAAGCAAATACGCGCTAGACGTTCTTGAAACAAAGAATGTGCAGGTAATTGAAGCTCTAATCTGGACAGCAATATTGGCACTAATCGTTAGCAGAAGAATATATTCTCTTGTAAGAAACTCAACAACTCATCCTGAAAAAATGGCTAGATATACACAGTTACGTTGGAGTACAATATTTGCAGAGAATGTATCAGATTTGTTGACAGTAATTCTGCATATATGTGGGATTCAGAGGACTTTTGAAACGATATATGGTGCTTTTATTCTTAACTCTCAGTCAAGCGTTTTAATCCCTTTTTATCATTAATAAAGAAAGCTATGACTGTCCCTGTCAAAAATACAGTTAGAGAACAGTATTTTTTTACAGAACGCATCGTATATCTGTGTAAATTCTCCATATTGCATGTCTTTTTGGCTAATTTAAACACGTCCTCTATGAGATATCTAATAGGCCTAAGTTCTCCCCATTTTTCAATCAAAGACTTAAACTTTACAACCAGTTTCCCGTAAAGCTTCTTTTCTTCCTCTGTATTTCTTTTTGAATCAAATATATTAAGAGGATAGCTTAGCATACCAAAAAGTTTGTTAAAATTACAATTACTCCTTGGAAAAATTACAGGAACTATCTTTTATTTTGCTATTCCTATTACATAATTTTCATATGAGTAATAACTTCTGTAGAAATAAAGTATGTCTCCTGCTCTTTCTTTCCTTCTTCTATTTAGCTCTTCAAGAATCTGTGGATAAACCGTGTACTCACTAATGTTTGCTTCATTAACAATGAATGCTAACGGTTTTAAGCTTGGATATTCCAGAGCAAGACTTAGCTTCATCCCTATGAAATAACCTCTATGTTTAGAGTGTCCCCACTTAAAATCTCGATCTTTTAGCATTTTTTTGCTAATTTTCCTCTTAAACCAGTTAAGGTCAAGATTGATGTCTGTGCTATCGATTATGATGTGGCTTATACCTCTTTTATGACGAGAACAAATGTTATTAAGTAACCCAATAACGAAGTTGATGAACTGATCTGGATCAAAGCTACTCATAATGCTGTAGACTTCATCTTCAGAAGGCACTAACTTGATTCTCATAAATTTCCGTAATTTCTTCTTTTCTTCCAATTCTCTGACTACGTAGGAAATCTCAAGGCAAAAATACATGCTTAGAATGACGATTTTCAGGGAAGGAATGGATTTTTCGAGAGGTAGTATCTCATATTGTGAAAGAATTTGTTTAGTGGATCGCAAATCAAAAACGTTTAATATCTCTGAAAGCAATTTCCATTTGTAATCTTCGTTTATTGGGATAAGCGGAGGTTTCATAGACAAACACCAGAGGAGGATTAGCTGTCCTCCTCAATAAATTTTGCGCTTTATAATTGAGTAAAATTAGTTTTTAGACAAAAATAGGGTGTATTTTTGGCGGGGAAATTAAACTGAATCATCTTTTCCAAGAATAAAGCGTTTAAATAACTGGTTATCTCAAACAATTTTTAAGGTCCCTAAAGCTCTTTTTGTAGTTGCTGGAATCCGAGATGACGGTTTACGTGAGATTCTTGGAGTAAGATTGGCAGACAGTGAAGACTCTCTATTCTGGGAAGGTCTATTCGAAGACCTTAAAGAAAGAGGGTTAAGAGGTGTAAAGTTAGTTGTTTCTGATGGTCATAAAGGGATACAAAAAGCAGTTAGAGAATCCTTTATTGGATCAAGCTGGCAGATGTGTCACGTTCATCTGATAAGACAAGTTCTAAAAAAGGTTCCAAAAAAGAAACAGAAAGAAGTATCAGAGAAAATAAAAGAAGCATTGGTAGACCGTCAGAAGTTACAGGATTTGATCAGAGAACTGGATAATATGGGATATAAAAGTGCAGCTGATACTCTTGAACATTTTCAGTATGATGTAATGAACTACATGCAGTTTCCACAGAGTCATTGGAGAGGAATAAGGACAACAAATATGATGGAGAGAACTAACAAGGAAATAAAAAGAAGAAGTAGAGTTGTGGGAGCATTTCCGAACCAAGAATCAGTATTGAGACTGGTAGTCTCAATACTGATAGACATTAATGAAGACTGGATTACAGGAAACAGGTATATAGTAATGGAGCAGTAATCAAAAAAGAAGAATAAGGGGTATATAGTAAAATTTACAGAAGATTAGGCACACTGCCTTCAAGTCCATCATGGCTTTTTTCAAGTAGGATTTTCTACTAAACGGACATGATATTCTTCGAATAACAGGCACAAAGAAATGAAAGTATTCTACTTTACCTTTCTTTGCCTATCGATCTCGTCATTATCCTGGGTAGTAAGGTTGTTCTAACTATGGTTTTTCAAACCATTGCTAAACTAATCAGTGAATTGCCATAGAAGGCTTAAATTTGATAAGGAGCAGAAGATTAAAAGGAGCGTTGGGAGCCAGTTTTATTTCGTACTTTCATGCTAAACGGACATGATATTCTTCGAATAACAGGCACAAAGAAATGAAAGTATTCTACTTTACCTTTCTTTGCCTATCGATCTCGTCATTATCCTGGGTAGTAAGGTTGTTCTAACTATGGTTTTTCAAACCATTGCTAAACTAATCAGTGAATTGCCATAGAAGGCTTAAATTTGATAAGGAGCAGAAGATTAAAAGGAGCGTTGGGAGCCAGTTTTATTTCGTACTTTCATGCTAAATAAAATCTTTTTTATGTAAAATTTGGTTTCCCATCATTATTTCAGTCGAATACCTAGCTAGCTTGCTGCGGGGATGGGAAACTTCCCCGGTAACCGTTGATGATAATGTGATTTCTCAATTCCATTTTCGGTTATTAACTTCTGCTCAAACTAAATTGTTTAGGGGTATTATTTCCTTTAACGGAATTTAGTGGTGGTGCGAACATACACCATTGCTTGCAGCTGGGTGCGCCAGCGCAACTTTGATTATATAAACTAAGTATGGGCTTGAAATAAGTATCCATATAAATATGATAGGAATGGTAGCTCGTACATAAACAAAAAAAACGATAGGTGTTGTGTACAAGAAAAAAAGACTACCTATTATAAAATTAGATATTTGTTTATTTTTAATTTGCCCTTTTGAATATATTAGTCCTCTTATACCAACGAGTTGGATAGCAATGAATCCCAGATTAATAATAGAACTGAACAACATTTCTGTAATATTTGAGTCTGAATGAGTTGTCAACTCAGATGGTAATCTTTGGGGAATATATAGTAATAAATCAATTTTTTTTAAACACAACGCGAAATAATCTGCTGGATAAGTAAAAATATAGTCTAATCCTTTCTTAAAACCCTCTCTACTTCTTAATATTTCACTATTATTCTCTTTAAGGCCATATGGGTCACAATACCTTCCTGTTGAATTATGATTATTGCCTATATAAAAATTCACTCCTCCATTAGTTGTAAGCGTTGGTTCTCCTAGTTTCGTATCTGTATATATAATCCAAGGCGTTATTACCAATAAAAGCGTGATTGAAAAAAATATGTATTTTTTTAGCAAAAATAAATATCCTTCACCTTTAAATGAATTGGCTGTGAGTATTAAATACAATGGAGGAACCCAAAAATAATTTGGCCTTGTTAACAATAATACTCCTGTAAGAAAGCCAATAATTAAAGAATATTTTAGCCTTTTCTCATTGAAATCTTTTATAATATAGTATAAAGATGATGTAAAAATAAACAGAGCAAAGGTATCAGACATTATTTTTGGAGATTCTAAGATAAGATAGGGATAAATAGCTATTAAAAAAAAAGATAAATATCCAGCTTTTTTCTGAGAGAATATGTACTTAGAAATTAAATATGAGATAATTCCCACATATGAACCAATCAGAATTAATAATAAGGATGCAATTATTATATTATGTCCAAAAATAAGATATATAATACCTAAGATAAAACTGATTCCTGGCTGCCAATATGTTGAAAATTCACCATTTGTGATCCCATTTATAGCATTCAGATCATAAGCTCTTGAATCGCTTGAAAGGTCAGATGGATCTAATGGATAATATGCAGGGGATAAAATTGCATATACTGAGATTCGAATAGTGAGAGCAATTAAAAATAAACATGCTAAGATTGTTTTTTCATTTATATATACCGATTTTAAAATTTTTAGATAAGTACTTTTTTTAATCAAAATTCTTATGAGTATCCATTGGAAAAAATTATCGACAATGCTGCAGTAAGCTTGTGTAACTTTTGCTAAATTATTTTTTAAATTCATATAGGTAGCCTTCTTTGTGTTTGAGTTATTTGTTGTAGTTTACGTGAACTTCTAATGTCGTACCTTATTGAGCAGTTGCATTGTTTAACCTCGTGACTATATATTGAAGTCTGTAACTTCTTTGAATTTTTGCCTGACTCCTCTCCTTCTATTTCATCATTTTCCTTTACAGAGTCTCTACTTTTCTTTTTTTCAAAAAAAAGAGCATATAGAGTTTACCAAGTTCTGTACTACAAATACTGTGAATACCCTAGTGTCGCGTCAACAGTAAAATGTCGTATCAAATCAATTGTAATTATTCGTAAGCGTTGAATCTTTGAAGATTGACGCAACACTAGAAGCAATCTATAAATCGAGAATCATTTGTCCATTTGCTATTATGTCGGCAACTCCATTATAGCCGAATTCTGTATTCGACTGATAATTGTTAGTTCGTAATCTAAAGGAAGCAATTTGGAGTTTTGGAAATCAGGTCTCACTCCTTAACCATCTAGGACATTTCAGAAACACTTTCATTGTGGGAGATTCGCTTGGAATTTTCCCCACGAAGAAAGTTTATTACTACGGGAGCGCAGAGGGTCACGAATACCCCATTCTTTAGATTGGGGATGAAGTGAACCCTCGCCTCTTTTTGGTTTCGTTTAAACCTCTGTACCGTTGCTTCTTTGTAAAGTAGGTTTCTTAGTCTCATGGTTACATAAGGTGGTAATGAAACTCTGCATCAAGAAAGTCTTGTAAATGGATACTTAACTATTCCCCAGAAACCGGGCGGGCGGCCCGAAGCATACCCCATCCTTTAGGTTGGGGTGGCCGCACGCAATTTGATTTATTAGTAAGGGTTCCACTCTTTTACTTCAGTATATTTAGGATAATTTCCGTATTCGTAGCTTTCAAATAGTTTTCCCCATTCGGTTTTCATAAATGTTTCAATATTCTTTTTCCCCGCAGTAGGATACCACAGTTTATCATGGTAAGTTTCGGATGCAAAGATAAATGTCCTGAAAATTGGGGAGTGAAATAATAAGGAATGAAGCCACTTTATACTTGATGTGCCCTTTCGAATCCTCTGATCCCATTTGACGACCGGACTTTTTTGGACTTCAAAGCCAAAATTGATCTTATTATACTCGCTTTTTTCCAGCCCTACAATTTCTATCTGGTCAGTATCACCCATTCCCAATCCTCTTTCATGAGCCATGTGAATATAATTTATATTTAAAGGGTCAAAACCCATCATCTTTGCAGCGACTGCATCGATAGCAACCTGATCGTCACTTGCCAGAATTAGATTTCCTATGTATGGAATCATTGTTCTTGGGCCAGCCCCATTTCCACATACAGTCCCATCCATAACTGCAAAAATTCCTTTATGGATCTCTTTCTGGATGGATAGAAGATCAACCAAAACTTCATGTATTTTTATATGGGCATGGTGTCTTCTTTTAGGGATCAGGCCTCCAAATGCATTTTTCATCGAACCAGTGGTCGTTGTATGTCCATGAGTTTTCACTGTTGGGAGGTGAATCACATTGCTTTCTATAAATGCCTCAGGAACGATTATTTCGTCAAATATATCGTACATTGCAAGCATTTCAGACTTCGGATTATAGGGTGTCCATTTCACATTTGTTAGTGGTTTAAATTCTGTATCATACTTTTTGAGTACTGGAAGCCATTTATTCAAGTAAGATCCTTTCCATGGATGGGTTACAACGGTCTGATTCTCCACTCCCACTACATTCTTGTATCCGTCATTTCGAAGCGTTTTTAATACTCCTTCAAGTTGCCAGGGAGGTGTCGAACAAGCTGGGTAATAAAGAGACCAGGAAAGGTTTATTTTTAGTACTGTCTTATTTTGTTTTGGAACTATTTTTTCATATTCTACAAGTCTCATCAATTTAGAGTAATCATCTGTAATGGTACTTGGATGTGTTTTTAGCACTGCAACTTTAGACATTTTTAACCCCGTTACCTAAATTTTCCTTAGCTCTCATAAATTTCTTTTTAAATATCACATGAACTGTAAATCCTAAAAGTGCTCCATACCAGAAGGATCCAAGTCGGAGAATCAGGGCTATTCCAACAGACAATGCTGGAGAAATACCGTTTAAAATTAAAAGCCCTGATATACCTGCCTCTGCCACTCCTATACCCCCAGGGACCATGCTTATTCCTCCTGCTAGGGAGGAAAAACTGAATATAAACGTTGAGAGTGAAATCTTTATGTAATGCCCAAAACCGATGACCACATAATAAAGCCCCATACACTCGAAAAACCACGCAAGAACATTCAACAGGGAAAGCGACACAAAGATTTTCGGCTCTGTTATTTTATTCATGGTTTCATGCATCAATTGCATATCAGTTGTATACTTACTAAATTTTTTCTCAAGAACTTTTTTCATTTTACCAGAAATTGACTGTGATCTTATGGCAATGTAAAATCCTATGCAGCAAATAGAAAGAACGATTAGAAAAGAAATTCCTTTTCTGTAGTAAAAAATACCCAGAAAAGAAAGAAGTACCAGACTTACTATATCGGTCACTCGATCCATAATTACAATAGGAAGAGTTTTGCTTAATTCTTCCCCAGAAATATCTTTAATAAGCCAGCTTTTCCAGATTTCACCTAGCTTGCCTGGAGTTACAATCATTGAAAGTCCACTGAAAAATATGAAGAGATTTTCTTTATAATCAAGGTGTAAACCTGTAGCTCTCAGAAAAAGATCCCATTTGATATACCTAATAAAATAACCTACTGTAGTTAGGCCTATCAAAAGGAGAAAGTACTGCCATCGGAATTCGGATATAGTAAGGGACAATTTTCCAACGTCAGCATATACTCCCATTATAATGTAAACTATAATTGTAAAAAGAACTATCATCCATATCTTATTTTTCGCCATCTTTTCAGTCCCTTGGTAAAAGCATGGTTAATAAACATTGATCGGCTTCCGAATATCTCAATGTTATTTTTAATTATCGCGTCTTGCAAATCTTCACTCTGGGTAACGATTCCCGCATTTCCAATTTCATTTGCAAAATGGGCATCGCTTCCAGCGACAAGTGGTAAGTTATGTTTATTAGCATATTCAACAGCTTTATCATTGTACTTTTGGAAAATACATCTGGAATTAAAGCCTTCTATACAGTCGATTAGAGAAGCACATTCTTCTTTTGGGTGAAGTGCTGAACGTCTCATTTCATCGAAAGGATGCGGAACGATTACAATTCCATTTTGAGCTTTGATTTCAGATACCACATTTATCAAATTATTTGATTTTATTTCTTCTGAAAGGAAAAGTCCAATAACTTCTCCTTGATCAGTCATAATTTCTGAACCTACTATTACCTTAAAATCTTTAGTTTCATACTCTATTGCTTTTAATCCTCCTTTTATCGTATTATGGTCGGTAATAGCAATTCCCTTCAAGTTTCTTTTAATCGCGGTTTTTACAATTTTCTTTGGGTCTAGAACACCATCTGAAGAATACTTCGAGTGAATATGTAGATCAAATCTTAAAGTCATGTTCTCTGCCTTTTTTTATCCACACTTCATAGCTCTCATCTTTTATGCATCTGGTAAACATATTACTAGTCATCAGATTTTCCAATATTTGTTCTTCATCTTTTTGTTTATTTGTTTGAATATAGAAAATAGTTCTATTATCTAACGATTTTTGTATTGCGTTTTCATTAATTTTTATAATATTATCGTTTAAATTTGAGTCAAGATAGTATTTCATCATATTAATGTCAACATTCGTATACAGAGCATAGGTATCAACATTAGTGTAGATTGGATCTAATTTATTTCAATTACTCTTCAAAAAAATAAACGAGTTGGATGTTGTAAAACTTTTAACTTCTGGGGAACTGTATCCTTTCCCATCTTTTTGATATATCAATAAGTACGAAGTTCTAATACTCTGAAATAATAAAAATAATATTACGAATGCAAAAAAGCATTTTTTTACTTGTAACTTGTCAATTCCGTATAAACATGAAATCATTGTATTATACAAGTAAAAAAATATTATGATTATTAAAGGGTACACTGGGAAAAGAAATCTTGTGCCAAGAGGATCAAAAGAAGAGATACATTTCAAAAACATTAATCCAAGAAGGTATAAAACCAGATATAGTATCACCGGTAAAATAACAATTTTTCTTTTACACAACAATATTTTATCTTTTATGGATCGATAGTTATCTATGAACTTAATTATGAGTCTAATCAGCAAAATGAATAAAATTATTGATACCAATATTGCTAAACTATATATAAAGTTAAAATTGAGATTTATTGAGCTGATAGAAATTTTGTTATGATAAATAAGAAGAATTAATTTGTAGAAATACATATAAAATGGATAGAAAAAATCCATTAAAATCGATCCGATAGGAACAATGAAAATATCTAAGAATTTCACTCTTAGTCCTGAAGTTGGGTAGACAGATCTTTTAAATAGAATGTTTCTCAAAAGCAAAATACTAACAGGGGAAAAAGAAATTATTGAATAAAGTAATAACACAACTCTAGAAGGGCGATTCTCTGTATAATGTCTGTATAAAAATACTAAAAATATTGAGATACCTAAAATGATTCCAAACCATCTTGTCAGGCACGATAGCATACAAAAGATAGAACATAAGAGGAGATTTCTAGTCCGATTGATATTTATATATTTTATACAGTAATAAAGTGAAGATAAAGAAAGAAAAGTAAAAGTCATCTCAGTCCATACATATGTACCAACATACCACGTTGAAACCATCGAAATCATAAATAGAATTGATAAGTAGCCAATTTTCCGATTATTCACTTCTTTTGCTAAGTAATAAATTGGAAATGGAAGAAGTGCCAAAAAAAGCAAAGAAACCATGCCACCAGCGGTGAGCTTTTCAAAGCCAAGGAGTAAAAACGCCGAAATTAAATATTCAAACAGTGGAGGACTTATTGTTGTTGCATAAGAGGCATATGAACTACTATGTACTTCTATAGGATAAAGTGCTCCCTCTGTGACGATTTTTTCTGCAACAGAAATATACCTCAATGAATCTACTGTAAGACCAGGAGTTATTTGGATTCCGATTATAAATATAAATAATGAAATAATAGAAACGATTATATATTCTTTTTTGATCAGTATTTCATTAGTATATTTTTGTAGTATTGACATTTCATAACCTCGATCCAAGCATTACAATTATTGAGGATCCCCACAAAACCATGCACGATAGCATTCCTTTATCTTTAAACAACATTTCTGGCTCTCCTCCCATATTTTTAGAATTAACGAGGAAGATATATCTGAACAATCCATAAATTATTAAGGGTATTGTTATCATCATCCAAGTATTACTTGTAAAAAATGTATAAAGAGAATAAGACATAATCAATGTACTGGTAACCACAGTCATCATTTTGTCTAGTATTTCTGGTGAATAATCACTCAGGACTTTACGGTGTTTGGTTGCTCCATTTTCCAGCAACATCAGTTCATTCTTTCTTTTCCCAATTGCTAGGACAAGTGCGGCTAAAAAGGTGCATACAATCAGCCAGGGGGAGACGGAAACTTTTATTGCTAAACAGCCTGCAATTGCCCTTAGTACAAAACCCAATGAAATAGTAATAACATCGATAAGAACAATATGCTTTAGAAATAAAGAGTATAAAACGATTAAAAGAAAATAAGCCAAAGTGACTCCTAAAAATTGAACGTTTATTAGATATGCTCCAGTAAATGCTGTGCAGAGCATAATAGCTACAAAAATGAGTGCATTTGATGTATCTAATTTTCCTGAAGCAATGGGACGATTACGCTTTTTGGGATGATTTTTGTCTTTTTCTTTGTCCATTATGTCATTAATGATGTACTCAGACCCAGATACTGTACAAAATATAATGAATGAGAAAAATACAGTAATCCACATATAAACGTGGAATAAGTTTAATGAAAAGATAATGCCTGCAAATAATACAAAATTTTTGTACCATTGTTTTGGACGCATTGATATAATAATTTCTTTGATAATTTTTACTTTTGTAATATATATAAACTGTGAACCCTTAAAAACCTTAAGGACTCTTCTCGAAATAAAGTAGACGCTTTTTAGATTATAGTCCACGATTTTCACAGACGTTCACCTTGATTTAATTTCATTTAATTATCAAACCTGATCAACAATAGTATACTTACCTATTTGCAAGAATTAAAAAACACATCCATAATCAGTTACTCAAAGGCACTACCAGTTTTTAAATGAAGAGAAAAGTATTACCTAGAGTTTTCAAGCTTTATTTTTAGATGGCATATCCAGAGTATGAATATATCTATTTGACAACCTACTATATAATACTATTCAAATTTATCTACTAAGTATATAAATAATAAATTAATTAACAATTTATATTATTTGATATTATTTATAAATATTTTAGGAAAAGAATAAAGTTATCTACTCAAAACAGTGAAAAGTGAGAGAAAACGCACATGATATTCTTTGAATAACACGCTCAAATCAATGAAAGTCCTTTTAACTTACCTTTTTTGTTTATGTGCTCCATCATTCTCTTAGGACAGTAAGGTTGTCTTCTCTTTGGTTCTTCGAAGCCGTGAAAAAACTAATCGTTGAATTGCCATCGAAGGCTCAAATGTGACCTTGATCACGGATGCCAAATTGCCTTTGAGGCAATTCCACTGTCCATGGAAATGATGGGGTAATATAAATTGGAAGGGGAAATAAACAAAGCTTGTGGTATAGACATTCACAAAATTTTTGTCATTGCTACTATTCTCAGCAGATCTGGGGAAAAACAGCTACAGCGTTTTGAGAGAGATGATGAGGGAATTTTATCCCTTAAAAATTGGGTAACATCAGAAAAATGTGATGTTGTTGCTTGTGAATCAACAAGTGACTTCTGGGTTCCAATCTATGAATCATTGATAGATCATCTGCCTGTTATAGTTGGAAATGCTCGAGATATGAAAGCATTTACACACAAAAAAACAGATAAGATAGATTCAGAATTCATTGCACAACTTGCATTGAATAATATGATTCAGCCATCAAGAGTTTTCCCAAAGAGGCACAGAGAATTCAGGTCATATGTTCGGCTCAGGTTAACTCTTGTAAGGAAAAGAACAGATATAAAAAATGAAGCTCATGCAATTCTATCTTCTGAAATGCTACGTCTAGGTGACGTACTGACAGACATTTTTGGAAAAAATGGTAGAGCAATTCTGTCAGGAATTGCTTCAGGTAAAAATGTTGATCAGATTATAGAAAGCCTTTCTCCAAATGTTCGGAAAAAAACTGCTCAGATAAGAGAGATTCTGGACAGAGAAATCTCTCAGAGTGCTGCAATCAGACTTCAGATCTGTCTAAATCTCATAAAACATCTGGATGATGAAATTGAAACTCTGGAAAGAGAAATTTTCAATTATGCTTATCAAAAGCATAAAAGAGAAATGGAAATTTTAATGTCAGTTCCAGGTATTGGAGAACTTGGTGCAGCAACTCTTATTGCTGAAATAGGAAATTTTAGTGATTTTCCATCGGGAGATAAACTTGCTTCATGGCTTGGAATAGTTCCGAATGTGTATCAATCTGCAGATAAATACCACAACGGTAGAATCACTAAAAGAGGATCAAAAGTAGCAAGATGGATTCTAACCCAGATTGCTCAAGCAGCAGCAAGAAAGAAAAATAGCAGGTTAAAAGAGTTTTTTAACAGGAAAAAGAAGTCAATTGGATATGCCAAGGCAATTATTGCCTTGGCAAAGAAAATTGCAACGATAATATGGCATCTTATCATAAATGATGAGATGTATGAAGATGAGACCGGGTACGAAAAAGGAGAAGTTAAAAAGAGGAAGATTGTTGAGACCGAGATATTTTCCGTTGATGAACGAATAAAAATAATGAGTGAAATATTTGCAATAACGGAAAAACAGAATGAAGAGAGCACGTGAGGAAGATTTCCTCATGTACTTTCATGCTAAACAAGGATTGAAACTTAAGAATCTGAGCATCACCACTTGCTGCATTCCAATTCGTGAGCAAGATCCACTAAAACGCACATGAAATTCTTCGAATAACAGGCACAAATAAATGAAAGTAGTTTACCCCACATTTTTTGACTATTGATCTCCTCATTACCTTGGGCAGTAAGGTTGTCTTGTTTTTGGTTTATCAAAACCGTACTAAAACTAATCAGTGAATTGCCATCGAAGGCTCAAATGTGACTTTGATCATGGATGCTAAATTGGCCTTTTAGGCAATTCCACTGCCCAAACCAAATTGGGTGATCTAATTTGATTGAAGTCATAAACAAAGCTTGTGGTCTAGATATTCACAAACTCTTTTTCATTGCTACAATTCTCAGTCTATCTGGTGAAAAACAACAGCAACGTTTTAACAGAGATGATGAGGGAATTTTAGCCCTTAAAAAATGGGTAATCTCAGAAAAATGTAATGTTGTTGCATGTGAATCAACAAGTGATTTCTGGGTTCCGATTCATGATTCATTGATAAATTATCTACCTGTAATAGTTGGAAATGCACGAGATATGAAGGTATTTACTCATAAAAAAACAGATAAGATCGACTCAGAAGTCATTGCGCAACTTGCACTTAATAATATGATTCAGCCATCAAGAGTTTTCCCAAAGGATCAGAGAGATTTTAGGTCATATGTTCGACTTCGGTTAACACTTGTACAAAAAAGAACAGATATAAAAAATAAAGCTCACTCAATTCTTGCATCTGAAATGTTAAACCTGAAGAATGCACTGACAGACATTTTTGGCAAGAATGGCAGAATGATCTTATCAGGAATCTCTTCAGGTAAGAGTGTTGACCAGATTATAGCAAGCCTCTCTCCAAATGTTCGGAAAAAAGCTGCTCAGATAAGAGAAATTCTTGATCGAGAAATCTCTCAAAGTGCTGCATTCAGACTTCAGATCTGTCTGAAACTCATAAAGAGTCTTGATGATGAGATCGAAGCTTTAGAAAAAGAAATTTTCAATTATGCTTATCAAAAGCATAAAAGAGAAATGGAGATTTTAATGTCAGTTCCTGGCATAGGAGAACTTGGTGCTGCAACTCTACTTGCTGAGATAGGCAACTTTAAGGATTTTTCTTCTGGAAATAAGCTTGCTTCCTGGCTTGGTCTGGTTCCTAATGTGTATCAATCTGCAGATAAATACCACAACGGAAGAATCACAAAGAGAGGATCGAAAACAGCAAGATGGATTCTGACGCAGATTTCTCAGGCAGCAGCAAGAACGAAAAATAGCAAGTTAAAAGAGTTTTTTAACAGAAAAAAGAAGTCAATTGGACATTCCAAGGCAATAATTGCCTTGGCAAGGAAAATTGCAACGATAATATGGCATCTTATCGTAAACGATGAGATGTACGAAGATGAAACTGGATATAAAAAGGGAGAAACTCAAAAGAGGAAGATTGTCGAGACCGAGATATTTTCCGTTGATGAACGAATAAAAATAATGAGTGAAATATTTGCAATAACGGAAAAACAGAATGAAGAGAGCACGTGAGGAAGATTTCCTCATGTACTTTCATGCTAAATAAATGAATATTTTTTCATCGACGTTGAGAATGTTAATTTTTGGAGTTTTAGTTCTTCGTCAATCCCTTTGATGACAGATGGCCAAGACATAAGTATTATGGGAAAGACAGCGTATTGGAATCTTCCATAATAATTCATTTCATCCGACATCAAAATCCAAATTATAGTTCTTAACGTAAACTATTACACATATTAGGTCTTATATCCCTTTATGGTGGGGAAGGAACAAATTATCATTGATAGAAAGGTAACTGTTGATGAACTTAACTCCTTGATTACTCATGAAAAGAACTCTAGAGTGCTTAAAAAACTTTATTTTGTCAAATTCAGATATTTAGGAGATTCTGTTGAAGAAGCTGCTATTAAACTTGGAGTTACTAAGAAAACAGGATATTATTGGCAGGAAGATTGGGACAAAGGCGGCTACACCGCCTTAATGCCACAATTTTGTGGGGGAAGAAGATCTAAACTTACCGATGAACAAATGATAAAATTAAGGAATTTACTGAATGAGAAGGATTATTGGTACCAGAGAAGTTTTGGAATTAATAAAGGAAAAATATGATGTAGAATATTCACAAAAGCAAATCGGAGTAATACTACATAGTTTTAACATGTATCATTCTAAACCTTATGTTCTAGATTACTGAAGACCACAGAACGCAGAAGACATTTTAAAAAAAGTTAACAGAAGCAATTCCAGAACATATTGGTTCAGATGAACAATATGTCATAGGTTTTCTGGATGAATCTTCACCACAAACAAAAGCTAATACACAACGTTTATGGTCTTTTAAAAAACCTTTGATGATAAAAAATACTGATTATATAAAGGCAAATGCATTTGCCTTTTATTCACTTAATGGAAATAATCTTATTGAATTCAAGAATTGTTCAAAGGCAGAAAACGTATGTGAATTTCTGGAAAAAATAGTGGAAAAAAACAAAGGAAAAATAGTTGTGCTTATACTTGACAATTCAAAAACACATCACTCAATAAAAACAGTAACAAAAGCCAAAGAATTAGGGATTATACTTGTGTTTCTACCACCATATTCACCAGATCTAAATCCTGTAGAATATGTATGGAAAACGATAAAAAGAAAAGTATCTGTAACATTTGTTCAATCTAAAGAACATTTAAGAAACATAATCAAAAACGAGTTTATTAGAATAGAAAACTCATTGTCATTTGCAAAGAGATGGATGGAAACTTTCCATCAGCAAATAAAAAGTGTAATTTGTTAAGTAAGGAACTATAGTATAAATCCAATTACTGGTATCAAAGAGAATATTGTTTGCTGTAGATTTTCTTTGGATCTCCCACCTAAAATAAATGCAGGAATAAAAGGATAAGAAAATATAACAAACGTACCTATTGATTGAGTTAATCCCCTGAGGTGAAGAGTAAAACCACCTTTTTTATAATAAGGATTAGGAAGTGGATAACCAAAGTATCCCCATCTCCATATAAAGTAAATGCTGCCAATAATCCCAAAAATTATCAAAAATGATAATACAATTTTTTTTGATTTTTTAAATCCAATTTTAAATAGAATAGCAATTAACATAAAAATAGCTAGAAATACCCCTTCTGGTCTAATCAAACCTAATATTAAACCAGAAACCGAAAATATAAGTGAATTGGAATATTTTGGATCTATAACTGCTTCATTTGCACAAAACCATGTAATTGCCGAAAACAATGCAAAAAAAGGAGTTCCAAAAAATACAGCTGTGTATATAAGTCCAGTCCCTAATATAAAAAATAATAAAGAAGTAAAAGCCATCCATCTACCTGCAAATAAAAATTTTCGAATGAATATATATATTATGATTCCTGTTAATATATGAGAACTCATATCAATTAAAAGTACTGAATTTTCAATTGAAAGTCCTGTTTTTGCTGTTATAGCTACGCAAATCATAAATAAGAAATCAGTCGCTCCATCTACAGGATGTTCGCCTATATTCCATACTATTCCATGTCCATATACAAAATTTTGTGAATATCGCATTAACATCGCAGCGTCTTCAAAAGGAGGCATTGATGAGTTGGTGAATAATAAAAAGATTAAAAGAGTAAATAAAATACATAATGTAATCAAATAAAAATCTAATCGATCAAAATTTCTAAAAACAGATTTTTTGTTTGTGTAATTGGTCATGAGTTCACCATAACATTTTATATTCGTTACAAAATATTATCAGTAAGGGTTCCACTCTTTTACTTCAGTATATTTGGGATAATCTCCGTATTCGTAGCTTTCAAATAGTTTTCCCCATTCGGTTTTCATAAATGTTTCAATATTCTTTTTCCCTGTAGTAGGATACCACAGTTTATCATGGTAAGTTTCGGATGCAAAGATAAATGTCCTGAAAATTGGGGAGTGAAATAACAAGGAATGCAGCCACTTTATATTTGATGTACCCTTTCGAATCCTCTGATCCCATTTGACGACCGGGCTTTTTTGGACTTCAAAGCCAAAATTGATCTTATTATACTCGCTTTTTTCCAGCCCTACAATTTCTATCTGGTCAGTATCACCCATCCCCAATCCTCTTTCATGAGCCATGTGAATATAATTTATATTTAAAGGGTCAAAACCCATCATCTTTGCAGCGACTGCATCGATAGCAACCTGATCATCACTTGCCAGAATTAGATTTCCTATGTATGGAATCATTGTTCTTGGGCCAGCCCCATTTCCACATACAGTCCCATCCATAACTGCAAAAATTCCTTTATGGATCTCTTTCTGGATGGATAGAAGATCAACCAAAACTTCATGTATTTTTATATGGGCATGGTGTCTTCTTTTAGGGATCAGGCCTCCAAATGCATTTTTCATCGAACCAGTGGTCGTTGTATGTCCATGAGTTTTCACTGTTGGGAGGTGAATCACATTGCTTTCTATAAATGCCTCAGGAACGATTATTTCGTCAAATATATCGTACATTGCAAGCATTTCAGACTTCGGATTATAGGGTGTCCATTTCACATTTGTTAGTGGTTTAAATTCTGTATCATACTTTTTGAGTACTGGAAGCCATTTATTCAAGTAAGATCCTTTCCATGGATGGGTTACAACGGTCTGATTCTCCACTCCCACTACATTCTTGTATCCGTCATTTCGAAGCGTTTTTAATACTCCTTCAAGTTGCCAGGGAGGTGTCGAACAAGCTGGGTAATAAAGAGACCAGGAAAGGTTTATTTTTAGTACTGTCTTATTTTGTTTTGGAACTATTTTTTCATATTCTGCAAGTCTCATCAATTTAGAGTAATCATCTGTAATGGTACTCGGATGTGTTTTTAGCACTGCAACTTTAGACATTTTTAACTCCGTCACCTAAATTTTCCTTAGTTCTCATAAATTTCTTTTTAAATATCATATGAACTGTAAATCCTAAAAGTGCTCCATACCAGAAGGATCCAAGTCGGAGAATCAGGGCTATTCCAACAGACAGTGCTGGAGAAATACCGTTTAAAATTAAAAGCCCTGATATACCTGCCTCTGCCACTCCTATACCCCCAGGAACCATGCTCATTCCTCCTGCTAGGGAGGAAAAACTGAATATAAACGTTGAGAGTGAAATCTTTATGTAATGCCCAAAACCGATGACTACATAATAAAGTCCCATGCACTCGAAAAACCACGCAAGAATATTCAACAGGGATAGCGAAGCAAAGATTTTGGGCTCTGTTATTTTATTCATAGTTTCGTGCATCAATTGCATATCAGTTGTATACTTACTAAATTTTTTCTCAAGAACTTTTTTCATTTTACCAGAAATTGACTGTGATCTTATGGCAATGTAAAATCCTATGCAGCAAATAGAAAGAACGATTAGAAAAGAAATTCCTTTTCTGTAGTAAAAAATACCCAGAAAAGAAAGAAGTACCAGACTTACTATGTCGGTCACTCGATCCATAATTACAACAGGAAGAGTTTTGCTTAATTCTTCCCCAGAAATATCTTTAATAAGCCAGCTTTTCCAGATTTCACCTAACTTGCCTGGAGTTACAATCATTGAAAGTCCACTGAAAAATATGAAGAGATTTTCTTTATAATCAAGGTGTAAACCTGTAGCTCTCAGAAAAAGATCCCATTTGATATACCTAATAAAATAACCTACTGTAGTTAGGCCTATCAAAAGGAGAAAGTACTGCCATCGGAATTCGGATATAGTAAGGGACAATTTTCCAAAATCAGCATATACTCCCATTATAATGTAAACTATAATTGTAAAAAGAACTATCATCCATATCTTATTTTTCGCCATCTTTTCAGTCCCTTGGTAAAAGCATGGTTAATAAGCATTGATCGGCTTCCGAATATCTCAATGTTATTTTTAATTATCGCGTCTTGCAAATCTTCACTCTGGGTAACGATTCCCGCATTTCCGATTTCATTTGCAAAATGGGCATCGCTTCCAGCGACAAGTGGTAAGTTATGTTTATTAGCATATTCAACAGCTTTATCATTGTACTTTTGGAAAATACATCTGGAATTAAAGCCTTCTATACAGTCGATTAAATGAGCTTCTTCATCAGTAGGGTACAGGGCAGAGTGCCTCATTTTGTCGAAGGGGTGAGGGATAACTACTATGCCATTTTGAGCTTTGATTGTTGAGATTACTTCTATTAGATCTGTAGATCTAATTTCTTCTGAAAGAAATAAACCAATAACTTCTCCATTATTAGTCATAATTTCAGAACCAATGATCACTTTGAAATTTTTGGTTTCGTACTCTTTTGCTTTTAATCCTCCTTTTATTGTGTTATGGTCAGTTATAGCAATTCCGTTGAGCCCCCTTCTTATTGCGACTTTTGTGATTGTTTTAGGGTCCAAGATACCATCCGATGAATATTTTGAGTGAAGATGGAGGTCAAAAATAAACATTTTATCATCTAATCGCTTCTATGTGTGCCCTTAATTTGTGGTTATCTGGATTGTACCAAATTGAATATTCAAAATAATCAATCGCTGACGAAAAGTCTCCTTTTGCTTCACATAAGTTTCCTGTTGTTTCATATAAATTAGCCAATTTAGATTCAGTATCTCTTAATCTAGTATTTATTTGAGTGTCAGTAGTCTGGAGGCCAGTAATTGGCTTTAGCAACTGATTTGCCTCTTTCAGATTATTGTTAGCAATTAACATATTAATAAAATTTAGTTCACTATTTAGATAATTATAATAATAGGTTTCATAAAGAGGAATGTCAATTCCCTTTATTATTCGCAGTTCTTTTTTAGCTACGCTATAATTTTGTTTTGCCATATTAATTTTAAATTTATTTACGTGCTCATATAGCACAGAACTATTTTTTAAACCAATCGTAATGTTCTCCAAAAAATTTGATTCCATTATATTATCTGGATAAATCACTTTTATCACTAAAGAGTAATTACCATCTGGAATATTTTCTGGATAAATCACTTTTTTATCTAGAATTACTAGGTTTGTATCCCATCGACTAGGAATATAGTATCCACCCGTGAGTTTATGACTATCGATTAAATAATCTCCAGAAGAGCCATTTAAATATACTTCAATAGTATGATTGTCGATAATCTTAGAATTTATGTTAGGATTTTTTATCCAATAGGTGTTTAATTCTATTTCTCCTTTCGGAGAAAAAATAGTACTACCAGTATCAAAATTTTTTAGATTCAATCGATTCGTAAAATTATTAATTGAATTTAAATTTTGCGATGCAAAAATATCTTTTCTAATATAATAACCAACTGGAACATTAATTCCTTTATATTTAACAATCCCAGGACCTTTGATAAGTACATAATTCTTATTAAATTGGTCATAAGAAAGAATGTTAGTTATTTTTGACCAATAGTGATGTGTTTCAATCAACGCAGGATTTTCAATATCAAATACATAATGTCTGAAAAACCCAGGTTCATAACCATTGTGGGCTATTGGAACACTTCCCAATCTGGCACTATCAATAATAGTATAATTTTTTGCATAATACGAAGTTGCTCCTAAATCTGGAACCACATAAGATATTTGTTTAGGATTAGAAGCATAATGATTTGTAATTAAGTAACTCCCTACTTCATTACCAAAGTCAGCGTGTGTTGCCTTAATATCCCAAAATGAAATCATATCTACATTTCCAGAATTATATGCCATCTGCAAAAAAAATAGTATCAAAATAAAAAGGACAGCTACACTAAATATTTTAGAGATTCTCGTATGATTATGATTACTCAAATCACTGATCTCACTATGATTATAATTAACCATCAAATTAGTTACACTTTTAAATATTTCAGTAGAAATTATAGGCAATGCAATTAGAACAGGTGTCAAAAATCTTGCATTTCCCCATGTTCCACCAGATCTGAAAATGTAAACCACATTTGCAAAAATGATTACTGTAGAAAAATAGATTACACTGTTCTTAAATGTGTATCCGCAAGTTAATTTTAGCATGGATATTAATTTGTTTAAATTGTTATCAAATAATAAATATCTAATTCCTATGAATGCTAGTAATAGGAGTGAATCGATTTCTACAAAGCCTACCAGTAATAAAAACGAATCAGAGCTCGGGAAAAATGACAAAAAAGGATTTTCTTTGAAGAAATAATAGGAATTTAATCCTAATATAATTAAAAGATCAAAAAATGCTAGAGTTGAGAAAATAAATTTGATTTTTCTGGCACAGTTTCCTTCAACATATTTATCTGAAAAATAAATATAAAAGTATAACAATACTAATGTTAATATAAATAATGAAAGATACGATATGACAAAATTGAAAAGATAATATCCTCCTTCCAAAAAGCTTCCAATATATGATGGATTGATTTTAGCATAGTATGTATTTGGAAAAACCCATGAAAATAAATAATATCTAAATGCTATGAATAAACAATAAAACATAAAAAATAACGAAAATGATACTGCTATTTTTTTGTAGGATTTGTTTATCACATAATTTCTTAAAAATATCCCACAATAGATAAATATCGCAAAAATAACTCCTTCTGGTCTAGTTATGGAAATCAGTCCCGAAAAACAGGTTAACAATACAATATCTTTTGATTTTTCATATTTTAATGCTCCTAATATTAAGCCTGCAGTTGCAAATCCATATAGTATATTTTCTAATCCAGCCACTCCCCATAAAATAAACTCTGTCATCAGGGATAATAAAAGTGGGCTTAATAAATTCATCCAACTTGTTTGAGATGGTATTTTTTCTCCATATAAATTATTTATCTTATACACAAAAAGGAGGACAATCAATCCTATTACCCAGTTTAATATTTTTGAACCAATTGGTATATCAATACCAAGCCAGTATATGAAAGCGTAAATCGCCATTAAAGAAGGATTAGAATAAGTTTCTACTGTTTCAGCATATTTGTCAATTGAAAATCTACCATACTCCACCAAAGTTTTCGATGCACCAAATGTTATACCTGCATCATCAACTATGTAATTCCAAAAAAATAAGTAATGGAAAGTATAAAGTAGAGCTATTATGGCAAATATTACTAGAATGATTATTTTTTCTTTTTTAATGATAACACCTTCTAAAATAAGCTGTTTTTGTATTGTATAAAGATGATTAGGAGCATCCACAGAACTATACACGTGGATATTCCATTATCTTTAAGCAATATTTCCGGCTCTCCTCCCATATTTTTTAAATTAACAAGAAAAGTATACCTAAATACTCCATAAATTATAAAGGGTATTGTTACCATCATCCAAGTATTACTTATAAAAAATGTATAAAGAGAATAAGACATAATCAATGTACTGGTAACCACAGTCATCATTTTGTCTAGCATTTCTGGTGAATAATCACCTAGTACTTTACGATGTTTGCTTGCTCCATTTTCCAGCGATATAACTTCATGTTTTCTTTTTCCAAGTGCAAGGATAAGCGCGGCAAAAAAGGTGCATACAATCAGCCAGGGGGAAACGGAAACTTTTATTGCTAAACAGCCTGCAATTGCCCTTAGTACGAAACCCAATGAAATAGTAATAACATCGATAAGAACAATATGCTTTAGAAATAAAGAGTATAAAACGATTAAAAGAAAATAAGCCAAAGTGACTCCTAAAAATTGAACGTTTATTAGATATGCTCCAGTAAATGCTGTGCAGAGCATAATAGCTACAAAAATGAGTGCATTTGATGTATCTAATTTTCCTGAAGCAATGGGACGATTACGCTTTTTGGGATGATTTTTGTCTTTTTCTTTGTCCATTATGTCATTAATGATGTACTCAGACCCAGATACTGTACAAAATATAATGAATGAGAAAAATACAGTAATCCACATATAAACGTGGAATAAGTTTAATGAAAAGATAATGCCTGCAAATAATACAAAATTTTTGTACCATTGTTTTGGACGCATTGATATAATAATTTCTTTGATAATTTTTACTTTTGTAATATATATAAACTGTGAATCCTTAAAAACCTTAAGGACTCTTCTCGAAATAAAGTAGACGCTTTTTAGATTATAGTCTACGATTTTCACAGACGTTCACCTTGATTTAATTTCATTTAATTATCAAACCTGATCAACAATAGTATACTTACCTATTTGCAAGAATTAAAAAACACATCCATAATCAGTTACTCAAAGGCACTACCAGTTTTTAAATGAAGAGAAAAGTATTACCTAGAGTTTTCAAGCTTTATTTTTAGATGGCATCTCCAGAGTATGAATATATCTATTTGACAACCTACTATATAATACTATTCAAATTTATCTACTAAGTATATAAATAATAAATTAATTAACAATTTATATTATTTGATATTATTTATAAATATTTTAGGAAAAGAATAAAGTTATCTACTCAAAACAGTGAAAAGTGAGAGAAAAGAGAAGAAAACCAATAAAAAGTATACAATAGATATTTTAGCTAAGTAAAATTATATAAAAGAATATTTCCAAGATATGAATTCAAAGCAGTATCATACCTCGGAGCTGTAACTTATGTTCCACTTTTTAGACGCATAAACTTCTTATGATATCGAATTTTGTATTTCAACTTCGCACATGAAACGAAGGCTAAAATTTCTAAACCACAATCATTTGATCTATCAGACTTGTGGAGTTAGACATCTGCGCCTAAAACTTGGGAACCCGAATTATAATGTTTGCGACAATAGCCAAGTTAAATCAAGTTCTGGAATAAACTCAATCAGTAGTTTCTTGAGATCATATAATCGGCAATCTGAAGGAGAAGCTCTTTTTCCGGGCAGTCCCGCAAGACATCCAGTTTTGCTTTGCCTTCATTGATATATGAAATTGCAAGGTCCTTTACATAATCAATTGATCCACACTCGGTTAAAATCCGGACGGCTTCGTCGGTTTCTTCCTGAGTAGCTTCCCCTTTTCCGAAAATGTCCAGTTTCACACCTTTTTCGAAAGCGTCGATTACAATAAGGGTATGTTTTCCTTCCATAAGGTCGCTGCCTCTTACTTTACCGAGCACTTCTTCCGGGGTGACCATATCCAGAACATCATCATACATCTGGAACCCAATCCCTATAAAGCGCCCATACTCGGATAAAGCTGCAGCAATCTCATCAGAAGCTCCTCCAAGAAGAGCTCCGATCTTGGCTGCAGCTGCATAAAGGACTGAGGTCTTTTTTTCCACCATCTCAATATATTCAGCTTTACTAACCTTTTCCCTCTTTTCAAAATCCATATCAAGCCACTGGCCTTCGCAGATTTCGGTACAGGTTTTTGAAATAACATCCATACATTTTAAAATCCTTGCCGGCTCATTTTGAACTTTTGACAGGATCTCAAAAGCTTTAGAATAAAGAGTGTCACCTGCAAGAATCGCTCCGGCATCACCCCATATCGTGTGGACTGCAGGCATCCCTCTACGGATGTCATCCTTATCCATTATGTCATCATGGATCAGAGTGAAATTATGTACAAGTTCCACGGCCACCGCTGCAGGTAAAACCGATTTGAGGTCCGAGCCTGTAGCTTCGGCTGCCAGAATAAGAACTGCGGGGCGGAGGCGCTTTCCCCCTGCGTCTACCAGGTAGCGAGAAGCTTTATATAGTTCCTCTGGATGGGCTACCGGAAGCAGTTCGTCAATTGCGGCGTCAACATGTACACTTCTTTTTTTAATCTCATCAACTAACGTCATAATTATCACGAGGTACGGAATAGATTTCCTATCAGTTATTCTTCTATATATAACACTTCACCGTTTCTGAGAAGGTGTACTGTATCTCCGAGTACATACCCGGCATCTTCCGCCATCTCGATGTAGTGTCCGTGCATCTCCATATCTCCATGGGCAGGAATTACATGTTCAGGATTCACCATACGCAAGAGTTCCCAGTGGTCTTCCCGATATGCGTGCCCTGATACGTGCACATTGTCATAAATCCTGGCGCCCCGCATCTTGAGCTTGGTCTCAAGGGCATAGCGGTTAGCCTGAGTCATGGGACTCGGAATCACGTTTGCAGAGAAAATAACCCGATCTCCTGGCTCAATTGTATATGGAGTTTCCCCGTTTGCAATGCGCACAAGTATGGAGCCTGGCTCTCCCTGGTGTCCGGTGACGATTGGCAGGTACTTGTTCTTTCCTTCCTGGATAATGCGTTTGAGAGCTCTATCTACATCTTTCCTCTGTCCGTGCATCTCGACATTGGAAGGCAGTTCCAGATAGCCAAGGTCTTTAGCAGCTCCAACATAGCGTTCCATTGAACGCCCCAGGAGCACAGGAATCCTGCCCATTTCCTCTGCCGCTTCAATAATTGCTTTTAGTCTGGGAATGTGGGAGGCAAAGGTGGTAATAATCATCCCTACTTCGGACTCTTCTGTTCCAAGCAGTACGTCCCTGACCATATCCTTTGCGATCTTTTCCGACGGAGTTTTACCTGAACGTCCGGCATTCGTGCTCTCTACAATCATTGCTATAACTCCTTCTTTCCCGAGGCTTTTAAGGCGCTCGAAATCAGGAGCTTCCCCCATTGTCGGAGTGCGGTCCAGCTTAAAGTCGCAGGCGTAAAGGACCGCCCCAATTGGAGTGTGAACTGCTGCAAGCACACAGTCAATAATACTATGCTGGACGTTGATGAACTCAATGGAAATATCTTCCGTAACCTGGTAAGTTCCGCCCGCATTTAATGGAATAACCCTGTTGCAAACCTCAAACTTGCGTTCGGCTTCGATCTGCTGTTTGATAAGAGCCGTTGTATAGGGTGTAGAGATAATTGGGGCATTATACCTGTGGGCAAGTTTTGGAATTGCACCTATGTGGTCAAGGTGCCCATGAGTACAGACAATTGCCCGGACAGTTCCATTGATTTCTTTCATAATAGTATCATCAGGAATTGCTCCCATCTCAATAAGTTCGAGAGAATGCATTTTATCAATTTCAACATCCTCATGGATCTGAACCCTATCGAGACGAAGCCCCATATCCAGAATGATGATATCTTCGCCTACAATGACTGCAGTCATGTTACGGCCCATCTCATTGTAACCGCCGACTGCAACAATTCCTATTTCAGTCATATTTTTACCTCTTATTTATTTTTTTTATCCTTGTGAACCCCAATCCTTAGAAAACGGATCAGGTGATGACCTTAAAATGATAGCCGCGATGTGAATGGTACAGCATAGTATAGAGTCTAACACAGAATTAGCCTTAGAGCAGCCATACCCAACCCTGTTGCAGGAATAACTCCACTCCCGATGAGACGAATCAGGCTACATCTCTTGCAGAAGAATTTTACTTTAATATATCTGTTTATATACAGATACTCAAATGTTTGTCAAGCACGCTCCAGAATTGCCCCAGAACTGCCTTTAGACCCTCTTCTCTTTATATACACATTTCTTAAAGGATTCTATCTTTCCAGATCAAACAAAATCTGCTATTATTTCAATTAACAGGAGTCTTTACGTGCTCTTCTCTTATTGGCTAGTATTTCTTAAGAACCTGATTTCAATCAACCCTGTAAAGTTAGATTTCCGCCTTTAAAATGCTTTGAAAACATCCGCTTTTCTATTTTAGCCGATTCTTCTAGGCTTATTTAGCAATCTGCTTTGTTATAGTTGGGGTTTTTTTATTCCTGGTTTTGGTATTGGGGCTTTTTCATACTTGGTTTTCTGGTTTATTCATGGCTTTATTCTGGTTTATCTAACTAATTTCTGGTTTTATTCAATCCACTCTGATTTATTCTGACTTATACTGATTTATTCTGACTTATTTTAATTTACTATGATTTATTTTAGTTTATTCTAATTTATTTTAATTCTATCCCAGCTGCTTCTCATCAACCTATTCTCATCTGGATAATTCTATCATGATAACCTCATCAGGTGATTCTAACCTTCACCAGAAAATCCCTGAGTTTACAATTATCATAATAATTCTATTTCTATAACGAAATTCCTTCATACTAAGTAATTTCAGCCTGAATAACTGTGAAAGAACTCTTTAGTTTAATTGATTTTACAATAATTCTATGAAACTAACTCTCAGTTTCATCGCCTTTACGGTATTTCTATGAAGCAGACTTCTGAATTTCATCGATTTTACAGCAATAATATTCTGGCAATTTATGAACCTGAAGCAGATCTAATGTATTGCTATAAACTCCAGATCATTCAGGTGAATCCTATGCCTGTCCGTATAGTCCAAGTCAGTTTTCCAAGATTCGGAATAAGGACTACTTGTTCATATTAACGCTTTATTCCCGAACATTACTTTCATATTATGTATAAATATTGTTGTAGAACGACCTTTCTAATTAACATATCTGTTATTATATCTTACCGATATAATCCGAATTTTAATACATATTGGATTTTATATAGATAGGTACAAGGTAGCTGAATTCTGTTGAAGGAGTCAGAACGAGTCTCCTGCTATGGCATAGTCTTTTACGTTAAAGCCACGCTGCCCCAAATATTCAAGAGTCCAGCCAGTAACAACTACAGGTGCATTACGCAGGTCCTGTATGTTTGCACAGCCGCAGAGAAACATCGCAATCCTGAATTCATCCAGCATGCGGGAAAGGACTCTGACAACTGATTCTTTTCCTTCAAGGGCAGGACCTACAAAAGGCAGGGCTGCACTTGCCGCACTGGCTCCGAGAGCAATGGATTTTGCGATATCTATTCCTGTTCTGATACCGCCGGTTGCGATAATTGGCAGGGAGACCCTGGACTCTATAATGCTGGCAACCGTGGGAATTCCAAAGTCCCAGAAAAGTTCCCCAAGGTGTTCGGAGGCATAATCTCCACTTTTCCTGGCTCGGTAGACCTCGACGCCTGCCCAGCTTGTGCCTCCAGCACCTCCGACATCAATTGCAGAAACGCCTGCTTTCTGGAGGAGAATTGAATCTTCCCTTGAGATCCCGGCTCCTGTTTCTTTAATAATTACTGGCTTGCCCAGTACGGAGCAGATTTCTTTTATCATGTCAAGGCAGCCTGTGGCATCCCTATCTCCTTCTGGCTGAATAGCTTCCTGTAAGAAATTAAGGTGAATAGCAAGGGCGTCTGCGTCGATCATTTCTATGAGTTTCTCAACTCCATCAACCCCATACTGACGAATCTGGGCAGCACCTACATTTCCGTATATAAAAGCAGTCGGAGCTTTTTCCCTGACAACCCTGAAAGACTCTTCCTGGGTAGGGTCATCAATTGCAGCTCTCTGGCTTCCAACTCCCATTCCTATCCCCAGCTCTTCAGCTGCAGCGGCAAGTGCAGCATTTACAGGAGTAGTGTCAGGGTGACCTCCAGTAATTGAAGCGATCAGAAAGGGAGCTTGCAGGCGTTTTCCAAGAAAGTCTATAGACAGGTTCAGTTTATCCATATCGAGTTCTGGAAGTGCCCTGTGGATCAGGGTCACATCCTCAAAGCCCGCGCTGACTTTTCGGGATTCAACCGGGCTTTCAGCACACAATTTCAAATGTTCGATCTTTCGCTTTGAGGTCGTACTAATCATACTTTATACCCTTTTGTCCGGACTGATTGTGGTTCCCATAGATTCCCCATTTAAGAACCGATATATATTATCTTCTTTCCTGGCATTGAATATATATGATGTAATACAAGACGTTTTGCTAAGTTCCAGAAGTTCCTGCACCTTTCCGAGCATGCCGCCCGTGACATCGGTACTTCCCGACCCTCTTATGTAACGTTTGAAATTTTCAAAAGTTCCCGGGGTGATCTCAGGTACGGTTTTTCCGTCGTTATCAAGCACTCCATCCTCTGCCGAGCCTAACCCGAGCCGTGTAATCTTGAGCTCTTTTGCAAGATAGGGGACTATCTGGTCCCCTGAAAGCACGCACGCTTTGAGTTCGAGATCCATAACAACATCTCCGTGCAGCACTGGAACAAGCCCATTTTCGAGCATGAGTTTTATGTTGTCAAGATACATACTCTCGATTCGCCCGTTTCTGCAAACCGTACAGCACATAGGATGTACGGCTATAGCCCGGACTCCATATTCGTTTAGAGCACCTACCACTCTGGATGCAAGTTTCTTGACAGACTCATGTGTTACAATTGCTCCTTCAGGATCAAAAACCTTACCAAGCTCATATTTTTTAGCGTAGGTGTGCCCAAAAGAACCTGCACCGTGTACAATAATCATTTTTCCCCGGTATTCGGAAACTTCCTTTGCAATTCTCATGAGGGCATCCTCTCTTACAACCCCTTGATTTGCGGCTTTGTCAGTGATGACGCTGCCCCCAAGTTTCAGAATAACAGGTTCTGTTGAGACATTCATGCAATATCACTTAATACCTTTTTAAAATTTCCAGCTTCCTTTATGAATAACGCGAAATTACGAAATGAGACTCCAAAGAACTCAAGGTTTGAGTTATTCATTCTAACCTTAAGCCCTGTTCCGTGGGTTTTGTTATTATTGCTTTACCCCCTGAACCTGAAATGGCTTCAGCAACCTGTGTACATTTGTCAGGTGCTGTAAGGGCAACCATGCATCCTCCTCCTCCCCCACCTGTACTCTTTGCTCCGAAAGCTCCAGCTCCCCGAGAGGAGTATATTAATTTGGAGAGTTCAAAAGTATTTACGCCAAGTGCGTCCAGAATACCCTGGTTCACATTCATAAGTTTGCCAATTGAAGAGTAATCTCCTGTCTGGAAAAAAGGTTCTGCGGTCTTGGAAATTCTTCCAATGACAACCATTAGAGGCTCTATAAGATGTGGATAACTTTCACGGAGTTTTCTCACATTTGTTACAAGCTCTTTTGTAGAAGCGAAAACTCCTGTATCCCCAATAACAATCCCGCAATCGGGAGTCTTCAGCGTCCTCCTGTCGGGAATTGTTACAATCCCTCCGAATGTAGAAACATAAGTGTCAGTAGGGCTTGCGGTTCCTTGTACCTGAATTTCGATTTCATGCCCCATTTTAGCGATTTCTTCGAGAGAGAGGCCACAGCCAAACATTTTATTGAGCGCACCTATACTTGCAATCGTAACAGCAGCAGATGAGCTGAGTCCCGAGCCTACAGGAATCTCAGAATTAACCTTCAGATGAACACCATCTATTGGTACTATTTCTCTCATTTTCTCAATGGCTGCGGAGATATAAGGATGTTTTTCAAAATCAATCCCTGTTCGGCCAATTTCCGACTGAATTATTATAGAGTCACATAATTCCACCCGCACATGAGTCCTTAATTCAATTGCACATCCTATTGCGGTTTCTCCGTAGACAACCGCATGTTCTCCGAAAAGATAAATTTTCCCGGGGGCAGAACACGAAATCATATTACTCCTCTTAAAGTTACAAGTTTGATTGAAGATAAACAATAAATTTATACTTGAAGATGAACGTTAATTTGTTTTTAATGAACGTTAATTTGTTTTTAATGAACGGTGAATTTTCTTTATGAATACGCCGTTAATTTGTTTCCGAATGTTAAAATACTTACTTGTGGATGTTTAATCTGTTTTACAGACCTGCCATAAATAAATAAGAGGAAAAATTCATAAAAAATTATTTGGGTACAAATAACTATCCCGGTAGCTTTGAATTAAAAAGAGCATGCTCCATTTTGTAGAAAATTTTTATTCCACAATAATTGCGGCATATCCTACAACTGCGTTCATATCTCCGGAGACCTCCCCACTGTTTGAATAGTTAAGAAGTTCAGCTCGAGTTGCACCAAGCTTTTTTGAGGCTGTTAGCATCGCAGAAATAGGGCCATATCCGCATACGGATGCATTTCTTCTATAAAGCCTTTCATAGATTCCAGGAACATCCAGATTAAGGATGGCTTCTATAATTTCATTGTCCGTTTCCCTTGCAAGATTTGCAGGCTGATAATGAGTAAAATCGCTGGATGCAATGAAAGCTACTTTTTTTCCACTTTTTGAAACAAGGTTGGCAATAAGAGTCCCCACTTCAATTACGGTCTCTTCATCCTGCATACCCAGACAAATAGGAAGAATTCTGAAATCCTGATCAAAGCGGTATTGAAGGAAAGGAAGCTGAACTTCGATCGAATGTTCATATCGGTGCCCAATCTCATCCACATCAACAATACTTCCTGTTAGTCCTTCGGCAAGTTCTCGATCGACCTCGATAATACCCAGGGGAGTTTTCCAGGTATCTGTGGATACTGATACCGGTGAACCATATCCCGTATGGTTGGGGCCAAAAAGGACATATGTATCGGCTTTGGGAAGAACTGCATAAACGTGTGCAGCAACTCTCCCTGAATAGACATATCCTGCATGTGGGCACACTGCTCCCAGGATATTCCTTTCCCGGATCTCCAGACCTTCAAAACATTGCTTAAGTTCTTTCTCCAGATTATCAGGACGCAGGGGATAGAACTGCCCTGCAACTGCTGGCTGTCTCATTTATGATCACCCATATAAGATACGGGCTATTTTTATATATCCTTGCAGTCTGCAGGGCTGCCTTTCGAAATCAGAGAGGCGTTTCGAAGTCAGTCAACTCGTAATTGAAAGGAGTACTGTTAAGCCTGGAGACTTCCCTTGCAAGCAGCCAGTAAACAAGGGAAAGAGCTTTTCTACCTTTGTTGTTTGTGGGGATTACAAGATCCACATTTGATGTCAGGTTGTTAGTGTCACAGAGTGCTACAATAGGTACTCCGATGCTTGAAGCTTCCTTTAATACCTGGGCATCACCTGCAGGGTCGGTTACGATCACAATATCTGGCTCAAAGAAACCATGTATCTGAGGGTTTGTAAGTAAGCCTGGGATGAACCTTCCAAGCATTGATTTTGTACTTAATGCTCTGGAAAACATTCTTGCAGGATGCTGTCCGTACTGCCTTGAAGAAACCACAAGGATCCTTGAAGGATCATAGTGAGACAGCAATTTTGCTGCAACTCTTATTCTTTCGTCTGTTGACTGGATGTCAAGCACATATAATCCGTCAGTTCTGACCCTGTATACGAAACGCATCATGTCCTGGGTCTTTTGCTGGGTACCTATGTGAACGCCTGCTGCCAGGTATTCGTCAATAGATACAAGAGATGTAGAACCTTCTTTAACAGAAGGTCCTTCCCCCTCTGTTTCTACAGGCACAGATTCGGTTTTTGCTGCGGCTTCCTTTTCAGGTGCAGGCTTTGCTTCAGCCACGACATCTTCTTCAGGCAAAGGCTGTTCGTTATTTTCCTCCTGCCCTGTCTGCTCAATTTCCTCCATAAAGTCACCTCATAATATAGAATCAACAATAAAACACATTCAATATCTGAAAATGTATCCCACTGCGTTTTTAATTGGTTTTACGTTTGACCGTTATAGGAATAACTCCGGCCTTCAACTCTTTAATAGCAAGATTTAGAGGGTCCAGTCGCCCGTCATCTTCAACAAGGACAGGAGCTCCCATTGCAATTTGCAATGCTCTTGCACCTATGATCCGTGCACGCTCAAACCGGGTATACTTTTCCTTGACCAACTGATCACCCTGAAATTTAAAAACGCTCCGATGAATTCCAATAATTTAGAATCATGATAAGTTTGATATTTTACAGTACATGCCTTAAAACCAGCACCCATATAATCGGGAAATGGGACCGCTGAGATTCGAACTCAGGTTCCGGCGTCCCGAACGCCGAAGGATGGACCAAGCTACCCTACGGTCCCTTACTGGTACGGCGAAAGCACATCAACGAGTTCAACATGGCTTAACAGCATTCTGCGACAGCAGTAACGGGTGATCCCAAGATCATCCAGTACTGCAGCAGCGTTTTCGCCATCACTGACACGTCTTTTGTACTCATCCCAATAGTTTGAGATTACTTTTCCACATGAGAAACATCGGACTGGGATCATAGTCTTACCTGTAAGATTTCTGGTATTTAGCCCTTGCTCCGGGCCCACCGAAGTTCTTTGATTCTTTCTGCCTGGAATCGCTTACAAGTAAATTGCGGTCATAGCTTGCGAAGTTATCTCTGATTATTGTGTCATTTGTCCATTCCACAATACCTCTGGCAACTGCGGTCCTTACCGCATTAGCCTGTCCGATAATTCCGCCGCCCCGGACATCTACATTAATGTCAAGTCCAGAGACCACTTCATCTCCTGCGATCAGCAGAGGTTCTGAGATCTTCATCATTACAAGCTCTGGAGTATATAGCTCGAGCGGAATTTTGTTGATCCTTACTTTCCCGGTTCCTTTTGTGACTGTTGCACGTGCAGTTGCATTCTTGTGCTTTCCAGATGAATTAACTACTTTGACCATGAGGACTCACCCTTTAAAATTTTGAACCCATTTTCTGGCTCACTTCACCAAGTTCAATATATTTACTTGAGCTTAAAAGCCTCATATCGGCATCTGCAATTGTGATTGTTTCAGTGTCCTTGAGTTCGGTGGGAACACCTACATAGACCTTAAGCCTGGACATTGCGTCTCTGCCTCTTGCTCTCTTATAAGGTAGCATGCCACGGATAGTCCTCTTAAGGATGCGGTCCGGACGCTTCGGGAAGTAAGGCCCGAATTCCGTACTACCTCTCTCCCGGGTTTCCCGGTATTCTTTGAGGGTGGTCGCCCTTGAGCCAGAAATTACGGCTTTTTCAGCGTTTACAATATATATTTCTTCGTCTCCTGAAAGCAACTGTTTTGCAACTGTACTTGCAAGACGCCCTAGTATAAGCCCATTTGCATCGATAACCGTCATCTTCGACACCTCAGCGGAAAATCCGGATACCGGACCCTTTTGGATTTGCTTCCATTATCTCTTCGAGACTCAGGCACTTGCCACCAGCTTCAGTGATCTTGTCAACTGCAGAGTCACTGAAGGTTAAAGCCGCAACAGTTACAGGGTGGTCAAGAAGGCCTGCGCCCAGTACTTTTCCCGGAATAAGCAGAACATCGTCCTCTGCTGTGTGCCTGTTAATCTTACTCAAATTCACAGCCGCATAGTTTCTGGACGGCATCTCAAGACGTCTCGCGATATCCTTCCAGATGGGGGCAGTGTTTGTATTTGCCCTCTCTTTCAGGGTAAGAATCAGGGAAACGATTCTTGGATTTGTTTTTCTTGTCAGTTTTACCAGTGATTTTTTACCCAATGTATGTTCCTCCGCAAGATTTGTATATATCTCACTCACGCGGAAAAAAATTCCCTATCGCGTTCGAACATCGCTATAGCTGCTCCTCTGGAACCTGAATCCAAAAGCAGCAAATTTAAAGAACAAGCGATTAGTTGGAATTGGTATGATGTGAATAACATTTCTAGTACATAAAGATTATGTGCATTATTAGTTCCATTTGCAAGAATTCCAAATAATAATCTTTTTTTGTCTCTAATATTTTTTTGTTTCTGTTTACTTATAATCTCAATCTTCGTTACTTGTTAATTATAAAACTTGCTTTTGAGCTAACCTTGTAGATAGAATGTATTAGAAATAAATTCTATTTTTATAATATTAAACGAATTATACTATTTGGGGAATACCCTGTTTTTGGGGAATTATCAGTGTTAGAAAAGCGGGAAATCTCGCATATAATTAGTATCCGATCTACAAGCAGGCGGCAAAGAATCTAGACTTCTTTATGAGTGTCACCAATATATTACTGCGCCTGGTACAAAATATGTAATAAGAGGGCAGGAAACCGCAGACCGGAAACTGCAGACAGGAAACCGCAGATAGAAAATGGGTGGTATTATTATGCTGACAGTTATTCAATACCTTCTGGATAGATTAAAGCAACTGGGAATAAGGGATATTTTCGGCGTGCCAGGGGACTTTGCATTTCCAATCAACAACGCCATCTGTGATGATAAAGAACTTCGCTGGATAGGCTGCTGCAATGAACTGAATGCTGCTTATGCTGCTGACGGTTATGCTCGTGTTAAAGGAATGTCTGCACTGTCTACTACTTTTGGTGTAGGTGAACTTTCCACACTATGCGGTATAGCAGGCTCTTACGCGGAGTACAATCTGGTATTCCATATTGTCGGAATGCCAAAAATGCAGGCACAGAAGACGCATGCCATAGTGCATCACTCGCTGGGCGCCGGAAAATCCAGCATATTTATGGAAATGGCTACGCCAGTAGTATGTGCAAGTACGATGCTCACCCCAGAAAACTGTGTTCAAGAAGTCGAGCGTGTTATCGAAACAGCCCTGGAGAACCACCGTCCTGTCTATATTGCAATACCTCACGACTATGTGAATGCGGATATTTCATCCTTTAATTCACCTGCAAGAAAACCTGTAAAAAGCGACCCTGTGGCTCTTGAAGAAGTAGTCTCGATTATTGCAGGTAAACTCTTGAATGCAAAGCAAGCCTGTGTTATTCCAGGTTTTCTTGTTGACCGGTTTGGACTCAAGGACCTGTCTATGGCTGTTATTACTGCTTCGGGTTTGCCTTATGTTACTATGGCTCTGGATAAATCAGTTCTTGATGAGACTAATCCCTCCTACCTGGGATTATACATGGGACAACTTATCAATCCTGAAATCCGGAAATTTGTGGAATCCTGTGACTGTATCCTTGCTATGGGCACTATCCTGTCTGATGTTAACACGGGTAAGTTCACGGCTAATTTGGATAAGTCCCGAATCATCAATATCATGCCTTCAAGTGTCCATATAGGGTATACTGATTATATCAATGTAAAAATGCTTGATGTACTGGAGGAACTCACCCGAAGGCTTAACAAGCGTACCGATATCAGCGGCCCTGTTGCCAGACGTCCTGCCGTTCCAGAGGTAAATGCTGAAGATCCAATAACGGCTGACTATTTATACGCGAAGTACGCGGAGTTCTTTAAGCCCGATGACATAATCATAGCTGACTCAAGTTCATCATTTTATGGGTTAATACCTCTACTTTTACCGAAAGGAGCTAAGTTCGAGAGCCAGATGCTCTGGGGAGCAATTGGTTGGGCCACTCCCGCTTCCTTTGGTACTGCACTGGCTGCACCTGACAGACGAGTAATTCTTATTACTGGAGAAGGGTCACACCAGATGACCGCTCAGGAAATCAGCCAATTTTATCGTCATGGCCTGAAGCCTATTATCTTCGTGCTGAATAATCACGGCTACCTGATAGAAAGAATGCTGTCTGAAAAAGTAGATTATTGCTATAATGACCTTGTAGAGTGGCAATATTATAAATTACCGGATGTTTTCGGCTGCAATGATTGGATTACTAGCAAGGTTACTACCTGCGGAGACCTTGATAAGGTCATGAGAGAACTAGATAATGCTAAGGTGGGTGCGTATATAGAAATAATCACACCAAAACTATCGGCCCCTCAGCTTATGGAAACTATTCACAAAAACTTGTAAAAGGTACAATTTAAGTCTATTAGGGAGTTAGGGACGGTTGTTATCTCAGGCAACCTGCCTCCTATATGTTTGGATAATATTTAATGGCTCGAGAAAGCTGCGGCTTCTCTTCTATTTAAGTAGTTGCAGAAATTTATTAATAAGATGTACCAAGTATCGACCTCGAGACCCTTTCATAAATTCCCGAAATATCGCATCCGAACTTTTTTGCAACAATAAGTGCCACGATCCGGATATCCACAAGATAGGAAAGCCGGTCCTGCATAAAATTAATCTCGGAAACCAATTTTTGCCGGCTTATCCCAATGTCTGCGGAGATAAATTCCAGAACCTGCTCAAAGGAAATTTCTTCTTTCACCGACACTTTTTCTCCGGAACTGTTCGGATTTTCAAGAAAATTTTCCGACGGCTTGAAAGCATGAGGGAGCCGGATATTTTCCACATCAAAACCAGGTACAAGAGCCCCGGCTTTAAGAATGAGATAACCTGTTTCAAGGGCTTTTTCCTTTACTTTTGAGGCAATTTTCGGAGAAAACCATTTCAGGTCAAAAGCCAGGGAATACTCAAAATCCTTTTCCGAGAGAGAAGTTGCAAGAGTTTTTTTAAAAGGAACGGAAACTACGCGTTTAAGTTCTTCCATTAACTGCACCCATAAAAATTAATCTGGCAAGGAGAGTTTAATTTGATATTGAGAGTCTAATATTTTAGTATTGTTGAGAATATAATATTTTACTATTATTGTAAGTATAATATCTTAAATGCATAATATTATTGAAAATATAATATTTTAAATGTATGATATTATTGAAAGTATAATATTTTAAATGCATAATATTGCTGAAAGTAAATTACTGTTTAGAATATACTATTATTGAAAAATATAATATTATTGAGAATGTAATTTAAACGTTTAAGATATAGAAGTCTAAAATCACGAAATTTAAGATAAAGACTCAAAAATTAAAAGTCTCCGGCTCAGGATTTTCTACCTTTAATTTCTGCCGGAGTGAAGTCTTCCCAAAAAGGAAAGTTTAGAAAATTTAGAGTGTCACAAGTTTGGCATCCAGGATTCCATCGACTTTCCGGACTTCCTCAAGGATTGGGTCAGAAACTTCGGAGTCTATGTTAAGAACCATCATGGTCACGCCTCCTATTTCTGATCTGCCAACCTGCATGCCTGAGATATTGATATTGTTTTTACCGAGTACCATGCAGCAAGGTCCGATAACGTTGGGCCTGTTGATATGTTTGGCAAAAATCATACGGCCTGCAGGGAAGATATCTACTCTGTCATCATCGACTGCGACGATCTTTGGATCGTCTCCGACAACAGTACCTGCAACCAGCTTTTCCTTGCCGTTGCTGCTAAGTTTGATACTGATAGTTGAAGAGTATTCCTCAGAAGATTCGGATTTACTTTCCACGACTGCAATCATTCTGGACTTTGCAAGAGTGGGAGCATTGACATAGTTTACTCCGGAACCGAGGGCCATTTCAAGCAGTCCTTTGAGAGCCGAGACTGTAAGAGGCCTTGTATCCTTTCCGGAAATCTCTCCGTTATATCCGATTTCGACTTTTTCGTAGTTTCCGTCTACGAGCTGCCCTGCAATCTTACCCATAATTTCTGAGAGCCTGATGTAAGGGGCAAGGACTGCCATAGCTTCCGGCTTTACCGAGGGGATATTGATTGCGTTCTTTGCAGGTCCACCTGTAAGGACAGACGCTACTTCCTTTGCAATATCTACTGCCACATTGACCTGAGCTTCCTTTGTAGAAGCACCAAGGTGAGGGGTTACTACAACATTGTCAAAGCTCAGAAGAGGGCTGTTAAAAGGAGGCTCCTCAATGAAAACGTCTATTGCTGCACCGGCTATTTTTCCGCTTTCAAGAGCTTTTGCCAGAGCTTCTTCGTTGATAATGCCGCCGCGGGCACAGTTGAGAATTCTGGTTGTAGGCTTCATCAGGGCAAACTGCTCTTCATCAAGAATGTTTCTGGTTTCTTTTATAAGAGGAGTGTGCACTGTGATGTAATCGGCTTCTTTTGCGATTTCGTTAACTGTTGCCAGCTTGACACCAAGCTCAATAGCCCGCTTTTCAGAAACAAATGGATCATACCCCATCAGGTTCATTTCAAGTCCGGAAGCCCTTTTTGCGACTTCGGAACCGATTCTTCCGAGACCTATGATTCCTAGGGTCTTACCTTTGACCTCGACACCTGTGAATTTACTACGTTTCCATTCCTTGCCTTTAAGGGAGGCATTTGCCTGGGGGATGTTCCTGGACATTGCCATCATCATAGCAATTGTGTGCTCTGCTGCCGAAATCATATTGCCTTCGGGAGAGTTAGCCACAATAATGCCTTTCTTTGTAGCTGCATCCACATCAACATTGTCAATTCCGACTCCGGCTCTCCCGATAATTTTCAGGTTGTCGGCAGCTTCGATTATTTTCTGAGTAACATGGGTACCGCTGCGTATTACAAGAGCATCGTAATCCTTAATTTTTTTCACCAGCTCATCTTCGGAAAGCCCGGTGGAAACATCAACCTTAAAGTGTTCTTTTAGAATCTCCAAACCTTCATTGGAGAGTGAGTCGCTGACTAATACTTTCATGTCAATTTCTCCAATTAATACAATAAAGATGAAATATTAAATTTTAACAGAGAATACCAATTAACCTAATCACACTTAAGCATTATCACACATATATAGGAGCCAATTCTTTCTAATTTTATCTTTACCGCAGGTTTTCTTTCCTGTACGATTTCCTACAAGCCTTATAAATCCTATTTCTGGTCATCCTACAAGCCTTATTATCCCTATCTTCGGTTCGTAACATTGCCCGCCTGCAAGCAGGAAACGTATAACCTCTTCTACAACCTGCTCAGAAATGCCTCGGGAAGCCGCAGCATCCATAAAAGCTGCGTAATCAACTCCTTTGCTTCCACCCATTTCCTTGAGCAATTCGATCACGAACTCTTTCTGGTCAGCTTTAGCATCTGTACTATTTTCTGAATCCAGATCCAGGGTTTTGAGGCCCTCTCTGATGGAAGCCCTAAGGATGTTTGCAAATTCATCAGGAGAGCGTTCCCGTTCAAGAGCAATTACAATTCCTTCAGTAAGCTCGGAAAAGATGCCTTTCTCTAGAAGGTATTCCCTAAGTTTCTCCCCATGGTATCTGCTGGCCAGAGCATCTGAGAAGGCTTCAAGCCTCTCAACGGTCTGCTCTGCGGTATCCACGACCCATCTGTTGCGAATTTCCTCATCCACTACATTTACTTCTTCAGCCCGAATAGAAACATAAACCGATCCGGGTTCGGGTTCATATGTCCTGGCTTTTCCTGTAAGGGCAATGAAAGCAGGAACCTGTACCGTTGAAAAGAAGATCGAAGCTTCAGGTTGATACTGCCCTGCGTATGCCGTAAAAGCCCCTGTGGGATCAACTATTCTCGCTTTCCACATCTCACTCTGTGTTCCGATATTGTCAAGTTCTGTGACTACTCCAACCACAAAAACACGATTGAGAATAAGCCCCAGAGGGCTAATAAGCAGGTTTGGAGTTTTTGAATCTGCATCTTCCGAGCCAATTCGTTCGGGTTTTTCAAGTTCTCTGCAGGCTTCGAATTCTCTTGCAAAAACTCTTTTTGCAACCTCTCGTTTAAGCAAGCTCGATTCCTCCCCTAGAAACCTGTGAATTTTTCTCCTATCCATCCTCTTCATCAGGCCCGAGCCTGTGAAGGAGTTCAACTACCCTTACTGCAAGATCATCTTCGGGTACCCAGGCATTTTCAGCTACGAAAGAAACCCCAAATTCATTTTTTGAAGAGTTCCCGCGTACTGCAAGATAACGACCCGTAAGAAAACGCCTTAAATCTTCATAGACTGCATCTTTTGAGACATCCGAGAACATCAGCTGTTCGGCTTCCTCAAGAGTTTTTCCATAGATAATTTCTGCAAGTTCCCTTGGAAACATAACTGACACGGAACCTGTTCCGTCATCCAGTATGGCTTTGATCCGCATGTCCCATATGCCCTCGACCTTCCCGTGAACCCTGCAGTTTCCTTTCTGGATTACACGACTGCATTCAGGGCATCGGGAGATAATGCCTGAACCGGGCCTAACTGAAACCAGGTTACCTGCTACGGACACGTCAAACAGGCTGTCTCTTGAATTTATCTCCCTAATTTTGATAGGCGCCGGATCTTTTGCTGCAGATTCAAAGGTAAATGCAAGTTTTCCGGCTTCTTCCGACCCGATCGAAGAAACCTTTGTGCTGCTCAGGATATTTACTGATGGCATTCCCCTAAACATACGCACCTGAGCTCCCTCAATTCGTATAATGCTCCCTATATCAATGCCAGGCAGTTCAATCCAGGCTGTAAAAGGCAGCCTGCCGGTCTCATCTGCAAGCACACCTGAGATCACTCTGGACTGGCGTCCCTTTACAAAGATTTCTCTGTATGAAAGCTGAAGCACGCAGGCTATTGTATCTACAGAAAAATCTGCAGCTCCTATATCAATTAACTTTTTTTTCTGGCTTGCTGAAAGTTCGGACAGGGGAGGAAGTGAGGAGTCCGAAATTTTCGACACCGGAGATTGTTCTCCTATAGAAAGCCTAATCCGGTTCTGCCAGATCCGGGTATAGGCATTTTTGATGTTAATCACATCCCCCATTGAACCTGGCAGTTCCTTCCAGGAAGAAAACAGAACTGCCCCTGTTTCGTCCGCAAGAACCCCTGTATAAAGCCTGGAAGGTTTTTCCTGAGCTCCTGCTTGCGGACGAATTGATTTTTCCCCAAGGTCCAGAATCCTGCCTGTAAGCTCAAAATTCTTAAGATTGGCAGACAGATCTTTTACTTTCAAAACTTTCCTTTTTCCTCCAAACTTGCGGAGGATACTCTCTTTTGCGACATCAGGTGGGACACGAAAAGCAATGAGTTTCTCAAACTCTGCCCGGACGCCAGTATTTTCAAGGTTTCCAAGCGCCCTGGTTAACTCTTCAAGGTGGGGCGCAATCTTTTCATCCATTTTTAGGCCTCCATTCGAGACAATGATAAAATAAAATTTCAGTGTAATATCGGATTTTACAGTATTTAAGACTTTAATTGAAGATTAACTTCTTTTATCAGAGGATATTGAACTATTATTTAAGGATAGCTGTTTAGAATTTTTTATTTCCAAAGGTATATTAATTTCGGGATAAAATTACTTACTTGACAAAGTATTGAGAAAGTTTTTATTAAAAACGCTAAAAAATCTGGAAAAAAAGGCTTTATTTTTTCTAAAGAGTCAATTCCTGACTAAAGAAAATGGAAGCTTCAAAGTGTAAAGGAAGAACTAATATGAGAAGAATAAAAGGACATAATTTCAGAGCTTTTAAGCTGACAGCACTTGCGATTACTCTGGCAGTTCTCTGCACCTGCTCTGCCTCCTCTGCCTCGAATTTAAGGGTAAGCTCGGCAACTGACGGGGACTATATCTCTATACAAGCCGCAATCGATGAAGCAGAAGCAGGAGACACAATTTTTGTAAGCCCTGGAACCTATGTTGAAAATCTTAACATAAATAAGCAAGTCCAGATCTGGTCGGAATCCAGAAAGCCAGAGGATACCGTGATAAAAGCAGCTAATCCCACGAAAAGCGCTGTTGAAATCAGCGTGGACAGGGCATCTTTTAGCGGGTTTGCCATTGAAGGCTCGGAAAATGCAGGAATCTTGCTTACAGGAGTTAACAGCTGCTACATTAACAACAATAGAGTTCAGGGAGCCGAATATGGCATTCTTCTCAAAGGTTCTGACAGTAATACCATAAGCAACAATCTCATTACCCTTGACGAAGAAGGAATAAGGCTCGAAAGTTCAAACTCAAATGATATCATTGGCAATACAATTGCCTATAATTACGGCCCGGGAATCTCACTTGAGGTGAGCAGCAAGAATCTTATTTATAATAATTACTTCAAAAACGCCGAAAACGTGGATGAAAAAGCCGCAAACGCAGAAAATCTCTGGCAAAGCCCCCTTAAAACAAAAAAGAATATTGTCGGGGGACCTTATATAGGAGGGAATTTCTGGGCAGATCTTGAAGGCAAAGGTTACAGCGAAAACGGTGTGGATGAAAACAGCAACGGAATTTGTGATACATCATATAACATCACAGGTGGAGGAAACGATAATTACCCTCTCTTCCCAAAAGTTCCAAGTGCCGTTAAGGTCCTTGAAAGCAGTCTGAATTCCAGTGCTTATGAGCAGGGCCTGGCCGGCCGGGAAAAATCAACCAGCTCCGATACAACTGTGAACAAAACCGAAGAATCTACAGAACCGGCAGTCGAAAATGCTAGTGACGAAAATACTACTGATGAAAATGCTACTAATGCAGAGGGTTCAGAAGAAAAAGAATCGCCCGGTCCTGGGCCTGAAATTGTGGGGCTGGCTGTAGGAGCAGCCTATTTCCTGAGGCGGAACAGGTGAAGAAAAGAGATAATTAATCTAAAATTAGAACATATATGAAAAAATGAGAATAATGAAATAAGTGGAGACAAAGTTAAGAACAAGCATAACTAAGGAGAAAGGGTCCATCTTTTCAAGATTTGATCAGTAATCATAGACCCTTTAGCTTCTATCTTATTCCTTCTGTTCCTGGCCTTGATCTGGTGTTTTTGTCAGTAAATGGCCTTGACTGGTGTTTTGTCAGTAAATTGAACTTTCAGCAGTTTATGCGTTGGATCCTGTGGGTTAAGGGGGTTCTGTCTCCGAAACTCCATTTCAATTTAGTTTGTGTTTCTGTGCTTTTGTCAGTAAAGACAACAAGTTAACGGTGCTTTTCCTGAGAGTGGCGAGCCTTTGAAGTTTGCAACAGGAAGTATTAGGGGTTATATTGCGGCAGAACCTATAAACTGCCCGAATGCAACAGGCTTTTTTCCTACCCACACTTTGGCTGTAGCCTTGTTTGTGGCTGTGTTAATTACCGAGACAGCGCCGCTTGTTTCTTTCGCCACATATGCTTTAGTTCCATCCGGACTGAAAGCAACCCCAAAAGGACAACTTCCTACCTTCGATGTATCTGTAACCTTGTTTGTGGCTGTATTAATTACAGAAATAGTACCATCTCCATAGTTCGCCACATATACCTTTGTTCCAGCCGGGTTTACTGCAACTCCCCATGGGTATTTTCCTACCTTTATTGTGGCTGTAACTTTATTTTTTGCTGTGTCAATTACAGAAATATCGTACTCATTTGTCACATATACTCTTGTTCCCTCTGGATTAACTGCAACTCCGGTAGGGAGGTTTCCTACCTTTATTGTGGCTGTAGCTTTATTTTTTGCTGTGTCAATAACAGAGACGGTGTTAGCGAGAGTGTTCGTCACATATACTTTTGTTCCCTCTGGGTTTACTGCAACTCCACAAGGATATTTTCCTACAGTTACTGTGGCTGTAACCTTATTTTTTTCAGTGTCAATTACAGAGACGGTCTTACTGCCTTCATTTACCACATATACTCTTGTTCCATCTGGGCTAACTGCAACTCCCCATGGATGTTTTCCTACTTTCACTGTGGCTGTAACCTGGTTTGTTGCGGTGTCAATTACGGAGACGGAGCCGCTTTTGTCTTTCGATACATATACCTTAGTTCCGGCGGGGTTTACTGCAACTCCGTAAGGCTGTTTTCCTACGTTTATCTTGGCTGTAACCTTGTTTGTTGTGATGTCAATTACAGAGACAGTGGTGCTGCCGCTATTCGTAATGTAGGCATATTTAGCCGCACTCGCAGTATTTTGTTCAGTAGCTGCCGATGTAGTAGGTAATGTCAAAATTAAAAATAAAACAATGGCTATTGAAGTTAAAGCTATTGAACACAGTTTTTTGTTCATTTTCATTGTCTCACTCCTTATATTTCGTCCTACATCCAGCAGGTAAATGTTTTTCCAAATATTTTCAATGATAGCGTTTTTGTGGAGGCTTATATTAGTTCTATATCATATATTTGTAAAAGTAGACTGCTACTCTTTTATATTGTGGCTCTTGGGCTATATGTTAACACATGTTAAATACAGGGCAAATTAATTGGGTGTTTGAAAAGCGCTATCCTGGCATCCTCTTCATTTCAAGGAAAGACATTCTAACCAAAAACTACAACAATTTTATTACATATTTTGAAAGTTAAATTGGCATCTTAATTTATTATCTGGTCTTAATGTGTTTTTAGTCTTAATTTATTTTTAGACTTAAGCAAATTTTTAAACTTTCAGTGAATATATGAAATCTACTTTTCCTGTACAATTTGAAGAGGATACCTATCCTGAAAAATATCCAAATTTAATGTCGATCTGCCGAATACAGGTTTCTTTTTCTAAAACTCAGTTTCAAAATCTAGTAGTTTTTTCGTTTTTGGTTTTGTAGAAGCTCTATCTAAATTAGCTTTGATTGGATCTGATATAAATATGTACTAGTGTATCAGGTATTTCAGTTTAAACAATTGGAAGTTCTTGATTTCAGAGGATTTCTACATAACCATTATTTTAATTAACAGATTGAACTGGGGTTTATAATATCATGAAAATCGGGATGTAGATATAGATAATCTGCAGATCTAATTAAAATGTATTGAGTTCCTGACTCATGTAGTTCAATTTTTGCGTTATTCCATCTTGAACTGGTCCACGGTCTGTACTTATATCGTTTCCACATTCTCTATAAGAAAGAACCATTATGTGAATTCTTGTTATATCGATTATATATTAGATCCTGCATGGTGGTAAATTAGCTATTTTGTTCCACAATCACAGATTTATTCTATATTTAGATTTTATATATTAAAATATTTCTAATTCTTGTCCTCAAACTTCTTTTTTGGTTACAATTCTTGTTTAATATATTGCTTGATGCGGTTTTATACCATAAAATCCAAATTCATGCTGAATATACGAGAAAAACTAGTGCATTGATTCCAAAGTATGTCAAAAATGAATTTTGAAAACCACATAAAGAACGAAAGACACAGAAATAAGTAGTAACCTGACTTTGACAGTATCCACTAATTGGTACTGAATATTTCCTTTATTTTTTATCCCAAATGGACTTGACAATTTGTTTAAGTTTATAAAAATTTGTTATATATTCTATGTAATTCCATTCATTTTTGCTACTATCAAGCTATTGATCCAGTCAAAATTCGCAAAAATATAGTTTTTTACTCCATTTATCTTGAATTTGATTGTAAGTGTCAAATTCTTCAAGCTTTTTTTAATGAATTTTGTAGATATGTGTTTCAGGTCCTCAAATTCATATCGCATCAGCGATATGAATAATTGAGCGATAAAGCCAAGGATAATAGCTCCATAAATGCTATCATCCGACCACACTCTCAACGGTTTAATGTTTATTTCGTTCTTCAATGAATGGAGTATTTTCTCAATAGAATCTTTTTTTCTGTATGTTATCAACGCATCTTCAAGTGTCAAATTCCTGTTTGATTTCAGGGAAAAATCCTTCTCTTCCATTATTTAGTGAATCTTTTAGAAGCTCTATAGCTTCTTCGTCACTAAGCTTTTCAAGCTTAGTTCTAAAAGAGTAGTTAATTTCTATCAACTCATTATTTACTCTGAATTTCTTAGGAAGCTTTTTTGTTTTCGACTACTTTCTGAACCTCTTTTGCTTCCTGTAACTTCTTCATAACAGCTCTTGATTTTGCTTCTAGCTGTTTTTTCTGTAGAGATTCAGAGAAATAGAAGTACTTTATACTACTTGACTTGATGATTTTTATTCCATATATACCTGTTTCGGGATCGATCAGTTCTGCTCATCAGTTCTGCTCTTTCCAGATCAAAGTTCTCAATTATTTTATCATCACTTGAATTCAGTTTCATGGAAGTGAGATAGTCTATTTCAGCATCCAGTATAAGGTTGAGATTATCTTTAGTATTAGCTCTTTTATCAAAAACAATAAGAGAGCCTTTTTTAAGCCTACTTTTAACCTGGTTAAAAGTGTCAGAAAAGTGCTCAAGATCAAGAATGGTTCCTTTATTCACCGTAATTCCAATAGGTATGTTTATGGGGTCAGCTAACTCACTAACTCCAACTGTTATCTGCAACTTGTCAGGTTTGTGATCTCTGCTATATCCGAATTTACCAAGGTTGGCTTTAGTCCCGTGAAGAACTATACTCGTCCAATCCAGGTTTATATTCGTCTCTTCAAAACCATAAATAGAAAATAGAGAGTCCAGAATATCACACAGAATTTCCTCTTTGTTACGTCCCAAAAGCTCAAGAGTTCTGTATTTCACCTATTTTTTAAAAAGGAGATTTTATATAAAACTAAATCAGTATATCATTGATATCTTCTTGATAGTCTTTGACCAAATTAATTCTCTCAGGATTTATTTTCTTAATTGTTTATTATCCGCCGTCTACTTTCCGGTTTTGAACATTCGATGTAGTGGGGGTCAGATCAACGTTACAGAGATTCAAAAAAGTACAGCAAGTTCTTATCTATGTACTATTTCTGAACCTTGCAGTTGCGTTTGCCAAAATCATTTACGGGACCTTGACCAGCACATTAAGCATGACTGCAGACGGCTACCACTCTCTTTTTGATGGAGTTTCCAATATTATAGGATTGGCTGGGAGTTTTATCGGAGCTCGCCCACCTGATATAGATCATCCTTACGGACATCGGAAGTATGAAACAGTAGCCTCTATTTTTATTGCTTTACTTTTGATATTTGTAGGCTTTGAGATTTTACAAAGCGCTCTAAACCGTTTCCTTGAACAGAGCGTGCCAGAGGTCACAGCTATAAGTTTTCTCATAATTCTCGGAACGATGTGTATTAACTATCTGGTTACACGATACGAATATAAACAGGGTGAATCTCTCAGAAGCCAGATACTTATAGCAGACTCCATGCACACAAAAAGTGACATTTATGTCTCCCTCTCGGTTGTATTAAGTCTTGCTGCCATAGAGCTCGGCTTCCCTCTCGTGGACCCTTTAATAGCCATAGTAATTGCTTTTATCATTTTCAGGGCAGGGTACAGGATTATTAAAGAAGGTTCAAGGGACCTTCTGGACATGTCTAGAATTGAAGAGAAAGAAATTTGTGACCTGGTTATGGGAGTTGAAGGAGTAAAGGGCTGCCATAAAATTCGGACTCGAGGTAGCATGGGGGATATCAAGATTGATATGCACCTGCTTGTCCAGTCGGATATGCCACTTGAGGATGCACACCTTATCGCTCACAAAGTCAGCAAAAAACTGAAGAGTGAATACAAAGATGTCTCTGATGTGGTTGTACATCTTGAACCCTTCTCCCAACGACCCCAAGGATCAAATAGCAAAAAAACCAGTTAAGATGCATGGCTGGAAACGTTTTTGGGCAGATGTTTCGAATTACTACCTGGGGTGAATCCCACGGCAAGGCTGTAGGTGTTGTAGTAGATGGATTGCCTGCAGGGCTTCCTTTCTCCGAGGCTGATATTCAAAAAGAACTGGATAGGAGGCGCCCGGGGCAGAGCGAGGTTTCAACTCCGCGGCATGAAGCTGACAGAGTGGAAATTCTTTCGGGAATTTTTGAAGGGATGAGTACAGGCACTCCTGTTTCTATGCTTGTCTGGAACTCGGATGCCAGGTCTTCAGCTTATGATGTCATTAAAGACACTCCCAGGCCCGGACATGCCGATTTTACTTACATGGCCCGCTACGGAATGAGGGACCACCGTGGTGGAGGCAGGTCTTCAGCTCGGGAAACAATAGGCAGGGTTGCAGGTGGAGCCCTTGCAAAACTCCTGCTTTCCAGATTCGGAATCCTAATTGCTGGACATGTGCTTGAACTCGGAGCCCTCCGCGCAAAACCTCTTTCTTTTGAAGAAATTCTTGAAAATGTAGAAAAGACCCCTGTACGCTGTGCCGATCTTGAGGCTGCTGAAAAAATGCTTGAGAAAGTTGCGGCCCTTCGGCAGGAAGGAGACAGTATCGGTGGCATTGTCGAGCTTATTATAAGAGGTGTGCCTGCAGGCCTTGGAGAACCTGTCTTTGACCGACTGGATGCAGACCTTGCAAAAGCTCTGATGAGTATTCCTGCCGTCAAAGGCTTTGAAATTGGGGCCGGATTTGAAGCTGCTCGCCTGTACGGTAGTGAAATGAACGATCCTTTCCGAATAAAGGAAGGAAAAATAACCACTTCAAGCAATAACGCAGGTGGAATTCTTGGAGGTATTTCAACCGGATTGGACATTGTCTGCAGGGCAGCAGTAAAGCCAACTCCGTCCATAGGAAAAGTTCAGCAGACAGTTGACCTCAAAACCCTGGAAAATACTGAAATTGCAATAAAAGGCCGGCATGATCCCACAATTCCTCCGCGCATGGTTCCGGTTGCCGAAGCTATGGTTGCCCTTGTGATTGCTGATCATATGCTCAGGAGCGGGTTTATTAATCCGAGAACTCTGCTGGAATGAAGAAGATACAGCAAATCAATAAACACACAATGAAAAAGTCGTTTGTGTCGTGTAGTATTCATCCAATGCGTTCAAGGAGATGGAGATTTTAGAATATAGTTCTTGGAAATTTTAGAATATAGTACTGATGGACTTGCTGACGAACCATCAAACCTATCTATATTTGAAGAAAAAATACCGGAGAGCTCAATAACTCAGACAGTAAAGATTCTGAGTTTGGTAATGAAAGTATCTCGTATGAATATAAATCAAGAACCTATTTATCAAAACCCATATTTATTCACATATCATAGAGTTTCATAACTATTTTCTTGGTTGGGATCTCGAGTGATTATTTCAAGATCAAGATTTAAATACGTAGTTTTTGAGTTTAGATCTGATTATTTTTATTTATTCACCTCTAATTAAATTTTCTATTTATACTCAAATTTTTGATATTATAACAAACCCATTTACTTTATTTCCCGATCTTGAAACAAATTCTTTAGTCTCAAAAGAATCTATTTTGAATCCATTATTTACTAAAAGAAAAATCAATTCTTTTTCGGTATAATGATGTGCAATGTATTCTTTTTCCCCTGTATCTTTATTATAAACTAAAAAAGATCCTTCTTCCTTTGTTAGAGGGAAATCTTTCAGATATCTTTCTCTGTATATATCAGAATGCCATGTTTGACCAAAGTCTACAATATATAAATGCCCTTCTGGTTTTAGAACCCTATAAGCTTCCTGTATAATTTTGTTTCTATCACTTTTATCCACAATAATGGTCAAAAGTCCATGCATGATAACAATGTCAAATTTATCTTCTATATATGGTAGATCTGTAGCATCTCCAACTCTGAAATGTGCTTTATCATCCAGGTTTAGTTTTCTTGCACTTTCCTGTGCAGCAAGTATTCCAGCTTCATTAATATCTATTCCTTCCACATAAAAACCTTGAAAAGCAAGTTGAAGGGAAACTTTTCCAAAACCACAACCGATATCAAGAATCAAATGATCTTTTTTTATATACTCATAAATTATAGGGTCCAATTTGACACTTGAGGGAATTTTTGTCACAATAAAATTATCCCAACTTAGATATTCTTTTGACATTAAACAAAACAAGGATTCACTAAAAATAACTTTTTCGATTTTTCATTATTCATAGTTTTTATATTCATGTAAGAGTCTCTAATTATTCATATAAGAGATTTTAATTTTCGACCTTGTTCATTTCCTCTCGCCATCTTTACAGACTTTTTCTTATGTTACTGTTTAATTCTTCTACATACACTATGTTGTTTTATCTTCTTTCGGGCATGTACGTCGGTATCATTTTGCCAATTTTATTGCTCAGTCAAGAGCAAAATATTGAGATTATTTACTGTAAGTAAATAGAATTATTGACGTTTACTAAAACTCTGATACATCATTATTTTAGGTAAAAAGCTGATCGATATGATGAATCTTAATCAACTGACAAAAATTCATAAAAGAAATAAATATATAGAATAAATTTTAAATATTCTTTGAGTGTATAATTAACAAAGTTTCAAATTACGATGTTTCTCTTCATTCAATAAATTTTGGTTTTCAACTAGTTAATTGTAATTCTTTGCAGCAGCGAGTCAACTCTATATAATTATTTAAACTATTCATTTTTCTTATAATTTTTCCGCTAAACAATAAATCAGAGTGTGAGGAATTGTACTTGAGAATAAAGTTACTGAGATTTGTCTGCCTTCTGGCGATACTATTGATACTAGGATCAGGTTGCATTGACAGTAGCAGTGAGCCAGTCAATGAAACAAGTCCAATTAATGAAACAAATCCAGTTAATGAAACATACAGTCAGACTAGTTCATTTAATTCCACCGAAGAAGACGTTTCTATAGAGAACTCTTCTGAAAAGACCAATAATACCCCTAAACTTGAAGGACAAAGCTCCTTTTCCAAATATTACAGTAAAGAAAATCTGTAGTTCGAGGCTGTAGTTCCCATCTATTCTCTACCTCTACAGGCTTCCGAAATTACGAATTATAATAGTTTCATCCAAAAGATTCACCTAACAAACGAAAGCAGAAACTTACTGTACACAAATGGGTTTGTTGTAATTGAAAATGAAGTTACCAAAAATCAATTTAAAGTGGAGCAAGTAAATGCAACTTACAGAGACCTGAAAGTGGCTGACGTTCCTATATTCATAACGTCGGATTCTCTCCTCCACCTTTACCATGTCCAGTTTGATGAGACATTAAAAAGGGTCGAAGAAAATGAGTTTTACGACGAGCTCTGGAGACTTGACAAAATGCTCCTTGAATCTTCCATAGAAGATTATAACGAGATAAAAGAAAACAGTTCTTCATCTGATGAAGTAAAGGAAGCTGCAAGAAGAAATGTTGCATACTTTGCGGTTGCCCTTAGTTTGCTTGAAGAAAAACCAGATCCAAATCGGATACAGGTCAAGTCTACAGAGACTTCAAGTTCCGAAGAATATAGCTTTGAAGTCCCGAAATATGTGCAGGAAGATGTAGAGGCTGAACTCGCTTTGATAGAAGCTCAAAAAGAGGGAGTGTCTCCGATTTTCAAGTACAGTGAAGATTACTCTCAGTACACTCCACGGGGACACTATACATCCTCTGAAAAACTTCAGAAATACTTCAAGGCCATGATGTGGCATGGTAGAATGAGTATGCTACTTAAGCCGGACATGATTAATACAGAAGACCCGGAAAATGAAGCGAGAATCCAGACTATACAGGCTTTTTTGATTTCTGACCATTGTGATAAGGACAAAAACCTCCGAGAGAGATGGGACAGAATCTATAACGTAACTGCTTTTTATGTCGGTTTTTCTGATGACCTCGGGCCCTATGAATATACAAAAGCTCTGGATACTGTTTTTGGGAATGATAGAAACGGAGTAAGTTTCGACAACGAAAGTCTTACAGCACTGAAAACTGAACTTGAAAAATATGAAAGCCCAAAAATCTACAGCGGAACAGGGGAAATAATTCAGGCAGGCTCTGAAACCGAAAACAAAACTCTTGAGGCTACAAAAGGGTTCAGATTCATGGGTCAGCGATATACTCCAGACTCCTATATTCTCCAGAAGCTCCATCCTCCTGCCCTGAACATTATGGATCTCCTTGGTTCTGAAAGAGCCAGAGAACACCTGAAAAATCAGGGTATTTCTGAAAATGAAGAATACAAAAAAGCTCACACATCTCTGGAAAATGAATTTAGAGCTTTTGATGAAGAAGACTGGAATAAAAATCTATACTGGGCTCAACTGTACGCTTTAAAGCCTCTCCTAATAAGTTATCCAGAGGGTTATCCTACATTTATGCAGACTGAAGCCTGGGAAGATAAACAGCTTAATACAGCACTTGCTTCCTGGACCGAGCTCAGGCATGATACCATCCTCTATGCAAAACAGGCTCGTTACACAGGTGTACCCTATATTCCAGAAGAAAAGCCTGTTCAGGGATATGTGGAACCAGTTCCCGAATTCTATTCCAGGATGCTTGCCCTTACAAAAATGGCACACAATGGGCTGGCTGAAATGGAAGTACTTGACGAAAAATCAGATAAAGAGTTCACAACTCTTGAAAACACCCTTGAAAAGTTGCTGGAAATCTCGATAAAAGAGCTTGAAAACAAAGAGCTGACAGATGCAGAGTATGAGTTCATCAGGAATTTTGGCCAGAATATATCTCCAATGCTTGAGAACGTAGATGAGGATTCCCAGAGATCGGTCATGGTCGCGGATGTTTACACCTCTCCTGCTGGAGTTTTGGAAGAAGGAACCGGAAAACTGGACCTGATAATAGTAGCTTATAAACAGCCCGATGGTAGGATTGTTCTTGGAGCAGGCCCTGTAATGAGTTATTATGAGTTCTGGCAGCCATCAGGACAGAGGTTGACAGATGAAGAATGGAGAGATATGCTGAAAAATAACCCTCCTGAAAGGCCGGAATGGGGTGAGTCTTTTAAGGTGTAAAAGATACTGCGTGTAAAAGATGCTACGTGTAAAAGATGCCATTCTAGATAGCTTATCTTTTCCGTTTTTTGTTTTAAGGGCGCACCTGCGTAGTTCAGAAAAAATAGGTGATGTGCCAGATTTCTAAAACTTGAAAAGTAAGGTACAGAATGTTAAAAGCAAATGTCAAAGAGGAATAATCTTGGATGGAAGTAAATGGTTTTCGCTGATAATTATCGGTTTATTCTCGGCAATTTTTCTTTTATCCCTCTATGAATCCGGCGATTTGTCCCTGGGTATGAATGACTCTGATGACTTTGGAGGAATTGACAGATTAGACCCCGCAGTAACAATGCAGAGAATATATGAAAATGATAGCGATTTTCAAAACTTAACAAAAGGGAACTATTCAGGCCCAGGTGGAATTTTCAATGAAACAGGGGAATCTGTAGCATATATCCAGATTAACGGCTGGTATATTCACGAAGTAACTGTTGAGCTGCAAAACGGTACATTAAAAAACCTTGGACCGGATGTTTCCGAGGAAAAGCTCTGTAGAGAAGCTGATTCCCTGAATGGGTCCGTAATATCCATTCATTCGCAAATGACAGGTGGAGAATTCTACATGATAACTATTGACACGCCAAATGAGACCGTGAAATCGATTGAAAAGGTGGATGAATTGCCTGAATGGACTACAGAAACTACAATTACAGAAGTTTCGGAAGAGGAACCTTAAAGTGTATTCTGAATCGTGGTTTTCAGGAAAAAACCATTATAAAGTCTCAAGGTGCTTTATTCTCCTCGAAAATACTGACAGCAATTAAACATAAATTGTTAATGATCTAGTTAAAAACTCTAGTTAAAAACTCTAGTTAAAAACTCCAGTTAAAAACTCTAGTTAAAAACTCTAGTTAAAAACTTTACAATTTATATAACATATCTTTGGAAACATTTAATGTAATTTAATTATATAGACTCAAATTGAATTATTGAGAGGTTTTATTGTATGAAAGATACGACCTCGATTTCAAATAAAACTCAGGAAGTAGCCGGAGTTTTATTTGGAGTTGTATTATTTTATTCTTGGCTCATATTTATATATAATATAAAACTGTCATTTTTTTCAGAAATGACAGTTGTAAATGGCAACGAAATAACCAAGGCTCAATATTGGGGTCAAGTAGACCAATGGCTTGGGATAGGTCTTATTTTATTTTTTTTGATTTTTGGACACTATTTATTTTATAGTAAGAATATGAACAGAATTGAAAAAAATAGTGACATCGTCGGTATGAAAAGCTCATTAATAGGCTATATTCTGTGGCTCTTTATAACAATAATTACTTTCTTATCTAAAATTACTATCCCTTATTCTCTCAATATAGCCGGTGGATACATTATAATAATTTCCATTTATATTTTAATGAGAAAGAATCTATATTCCTCACTTAACCAATAACTAATGTGAAAAAATCATCTTTCCTATTTTTAGGGGGCTTAAACATTAATTTCCAAAAGAAATTATTTCATCCTTTGATAATCTCTTTTGCAGTTGTTTGCATCGTAGCTGGTCTTGAAACTATAGATCTTTACAGGATATTTGGAACTTATGGTGAGAGATTTGAGACAGTTATTAATCTGCTTATCTTCCCTGTAACTCCGATTATTTATGGGTGGATTGTAAAAGATAAGGTAGGGGCAATTATAGTTGGAACAGTTCCTATTTTCATTCTTTTGTTTTTTGGAAATTTATTTTTTGGAAATCTTATCTATAAGGACGGTCTCAATATCAGCCGGTTTTTGACTGTTCTTGTCTATGCTGTGAGTTTGGCGACTCTTGGTGGTTTAGCCGGGTATTTTTCATCAAAGAGAGAATTTAAGTACCTTATTATTTCCATTTTTTTTGGAATTCTATGGATTCCAGTTTTCTTAAGTGGAATCAATTGATTTTTAAAGTATAACTATAGATAGAGATGAAGAGAATGATTCTAACTCTCAAATCTGCATAACAGAAAAACCGTATAAGCTTTTGAACCCGCGGTCATAGAGGGATTTCAAATGCAACATATTTCTTTTTTGTCTGTCAAGCCTTGTCGTGTTATCCATAGGGCTTTTTTTCAGGAATCAGGTATTTTCAAAAAAAGTCGACCCAAAAAATATGGTTAATTGCATATATTTTATTATATCCTACATTCCGCAGTATTTTTTTGAAAATCAATATTTTTCTTGATAGCGTTTTTGGAACAGAGTAAATAATTTGAATTTTTAATGGTATTTGGTGAAAATTGAATGATATCATTTTTGGTCTCTAAATACACCACATCGTTGCTTTTACCTACTGCATAAAAGTCCAATAAATCTACATTTGATTGAAAATCGATAGCAGTAAAAATATGAATTTACGTAAATTTACTGCGGAAAGTGGGTTAGATGTATTACTTCGACATTTCAATAGATGAATGTAAGTTACCCACTCGAAACAGCGAAGAGCCTTTTTCTTTCATGGATGTGCTTGCGTAGCCCGGAAAAAAGCAGTAACATCAAGAGCTCTATAACTCTAAAATTCTAAATAAGATACAGAATATTTATAGATACTGATGGTCAGGGAGGAATAATTCTGGAAGAAGGTAAATGGTTTCTGCTGGTGATTTTTGGTTTTCTTTCGGCAATTATTCTTTTATCTCTCTACGGATCCGGAAATTTGCCCCTGGGTATGAATGACGTTGATAATTATGGAGGGATTAACAGAGAACCCGGATCGGAAATATTAAGAAAAATATACGTGAGTGATAGTGATTTTCAAAACCTGACAAAAGGAAACTATACATATGAAGTTGGAATTTTCAATGAAACAGGGGAATCTGTAGCATATATCCGGATTAACGGCTGGTATATTCACGAAGTAACTGTTGAGCTGCAAAACGGTACATTAAAAAACCTTGGACCGGATGTTTCCGAGGAAAAGCTCTGTAAAGAAGCTGATTACCTGAACGGGACCGTAATATCCACTTATTCACAAATGACCGGTGGAGAATTTTATATGATAACTATTGACACGCCAAATGAGACCGTGAAATCGATTGAAAAGGTGGATGAATTGCCTGAATGGACTGCAGAAGCCGAAGTAGTGGGATCTGAGCTTATTCCCTGACATGACTTGACATGATCATGCAAATTCGTTTAATAATAAAATGATCGGGGGAGAACCCTATATGAAGAATAAATCCAAAAGACATTTACTGCTCATTCTGTTCCTGGCATCCCTATCCATTTTTATTTCAGGTTGCGGGGAGAAATCCGATGTTGAAGGGGTTACATCTGACATACGGCCCGACGGTGAAGAAATCGTATCCAACATGCAGATGAAAATGGATAGTCTTGAAGATTATTCTTTTACAATGTATGTAAATTCAAGTTCAAGAGAGCAGAATCCGGAAATATATGAAGTTGTCTGGAAAAAGCCTGATTTAATGAAAATGATTCTTTTAGGTCCGGATAATGATACGAAAATAATTATGGTCTCTGACGGAGATTTCCAATGGATTTACAGTTCCGAATCCGAGATTGTTTTCAAAGCGGAAACTTCAGATGATTTTGACGGTTTGAAACTTTTTGAGCCTGATGTTTATGCTGGTTTTTTGAACGGTTTCGTCCTTAGTGGGGGGTCACCTTTCCTCCTTGGAACCGAAAAAATAGATGGAGAAAGCGTATATTTGCTTGAGCTCACACCTTCTGAGAATAATGAATCACTTCAATGGAAACCAAAAATATGGGTCGACAGCGAAAACTGGATGCTTCTCGGGTATGAACTATATGACAGCAAAGGAAATGTTTATCTTGAAATGGAAATTCGGGACCTGAGATTGAATACGGGAATTCCATATTCTGATTTTGAGTTTAAAATTCCGGATGGGGCGCAGGTAAAGGTATTGGAGCTGGAAGACTTAAAAAATGAGCCTGAAAAAATAACGCTTGAAGAAGCAAAACAACTTACTGATTTTGAAATACTTATCCCTGAATATCTCCCGGAAGGATATGAATTTAATTATTCAACGGTATCTTCCGGTGTCGATACGCCTTATTCCACTTTTCTCCATAACAGCTTCGGTATTTTTGCAGGATACCCTCAAGAAAAGATCACTATGGTATATACAAAAGGGGACGACGAAATACGTATTGTAGAAAGCATTTCTGAAAAGAGTTTGCCTGCAACTCAGGATCTTGAAAGTGAAGGAGAGCCTGTTCTGGTCAATAACAAGTCCGGTACGATTTCTTCGGTATTTGGAGGAAATATGAAAGCTCTGACCTGGCAAGATGGGGAATTCGAAATTACTATTATTTCTTCTCTTGATAAGGGGGAGCTGCTTAATATTTCCGAATCCTTCTCCTGATATCCGAGAAATTTCAGAACGAATAAAATAAAAGGTGAAGTTACAGACTTCACATTCTTTTTTGTTGTAAAAAAAAGTACTGGCGACATTTGGGAGTTACAATCAGCCTGTCAAAATCATCATGTAATTTCTCACATAAAGTGTTACAATTGATAAAAGTAATCGTAAATGCAGCGTTTATTGTTTAATGATTTGGTTAAAAACTTTACACTTTATATAGCATGTTTTTGAATATATTTAATGAAGTTCAAAAGAACCTTCCAGAGTAGATTTGAACTCCATTGTGCCCGGAGGCATGGCTAGTGTTAGTTTTGCGGTTATTTAAGGCTTGCCTGATTCTGCCTCTCGGGATGACTAAACAAAGAGGTGTGCTATATAATGTTACGAAATAGAAAAGTTGTCGTTATTTTTCTTTTATAAAGTAATAATCGCTCTAATGATCTTTCTGCTAATAATTGTGGGGTCAAAAGAGAACCCGGATCGAAATACTAAGAAATATATGTGAATAATATCAATTTTCAAAGTCCTGTAGTAAGGACTACACCTATGCAGGTGGAATCTTCAATGAGACTGGAGAATCGATAGCACGTATAGTGACTGATCGAAAAGAAGTGTACATAATGACGCTTGAAACCGATTTTCATGTGACAAGTTGTAAAGTTTTACAGGCACCTTTTTCATTTCGCTTCAAAAGCTACTGATAATAGTTATAGTCACAAAATAGTGTTGAAATTTAAATAAATTGAGTCTGTTTTTAACACTATTGTATCAAAGGTATGGCTGTGCTAACTTTGAAAATTCTTAAGGCTTACTTGGTCTTGTCTCCCTTGAAATATATACTCGAACAAACTTCTCCAAAAAGTACATTTTTGGATCCTATTCATTGTACGAATTAGAAAAAGCAATAATATGTCAGGTGTACAGAACTTGAAAAGTAAGGTACAGAATGTTAAAAGCAAATGTCAAAGAGGAATAATCTTGGATGGAAGTAAATGGTTTTCGCTGATAATTATCGGTTTATTCTCGGCAATTTTTCTTTTATCCCTCTATGAATCCGGCGATTTGCCCCTGGGTATGAATGACTCTGATGACTTTGGAGGAATTGACAGGAAACCTGCTTCACAAGTATTACATGAAATCTATGAGAATGATAGCGATTTCCAAAACCTGACAAAAGGAAACTATTCAGGCACAGGTGCCATCTTCAATGAAACAGGGAAATCTATAGTATATATCCGGATTAACGGCTGGTATATTCACGAAGTAACTGTTGAGCTGCAAAACGGTACATTAAAAAACCTTGGACCGGATGTTTCCGAGGAAAAGCTCTGTAGAGAAGCTGATTACCTGAACGGGACCGTAATATCCACTTATTCGCAAATGACCGGTGGAGAATTTTATATGATAACTATTGACACGCCAAATGAGACCGTGAAATCGATTGAAAAGGTGGATGAATTGCCTGAATGGACTACAGAACCTACAATTACAGAAGTTTCGGAAGAGGAACCTTAAAGTGTATTCTGAATCGTGGTTTTCAGGAAAAAACCATTCTAAAGTCTCAAGGTGCTTTATTCTCCTCGAAAATACTGACAGCAATTAAACATAAATTGTTAATGATCTAGTTAAAAACTCTAGTTATAAACTCTAGTTAAAAACTTTACAATTTATATAACATATCTTTGGAAACATTTAATGTAATTTAATTATATAGACTCAAATTGAATTATTGAGAGGTTTTATTGTATGAAAGATACGACCTCGATTTCAAATAAAACTCAGGAAGTAGCCGGAGTTTTATTTGGAGTTGTATTATTTTATTCTTGGCTCATATTTATATATAATATAAAACTGTCATTTTTTTCAGAAATGACAGTTGTAAATGGCAACGAAATAACCAAGGCTCAATATTGGGGTCAAGTAGACCAATGGCTTGGGATAGGTCTTATTTTATTTTTTTTGATTTTTGGACACTATTTATTTTATAGTAAGAATATGAACAGAATTGAAAAAAATAGTGACATCGTCGGTATGAAAAGCTCATTAATAGGCTTTATTCTGTGGCTCTTAATAGCAATAATTACTTTCTTATCTAAAATTACTATCCCTTATTCTCTCAATATAGCCGGTGGATACATTATAATAATTTTCATTTATGTTATAATGAAAAAGAATCTATATGCAACTGCAGACTGAAGTCTGGGAAGATAAGCAGCTTGGCACAGTCTTTGTCCCCTTGACTGAACTCAAGCATGACAACTATTTTTATGCAAAAAAAGCTTATTTTACAGGTGTTCCCTCCAAGTCCCCAGAAGAAAAACCTGTTCAAATATATAGGGAGCTAGTACCTGAATTCAATTTCATAATGCTTGCCCTTACAAAAATGGCATATAGCGGGCTTGCTACAATGGAAGTGCTTGGCGAACAATCAAGCAAAGATTCCACACCTCTTGAAATGCGAATTTTATACTTAAATCATATAACTGGATAATAAACCGGCAAAATTATAAATAAATCAATATTAATACGTATTTTTATCGAAAAATCGCTAGTACCTAATTAACCAGAGAAATAAGGTTTAAAACCGAGGTTTAAAACCCATAGAAAAGGAATCTTTTTTAGAGAAACCTAAATATCATTAAACATTTAAGATTTAACTGTTTAAGATATGAGTTAAACTCATCGTTTTTACTGTGATTGATTTTGAACTCTATGCGCGTAATTTCTATTCAATTGGATAGGAAAGTTTCGCCGGTTAAGCAAAGGCTATCAGATTTTCTCAAAAAATATTTCTTTCAAAAATAGTATTTTTCAGATATGCACAATATTTTCGGATATACGAAAACTATAAATAATTACTATTACATTTCAAAGTTAAGCAAAAAATTAGTATATCCCAAAATATTATGGTGGTACAAAAGTGGCAGAAATAATCGATAAAACCCTCAACATGCTGGTAACAGGTCAGAGAGCTCGCGTTATCCAGATAAAAGGTAAGGGAAATTCTCGCAAGCGACTTCTTGAGATGGGCATGGTTCCCGGGACAGTACTGAGCGTAACCAAAAAAGCTCCATTGGGAGACCCTGTCGATTTTAAGTTGAAAGGATACAACCTCTCTCTTAGGAAGCAGGAAGCTGAAATGATAGTTGTTGAACCACTGGAGGGTTAATTTGATCCCACAAATACCTCTTCCAATGCTTTCTGAAGGAAAAGACTGTAAAATTCGAGAAGTGCTAGCAGGCAAGGCTCTCAAAAGAAGACTGACAGAAATGGGTTTTACACCTTCGTCTTCTATTCGTCTTATAGGATGCGAGAGAGGAAACCTGCTTGTTAACGTGAACGGAGCACGTTATGCCCTGGGAAAGGGTATGGCGATGAAGATTATGGTAGAGCCGGATTAATCTAAGGGTGTAGAACTTGATTGAAAAAAAGATAAGGGTTGCACTTACCGGAAACCCCAATGTTGGTAAGACAACAGTTTTCAATGCTATCACCGGAGCCAGACAAAAGGTTGGAAACTGGCCAGGGGTAACAGTTGAGAAAAAAATAGGTATAAAGGAATACGGAGATTGTGTTCTTGAAATAGTAGATCTTCCGGGGACTTACAGTCTCACAGCCTATTCTGCAGATGAAGTTGTTGCCAGGAATTACATACTTGAAGAAAAACCTGATATTGTAGTACAGATCCTTGACTCTACAAATCTTGAGCGTAACCTCTATCTGAGCACTCAATTGCTGGAAATGGATAAGAACATTATCCTTGCCCTTAATATGACTGATCTTGCAGAAAATAGAGGAGACAAGATAGATATCTCAAAATTTGAAAAATTGCTAGGTGTTCCTGTAGTCAGGACAACTGCAAACCATGATTTAGGCATTAACTCTCTTCTTGATGCAGTCATTTCAAAATCCAGTTCTGAAACCCCTCACCCTCATGCGATAGATTATGGGAAAAAAATTGAAGAGAAGATTCACAAAATTGAAAAAATTTTGAATAAAGATAATGACTTGACGAGTAAGTATCCTTCCAGATGGTTAAGTATAAAACTTCTTGAAGGAGATGAAAATGTCCGCTCAAAGCTATCCTCGTCAAGTATACATCTTGAAGTTGAAAAGTTTCTTTCCGAACTTGATACTGAAGAATATGAAGCCGAAATGGCCGATAAGCGTTATGAATTCATAAGTAAACTGATATCTCAGGTATCCAGTTCCCATGTAGATGAGATATCCCCTTCGGATATGGTTGACAGAGTACTTACCAACAAATATCTTGGGATTCCTATATTTCTCTCTCTGATGTGGGGAATGTTCGAATTAACCTTTAATTTTGCCACTCCTTTCATGGAACTCATTGACAAGTTTTTCGGCATACTTGCCGAAGTAGTTTCAGAAAGCATTGGCTCCCCCTGGCTCTCATCACTCCTTGGAAATGGAATAATATCAGGGGTCGGAGCAGTTCTGCTTTTTGTACCCAATATTTTCATTCTGTTTTTCCTCTTATCCCTTCTGGAAGACAGCGGATATCTTGCAAGAGCTGCTTTCATTATGGACAGATTGATGTATTCGATGGGAATCCAGGGAAAATCCTTTATCCCGATGCTTATGGCATTTGGGTGTTCTGTTCCAGCCGTGATGGCAACCCGCACTCTCGAGGATGAGAAAGATCGTCTTATTACTATGCTGGTTACACCTTTCATATCCTGTGGAGCCAGAATGCCTGTGTATGTGTTATTGGCAGGGACATTTTTTGGAAGGCAGGCCGGATCAGTTATCTTTGGAATATATGTGCTTGGTATCATTATAGCAATAGTATCTGCCAAGCTTTTTAGAACTGTGATTTTCAAGGGAAAGCCGTCTCCATTTATTATGGAACTTCCTCCCTATCACAAACCTTCTATTGGCAACTCCTTCAAGTATATGTGGAACCAGGGTTCCCTATATCTCAAAAGAGTAGGTACTGTAATCGTTGGGGGAGTAGTGATTATCTGGTTATTTGCATATTTCCCTCAGGGAGTTGAGTATGGAAGTGCAGAAAGTTATGTTGGAAGTCTTGGTAGACTCCTTGAACCTCTAGTATCTCCACTCGGCTTTGACTGGAAAATAGCAGTTTCACTTATATTCGGATTTCTTGCTAAAGAAGTCGTCCTTGGGTCTCTTGGAACACTTTATGGAACAGGAGCAGATGACGGGATGTTATCTTCTGCTCTGATAGCAGATCCGATATTTACACCTGCTGTTGCACTGGGGCTTATGGTGTTTACCTTACTTTACGTACCCTGCATAGGAACAGTTGCAGTAATAAAAAAAGAATCAGGTTCCTGGAAGTGGATGCTTTTTTCAGTGGCTTATTCTACAACTGTAGCGTGGATTATGGCTTTTGTAACAGTAAACATAGGGACTATTGTGCTTGCATAACGAGGGAATTGAATGGAAAACAAAAACAAAAATCTTACCTATTTTACCCTTCTTTGGGGGGTAATGTACATGATATTGGGACTCTTACAGGCCCTGAAGGGAGCTAAACTTTTGCCTGATGATTTTTTATCTGTAAATTTGCTCCCTCCTGAGCTTGCAGGCGGGCTTGTACTTGCACTAGTGGGTGCAGTTTACTTATACGGAACTCTTGAGTTTTCAAAAGGTTCCTTTGAAGGAAGAGCCTATGCATATGTAGGAATCGTACTTTCCATACTCTTTGGAATTATATATTTCCTGACCTTTGCTGCCGACCTTAGTAATGCCTGGGTACTGTTTGCAGAAGGATTTGAGCAGTGGACGCCTCTTGTCGATTTCAAGCCTGCCCTGTACCTTGGCCTGCTTTCTGTTGTAGTATACGCAGGCTGGAAAAAAGAGTTCAGATTGCAGGATTAAGAGAAAATTACAGGATAAGAAGATAAGACGAAATTACAAAATACGGAGGATAATACTCTATGGTACTCGGATACATGTATGTGTTAAAACAGATCGCAGAAGTAGAAAAGAAAGGCAATACGTTGTCTTTCAATGAAATATCAAGACATTTGAAAATAAGTATGCAGCAGCTTAAAGGCTTACTCGAAATAATGGAAAAAATGGGGCATGTTGAAAAAGTCATGGACAACAGTTCCGTCCTATCCTCGTCCTGTTCCGGTTCCTGTAAAAACTGTGGATATTGTGGGTTTTTAGAAAACTCTACTGTTTCAACGGGTACGATTTACAGGCTGACCGAAAAAGGAAAAAGGGTATGTAACAAACAGACAGGATAACTCTGGAAAAAAATTGATGGTAAAAAACCGGAGATTCAAGGCCTGGATGCACTCTTTCTATCCTTAAAGTTGCGCACAAGCAGACCAGAAAAAGAACAGGAGTAAAAAGCGAATAGAATCAAAAAGTAAGTAAAATCAAAACCGGAAATAAAAAACGGGGTAACTATTCAGGCACCATAAATTGACATTAAAAGCTGTAATTTAGAGTGTTTGGCATTTACAATATATTTCAGTGGGTTTTGTAAACTGAGACCAACTGATGCTATTTTTAATTTTGCTATGAATTCCTTATTAAACAAATCCCTATGACCAAAATCGATGTTATTTGACTTATTTTACGTACCTGAATAATTACAAAACAATAACTGAAGATATACTTTAAAACTTTGAGCCAACAGGTTGTAAATAATTCAGTATTCCGCCCCAATGTTTTTTTACTGTATTTGCAGCTTCAGTTATTGGAGTTAACCTACTATGAGTTGCCCAGAAGTACCATTTTTTAGGCAATTCATCAATTTCTATACCCTCTAATTCTCGGATATCAATTGGGATTACGATTCGAAACTGCTTATCCGTGATTTTGGTCACAAAACTGTTTGCCATAATACCACCTATCCCCATTAATCACCATTAAGTGATGAATGAACGTTAAAAAAAGTAGTAAGATTTAAGAGCTCCACAGCAGGGGTTTCTGAGGAACCCCTGATAATATGAAAATGAATTGCCTAAAAAGGAAAGGCAATCGATACAGTTTCGAAAAATAGATTTCATTAAATCTCGTATTCAAAAGGATCCAAGTCTTTTAATTCGACGGGGGAATCTATAGAATTCATTTTTTCTATCAATTCATAGTACCTAGAATCGAGCTTCAGGTACGTAAAAATCTTAATAGCCTTCTCTCTGTCAATTCCATATTCCTCAAGTTTTCTTTCTATCGTATAATACCCTTTAAACGAATTGAGATTTTCACCCTTGTATTCATCGAGGACATCATATACAAATTTCAGCTCATCTTTAGTAATTATTCTTTGAGTTTCAGAAAAAGGACTTGTGAATACTTCCTCATTAATCGCTTCTTCAATACCATTAATAAGCCCATAAATTCTAGAATCAGAACATCGGCACATTTTTGGATCGATTCTTTTTTGAATTCTATATAATTCACCTAGGATTTTAGCAAATTGATACTTATTTAAGTCTACAATTTCAGTAATAGAAACGACCTCCTATTTTGATAAAGCTTTCTAAAATATAATTAACAGCTAACGATATAAAAATTTGCTTAACATGAAGCAAAAAGTGTATTTTTAATTATCTTCCATAATTTTTTAAATTCCTTCGTTTCCACAAAAAACGAAGTAGAAATTCCTTCGTATCCACAAAAAGGAAGTTAAAAAGAAAAATCATTGTTTCGTCTTCAAGTTCTTCATAATTTCCATAGCTTCCGGACTACGCATGAGAACCTGAACCAATTCCGGAATATTTTGTTCTAATTTTTTCAGTTCATCGAGCTCTTCCTGTATCCGGATGAACTCAGACCGCTCCACGGCTGCTGTAGCTGCGGCCCTGGCGTAAGTTTCAGATTCCTGTCTAAGCCTTATGAAATCTGATGCTGTTCAGGATCAAGTGCTTTTTCAATAGGGTGGAAACGAAGTCGGAAGTATCGCTGGTTATGCTTACAATTCTACCGTGAAAAACTGTACCAGCACTATGACCATCAACTGTGTATCAGATCACGTACCTCAGGTAGGACTGTATGAAAGTGCATTTGCTGATGGCAATGAAACAGAGTCTGACTCTTAAAATCCTATGGCGGTGGAGAAGCTTAAACAAATGGGATATTTATTGATACTGCAGCAGGATTTTTTGTTACATCTGAAGATTTGCGTTTGGGAAAAAGCTTCCCAAACTATTTTTTGGAGAAAGATTGTTAGCACAACAGACTTTCGAATTTATTGGTCAGTAAATGTAAAGGGGGGATACAGTGTTGTAAAATTACTGACATCATTTTCTCCATTGATCATGAGTTTAGTTAGGTATTAAAAGAAAAAAGATAGAATTTAATACATTAAAAAAAAGTTACTTTTGATTTTGTAGTAATTTTGCCATCTGTGTCTCAAAGGTACGGGAAATGCGTCTATAGGTTTTTTATTTTTACTTCTAACGTTGCCTAAACTTATAGTCAACAGTATAAAGTTACACTCTTTTTAAGAAATTTTACATATAAACTTGGTTTATATTGTCTTCTCTGTCCAGAAGATTTCCCTAAAAAATAAATTATGTAGTCCATTAAACAAATGTAAATCATTAAGTTAGTTGTCCAAGAATTTATGAACGTCTTTTTCCTTTCCAAGAAGTCCTATAAATCCTTCACTGAGATTCATTGTTATAGTTTAAGGCTTACGCGGTTGAACTAAGAAATCAATGGCATTAAACCATTAACTGTATGAAAAAACTAACTAAATTGCAACGTTTAAACTTGATTTTGTACTTCAAGCGCGTAAGTCCGTCCTATAGTTAATAGAATATATTGAAGTTCTGGTAGAATGTTTAAAGTTATTTCGTTAATACAAATAAAGTTGATTTTAACAATAATAATTTATAGTTAAGTATAATTTTCGTATATCCGAAAATTATATATATTATCCAGTTAATTTCACATATGTAGCAAAAATTAGTAAGACAAAATATATTATTGTAATGTGAAAAACCAAAAATAGATATAGAATTCAACACGCTGGGAAACGGGCCAAAAATCCATATTGCTAATATAAAATTCTCATAGATGGCTTCTTTGTATGGATATTTTTTGGAAACTGTATTGATCGTAACCAAAAAACATCATTACAGAGGTATTGAAGAACCTGGCAAGTTCAAGCTGAACGATATATCTATCTATTGGTGAAATGGAGGTGAAAATGAAAATTATTGAAACACAGAGAAATTAACTCAACTTCTTGTATGCTTCTTAAAAAAAGTTATCTGTCAAATATTGCCTAAATATTAAGTTAGTAAAATGTAACTTAGAAAGCGGTTAAAAGATAAGCTGTGAAATAAATACCCCGAGCAGTGTGCCAATTTTTCTGTAAAATCAAAAAAATCTAAACAGACTCCATATATGAAGAACAGACCACAACCCTTACTCAAAAATTTAATTTTGATTTACAGTAAATTTGTGTCACTGAAACATTAGAAAATTTCTAAACGGTACCTATGAAGCCCGAAATCTCGGAATAGAGTATTCAACAGCTTAAATAAACGCTGGAAGGTTTACTAAATAGTGAAAAAATTGGGCACGTTGAAATGCTTAAGGCAACGATTTCGTTCCATTCTTTCCGTACCGAGTCTTGCAAAATGCAGATATAAGGATATTTCAAAAAAGCTCTATTTCAACGTGCAGCTTATATATTAACTCAAAAAAGGAGAGTGGGTAAACAGAGAAAAAAGAGAAAACGATAAATGAAAACTGTAGAGTTCAATAGCTAAAGTTCCTCCTGAACAAATGCTGGCAAATAGACCAATAAGTGAATCACCATATAGGATCAAAAACTAAAAAATTTACTCCGCAGTTTAGAATTTTAGGGCAACAGGTTTCAAACATAAGCTTTTGAACTCTTCAGAATCAATGGAAAGGAAGAACAGGACAGTGATGCCTCCTACACTTGAACACTCCCGGAAGAAATCCACCCTGTATCTTCCTCCATTAGAACTTCTACACTGCTGTATCTCCTAAATTGTCTCTTCAGGAATAAACGTCTCTAAATTTGTGTTTAAGGACAGTGATATAATATGGAATATGAACTGGAAGAAGTCGAGAGAGATTACATCGAATTCAGAAAAGAAATAGGAGAAGAGTAACACAGAATAAGCAGTCATATCTGAAGATAAAAACGTGTTTACAAAAGTATTGCTGAAAAACAGGATTTACTCCTTTTAAAAGCACTTATCTGGCTATTGCCGGAGAATACTTTAGAAATATTTCAGATGTAAGGTCATGTACAGGAAAAATTTCAATAGAACATTCTTTTTTATTCAAGTTTCAATTCCCTGTTCAACTAGTTCCCCTTTGTTTAACTAATTTCTCTTCGTTTAACTAATTCTCCTTTTGTTCAACTAATTTCCCTTTGTTTAACTAACTTCGTTTAACTAATTCTCCTTTTGTTCAACTAATTTCCCTTTGTTTAACTTTTAATTTTTAATAACATTAAAAATGTATCCCCTTCAAATTGCATGAGTAAAACGTAAATTCCATATATTCACTGAAAACATAAGAATTTAACTAAGTCTAAAAAACATACTCAAAAGACATATTCAACATCATAACTGTATGATAAAATTGTTTCATATTTTTCTGGTTAGAAAATTTTCCCTTGAATTTGAGGAAGGTACTTAAAACTATTGTTTATATAGATATCATCCATTCCATACAGTATCCTTATATGCCTTTTCTGCATAATTAAATATAAAAATCGAATAATATTCGGTACGCAAAAAAAGGTTTGAGTTTTATGACAACGGAAAGAGATGAAGATTACCTGAAGATTATCGCTTCAATTGTTGAAGAGAAAGGATATGCCAAAGTTAAAGATGTAGCTAAAGAGCTGGAACTCGGCCCATCGACTGTAACAGGCATGTTCAAAAAACTCGATAAGGAAGGTTACATAAATTATGAGAAATACGGAGGGGTAACCCTTACAGAAAAAGGAACAGAAATCGCGCATAAGACTAAAGAGACATATGGCATGCTCAAAGAATTTCTCATGCATCTTGGAGTTGATAAAACAATAGCAGAAGAAGATGCCTGTAAGATTGAGCATATCCTTAATCCAAAAACGGCACAAATATTTAAAAAATTCGTGGAATTTACAGATCAAAAAGAAGAGCCAAAGATCTGTATAGAACATTTCAGGTATTTCGTCCAAACCGGAGAATATGTGTTCTGCTCCCCAGAGACCAGGGATAAATGTCCAGTTCACGGGAAAAAAAAGTAAGAGATTTTAGTCCATTTTTTTGGAACTTAAACTGATTGCTTTTTTCATTAATTGATAAACTTGCAAGCTATTAAGTATACGTTTTCCAGTAATTGTATTTGTGTTCATTATTTCGTTCAACAGGATTAGACTTGGAAACGAATTGTCAATGGGTCTGAATGGAGTAAATACTCTAAACATTAGATATTGTTCTTTTTGCAATTTTTCTTTTGAAATGGCAGAATATTAATATTACTTTATTAATATGACTTTTCAAGTTTTAAATCCAATATTTCAAATCTTAATCTGAGAAAATCCAGGTAATCTGAGAAAATCCAGGTAATCTGAGAAAATCCAGGTAATCTGAGAAAATCCAGGTAATCTGAGAAAATCCAGGTAATCTGAGAATTTTCCGGTAAAATAATCTGGACTACTATATTCGGTCTTCAAGCTAGAAGTTTAACATTCTAATTATCGTTAACTTATAAATCTCATTAAACTTTGAATGCTATTAATAAAAACAGCTAATTTATGATCGCCATGACAAATGCACCAAGGCTTATCGCATGGGAACTGACTGCAGGATGCAACCTGAACTGCGTACACTGTAGGGGAGCTTCCACTTCATCGGTTCCGGCAGGTGAACTTACAACTGATGAGGCTAAACACTTCATTGACGAAGTTGCAAGTATTGGAAAACCCATTCTTATACTGAGCGGAGGCGAGCCTCTGACCAGGCCTGACGTTTTTGAAATCGCACGTTACGGTACTGATGCTGGGCTTCGAGTCGTACTTGCAACAAACGGGACTCTTCTTACGCCTGAAATTGTTGAGAAATTAAGAGCTGCTGGAGTGCAAAGGCTCAGCGTTAGTATTGATGGAGCAAACGCAGAGACACACGACAATTTCAGAGGCATGCCCGGGGCTTTTGAAAGAACACTTGCAGGCATTGAAGTCCTCAGGAAAGCCGATTTTCCTTTTCAGATCAATACCACGGTCTCAAAACGCAACCTTGAGGAAATCACTAAGACTTTTGAGCTTGCAAAAGAGCTTGGTGCAGTTGCATATCATGTCTTTTTCCTTGTGCCCACAGGCAGGGGAGACGAATCCGATGAGGTTTCCCCTGCAGACTACGAGCGCATTCTACACTGGTTTTATGAAATGCAAAAAGAATCAAAAATCCAGTTGAAAGCAACCTGTGCTCCCCACTATTTCAGGATAATGCGCCAGCAAGCAAAAAAAGAAGGAATTGAGATATCGGTTAAAACCCACGGCTATGAAGCAATGACAAAAGGCTGCCTCGGAGGTACAGGCTTCTGTTTTGTATCAAGTGTGGGTAAAGTCTTCCCTTGCGGCTACCTTCCAGTTCTTGCCGGAAACATAAGGGAACAGCCTTTCAGGGAGATCTGGGAAAACGCCGAGGTCTTCAGGAAACTGAGAGACCCCGAAGAGCTTAAAGGAAAGTGCGGGATATGTGAATACAAAAAAGTCTGTGCAGGCTGCAGGGCAAGAGCCTATGCTGCTACAGGCGACTATCTCGAAGAAGAGCCTTACTGCATATACAGGCCCGGAAAAAAGTGATCGTGATCGGGATGATTGACATTGATAATTTAAAAGATCAGCTCAAGAAAGAGGCTGCCGATTTTTCCTGTGATATGGATACTAATGACAGGGAAGTTCCGGTAATAGAACTAGATGAGACCGACAAGAAAATCCTCAACCTTATCCAGCAGGAAGTCCCCCTCGAAGTTGAACCTTTTGCAAAGTTAGGTGAGATTCTAGGGCTTTCCGAAACCGAAGTAATTGAAAGGCTGCGAGAACTTAACAGGAAAGGGGCGGTAAGAAGGGTAGGTCCTGTCCTCAGCATGAGAAATATGGGGGGCGTAAGTACTCTTGTAGCTCTGAAAGTGCCTGAGTCCCGCATAGAAGAAGTTGCTATTTTTATTAACGAGTATCCCGAGGTTTCCCATAATTATCTCAGAAGTGCTTCACAATATAATCTCTGGTTTACACTTTCTGCCCCAAATAAAAATAGGCTTGAGAGGATTCTCAGCGAAATCCGAGAGAAAACAGGCTGTCCTCTTCTTGATCTTCCTACAAAGCACCTGTTTAAGATTCAGGTAAAATTTGATATCAGGTGAAATAAATGGATAAAACGGATGTAAAACTGCTAAAACTCGTGCAGGACGGAATTCCAATCACACATTCTCCTTTTAAAGGATTTGCTTCTGAACTTGGAATCAGTGAACAGGAGGTTGTTGACAGGCTTAAAAACCTCCAGAAAGCCGGGAAAATCCGTCGCTTTGCGGCTTCAATCGGGCACAGAGCCATAGGCATAACAGCCAATGCAATGTGTGTCTGGAATGTTCCTGATGAGCAGATCGAAACGGTAGGGAATATCATGGCTGAATTTCCCGAAGTAACACACTGCTATGAACGCCCTCGCTATCCTGACTGGCCGTATAATCTGTTCACTATGGTTCACTCTTACACTCCAGAGGACTGTGAAAAAGTAGCTGTCAGGATCTCGGAAGCTACTGGAATTAGGGATTATACCCTCTTTTTCAGTGAAAGAGAATTCAAAAAAACTGGGGTCAGACTGTAAAGTTCCGATATTAAGATAAGTTCCGATATCAAGATAAATATCGATATTAAGATTTTTATTGCGAGGTTCCTGGCTATGACTAAAACAAACAATTTTCTTCCGCTTATGCTAGATCTGTCTGGCAGGAAAATCGTTATCTTTGGGGGAGGCTCAGTTGGAGAACGCAAAGCTAAACTCTTTTCCGGCTGTGCAGATACCCTCGTTGCCAGCCTTGAATTCTCCCAGGCCCTGCAGGAGCTCGGAACTTCAGGTCAGGTGCGGCTTGTTCAGCTCGACTTACTTACAGCTTCGGATTCTGAGCTCAGGGGACTAATTTCAGGAGCTTTTCTTGTCATCCCCGCAACAAGCAATTTTGAACTTAACCAGAAAATCACTGCTATCGCACGGGAGAACGATATTTTGATTAATCAGGTAGACACTTTAGGTAGTGTTGTAATCCCATCAGTAATAAAAAGAGGAGACCTCGTAATCGGGATTTCCACTCTTGGGCACAGTCCTGCAGTCTCAAAATATACCCGCAAGCAGATCGAAGGCCTGGTTACTCCCGAATATTCCGATATGATCCGGCTTCAGGATGAGCTCAGGAGTTACCTCAAGCAGCATGTAGCAGAACAAAGAGAAAGAAAAGAAATCCTGTGGAAAGTCCTGGAAAGCGAGACTGTTTGGAACGGTTTTTCCGAGTCTTATGAAAAAGCAGCTGAAAGGGCGTACGCGATAATTTCAAGTTACCTGGTAAATTCCAACAGATAAAAGTGAAAGGAATCAAAGAGGCTGGACGGAAACTATAAACGTTAAGAACCTTCAAAGTACACCTTAATTAAGTAATCTCAAAATCTCAGTAATCTCAAAATCTCAGTAATCTCAAAATCTCAGTAATCTCAAAATCTCAGTAATCTCAAAATCTCAGTAATCTCAAAATCTCAGTAATCTCAAAATCTCAGTAATCTCAAAATCTCAGTAATCTTAAAGTCTCAGTATCTTCAAAATCTCAGTACTCTCAAAATTTCAATGCTATATGAATCTCAAGACGACCTGAATCAAAATATTCTGCAAATGGAAGCTTTAAATAAAAATAATCTGTAAATAAAATTCGTTTGTGAAAAAAGGCTTAGGAGTTGCGGACAAAGTTTAATTTACAGCTCCTTATATTATTACTCTATTCCTGTATTCATTCTATCCGGAGGCTCTCTGTGACAGAAATCTCAAGTATGGTTATATCCCATAAGAAAGCAAAAATTGAGGAAATGGAGTCCGCCTGGCACGGAGATCTGGACGGTCTGCTCCATAACTTGTATAATCATGAATATATTCATGAATGCGTTGTCTTAAAAACCTGCAACCGTGTCGAAATTTATGTTGTTTCCCCCAGTAGCAGTATACTTTTCTCTTTTGCAAAGGAAATGGGAGCTTCCACCCATATTATTGACTTCTATGGGCATGATGAATCTCTTGAACACCTGCTCAGGCTTGCCGGCGGGCTTGAATCTATGATTGTTGGGGAAGACCAGATTTTAGGGCAGATAAAAGAACTCTACGCTTATTCTAAAAAAGCAGGAACGACCGGAAAAATCCTTGACACTGCCTTTGATAAAGCTATTCAGGTAGGAAAACGTATCCGCAACGAAACCCGGATCAATAAAGGTTCGGTGTCCATAGGTTCTGCAGCTGTGGATCTTGCAGAGGAAATTCTGGATGGACTCGCAGGAAAATCCGTGCTCGTGATAGGAGCAGGGGAGATAGGAGTCCTTGTAGCAAAGGCCCTAGCTGCAAAGGATATCGAGGCAATCTACATTGCTAATCGTACCTTCAAAAAAGCCGAAGAACTTGCCTATGAACTTGGAGGGTACGCAGTCAAGCTTAATGATGTCCAGACTCAACTTAAAAACGCTGATGTTGTAATTAGTGGTACAGGTGCTCCTCATTACATTTTAACCCGGGAAATAGTTGAAAAAGCCATAGAAGAACGAGATAAAACCCGTAAACTCCTCTTAATTGATATAGCAAATCCCAGGGATATCGAGGAATCAGTTGCTGAACTCGATAATGTGAAACTGTGCAATATTGACAATCTCAGAGTGATCAGTGAGAAAACGCTTAAAATGAGGAAAGAAGAAGCTAAAAAAGCCGAAGCTATAATTCAGGAAGAGATCAAGCTTTTAAACCTCCAGTACAAACGCCAGAGAGCCGATAAAATTATTTCCGATCTTTACAAGCAAATATACGATGTGAGAATAAGGGAGAGGGAAAAAGCCGTTAACAGGCTCTGTGCTTACCATACTATAGGGAAAATCGAAACCGATGTGCTTGATGACCTTACTCATTCTATCGCAAACAAAATTCTTGCCGAGCCTACCAAAGTTCTCCGCCAGGCCGCAGAGCTCGGAAACGACGAGTTCCTTGATGTAGCTGCAAGGATCTTCTGCCTCGAAAAAGACAAGGTAAAGGCAGAAAAAATAAAATCCGACTGCGGAATAAAAGTGGAAAAAATGAAACCCGATTGCGAGAGTGCGACAGATAGGGTTTCTGAAAAAGGTAACTAATAAAAAAGAATCAGAAGCTACAAAAATTCGCAGATAATTCACAGATAATTCACAGATAATTCGCAGATAATTCACAGATAATTTACAGATAATTCACAGATAATTCACAGATAATTTACAGATAATTCACAGATAATTCGCAGATAATTCACAGATAATTTACAGATAATTCACAGATAATTTACAGATAATTTACAGATAATTTACAGATAATTTACAGATAATTTACAGATAATTCGCAGAGAAGTGATCAAATGTTTCCAGATGTCAGGTTAAGACGATTGAGAAAAGGAAAGATCAGGAACCTTGTGCGTGAAACTACCTTATCCGTAGACGACCTGGTCCAGCCCATTTTTGTGAATGAGACTATTGATTCTGCTGTTGAAATTCCTTCCATGCCCGGAATATACAATATTCCTCTCTCTGAGGTTGTAAATGAGGCAAAAGAGATTGCAGAACTCGGGATTCCGGCAGTGATCATTTTCGGAGTGCCTGCATTCAAAGACGCAGAAGGCAGTTCTGCATATGGGGAAACCGATGTTGTCCAGGAGGCTGTCAGGAGAATTAAGGCCGAGCTTGGAGACGAACTTGTGGTGATCACGGACGTCTGCATGTGTGAATACACAAGCCATGGACACTGCGGAATTGTTGATTTCGAAACGAAAGAAATCCTGAATGACCCCACCATTGAGGTCATCGGAAAGATTGCAGTGAGCCATGCAAAGGCAGGAGCTGATATGGTAGCTCCGTCGTGTATGATGGATGGAATGGTAGAAGCCATCAGACAAGCGCTTGATATGAACGGATTTGAGAATATTCCGATCATGTCCTATGCCGCAAAATATCATTCGTGTTTCTATGGGCCTTTCAGAGAAGCCGCTGAGTCAGGATATTCCTTCGGAGACCGTTCTACCTATCAAATGGATCCCGCAAACAGCGACGAGGCTATCAGGGAAGTAACTCTTGATGTGGCTGAAGGCGCAGATATAATTATTGTAAAGCCAGCTCTTCCTTACCTTGATATTATCTACAGGGTCAAGACGGATTATGGGATGCCAACTGCTGCATACAACGTAAGCGGAGAATATTCCATGATCAAAGCCGCCGCAGCTAACGGCTGGCTTGACGAAAAGAAAGCAATTTACGAATCCCTCATCTCTATCAAAAGGGCAGGAGCCGATATTATCATTACTTACTTTGCAAAAGATGCTGCCCGCATGTTGAAGTAAGCACCTCTTTTTCAGGTGCTCCTTCTTTTCAGATTTGTTCCGTTTTTCCCTCTTTCCACCTTTCCTGTCTTCAAAACTATTGCTGATCACGTTTACACACCTATCAAGTTTATCAATAACTGATTAATAGAGGGAGTCTCTGTTATAAGATAGAAAAGTAATACAGTAAGGTGTAAAACACTTTAACTTTAAAGTGCAGATTAATATATAAAATCCATATAATATTAATTTAGTTCAACATAATTCAGTTCAGTATAAAACAGAATTCGGTTCAGTATGAAACAGAATTCGGTTCAGTATAAATTCAGTTCTATGTGCAATTTAAGTTCAATCCAGATCTTAACTTAGAATCCAGAACTTAACTTAGAATCCAGAACTTAACTTAGAATCCAGAACTTAACTTAGAATCCAGAACTTAACTTAGAATCCAGAACTTAACTTAGAATCCAGAACTTAACTTAGAATCCAGAACTTAACTTCAATTTAGGAATAACTGTTACAGATTTTCAGTCCAATCCGGTGAGATTTCCATGACATCTGAGGCAACACTTGAGAAATCCAGACAAATGTATGAGAAAGCAAAGACCCTTATTCCAGGTGGGGTAAGCAGCCCTGTACGCGCAATAAAACCCTATCCGTTCTATACGGCATCAGCTAATGGTTCAAAAATAAAGGATCTTGACGGGAACGAATACATCGATTACTGCCTGGCTTATGGCCCTGCTCTCCTCGGGCACAATCACCCTGTGATAAAAGAAGCTATTAAAGCCCAGCTCGACAAAGGCTGGCTCTACGGGACCCCTACCGAGCTTGAAGTAAACCTTGCCGAGAAAATTGCAGGGTATTATCCCAGTATCGATATGCTCCGCTTCGTGTCTACGGGAACTGAATCCACGATGAGTGCCCTTCGACTTGCCCGCGGCTTTACGGGCAGAAACAAATTCATTAAAATTGAAGGCGGATTTCATGGAGCTCATGATGCGGTGCTGGTAAAAGCAGGTTCAGGAGCTACAACTCTCGGAGAACCCGATTCTCTGGGAATACCTGCAGATTTCACAAAATACACTTTGCAAGCTCCGTATAACGATATCGAAGCAATGACAGGGCTTGTGGAGAAAAACAGAGATGAGCTGGCTGCAGTTATCATAGAGCCAGTGCTTGGAAACATAGGTCCGATAACTCCCCTGCCCGGATACTTGGAAGAACTCAGAAAGCTTACCCTGGAAAACGACGTGCTTCTTATATTCGATGAGGTTATCACCGGATTCAGGCTCGCAATGGGAGGAGCACAGGAATACTTCGGGATCGTGCCTGATATGACCACCCTTGGAAAGATCGTGGGTGGGGGACTGCCTATAGGAGTTTTTGGAGGAAAGCGTGAAATCATGGAAATGATCTCACCATCCGGCCCGGTTTACCAGGCAGGAACTTTCAGCGGAAGCCCGTGTTCCATAGCGGCGGGAATTGCAGTGCTTGACTATCTGGAACAGGAAAAGATCCACGAAAAAGTTAATTCGAAAGGCGATTACATACGGGCTGTACTTACAGAAATTGTTGAGGACGAAGGGATTGATTACAGTGTATGCGGAATTGCTTCAATGTTCAAGATTTTCTTTGGAGCCGAACCTCACAACTATCAGGAAGCCCTGAAGTGCGATAAGGAGGGTTACCTTGCTTTCTTCCACAGGATGCTTGCAAGCGGAATTTTCCTCCCTCCCTCGCAGTTTGAAACCAACTTTGTCTCCGCAGCCCATAGTGAAGAGGACATCGAAAAAACCCTTAAAGCATACACCGAAAATCTTTAAGCGGATTTATTTTAAACGGATTTACATCTTTGAAAACGAGGATTCTATATGATTATAGGTACGCGGGGCAGCCAGCTTGCACTTGCCCAGGCCGAGACTGTTGCACGCCTTTTGAAAGCAAAGGGCGTTGAAACCAGCTTGAAAATTATAAAAACCAGCGGAGACCGGTTTACTGACCGGCCTTTACACGCAGTATCAAGCGGAGTTGGGGCTTTTGTCAGGGAACTGGACGAAGTTATGCTTGAAGGAAAAATAGATATCGCTGTCCATTCCATGAAGGATATGCCAACGATTCGCCCACCAACACTTCCAACCGTAGCCGTTCTGAAGCGGGACACCCCATTTGATCTACTGTTGACTTATGACGGGACCCCCCTGGACGAGCTGTCCGAACAATCCATTATAGGCACCAGTTCACTTCGGAGAGCTGCCCAGATCAAACGCTACAGGCCTGACCTTGTTACACAGGATTTAAGGGGCAATATTGATACAAGGCTGAGGAAGCTGAAGGAAGGAAAATATGACGGGATCCTGCTCGCTAAAGCGGGGCTTGAACGCATGGGCTGGGAACTTGAAGGAGAAATTCTTTCTCCTGATTTCTTCTGTCCCTCTCCCAATCAGGGTACGATTGCAGTTGTCACAAGAGCAGAAACTGAGGCTGAAGCTGCGGTTTCCAGACTCGACCATACTGACAGCAGGATTGCAACCGAAATTGAGCGAATCCTGATTTCCGAACTTGGAGGAGGCTGCACCACGCCTATAGGTTCTTATGCCGAAATTATGCCTGACCGGAAAAAACTCCATGTGCGGGCTGAGGTCCTTTCCCTTGACGGTGAGGAAACTGTTGGTATAAATGAATTTATCCCTATGGCAGGAGGTATTGAAAAAGCCAGGGAACTAGGGAGCAGTCTTGTACATATGGGCGGAAAGAAACTTGCTGATGAGGCGCTCATGCAGCTTTCGAGAGATTCGTGCGACTCAAATGATTTACACGAATAATCACTAAATGATAACACAAATAATAATGCAAATGATAACACGAATGACAATGCAAATGATATTCTAATGGGGCAGAAAGGAGCCAGCTATGTACACTCTTACCGGACTTAAACTGAAGAACCCAACCATTCTTGCAGCCGGGATACTCGGCACAACCGGAGCATCGCTTTGCAGGGTTGCACATGAAGGAGGAGCAGGGGCAGTTGTGACCAAATCCATAGGCCCCATGCCTAAAACCGGACATTCCAACCCGAGCATGGTCAAACTTGAATATGGATTTTTGAATGCTATGGGACTCCCGAATCCTTCCTATCCCAGCTTTTTCCAGGAACTCGAAATTGCAAAAAAGGACTCCGGAGTCCCAGTAATCGCAAGCATCTTCGGCGGAAGTCCTGCTGAATTTAAAGAAGTTGCCGAGGGTCTGCTCCCTGCGAAACCCGATGCTTTTGAGCTAAATGTGAGCTGTCCTCATGCAGAAGGGTACGGAGCAGCAGTTGGCTCTAACCCCTGCCTTGTGGAAGCAATTACAGCCGCAGTAAAAAATATAGTGAGTGTGCCTGTGTGGGTTAAGCTTACCCCTAATGTTTCTGATATTACGTGCATAGGAAATGCAGCAGAAGCAGGGGGAGCAGACGCGGTTGTTGCAATTAATACCTTAAAAGGGATGGCTATAGATATCGAGTCAGGATATCCGGTCCTGGGGAACCGTTCAGGTGGGCTTTCAGGAAAAGCTGTCAAACCTGTAGCTGTCAAATGTGTTTATGACCTTTATACTGCCCTGGAGATCCCTGTAATAGGAGTAGGGGGAGTATCTTCCTGGCAGGACGCGGTAGAAATGATGATGGCAGGGGCTGCGGCTGTCCAGGTCGGATCGGCTGTTTATGACAGGCTTGATGTATTCTCCGAGATCAGTGCAGGTATCGAAGCTTTTCTACAGAGGAAAGGCTATTCGGATGTAAAAGAATTAATAGGGCTTGCCCATGAGATGGTCTGATGCTTCCTCTTAATGCTACAATAGTACAGATAAATGAAGAATCTCCTTTGGTCAGGACTTTCTTCTTTGATTTCCAGTTTGAGACTATGGAGCCCGGCCAGTTTGTAATGGTCTGGGTCAGAGGTGTGGACGAAGTGCCCATGGGCCTCTCGAGCAAGAATTCCATAACTGTCCAGAAAGTGGGAGAGGCAACTTCAAAACTTTTTGAGTTGAAAGAAGGGGATTCTTTCGGGCTCAGAGGTCCTTTTGGAAAGGGCTTTTCCCTGCCTTCAGAGGGAGAAAAAACTCTGATTATTGCAGGCGGGGTTGGAGCTGCTCCCCTTGCTCCTTATGCCGAGGCAGCGCGGAGTGCAGGCTCGGAAGTTCATACGGTGCTTGGAGCGCGAAGTGCAGGCGACCTACTTTTTGAGAAGCGATTTGCAGAAGCAGGGAAGGTCTACATTTCTACGGATGACGGCTCAAAGGGAACAAAGGGTTTTGTGACTGATGTGCTCACTGACCTCGACCTTTCGGTTTATGACAGAATTGCAGTCTGCGGGCCGGAAATAATGATATCTTCGGTTTTCAGACTCCTTAAAGACAGACAGGTTCTTGAAAAGTCTGAGTTCAGCCTTCAACGTTATTTCAAATGCGGTATAGGAGTCTGTGGGGCATGCTGTATAGACAAGTCTGGGCTCAGGGTTTGCAGGGACGGACCTGTGTTTTCAGGTGTGCAGCTCCTGGATTCCGAACTGGGGAAATATGCAAGGGATGCCAGTGGGCGAAGAGTTAAAATTTAAGTTTGAATATATCCTTTAAAAAAATGAAGGAAAGCAAGCGAAAACATCCCAAAAAGCAGGAGAAGACCGAGACATGATAGGAAGGTTCAGATCAGGAGATGAAATTTTTTATGGAGATATCGAAAATGGGCGCGTGTATCCAAAAGGAGGGACTCCTGCCGGGATTTTTGACCTTTCAGAGCTTCGCGTCCTTCCGCCGGCGTCTCCCTCGAAAATTGTATGTGTCGGCCTTAACTATCGGGATCATGCTGAAGAGCTGAACATGAAAGTCCCGGAAAACCCTGTACTCTTTTTAAAGCCTCCTTCAGCCATTATAGGGCATGGGGACAAGATCATTTATCCGGCATCGAGCTCCAGAGTAGAACATGAAGCTGAACTCGCAGTCGTTATAGGCAAACGCTGTAAGAACATCTCAACTTCAAAGGCCATAGATGTAATTGCAGGTTATACCTGCTTTAATGATGTGACCGCCCGGGACCTCCAGCAAAAAGATGGTCAATGGACAAGAGCAAAGAGTTTTGATACCTTTGCAGCTTTCGGGCCTTATCTTGCTTCTCCCGATGAAGTTGATATTACGAATGCAAAGATTGCCTGCAGGGTAAATGGAGATACCAGGCAGGCTTCCAGCACTTCAAACCTTCTTTTTGACATTCCTTATCTTATTGAATTTATCACCGAGATCATGACCCTGGAAGTAGGAGATGTCATTGCCACAGGAACCCCTCCTGGCGTTGGAGAACTTCAGCGTGGAGACATTGTGGAAGTTGAGATCCAGGGAATCGGAACACTTAGAAACGAGGTTGTCTGATGCTGCTTGAGCCTATCGGAAATGAACTTGAACTTACCGAACGCCATCTTCTGGTGCTTAAGAAAGTGATTGAAGAAGCTCCCATCGGGATTCTGAAACTTTCAGAAGTCACCGGAATGCAGAACCATAAAGTGCGCTACTCTCTCAGAGTCCTTGAACAAGCTAACCTTATCAAGCCCTCGGCTCAGGGTGCCGTACCTGGAGATGCGGTTCCGAAATTCCTGGAAGAATTTGAGTCCGAGTTTAAGAAAATCAACGAGAAAATATCCCGTATCCAGGAAATCGAAGCTTCCATTCCCAAGTAAAGGCTCCTGCATGCAAGAGAAGCTTTTCAGAAAGCTTTTTTTCAGTTTTTGCAAGGAATTCCTTCGCTTCGGTGACTTTTTATAACCCTATTTACATGTTTTTCTCAATCAACCGCTGTATCGGTTGATCACGTCGACAATAACATTTTCGCTCAAGCCTTTTTGAAAAGGCTTGTTCTTAATCATTCAATCACTTTAAATCATTCAATCCAGATTATTTTTGGAGAAGCTTCTATGACCTTAAGTCCTGAAGATCTTAAGACAATTGAAAAATACGCCTATCAAAATGCTGTAAAATATGGGAAAGCCCCCCAACCTAAAGCTGTAATGGGAAAAGTAATGGGGGAGTGCCCTCAACTCAGATCCGATCCAAATGCCGTATCTGAAGCTCTTAAAGTTATTATTCCCGAGATTGCAAAGGGAAATCCTGAAACCTGGGAGACAAAGCTTTCGGAAATTGCCCCTGAGCTTATTGAAGCTCTTAGTGTAAAAAAAGAACCAGATAAGGGTTTAAAACCTCTAGAAGGGGCAGAAAATGGCAAGGTTGTAATGCGTTTTGCCCCGAATCCAAACGGGCCTGCAACCCTTGGCAGTGCAAGAGGCATGGTAGTTAATTCCGAATATGTGAAAATGTACGGAGGAAAATTTGTCCTGCGTTTCGATGATACCGATCCTGATATAAAACGACCTCTGCTTCAAGCTTATGACTGGTATCTTGATGACTTCAAATGGCTCGGGGTTGTGCCTGACCAGGTTGTCTATGCTTCTGACCATTTCCCTATGTATTACGATTATGCAAGAAAACTTATCGAGATGGGAAAGGCTTATGTCTGCTTCTGTAAAGGAGGAGATTTCAAGCGGTTTAAGGATGCAAAGCAGTCCTGCCCGCACAGAGATACCAGCCCCGAAGAAAACCTTATGCACTGGGAGAAGATGCTTGCCGGAGAATATGAAGACCAGCAGGCAGTGCTGAGGATCAAGACCGATATAAAGCACAAGGACCCTGCATTGAGGGACTGGGGAGCATTCAGGATAAGAAAGATGTCGCATCCCCGCCCTGAAATTGGGAACAAGTACGTTGTCTGGCCGCTTCTTGATTTTGCAGGGGCTATCGAAGACCACGAACTGGGAATGACTCATATCATCCGGGGCAAAGATCTTATAGACAGCGAAAAGCGGCAGGGTTATATCTACAAATACTTCGGCTGGAAATACCCGAGAACAACTAACTGGGGCAGGGTCAAGATCCACGAATTTGGAAAGTTCAGCACGAGTACCCTGAGAAAAGCTATTGAAGCAGGGGAATACAGCGGCTGGGATGACCCGAGGCTTCCAACAATCCGGGCAATCCGGCGTCGTGGAATCCAGGCTGAAGCTCTCAAGAAGTTCATGATAGAGATGGGAGTCGGAATGACTGACGTAAGCATAAGCATGGAGTCTCTCTACGCCGAAAACCGCAAAATCGTGGACCCTATTGCAAATCGCTATTTCTTTGTCTGGAATCCTGTAGAACTGGAAATTACAGATGCTGAGCCGACAGTTGCTAAGCTTCCTCTTCACCCTACTGACCATAAAAGAGGATTCAGGGAAATTGCTGTAGGAAATAAAGTACTTGTCTGCACGGAGGATGTCGAAAAGCTGGAAGTTGGCTCTATTATCCGCTTAAAAGATTTCTGCAATATAGAGATTACTTCCCTTTCCCCACTTCAGGCAAAGCTCTCAGATGTTTCTCTTGAAGCCCTTAAAAAAGCAAAGGCAAAAATCATCCACTGGGCCCCGCTTGACGGAATAAACGTGAAAGTACGCGGTCCTGAAGGTGATCTTAACGGTATCGGTGAGCAGGGGATTGCAGCCGAACTTGACAAAATCGTGCAGTTCGAGCGCTTCGGTTTCTGCAGGATTGATGCCGTAAGCGAAGACGAAATTGTGGCTTACTTTGCCCACAAATAATATGTCTAGAAGAAGGTGAACAGGAAACTGTTCTCATTTCTTTTGCTCACTCTTTTTATTCATTTTTTCATTGTTTCTTATTTCTTATCTGAAAGTGTCTTCTTACCTGAAAGTGTCTGTAAGTTGTTGATTTGATATTTAAAAATGAGCTCATCCGTCTTTTTTGTCATTTTTTAGAGAAATTTTAATTTTGTGATTTTCAGTAGCAGCCCCTATCTAATTTCTTGACTCTTTTAAAGCTCATTTGAAATTCTCAAAAGTTTTTCTTTTACCTTTTTTTATACCGAAAAATTTTGCTATTTATGTATGGATTTACTGTAAACTTATTCTTCTTCTCAAAACAAATTTTCTCAAATTATACATTTTCTTAAATTTTTGATTTAAATAATAAAGTTTAAAAATGTATATATCTCTAAATTATTAACATTTTTTATATGAAAAATAAATTAAAGATTAAGGAGTAGGATAAGTGAAAATTAACAAAAAATCGTATTCAGTGGTCTTAGCATCAGCAGTTCTGATTTTATTTTTAATTCTGGTTTCATCTGCAGCATCGGCGGTTACTGAGCAAACTGCTTCGCTCACTATCAATGAAACTCCGATAACCACCAGTGGATCAGCAACGTCTCCTTCTATATATGGTGACAGGATAGTATGGAAGGACTGGCGTAATGGGAACCGGGATGATGGACCTTTCAATATTTACATGTACAATATCTCCACTCAGAAGGAAACTCAAATTACTACCGGTGGATCAGCATGTTGTCCTTCTATATATGGTGACAGGATAGTATGGAAGGAATGGCGTAATGGGAACCAGAATGATACCGAGGAAGAATATGATGTATACATGTACGATCTCTCCACTCACAAGGAGACTCGGATAAACAATAGACCAGTCCCTTATGACTACTTAGGGTATAGCTTCGGACCGTATATATCCGGTAACACGATAATGTGGGGTGGCCCACATGGTTATTACATTTATGATATCTCCACTCAGGAAACTCATATCGATAATATGTCAGCACCCTATCCTGTTTTTTTCGGTAACATAGTAGTGTGGGTACCTGATATTGATGGACGCCCGAGTAATCTCATAATGTACGACCTCTCCACTCACAAGGAAACTCAGATTACCAACAACGATTCAGCATTCAATCCTGATATCTACGGAGATATAATAGTGTGGGCAGATTGGCGCCAGAGAGATGATGGATATCAATACTCTGAGATCTACATGTATGATCTTTCCACTAAGAAGGAAACTCAAATTACCAACAGCGGATCAACACATGGATCAGCACATTATTATAGTCCTAGAATCTCCGAGGACAGGATAATTTGGCTGGATACCCGAGATAGTGGAAGTATTTACATGTATAATATCTCAACTCAAGAGGAAACTCAGACTAACAATACATCAATTAGGCAAAGGCAAGGATTTACTTTCTATGGTGATAAGATAGTGTGGTCGGATTGGAAAAATGAAAAACCCAATGTCTACATGGGTACTCTCACCAGTTCAAACCTGCCAATTGCTTCCTTCTCTGCATCTCCAACCTCAGGAAAAGCCCCAATGAAAGTGCAGTTTACTGACAAAAGTACCGGAACACCTACTTCCTGGTTCTGGAATTTTGGAGACGGATCAAAGTCATTCCTTCAGAATCCGGTTCATAAGTATTCAAAGGCAGGGATTTATAATGTTAGCTTAACGGTAAAGAATGCGGTAGGCCGTAACACGGTAACAAAAACCGGATATATAAAAGTGGTAGCAAAACCAGTTGCTGCATTCTCTGCATATCCTACCTCAGGAAAAACACCATTAAACGTTAAATTTACTGACACAAGCACAGGAATACCTGCTTCCTGGTTCTGGAATTTCGGAGACGGATCAAAGTCATTCCTTCAGAATCCGGTTCATAAGTATTCAAAGGCAGGAATATATACTGTTAGCTTAACAGTAAAGAATGCAGCAGGACGTAGCGCGGTAACAAAAACAGAATATATAAAAGTGGTAGCAAAACCAGTTTCTGCATTCTCTGCATATCCAACATCCGGAAAATATCCATTAAACGTTAAATTTACTGACAAAAGTACAGGAACACCAACGAAATGGAAATGGGATTTTGGAGATGGATCAAAGTCATTCCTTCAGAATCCGACTCATAAATATTCCAAAGCAGGAAAATACACAGTAACCCTCACAGTAACCAATGCGGTAGGCATCAACACAGCAACAAAATCAAAGTATATAACCGTGACAGGAACTTCGCAAGCTCCGACTGCAGATTTCTGGGGCTGGCCATTATCAGGAAAAGCTCCGCTAAAGGTAACATTCACAGAGACGAGCAAAGGATCACCAACCTCATGGAAATGGGATTTCGGAGATGGAAAATATTCAACAGAAAAGAGTCCAACACACACATATTCAGCAGCAGGAACTTACACGGTTAAACTCATAGCAACAAATGAAGCAGGAAGTAGTACAAAATCAAAATGGAAATATATAAAAGTGGCAAAGTGACTGCAACTTTGAAAACGGTTGTAAACCTCCTGGGGGTTCTAAGATTACAACTTCATAAGGGTGACAACAAACACAAGACCGGGAATATACTCCGAAAGTAAATAAGAACTGTTCTCTTTTCTTTTGCTCACTCTTTTTATTCATTTTTTCATTGTTCCTTATTTCTTATCTGAAAGTGTCTGTAAGTTGTTGATTTGATATTTAAAAATGAGTTCACCCGGCTTTTTGGTCATTTTTTAGAGAGATTTTAATTTTGTGATTTTCAGTAGCGTTCCCTTCTAATTTCTTAACTCTTTTAAAGCTCATTTGAAATTCTCAAAAGTCTTTCTTTTATCTTTTTTTATATCGAAAAATTTTGCTATTTACGTACGGATTTACTGCAAACTTATTCTTCTTCTCGAAACAAATTTTCTAAAATCACACATTTTCTTAAATTTTTGATTTAAATAATAAAGTTTAAAAATGTATATATCTCTAAATTATTAACATTTTTTATATGAAAAATAAATTAAAGATTAAGGAGTAGGATAAGTGAAAATTAACAAAAAATCGTATTCAGTGGTTATAGCATCAGCAGTTCTGATTTTATTTTTGATTTTCGTTTCATCTACGGCATCAGCAGCTTCTCCATCTGCAATCACTGAAACTCGGATAACCAACCATGGAACGGCATCCAATCCAGATATCTATGGTGACAAGATAGTGTGGCAGGATAACCGCAATGGAAACTGGGATATATATATATTTGATCTCTCCACCAAAACAGAAATTCACACTACCAATAAAACAGATCAGATAAATCCTGCTATTTATGAAAATCTGGTAGTATGGGAGGATGAGCGCAACGGAGGTCATGACATTTACGTGGAAGATCTCTCTACAAAAATACAAACTCGTATCTCTAAAAGTGGAGAAGCACATAATCCTGCAATCTATGGTAATAGAATAGTGTGGCAGGAAGAAAGTAATGGAAATTCGAATATCTACATGTATGATATATCTACTAAAAAAGAGACTCAGATCACTACCAGTGGAACAGCGTACAAGCCTGATATCCATGGGGATAAGATTGCATGGTCTGACGTTGAATATATCATTGTGTACGATCTTTCCAATAAGAAGGAGACTAAAATACCAACAAGAGAATTCTCTGGTTATTACTCGCCTACAATTTACGGAAACTGGGTAGTGTGGATAGATGCCAATGATGAGTATGGTTGCGTTTACGGTGTTTATGTGATGGATCTCTCTACTAAAAAGCGAAATGAACTTATGACCTTCGCTGATTATATGAGCAACCCTAAAATCTACGGTGATAATATTGTATATTCTCTTGCTGTAACTGGCGGCCGTTACCCTGATGTCTATATGTATAACCTTTCCACTTCCGAGTTTAAAGAAATATCCACTAGTGAAACAGCAGAAGAGCCTGATATTTATGGTAACAAAATAGTATGGGTGGACTGGAGAAATGAAGGTCCTGATATTTACATGGCTACTCTCGGTTCAGACCTCCCTGTAGCTGCTTTTTCTGCATCTCCAACTTCTGGGAAAACACCATTAAACGTTAAATTTACTGACACTAGCACTGGCTCCTCAACTTCCTGGTTCTGGAACTTTGGAGATGGTTCAAAGTCATTCCTCCAGAATCCGGTTCACAAGTATTCAAAAGCAGGAACATATACTGTTAAACTTACAGTAAAGAATGCGGTAGGCCGTAACACGGTAACAAAAGCAGATTATATAAAAGTTGTAACAAAACCCGTTGCTGCATTTTCTGCATCTCCCACCTCCGGAAAATCTCCATTAAACGTTAAATTTACTGACAAAAGTACAGGAATACCTGCTAAATGGAGATGGGATTTTGGAGATGGAACAAAGTCATTCCACCAGAATCCAACGCATAAGTATTCAAAAGCCGGAAAATACACAGTAACCCTCAAAGTAACCAATGCGGCAGGCATCAACACAGCAACAAAATCAAATTATATAACCGTGACTGCAAAACCAGTTGCTGCCTTCTCTGCATCTCCAACCTCAGGAAAATATCCATTAAACGTTAAATTTACGGACAAAAGTACCGGATCACCCACGAAATGGAAATGGGATTTTGGAGACGGAACAAAGTCATTCCACCAGAATCCAACTCATAAGTATTCAAAAGCCGGAAAATACACAGTAACTCTCAAAGTAACCAATGCGGTAGGCATCAACACAGCAACAAAATCAAATTATATAACCGTGACAGGAACTTCGCAAGCTCCGACTGCAGATTTCTGGGGCTGGCCATTATCAGGAAAAGCTCCTCTAAAGGTAAAATTTACGGAGACGAGCAAAGGATCACCAACCTCATGGAAATGGGATTTCGGAGATGGTAAATATTCAACAGAAAAGAGTCCAACACACATGTATTCATCTGCAGGAACTTACACGGTTAAACTCATAGCAACAAATGCAGCAGGAAGTAGTACAAAATTAAAATGGAAATATATAAAAGTGGCAAAGTGACTGCAACTTTGAAAACTTGGTTGTAAACCTCCTGGGGTTCTATAGGATTACAACTTCATAAAGGTGACAACAAACACAAGATTGGGAATATACTCCAAAAGTAAATAAAAACTGTTCTCTTTTCTTTTACTCACTCTTATTATTCATTTTTTCATTGTTCCTTCTTTCTTATCTGAAAGTGTCTGTAAGTTGTTGATTTGATATTTAAAAATGAGCTCATCCGGCTTTTTGGTCATTTTTTAGAGAGATTTTAATTTTGTGATTTTCAGTAGCGTTCCCTATCTAATTTCTTAACTCTTTTAAAGCTCATTTAAAATTCTCAAAAGTTTTTCTTTTATCTTTTTTATACCGAAAAATTTTGCTATTTATGTACGGATTTACTGTAAACTTATTCTTCTTCTCAAAACAAATTTTCTAAAATTATACATTTTATTAAATTTTTAATCTAAATAACAAAGTTTAAAAATGTATCTATCTCTCTAAATTATTAACATTTTTTATATGAAAAATAAATTAAAGATTAAGGAGTAGGATAATTGGAACTTAACACAAAATCGTATTCAGTGGCCTTAGCATCAGCAGTTCTGATTTTATGTTTAATTCTCGTTTCATCTATTGCATCGGCGGTTACTGAGCAAACTGCTTCGCTCACTATCAATGAAACTCCGATAACCACCAGTGGATCAGCATGTTGTCCTTCTATATATGGTGACAGGATAGTATGGGAGGACTGGCGTAATGGAAACCAGAGTGATGGGCCCTCCAATATTTATATGTACAATATCTCCACTCAGAAGGAAACTCAAATTACTACCAGTGGATCAGCAACGTCTCCTTCTATCTATGGTAATAGGATAATATGGCTGGATGGGCGCAATGGAAATAGTCAGAATGATACCGAGGGAGGACATGATGTATACATGTACGATCTCTCCACTCACAAGGAGACTCGGATAACCAATAGCACAATTCCTGAGGATGGATTCGCGTATGAACTCAGGATCGCTATCTCCGGGAACAGGATACTGTATGGTGGCACATATAATTATTGCATTTATGATATCTCCACTCAGAAGAAAACTTATCTCATCGATGTGCCAATAATCAATCCTGCTTTTTTTGGTAACATAATAGTAGGGGTATCTGATATTGATGGACGCCCAAGTAGTCTCACAATGTACGATCTCTCCACTAATAAGGAAACTCTAATTACCAACCGCGATTCAGCATTCAGTCCTGATATTGACAATAACATTATAGTGTGGGCAGATTGGCGCATGGGAGATGATGGAGATTACCACTCCAAGATCTACATGTATGATCTTTCTACTAAGAAGGAAACTCAAATTGCCAACAACGGATCAATATTTTATTATAGTCCTGCAATCTTCAAGGACAGGATAGTTTGGCTGGGTGACCAATTTTACATGTATAACCTCTCAACTCAAGAGGAAACTCATACTAATAGCACATCAATTAGTCTAGGATTTGATTTGTATGGTGATAAGATAGTGTGGACGGATTGGGGCAATGAAAATGAAAAACCCAATGTCTACATGGGTACTCTCACCAGTTCAAACCTGCCGACTGCTGCCTTCTCTGCATCTCCCACCTCAGGAAAAGCCCCAATGAAAGTGCAGTTTACTGACACAAGTACAGGAACACCTACTTCCTGGTTCTGGAATTTTGGAGACGGATCAAAGTCATTCCTTCAGAATCCGACTCACAAGTATTCAAAAGCAGGAGTATATACTGTTAGCTTAACAGTAAAGGATGCCGCAGGACGTAACACGGTAACAAAAACAGATTATATAACCGTGGCAGCAAAACCAGTTGCTGCTTTCTCTGCATCTCCAACCTCAGGAAAATATCCATTAAAAGTTAAATTTACTGACAAAAGTACAGGAACACCGACAAAGTGGATATGGAACTTTGGAGATGGATCAAAGTCATTCCACCAGAATCCGGTTCACAAGTATTCAAAGGCAGGAACGTATACTATTAGCTTAACAGTAAAGAATGCGGCAGGACGTAACTCGGTAACAAAAACAAAATATGTAACCGTGACATCAAAACCCGTTGCTGCCTTCTCTGCATCTCCAACCTCAGGAAAATATCCATTAAACGTTAAATTTACGGACAAAAGTACCGGAACACCCACGAAATGGAAATGGGACTTTGGAGACGGAACAAAGTCATTCCACCAGAATCCAACGCATAAGTATTCAAAAGCCGGAAAGTACACAGTAACCCTCAAAGTAACCAATGCGGCAGGCATCAACACAGCAACAAAATCAAAGTATATAACCGTGACAGGAACTTCGCAAGCTCCGACTGCAGATTTCTGGGGCTGGCCATTATCAGGAAAAGCTCCGCTAAAGGTAAAATTTACGGAGACTAGCAAAGGATCACCAACTTCATGGAAATGGGATTTCGGAGATGGTAAATCTTCAACAGAAAAGAGTCCAACACACACATATTCAGCAGCAGGAACTTACACGGTTAAACTCATAGCAACAAATGAAGCCGGAAGTAGTACAAAATCAAAATGGAAATATATAAAAGTGGCAAAGTGACTGCAACTTTGAAAACGGTTGTAAACCTCCTGGGTTCTATAGGATCACAACTTCATAAGGGTGGCAACAAACACAAGATTGAAACCATACTCTGAAAGTAAATAAAAACTGTTCTCTTTTCTTTTACTCACTCTTTTTATTCATTTTTTCATTGTTCCTTATTTCTTATCTGAAAGTGTCTATAAGTTGTTGATTTGATATTTAAAAATTAGTTCACCCATCTTTTTTGTCATTTTTTAGAGAGATTTTAATTTTGTGATTTTCAGTAGCGCTCCCTATCTAATTTCTTAATTCTTTTAAAGCTCATTTGAAATTCTCAAAAGTTTTTCTTTTATCTTTTTTTATACCGAAAAATTTTGTTATTTATGTACGGATTTACTGTAAACTTATTCTTCTTCTCAAAACAAATTTTCTAAAATTACACATTTCCTTAAATTTTTAATTTAAATAACAAAGTTTAAAAATTTACATATCTCTAAATTATTAACATTTTTTATATGAAAAATAAATTAAAGATTAAGGAGTAGGATAAGTGAAAATTAACAAAAAATCGTATTCAGTGGTTATAGCATCAGCAGTTCTGATTTTATTTTTGATTTTCGTTTCATCTACGGCATCATCAGCTTCTCCATCTGCAATCACTGAAACTCGGATAACCAACCATGGAACGGCATCCAATCCAGATATCTATGGTGACAAGATAGTGTGGCAGGATAACCGCAATGGAAACTGGGATATATACATATTTGATCTCTCCACCAAAATAGAAATTCACACTACCAATAAAACAGATCAGATAAATCCTGCTATTTATAAAAATCTGGTAGTTTGGGAGGATGAGCGCAACGGAGGTCATGACATTTACGTGGAAGATCTCTCTACAAAAATACAAACTTGTATCTCTAAAAGTGGAATGGCACATAATCCTGCAATCTATGGTAATAGAATAGTGTGGCAGGACGAACGTAATGGAAGTTCTAATCTCTACATGTACGATCTATCTACTAAAAAAGAAACTCAGATTACTACCAGCGGTAAAGCATTTTATCCTTCTATATACGATAATAGAATAGTGTGGCAGGACGAACGCGATGGAGATTATCGCCACCCTGATATCTACATGTACGATCTTTCCAATAAGAAGGAGACTAAAATATCAACAACAAAATTCACCATTGGTGGTCATTACTCGCCTACAATTTACGGGAACAGGGTAGTGTGGGTAGGTGCCACTACTGATTATGATTACATTTACGGTATTTATGTAATGGATCTCTCTACTAAAAAGCAAAATATAATCCTTAAATCCACTGATGAAATAGGCAACCCTAAAATCTACGGTGATGATATCGTATATTCTCTTGCTATGACTGGCGATGGTTTTCCTGATATCTATATGTATAATCTCTCCACTTCCGAGAGAAAAAAGATATCCACCAGTCAAACAGCGAAAGAGCCTGATATTTATGGTAACAAAATAGTATGGGTGGACTGGAGAAATGAAGGTCCTGATATTTACATGGCTACTCTCGGTTCAGACCTCCCTGTAGTTGCTTTTTCTGCATCCCCAACTTCTGGGAAAACACCATTAAACGTTAAATTTACTGACACCAGCACTGGCTCCCCAACTTCCTGGTTCTGGAACTTTGGAGATGGTTCAAAGTCATTCCTCCAGAATCCGGTTCATAAGTATTCAAAAGCAGGAACATATACTGTTAGCTTAACAGTAAAGAATGCGGCAGGACGTAACACGATAACAAAATCAAAGTATATAACCGTGACAACAAAACCCGTTGCTGCTTTCTCTGCATCTCCAACCTCAGGAAGAGTACCATTAAAAGTTAAATTTACTGACAAAAGTACAGGAATACCAACGAAATGGAAATGGGATTTTGGAGACGGAACAAAGTCATTCCTTCAGAATCCGACTCATAAATATTCCAAAGCAGGAGAATACACAGTAACTCTCAAAGTAACCAATGCAGCAGGCATCAACACAGCAACAAAATCAAAGTATATAACCGTGACATCAAAACCCGTTGCTGCCTTCTCTGCATCTCCAACCTCCGGAAAATCCCCATTAAACGTTAAATTTACTGACAAAAGTACAGGGTCACCGACCAAATGGAAATGGGATTTTGGAGATGGAACAAAGTCATTCCACCAGAATCCAATGCATAAGTATTCCAAAGCCGGAAAATACACAGTAACCCTCAAAGTAACCAATGCGGCAGGCATCAACACAGCAACAAAAACAAAATATATAACCGTGACATGAACTTCGCAAGCTCCGACTGCAGATTTCTGGGGCTGGCCATTATCAGGAAAAGCTCCGCTAAAGGTAACATTCACAGAGACGAGCAAAGGATCGCCAACCTCATGGAAATGGGATTTCGGAGATGGTAAATATTCAACAGAAAAGAGTCCAACACACACATATTCATCTGCAGGAACTTACACGGTTAAACTCATAGCAACAAATGAAGCAGGAAGTAGTACAAAATCGAAATGGAAATATATAAAAGTGGCAAAGTGACTGCAACTTTGAAAACGGTTGTAAACCTCCTGGTTCTATAAGATTACATTTACAGGAAGTAATGTGGCAGGCAGCAGTACTGTAACGAAGACAAACTTCATAAAGGTGACAACAAACACAAGGCCGGGAATATAATCCGAAAGTAAATAAACTCTTAAATTGAAACAAACTCTTAAATTAAAACACGAAAAAAGATCAAAGCTAAAAGGTAATGAGTGCATAAGGTTTGTTTCTGTCATATACTATGTTTTCTCCATTGTGGCGGGAATGAACCTTGTTTCTGTCTCTAAAAGTTTTTAGAATTTGTAAGTTTTGTTTTTGTATTTCCATCATTTAAAATTAATACAAATAGTATTTGCTTAGTCATTCTCTAATAGCTTCATAGTGTTTTATATTATATAATTTTTAAATTTTTTTGAAAAAATACAAAAATATTTTATAATATAACCTGTATAAACCTTGGATGTCAACTTAGTAATTAAAGAACAGTAAAGGACAAAAAGGAAAAAACCTTTCAGAAGAGTTGACCTGGCTAGAGGTCGTAATTAGTAAAACAGGAATTATTGACCAAAAAGAAGAATATCCTGTGGCCAGTAACAGGTTTTGAGTGATAAAAGCCAAAACTTCTAATGTCCAATCCCACTTCCAATGACTGACCCCTATAATGTGATTGGAGAGTGAGACTCTGTGTGCAACGTGTCTGCCCCACATAAATCGCAGAGAACCGAATGGATAGATTCAAAAATATTACGCAGACGTAATTAGAATCTTTGAATTACCGTATAGACCCGGCATAATTAGATATTGATATAGACTAGGTCTAATTAGATAGTTCGGAAAAACATTACGAGTACGTAATATGGAATTTTGAGAAATATCTGGGAAAGAGTATGCGATTATCCTGGATTTTCGAGTTTACTCAAATTTTAAGTCCAACCTTATAGGCGATACAATGCTAAAAAGACAGACAGGAACCCTATTTCTGACAACAGGTCTTAGTTTAACAATCGTATCAATTGTTGGAGAAATATAACTATCATATAGTTTTTTGAGTTTACGCAGATTCCAAATCCAACCCAAAGGTGATACGATGCTAAAAATAAATCAGGAACTCCTATTCCTGAAAGCATGTCTTAGTTTAACGTCCGTATGTGCTTTGGGAAAGAATAGACTCTAACCCTATGGTTTTTGAGTCTTCTCAAATTCCAAAACCAACCCAAAGGTGATACGATGCTAAAAAGACAGATAGGAACCCTATTCCTGGTAACATGCCTTATTTTAACAACCGTACCCGCTGTGTTAGGCGCACAGAACACAATAACTGTAAAACCGACGTCTGGATCAGGTGCCCAGACTGCAATTAATAATGCAATAAATTCCGCAGCATCAGGAGCGACATCAAGTAACCCTGGATATGTTCTCCTTGCTGCTGGCACTTATAAGATAAGTGCACCTATAGTTTTGAAATCTAATGTAGTACTGAAAGGTGCAGGCGACGATACAATAATCTTTGCTACCGGTTCAGTTTGTAACTCCGGAGGATCACCTGCATATATATTCGGGTCAGGTGTCTCCAACGTTGAAGTATGTGACCTTCAGTTCAAAAGTACGGCCACCGGACCTGGTGATGGAGGTCATGGAGACTATAGAAACTGCATAAAATTCACGTCTTCGAGTGATAGTAAAGTACATGATATTTTATTCACTCGCTATCTGTACGGTGATGGTGTCAGAATCAGTAAAAGTTCTGGAATAGAAGTATACAACTGCAAGATGCATTCCGTAGGACACGACGGTGTATCATTCTTATCAGGTACTAAGAATTCCAGAATGTACAACTGTGATGTTGAGGTTCAAACCAATACAGGTGTCAGGATAGACAATTGCGCAAATATTGAAGTGGATCACAATACCTTTTCAGGTAGTGCCGGCTCTGGCTGGTGCTGTGTTGAGCTGGAAAATTCACTGACAAATGCGAATGTCCATCATAATATAATGCATGATTTCAAAGGCTCAAGCAGCAGTGCAGGCATTGGAAATATTCATGCAAGCGGATCAATTAGCGTCCATGATAATGTTATGTGGAACGTGTCACCTTACGTTGCGGTAGGATCGGGCTCAAACATACTGGGACCATCTGATCACAGTGTTAAGAATTGGGTAGCAAAAGGGTATGGATACGGCTCTCTTGACAACTAATTCAACAAACACAATGAAACATTATTCGACAGATGAAATGTATTCAACAGAAGGAATATATTCAACAGAAGGAATGTATTCAACAGAAGGAATATATTCAACATTAAGTCCTGAAATACGTACAGTACATGATCGTACAAGTACATGATCATACCACCGTTCGAACTATACGGGTTCGAACACTTCGGTATTTGCAGGATCGATGAAGAAGAGAAAGACAAAGTTGTGGGCCTACTTTGCCCATAAGTGATTTTCTGATAAAAGGAGAACATGAAACTGTTCTCTTTCTTTTATCTACTTTCCGTTAACTTTTTTTGCTTTTTCCAATTATGAGAAAGTGTAGATTAATCAGTCTCCTTACAAATCTACTCGTTTGAAGTATGTTAATACTACCCATTATCTAATTGTGAAAATAGTTTAAATTTCAAGACAAACTCTAAAAACAATTGTGGATTAAGAATTAACATATTTATTTTCATAAATTTTCAGTTATTATAAGGAAAAAAGGGAAAAAGGAAATATGTTCTCATTCAATTTCTAAAAAATGTCATTGTTGTATCTCGAATTTTTGAAGTTAATAGTAGAAGTATTCAATTAAGTTCAGTTATTCTTCTATAACTTACCTAATTTTTTAAGACTTTGCAGTATTTATTTCCAAAATTTTTTTAAAAAAATACAAACTATTTTATAATATAACATATCTAAATCTGAAATGTCAACTTAGTAATTAAACAATAGAAAGAGAAAAACTTTTTAAAGAAGTTGACTTTGCTAGAGGCCGTAGTTAGTGAAACAGAAAGTATTGACCAGAAGGATAACATCTTATGGCCAATATCAGATTTGAGTAATAGAAGCAAAAACTTCTAATGTCCAATCTCACTTCCAATGACTGATCCCTATAATGATTGGAGAGTGAGACTCTGTGTTGCAACATATCCACCTTACATAAATCGCAGAGAATCAAATTGGATAGATTCAAAAATATTTCACAAAAATAATAGGAGTCTTAAAACCCATAAAAATTTGACATAATTAAATATTTTATACATATTCGATCTAATAAGATAGTTTGGAAAGACATTAAGAGTCCGTAATATGGAATTTTGAGAAATCTCTGGGAAAGAATATACGATTATCCTGGAGTTCTTGATTTTACTCAAATTTTAAGTCCAACCTGGAAGCGATACAATGCAAAAAAGACAGACTGAAACCCTATTCCTGAAAGCATGTCTTATTTTAACAATCGTATCAACTGTTGGAGAAATAGAACTATCTTATAGTTTTTGAATTCACTCAAATTCCAAACCCAACCCAAAAGGTGATACGATGCTAAAAAGACAGATAGGAACCCTATTTCTGACAGCATGTCTTATTTTAACAGCCGTGCCCGCTGCTTTAGGCGCACAGAACACAATTACTGTAAATCCTACATCTGGATCAGATGCCCAGAATGAAATTAATAATGCAATAAATTTCGTAGTATCAGGAGCACAGAACAATATTACTGTAAATCCGACATTTGGATCAGATGCCCAGAATGAAATTAATAATGCAATAAATTCCGTAGCATCAGGAGCGACATCAGGTAACCCTGGATATGTTCTCCTTGCCGCTGGCACTTATAAGATAAGTGCACCTATAGTTTTGAAATCTAATGTAGTACTGAAAGGTGCAGGCGACGATACAATAATCTTTGCTAATGGCTCAGTTTGCCACTCAGTGGAATCACCTGCATATGTATTCGGGTCAGGTGTCTCCAACGTTGAAGTGTGTAACCTTCAGTTCAAAAGTACGGCCACCGGACCTAGTGACGGAGGTCACGGAGGCTATCGAAACTGCATACAGTTCAGGTCTTCGAAGGATAGTAAAGTACATGATATTTTATTCACCCGCTATTTATATAGTGATGGTGTCAGAATCACTAAAAGCTCTGGAATAGAAGTATATAACTGCAGAATGCATTCCGTAGGGCACGATGGTGTAGGATTCTTATCAGAGACTAAGGATTCCAGAATGTATAACTGTGATGTTGAGGTTCAAACCAACACAGGTGTCAGGATAAACAATTGCACAAACATTGAAGTGGATCACAATACCTTTTCAGGTAGTGCCGAGTCTGGATGGTGTTGCGTTGAAATGGTAAATCCACTGACGAATGTGAATGTCCATCATAATATAATGCATGATTTCAAGGGCTCAAGCAGCAGTGCAGGCATTGGAAGTTTTAATGCAAGCGGGTCAATTAACGTTTATGATAATGTTATGTGGACTGTGTCGCCTTATGTTATGATAGGATCAGGCTCAAACATATTAGAACCATTTGATCACAGTCTTGAGAATTGGGTAGCAAAAGGATATGGATACGGCTATGTTGCCAACTGATTCAACAAACATGATAGAAGATATTCAATAGATGGAACATATTCAACAGCTGGAACATATTCAACATTAAGTGTTTTGCACATACGTACGGAACAGGATCATATAGTTCGAGTTCGTTTGTACAGGATCAAAGCGGTAGAAAAAAACGAAGTTGTGGCGTACTTTGCCCACAAATAATTGCCTGGAAGAATGTGGACAGGAAACTGTTCTCTCTTTATTGATTTTTAATGTTTTTTCATTCATTTCTTTTTATCATTTCATTCTTTTCTTTTTATCATTTCATTCTTTTCTTTTTATCATTTCATTCTTTTCTTTTTATCATTTCATTCTTTTCTTTTTATCATGTTTTCTCTTTTTCCGTTTTTTAGCATCGCATCTTCCCATATATTTAAAAGACTTGAGTCTGTAAAATTAAATTTTTTTATAAATAAGCAAATAAAACTCACTTTTATAAATTTACAGTAAAAAATGAAAAAATTTAATTATAGTTTATAGAATTTAAGCAATTGAATTAAATTTTTCTAACTGAATGTTATAGGTGAGTTTAATGAAGAAAAAAGAGACTATTTATAAAATAATCTTATTTTCAATATCCTTAGTTTTGCTTTTATTTCCTTCCGCAGTATCAGCAGCTACAGCGGAAAGCGGTTCGCCCACGATCACCGAAACTCAGATTACCACCAATACATCATATCAATGGGGTCCTGATATCTATGGTGATAGGATAGTGTGGAGGGATGGACGTAATGGAAATTCAGATATCTATATGTATGATATCTCCACTAAGAAGGAAACTCGAATAACCACCAATACATCAGATAAATGGGATCCTGCAATCTATGGAAATAGGATAGTGTGGGTGGATGATCGTAATAGAAGCTGGGATATCTACATGTATGATCTCTCCACTAAAAAAGAAACTCAAATCTCTAATTATGAATTTGAATTTGAAGATACGGGGAACCCTGCAGTCTACGGCGACAAGATTGTGTGGACACATGGTTTCGAGGAATACTGGCAGATCTACATGTACGACCTTTCCACTAAGAAGGAAACTCAAATCACCACTAATGGACGAGCATACTATCCTGCTATTTATGGTAATAAAATAGTTTGGCTGGATGACCGAGATAGTGATTATAACTATGATATTTACATGTACGATCTCTCCACTAAGAAGGAAAGTCAGATAACCACCAGCGGATCAGCAGACAACCCTGCTATTTACGGTAACAGGATAGTATACGCCGACGATCGCAAAGGAAACTATGATATCTATATGTATGATATTTCCACTAAAGCGGAAACTCAGATAACCAGTAGTCCAGATAACCAGGTGTCTCCTAATATCTATGGTAACAGGATATTATGGAAGGATGTTGGTGGAGAGGATGACGGTGGGGAATATCATGGTATATACATGTGCGATCTTTCCACTAATCAGAAGTTTAAAATTACCAGCCATGGAGATTGGGATGATCCTGCTATCTATGGTAACAGAGTAGTATATACCGATAATCGTAATGGAAACTACGATATTTACATGAGCACTATTTCAAGTGAAGAACCAGAACCAAACTTCCCTGTTGCTGACTTTTCGGCATCTCAAACCTCAGGAAAAACACCATTAAAAGTTAAATTTACTGACACAAGCACAGGAACACCGACAAAGTGGATATGGAACTTTGGAGATGGTTCAAAGTCATTTCACCAGAATCCGGTTCACAAGTATTCAAAGGCAGGAACATATACTGTTAGCTTAACAGTAAAGAATGCCGCAGGACGTAACACGATAACAAAAACAGATTATATAACCGTGGCAGCAAAACCCGTTGCTGCATTCTCTGCATCTCCTACTTCAGGAAAAGTACCACTGAAGGTTAAGTTTACTGACACAAGCACAGGGACACCTGTTAAATGGAAATGGAATTTTGGAGATGGATCAAAGTCATTCCACCAGAATCCAACGCATAAGTATTCCAAAGCAGGAAAATACACAGTAACTCTCAAAGTAACCAATGCGGCAGGCATCAACACAGCAACAAAATCAAAGTATATAACTGTGACATCAAAACCCGTTGCTGCCTTCTCTGCATCTCCAACCTCAGGAAAATATCCATTAGACGTTAAATTTACGGACAAAAGTACCGGATCACCAACGAAATGGAAATGGGACTTTGGAGACGGAACAAAGTCATTCCTTCAGAATCCAACGCATAAGTATTCCAAAGCAGGAAAATACACAGTAACCCTTAAAGTAACCAATGCAGCAGGCATCAACACAGCAACAAAATCAAAGTATATAACCGTGACAGGAACTTCGCAAGCTCCGACTGCAGATTTCTGGGGCTGGCCATTATCAGGAAAAGCTCCACTAAAGGTAACATTCACAGAGACGAGCAAAGGATCGCCAACCTCATGGAAATGGGATTTTGGAGATGGTAAATATTCAACAGAAAAGAGTCCAACACACACATATTCATCTGCAGGAACTTACACGGTTAAACTCATAGCAACAAATGAAGCCGGAAGTAGTACAAAATCAAAATGGAAATATATAAAAGTGGCAAAGTGACTGCAATTTTGAAAACGGTTGTAAATCTCCTGGGGTTCTTCAGTCCTAGGTAAAGATGCAAAATGCAGTAATACAAAAGTCATTTATGGATGTTAAGTATCTAAAAATGAGCTTGAGATTTAAAAGTAGATAAAAATGTCCAAAGGTAGAGAGGAGTGGGGGCTTATTAATCGAATCTCGCGAAAAGGATATACTCAAGTTAGTCTGAAATATCCTAGTATCAAGGCAATTTAATTATTAAGCATAATTTTTGATAGCTTTTTGTCAACATATAGCGATTCAGAGTTAAAATATGACCAGTAACTAAATTGTATAGACACTAGTGCTTCGATTCCAAAATCGATTCCTTATTTCCTGGAAAATTCATGATCTCAGGTTCTATTCAAAAATCAAGTTTTATGAACCTATTTCGGAATCAAAGTACTAGAATATCTTGCTAATGGATATTCAATTTTACAAAAATCTAATTAACTAACATTCTTTTTTGAACTTTTGTGAATTTCTATATTCTTATTTTATATTTAAATAATATATCTCCAGTATTTCTAAACATATATTATTTTATAAATTTTTCTTTTCTTGTAAATAATCTAAAAATATTAACTTTTATAAATATAAGATTTAAAAGAAAAAATTTAAGTATAATCTGTAAATTTTCACTAATTGAATTAAAATTTTCAAATATAATGTTAGAGCTGATAATATGAATAAACAGATGACCTTTTGTACTATAAGCTTAATTTCAATAGCCTTTATTTTGTGTTTGTTTTTGTCTACGGCATCAGCAGATACAGCGGAAAGTGTTTTGCCTACAATCACTGAGACTAAAATCAGCACTAGTGGACACGTAGACAATCCTGCTATCTACAATAACAGAATAGTATGGATAGATATTGATTATGCAGAGCTAGAGACATACTACGATGTCTACATGTATGATCTCTCCACTAAAAAGGAAACTCAAATAACCACCAGTGGGCATGCAGGCGAAAATCCTGCAATTTATGGTGACAGAATAGTATACTCCGATCATTACGAAGGCTCGGAAATCTACATGTATGATCTTTCCACTAAAAAAAGAACTCAAATAACCACCAGTGGAAACGCAGAAGATCCAGCTATTTACAATAATAGGATAGTGTGGAGAGGAAATTATGATATCTACATGTATGATCTCTCTACTAAGAAGGAAACCCAGATAACCTCAGAAGAATCAATCCAGACAAATCCTTCTATCTATGGTGACAGGATAGTATGGAATGATGATCGCAATGGAAATTGGGATATCTACATGTATAATGTTTCCACTAAAAAAGAAACTCAAATCACCAATGGATCATCATGGGCAATCGATCCTGCAATTTATGGTGACAGAATAGTATGGATGGATGAACGAAGTGGAAACTATGATATATATATGTATGATCTTTCTACTAAAAAGGAAACTCAGATAACATCCAGTCCAGATGCTCAGACGCATCCTGCTATCTATGGTAACAGGATAGTGTGGGAGGATGATGGTGGAGAGGATGATGATTATACAAATCATGGTATCTATATGTATGATATTTCCACTAACCAGAAAATGAAAATTAGCAACAAAGGATCAGCACGCAATCCTGCTATTTACAGTAACAATGTAGTATGGAAATATGTTGCAGATATTTATGGAAACGGTGACATTTACATGGGTACTATTTCAAGCGGAGAACCAGTAGCATCAATTGCTGCATTCTCTGCAAAACCTACCTCAGGAAAAGCACCGTTAACAGTTGCTTTTAAGGACGAAAGCACAGGAACACCGACAAAGTGGATATGGAACTTTGGAGATGGTTCAAAGTCATTCCTCCAGAATCCGGTTCACAAGTATTCAAAAGCAGGAACATATACTGTTAGCTTAACGGTAAAGAATGCCGCAGGACGTAACACGATAACAAAAACAGATTGTATAACCGTGGCAGCAAAACCCGTTGCTGCATTCTCTGCATCTCCCACTTCAGGAAAAGTACCACTGAAGGTTCAGTTTACTGACACAAGCACAGGAACACCGACAAAGTGGATATGGAACTTTGGAGACGGATCAAAGTCATTTCACCAGAATCCGGTTCACAAGTATTCAAAGGCAGGAACGTATACTGTTAGCTTAACAGTAAAGAATGCGGCAGGACGTAATTCGATAACAAAAACAAAATATATAACCGTGACAGTAAAACCCGTTGCTGCATTCTCTGCATCTCCAACCTCAGGAAAATATCCATTAAACGTTAAATTTACGGACAAAAGTACCGGATCACCAACGAAATGGAAATGGGACTTTGGAGACGGAACAAAGTCATTCCTTCAGAATCCAACGCATAAGTATTCAAAAGCAGGAAAGTACACAGTAACCCTTAAAGTAACCAATGCAGCAGGCATCAATACGGCAACAAAATCAAATTATATAACCGTGACAGGAACTGCGCAAGCTCCGACTGCAGATTTCTGGGGCTGGCCATTATCAGGAAAAGCTCCACTAAAGGTAACATTCACAGAGACTAGCAAAGGATCGCCAACCTCATGGAAATGGGATTTCGGAGATGGTAAATATTCAACAGAAAAGAGTCCAACACACACATATTCATCTGCGGGAACTTACACGGTTAAACTCATAGCAACAAATGAAGCAGGAAGTAGTACAAAATCAAAATGGAAATATATAAAAGTGGCAAAGTGACTGCATAAAAGGGATAGGCAGTGTGCCTAATCTTCTGTAAATTTTATCCTATACCCCTTATTCTTCTTTTTTGATTACTGTTCCATTACTATATACCTGTTTCCTGTGATCCATTCATCATTTATATCAATAAGTATTGAGACTACCAGTCTCAATACTGATTCCTGGTTTGGAAATGCTCCCACAACTCTGCTTCTTCTTTTTATTTCCTTGTTAGTTCTCTCCATCATATTTGTTGTCTTTATTCTTCTCCAATGACTCTGTGGAAACTGCATGTAGTTCATTACATCATACTGAAAATGTTCAAGAGTATCAGCTGCACTTTTATATCCCATATTATCCAGTTCCCTTATCAAATCCTGTAACTTCTGACGGTCTACCAATGCTTCTTTTATTTTCTCTGATACTTCTTTCTGTTTCTTTTTTGGAACCTTTTTTAGAACTTGTCTTATCAGATGAACGTGGCACATCTGCCAGCTTGATCCAATAAAGGATTCTCTAACTGCTTTTTGTATTCCTTTATGGCCATCAGAAACAACTAATTTTACGCCTCTTAACCCTCTTTCTTTAAGGTCTTCGAATAGATCTTCCCGGAATAGAGAGTCTTCACTGTCTGCCAATCTTACTCCAAGAATCTCACGAAAACCGTCATCTCTGATTCCAGCAACTACAAAAAGAGCTTTATTTTCATAATGGAGTCCATCTCTTACTTTAAGATAAGTCGCATCAACAAAAAGGTAAGGTATTTCATGTTCTATTGGCTTTGAGAGAAATTCTTCAACTTTCTCATCAAGTTCTTTAGTAATTCTGGAAACAGAAGAAGCTGAGATTCCATCTACTCCTAAGGCAGTCATGACCTTTTCCACCCGTCGGGTGGAAACACCTTGAAGGTAAGATTCCGCTACAGCAGCTAAAATGGACTTTTCAACCCGGAATACTTTTCAAATACTTGAGTTTCAAAAGGAAATGCACGGAGCTGAGGCTTTAACAATTCAAGTTCTCCATATTTGGTAAGGAGAGTGCGGGGTTTGTAGCCGTTTCTACTGGCTTTTCGTGAATCAGTACCTCATAACGTTGTGCACAAGATTGGAGGAGGGCTTCCTCCTCCATAACAAGATTTAAAAACCAAGTAATTAACTGTAAAACCAAGTAATTAGCTGATGAATTCCGTCTTCCTGATCGACAAGATGATCTTTTATGAATGAGAGTAGATTAACCATCGACTCTACATCCTATTTTTTGTGGTGAAGAAAAGGATATAGAGTTAATCATATTTTACAGAACTTTCGCTACACTGCCCAATTTTAAGAATCAAAACCTGAAAAGCAGAAAATATTTTCCTGATATAGCAACCCACTTTCCGCAGTAAATTTACGTAAATTCATATTTTTACTGCTATCGATTTTCAATCAAATGTAGATTTATTGGACTTTTATGCAGTAGGTAAAAGCAACGATGTGGTGTATTTAGAGACCAAAAATGATATCATTCAATTTTCACCAAATACCATTAAAAATCCAAATTATTTACTCTGTTCCAAAAACGCTATCAGGAAAAATATTGATTTTCAAAAAAATACTGCGGAATGTAGGTAGCAATGTTTATTTTAATTTATATTTTTTCATAAAGAGTCTTTTTATAGAGAATTTTTTTATAGAGAATCTTTCTATAGAGAGCCTTTTTATAGAGAGTCTTTTTTAATTCAGACTTGATATTACCAAACTTCCACGATGACTTTTTCCGCATTGTGTGGAAAAAACATGCGACAATTTCAGTAATGATCTTGAGAAATTCATGCAACGCTCAAAAATCCGATAACGCCATTTTTTGTAGACATAGAGTTTTCACATTGCCCTGTATCACTTTTCCAAATCTAACAAAAAGATAGAAGAACACTTCAAGTCTATTTTTACGGGTTCTCCTTTCGTATTAAGAAGTTTCTCCTTTCATATAAAGAAAATTGAATTCATGAGGTCATGTTTTAATAGTATGACTCTATCAGGGGACATAAACTATGAACTCATAAATAATTACAATTATAAAAAGCAATTAACAAGCAGGAGTAAAAAGGAAGTGATGGTATGACGGAAAGACAGGTTGAAAGTGTACTTATCGAGATCCCGAAAGGAAGCCGGAACAAATATGAATATGATAAAGAAAAGAAAGTAATTAAATACGACAGAATGCTTTTTTCTTCAATGGTATATCCCTCAGACTATGGTTTTTTCCCAGATACCCTAGCTCTTGACGGTGATCCTTTAGATGCCATGGTTTTAACTTGGGAACCTACATTTCCGGGATGTATAATAGATGTACATCTTGTGGCACTATTTGATATGGAAGATGATAAAGGAAGAGATCAAAAAATACTCTGTGTTCCAAAGAATGACCCTATGTGGAATTATATTGAGACAGTTGAGCAGGTTCCGCCTCACCTATTTAAAGAGATTACTAACTTTTTCCAAACTTACAAGAATTTAGAAGAAAAACGCGTAAAGGTTATTGGTTGGAAAGACCTCGAAACAGCAGTCGCTGTACTTCAGGAAGCTAAAGATCGATATATTGAACAAAAGAAATAAGAACATCAGCGAAGGGCTATACGCTAGAACTAGAATGTATCCAGTGAAGTGACCCTTAAAAATCGATTATTTTAATAGTCTTGCCTATACCCAGAGACAGATCGTTCTCATTGAGAGTAGTAAAGTCCTCTCACTGATTCAACTCCCTCATAACCCCTGTCTTTTTGACCACTCTACCCGTCGATCGTGAGTTATTTTCAGCAAGAAATCTTCTGCGACTTCAGAGAAGTTACAGTATTCATGCCAAAGGCACCAGCTTGGCTGCTCTGGCACTACAAGCTACTCTGGCACTACAATTATCCCTTTTTTATCTACAACGCCCTGAAGGATTATCTGTGAAACTTCTTCAGCCGGAATTGCGTCCTCACGAGCTTATGTCTCTTCATGAACTGTACTCAGTATAGGCTATTTCCAGATACGTAAAACGATAGCTACGGAACACGTAACTGAAAAACGAATATCTTCTTCTGTTAACGGGAGCGTTCTTGAATAAATGAAAATATACCTGTCACAATCTGTAGATCATTTCATAATTTTTTAACAGAATGGCTCATAAATAAACACCTTTTATAAGTATGCCTGCATTCGAAGCTCCTACGAAATATATAAAAAACCTTTCATAATTCAACATCAAGTTTTAAGGCCCTGATAAGTATTCATTCATTAGGTTAAGGTTCTTTAAGAATTTAAAGTTACAATAAAGCTTTTTTCTAAAATTAAATCTCTTTAAATCCTTTATTTTTGAAAGTAACTTTATATTTTTGTCAGCTCATTTAAAGACTGTCAGCAGGCCAATAGTCTGAAGACAACCGAAAAAACGGAAAAAATTGAATAATGGAAAAACCAGGCAAGAAAACGAAAAATAACAACTGAAAAACCAGGCAAGAAACCCACTAAAAAAATCAGATAACAGAACAATTCAATACAAAATGAGTAGCTTGAAAAACAAAACATGAGTAGCTCGAAAAACAAAACACGAGTAGCTCGAAAAACAAAACGTGAGTAGCTCGAAAAACAAAACTGGCGAAAAAATGGAGATAAAGGTCATTAACGGAAGTATACTATGAAAGTAAAAACAAAAGTGTTAAACTCAATTTACCGTCTTGCAGCGGTAATGATAGTACTATGCATCCTTCCTTTAGGAGCTTTCGCTTCGGAAAACAAACCTGCATTTACTCCTGGAGAGAACATAACTGATGAAAATTTTGCTGATGTCCAGACGGAAATGCTTGATTCCATTAGCGAACAAATTTCTGAACTTCAGAGTTTCTATACTAATGTAAGCGAAGCTTCCAGTGCATCCGACCTTCAGGAAGTCCTGTCCAGTCAAAAATATGCAAGTATGCCTCATGGAATGAATATGGAACCGGATGAAATGAACAGTGGACCTTGTGGGATGCCCGGATTATTTGACTTCTCCAAGGTTGAGAACGTAACTGACGATAATTACACTGAGGTTCAGGACGAAATGGTTAATTTCCTTGGAAATATGACTGAAACATTTAACGGTCAGCTGGACAACACGACTGATGAAAATATGAGTTCAATGCTCAATGAACAAGTAACTGATCTTGAAAACCTATCCAGCGAAATAAGTTCAGCTTCCAGTGCAGAAGAACTTCAAAACGTTGTATTCACCTATTTGCAAACCCAGGCTACTGACTCACTTGAAATGGAAATCGAACACCTTGAAGAGATGGTAAGTGGGAGCGAGAACACAACCAATGAAAATATAAGTGAGGACCTTAGCAGCAGAATCGCAGAACTTAATGGTCTAATAGAAGATATCAACGGAGCAGAGTCCCTCGAAGACCTTAAGGAAATCATGTCCTCTGCTAAGGGAATGCCCGAAATGGGAGCTGGAGGTCCGATGCATCACTAAGGCTCCTTCTCAATGGGCACTGGAAAGATACTTGAAAACAGCGCCGAGAACAGAACTTAAGCTTAAACTTAGACAGATTTGATAGATCGATTAAATGAGATGAAATTGAGATGAAATTGATAAGAATAGGAGACCAAAGATTAAAAAGGAGATGATATGAAGTAAACCTACCCACCTTCTTTCGAGGCAACCTACAATAAATCCCAAAAAATCACACCTAAATTTTGCAGTATTGTTGAATACTAAATTATACCTCCGTCATATGGTTCAGCCAAATATATGAAAGAGATTCGTGAAAATCTATTAAAAAACATAAAGGCTGAACCTTTCCCTCACTGAAAGTTTTGTGATGACTTTTAAACTTATTTATAGTTTTGAGAAAATAGGCAATTGAGCCTATCCCAAAACTTATTTTATTCTAAATCATTATGAGTTTTCAGGATCATTTTAGTGATTAAGAATTCAATTGATTGTCCCAATACGAGATTCAAAAATCAAATTTTGAGTTTCGGGATAGACTCATTTAATAATGAACTGATCCCAAAACTCAAAATTACTTATCTTAATCCGTACTCTGGATAATCAATCAAGTTTTTTATCGTGGAAAATAGTTCTGAATTTCTATCAATTTGGGAACAAAATTGATTTTGGGATGAGCTCAATAAATAAGAAAAACAATTAATTATAAAATTATGTTTATATAAATAAGTCTTTATATTATTACTGAATTATAGAAATGATTCCTGCAAAAAGAATTTTGAAATATTTTGAGCCAGGCAAAACATTAAATAAATCAGTAATGTTAAGAAGAGAAACTTTTGACTTTAAACCTGATTATCAAAGAATAACATGAAAAGCGGCAACAGAATTTCTGGTATTGATATTATTGGGAATGTACCATGGGGGATACATTTCTGCCAGTTCTACAGGACAAAAGAAGATTTGATGGACATACTTGTTCCCTATTTCAAAGCAGGACTTGAAGATAACGAGTATTGTTTATGGGTCATATCAGAACCTGTAGATGAAGAAGAAGCAAAAGAAGCCTTGAAAATAGCTATTCCTGACATTGGCGCTTATATAGAAAACGGGCAAATCGACATTGTTCCCTATCCTTACTGGCATGTAGAAGAAGATGTTTTAGATCCACAAACGGTATTAAATCGCTTGACTGAAAAAACCAGTAAGGCTCTCGCCAATGGATACGATGGCTTGAGGTATAGTGGGAACAATTTTTCTGGTCACGAAAAATTACTGGATTCTGTTATAGGCAGGTACCCAATAATAGCGCTTTACACCTATCCAATTGACAAATACAGTGCAGTTGAAATTCTGGACATCGTTGCAAATCACCAGTTCGCTTTGACTAAAAAAGAAGGTAAATGGGAGCACATAGAATGTTCCTGTCAGAAAAGTAATAAGGAATGCAAGCAGGTTGAGGAAGCGCTGAGTGCAAGTGAAGAGCGGTTTCGTACTCTGGTGACTGCCAGTTCAGAAATGGTATATCGTGTAAGCCCGGACTGGAGCGAAATGCGTTATCTCTATGGTCGAGGTTTTCTTGCCAATACGGAAAGTCCAAATCGGAACTGGCTTCAGGAATATGTTCTTCCGGAAGATCAAACGCATGTGATGACTGTTATCAATGAAGCTATCCGGACAAAGAGCACTTACGAACTGGAACATCGAGTCCGTCTAGCAGACGGCAGTTTCGGATGGATTTTCTCGCGTGCGGTTCCGATGCTGGATGCTAATGGCGAAATTGTTGAATGGTTTGGTACCGCCAGTGACATCACAGAGCGCAAAAAAGTGGAAGCTAAACTGAAGGACACACTTGACAATTTAGATAAACTTGTTAAAGAACGTACAGTAGAACTTCAAAATGCTTATGATTCATTGAAACAGAGTGAAAAAAGTCTTGCAGAAGCTCAAGAAATAGCTCATCTTGGAAACTGGGAAATGGACTTTGCAAGCAATGAATTTCGTTGGTCTGACGAAATGTATCGTATTTTTGGACTTACGCCGCAAGAACTGAAAGTAAATTACGGTATCTTCTTAAGTTTCGTGCATCCGGATGATCGAGACTGTATAGATAATGCCGCTAAGAATGCATTAAATGGAAAGCCTGCTGACATTGATTTCAGGCTAATTCTAGCGAATGGAGAAGAACGCATAGTTCATGCGAAATCTGAAGTTGTTTTCGATGAGAAAAATAATCCTGTTCGGGTTAGAGGAACAACTCAAGATATAACAGAGCATAAAAAGGCAGAAGAAGCTCTGGCAAAGGTAGAACAAATCCGCATAAAGGAAATTCACCACAGGATTAAGAATAATCTGCAGGTAATTTCATCCTTACTCGATCTTCAATCAGAAACATTCTTTAACCGTGAAATTTGTAAAACTCAGGAAGTTGTTGAGGCTTTTAGAGAAAGTCAGGATCGTGTAGCTTCAATGGCTCTTATTCACGAAGAGCTGTATAAAGGCGATAATATTGACACCCTTGACTTTGCAGCTTATTTAAATAAACTAACTGAAGATCTTTTCAATTCATATGATCTTGGAAATAAAAGTATCAGGTTGAAGTTGAACCTTGATCAGATATATCTTGGCATGGATACTGCAATCCCTCTTGGAATTATTGTAAATGAGCTAGTTACAAATTCTTTTAAGCATGCTTTTCCTGAAGGACGGAAAGGAGAAATCCAGGTGAATCTACGCAGAAATGAAACTTCTGCTGCCCAGAGTGAGATGTCCAGTCCAGATAAAGGTTGCAAAGATAACTTCAATTACATATTAGAAGTATCGGATAATGGGAAAGGAATTCCAAAAGTGATAGCCAATAAGAGTTCAAATTCCCTTGGGCTCCAGCTAGTAAACATTCTTGTTGAACAAATAGATGGCTGTTTAGAAATTAAAAGTGGTATAGGTACGCAATTCACTATCTGGTTTAACAATATGGGAATATAAAACCACTATCTTCATTTAACAAAGACAGTTCTTTAATAACCAGCAACTTTACTTGTAGGTATCAGTGTTCTCATTATTAACTGCCCGACTAAATGATTAATGATCATAAGCGAGATTGATAAAACTACCTGACCCCTTAGACTTTTAGGTTCCTTCGACTCTCTCCAGCTACTTTTTAGTAATTTTTCGTGAATATCTTTATTGAAATCCGGCAAGCTAATTTTAAATTTTGTAACAATCCCTTCCTCAATTATTTTCCATTTACAGATGAACTTGTTTTGGAATACCAATTATTCACATGTTTGACGATAAGTAGTAATCTTATCTGGTTAAATTGAATTCGATTTCTTTTATACTTATTAGTATAAATTTAAATTTATACATGTAAATACTAAAAGAAAAAATTTAACTATAATATACAAAACTTGATAAATGAAATTAACTTTTTGATTTAAATATTAGAGATGGGTAATGATGGATAAAACAAAGACTTTTTGTAAGGCAAGTTTAGTTTCAATAGCTCTAGTCTTGCTTTTGGTTTCATCTGCAGCATTAGCAGCTACTGAGAATGATACCGGAAACGCCACTATAAAAGACGATTACGTTTCGTCTACAGCGATGGCAAATACTGAGGGAAGTTCTTTGCCCAAGGTCACTGAAACCCAAATAACTACCAGTGGATTTCATCCTGCGATCTATGGTAACAGGATAGTATGGACGGATTATCACGATGAAGAATGCAACATTTACATGTACGATCTTTCTACTAAAAAAGAAACTCAGATAACAACCAGTGGAGATGTATCTGGTTCTGATATTTATGGTAATAGAATAGTGTGGTCAAATTATGTCTATCCTAACGAAGTATACATGTATGACCTCTCAACTTCCCAAAAGAGTACGATAAGTGGTTATAACAGCTATGTGGATAGTCTTTCAATCTATGGTGACAAGGTTGTATGGGGTGATTCTCTCGATGATTACGTGAGTATTTTCATGCATGACCTCTCTACTAAAGAGGAAACACTCCTCACATACGACGCATATAATCCTGCAATCTACGGTAACAGAATAGTATGGGAGGATCGATTTGATGATAATATCTACATGTATGATATTTCCACTAAAAAGCAAACTCGAATAACCAATGGTGGAGCAGCAGACGACCCTGCTATATATGGTAACAGGATAGTATACGCCAGTACTCACGATGGGAATACTGATATCTACATGTATGATCTTTCCACTAAAAAACAAACTCAGATAACCAGCAGTCCAGATGCTCAGACGCATCCTGCTATCTATGGTAACAGGATAGTGTGGGAGGATGATGGTGGAGAGGATGATGGTTATACAAATCATGGTATCTATATGTATGATATTTCCACTAACCAGAAAATGAAAATTAGCACCAAAGGATCAGCATACAGTCCTACCATTTACGGTAACAATATAGTATGGGAATATTATAATAATGAGAATGGGAAACTCCGAAATTTGCATGGGCACTATTTCAGAACCAAAACCGAGCCTTCCTATTGCTGCATTCTATGCATCCCCAACTTCAGGAAAAACACCATTAAAAGTTACTTTTACTGACGCAAGCACTGGCTCCCCAACTTCCTGGTTCTGGAACTTTGGAGACGGGTCAAAGTCATTCCACCAGAATCCAACTCATAAGTATTCAAAGGCAGGAATATACACGGTTAGTTTAACAGTAAAGAATGCCAAAGGCAGGAACACGGTAACAAAAACAGAGTATATAAAAGTGATAACAAAACCAGTTGCAGACTTCACCAGCAGTGTTACATCAGGAAAAGCACCATTAAAGGTTAAATTTACTGATACAAGCACAGGAATACCTGCTAAATGGATATGGGATTTTGGAGACGGATCGAAGTCATTTCACCAGAATCCGGTTCATAAGTATTCAAAGGCAGGAACATATACGGTTAGCTTAAAAGTAAAGAATGCTAAAGGTAGTAACACTAAGACAATGTCAGGGTATATCATAGTAGCCAAAAAATGAGCAGGTTAAATAAGAAACAGTAAAAGAAGTCAAGCCTAAAAAGGAGTGGGGGTTCTTAAGTTGCTCTGTTCAGGTATACACCAACTTTACGCAGCTGTGGGTATAAATGTAAAATTTAATGGAACACTTATGGAAGTCTATAAACTTCGAAATTGGAAGACAAAGATAAAAAAGATAAGTTAACTCGCTTAGATTCGAACTCAGGGTCTCCACCGTGTGAAGGATGGGAATGCGCGATTATGTATTGATAGACTATTTAATCGAATGAGGATTAATAATCCTTATGTAGTTAACAAAAGCAAAAGCTGAACCTAAACCAAAGTGAATCCAATAAAACACTACAAACCATACTCTGAGTAAAAAGCACTACAAACCATACTCTGAGTAAAAAATACTACAATCATATTCTGAGTAAAAAAACACTACTAACCATACTCTGAGAAGTAGAAAATATTTTCCCGGAATAGTAATGTTTATTTTAATTTAGAGCAGATTTACTTTATGGGTATATCGGGGAAAACACACCTTAGGGGAGCTAATCTTATAGGAGCTAAACTTCAAGGAGCGGACTTGCAAGAGGCTGACCTTGTAAAAACTAACCTTGAAGGAGCTGATCTTCGGGGAGCTAATCTTAAAAAGGCTGACCTTCGAGGAGCCAACCTTTCAGATACTCACCTTCTTGAAGGTAAAGGAGCTAATCTTCAAGAGGCTAACCTTCAAGAAGCTAATCTACAGGGAGCTAGTCTTGTAAAAACTAATCTTGAACAGGCTAACCTTGAAGGAGCTAATCTTCAACTGGCTAACCTTCATCTGGCTAATCTTAAAGGAGCTAACCTTAAAAAGGCTAACTTTCAAGTGGCTAATCTTGAGGGAGCTCACCTGCAGGGAACTAATCTTGAAGAGGCTGACCTGTATGGAGCTGGCCTTCAAGAAGCAAATCTTCAAGAGGCTAACCTTAGAGGCGCTAATCTCTATGGGGCAGACCTTCACAAAGCCTATCTTCTGAAAGCTGATCTTGAGGGAGCTAAGCTTGAAGGGACTAACCTTACAGGAGTTCATGATTTATCCATTGAACAAGCTTCTAAAGTGAAAACACTTTATAACGCAAAGTTAGACGAAGAGATCCTGATTCCATTAAAGGAGAAGTATCCTGCCCTGTTTGAAAAAAACGGGAAATGACGAGAGATTCGAAAATATGAGAGATTCGAAAATATTTTTCATATAAAATTGGTATATATTTTTTTGACCGAGTATTTTTAAAGACTTCTAGCTAATAAGAGTCTGCATTTGAAGCTGTAGTTCCTATGTAATTCGTTAAGGCCCTTACATTCATTTATTAAGTGTGTTATTATGTATTTTAGCGTGTTATTATGTATTTTAGCGTGTTATTATGTTTTATTCAGAAAAGAGAATAAAAATCAAGATTGGTCCGCTGAGATTCGAATTCATGTCCTCCGCCGTTTGAAGGCTTGGGAATAAACGACACAAGCATCGTATTTGAAAGCCAAATTCGATAGACTTTTCTTTCTCATTGAGCAAGGGATTTAATTAACAAAACACTGTTCCATAAAATGAAAAATCCAAAATAAGGCACAGAAAATTAATTTGCCTTATAAGTTTTTGACAATATGAGTCCTACAATAATTATGATTAAAACACAGAAATAACTCATATTAGACCCTGTATATGGCACATTACCACCTGGAAATGATACATTAACAGTTTCACATACAGCACCATAAGTTTGAGACTGCGCAGTAATTCTCACAGTGTACGTTTTTCCAGGATAGTTAGTGACTATGAAAGAGTCGGTTACCACTCCTATAGGGTTACTTACTTTGTCATTGGTACCTGATATTCCGCAAGGGACAAATGTTTTTCCACCGCTCGTAGTGCCCAATACAAAAGTCAGGTTGCTAGACTGTGACGAAGAATCATAATAACTTGCGTTAATATAAGCTGCTGTACTGTTTATCTGTTTATAAGTACAATTTGCACTGATCACAGTCTTCTTTGCAGATATTGCAGATGTGCCACCTGAAGGTATTGTAATAGTGCATTGATCCAGATCAGGTTTCAGTGTGCTGGTGTATTTTTGTCCATTTAATGTAATTATTACAATTTTATATGTGATATCTTTAGTCAAATGGAAATTTGCTTTACCTTCCTTATTTGTCCAGGCACAAAAGTTTGGTTTTTCATTTCCTAGATCATTATTTGGCGCATAAATCTGAATTTCACAACCATGAACCCTCTCGTTTGAATTAGTAGAAACATATAACTGTACATAGTGTGGTGCACAATAATCAGGTGCTTCAGCCATTTTCAAATTCATTTCTGTGTTTATACCTGTCATATTTACTGGTAATTCAGGACTGTTAAGATAGCCTGTTGCTGAAGCAGTTAAACAGTATTTGCCTTTTCCACCGTCCACGGTGAACTGATAAAGCCCATCAACATCAGAAATTTGAGTACAATTCCATGTATTATTTGATATTGTTACTACGGCACTCTGAACAGGTTGACCTGTAATTGCATCTATCAAATATCCAAATATGCCGGAAGATACTGTAGCTGATTTTTTGCCATTTACTGTGAGCAAACTTACAGGATTGCTGTATACCCATGAATTATGAACGTCATCATGTGCACCGATTCTTATAGCAAACGACCCGTTGTAGCTTATTGGTACATTTGCAGATGTTTGTGAAGTGTTAAGACTATATATTAAGTTAGAAGAATTTAAATGAGAAGAGTCAAATTTTGATGTACTGTTATATATATTGATAGAATAACTGGTTGCATTTAAATACGCCCAGCTTATGCTTACATACCCATTAACAGTTGAAATTGGACTGCCATCAGCTGGAAAAGTAACAGAAGGTACTACAGAACCATTGTAAACGGGTAAATTTCTTGTACCGTTGTCTGCAACATACCCACAATCTTTAGTATCCCTGGAACATGAACAGGAGCTGGTTACAATATTATCAGTTGACGAGATATCCATACCGCGAATTCCATTATATGCAGGACTGTTATAGAAAATGTTATTTGAAACAGTACCTCTGCCTGAACAAGCACCATCAGTAGAGTCGTGATAAATTGTATTTAATTGAAGTGTTGAAAATATATTGTTACAAATATTAAGGCCTGTTACATTACCTCCCATAACTTCCACACCAGCATTACCAGAACCAGCATCAGTGTAGAAAGTATTCTTGCAAATTTGAACGTTTTTAGTATTATGAATTTTAATGCAAGAATTTATAAAAGTGCCCCAGCAATTATTAAATATTGAAATGTCACTACCCGCTGACCATGCACCAAAACTGTCATGTCCAGGTTTACATACTGTATTATAAACTTGAACATTGCTAGTATTTTTTCTACAGAAAATAAAGTCTCCCATACTGTATTGCATTTTTAAGTCATGAATAACTACATTTGAACAGCTAGACAGGTAAACTCCTTTTTCATACTCCCTATACTTGTTGCTTGCTGCATGCATTTTACTTAAAGATCCCCAACCACCATCAATTAAGAAATTTGAAATTACAATATCAGAAATACCATTACAGTTAATAATATTTTGAGTTGCAAAATTAGATTCAGGATTGTCACAATAGATTACTGTTGCACCAATCCCATTTCCATTAAGAGTTACCCCCGATTTCATGATTATGGGTGAACTTATGTGAAATGTAGTTGATGAAAGCTGTACAGTGTCACCTGAATTCGCTGATTTTATGGCAGCGTTAATAACATTCTGGTCGTTTGAGCCTTTAGAGCTAAAGGAAGTTCCTGGGCCTACATTGATAATTTCACCTGAACAATTTTCAGAAGAAAAACATATAAATAAAAGTAGAGATGTAAGAAGATTTTTAGGTTCCATACTGATCACTAATCTTCATATAGTTTTACTCTTTTATATTTTTTATTTTCACCGCCTTTTTTATCAAAGTTAAAAGACAGGTTTCAAAATTAGTTACTAAACAAAAATTCATTACTTGATTTGAAGTGCCAAGAAAGCCGTCTACATCTTAAGGCAGATATCGCTATCCTGATAAGTGAAAATTAAAGAAACCTAATAAATCTTACTCCGGAAAATATAAGTATCTATAAATATCAATTAGTTATTAATCAATAACTTTTTATTACGTAGTCATCTCTAAAAAAAGAGATGTTAAAGCTGTTATAAATTTACTGGAGACACAGAAATGGCAGAAGCATTAAGTTCTGATAAAACAAAACCTTCCCCAACTCTTAATACTATTCTTATGGTCGAAAACACTCTGAAAAACAGCCCGAACAGCGTTGTAACAGTTGCTGAACTCAAAAAAATGTTGCCAAGGCAGGTAAATCATAATACTCTGATGGTTATTCTGGACTATCTGGAGCAGAGCAATAAAATTGCTGTCGGGCTTAAGGGAATAACATGGATTTACAGCGAAATGAAAACCTGAGAAAGGCAGTGGTTCAGGGACTTGAATTATGAAATATGTTCGAATAATCCTGATCCCGGAAGCCGCAGATGCATATAATTCTCTCATTAGTAAAGCACCTGAATCAAAGCAAAAAGAGATAATCCTTAATGCTTTCCTTCTGAAAGTGGAACTTCTAAAGGAGAATATCCACTATGGGCAACCCATTGACAAAAAACTGATTCCTGCGGAATATAAAACCAGGTATGGAATAGCTAATCTGTTTAGAGTTGAACTTCCTAATTTCTGGAGGATGCTTTATACGCTTACAGCGGGAAGTTCAGGTATTGAAATTCTCGTATTGGTGCTTGACATAATTGATGAGCTCATCCCAAAACCCATTTTTAGTCTCAATTATCAAAATTATTCAGGATTGCTTTCATAATCAAAATCTCGATTTGTTACTCAAATACGAGGCCCAAAGAAGCAAATTTTGAGTTTTGGGATAGGCTCAATAAATGAATGTAAGTTACCTTACTCACTCGAAATAGCGAAGAGCCTACAATTTCAATATATTTATATGTGGAATTCTTTGATAATGTAATATGAATTATCCAGATGACGATACTAAGAATAGGAAGTTAGTAAGTCATTCAATTGTGTATATGATATTACTTGTAGGTTGCCTTTATTATCTGCATCTACCTGAAAAATATGCTAATATTCTTAAAGTACTCTATTTAATATCTATAATTCCACTTATTGTAATAATATTCATTCCGAATAAATCAAATTTAACTTGGATAAAAAGAATACTTATTTATTTTATTGTCATGGTAATATCTTTGTTTGTATCAAATGCTATTTTATCAACTTTTGAACTTTTTTTAAATACGACTATGGGTAATACTAACATTGATAATTCTAGATACATGCTCAGTGCTTTAATACAAAGTGAAGCTGCCATAGTTGCAATAGTAGTTACACTGACTTTAGTGGCAGTTCAGCAGACATCATCATCCTACTCAACAAGATTAATAGATATATTTAAAAATAGAAATCCAGACTTTTGGATACTTTTGATAATATATATAGGAGCAATAATTTATCAACTTAGCATATTAACAAATTTAAATGATAATGCAATATCAGATGGTCATATTTTTTTCGCTTATTTTTTAGGATTATTTTCATTTATCGCTTTAATACCTTATATGCTGAATACAATTGATTTACTTAAACCTTTAACAATGATGATGTTTCTATCAGAGAAAATTACAAAAAATAATATTCTATCAATAGAGACAAAAGATTTTGACTTCTTCAGCGGTTTGTATAATCGTAGCTCAGATAATATTTTTTTAAACACTGAAGACCTTAATGTAAACAACAAAGATCCTGTTTTACCAATAATAGACATAGTAAATAGCTCGCTAATGAAACATGATTATGATACTTCAAGAGATGGTTTGTTAGTCTTAAGAAAGATTTCTTTTGATATATTGAAAAATAATGATATTAAAGACGAAGAGCTTGAAAAAATATTCAATTTATTCTCAAAACACTTTCTTAGCACTGGAAAATTAGCTATACATAAGAGCGATGATGAGTGTGTTATTTTAGTTCTAAACTGGTTTTATGAGATTATGATGATTTTTATTGAGAGGCAAAAGGATTCTGAAGCATCACTAGCGCTCGGTAGGATTGGTGAAATTGGAAAAATTGCAGCTGAGCAAAGAAATATGAGGATGACAGTTGTGTCTATTAGACATTTTCAAGCTATTATTGACACATCATCTGAAATAAATATGAAATACTTGCAAAGGACCGTAGCTCACTCTCTCAACGACATTGGCGAAATATCTGCTCAATATAAGATAAGAGGTGTATACCATGATATATTGCAACCACTTTCAACAATAATATATAGAGATTTTGTAGGCACGTATATGGAAGAAGAATATGAAGAGTACAGCGAAGAAGAATTTGAAGAGTATGTGGAGGAAGATAAATTACTAGATGAGTATTTTAAAGAACTTGATAAGATGCCTAATGATTTGGTTATGTTAACGTTGAGAGGAATATGTAGGATAGGACAAGTCCTGTATGAAAAAAATATGACTGATGACTTGGAATATATAACTACATTTATCAAAGTCATTATAAATCAAGCACCAAAATATGGTAGAGAAGATGCACTTAATTTGGCAAGTGATTTTTTAAGTTCATCAATAAAATGGAAGTAACTACTACAGAAAATCAAAATACTGGATATAGAAATAAGTAATATTGGGAAATCATAAAAAACCTATTTTTGAAAAAGAGCTTAACTGTGAACTTAAAGTTACACAACCCGAAGAAAAATCCAACCTTAAAGCAAGAATCGAAGCATTAGAAAAGGAAGTTCATAAAGCCTCTAAATCATAAAACAAGAATAATTAAGTGGGCCCGCTGGAATTCGAATCCAGGACCTCCGCCGTGTGAAGGCGACGTCATAACCGTCTAGACCACGAGCCCATGTTGTTTTTGAAACCTAAAAAGGAATAAGCACCATAAAATAGAACTTCTTATGTATAAGCTTATCGCTCGTTAACGATGGTAGTGGCTTCCCCAACGCGTTATGAAATTGTTATTATACCTTAGTTTGACAGTGTAAATTGAATTTAGTGAGAGGCTTCAATTTTTTGTTAAAAATCAATTGACAGTATTCATAAATTTTGTCAAATTGCCTCTGATTTTCCAGCTTCACAATCACTATAAGGTAAATTAATAGAGATTTTTATCCCATTTTAGCACTTTTGGACCTGACTTTTTGGATAGTATCTATATTTTATATGAGATTCATGCTATCTGTCAAATTCTATACCAAAAATTTGGTCAAAAATCATAAAAATGGCCATCAAGAGATAGAAAATCATCTGTCAAATAGAATCGTAAAAAATGGGCAAAAATTTGTTGAAATAATATTACTTATCATTCCAACGGATATGAAAACAATCTTCCCACATAAAAATCAAACTGTCAAACTCAGGATTATATCTACTCGAAACTGGGTTTCATCTTTTTTTGGTCGTTTTATCAAGCCCTTTTCAGCCTTTTATCACTCTGCTGATACTTTATATAGAGAGTGAAATCCTTAGTTGCTCTGCAGGAAATTTTTAATCACATAACCAATAAATTAAATAAGTAATAAATGTAAATAACTCTAAAAACTAATTTCATTGCAGGGTTGAAATGATAGAAATCCTCAAAATCCTCTTCAGCATACCCTTTTTACTGTACTCGTGTTATTCTGACCTTAACTCCCGCAGGGTCTCAAATAAAGTCTGGAAATACATGCTTGCATCGGGTTCAGGGTTCGTTTTTTATGAAATTCTTACAGGCGGACTTTCCTACCTCATGCCTCTTATTTTATCAGGAGTTCTTGTTTTTACGGCCGTCTATCTCCTTTTCCAGGTTGGGGCTTTTGGGGGAGGGGATGCAAAGGGATTGATCGTGCTTTCCATCCTTTTTCCTTCTTATCCGGTTTTTAGCTTTTCAGAAAAAATATATCCCCTGCTAGGGGTTCCCCCTATAGGGATTTTCACTTTTACGGTCCTGGGAAATGCCCTCCTGATGACAACACTTGTTCCCCTCGGGATGTTCGGCTATAATCTCCTGCATTTTTCACCTGAGATGATCAAAAATCCGCTTTACATGTTTATAGGATACCGGACAGAGATTTCTTCTCTGAAATATAAAAAACACCTTGGCCTGCTTGAAAAATTTGAGCTTGACGAAAGCGGAAGCCTCAAAAAAACATTTGTCCGTGCAGGCCTCAACTTCGATGCGGATCAGAAACCTGAACTTGAGGAGTATCTGAAAAAAGGTTTGATTGGGAAAGATATCTGGGTTACTCCAGGCCTGCCATTCATGCTTTCAATTACAGTGGGCTTTATTACCGCAGTTGTCTTTGGAGACTTGATATTTTATACGGTCATGAACCTCATTGTAAGTTAAACTTCATTGTAAGTTAAACCACATGGTAAGGTAAATCTCATGTAAGTTAAACTTCATGGTAAGGTAAACTTCATAGTAAGTTGAACCTCATACCAAGGTAAATCAGAAACTGGATTTCAGTGCTCTCACCTGTTCAAACCCGTGCACTGGAAATCACGGGCTCTACAGAATTATCTGTCTCACTGGACTCTGCCTATCCAACGCCGAAACTCTGTTTGCTTATCAAAGAATTACCTTTTTTGTACGACAAGCAGCCCGTAAAGAATCGTTTCCGGAACCGGTGGATTTTCAGGAGTACCTTTTGCAATTCTTTCTTCAGGATAGCCAAGGTTTTCGCAGGTATAAAGTTCAGCTTCAATACCCAGCTCTTTTAGAATTTCTGCGACCTCAAGCGATCCAAAGTTTTCTTCCGGCAGCAGGAAGATATTTCTTCCATTCCTTAACTCCCGGATCAACTCGGCTTTTGCAGGTTCTGAGTCCCTGCCGTGGGCTGTGATTGCGCAGAGGTTGGTCAGGTTCACTTTTGTACGCGCACAGGCCACCTGCATTGAAGAAATCCCAGGTATAACTGTGTCTTTCTCCCTTGCGAATTTCCCGAGCCCTGAAAACATGGGATCGCCTGTAGACAGGATGACTGCATCGGCTGGCAAGAGATGAAGTGATTTATAGTCCTTGATCGGTTTTGCTTCACATGTAATATATTCCTGGGCAATCTCAATGGCTCTTTTTGCACCATAAACCACAGAAGCTTTCTTTATAGCCTTTATTCCTTCTTCCGTGAGCATTCCGGGCCCGACCCCGACTCCTACAACGATCATTATTTTTCTTCCCCTTTTCCTGTAAATTAAACCTGTAATTAACTCTCATTCTTACTGTCCATCAAGACAGAACCATCCCTGTCGATTACTACAATTCTTGCACCTTTACCTTTCTCGATTGCCATTTCAAAAGCTTCTTTTAGACGAGGATGTTCAGGATCTTTTTCAAGCATCTCGACAACTGTTGCATATTCACCGTCTTTAAGCATATCCGGGTTTCCCCATTTGAGAACAAGACCAGGAAGCCCACAGATAACTACATCGCCTGAAGCATAATCCAGTCCTTCTGAAATTCTGCTTCCGATCATAACAATTGTATAATCGGGAAAAAGCATATGTGAATAACGCATTCCTATACGGCCTGTAGTTAGGACTACTTTGTCCGTGCAGCGGATAAGGTCCCCTCTTGTCTCACCCAGATGGTCGTTCCAGGGCTCAACAAAACCCGTGCTCCCAAGCACAGAAATTCCGCCTTCAACTCCTATCCTGCTGTTCAGGGTTTCTTTTCCGATCCTCTCTCCATCTGGAATTGATATTGTAACCTCGGCTCCTCTCAGGCTCAGTTCTTCTACAGCTTCCTGCACTGCGGCCTTTATTTGTTCCATTGGTTTCGGATTAATAGCTGGCTGGCCTTTCGGAACCTGTAACCCGTCCCTTCTGACAATTCCTATGCCTTTTCCTCCTAAAACTCGGATTCCCTCAGCTTCCCTGGCTTCTCCCACAAAATCAAGCCCCCGGGTAATATCGGATTCGTGGTCGTTTTGGATCTTTTTCACAACTGCGCGTCCCTGCGAGGCTTCACTGACCTCAAGCCGGGCTCTCAGTCCCACAGGCGTCGGGACGGATACGTTATCAACCGTTTTCTTAAGGGAAAGGACTGCGGCTTTTGCAGCAGCACTTGCTGTGGTTCCTGTAGTGTATCCTCGTTTGAGGATAGACCCGTCACTCAGGACCACAAGCATCCCGGATGCTACTTTTGTTTCAAGTTCTTCCCTGGGAAGCCCTGTGCGGGCAATCCAGTCTTCAGGGATCTTGAAATTGTTAACAGGATCTATCATGGAAGAATACTCGGAGGTTTTTTATTATAAATGTATTGATATGTAAATCGGAAAAAACCCGATTGGTTTTGGATAAGCTTTGCCTTATTTTCTGGTTTTACTGAATAGATAAAAGTAACTGACATCAAAAGTATAAAAAAAGATAGAAAAGAGGTGGCATCATTCCAGAAGTGGGGATTTGTTTTGGAAATGGGGTTTTATCCTGGAGTCTAGAACGATTGGGGGTTTCGTTCCTTCTTGGGGGGTGTTGGGGTTGGTGTGTGAAAAATAGCCTTAGGAATGATGCCTGTTTCAGATGCCGGCACTTGCCTGGCACACTACTACATCTTAAGTTCTATTATATAAATGTATAGGAAACTAAGGATGATCTTTCAATATAGAAATATATCGATTGATTATGGACATGCCAATTATGTATCTCCATAATATTTCCATATAATCCTCATATTTTGGTTTCCCAACTGCATTTTCTAACTTCGCTGAAACAAACTTCTCTTTGGAGTACATACGCATTCCACTTAATAATAGGGAAAAAGAGGGAAGACACTATCGGACTTTATTCTGGGAAATCCGGGGAAAATTAAAGTCCAGGAAATATTAAACTTCTATAGATAAATAAAAATCTGATTGCTATTTTTTCAGGTTACAGCCCTTTTTATTGGATTCTTGCAAACATGCGGTCTAGTTCCCCTTTCGTAAATGTGATCACAGTGGGCCTGCCATGTGGACAGGAGTAAGGATTTTCAGCTTTCTTAAGCTGCTCTATTAGCTCTTCCATCTGTCTGGGGCTGCAGGCAGCTCCACCTTTGATTGCAGCTCTGCATGCGAGGGTCTTGCAGATCTTTTCCGAGATTCCTGTATCTTTTTTAACTTTTCCTGAAGCTAAAAGGTCCGAAACTATGTCGTGGATAACCTCGGGGTCTTCAAGCCGTCCGAATACCTCAGGTACGAAGGTGACTACGTATGTATTGTCCCCAAATTCTGAAATCCCGAAACCGAAATCTTCCAGATAAGGAATATACTCTTCCATAAGCACTTTTTCTTTAGGTGTAAGGTCTATGGTTACAGGTGTGATCAACTCCTGCACCCTGGACTTTTTCATTTTTAAAACCTGCTCGTAAAGAATTCTCTCATGAGCAGCATGCTGGTCGATAAGCACAAGGTCTTCTCCCCTTTCGGCAAGGATATACAGCTTAGATACCTGCCCGATAATCCTCAAGTTTTCGAAAGAATCCGTATTCGGTTTTTGTATAGACTTTTGCATCTTTTCGGCATTTATACCCTCAAATTTCTGTTCTTCCGAGCCTGCTTTTTCAATTCCATTCTCTTGAATACCTGTTATTCTCTTTTTACGTTCTCCTTCTTTCTCTCTTTCCTGCTCGATTTTATTATCCAGCTTTTTATCACCTGTTTCCTGCGTTTCTCCCTCTGTGGTAAAGTCCAGAAGGCGCTCGGAACGTTTTAGCCTCCTTTCGGTATCTTTTACCGGATAAACATAGGTCTCAGCCTTATTTCTCATAACTTTGCTTCTTTCAGGAAGTCCAGTTTCCAGAATTCCGGTCTTCGGAATCCTGGTATCCTTTCCAATCTCTTTCCTTCCAAAAATTTCCGCAGCTTCAGAGACCTGTAATCTACCTGGAGAACCTGAAACATCGAAGGTTTTCTGAAAAACTCGGTCTCTTTTTTCCCGAATTTCAGGAGCCAGAGCATTTTCGGAGAGTACTTTTTCTATTGCAGATGTGACCGCATCCCCAAGCTCTTTCTCCCGGCTGAAACGAACCTCAGCTTTTCGGGGATGTACATTAACGTCCACTTCCCCGGGATTGACAATAAGAGAGAGCACTGCTACAGGATAGCGCTCTTTCGGAATTTTGGTATAATATCCTTCGCGAATAGCTTTATTAATGGACCTTGAGGTTACCGGGCGAGTATTTACGAACAGGAAAATCTGGTCGCTTTCTCGTCGAGTGGTTTCAGGCTTTGAGATGTATCCAAAAATTTCAAAATCTTCGGTCCTGTACTCCAGGGGAAGCATTGAACGAGCCGTATCCGGGCCCAGAAGATTTACAATACTTTTGAAAGACTCGCTTGAGCCTGCATTTCTTATGACTGGCTTTTCTTCACTGAGCAGAGTAAAGGAAATATGCGGATTTGCCAGAGCAAGCTGCATTACCGTATCTGTAATATGGGCAAGCTCGGTACGGTCGCTTTTGAGGTATTTCTGCCTTGCCGGGATGTTGTAAAACAGGTCTTTTACATTCACAGACGTACCCGGAGTCGTGCCTGCAGCTGAAGTTTCCAGAACTTTTCCCCCATGGATCACTATCCTGGTACCTGTAATTTCTTCTGGGGGCCTGGTAAGAATCTCCACCTTTGCAACCGCTGTGATAGACGAAAGAGCCTCTCCCCTGAAACCCATTGTAGAAATAGTATTAAGATCTTCAATCCTTGTGAGCTTGCTAGTTGCATGCTTTTTATATGCAAGCAGGGCATCTTCTCTGTCCATTCCACATCCGTTGTCCCGGACAAGAATGGAGCGTTTTCCACCCTTTTCGACTTCGATGCGGATGTCCGTAGCTCCTGCATCGATTGAGTTGTCTATCAGCTCTTTTACTACGGATGCAGGGCGTTCAATTACCTCTCCGGCCGCTATTTTGTTTATCGTATCCTTATCAAGGAGCCGAATTTTATTTCCCTTAGCTTCTTTCTTCCCTTCAATATGTTCTTCCATCATTCCTTTACTCCGTCCAGACCAGAAAAACTTTCATTGGAAATACTTTAATCGACCTTTAATCGACCCTTAGTCCAATCAATTCAGCAGCCTTTTGAGCTCATGAAGCTTGTTCAGGGCTTCTATTGGTGTCATTTCGTCCACATTCAGTTTTTTAAGAACTGTTTCTACAGGGCTGGGTCTGTTTACCTTTGCTGTATTTCCACCGCTGTCTCCAGGGTCAAACAGCATCATCTGGGTATAACGCGCTGTAGCCTTACTTTTTCTCTTTTTTCCGTTCTTGCTGTCTTCAACCTCTTCGAGCACGTTCTCTCTTTCGAGTTCCTTAAGAATCTCATTTGCCCTTTCAATTACCTTTTCCGGAACGCCTGCAAGCCTTGCAACCTGGATTCCATAACTCCTGTCTGTTGCACCCGGCACGATCTTTCGCAGGAAAACTAACTCATGACCTTCTTCTTTTACCGCAACATGATAATTTTTGACTCTTTTTAATTTCTCTTCAAGGGCTGTGAGCTGGTGGTAATGAGTTGCAAATAGAGCCCTTACTCCTACTTTCCCCCTGTTATGCAGGAATTCCACAACAGCTTTTGCAATGCTGTACCCATCATAGGTACTTGTTCCCCTGCCGATCTCATCAAGAAGCACAAGACTTCTCGGGCTTGCATTATTCAGGATATTGGCAAGCTCAACCATTTCTACCATAAAGGTACTCTGCCCACTTGCAAGGTCGTCAAATGCCCCAATTCTTGTAAAGACCTGATCAATAATCCCTATTGAAGCATAGGATGCAGGAACAAAAGAACCTACCTGAGCCATAATAGCTATAAGGGCAGTCTGACGCATGTAAGTGGACTTACCTGCCATATTCGGGCCTGTTACCAGCAAAAACTGATTTTCCTTGCAGTCCATTTCGGTATCGTTCGGGACAAAGCCGCCATGTACGGTGTTTTCAACTACCGGATGCCTCCCGTCCCGGATAAGAATCTTGCAGTCGTCTGTAAGCTGGGGCCTGATATAATTGTTATTTTCTGCTACTTCAGCCAGGTCTGTAAGGACATCAAGCGTGCCTATTCTTTCGGCGGTTTCCTGAAGTTCTCTTGAATGGGCTGAAAGGGTCTGCAAAATTTCTGTAAAGATTTCATACTCGAGAGCTATAGCTTTTTCATTGGCTGTCAGGATAAGGCTCTCTTTTTCCTTGAGTTCAGGGGTAAAAAAGCGCTCGGCATTTGCCATGGTTTGCTTTCTGATATAATCCTCAGGCACCTGGCTGCTGTTGGCATTTGTTACTTCTATGTAATACCCAAAAATCTTATTATATCCCACTTTCAGGGACTTTATGCCGCTTCTTTCTCTTTCCTTCTGCTGAAAATTTGCAATCCACTGCCTGCTGTTGCTTGCAATATCCTTGAGTTCATCGAGTTCTGCATTATATCCAGACTTTATCATGCCTCCTTCCCGAACTGAGATTGGAGGCTCATCAACGATTGCTCTATCTATCATTTCAGCCAGATTTTCAAGTTCGGAAAACGATGCAAGTCCGACTGCAATATCATTTAAAATTGTGGATTCAATGTTTTCTAGAAGGGAATCCCGGACAGGAGGCAGAGCTTCAAGGGATTTTTTCAGGGCTACAAGGTCTCTTGCGTTTGAGTTCCCATAGACTACCCTGCCTACGAGGCGTTCTATATCCCTGACATCTGAAAGCCAGTTCCGGAGATCGTAACGGAGCAGAGGCTTTGCTGTCAGTTCTTCAACAGCATCGAGTCGATAGTTGATTTTTTCTACGGAAAGCAAAGGTTTCAAAAGCCACTTTTTCAGGGCACGGCTTCCCATTGGCGTTTTCGTATGATTCAGAATGCGGTAAAGAGAATTTTCGTCCCCTTCATCTCGCACGTTTTTAACAATTTCGAGATTCCGCAGAGTTACGGAATCAAGGATCATAAATTCGGAATTTGAGTAGGTTCTCAGGGTATTAATATGGGTAAGCTCCCGCATCTGTGTAGTCTGTGCATATTCCAGGGCAGCCCAGGCCGAATACACTGCAAAATCCAGGTTCTCACAGCCCATGCCTTCAAGGGTTGCAACCCTGAAATGGTTTTTCAACCTTTCTCCAGCTTCCTTTGCTCCTGAAATATCGGGGGCAAATTCCTGCACAATAGTTTGGGCTCTCAGCCGCTCGGCAAGTGCGGGATTTTCATACAGAGATGAAGGAAGAATGCATTCTGACGGCCGCATGCGAGCGAGCTCGCTTAGAAGCTTTTCAAAATTTTCCGAGTCCCTGAATTGCGTTGTAAGGAATTCACCTGTAGAAATATCGAGAAACGACACCCCAATTTCGAATTCGTTTTCGGCATTCTTTCCAGGCTTTCCAATTTCTCTCCCAGCAACTGCCATGAGGTAATTGTTTGAGGCATCTGAAAACATGGAAGAGTCAATTGCCGTACCTGGAGTGACAACCCTGACAACCCCTCTTTTTACAATTCCCTTTGCCTTTTTCGGGTCTTCAAGCTGTTCGCAAATTGCCACTTTATACCCTTTATTTATAAGCCTCGGCAGATAGGTGTCAATTGCATGGTAAGGTATTCCTGCAAGCGGCATTCTCTCTCCTGATTTGTCCTTTCCTCGGGCTGTAAGCGTGATCTCGAGTTCTTTTGCAATAGTTTTTGCGTCTTCTCCGAAAGATTCGTAAAAGTCTCCCATGCGGAAGAAGATCAGAGTGTCAGGATATGCCTGCTTGGCTTCATAGTACTGGCACATTGCAGGGGTCATCATTTTAGTCATTTTTTACTCACTGTAGGCCTTGAATTATTCTGTTAATATAATTAAGAAAATAAAATTGGGATTTTATTGGGAATTTCGGGTATCTCAGGTTCCTCAGATGTGGGATAATGTCTGTATAAGGATTCCATAAATACTGGCTAATACCATACCTATAGATATTGATTAGCAGATACAACATCTTTATTAAAATCATCCTTCTTATATATATTTAACAATTCGATATTGAAAGCCATTTTGAAGGAGGAATTGCTCTGGACCAGGAAAAACTCATAGAAGTTTGCCCTGTCTGCGGAAATGCAGATTTATATTATGAAGTTGGCGGTTATGCAGGTTCGGTTTACCACTGCAAAAAATGCGGGTATGTAGGTGCTTTTGTTATTGAAGCTAATGAAGAAATGATCGAGAAAATCCGGGAAAAGTACAGGCGTGAAAGAATGAGTCAAAGTAATAACGAAAGCGAAAGTGAATGAAAGCAAATGAGATAATGAACTACCAATTAGACAAATATATTTTTGCACATATAGTTTATTTGCACATATAGTTTATTGGTTTATTAAATATTTTTGGGAACAACTTTTTTAGTTGTGTTTGGCGTTGCGAGAATAACGATGAGCCCTTCATCGATGAAGAAAGCAATAACATGGGAGGTATGTATGCAAAAAAGCGGTAAGCTGCCATTCACCACTTTCTCATCATGTTAAGCTCAACCATAAATTGCTTTACGTTATGATGAGTTCTTGAAGAAGTTTATGCGCAATATATAGCCCTAAGATAAATACACATGCAGCAAATATATTAACTGTAAAAAGTGTTTGCCTGCCAACCCATGCAATAATCAAAAAGACAGCCATTAGACCTCCGCTTATAGCTCCACATATTATGAACTTTTTTATCTTACTTTGATTATGCTTTTTTTCTGGCTTTAGTAAATTTTTGCCAATAACATGAACAATAAGAAAACCAGTTGCAATGATAATAACATAGGATAATAAATCACCAACGGAAATAGAAATATGAAAATTCAACTGTTGACCTGTTACTGCATTATAAATTAATTCCATCGTTTCTTTGGAAATGACAATATGGATTACTCCAAGAATGGATGTGGACAAAAGAAGTGTATCAATAAGATCCAGGACTCTCTCTTTATGATTTTTCTGTGGTAATGCGGCTATCACCTCATCACAGAAGGATTTATAATCTTCACTGATCAACGTTTTAATATCTTCACCACGTTCTTGCGCGGATAGGACCATTTGTAGCAAATCCTGCCTTACGACTTCCTGATCATGCTCTGAAATGTTTGCCAGGCGCAGGTAGCATACCATATCAGTCATGATAACGTTATTTTTTTCGGTTAACCGCTTATCCAGCTCATTATTTTCTTGATTCAGTATTTTTGTCTCAGTCTTCATCATCATTCCCCAATATGAAATAATTGATTTACAGCATGATTGAGCTCTTGCCAATTATTTATGAATGCCTCCAATTCTTTTTCCCCGGCCGGTGTGATGGAAAAATACTTGCGTTTTGGTCCGAGAGCCGACTCACGATATTTTGCCTTTATGAGATTGTTCTTTTCAAGGCGGAGCAGGAGCGGATAAATCGTGCCTTCTGAAATATCTGAAAAACCATATTTCTGCAATTGCTGTGAAATTTCATATCCGTAAGTTTCGTCACCGCTGATTACTTTTAATATACAGTTTTCCAATATTCCTTTGAGCATTTGCGACGGTATCAATATACGTTGCACCTCTTTTCGCACACTACCTTGTATTACAAGATACAATATCTATCTTGTAATACAAGGTAGTAGTATTAGCAATATAAATGTATCGTCATATTGCTAATTAATTCGACATCATGCCGGTTTTTGTTGAAAGCATGTTTTACTCTATTTTGTAAGTGCCTTGTAAACTCTGGCAAAAGCCAAGGCAAATAACATAATGTCCCTTTCCAAAAGTAACCAATGATGAAATAACAAGTGTAATGCATCCAACCTGGATTCGGCAGGTTGACATAAGGAATTTGAATATTATTCCTGATATCGTTTTTTGGACATTTGATAAATACACATTAGATTTAAAGCTGGTTACAGTGTGGCTCAACTCCCACAATACATATAAACACTAAATCATTTTTCTGTTAAAGTTTGGTATGAGAGATTATTTTCGGATCATATGTAAACCTCATAACTGCACGCAATAAGGAATCATCATTTCAAAATAGCCATCAACAAAAATTATCGAAAATGAATGTCGACTTGCCGAATCTAGGATCCAAGCTCAAGAAACAACATGTCAAAATAAAAGTCGGTTTTACATGATTGGTAACGAACCACAGTCATCCACAACAACTTGATTACAATCTATCATTAACATAAAAAGTATAGTAATTTTAGTTCCGCATTTTTAAGCGCATAAATATCGCTTGGCATCGATAAATGCGCTTAAACTTAAGTATCAGACTCAAGGCAATAGTTTTAAATCGCAATCGTCTGACCTCACAGATATACATTATAGTAGATATGCGCCTAAAAAATAGGAAGTTAAGATAGTAATCTAGGTGATTTTTCCAGGTACAAACTTTCAATATCAAATGATATGAAACTGTATATAACTATATATTACCTCCCTTTGAAATTCTTGTGACTGTTTTTGAATTATAAAGATACCAATCCCACTAGTAAAAATATTTGGACACCCAGCAAATGATTCTGGGTATCGTAATTTTATTTGACACAGTTTCCTCCATCCACGACCCAGGGATACTTTATGAATTTTAATTTTAAGTATAGATGAGTCGTATAATAGTATATTGGAAGTATAAGCATATATAACTTTTTATCGACTGGTTGTTCTAAATATAAAACTAAATTGATATTTTTGCTTTACCCTGATAGTTTAATATAAAACATAAAAAGTAGAAAACAAAAATAAAAAATACATCAGGTTACTTCTGTTCTAATACAATGAAAAACGATGAAAGAATCTATAAATTGAACTAGAAAATCTAAATTGAACTAGAAAACAAAAATAAATAAAGCCCCAGAGATTAATGCAACAAAGGGTAAAGTCTATCAAAATTAACGTATAAGTAAAAGTTTGGTGGGGCCGCTGAGATTTGGACTCAGGTCGCAAGACCCCCAGCCTTGCAGGATGGACCAGGCTACCCTACGGCCCCGCAGAGCAGGTTATACTGTAAATTCTCAATGGCAAATCTCTTTCTTTGTTTACCATCGTCAACTATTGTAATCAAATATGTAGTATAAATGAGTATCGGTAGAAAAGAGTAGGGAAACTCTTTTTGCCATATTTTTTATAGTACTCCGTTACTCATAGATGCCATCCTTATCTGAATTTCTTAGCAGAGTCTGATCTATTACGGTTTTTGGAAATCAACTTCTGAAGGCTTACTCAATATGCTTTTTGCCCGAAGGACTCGCTGGATAATGGTGATGTGGGAAAACACAGCTACAAGTACCAGAGCCCAACCTAGAAAACCTGAAATTCCGCCCAGGGCCAGAAGAACCATTCTTTCCGTACGTTCGGCAATTCCGACTGACAATTTCCGGCAACCTGCAGATTCCGCACGGGCGCGAGTGTAGCTTACCAGGAAGGAGCCTATAAGGGCAAAGCCTGCCCAGAGCCAGCCTTCGATTTGCACAATTGGGGAAAGGACAAGCCTGCCGTTAACCGCGCCTGCTATTATTCCGAGGAACATTAGACCATCGGAATACCGGTCGCAAACCGAATCAAGCACGCCTCCAAAGGGCGTAATCCTGCCTTTTGCCCTCGCGACTCCGCCATCAAGGATATCAAAGATCCCGCTAAAAAGAATAAGAAGACCACCTGCAAAAGGTTTTCCCAGCGCAAATGCTGCCCCTGCAGCGATGCTTACGGCAAAACCCAGCAACGTGAGAGTATTCGGAGATAAGGGAATCAGGCGGGCAATTGGAATTATCAGCTTTCTTGCGCTGTTTTTGAGTTCGTCGAAGATATTTAACCCCTTCCTTTTACTGGCTGCGTGTATAGCTATATATAGATGATAGTATGGTTGAATATTAGCTTATCTTTTTTGGAAAAAACCTGTCCACACTTCGAATCTGCTATTAAGGGCTTCCTGAAGTTCAGGAACAGTTATCCGGACAGAATGTAGACAGGGAGAATAAAAGAATTTCTGTCAAAAAGAGAATTTTTAAAGATTTTCTGGTGATTTTAAAGGATTTTTTCAGTTACTTACTAACTTTGCAGTGATTTTTGAGTAATTTCTATGATACCTAAGCGGTTTGTGAGTGATTATCAGAATTTTTAAGTGGCTTCTAAGTGGTTTCTTATCAAGAAAGAACTTATAAGAATTCATATCAAGGAGGAACTTTTAAGGATTTCCTGTCAAAAAGGAAGTTTTAATGATCTTTATTAAAAATACCTGTTAAAAAGTATCTGTTAAAAGTACCCGATAAAAACGTACATTCAAAAGAGATAATAAGTCACATGAATTAAAAATGATATGGAGTTAAAAAATGGAAATCGTAGAAAAACACAGGTCAGAGTGTAAAGAATGTGGACAATGCCTTAAGGTTTGCCCTCGCTACAATGACCTGGGTTTGTTTACCCGGCTGTATGGATATCTGGAAGGGAAATCGGAAATTGATGCAGACTGTCTGCTGCGCTGCCTGACCTGCGGGCTCTGTACAAATGCCTGCCCAGAGGGATTGGGAATAAAAACGCTAATTTCTCCTGCCAGGAAAAAGTGGGTCAGTGAACATGGACTTACCGACAGACAGACAATGTTAGACCCCGGAGCTGAGAACAACCTCTTTAAGAAGATTGCCGAGCTGGACGAAACTCCTGCGTATAAAGAAAGTTCAGGTTCAGTAGTCTATTTTCCTGGCTGTGCAGGCACGTATATTAACAAAATTATGGCACAGGCTGCGATTGCACTGCTGGATAAAGCCGCAGTCGATTACACTGTCCTGAGCGGGGTTGAATACTGCTGTGGAGCTGTATCTGCGGGCGCCGGAGATCCTGGGCCTATTCACAGGAACGGACAGCGTAACATTGAAGAAATCCGGAAAAGAGGAGCTAAAACTCTAATTACAGCCTGCCCTGGCTGCTTTAAGGCATTTAAAGATATCTACCCTAGAATTTTTGGGAAACTTGATTTTCAGGTGCTGCATGTTTCTCAGTACCTTGAGCTTCTTATAAGGGAAGGAAAACTCACCCCAGAAACTGTGCTCAAACATAAAGTCTTTTATCATGATCCCTGCCATCTGACTAGGGCAATGGGAGTATATCAAGAAGCAAGAGATGTGCTTGAGCAAATTCCTGGCACTGAACTTGCCAATGAAACCCCTGAAAATTCGGCTTGTTGTGGCTTTGGAGGTGGAGTAAGGGTCAATTATCCATCTGAGTCCCTGGATGTAGCCTCTGACCGCTACAGGACTGCCGAGAAACTGGGCTGTGATATAATTATCACGAACTGTGGGGGCTGCATGCAGAATCTTATTGAAGCCGGACAGGATGAAAAAATAAAAGTTTTTGACCTTGCTGAATATCTTTCTCTTGCCTGCGGAATAAAAATTGAGAGAGAAGATTCCAGAATGCTGGAACTCGTCAACCGGGCTTACAAGCTCTGCATTTCGGGATATGGGGAATCAGAAGGCTTATAATCTTACCTTGTAATCCGCATATCCTTTTTGATTTCATTACCTTTTTTGTCAAAAGAAACCTTGTTATTTGTAACATACAGGATAGATGTAGAACTGGCAAGATCTGTATCCACTGCGATTACATGATAAAAAGTCTCGTGACTCATGAAAGGCTCTTCCTGTGGTTTATTTCAGCTTTGCAATTAAGGAACTATTTACTAATCCTTTCCCTTTACGAATTTTTTCCAAAGCTTCCAAATAAAGGTAACTATGAGTGACATACTTTTATAATTCATAAAAAAATATATATGATCATATAGTACAATGATTGCCGGCCTTCTAATTTGAAAGGGCGCAAATAGAGAGAAAGGTAAAAAGGTGAGACAGATAGCAATCTATGGAAAAGGAAGTACTGGAATATCCACTGCAATGCAAAATGTGACTACGGATTTTTTGACTATAGGCAACAAAATTTTGCTTGTGGGATGCGACCTGAAAGCAGACTTCACCAGAATGCTGCCGAGATCTGAACCGGAAGAAACTTTATAAAAGTACACTTTTGATATTTGATATTTATATTTTTTGATAATCCGATTTTATTTTCTTCCTTAATATACAAATAAAACCTGAAAAACCAAAAACTATAAATATTACCCCCAAATTCATTACAGAATTTTTAGAAAAATATATATATTCGAATGACCAACAAAGTATTAGAGACATCTGAGAAATGAGTAATCAGACGGGATTAAAATGGCACGAAAAACACTCCCTCTGCTAAAACACTCATGAACCCCAATCAACGTAATCATGAACTCTTCATGGTTTCATTGTCTCATTTGAGGTGATCATGGCTTCCCACCCATGGTGATCGTGAGTTTCTTCCTGTATATTCATCGCTTCACCCAGAAGCATGAGCTTACAGCCCGAATGTTCACGAATAATCGTGATAATTACCGGAGAGAAGTCTCTATAGTTCAAAAACTAAAACGGAGGATGCAACATTAGCAAAGAAGAATTGCTTCAGGAACTTGCAGATGCTATAATTTCCTGCAAGAAGGATACAGTACTCGCTGTAGTTGAAAAATCTAAAGGAGAACTGGAACCTTCCGAAATAATAGAAAAAGGACTTGCAGCAGGCATGAATGAGGTTGGTGTCCGTTTCGAGAGAGGAAAACTGTTCCTGCCGCATGTGATGATGGCTGCCGATGCGATGACTGCAGGAGTTGCAGCTCTTAAGGATCTTATGCCTGAAGGGGCTTCCGGCTCAAAGCTCGGTGTTATTGTGAACGGTACCGTAGAAGGTGATGTTCATGATATTGGAAAGGCAATCGTGTCCACAATGCTCCAATCTGCCGGCTTTGAAGTACATGATATCGGCCGTGATGTTCCAATCAGGAACTTTATTGAGAAGGCAAAGGAAGTCAATGCTGATATGATTGGAATTTCCGCTCTTATGACCACAACTCTTCAGGGACAGAAAGGTGTAATTGAGCTCCTTAAAGAAGAAGGACTCAGAGATAAAGTAAAAGTCATGGTAGGCGGTGCACCTGCAACCCAGGCCTGGGCTGACAAAATCGGTGCAGACTGCTATGCTGAAAATGCAACCGAGGCTGTTACAAAAGCAAAAGAGTTGCTGGCTTAAATCATTCTTATTCGGAGGTTATAAAAATGGCAAAAAATAATGCAGTTGCTGGATTTAATGCACTTAATGGCGTAGAATTAAACCTTTTTACCACTGACGAACTTAAGGCAATTCACTATGCAACCATGGAAGTTCTGATGGACCCAGGAATTCAAGTTTCTGACCCAGAGGCAAGGCAGATCTTCAAGGAAAATGGCTGCGAAGTTGATGAAAAGACCAACGTTGTAAAGATCCCTGAATATCTTGTAAGAAAAGCTCTTCAGCTTGCTCCCTCCAGATTTATCCTCTGGGGCCGTGACAAAAAATTCAATACTGTTCAGGAATGTGGCGGTAAGGTTCACTGGACCTGTTTTGGTACCGGTGTCAAGATGTGCAAGTACCAGGACGGCAAGTATGTAACAGTCGACTCCGTCGAAAAAGATATTGCAGACATCGCAAAACTCTGTGACTGGGCAGAAAACATTGACTATTTCTCTCTGCCAGTCTCTGCAAGAGATATTGCAGGTCAGGGCGCTCAGGATGTCCACGAAACACTTACCCCTATTGCAAACACCGCAAAACACTTCCACCACATTGACCCTGTTGGCGAAAATGTCGAGTACTACCGGGACATTGTAAAGGCTTACTATGGCGGCGACGAAGAAGAAGCAAGAAAGAAACCTATTTTCTCCATGCTGCTCTGCCCTACCAGCCCACTTGAGCTCAGTGTAAATGCTTGTCAGGTCATCATCAAGGGTGCCCGCTATGGAATTCCTGTAAATGTCCTGAGTATGGCAATGTCAGGTGGTTCTTCTCCTGTATATCTTGCAGGCACTCTCGTAACCCACAATGCCGAAGTTCTTTCAGGAATCGTACTTGCCCAGTTGACAGTACCTGGAGCTAAGGTCTGGTACGGAAGTTCCACAACTACCTTCGACCTCAAGAAAGGTACAGCACCTGTAGGATCTCCTGAACTCGGTCTTATCAGTGCTGCAGTCGCAAAGCTTGCCCAGTTCTACGGCCTTCCCTCCTATGTGGCAGGTTCCTAGTCTGATGCCAAGGTTCCGGACGACCAGGCAGGCCACGAAAAAACCATGACCACCCTTCTGCCTGCTCTTTCCGGTGCCAACACCATCTACGGAGCTGGAATGCTTGAGCTCGGAATGACATTCTCAATGGAACAGCTTGTTATTGACAATGATATCTTCAGTATGGTTAAGAAAGCCATGAAGGGAATTCCTGTCTCGGAAGAAACTCTTGCAGTCGAATCTATCCAGAAAGTAGGCATCGGAAACAATTTCCTGGCCCTTAAACAGACCAGGCAGCTTGTGGATTACCCGTCCAACCCAATGCTCCTCGACAGGCACATGTTTGGAGACTGGGCTGCAGCAGGCTCAAAAGACCTTGCAACAGTTGCACACGAAAAAGTAGAGGACGTTCTTAAAAACCACCAGGTAACCCCAATCGATGCAGACATTCTCAAGGACATGCAGGCAATCGTGGACAAGGCTGACAAAGCCTTCAGAGGCATGTAATTAATATTCAGATATTCAGGAGATCTAAAAATGGCAAATAAAGAAGAAATCATTGCAAAAGCAAAAGAAGCAATCACCGACTTTGATGACGAACTTGCAGAAGAAGTGGCAAATGAAGCCCTTGCCGCAGGAGTTGACCCTGTAGAGCTTATTGAGAAAGGGTTTACCGCAGGCATGGAAGAAGTAGGAGAAAAATTCGGTCAGGGTGAACTTTTCCTGCCACATGTACTTGCAGCTGCCGAGGCAATGAATTCCGGTATAAAAGTTATCACCCCTGAAATGGAAAAGCGCAAGTCTCAAACCAAGAGCCTCGGAACCGTTGCTATCGGAACAATCGAAGGCGACATCCACTCCATCGGAAAGGACATTGTAGCTTCCATGCTTAACATTGCAGGTTTCAAAGTAGTGGATCTTGGAAGAGATGTCCCAATTAATACTTTTGTAGAAAAAGTAAAAGAACTCAAACCCCAGGTTGTTGCATCCTCCGCACTTATGACAACCACAATGGTCAACCAGATCCAGATTGAGGAACAGCTGAAAGAGGCAGGTGTCCGCGACCAGGTAAAGACTATGGTTGGTGGCGCGCCTGTTACCCAGGACTGGGCAGACAAGATCGGCGCAGATATCTACGGTGAAAGCGCTAATGACGCAGTTGCTAAGGTAAAAGCATCTCTGAACGTCTGATAAAGCAGCTTTAGAAAACGGCTTAAACTGCAGAAAATGTATTCAAAAGTATATTTTCTGCAACACTCTATTTTGTGCATTTTTGTGAGACTATAGATCAGGATATAGCTAAAACAGTTCTTGCAAGTCATATCACTTAAGGGAATATTACAAAAATGGCTGAAAACGATTGTAAAAATGGAAAACTTAGATGCAGTCTGAAAAGCAGCTAAAAACAGCTAAAAAACAGTAGTCGAAAAACGGCTAAAAACAACAGTTGAATAGAAGTTTGGATCTAAGTTGAAAAGAACTTGTAAAATATTCCCGAGATATGAAACCCGCAAAAAGAGCTTTTAGGCTGCACTTTCAGGTTGTGGAGATGGACTGAAGATTACGTCCTGAGGGAACTCCACAGCGTTCTGAAAAATGGAGGGAGTTTTCGTGGATTTGAAAACTTTAAAAAAACAGGAAAGTAAAAGAAAAATCAGTAAAGGGTACATGTGGGCCTTTTTCTGTGCCATATTCTGGGGAATCTGGTATTTGCCAGGAACCGTGGTTTGGGTTCTTAACCCTTTTGATGAAATGAGTAGTGCTATTGCTAAAACAAGTGGAGACGGCATATCTCTTGTTGTGACTGCCGTACTGATTACTGCCTTTAATGCATTGGCTGTCATGTTGGCACTTATGGTCTGGAACGGAGTACTTGGAAAATACGGAGAACTTGTAAGGACTCTGAAGGAATTCCATCCCTGCTCCAAATGGTTCTTCCTTGCTTCTATCTTCGGTGGTCCTATGGCAATTCTAGGTTCTTTCATTGCTATGGGCTTTATCGGGGGATCATTTGCAGCTGTTGCAGGTCTTCTTTACCCTGTAGTGGGTTCGATTCTTGCTTACTACTGGTATGGAGAAAAGATCTCCAAGAGGGCAGCAGTCGGTATTGCAGTCATCGTTCTGGGAGGTATTTCTATTTACGGCGGTGGACTTTTTACTGAACTTTCTTCAGGTAACGTCCCCTGGATAGGATATCTCGGAGGTTTGATGGCGGCTGCCGGCTGGGGCATTGAAGGTGCAATTGCAGGCAAAGGTCTTGATATTGCAGAACCGGATGCCGGGTTGACTCTTCACTTCCTTGGTGAGAACATAATCTGGTGGATCATCATTGTGCCAATTCTTGCACTTGTGGGCTTTCCGATGTACTCGTTTGCACTGCAGGCATTTGACCCTTTGACCATACTGATTCTGGTCTTTGCAGGTATCACCTTTGGTTTCTGCTACGTTACATGGTACAAATCTTTCCCACTTATAGGAGTTGGGAGAGGCCAGGGAATTGGAAACCTCTATGGACTCTGTGCAATCATCTTCTTATTCCTCTTCTTTGGAGATGTTCCGGATTGGACTATTGTTATAGGCGGTGCTCTCTGTATCGCTGGAAGTTTCGTTATGTTTACTGAAGACGCAAGTGAACTTGAAACTCTGAGAGGTGAGTAAAGTGAGCAAAAATCGTCCTATCAAGTTCAGAATCCTGGAACTTTTCCTGGACGGGAACGAACACTGGAACTATGAAATCGTTTCAAAGATTCAGGAAGAGTACGGCATGAAGAGTAATTTCCAGAGAGACAGCATTAACTTTGACATCATTGAACTGGCGTCTGGAGGAATGCTGAAAGATATAGAGCAGAAAGTTGATGATGATGGGATCTACAAAAAAGGTTTTCTGCTGCACAAGTACACAATAACGGATTTCGGCAGAGTTCGAGGCTCTGATGCCTGCTTCAGGTATGTTTGATTCAACGGAGGATTAAATATGACACAAACAGCAGCGGCTCTAGCAGCTTACAATGCATACTGGGCCAATTCCTTCATCCCAGAAGCAAAGATCCTGTGGATGGTTTTGATCCTTATTCTGGCGGTAATAGCCCTCTGGCAAGCCAGAACCTTTGTATCCCAATTCTGAACCCCAGAATACAATTTTCGAACTATGAATTAGAGACAAATAGAAAGGAGGAAAAAAATGGCAACTGAATATGCTTTGCGTATGGGAGACGGTAAACGTATCTACCTTACCAAAGAAAAGATAATTGCAGAGATCGAAGACGGAACTGCAAATGCTGCCGACCTTGGTGAAATTCCTGCTCTGAACGCCAATGAAATGGAGAAGCTTGCAGAGATCCTTATGATGCCTGGCAAGACCGTTAGTGTCGAACAGGGTATGGAAGTTCCTGTAACACACGATATCGGCACTATCAGGCTTGATGGGGACCAGGGAAACAGTGGTGTTGGTATTCCTTCCAGCCGTTTAGTTGGCTGCATGACGCATGAGAGGGCTTTTGGTGCTGACACAATGGAACTCGGGCACATTGATTACAGTTTCAAGCCTGTAAAACCTGTCGTATCAAACGAGTGCCAGGCAATGGAAGTCTGCCAACAGAACATGATTATTCCACTGTTTTACGGTGCAATGCCCAATATGGGGCTTTACTATACACCAGATGGTCCCTTTGAGAACCCTGGCGACCTCATGAAGGCTTTCAAGATCCCAGAAGCCTGGGAATCAATGGAACACGCTGCAGAACACTTGACAAGAGACACAGTTTGGGTAATGCAGAAACTCTTTGCCTCTGGTGCTGATGGTGTCAACTTTGACACAACCGGTGCAGCAGGCGACGGTGACATGTATGGTACACTCCATGCGATTGAAGCCCTCAGAAAAGAGTTCCCTGATATGTATATTGAAGCAGGAATGGCCGGGGAATGCGTACTTGGTATGCACGGAAACCTTCAGTATGACGGCGTAACCCTTGCAGGACTCTGGCCTCACCAGCAGGCCCCACTTGTTGCAAAAGCCGGAGCAAATGTTTTCGGACCAGTATGCAACACCAATACCAGCAAAACCTCGGCATGGAACCTTGCCCGTGCAGTTACTTTCATGAAGGCAGCCGTCGAAGCATCTCCAATACCCTGTCACGTTGACATGGGAATGGGAGTTGGCGGAATACCGATGCTTGAAACGCCTCCTATTGATGCAGTCACAAGGGCAAGCAAAGCAATGGTAGAAATTGCGGGCGTAGACGGCATATAGATCGGGGTCGGCGACCCAATGGGTATGCCGATCGCACACATAATGGCTTCAGGTATGACAGGAATGAGAGCTGCAGGAGACCTTGTTGCAAGAATGGAGTTCTCAAAGAATATGCGCATAGGTGAAGCAAAAGAGTATGTCGCAAAGAAACTTGGTGTCGACCAGATGGACCTCGTAGACGAGCACGTTATGCGCGAGCTGCGTGAAGAACTCGATATTGGTATTATAACGTCGGTACCAGGCGCTGCAAAAGGTATTGCTGCAAAGATGAACATCGAAAAGTTGCTCGATATTAAGATTAATTCTTGCAACCTCTTCAGAAAGCAGATCGCTTAAAAAAGAATTCAGGTAGAAGCCTGAATGTTCCTCCACAGCAGGGATAAACAAGATCCAGACTTTAAAAACCCGGACCTGCCAAAAAACTGTAGTAAAACAACTATTAAACCTCTCAGGCAGGTCCGAAAAGTTCTTCCTTGAGAAATAGCGACCACCTCCCCCTGCTGTTGTTTCTATTTTTTGTGAGTTCACTTACTTCCTGATACAGCCATCGAATCCTCAACTGTAACCTGCCCTTTAGCTATTGCTGTATCTGGCGGGATATCTGCGTCTAGAGCTGGCGAGAGATAAACTTACTGATTCGGTAGTTGTTAAAGCTACAAAAAGTATTATTAAGAAATATCTAACGTCCTTTTTAATGTTAATTTTCCCATACTTGACACAGATGATAGCAGACAAGAATATTGTTAACCAGTTCTATTCCATTTTTTCAGAGTTTCGCAACTGTCCACTTCTTTTTTAGGATTTTTCTTCTGACTATATAAATTAATGTTGTTTTCACCTAGCTTGTCTTAACATACGAACCATTTATCCGCATATTCTACCCATTTCGAAATATTTATATATTTTTACATGCTTTTATTTATTGGCAAATAAAGTTTACTTGAATTACTTATTAAATTGCCAGATTAAATCTCCGTAAATCTGCAGACTCCTGAATTAATTTGCCTTTGAACCTCCATTAATTTTTCTCCTTTTTTTTATTTTTTACATATGGTTTTTCATTTCGATTTTATTTACATTTTTTATTACCAAAAAAAGAAAAACAGAAACAGGTTCCGGTTCCTTGCCTTCCAGCCCAAGGTTTATTAGTTGAAAAGATAATTATGCAGGGAATTCAAAGTTTTTCGCTCACCTTTTTTGAAAAGGCTTGCAATAATTATCAGGAATTAAATAATTTTCCAACGGTTTTCGCTCAAGCCTTTTTTTAAAAAGGCTTGCGATCAAACAGTTTTTTGAAAAGGTTTGCGTTCAAGCTTTTTTGAAAAAGCTTGATTCTGGTGAGAAATATGGCTGACACAATTCACTGGGCAGACGTCATAGCCGAAGACGTGTTAAAAAAAAGCGGCAAACATCTTGTTGCCACAGGTATCACTCCGTCGGGGAACATCCATATAGGCAACATGAGAGAAGTCGTAACTGCCGATGCTGTTTATAGGGCTCTGAGTAATAAAGGAGCGAATGCTGACTTTATCTATATTGCTGACAATTATGATCCCCTGCGCAAGGTTTACCCATTCCTTCCCGAAAGTTACGTCGAACATGTGGGAAAGCCCATCTCCGAAATTCCCTGCCCCTGTGGAAACTGCGCAAACTATGCCGAGCATTTCTTGAAACCTTTCCTGGAAGCCCTCAGGCGACTTGGCATTAACCCTCAGGTTTACAGGGCAGACGAGATGTATAAGACAGGTAAATACACCGAAGCAATAAAAACCGCCCTTGTTAAAAGAGATGCTATTGCAAAAATCCTGGAAGAAGTATCGGGAAAAACTGTAGCCGCGGATTGGAGCCCTTTCAATCCCAGATGCAATCAATGCGGAAAGATCACAACAACGAAGGTAACGGGTTTTGATCTGGAAGCTGAAACCGTGGACTATGTCTGTGCATGTGGTCACTCCGGAATCGTACCCATGGCAGGAGGAGGAAAACTTACCTGGCGTGTTGACTGGCCTGCCCGCTGGTCAGTTTTAGGGGTGACTGTCGAACCTTTCGGAAAAGACCATGCTTCAAAAGGCGGTTCTTACGATACCGGAAAGAGAATAGTAAGAGAAATTTTCGGGCACGAACCGCCATACCCAATTGTCTATGAGTGGATAATGCTCGGAAAGCAGGGTGCAATGTCTTCTTCTACAGGAGTCGTTATCTCGATTTCGGACATGCTGGAAATCATACCACCCGAGGTTCTTCGCTACCTGATCATCCGCACAAAACCTGAAAAACACATTCAGTTCGACCCTGGACAGCCTCTCCTCACCCTTGTGGACGAATACGAACGACTAAGGACGCAGTTCAGGGAAAATGATCCTTCACTTGGGACTTTTCAGAAAAGAGTGTATGAACTTTCCAGGGCAACCGGGATCTGCCAGTCTGAAATTCCCTTCAAGCAGATGGTGACTATATATCAGGTAGCAAGGGGAGATTTTGCCCAAATACTGAAAATCGTAAAACGTTCAGGTTTTTCAACTGAAGATAAAAAGTGTATAAAAGAACTGGCAGATAACGTATCTAAATGGCTAAAACTCTATGCTCCGCCCTTTGCCAAGTTTAAAGTGAAAGAAAAAGTGCCTGTACAGGCAGCAACCCTATCAGAACTTCAGAGAGCCTTTCTTTCAGCCTTTGCAGCCCTTATTGAATCCAGAGGCGAAATTAGTGGAGAAGAATACCATATGCTGGTCTATTCTGCAAAGGATGAGGGTTCCGAACTGAACAGAAAGATTGCAGAAAAGCTGAACACTCATGCTCCTCAAGTGGATCCCAGGGAGCTTTTCAAGGCTATTTATTTTTCATTACTCGGGCAGAAGTCAGGCCCTAAAGCCGGATGGTTCTTATCTTCGTTTGATAAGGAATTTCTGGTAGAAAGGTTTGAAGAAGCCTCAAACTACAGCCCCGAAAAACAGGCATAAACACTATAAATCGCAGAAATGGATAAATTGCAAAAATGGATAAATCGGATACTTTTAACCTTGAAGATTCACAGGCAAACCACACGAAAAATCATTTCCTTGCCTGGGACAAAGAATACACCCACCTGAAATGGGGCGGACCTGCCCCTGTCAGGAATATCCAGGCTCATCTTCTGCCAGGATCCAGAGTTCTTGATGCAGGTTCAGGAAATGGTAGATACCTTGGGGAACTTGCAAGGCATTACAATGCAGTAGGGATTGACATTTCTATAACGGCTCTAAAAGGTTCCAGAGCTCAGCTTTCAAGGAGCGACAGGTTTGCCGAACACCTTGGCGCAAGTATCTCGGACCTTCCCTTCAAAGTCCAGACTTTTGACGGAATTCTCTGTTACGGGGTACTTCAGCACCTCTTTAAAGAAGAAAGGAAATCCGCTGTCGAAGAGTTCAGTTATATACTTAGAAAGGGCGGTTTTTTCTTCTTTGAGGCCTTCGGTTATAAAGATATGCGCTGCGGAGGAGAAGCTTCAACCCCTTTTGAGGAGAGGACTTTTTCCCGTCAAAACGGAATAATCTACCACTATTTTACTAAAGAAGAGATCAGAGCACTTTTCAAGGGATTCGACATTATAGAGCTGGAAGATGTAATAAAAGAAAAAGTTTTCAAAGGGAAAGTTTACAGAAGGCATCTGATAAAAGGAATCTTTCGAAATCCTTGAATTCCGCCTCTCAGAATATTTTGGAAAAAGCTTTATCAAAAACTTTGTAGAAAAGTTTTATCAAAAAACAAATTAGGAAAAAAGCTTTATCAAAAACTTTGTAGAAAAGTTTTATCAAAAAACAAATTAGGAAAAAATGTTATCAAAATTCTCTCTGTAGCTTTTAGTCTCCCTAACTTTTAGTCTCCCCTACGGTTTTTTTGCCTGTTTACTATTATACAAAAGCTATTTTCAGATAATTTAACACAACTATAACAAGTGCCCCGAAAATTCCCCCTATTGCGCAGACAAGAACTGCTACCCAGGTAATTGCGATTTCAAGTCCGAGCAAAAGTTTTGCTGCCATAAGGACTAAGACCCCAAGTACTGCATTTATTGTAAGGCTGGTTGCGGTCTTCAGGGCTTTATACAGGACAAAGGCCACTACGATTGCCAGAATCAGTACTAAAACTTCTATAATTCCAACTACCATGAATCATACTTAGGGGTTCAACTTATTTATAATTATCACCGAGTTTTATAATGTGGTCATGAGCCATAAAGAGATTACACTCCTGGCTTGTCAGGATACCCAATGACGTTTCTTTCAAAAAGAAAGATAACATCAGCTTTATTCCTTAGAGAGCCAGGATAAACTCAGTGATAATTTTTTTGAGTGAAGCTTTGTCCGGATAAGCTCTTGCATCAAGTAAATGGTCCGGATTTCCCAGTACCATTGCCGAGACTGATGCATCAGGGCTGTAAAGACAGAGCACGGGAATTCTCTGTACAAGCGCCCTGCAGATTTCGTAACCTACGCCCGTGGATGGCACTGTTACTTCTGCAATCAGGGCATCACTTTTTAGAAGCAAACCCATATCTCTAGCATAGATCTCTTCTTCTGTCATTCTCATTTCGGTTTTTTCCAGCTCAGGATCTGCAACGTGCCAGCTCAGCACTTCAGCCCCAGCCTCTTCGAGGGTATCAAACATAAACCTGTACGTCCCAAGCAGTTGCCTTCCTCCACGGATCGAACCAGACAAAAAGATTTTTGGGCTTCTTTTTTCCGAAACCTTAATTCTTTTTTCCGAGACCTCCATTTTCTCCAGTCTTTTCATAGTTCCTTCACCATTTTATCCATTTTTTCCGACAATTCGACTTTTACTGCACACCTCTGAAATAATGTCCTGTAGTAAAGCCTTTTCCAAGCTTTTCGCAGTTTTCCTGCCCCTTTTTCCCGGTTTCAAGGTAAGTATCAATTGCTCTCCTGTAGGCTCGGGTCACTTTTCGGATCTCTTCTGGATTATCCATTCCCAGAGTTTCGACCCTGAGGCTTGAAACCCCGCTTTCGAGGATTTCAGGGAGGTATTCAAGCATGCAGAGCGATCTTGAGTTAAGGAGGTGCATCCTGCATTCATAGTCCATGAGCAGGGGAAATTCGTAGTTTTTCTCATCTACCAGTGTAAACTTTCCTGACCTGCATGGGGCACTACATTGACCTTTATTGTTCCCGAGCAGCCCGCCTATAAGGCAGTGTTCGGACTCCATCAGTTCAAGCCTGCCGTAAATAATACACTCTGCAGGCCCATGAGACGCAATGCTTTTTAATTCCTCAAGGGTCAGCTCCGGAGAAATTACAGCCATCTGAGCCCCTTCCTTCAATATAAAGTCAAAAGTGCGGCTGTTGAAGATGTTAAGAGGACTGTCTGCAATAAAAGGGATTTTCTCAGTTTTTGCGAGGCCAAGGGTTCCCAGATTTGAAACAAGGACCCCGTCAGCTCCCAGTTTCCTTACACGAGAGATAATTTTTTCTACGGACTCCATTCTGGAGTCTTTAACAAGCTTTGGAGTAATGAAATAGATATTCTTGCCTGCCTTTTGAGTCTCCAATACTGCTTTCTCAAAAACTGCGTCAGGTCCCTTTGCCGATCCATTTTCTTGCTCTGTTTTTTTCGGCTTTCTAAAAAGCCCTTCGCCGAAATAAATCCTATCGGCTCCACCTGCGAGTGCTCCTTCGAGCCCTTCAAGGGAATACACGGAAACTGAGAGCAATGGATATGTAGAAAGGCGCTCTTGAATAGTTTTTTTGGCTTCCTGTCCCACCTTTTCTACGGATTCTTTTCCTATGGATTCTTTTTCTACGAATTTCTTTCCTACAGATTCCTTTCCTACAGATTCCTTTTCTACGAATTCTTTTTCTACGGATTCCTTCTCTTTGGATCCCTTTTCTCCAGAGTCGTAGAACTGTAGAATATCAAGAGGTTTCCGCTTCCACCTGGAAATCCGCAGATTTTCAAGCTGCTCTATTGCTTTTGTCCTCAGCTCATTCAACTGCCCTACAGGAATAAAAACATCTTCTTCCATTTTGACATAAAATTCAGCAGCCTCAAAAATCGTGTTTCCGAGTTTTGAAAGTTGTTTTTCGATACGGGCCTTTGAAGTTGGCTGCTTTTCGGCTTTCTCGACAAGATACCCGGACTCAACTATTACTGTATTTGAATCCCTGTCTTTTACCTCAAGCCTGACAGGTCTTCCAGACTCAATGATTGCCGTAATAGACACAGGGATTTTAGGCCTCAGGCTTCCTGACTCACTTTCTTTTTTAAGGGAATCCATAAGCTTTTTGTCATGCGTCCTGTATACTGTGCTTCCTGAGGGTGCCCTTGAATCGAAAGGAATTTCTACCGTATCTCCTACTCTTGCACTGTATACTGGACCTTTTCCGGTATACATTGAGGATACGATTTTTCCTTTATCTTCTGACCTGGTTTCTGCATTTTCAACCATTATCCCGTCTCCGAGACGAAGAGGCCGGGAAAGTTTCACGCGGATACGGTTTAAACGCCTGTCATACCCGGTAACCGTACCTGCCAGAACTCCACGGTTGTGGGGGTTTTCCCTGTTCATGAGCTCCCAGCGCGGGTTTTCAAAAAAGTAACCCTGAGTAAAACCCCTGTTAAAAAGCTGGGTAAGTATTTCCTGCTCTTCTTCGGAAACGAAATATTCTGCAGGGTTTTCAATATACCTGTCAATCAGATGGCGGTAAATCCTGACAACACCTGCAACATATTCCGGCCTTTTCATCCGGCCTTCAATTTTGAAAGATTCAATCCCGGTTTTTATAAGGGCTCCAAGGCCTGCAGTCGTGTTAAGGTCTTTCGGGCTTAAGAGGTAACTGCCTGTTGTTTTGATTTGTTTCCCTTCGCAGTACAGCCTGTATTTTTTACGGCACGGCTGGGCACAGAAACCACGGTTTCCGCTTCTTCCCCCTATAAGACTGCTCAAAAGGCACTGGCCAGAATAGGATATACAGAGAGCCCCATGTATGAAAACCTCGATTTCAGTCTCTGTTTTCTCTTTAATTCGTTTTATCTCTTCAAGCGAGCATTCCCTTGAGAGCACAGCCCTCTCTATTCCCATTTTTTTTGCGAATTCAACCCCTTCGCTATTATGCAAAGTCATTTGCGTGCTCGCATGCAGTGAAAGGTCAGGCAGATATTTTCTTGCAAGAGAGATAAGCCCTAGATCCTGAATTATGATTGCGTCAGTTCCAATTTCTCTCAGCCAGGAAAGCAACTTGAGGGCATTTTCTACTTCTTCGTCCTTGAGTAGCGTATTTACGGTTACATATACTTTCACGCCTCTCAGGTGAGCATAATCGACGGCTTCTTCAAGCTCTTTCTCTGAAAAGTTTGAGGCATACCCCCGAGCACTGAAAGCCCGAGCTCCGAGGTACACGGCATCTGCCCCATTTTCTACGGCTGCAATAAAAGCTTCCAGGCCTCCTGCCGGGGCAAGCAGTTCCGGTTTTTCAGGCTTCATCGAAAGGATTAGAGAGCCTGCCCTTAATTAAACTTTGGCATACATTTCTTGTCTGCAGGACTCAATAGTTAAAGGATTCAGTAGCTAAAACTCGTGAAAAGATGACAATTAAAAAAGATAAAAATAGATAAGAACGAATAAAGGAACGAATAAAGTCCAGCCCGAGGAACTCTTGCCTAACAAGCCTGATGATATGCTCTTTGTATTATGCTCTCGGCCCTATTATACAGCTCACAGTTCTCTCGGCTTTCGCATCTTTTGAAGCCTCACAGAGCATCTTTCCATCAGGCATGTGGCATTCACAGGAGTAGCTGAGTTTATCTGTTTTTCCCATGTGCCTGAAGTGTATCTTGCAGTACCCTTCCGTACACCCCAGTCCATACTTAACCCAGCCTTCAATGTCCGCTCCACCTTCACAGCTCCCTTCGCATGCAATAAGCTCAAAGCTCTTTTCCTCATAAGATTCGATTTTAGCTGGAGCACGTTGACCTTTTTTGAATTTCCCTTTCTCAATTCTCTCAGCCTGGAGCACAAGATCCTCGTCAGTGTTATTAAGAATCTTCAACTGCAAGCCCTCAAGAAATTCCATGGTTTCGGCTTCTGACATATATATCCCCCGATAAATGGAGAATCCAGATACGAATTCCGTATAAGAGATTGTCTCTAAGAAATAAAAAAGTATCTCAAAATATGTGAAAGCAAATATGAAAAAATCTCCGGAAAGATTCTCCGGAAGAATGAAAGCCGGGATAATCAAGATCCAGAGACAAATTCTGAAAATCAGCTTTTTGAAAATCAGTCCCCTCAATAAGATAGCTTATTGTACTTAGTCTGTACAGATACAGGGCTTCTGTTTGCAGGTAGGGCATATACCAGGGTACTTCTTAAGGAAGGCGTCTTAGAGGTTCACGCCGTAAAGATTGGGAAGGTCCCCTATCCAGGCGAAGCAATCTGCAAGTTCCTCTTCTATATTTTCGGGCTCTTCCCTGCGAATGTCTTCGGCAAGTTCTCCAGTTTCCTCAACCAGCCAGAGCACGGTAGCCTTACCTCCTCTCTTCCTGTCATTATGCGCATACGGCTTGGACATCAACCCTTTTAAAAGGCTTGACCGAAAAAAGGCGATTGATGTCATTATGCGCATACAGCTTGGACATCAACCCTTTTAAAAGGCTTGACCGAAAAAAGGCGATTGATGTCATTATGCGCATACAGCTTGGACATCAACCCTTTTAAAAGGCTTGACCGAAAAAAGGTGATTGATGTCATTATGCGCATACAGCTTGGACATCAGTTCCTGGAATTCGGAGATATCAATTGGTTTTCCCCACTCCCATCTTTTTCTGCTTTTTCCTAAGTTTTAAAGCCTTACAGGGATTTCCCGGTCTCTAAGGTATTCTTTGACTTCCTTAATTGAGTACTCTCTGAAGTGGAAGATACTTGCTGCAAGTGCAGCATCGGCTTTTCCAATTGAAAATCCTTCGTAAATGTGCTGAGGGTTTCCGACACCTCCTGAAGCTATTATCGGGATATCGAGCTCTTCAGAGAGCTTTTTCGTAATTGGCAGGTCATAACCGGCACACGTGCCATCCCGGTCCATGCTTGTGAGCAGGATTTCTCCGGAACCCAATTCTTCTGCTTTTCTTGCCCACTGCACGGCATCGATTCCTGTAGCCTCTCTGCCTCCGTAAATTACAACCTCATACCAGGCAGGTGTTCCGTCTTCAAGCTCCAGAATAGTTTTGTCGGGATTATTCTTTATGTCAGTGTTTCGCCTGCAGTCAATCGCAGTGACGATACACTGGGCTCCAAATATATCTGAGGACTCTTTGATAAAGTCAGGATTCTTGACAGCAGAGGTGTTAACTGAGACCTTATCTGCCCCAGCTCGGAGAATCTGACGAATTGCATCAATGGAATTTATTCCTCCTCCAATCGTAAGAGGAATGAAAACCTCATCCGCAGTCCTTTCGATCACATCGATCATAGTTTTCCTGCCTTGAGCCGAAGCTGTAATGTCCAGAAAAACAAGTTCGTCTGCGCCCTCTTCATTATAGCGCTTGGCAAGTTCCACAGGGTCTCCGGCTTCTTTCAGGTCCACAAACTCAACACCCTTAACAACACAGCCACCTGCTCTGTCAAGGGTCACATCAAGGCATGGTATTATTCTTTTGGTGAGCATCTATGGGATAATAAATTTAACTTTTATTAAAAGCTTGTTGAAATTAAGCCAATGTCAGTCTTAATACCGGTCCAGGATTAACGGCAGTCTTAGATCAATGGCAGTTTTAGATAGTAGTTTCTATCAACAGCAGTCCTGCTGTATCTGATCGAAGACCACGGATCAATTTTCGCAGACTTTAAAATCGGAATTAAGAGAAGATAAGTGAAGGTAAGTGAAAGTAAACAAAAGTTGGTGAAAGTAAACAAAAGTTGGTGAAAATAAACAAAGGTGAGTGAAAGTAAACAAAGGTGAGTGAAAGTAAACAAAGGTGAGTGAAAGTAAACGAAAGTCGCCAGCTCAGGAAAGAAATCTGCACAAGAAATCCGAGCGTTCCAATAGAACCTAACCGAAAATATTTATCACCCGGGCACCTTCAAGCCTTGACACTTCGATCTCAGAACCTTCAAGCACATTTTTTCTGACTCTTATCGGGGCTCCAACACGCAGGGCAAGGGCGATGCAATCGCTTGGTCTTGCGTCAAACTGCATGACCGTGTTGTCCTTTTTTATCAGGAGCCGGGCATAATAGATTTTATCCACCTTTTCATCAATTAAGACTCCCTCGATTTTTACGTCGAGCCTGTTAAAAATAGTGAGCATAAGGTCATGAGCCAGAGGCCTGGGAGGAGAAATATTTTTAATCACATTTCCTATTGAGAGAGCTTCGAGATGCCCTATGTATATAGGTAGCATATTTCCCTGAAGATCTTCAAGAAGCACTACAGGAGTCGGGTCTGTAAAAACATCAACTATGTAGACATCCTTGACTCGAATTTCCTCAAAGCCCTCATAAATGTCGATGTCCATATTTAATAAATGATTTTAAACTTATTAATACCTAATTTAATTTTTTTAAATATATTAAAATATTACTTAAAGATCGGATTCGACTTCTTTTATCAGAACTTTCAACCAAGTTTTAGCATCGAAGCAGCAACGGGAGTTCAGGTTAGACCTTATTCTTACCAGAACTTTTAGCACTCCAGGCTTTTTCGGAAGCCATGTTTACCAATAAGAGGTACAAAAATGACCTCACCTTTTTTCTTTTTATGTATGCGTCCCTTGCTGTCTTTTTTAATTTTGTAAAGTTCTTGAAAATAATCTCCCACAGGAATGAGCATTATGCCTCCAGGCTTCAACTGTTCCAGCAAAGGTTCAGGGATATAAGGAGCTGCACACGTCACAGCTATCCTGTCATAAGGGGCATACTAAGAATAACCCATTGAACCGTCTTCAAGTAGCACTGTAACATTGTTATATCCTGCTTTTTTCAGGTTCTCCCTTGCAAAATTCGCAAGGACTTCTATACGTTCAACCGTGTACACGTGCCCGCTTTTTCCTACGAGTTCCCCCATCACTGCAGCATTATACCCTGAACCTGTTCCAATCTCCAGGACTTTATGCCCTTCCGAAAGTTCAAGGAGTTCACACATCATCGCAACCATATGCGGGGCAGAGATTGTTTGCCCGTGGCCGATGTCAAGGGGTCTGTCCATATAAGCTGCTTTTTGCTCATATTCCGGAACAAACTTATGCCTTGGGACACGGAGCATAGCCTCGCGAACGTTATCTTTCAGTAGCAGGTAAGCCTCAAGATTGTCTACGAGGTACCTGCGCATTGCTTCGAGTTTTTCTTCCTCTTTTTCCCTGTTATCTTTTTCTTTACCACGGCCCTCTTCGGAATTCACGCTGACCCGAACCTTCCCATTTCTTTCTCGCAAAAATCCTTTTTACGTATTTTGCAAGCACAACATCGCCTTTTCTAGATCGGAATGCCCCATCTCTCACCTTGATTTTGTTAATGAAAAGGCGTTTATTCCCCACTCTTTCTTCGGCTCCTACGACAAATTCATAATCGCCAGGCACACGTTTTTCAAGAACTTCGGTTTTTTCAGTCCCTGCCTGTGCGGAAAATTTTATGGTCACTTCATCAATGGCTCTGCCCCAGATTGTCTCAGTATCTTCTGCCCGGGCAATCAGGACTCGTTTTCCTCCTGCATCAAGAGCAGTAATCAGGATAGGCACCACTACTCCTGTTTCCTCATCGTCTACAACCAGCTCATCGTCTACCTGAAGGACTGTCTCGGAATCCAGTTCAGTTTTGTAAGTGTCCGAAATGTCCATCTTACTGACTATCACTTTCAAACTGACGGATTTAGGGGGTTTAAGTTTCACTGCATGCACCTGCCCGCACTCCAGACAGCGAACAAGCGGACTCTGCCCCTCTTTAAGAACCTCGTGCCCTACCTCTTCTTCAGGGGAGCATGAAGGGCACTCAACTTCAATTTCTCTTGTCATGGTATGATCAATAGATGGATTCAAGATACTAAATACTTAACTTCTCCGGCTACATTTTCCCTAGAGATAGGCTTTATAATATTTTTCAAATTTAATTGAATTTAAAGAGGGCGATAAAAAGAACGATAATCTTTATCCCAATTTATTAAATTTTTTCCTTATTTTAGAAACAGTAATCTATCCAAATTTCCATCAATATAAAAACAGAAATTAATATATTGCCTTTAAATACCATTTCACAACTGATACATTGATTATTTTTGTTTACTTTTTCCATTAGAAAGAGTTTGTTTAATAAAAGTGACTACTCCCACGACTGAAGTCACGGGTCTCCTACTTAAAGGTCTTGAAAACACATATTGAGGAAGTGCACACAGACGAAGGGTTCTGGGGTGAGTGATTAAAATGTGAAGATATTAAGGAAAAATTAAATCGTTATATTCTTTTTTATGATTCATTAAATTCCTCAATTAATTTGTCCTGCTTTTCTCTGTATATACTCAATTCTTCACTGAATTTTTTCTTTTCATCTTCAAGATTTGAGGAAAATAGTAAACTCATGTCATATGTCATCATTGAAAAACTTGAAAAGAGCAAATAAATTTTTCTTATGATTCTTTGAAGTCTTAGAGTATACACGTGGTGAGTGATGCATTCTAACCAGTTTTCGAAATTCACTCTGCGAATTCTCACCACGTAGGTACACCTATATCATTATAAACGGTTGATGACCGACAACAGTAAAATCCCTAAAATAACCATTATTGAAGTAAATCCAGACGTTTGATTGGTTGTCCCATTAGTTTTTTGTTTTGTTTTATTATCTTTAATTGTAAGATTTCCATCTTTGTTGATATCGATCTCATTTTTGCTTACATCTATATAATTTCCGTCTTTGTCTTTGATAGCAACAGTTTCGTCATCTATGTATGATTCATTGGCTGGTGCTAAATCATCCGTTATGCGTATGAAAGTAAAAACTACAGGTACATCACTGATGCCTTTCTTTTTAAAGTGCTCATCTATTACTTGATATATTTCATCAATTACTGATTCATTCACTTTCCCTGCAGTGGATTCCTCGAAACCTACTATTAAATATCCATGTATGTGGGCTCCAAAACTATTAACTGGACCGCCGAATGTAGTCAAATATGGATTAATTCCTGCAGGTCTAGAACTAGAACGACTATACTCAGTAAGTAAATCTACCCATTCACTTTTTTCTTCTTCCTGGTGAATTTCAGGCATCGTTCCTCGAGCAGTTATAAATCCTGGAAACAATTTTTTAGCTTCTTCAAAAGATTCAGGACCATAATCTGATAACGAAAAATCTTCTTTGACTTGTGCCCACATAAAGACCACAGGTATGTCACTTATACCTTCTTGCTGTTCGCAATAATTAGTAATATTTTGATAGATCTTGTTAATTCTGGAATCATTCATTTCTTCTTTATATGAAGGACTTAATTCAATTATTATTATTTTATTGTTGGTGGCAACGCTATTTATAGAGTTGTCAAGCTCTGAATAAAATGGCCCCATAAGGGTGAGATTTAGCCAGCAATTAGCAATTGAATTTTCCCACGCTTGGTCAACTGTTTCAGGTAAGATTCCTCTGTATGCTATGAACGAGGAGTCGTTTGCAAATTCTTGTATAGAGGGATCAGAGAGTCCATTATATTTAGAATCATTCAATTTACTATCACCTGCGCTTGCAGAACAGGATAATGATACACAAAGAAATAACATAAGTATCAATAATTTAAGCGTTAAGATTTTGTCAGTTTTGCTTTTCTTGAGTATTATACCAACCCCAAATTATATTTTATCCAAACTCCACGGCAACTAATTATTATATAATGAGACAAGCAATAATAAAGCCTATCCATAAGTTTTTGACTTATTTTTGCTTTTGAAGAGACTTCATCTTATGTTAGCATGTAAATAATTGCATCCGCTACTCAGTTTATTCAATACAATTAAATTAAAACCTTAACTCCACTTTTCACATGGAAATCAACTAAATGATTTATTCTTCATATCAATGGGTCCAAATCTTAACTCGTTCTGTTAGATTTCGGCAACGATTGATAGAAAATATCTGAAATTTATTTTGAATTTCCTGTTGGAAACTAAAATCAATATCATGGTATGTGAAATAAGTTATTTCCTACGTTTGATGGAGTAAGGTAATAATAACTTAAAAAGTAACTATTCAGCCTATGTAAAACGGAATCAATAGCCATCTTTATTATAATTCAATTGACAAATTTCTGTAAATTGATTTTCTTAATTTGTTCGCAATTGATTACGTTTCTTCCTTTTCCATATTTTATTTCTTGGATTCCTTGCTTTCACTAGAATCAATATCAATAGACACGTTTGTGTAGGCTGAACAGTTACCTTAAAAGATCAGCTTATCTATTCAATTGGATGAGTTACTATGTTCAGGCGATCAATGGGGTTATCCCTAAATCTTGTCTTATTCCACTCATTGGTGAGAAAGCTGCATAATTGCCCCACCTTCCCTTATGTACTCCTACAAGTTTTACCGTGCTTCCTTCTATAAATACTGGAGCACCACTATCTCCAGGACTTGAAGAATAAGTTGCAGTGAATTGATCTTGAAGTGTTCCCATTCGTATATATTCATCTACAACATCACCAGATGTCAGACCGGTTGAGATAAACCATCAGTATTAACCTCCCTGAGAAAGATATTGTATATTAGCTCAAAGCTTTAGAAATTTTTTAAATTTTATATATTGAAAGGTTACTAAAATAGACAAAAAAAAGTTCGATACAGAATTGTGACGCTTAAATATATTAATATATACTACAATCCTCTTGGTTGTGATATTATGGTAAAATTAGATGAAAACATGAAAACTGCCTTTTCAAAGGTGAAGATCTTTCCTGTAGCTACGGCCTCAAAGGATGGAGTTCCGAATGTTGTACCTATAGGATTCTGCCAGCTTGTGGATGACGAAACAATCTGGATTGCAGATAATTTCATGCTTAAGTCCCTGGCAAACCTAAAAGAAAATCCCAATGTTGCAGTTTACGTTTGGGGCCCTGATACAGGTGGCTGCTTCCAAATAAAAGGTAAAGCGGATGTTATTGATACTGGGGAAAAGTTTGAAAAAATGAGGTCAATTGTGCAGACAGCAAAACCAGGACTTCCTGCAAAAACTCTGATAGAAGTCAAGATTACTGGGGTCTTCCAGTGTGCTCCCGGCCCGGATGCAGGAAAAAAATTGCTCTGAGCGAAACTCAAATTACTCTGTAGAAACTCTCATGAACCAAAGGCTCATGCATAAAACATGAAAAACTTTATATTGATGACAAAGTTTTTCATAGGAAATCCTGATTTGAGATTACTATAAGGTTCTGTATAGTCTTCGGGAAATAAACATTTTATATACACACCACTAAATAAAAATATATTATCTCGAAGACTTTACATCTACCGAAGACTTTGCATCTACCCACGTATTGTCAGGCGATATAGAGGTAATGAGGATGGAAGAAAAACGGACAAAGAAACCCATGGTTTTGTCTCAAGTATATCGGCTGAAAATTATTAAGTATAAGCTTTCTAATATCTATGAAATCATCAAGACAGTCAATCTTCACTCAAATGGGCATTCTTTTAAAAAGTTGTTCCTGCAGAGAATTCGAAAATATGAAAACGGAAATCTGAAAAGAATGGCGCAAATTTGAACTGCTTAAACCTAATATGGTTAAGATTATGTGATATGAGGAACTTCCAATTCTCAAACAAAAATGACTTTAAGAGAGTACAAAAAAGACTACCTCTCTAAATTCGTTCTTTGATTCTTTTGATATATTTATGTATATCACGTTCCTGTAATTACTGAAAAGTATGTGAGGAGTTAAAAAGAATGGTAGATCATAAATTTGAACATTCTATATCTCTAGATCCCAATACTCTCAACTATCAAAGAATAAAAATGTTACAACGAATAAGGCATGCAGTTGATGAAGGACTCGTAAATACTTCTGATTCTCATTTAACCGAAGTCATGGTCGATCTAAAAACCTTGCTTGAAGATGTAGAAACTGAAATGACTAATAGAGGCATGAAGTTAAAAAAATGAGTTCAAAACCTTCAGCTATACCAGGCAAAAAGCAGAAAACTATGCATCAATAAGATGATAAATCTAGTTTGTTATTTTCCGAGTTTTTGAGTTATTGTTGTCAGTTGCCATTGAAATTGATGTCAAACTTTGGCGACTTCAGAAGATACTAAAAAGTTTCCTGGAGAGTTATCAAGTGGAATTTGCTATCAAAAGTTTTATTATAACGGAATTCATAATATAACATCTCAGAATTGAGATGCATCTCAAAATTAAGATAGGTGCCGACAGTGCCTGACATTAAATACCTTAAAAAACTCGCACTTATAGGAGCAATAAATAAAATCATCAAGGTCTCATCGAGCGAGTTTCAAAAGCATACTGGGGCAAGCTCCAAAACCACGGCAAGAAAGCTAAAGCAGCTGGAAGATGAGAGGCTGATCGAAAGGAAGATCGTTCCCGGTGGCCAGTTGATAAAAATGACAGACAAAGGAATTGAAGTTCTTAAGAACGAATACGTCGATTACAGCAGAATTTTTTCCCCAGACCTCGATATTCTCGAACTTGAAGGAAAGGTACTCAAGGGCCTAGGTGAAGGCCAGTATTATGTAAATATACCCGGATACCGGAAGCAATTTGAAGAAAAGTTGCATTTTGTACCTTTTCCTGGGACTCTGAACGTACAGCTTTCAGAAAGCAGTTCGTCTCTTCGAAACCTATTACTTGAAACACCGGCTATCAGGGTCGAAGGTTTCAATGACGGAGAACGTACATTCGGAGGCGGAAAATGCTATCCAGTTGTCGTTGGCAGTATAGAAGCTGCTGTAGTCGTTCCTGAAAGAACACACTACCCATCGGATTTGATTGAGATTATCGCGCCTATAAAGTTAAGAGACGCCCTGAAATTGAAGGATGGGGACAGAGTTGTGGTACAGTTAAAAAAACAGGGTACGGAGAATCAGAAATGAGCGGAAGTACGGTTTACGAATGTCTTACGTACAGAAATGAGAATATCAACCAGGCACTGGAAGCCCTGAGGGCCGGAAAAATGATCCAGATTTACGACTCGGACACAAGGGAAGGAGAAACTGATCTTGTAATTCCTGCAAAAGCGGTCACTTTCAAAGACGTGAAATGGATGCGAAAAGATGCAGGCGGCCTTATCTGTGTGGCAGTGGACCCTGTAGCATCAAAACAACTCAGGCTGCCTTTTATGGCTGAACTCGTTCGTGAAGCCAGTAAAACCAGTGATGTGCTTGGAGAAATCGCAGAGAAAGAAGGCGATCTTAAATATGATGCTCATTCTTCCTTTTCTCTCTGGGTCAATCATAGGGAGACCAGAACCGGCATCCCTGACAACGAAAGAGCCCTTACTATCCGAAAAATAGGGGAAATTACGGAAAAAAAGCTGTCCGGAGATGTAATCCATTTTGGAGAAGAATTCAGAACTCCTGGGCATGTTGCACTGCTGAGGGCTGCTGAAGGACTTCTGGACGAGCGCAAAGGCCAGACCGAACTTTCAGTTGCTCTTGCCCGTATGGCAGGCATTACCCCTGCAATGGTAGTCTGCGAGATGCTTGACGACAATAATGGGAAGGCTCTCTCCAAAGAAGACTCAAAAGAGTATGGTAAAGAACACGAGCTGGTATTTCTAGAAGGGCAGGAAATAGTCGAAGCCTATATGATGTGGGCAGGCTCGGAATAAGAACTTTTTTTCTTCCGCTTTTTTCATCTTAATTTTTTCATCTTAATTTTTTCATCTTAATTTTTTCATCTTAATTTTTTCATCTTAATTTTTTCATCTTAATTTTTTCATCTTAATTTTTTCATCTTAATTTTTTCATCTTAACCTGACTTTGACAGTACCCACTGGGCAGTGTAGCGAAAGTTCTGTAAATTATGATTGACTCTGTATCCTTTTTCTTCATCACAAAAAATAGGAGGCGGAGTCAATGGTTAATCTATTCTCATTCATCAAAGAGTATCTTGTCGATCAGGAAGACGGAATTCGTCATCTAATTACCTGGTTTTTGAATCTTGTCATGGAGGAGGAAGCCCTCCTCCAATCTTGTGCACAACGTTATGAGCGTACTGATTCACGAAAAGCTAGTAGAAACGACTACAAATCTCGAATTCTCCTTACCAAATATGGAGAACTTGAATTGTTAAAGCCTCAGTTCCGTGAATTTCCTTTTGAAACTCAAGTATTTGAAAAGTATTCCAGGGTTGAAAAGTCCATATTAGCTGATGTAGCGGAATCTTACCTTCAAGGAGTTTCCACCCGACGGGTGGAAAAGGTCATGACTGCTTTAGGAGTAGAGGGAATCTCAGCCTCTTCTGTTTCTAGAATTACTAAAGAACTTGATAAAGAACTTGATGAAAAAGTTGAAGAATTTCTCTCAAAGCCAATAGAACATGAAATTCCTTACCTTTTTGTTGATGCGACTTATCTTAAAGTAAGAGATGGACTCCATTATGAAAATAAAGCTCTTTTTGTAGTTGCTGGAATTAGAGATGATGGTTTACGTGAGATTCTTGGAGTAAGATTGGCAGACAGTGAAGACTCTCTATTCTGGTAAGATCTATTCGAAGACCTTGGTTAAGAGGCTTAAAGTTAGTTGTTTCTGATGGTCATAAAGGAATACAAAAAGCAGTGAGAGAATCCCTTATTGGATCAAGCTGGCAGATGTGTCACGTTCATCTGAGAAGACAAGTTCTAAAAAAGGTTCCAAAAAAGAAACAGAAAGAAGTATCAGAGAAAATAAAAGAAGCATTGGTAGACCGTCAGAAGTTACAGGATTTGATAAGGGAACTGGATAATATGGGATATAAAAGTGCAGCTGATACTCTTGAACATTTTCAGTATGATGTGATGAACTACATGCAGTTTCCACACAGAGTCATTGGAGAAGAATAAGGACAACAAATATGATGGAGAGAACTAACAAGGAAATAAAAAGAAGAAGCAGAGTTGTGAGAGCATTTCCGAACCAGGAATAAGTATTGAGACTGGTAGTCTCAATACTTATTGATATAAATGATGAATGGATTACAGGAAACAGGTATATAGTAATGGAGCAGTAATCAAAAAAGAAGAATAGGGTATAGAGTAAAATTCACAGAAGATTAGGCACACTGCCTATAATTGTATAGATTCCCAATCTTGATCTGTCATGCCTGCAGAATGGTACCAGTTTTAATTGGTAAAAATAAGATTATTCCATAAGTAAGGCAAGATATGCTCATAAACCTTGCCTTTATAAATATCAGTCAGGAAAATCCTTGCTGGTAAGAAGGATCTTCCGTATCTGTTTTTAATACTGACCTTCTTAATGTAAATTTAACGTTCTAGTTTACTTTCAATTCGGTATCTTCACTTTGTTTCTATGAAGTTGGATGATTGATACTTTTATAAGTAAACTAAGTTTTCAAAGTTACTCTTCCTGCTCAGGAGATTCCGAAAAAGCAACAAATGAGGCATTTAAAGGTACGAGAGGTAGATAATCAACATAACCAGAACCTTCCAATTTATATGGTTCGTCTGCAAAGCCATCTCCATTTTTATCGGAGTGTGTCTGTGAAAAGCCGTTACCTGAAGGGGTTGCCCAGTAGTTACCTCCCAGATAAGAGCCGCCTACAATGTTTTCTCCACTTGTTTTCGTAATGTTGAAAATGTTTACGGTTCCATCACCGATATTTACATTCACTGTATTGTTAAAATTATTATTGGTAATGGTACATGGAGCATCAACAAGATATAGTCCATTGTCACAGCTTGTAATTCGATTTCCACTAACTGTCATATCTTCAAACATAAGATCAAAGGCGTATACTCCTGTTTCGCAGTTGTAAATCTCATTATCAAGAATATACTCGCTTCCGCTGTACAGATAGAAACCAACATCTGCAGCCATGCTAAAGTTAGATATCTTGTTATTTTGGACTGTGCAGTAAAAAGCACCGTTAGTACCTTCGCTGCGACTAAATGAAAAACAAATACCTGAAGATTTCCCTGGGCCCCTTATGTCAAAATTTTTTATTGTAACGTAGCTTTCATAAATATTAAAAGCGTCGCCTTTAGTTTTAATTATTGCTTTATATGGACTGCTTGACATTATAGTTATATTCGCAGTTGAGATCTCAATGTCTCCATTGTATGTCCCCGGTTTTACGATTATTGTATCTCCGGAATGAGCATTATCTACCGCTTTCTGAATCGAGTTTCCAGGCTCTACATAAATAGTTTTAGCAGAAGCACTGCAAGTGATAGCTTGAAGTGAAAGTAATACTGCTAATATCAACAACATAATTTTTTTTGTTTCCTGCAAGGCAAAACCCCAATAAAGTTCTCTGGTATTGATGAAGTTTCTTGGTCTATTAGCTTGTTTAGTCGATTATCAAATAACTAGTTATCCTGAATTTAATTAACGTTTAAGTAATTAATACTCAAAAAATTCTATTTTTAAACTAACTTGATTAGCTTCTATTTCCAAACTAATTTAATTATTATCTGAGCTACAGTATTTTATTTACAAAGGTAAACTTTTTGAGCTGTTCTCCATATATGATAACTTCAGTCTGTAAGATCCAAATGATATATAATTTTTCCTACTTATTCATGTATATTTGCTAATATTTTCTTAAATATTCTGAAGTACATATTATTTCACTATATTTCCGTTAACTAACATCAACTTTAATCTAACAATTCTCCCAGCTGGCTAATTCCAGCCTTTGAATCACAACAATTCATTCACTTTGTTCGTTCATTTGTTTAATTGCAGAAAATTACGGAAGCAGGAGATACCGAATACTGTATAAAAAATAACTGGACTATAAGATAAACATTTATAGTCAGTGAAAGTAACTTCTATCAATAAAAACATAACAATTTCATAGTGGGGGGAAAAACATGAAAATCAGAGTAGTTAGCTCAAGAGAAGAAATCTTTACATTGAATCCTAATGAACGCATTGTTCACCTGGCTTTCAGGCCTTCGAACAAGGATGTATTTGGACTGGTTGAAACCTGCCCTAAGATTGAAGTAATTCAGTTACCGAAATCCTACCTAGGCACAATCTCAAAGTCCATAGAGATGTTCCTTGAACTGCAAAAAATCCAGCTTCTCGAAGGTGATGTCTGGGGCCACAGAAAGGATATAAACGAATACTACACCGTTCCATCTTCGGTTATTGAAAGAATAAAAGAAATGAGAATCGAAGGTAAATCCAATGAAGATATTGAAGCAAAAGTTTCAAGGGAAAACAAAATCGATCCTGAAATGGTTGCTTATATCATGAACAAGGAATCTCCTGCCTGAGTTGATATAGATAAGATATCGTAACTATTAAGCCTATCAAAACATGTCTGTTGATTTTGATTCTAGTGAAAACGAAGACTCCGAAAAATAACCTATGGAAAAGGAAGCAACGCAGTTAATCGCCAACAGTTTAAGAAAATCAATTTGCAGAAATTTATTTATTAAATTTTAATAAAGATGGCTATTGATTCTGTTTTTTATAGGCTGAGTAGTTACAAGATATCATTAACTTTTCACTGGAGATTTGACCATATTTATAGATAGTCAGAAATGTCTCAGGTCTTTCAAGGATCCACATTATTCCCTGATCTCCAGTTTAAGTTTTCCATCTATAGAAGCTCTATAAAGTTCTCGAACTTAAAATTAACCTGTATTTCCCGCTTCAGGGGATTTTACAGTGGTTTTTTCTTTTTTATCACTTTTATGTTTATCCTTGTTGGAACTTTTTAACTCCGTTTTCAGCTTTCTGCCTGCAATTAATATACTTGAGTTATTATTACTATTTATTTTTATAATTGGATTAGATAATTTTATGGTGTCTATTCTCAAATACAAATAGATACAGGGGAGAAATCGTAGAGATGAAGTTTTCGAAATTCAAGCTAATTCCTGGGGGTTTGCTGCTTTAACCACAAACTATGTAAATTTCTTTATTAAAATACCAAAAATATTTTATAACAAGGTCACATAACCAGGTGTGTCAACTCAGAAATTCAATAATGGTGAATCAAACCTTTTTAAAAAGGAGAGTTGATCTGGCTAAAGGCTGTAGCAGATAAATAGATGATATTGACCAGAAGGCTACTATTCTGTGGTCAGTAGCATTTTTGATTTATAGAAGCCAAAGTTTCTTGTTTCCGGCCGTCTCCAGTGACTAATCCCTATACGTTATTGGAGAGTGGATACTCTGTGTGCAATGTATCCATCTCACTAAATCGCAGAGAACCTAATTGGATCGGCTCGAAAAATATTACGCAGACGTAATAGGAATCTTAAAACCCGTATAGAGCCAACCTGATCAGGGAATTCTGTTGAAGAATTCAAAAATCCCTACCTGATTAGATTAGTTCGGAAAAGTAAGTATTACGAGTACGTAATATGGAATTTTGAAAAATATTTGGGAAAAATTACTTTTACTGTATGTGTTTTGATTTCACTTAAGTCCCTATAAGAATTCAACCCAAAGTTGATACGATGCTAAAAAGAAAGCTGGGAACCTTATTTCTAGTGACAACTTTATTTTAACAACTGTATCGGCTTTGGGGAAAATATAATTTTCTCAATATTTTTAAATTTACTTAAATTCTAAAAACCCAACCCAAAGGTGATACGATGCTAAAAAGAAAGCTGGGAACCCTATTCCTGGTAACATGCCTTATTTTAACAACCGCGCCGGCTGCATTAGGTTCAACCATTAACAAGGCTGTTGTACCTGACCACGTCACTCAAAAAAATGCCGAAGCAAATAAAATACTTACAAATAACGAGGCATCGACAGATAGTATAATATTGGCAAATGGGCCTTTGAAAGGTGTCTGGAATAATTGTGATTTTTCAAAACCTGCTGGAGACTGGTCTGAAGCTGCCAAGAAATTTGGAGGTGAAGATGGTGTGGTCGACCTGGTCGTTACTCAAGCGCATGCAAACAAGCTCGCATACTTGCCATTTCCTTTTGAAAAGAAGGGATACATTTACAGTGATGGCGAGACCGACAAAGTTGAACCTTACCTCGACAGATTCGATGATGAAGGCTTGAAAGTTATCCTTTCAATTCAGCCTAATGGGGCTGATGTAGCTGATTTGATTGATATTGTACTTTCGAGATATAGCCATCATAAGAGTGTTATTGGTGTAAATGTTGATATGGAGTGGAAATTAACAGGAAACCCGAACCATGCCAGCAACAAGGAGCGTGATTTCTGGTTGACCAAGATTCAAAGTTATAACTCTGAGTATAAACTTTTCCTGACCAATTTTCAAGACCATACCTATTTCCCTGATGACACAAAAGATCTTTTTATCCTGTACGATGGCGAAGGTACTCAGAATGAGATCCTGAAAGAATACCAGGATCTTGCAAGTCATTATACCTCAGTTGGAATATACACAGGTTATTCTTCAAATACTCCCCGAACAGCATCTAATGAAAACATTATGAATGCAGCCCCGAATACGAAGTATATCTTGCACGCAATAGATGACTGATGAGGTGGATCAAAGTATATTTGTAGAATTGTGATTTACCTCTAATTTTTGCGGGAATATTTCCCGCCAATCTATTTATAATATTTATTTGGACTTTTTCTTTCCTTGTTCCATTATAAATAAAAGCCTGTCTGGAATGAAATCACCAACGTACTTCTATTTAATCATTCTTTGTTATTTTTCTCTAAGATATACTATTTTTCAGAACAATTTTTCAGAACAATTTTTTAGAACAATTTTTTAGAACAAATGCTTCAAAATCTATTTATTTTATATTTTTGATTAATATAAAAATAGTTATATTCAATTCGATTTATTTTACTTGATTCTATATCTCAATTTAATATTGGGCTTTTCTTATGGGGGATCATGGGTGAGCAAGAAACAGCTTGCGGATTTTGAAAAATCTCAAGAAAATTACGTGGTAAATCAATCTAATGTCAGGTTTACTCAAAAGGAGGCAGGGATGATCGAAAAAAAATTCCCTGGTTTGTCTAATAAGCTAATTTTTAAAAAAAAGGTACCACTTATCTCATTCTTTTTGGCGATATTAATTACCCTTCCTCTAGGAGTATTCCTTTGTACAGAAGTCAATCACTTAAACGATGCTATGTTCGGAAGAATAACTATCTTGGATGAGCCGGAACTTCTCAATGCGCTGAGAAACGCACAGGATAGGGGAGTTATTATGGGGGTCCACGGATGGGAACATGAAAACTATTCCACCCTGAAGCCTTTCCAGGCAAAAGAAAATGTTGAAAAAGGAAAGCTGGTCTTTGAAAAGGCCGGACTCGTCCCGAGAGTGTTCATTTCCCCTTTTGATATCTATGGAATACCGACAGATCCATCAGTGAGACAGGCAATAGAGAGCACGAAAGTTGCAACAAGACTGCCTTCCCTGAAAACAAATGGAACGCACATAGATGAATATACATGGAATTGGCGTACAATGGAAAGTTTTGATGATCCTCGATTCCAGGCGGCATCTGCAAAAATCAGGGAAGATCATCCTCAGACTATTGTTCTCCATGCAATGGATTGGAATCCATATGTGAACCAGTTCCTCATTGACTATCTGTCTTCAACAGACGAAAAAAATATAACCGTCAGAATGGATGATGTTGAGGTAAATACCCCAAAAGACGTGATCACTGGCATATCTCAGATGACAAAATATAAATCTGTAGGAAGAGTTGTACTTGCAATTATTCCTGTGGGGACATGGAAAGGTGGTAACCCTGCCATTGGAAGTCTTGAAGTCAACAAAATTATGGTAGTCTATTTCTGGTTCTTTATCATAACTTCATTGCTACCACTTTCGTTTTTTGTTATATGGAAATTTTTATCCGGTTGGAACATAAGAAGGAGTAAAAATAGCTGTCAACCTCAGAATATTCAGGATACTGGGTATCATGGATTGGTTTCTATTATAGTTCCGGCATATGATGAGGAAAAAACGATAGGTTCATGCCTTGAGTCGATCCTTAATCAGGATTATAACGGTGAAATGGAAGTAATAGTTGTAAATGATGGTTCCACTGATCGGACTGCAGAGATCGTTTTAAAATATCCGGTGAAATTTATTGATCTTAAGGCGAATGTAGGAAAGGCCAATGCTCTCAATCGAGCAATTGAAGATGCAAAAGGGGATATTCTAATCTTTACGGACTCTGATTCGTACATGTCAGCCAATGCAGTGAGTTCATTAGTAGAATGTCTCATCACTAATAATGACGCGCAGATAGTAGCAGGAAATGTTTTTATCCATAATAGTCAGGGAAAAAAGCGAATTATGAAGTACTTCCAGATGATTGAGTATCTTATAGAACAGGAGATAACTCGGTACCTTCAGAGTTTAAGTGGTAATATTCTTGTTTGTCCCGGCCCGCTCACTGCTGTCAAGCGCGAGGTATGTGAATCTGTTCGATTCAGTGACGAGACGATTGTTGAGGATGCAGATTTTACGATAAAAGCCCTTAAAAAATCCATGAAAATTATCCGAGAACCAAAAGCCAAAGTTTACACGAATGCACCTGAAACGTTCAGGGCATGGTATAAGCAAAGGAAACGGTGGTGGTACGGCAATCTCCAGGTATGGCGGCTTCATAGACACTGGGCAATGAGGAATGCATGGATGGTACTCAATTACTTGGGCTACATCATTGGAGTTTGTTCCATTATTCTGGTTATGTTTCTGCCCTATTTGCTTCTTCAATACGATAATCTCCTGCTGATATCTCTGCGTGGGCTCTCATACTCCATTCTTCCTGTGCTGATATTCATCGTATTCACTGCTTCACTTTTTTCAAAAGACAAAAAATTACTGCCAATGCTGATTCCTTATGTTTTGGTTTACTCAACAATTAAAGTTGTAACGATCAGTTACCTTTACCTGTGCTATCTAACAGGGAGAGGGTTGAAAATACAATTCGGTCCGCGGATTATTGAGGTGAGATAATTAAGAAAGACAGTATGGTATACATTTTATTGGGATCGACACTCTTAATTTTTTTCATAATTCTGTTTTATTTTGCCTCAGTCACTCCTCCACGACCAGCATGTTTCCAAGGAGTCTGGAATAATTGTAATTTTTCGAAGCCTGCTGAAGACTGGTCTGAAGCTGCGAGACAGTTTGGAGGTAAATCTGCAGTAGTTGACTTGGTCGTCGCTCAGGCACATGAAAGTAAACTCACATATGTGCCTTTTCCTTTTGAAAAAAATGGAAAAATTTACAGTTATAATCAGACTGACAAAGTTGAGCCTTATCTGGATAGATTCGATAGAGACGGATTGAAGGTAATTCTTTCAATTCAACCTAATGAGGTTGATGTAGCTGATTTGATCGATATTGTACTTTCGAGATACGGTCATCACAAAAGTGTCATAGGTGTAAATATTGATATGGAGTGGAAATTAACAGGAAACCCTAATCATGCCAGCAACAAGGAGCGTGATCTCTGGTTAACACAGATTCAAAGCTATAACCCTAAGTTTAAACTCTTCCTGACCAATTTTCAAGACCATACCTATTTTCCTGATGATACAAAAGATCTTGTCATTCTATATGATGGTGAGAGAACTACTCAAGATAAACTCATGGCCAAATATGGAGAACTTGCTGGTTACTACACATCGGTAGGAATATATACTGGTTATCTTTCGAGTACCCCACCAACCGCGTCTTATGAATGTATTATGGATGCAGCTCCAAATACAGAGTACATCCTTCATGTAATATATTTCCAATAAGGCAAAACGCTTGGGTTTTTTTAAACTGACAAATCACGAGAAAAGTCTTTATTTCATTGATTACAATTTCATTTTCTATAAATTGTAAAAAAATAATACTGTGTATTGAGAACTAATTTTGTCAAATATAATGCTTAGCAGTCTATTTGAAAACTAATTAAAACTACTTTTGTCAAATATACTGCTTATCAGTTTTATTTGCTTATTATTTATTTGCTTATTATTTATTTGCTTATTATTTATTTGCTTATTATTTTTCTTCTCGAAGATGTCTTTTAAACCATTCTCCAGACAGATTTGCGACTTGTTCTAATGTTCCCGGTTCTTCAAAAAGATGAGTTGCTCCGGGAACAATTTTAAGTTCTTTTTGTTCTGCTTTCAATCGGTCTAATGCCCACTGATTCATTTCTATTACTTGATAATCCTCTCCACCTACAATAAGTAGTGTTGGTGCCTTTACATCCGGCAGGGCTTTTTCAGCCAGATCAGGCCTTCCTCCTCTGGAAACTACCGCCTTTATAATATTCGCATGCTCTTTTGCAGCTATGAGTGCGGCTGCAGCTCCCGTACTGGCACCAAAGTAACCTATATTAAGATTTTTAGTATCAGGATTGCTTAAAAGCCAGTTTGTTACGTTAACAAGCCGGTTTGCAAGCATGTCAATATCAAACCTGAGGTGCGCAGTTATCATATCAATTCTCTCTTCCTCAGCTGTCAACAGATCAAATAACAGTGTTCCAAGGCCTTCTTTCTGAAGTTCCTGCGCAACATACCTATTCCGAGGACTAAAACGACTGCTCCCGCTGCCGTGTGCAAAAACAACAATTCCTTTTGTTCCTTCAGGAATTGTGAGGTTTCCTTCAAGTATAATAGAATCGATTGGAATTTGTATTTCACTACTTTTACCTTTACTTACTAATTCACCCATGCCAACCCCCCAAAAAGGTTTCACTATTAATTGTATACCTGCGTCTGAAAAATATCACATCATATTTTTAAATGTTGAACATTACGATTATCTTGCCGGAAGGGCTCTTGCTTTATCCAGAAGTTTGCAGACCTCTTCATCGGTGGTTTGACTGAAGTTTCCGTACCAGGCTCCAACCCCATAGAAAGGTTCAGGGGTGGCTATACATATTACTTCGTCTACTTCCATTTTGAAAAGCTCACACGTGTCCGGTGCACCCGTGGGTACTGCAACCACTATTTTAGCCGGGTTTTTGGTTTTAATAGCAGATACAGCTGCACGCATTGTCGCACCTGTAGCGAGCCCGTCATCTATTAAAATCACAGTCGAGTCGCTAATCTCTGGCTTAGGCCTATCTCCACGGTAAATGCGTTCCCTGCGTTTAAGTTCCTTGAGCTCATTCTCAGATACCATATTAATTACTTTTTCAGATATCTGAAAAGAACTGACAATGTCTTCATTCAACACAAGGACATTGTCAGAAGAGATCGCTCCCATTGCCAGCTCTTCATTTCCGGGTACTCCCAGCTTCCTTACTATAAACACATCCATTTTTACATTAAGTTCCTTTGCAACTTCAAATGCTACCGGAACCCCACCGCGTGGGAGCGCAAGTATCAACACATCTGAGCGATTTGCATATTTCGAAAGTTCTTTTGCAAGCTTTTTCCCGGCATCCACCCGGTCTTCAAAAAGTGCCATTTGTCCCTCAACCCCTTTCCGAACTGGATTAATTGATAAGGCAAGCAATGTTTTAATTTATAGTATCTATGTTCAAGCCCTTAAACGTATAGATATAAAATTTAAGCTTAAAATTTATATAATTACTCCTCTTTGAAATGGAACCCAGGAAATAGTAAAAATTTGAAAATATTTATTTTTCTAGCTACTTGCCTGTCATGTTGTGGAGAATGGGATCTGATTAAATTCACCTGTATTTACAGAATGCTTGGAGTAAAAATGGATGAATTGGGAAGTGAATCTACAGATGAAAAGTTATATATTTATGAAAAAGGTTGCAGTCCATCCTTGCAGAATATTGAAGGTATTATGACTTTTCTGCTTGATGAGATCTTCAACTGTGGATATTGAAGAAATTAATTTGGGAATAGACATTGTAATTTCACTTGACATTTCACTTGACATTGTTTTCAATGAACTGATTTCAAACTCTCTTAAGCATGCTTTTCCTTCAGGAAAAGGAAGGGAAATCAGTATAACACTCTATCGAGCTGAATACTTGGTCTCAACAGAAAATTCCTGCGAAAGAGAGACTCGGAGAAAAAAGAAAATCTACCCTTTGTGCTGACGGTAACAGATAACGGCAAGGGCATCCCTGAAGAGATAGATTTTCGAAACTGATTCATTTGGGATTCAGCTTGTAACCATCCTTGTTGAACAAATAAACGGCTGTATCGAGCTTGATAAAAGTAAGAGGACGATATTCATTATTCTGTTTAGCAATATAGGGAGCACAAAATCTAACTGATTGGCTAATCATTTTTAAAATATTTTTTATTGTTTTAGTTTAACAATAAATTTTATCAGGTGTGCAAAATTTTTTAAGCCAAATTATTTTTTACTTATGGGCAATTTTTTGAATAATTAATTTAAAATAATTTATGCTCTTTATATTTTTTGAATTGGGAAGTGAGTTGAGTGTGAACAAGTAAACAATTGCCTGGAGGGCGTTGATAATCCTTCTCTAAATGGTACGCGTGGGGAGTGTTTGTCTGCACTTGCTGTATTGGGGAATACAATAAAAAGGGGATAATGCCTCCATGCTTCTTCTTATTCTCTTTTGTGCAATGCTTTTTACTCTTCCGGTTCAGTTATTTTGCAGGTGATTCAAATCTAAAATTGCATTAAGTTCAGCATAACTCAATATTAAAATCCTTTACTTGATATTAAAATCTTTTATTCGATATTAAAATCCTTTATTCAATATTAACATTATTACTTGGTGTTAAAGTCACTTTGTAAGTATAAACATTCAGTCTTATATGAAGCTCATGAATTCTTAAGATGTTAAGTTCAAGGGGGGTAATTGATGAACATAGCAGATGTAAGGAAAAACACACTAAATATAGACTTCTATGAATTAATGGTCTGGATGACCATAATCATTTTGCTTTATCTAATTAGCCTTAACAATTACCTCCTTTTCCATATAGTAATAGAATTATTCAGCGTTTACTTTGCATACATGATATTCCTAATTATATGGAAGTCAAGAAGCCGTCTGGAGAATCGATACCTTCTGATATTGGGAGTTGGCTACTTTTTTGTCGGAAGTTTCGACTTTCTAAGTACACTTGCATTCCATCACTTGAGAGTATTTCCCGGGTTTGATACAAACCTGAATGCTCAGTTCTGGATCGTTGCAAGATTCCTGGAAAGTACTTCTTTTCTGGTAGCTCCACTGTTTTTGATACGCACTGGAGAGAACCAGGAGAGAAATATCAAAACCCTTGAAAGCTCAATTTTTGCCTTGAAGGCATTTCTTGTATATGCAGTAATTAGTGTTGCCTGCCTGATTTCAATCTTTTTTTCTGCAAATTTCTCGGATTCTTATTTCCAGAGTTCAGGATTTACTCAATTCAAAGTAGCAAGTGGATACTTAATTCCTTTCATGCTTCTATGCTCACTTTTTCTCCTGTATGTTGTCAGGGAGAGGTTCGAAGAAAAAGTTTTCAGTTTACTTTCAGCCTCCCTGGTCCTTACGGGTTTCATGTCATTGTTATTTGCATTCGACAGTCAAATGGGCGAGGCTCCGAGCATTATAGGTCTCTTCTTTAAATTATTGTCTTTTTATCTGGTCTATAAAGCAATCTTAGATGTTGGGTTCGAAGAACCTTGCAGTCTTTTATTCAGGGAGCTTAAACACCGAGAAGAAGATTTCAGGCAGAAAGCCATTTTCTTTGGGGACGAGTATGGTCATATTTGCAGGATGGTAGGCAAGAGATACCTGACTGAACATCGAAATGCTGAGGAAGAAGACAATCCCAAAGATGGGCCAGACAGTTATAGTTCCTATATGCAAAATCTTCAGGGAATTGGATTTCAGTTTAATAAGGATTTTAAATTGATATTTCTCCATGGTCCTGTTGAGGAAATGACAGGTTATCCAAAGCAGGATTTCCTCTCTGGAAAAATTGACTGGCAGGAAATAATAATACCTGAAGACCGCTCTGTTATTTCTAAAAAAGAGGATAAACTAAAGTTAAATCTTAATTCTATCGTTGAAAGCGAATATCGGATAAAGAAAAAAGACGGGGAGATAAAATGGGTTCGTGAGATTATCCAGAGAATCTCGGATGAATCCGAAAGTTCGGGAAAGTTTCAGGGTCTGGTTTATGATATCACTGAACGCAAAATAGATGAAGAAGTTCTGGAAAAAATAGATAAAATTCGATTAAAAGAAGTCCATCATCGCATAAAAAATAACCTCCAGGTAATCTCATCTCTCCTCAGCCTGCAGGCAGAAAAATTTGAAGATAAAGAGGTACTCGAAGCCTTTAGAGAGAGCCAGAATCGAGTCGAATCTATTGCGATGATCCATGAGAGACTTCATGAGAGTGAAAATATGGATGCTTTTGATTTCTCAGACTACCTAAGAAAACTAACAACAGATCTTTTCAATTCCTATAATGTAGGAAACAGGAATATAAGCCTCAAATTGAGCCTTGAACAGGTTTATTTGGGTATGAGTACTGCCATCCCTCTTGGAATTATTGTAAATGAGATCGTTTCAAATTCCCTGAAGCATGCTTTTCCCGCGGGAAAAAGAGGCGAAATCAGCATAAATTTTTGTAAAGCTGAAACTTTAGTTGCAAAGTACGGGACTTCATGCTCGGAGAAATACTGTCCATATGAGGGGGACTATACGGATTATAAGGACTGTATAAACAATAATTTCCGTTACATACTTACAGTAGCCGATAACGGAATAGGAATTCCCGAAGAACTCGACTTTCAAAATACCAACTCCCTGGGGCTCCAGCTTGTGAATATTCTTGCCAAACAAATAGGCGGGTGTATAGAGCTTAAAAGGAATCAGGGGACAAAATATATTATCTGTTTCAGTAATGAAGGGTAATGAAGCCTTATAATTTCAAAATATCTGTCCTTCCTGGACTTTCAGTTTTGGAAAACTTTTTTCTTACCAAAACTTTATTCTTACCAAAACTTTTTTCTTACCAACACTTTTCTTCTTACCAACACTTTTTCTCTTACCAACACTTTTCTTCTTACCAACACTTTTTATCTTATCTTCGCTAAGTAAAAATAGTCTATTTTTAGTCAGTTCTCTTAAAATGGTTCTGAAACGCAGCACAAAGGAATGGAAAGAAAAAAGAGCCGAGTTTCTAAAAGGTAAGACCTGTGAATGGTGCGGATCTTCCGACTCTCTATGTGTTCACATTCCCAGGTATTTTTCTACTTCGCAGGTTAGCTCAGAGATTTACAGTGCTGCGTATACCAGGTTCAGGGAGGTTTACAGCAAAGGTACCGGAAATTCGATTCTATCCCTACCGGCAAACACCGTCACAAAAGCCATCCGACCTGGCATAAAGCTTCAACTGTGCATGAAACCGAACCTGACCATCAGGACTTGAGGAGCAATTTATTGAAATTCTTCTTGAAGATTCAGAAGAAAGTAATTTCAAGAAGCTTTATCATGAATGGCTAGAAGAAACCGGAATTAAAGAATTAATTGAAGAAGAAACTAAAAAAGCTGAGGAAGAATGCGAGTCTCTGACAAACGCAATTGTGCTCTGCAAACGCTGCCATTTTGCAAGTCTCAGTGGTATGAATCTCTGCCCTAAATACAGGAATAAATATAAGCCTGTAAACTATGAAACTTGTTTTGACTGCCTGCCTGACGAAAGAAAAGCTGAGTTTCGGGAAAGGCAAAATCGCTAGGCTCCCTGAAATTCAGAGATTCCCTCTAAGTTGCTCCTTTTATCCAGTGATCTATATAATTTTCTCAAAGAAGAGCCCAGCCGCTTCCTCCACATACCCTGCAAGTTCCATTCTCAAAACTCCCGGAACCGTTACATAGAGGACATACTATTGCGGGCTGAGCAACGAGTACATCACCATGCCCCCCGCAAGCTTCACAAATTCTGCCATTAGCGTGCCCGGTTCCATTGCAATGAATGCATTTTTCCGGAGCGTATTCAGTGTCTATATAGCTATGAAGCATCTTATCACCTTTAAAAGGTATGATTACAGAAACATTGTCTCAATAAATCTTTTTGATACTTATTTTCAGCTTTCTGGCTTAAAAGACCTTTTAAAAAGATAAAAAGGAAAAGGTTATAACTTAATTGCTGACTTTCTGCATTTTTCAATATCAGCAGGCGTTCTAATTTATACTTTCAAAATATTTTATATAAAATCTGAAGAACCACAAACGTTTGGTTCTCGAAATGAATATGAATTTTTCTCTCTAAGTTTCTCTTTTTTATTTACCAGCTTTCTTGATTCATTTTTCCTCAAGAGATTATCTTCTCAGGTATTTGAAGCGGTTTGCCAGATTGATATTCTCAGATATAAAACAAGGCTTTTTCAAAAAAATCTTTTCTTAATATCTTCTCTTTATAATATTTATTCATAAATTTTTACATGATAACATAAAATATTACTTTTTATATTCCCGGTAGTTTTAAATAACATCAAAAAAATAATATTTATTGGAGGGGATGCTCTGAAACTGTGTCTGGGGGCGCAGGCTTTGAGATGAATGTCTCCTTAAATTTTGGGAGTTGAAATATGGCAGATAGGGATGATCCTGATTTTTTATCATTAGGCACGATAAAAGGGGGCGAGGTCGCCAATAGGGCAGGAGAAGGCCTTGGGAAGATTGAAGAATTAATGATTGACCTTCAAAGTGGAAGGATAGCATACGCCGTATTGTCTTTTAGAGAATTTATAGGTCTGGGAGACAAATTTTTTGCTATTCCCTGGCAATCTCTTTCTCTGAGGCTGCACGACCACGCCTTCTTACTTGGCATTACTAAAGAAACCCTGGAAAAGACAGGAAGCCTTGAAAAAGGCAACTGGCCTCTGACTCGTGAAGAACTTGCCGGAACTTATGCTTCCTACGGGTACCAGCCTTACTGGCAGGCAGACATAACGGGACAACCAGGAATGACAGAAGAGGCCGAATCGGAAAGGATGTCCCGGATGGAAACTATGGCAGGCAGGGCCAATCCGGATTTTTTGTCAGCAGGTACAATAAAAGGGGATAAGGTTGTCAATAAAGCAGGAGAGCACCTCGGGAAGATTGAAGAATTAATGATTGACCTTGAAGATGGAAGAGTAGCATATGCTGCACTATCTTTTGGCGGATTTTTGGGTCTGGGCAGTAAGCTGTTTGCTATACCCTGGCAGGCTCTTCAAATGAAACTGCACGATCACGTTATTCTGCTTGACATTCCCAAAGATGTTCTGGAGAAAGCAGAGGGTTTTGATAAGGAGCACTGGCCTGTAACTAACCGTGAGTGGCTTTCTGCAATGTACAGTTACTACGGATACCAGCCTTACTGGCAGGCACAGAGAATCGAAAACCGGCCAGGAAATCTCTGAGCTTTAATCGGATAGGCAGATAGGCATCAATTTACTGGCAAATAAGGATGCTAGAATAAACTTAATTGGGGGAGAGTTTGAAACTGTGCTTCAAGCACAGGCATTTAAATGTATATTTTGTAAAACATGGGGAGTTGGAACTATGGCAGATCGAAATAATCCAGATTTTTTGTCAGCAAGCACGATAAAAGGGGATAAGGTTGTCAACGCAGCTGGAGAAGACCTTGGAAAGATTGAAGAATTAATGATCGACTTACGTGATGGAAGATTAGCGTTTGCAGTACTTTCTTTCGGCGGATTTCTGGGTCTGGGGAACAAGTTGTTTGCTATTCCCTGGCAAGCTCTTAGATTAAAACTTCACGACCATGTCTTTGTCCTGGATGTTCCCAAAGATATCCTGGAGAAGGCAGAAGGTTTTGATAAAGACAACTGGCCTATAACTTCCCATGAGTGGCTTTCCACTGTATATAGCTACTATGGATATCAACCTTACTGGCAAGCAGGAATGCCTAGAGAGACCGAATCACAGAGGATGGCACGGGTGGGAAGTCCGTCTGCAGGCAGGAAAAATCCAGATTTCTTGTCAGCAGGCACGCTAAAAGAGGATAAGATCGTCAGTATGGATGGAGAAGACGTTGGAAAGATTGAAGAGTTTATGATTGATCTACAGGACGGAAAAGTAGCATATGTTGTAGTCTCACACGGCGGAACTCTGGGTCTAGGCAACAAATTATTTGCTATCCCCTGGCAAGCTCTTTCACTTAAACTGCATGAGCATGCTTTCGCTCTCAATGTCTCTAATGAGACTTTCGATAAAGCAGAGGGCTTTGACAAGGATAACTGGCCTTTAACTCGTGGGGAACTCTCCAGAACCTACAGCTATTATGGGTATCCACCTTACTGGCAGGCAGGGATGGCAGCACAGGCAGCAGGAGTTTCGGCAGCAATGCCAGCTGAAGCCGAATCTGAAAGGATGGCCCGGATGGAAAGTGAAAAAATGGTCCAGACTGGAGGCACAGTAAGTACAACAGGTGGAGAGATGCCGGACTTTTTGTCAGCAAACACTATAAAAAAGGATAAAGTAGTCAATAGAGCAGGAGAAGACATCGGAAAGATCGAAGAATTACTGGTTGATCTCGAAAACGGTAGGATTGCGTATGCTGTACTTTCTTTTGGTGGATTCCTGGGTATGGCCGATAAGTTCTTTGCTATTCCCTGGCAAGCTCTTGCACTAAGGCTGCATGAGCACGCTTTTACTCTTAATATTTCCAAGGATATCCTGGAAAAGGCGGAAGGTTTTGACAAGGATCACTGGCCTTTAACTCGTGAGGAACTCTTCAGAACCTACAGCTACTATGGATATCAACCTTACTGGCAGAGAGAAGTGACCGAACGTGCCGAAATGCCAAGAGAGACTCAACCACCGAGGACAACCCGCACTGAAAAAGAAAAACTCCTGGAAACGGCAGAAGAATTAATTGCCCAGCAGGAGAAAGAACGGATAGAACAGCTGGAAAAGACAGAAACCGATGAAGAGAAACTTAAACGGCTGGAAAGAGAAAAAGCGATAGCTGAAAGGCGGGAACACAAATACCAGTGAAAGAGATAAGATGATAGGAAATATGTGGAAACACAAATACAAGTGATAAGTGTGTGGGGGAGGCATATTAAATGTCTCCCATGATTAAATTGTTTTATAGTTGCTTGTAAGTCTTAGCTAAATTGGGACTATAAACATCTGTAGCCAAAAATTAAGTTTGATTAGTTGGGGTTATGGTAAAAGTATGGGTATATAAAATAAATCAAGCTTATTTTAAAAGTTAGACGTTTCTTAAATTGGCTTGAAGCTAATTAAAAACCTTAACTTTTGGTAAAGTGTGGTGTGTAACGTTCTATTTATATCTTTTATAATTCATTGTCAGGTTTTACGGATTAGGTTGTCTTTTTCTGTTAAAAGCTTTGCAAGAAATGATTTTTTAATTTCTACCGCATTGCTGGGACACAGTTCGCGACAGCAATAACACAGAATGCACTTTTCCTCATTGATCTTAAAGCTCCCGTCTTCAAGCTGTTCAATAGCGTGGGGAGAGCAGTTTAAATAGCAAGCTCCGCAGTGAGTGCATTTTCTTCTGTTAATCCTGGGATAAATCTTATAGTATTTGCCAAGGGTGCGGGTAAGAAAGGAAGGGGCTGTACTGACTCCTCCACTGGATGGTTTGAATTTCATTTTAACTTCTTTTAACGGGGTTCCGACCACAACAGGGCACTGGTTTCCAAGTCCTTTTTTCATGGCTCCTGCAGTCGTGGGAATTTTGAAGGGGTCAAAACCTATCATTTCCGCAGCGACAATATCCAGAGAGACACAGTCCTGACTTGCCAAAATTACTCCGGAATTTACGGGATTTCCATGAGAAGGCCCGTTTCCTTCCATGCTTATTACCCCATCCATAACTGCAAAGCTGGGCCTGACAACCGAATACAGGTCAGCAACAGCTTCACCAAAAAGGTCTCTTTTTCCAAGGAGGTGTGCCTCTTTTCGGCACCTTAATGGGAGAGTTCCGAAAAAGTTCTTAACTGCACCTGTGTAGTAAGTAAGTTCATGAGTTTTTAATTTTGGGAGAGAGATAACTAAATCGGCTTCAAGGACAGGGTTTGCAATGTATAGTTTGCGGAATTGCAGGGGGTCAGGGACATCTACCAGGGTAAAGCCTGCGGTTTCGAAGTTTACTACCTTTGCTCCGGCTTTTCGGGCGGCTTCTTCTATACCTGAAGCTTTCAGGGCTTTTGAGGTGGCCCCTGGCCTTGAGATTCCGGCTCCGTCCCCTACTACAGGTCTTCCTCTGGCCTGAAGCACGAACTTGCACATTGACGCTACAACTGAAGGCTGAGTGGTTACTGCATTTTCAGGAGAAACAGCCGCAAGGATATTCGGTTTCAGGAGTACGCTGTCACCGGGATGGATTATATTCTCAAGACCTCCAAGGAGCTCCAGAGCCTCAGCTATTGCTTTTTCTGTATCAGAATAATCAGGGCAGTGGACTATGGATACTCGATTCACGGCTGAGGAAATAAATGAGTTTATTGTTGAATTTCTTTCCGGTTCAAATTTTTATCATCAAATTTTTTCCGGTCCAAGTTTTTATCATCAAATTTCTTTGGTTCAATTAATTTATTGGTTCAATTAATATTGATTTCTTCTTTAGTTCGATCTTTCGATCTTAATTTCTCATCTATTTTTGATCCCTATCCTGAGATCTATTTCTTCAGCTATGCTTTCGAGCTCGTCGAATATTCTTTCCGAGTCTTTTCTCATTTCTTTTACTGCAGCTTTCAGGCTTCCCCCGCGCAGATATACCAGGCGTTTTTTTCTGTAAAGGAGACCCGAGTCATTAAGATTCCTGAGGTGATGGTTTACTCTGGATATTTTTATCTCAAGGTCTTCAGCAAGGGCTTCTGAGGAAGTTATTTGGTCATTTGAGAGTTTGTCAAGCAGGCTAAAAACGATTCTGGTAGCGGTATTTTCCGTATCCCTGCCCGAAGAAAAGCCAAAGCTATCGCACAACCATAAAAGGTCGTCTTCCAGACTTTTGATGTGCGGTTTTTCAAGATATCTGAGGATTATCTGTTGAACCATCAGTGTATATTTTAGAATATTTCCTATATATAATTTCTTTGTATTTTATCGATATCATTTCGATTTTTTGGGAATCGTATTTATTTTTCCAGTAATTTTTAAATATGAGTTCCGCATTATATGCAGATAGTCAAGCGCATGAGCGCTCAATATATTGATCAATCCCATAATGACTCATAGCTACCAGTTAATATTCAGCTAACATGGGGTCACTTACACATAAGGAGGAACAATAAAGTGATTATCAAACCTATTGGCGAACGAGTCTTGCTTAAGCACCAGAAGAAACAAGAAGTAACAAAAGGCGGGATCTATATCCCGGAGTCTGCACGGCAGGAGAAAAAGGAAGGTATTGTTATTTCGGTAGGGACTTTTGAAGATGGAAAGGAGCTTCCCCTGAAGAAAGGTGACCATGTGATCTACGGGGGATATCAGTCAGACGAAATTGAAATTGACGATGAAAAGTACATTTTTGTCGACTTCAAGGATATTCTGGCAACAATTGCTGAAGAATAATGTTGAACGAGGTCGATCCTGACGAACATAGATAAAAGTATGTTCAGATTTGGTTCATGGAACTTAAGGTTATATTAAATTTGATTAGGGAAATAATTTGATTTTAATCCAGGTGAATACAGATGGCTTCAAAGCAGATAATGTTTGATGAAAATGCAAGAAAGGCACTTTTAAACGGTGTAGATAAAGTTGCAAATACTGTCAAGATCACTCTCGGGCCAAAGGGACGTTATGTTGTACTGGATAAAAGTACAAAACCTGTGGTCACAAACGACGGGGTAACCATTGCAAAGGAGATCGAGCTTCATGACAAGTTCGAAAATATGGGGGCCAAGCTTGTCAAAGAAGTTGCTTCCAAAACTCAGGATAATACCGGAGATGGAACAACTACTGCAACTCTTCTTGCCCAGAGCATGATTCGGGAAGGCCTGAAAAATATCAGTGCCGGAGCAAACCCGATAGATGTCAAGAAAGGTATTGAGATGGCAACAGAAAATGTTGTAGGCTATCTCAAGAGCAAGAGTAGTGAGGTAAAAGGTAAGGAGAAAATCGTACAGGTAGCTACAGTTTCTGCAAATAATGATGAAGAGATTGGCAATTTGATTGCCGATGCCATGGAAAGAGTCGGCTACAATGGTGTAATTACTGTTGAAGACTCTAAAACAATGGAGACCAATCTGGACGTCGTGGAAGGAATGCAGTTCGACAGGGGTTTTGTATCTCCTTATATGGCAACTGATTCTGAGAAGATGGTCTGCGAGTTTGAGGACCCTTACATCCTTATCACGGACAAGAAAATCAACAGCATGAAGCAGATCGTTCCCGTGCTTGAAAAAGTCGCCTCTGAAGGTCGTTCTCTCCTTATTATTGCCGAAGATGTCGATGGGGATGCCCAGGCTGCTTTGATCCTGAATATCATTCGTGGGGCACTGAGAGTCTGTGCTGTCAAGGCTCCAGGATTTGGAAATGAGAGAAAGGAGATGCTTGAAGACATTGCCGTGCTGACTGGTGGACAGGTAATCAGCGAAGACAAGGGCATGAAGCTTGAGGAATTCGATGATTATATGCTCGGAAGTGCCAGAAAAGTCACAATTGACAACAACAAGACCATCATTGTGGAAGGCAAGGGCGATAAAGCAAAGATTAAGGAAAGGGTTAGCCTCATTGAAGCTCAGATTAATATTGCTGACGTGGAGTATAAGAAGACCGAACTCAAAAAGCGCCAGGCAAAGTTAGGAGGCGGGGTCGCAGTAATCAAGGTGGGAGCTGCAACCGAAACCGAGCTGAAAGAGAAAAAGATGAGAATCGATGACGCGCTCAATGCCACAAAAGCCGCAGTTGAAGAGGGTGTGGTTATAGGGGGCGGAATTAGTCTTTTCCGTGCAGCTGCCATTCTTGACTCCCTGAAACTTGAAGGTGATAGAGAGATAGGTGTAAAAATAGTCCAGAGAGCTATCGAGGAACCTGTACGCCAGATTGCTGAAAACGCAGGTAAGGAAGGTGCTGAGGTCGTTGCAACCATCAGGGCTGAACCCCGCGAACTCTTTGGGTACAATGCAAAGAAAGATGTCTTTGAAGACCTCTTTGAAGCAGGTGTCATTGACCCCACAAAAGTAGTCAGAAGCGGCCTCCAGAACGCGGCTTCAATTGCTGGAATGGTACTTACAACCGAAGCTCTTGTCACGGACTTCAATGACGAAAAAGATGAAAAAGCAGCTACGATTATTATCTAATTTTAGCTTTTTCCTTTTTCTTTTTTGTTCTTTTTACTTTTCCTTGCTTTTTTTCCCTTTCCTCACTTCTTTTTACTTCTTTTTCCCATTCTTTGTTTTTTACTCTTATTTGCTCTCTTCCTCTCTTCCTTGCTTTCTTTTTTCCTTTCCTGACTTTTCTTCCCGCTTATCTTCTCTTTGCCTGATTTTTTATTTTACTTATGAGTTATATATTTCTAATATCATATTTTATCAATAGCCATAACTATTAATTTGCCATCTTGTAGTCCATCTGGTAGGATTACTGTTTATACATTTACTCTATATTCTAGTCCAGATTGCAATGGAATCTTCTACTGAACAGGTGAAAATAAGTATGTTTGAGGTTTACTGTGATTCTTCATTTAATGAAGGCGAAGACTCTTATATTGGTTGTATTGTGCTCCGGGACGGCAAGCAGATCCACCAGTCTACAACAAAGGTTCCCGGTGTCCCTAAAAATAACCTTGACTGTGAACTTACGGCCCTTTCTTTCGCTGTAACCCTTTCTAATATTTTTTCCAAAGGTGACAGGGACATTACCATTTATAATGATTCTACTGAGGCTGTAAAAGTTTTTCAGAAGAAAAGGCCGGAAATTGAAAAGAAATTTCCGGAACTCAGCATTAGTTTTGAGTATATTCCACGCGAAAAGGTAAATCAGGCAATTGCAGACAGTTTATCTAAAAAATTTCCTGTATTTTTCCTGAATATTCCCACCTGTGAGGTGGAGTCTTTTTCCCGGAGAGAAGACATTCTTTCCGATATTGCCCATAATGGGCGTAATATCCTTTATCTTGAGAAAGTCGAAGAAAAATCCACGAATAAAAAGACCTGCTACAGGCTGATTATCCGTACAATGGAGAAAATTCTTTCGAGTGACCGGTTTTATTTAATAAAAAAAGGAGGTTTGGGCACGCAGGTAAAAGTCGCAGAAGAAATAAGGAAAGATCTGTCTGATCCGCGTTTTCTCTCCTCGCTGGAGGCAAAAGGTGTCAGGCTTGAAAACTCCTATTTCCTGCTCACGGATGAAACCTGGGGACTTCGGGGCACAGACAATCAAACCTGTTCCATTCTTCCTAGCTCAATTCCCCACAGGATAATCTGTGACGAGGTGGACCGTTCCCCTGAAAACCTCTTCAGAAGAGCCGAATACTTAAAGTAACCACTTCGACCGTTGAGCCCAACCGTTGCACTGTTTGATCATGTCGACCATATTGTTGCTGGAGTTTTCGGTCAAGCCTTTTTTCAAAAGGGTTGTGATCAAGCCGACCATATTGTTGCTGGAGTTTTCGGTCAAGCCTTTTTTGAAAAGGCTTGCAGTACCTAATATTTATCTTCTGAAGGCGAGAAGACCCTTCCTCGGTAGATCCGGTTTTCCGGATCGGACAGGGAGGGATGAGAGCCGTCAACTTCCTCACCTTCTTCCGTTATTGGTTCTGCGTGGCTATTTCTACTTTACCGTCTAATAATATATGCTACTGACACCACAACCAAAATGCGAAAACCAAGCTGAGGAGTTGGAGAACAGGGTAGCTGTTTTGGAAATACCCAAAGGGATTGGGAAATTCAAGCTACGGAAAGGTAGAAGCTATACGCATCTCAAGTATATCACGCTCATATCTCACTTTGACATTTCTTCACCCGTGGAACGCGGGGTAGAGCCTCTGGACTCGCTCTCGGTAGAGAGGGGAATGAAGGAAAGGAACATTAGGTATCTCTTTTTGAGCCTAATGGCCTTTGGGAAGCCTCTCACTCAGATGATCTGGTGAAGCCGGATCAGATAGGGAAAGGTAGTTCACGAGTGGTCACTATATACTGTATGGGGTGCGAGTTACGGTAGAAGATCCTGAAAATAAGATATGGCAGATTGTTCCCGATGTTCAGCGGGAGACCGGAAAAGAATCTGAAGAAAATGCCAAAGAACCGAAAAAACTCGGTAACGAGGAGGTTCAGTATGCTGGAGTTCCGGCCGGTGAAGGCTGTATGTCCTGTCTTGAGATGCCTGAAGAGCAACGTAAAAACTTCATCCTGGAGATACAGCAGGTGGCAGAAAAGATACTCAGGGCCCATGGGGTTATCAATGAAGTTGCTGATCTTTTAAAGGGGGAATGGTTCCTTAAGCTTCAGAAATCCGGGTTTGAGAATAAACTGGTTCTTGCAAAATACGGGGAAGAAGTTTCTATAGGGTTTTTTATTTACTCGGACGATGTACCGGTTCCCGATCCGAACCTTGTCTTGCTCTCACGGGATGGGTTCTGGTATCCCCAGAGAATAGAGGAAAAGCTTGAAGAAACGGTTTCTTCCTTTTTTGCAGGGGCATATGGGGACTATGACTTCCTTAATATTATTCCTGAAAATCTTGAAAAGTTCAAGGTTTTCCAGCGAGATTTTGCGAAAACACTTGAAAGCCAGGGTTGGAGTGACCAGGATATGAAAATTCTCGAAAAAGTCATGCCAAGAAATTAAGCTATCCTATAAACTGTTTTCGGTCTTATAAACTAATTTCATGCCAGGAATTAATTTTTTCTTTCTGTTTTCTCAGGAGTTACCATTTTTCCCTTTCAGGCTTCTCAGGGTTTAGTTTTTTTTCTTTCTGTTTTCTCAGGTCTGGTTCTGTTTTTTTCCCACAGAATATTTAAATCTTGAAAGCATACGCAGTTCCATATATAACATCAACGGTGTTACTTGCTTTTACTTTAGCTCCTCTCACAATAATTGATTTTCAGAAGGTCTTCTATGTTTTCAATAAATTCCGAATGCGTCTTATCAAAAAAATCTGAAGATATCCCCCCTTTCTATGTGATGGAAGTGCTGGAAAGTGCCCAGGCTCTGGAAGCTGAGGGAAGACACATAATCCACCTTGAGGTAGGAGAGCCTGATTTCCCTACAGCTCCCCATATCTGTGACGCTGCTTGTGCTGCTATTGGCCGGGGAGCCACAAAATACACTCACAGTCAGGGACTTCCTTCGCTCAGAGAGGCAATAGTCGAATCTTACCAGCAGAAGTTCGGAGTCGAACTGAGTCCGGATCAGGTGATTGTAACATCCGGCACAAGTCCGGCTCTTTTGATTGTTTTTATGGCTCTGCTTGAGAAAATGGACGAAGTCATAATGTCGAACCCCCATTATGCCTGCTATCCGAACTTCGTGAAATACCTGGGTGGAACTCCTGTTTTTGTTTACACGAGTGAAACAAACGGGTTTGCCCTAGAACCGAAAACTGTAAGGCAGTGCTTGAGCCCTAATACAAAAGCTATCCTGATTAATAGTCCTTCAAATCCTGGAGGGCATGTCATGTCTCCGGAAAACTTACAGGGACTTGCCAAGATCGCGGATGAAAAAAGAATTCCTATTGTTTCTGACGAGATATACCAGGGTTTGATTTATGGCGGGGACGAGCATACTATTCTGGAATACACAAAGAACGCCTTTGTCCTTAATGGCTTTTCCAAATTATATGCTATGACCGGCTGGAGGCTCGGCTATATTATCTGTCCTCCTGAATGCGTTCGTGCAATTCAGAAAATTCACCAGAACTTTTTCATCTGCGCCAATTCCTTTGTCCAGGAGGCAGGAATCGCAGCTCTTAAAGGTCCGCAGGATCACGTCGACGAGATGGTCCATACTTACAACAAACGCCGCCAGTACATGTTGAAAAGGCTTATCGGAATGGGCCTTGAAGTCCGCAAAGAGCCGATGGGGGCCTTTTATGTTCTCGCTGATGCTCGCAGGTACGGCCCTGACTCCCTGGAAATGAGCCGCCGTATCCTTAACGAAGCCGGCGTTGCAGTTACACCCGGAATCGATTTCGGAAACGGGGCTGAAGGTTATCTTCGTTTCTCCTATGCTAACAGCATCGAAAACATAAAAGAAGGTATGGACAGGTTGGAAGCTTTTTTGGAAAAAGAGCTTGAAGGGTTAGAAATTCTATAACTAAGTTAGGTTAATAATTGAGTTAGGTTAATAATTAAGTTAGGTTAATAATTAAGTTAGGTTAATTATTTGGTTAGGTTAATAATTGAGTTAGGTTAATAATTGAGTTAGGTTAATAATTGAGTTAGGTTAATAATTGAGTTAGGTTAATAATTGAGTTAGGTTAATAATTGAGTTTAGAGCGTGTTTTAGATCAATCTTTTCTTCATTATTTCTAACTTTCTAACCAATTTTTCTTTTCTCATGTTGTTTTTAAAATCCGGAAAGACTGCTCCGGAACTTGCCGTTTTTCTCCGGGCAGAAAAGCCCTGTTATCATCCAGGTCCCATACGTGAAATGTGTCCCCATGATAAAGTAAAGTTCCTTTTCTTTCATGAGGTTCGAAAAATACTCTTCTATTTTCCTTTCTATGGCTGTCGGTTCCTGTTCATTCCTTATAATGTTCCGTACGATTTCATTGAATTCCCAGTCGAGCAGGATTATTTTATGCCCCCTGCAGGCCTCTTCTCCCTTACATCTGAAGAAAAACCTTATCTCGACGGGCATTCGGGCGGATTTTTCCCCTTTTTCCAGAAAATCTCCTATGAGGTTAAAATACTGCTGCCGGTCATAAGCCTCAGTGCTGTTAACCTTTATCTCGAAATCCAGGATTTCTGGCTTTACCACTCCAAGACTTGCTCCTTCGAGATTTAGCTTTTCAATAGACGTTACGAGCGGCAGGGTAAGCTCCTTTATTTTCCTTTCTTTAAGGGGGTTTTCCAGGTTCATATGACTGAGAACTTTCCTGCTCTCCCACCTGACATCGTGCTCAGGTTTAGTAACCGTGACCTCAAGCAGGTCATTCTTTTGGAAATCAACCAGCCCTTCTCCGTATCTGAATCCCAGGGGGTAGAGCCTGAGCAGTTCGCCATGTTTATTGATGCCGATAACTCCAACGGCATGTCCATCCCCATCTTTTTTGCTTTTTTCAGGAGTGGCTCTGACAAGGACAGCTATTTCTTCTTTTTCGCGTCTCAAAATAAGAACCTCGCTTGCTGTTGAGCAGGTCTGAGCAGATTTAAGCAGCTAGAAGAAAATTGGATTTGCAGGTTATTAACCATTGGGGAAGTTACGTGAAAGTATTACTTCTTAAAACTTTCCTCGTCTTCAGGTATAAAAATATTAGATTCTTGAGTGTCGGATTAGTAGTTAAGTGTTAAGCGAATAAGTATAAAAAGGAGTGATTAAATTATCAGTACAAAGGGGAACGGTAAAATAGATTACATGAAGACTAAAATGAATAAGTGTAAAAGGGAACACTAAAAAGCGTGTATGGAGAAGAGTCTTATAAGAATATATATAAAGAAGCAAAATTAAAGAAAAAACGTGGGGCTGGTGAGATTCGAACTCACGATCGACGGGTATCTCCGAACAACTGCTTATACAGTTTTCTGGTGAGCATCTATCAGTGCTCCAACGGTTCCTCATTATCTTGCCCCGTCGGGAAAGATTCAGTATACCCGTTGTTCATCATTTATCCGCTGGAGCCCATCGCCATGCCGGGCTAGGCCACAGCCCCTTTACAAGGATACTCAAATATCTGTTCTCTTTTAAATACTTAACGGCAGGAAATAATGTTTTTCTGGAAAATGCATACCTTTTGAAAAGATGTGGATGTAAATTATCCACTAAAACTTATGTTATTTCTTTAGTTATAACTTATAGAGTCCCATTATTACGCTCACTCATAACTTTGCCAGGCATGAGTACTCTTGCTCTATAAAGTCCTTATTTTTTATACCCAATAATTATTTATATTATCAAATCGGAACTAGGTTAGTGTATTCCTATATTATATTATATTCGTCTAAAATAAAGTTATCTGACACAATATAGGAGGCCTGGAACTGGAGTAAGCTGCATAAAAGAAACTTGTTACTTGTTTAGAATAAGTAGTTGCTCAAAATAAAATGCTGAAATAAGTGAATTTTGTAATAATTATTATGAATATTTAAAGAGTGCCAATGATCCGAAAAATTGCTTTTTATGGAAAGGTGGCATTGGATAATTCACCACTCAACAAAATACTGCAGCAGCTATGGCATATTATCATGGAAAAAATGTTTTCATTCATGGCTGTGACCCCCAAAGCTGACTGTGCTCGTTTAGTACTTGGCGGTGTACCTCAAAATACGATAATGGGATACTCTAAGGAAGCATCGATATATCAAAGGACAAAAAATCAACTAACCTTCACTAAATATAATTTTTACATAACTAAACACACATGATATTCTTCGAATAACAGGCACAGATAAATGAAAGTACTCTACTTTATCCTTTCTTTGACTATCGATCTCGTCATTAACTTGGGTAGTAAGGTTGTCCTAACTATGGTTTTTCAAACCATCGCTAAACTAATCAGTGAATTGCCATACAAGGCTTAAATTTGATAAGGAGTAGAAAATCAAAAGGAGCATTGGGAGCCAGTTTTATTCTGTATTATCATGCTAAGTATAAAGATAGGGTGTTTTCTAATGGATCAGGTTCGATATACGCAAAGAGACTGCACGGACAAAGAGAAAATAGAAAATTTTCTTTTGCAGGAAAGAACAGGTGTGCTGGGAATGGTAAACGGTAATTTTCCTTATGCTGTTCCAACAAATTATGTGTGGCACAAAGGTTCAGTTTACTTTCATGGTATGGGTTCTGGTAAAAAAGAAGATATTCTTTCCCAAAGTCCACCTGTTTGTTTCACAATATATCAGGAGCATGGCACTGTAATTGATCCTGTACCCTGCCATGTTGATACGGCATATATGAGCGTAATGCTTTTTGGAAAGGCAGAAAAAGTAACCGACTTCGAAGAAGCTGCTGAAGCTCTCCAGAAACTGGTTGATAAATATATGCCAGAATATTACAGTAATTCTTTAACCAGCAATTTTATTGAAAAGTATCGCTCTTCACTTGACGAAAATCCGGTTTCGGTTTATAAAATAACACCGCAGGGAATGACAGCTAAAGAAAACTCCGTGGAATCTGAAAAACTGTTTAAATCGGAAATTCACTAATTATATGTTAAGGTTACACGAAGCAAGGTATTTTGGGAGAAGGTCCCAAAATGCCATTTATGGTACGAGCCTAAATGATAAAGGAAGTGACAGCTGATATGGATATGCTGGTATTCATAGAGTTTGCACATTTACTATTCTGATGGTCAATTTGTTCGGCAATTCGTTTACAACTTCTTATATAAATCCTAAAACCTCTAACTCTATGTTAAACCACTTCGGAACATGGCTGCAAATAACATCCAGCCTGTTAAATTCTCCATTTTTCAGATATAAAATTAAAACTTTCTTTAAACTTAAATCAGGATTCTCTAAAAGTACTTCTTCAAGATGTTTTACAGTGTCCTCTACAGCCATTCGTATCGCAGGAATACTATTCTCATTGCAAACTTTTTTTCTAAACGACTCAAAACTCTCCATTTCCTTCCTTCTTCTTCATAAACTGCAATAAAGCCAGGTTCATATTGTAAATTATAATAGCTTTAGACTACAGTCAAAACAGTTTCTCGCTTTCGAGACTATCTACTCGCTTGCGTAAGTTCTTAGGGACTAAATCTTAAGTAAAATTATACTTTTACTAAAATTTACTATTTAAGCAAGGTAGCATAAAATGGACAGCTAATAAAAGCAGTAGGGATGCACCCCTGCATCTTTTTGTTTCGCCAGGGAATGAGGAGCGAAATATCCATCATTTGCAATCGGATGCACCACCGTGACTTTAATTTGTATCTTTTTCAATTGATTCCGCCAGAATTAATTAACACTGTGAACTGGAAGAGCCTAATTAAATAACAACTGAATTTTACATATTCAATTAATTAAAATTTTTAATCACCGAATAAACTTCACCATACATTCAATATCCATTCCCTATCCTTTTTGAATTCCATATCGGTGAAAAGTGTGTTTGCCATCTGTTCAGCGAGCCATATAGCACCTTCATACCCAACAACTGGATGGCGGTATAGCCCTGCACGATCAAATGTAGGGAAACCTACACGTACCATCGGGATATTGTTATCAATAGCAGTCCAGCGACCCTTGGAATGTCCCAGGATAAGATCAAGTTCAACTTCCTTATCCTTGATCCGCCTTTCAAGTTCCCACAGATCTGCGTTCATAATGATCTGCATATCGAAATCGACTTTTTCCTGGAATTCTTTGATGCGCGGATCATCCTTATATGTGTTATTGTCATCGCCAAGAAGAAGAACCACAGGTTTCATCTCCATATCTAGACAGAATTCAGCAAGACCTATGACAAGGTCTGGATTTCCGTAAATGGCAACCTTTTTGTCGGCAAAAAACATATGGGTAAGATCGGTAATTGCGTCGATTGCAATTCCCCTCTCACGAACAAGTGATTCGGGAATTGGTTTTCCGGTCATTTTTTTTAAATTTTGCAGGAACGTATCCGTATTACGGATTCCAATAGGAGTCGGTCCTATGATTGCAGGAACATCAAATTTGTTTTTAAGGTATTCGGCAGCTTTCCCACCTTCGTACTTGTTCAATGCAATTGTTCCCAGTGCATCCGCAGTTCCGGTCAAGTCCTCTATCGTTGTGCTACCGTGGGCGAATCCACTTTTATCCGGCATCAAAGGAGAATCAAAGCTTTCGATTTCGAAAAGGACTGTTGCATCTATGTCCATTTCTGATAGAAGGTGCTTGAGCGCTGTAACGTCTCCCGGATTGACCCATCCGGTAATTAGATTGAGTTTTCCATTAGGTTTATCTTTTTTTGCAAACTCTTTTACGATATCATGCACCGCCACATCGTATCCTGTTATCATGCTTCCTTTAAAACTTGGAGTATGAATCGGAATAAGATGTACTTCCCGATTTGCATATTTCTCTTTCAAAAGCTTTTTGTTAAGTTTCCTAATAAGACCATCAATATCATCGCCGATGACTTCCGTCGAGCATGTTGTGATGATAGGTATGACCTTTACATGTGGATACCTCATCAAAAGAACATCTACAGCCTCTTCGACTCTATTAAGGGCTCCAAATACTGCACCATCCTCGTGAAGAGACGAGGATGCGATCTCGAAGCTATCCTTGAAATGCTGCGCGAATAGCATACGAACGAACATTACGCATCCCTGTCCCCCATGAACAATCGCGATACAATCCTTTATTCCTACGCTGGCATACTGTGCTCCGCAAGGCTGGCATGTGAATATAGGGTTGATAATTCCTGGACGTTCTCGTTGTTTTAGTTCACAAGACATGATATTTCCTTTTCCTTAATAAAGTGGGTTAGTGAGTTCTTGATTAAGTGACCCATTAATAGTTAAGTAATCGATACGCTCTTTGAGCCCCTGCATAAGTAGCTTGATGTCTTTTTTGTCCATTGTGTCCAACCATGGGCAAGTCTTTTTGAAACCATTGGCTAAGTACACAGCATCTACCCAATAGCACCTATCTGAAGGTGTGCTGAGATCGAGGGGTTCGTCGCACAATAACTGCATGGTTTTTGTAAGGATCTCTTCATTTTGTCTCTCTCTGTCCCAGGTACGTGAGTGAAACTGCCACAGGCACCACTTCATAATGAAATCTACTAGCTGTTCTATCCTGTCTTTCATAACGTCATCCATTAATGGCCTCACCTCCTTCCATTACCATGCCAAGCGGCTGCTGTGGTTCAAGCTTGGGATATTTTTTTCCGCGTAGTCTTGTAACAATATCACATTCACCGGTGTATGGCCTTTCCTCGATTGGAGTTTTCCCATCCTCAATGATATTCACATCAGAAATCATCTTCCTAGTCACGAATCCTTTATCAGTGGGGATCTCATCCTTACTGATATTCAAACCAGAAAGCTGATGAATCGGTGAATAGATGGCATTGTAGAGATCCCTTGCAAGCCTGACCCATCCTTCAAACCCTTTATATGGACCGTTGTGATATCCATGAATATTGAGATATTGGATCCTCATCTTTTTGGAAACCTCTCCCGGACGGACACCTGTAAGGACACAATCGGGTTTTAATATCTCCATAGCTTCAATCCCTTCAAGTTCATTAGGATCATCAATAGCAAGTGCTCCTTCACTGCACCGAGCAACGCCTTTTTCGAAGTCTCCCTGATGACCGAATTTTGAATACACTGAGACAACTTTAACTCCCATTTCTTCTTCAATTACATGTGCCCAATGCCAGAGTTTGGAGCCGCCAGGCCAGAGACAAATTCTTTTTCCTTTCAGACGTTTAGCATACCAGTCAAGTTCCGGTTTCCATCTAGCAATTTCTTCGTCTATAATATCCTGGGCTTCTTTTTCAATTCCGAAAAACATAGCCACTTTCATTAGTGATGCTGAGAGCGGTTCAAAACCATATCCATCGATATCAAGACGTGGAGTTCCGTATCTTTTTCTTAGTTCGTTACAGATGTATTCTGCAGAACGCGCACATTCTAGTACATTGAGATGGGCCAGATGCATACCCCTAAGGTCGTCATAGGATCCGTTCCCAGTAAAGGTGGAAAGAACCTGAATCCCCATTCTCTGGAAATAATCCACTATAATTTCCGCATCTCCCTGGATATTATAATCACCAACATAATTGATGACGTATTTGCTTTTGATTTCAGGTTCAAATGTTCCTACTTTTTGATCGACCCAAGCAATATTGATTTTGTGATGTCCTCCCGACTGGCTAGGTCCCCCAAAACCAGGAGCATTGCAGACAAAGATATCAACATCTGGCATTTCTTCCATCACTTTTTTCGCAACTGCATTTATATCGTCTCCAATAAGTGCTGAAGCGCAAGTTTGGTAGATACTCATTCTTTTGATATGCGGAAATGCCTTGAAACAATCAATAATATTTTGTTTGAGCAGTTTTTCAGCGCCGAATACGACGTTCTTTTCCTTCATATCTGTCGTCCAGGCATATTTAAGCTGGAAGTTGTCGTTATCGCTAATATAACGCTTAGTATGCCAGGTATCATAGGTACATCCAACTGGGCCATGGCACAGATGGATGACATCTTTCATAGGTGCACCTATAACATGTTTTGCACCGCAGAAAGCGCATCCACGTTCTGAAATCGTCCCAGGGATCGTGTTGAGATATCCAAGGGGAAGGCAGGACGTCAAATCTTCACCTGGACCTTTTATAACAGCATGCATAGCCCTTTCAGGAATACATTCGCTGCACTTAAACGTGTGATATGGCATGGATTCGTTTCTCCTTATTTTTTATAGAAGAGCGTTGTCGCCATGTTCGTCTGTTCTTACTCTAATGGCATCATCAACAGGACAGATGAAAATCCTCCCATCACCGATGTCACCAGTTTGGTTAACCTTCATAATTGTTTCAATTATTGTGTCAACATCTTCATTACGGGTAACTATGGAAAACAGGCGCTTGGGAATATATTCCATCCTCCTCCCAGCTTTTATGCTCTGATCCAGAATTTCAGGGCGAATCTCAATGTCAAGTTCGGTTGCGATACCTTTTTGTTTACCTCTTCCAAAAACTGGAATCGCAGTTAAACTCGGAACACCAAGTTTCTCAAGGGCTTCTTTTGTAGGCACAACTTTTTTTGGACGGATTATTGCAATTATTTCTTTCATAATTTCACCCTCCTCAAAGGCCTGCATCCCTGGTACGTATTGTGTATGCATTGTCAACGGGAATGACGAAAATTTTACCGTCTCCTTGATAACCGGTGTACGCTTTGTATTTGATGAGTTTAACAACTTCTTCAACAGATTCATTTTCTACAACTAGCATAAGCATGGTTTTAGGAAGCTCATCATAGTGTATTGTTCCAACTGTGACTCCTTTTTGTTTTCCACGGCCAAATGCATCTATTTTTGTTAGTGAAACAAATCCCCCCTCTGCAAGTCCTTCTATAACGTCATCAGCGGCTTCAGGACGTATTAAAGCTTTAATCATTTTCATATTAGTCCTCCTTTCACCGCCGAACAAACTTTGTAATACGAAACATCATTCGGCGGCAAATGAAGTTTTGTGGTACACAATGAAGTTTTATGCTGTGTAGTGAATGAAATTGCGTTTAACTCATATCAAGAAGCTTTGTGGCAACAACAGTTTCTTTTCGATAATTTCAAGTGCAAGCTTACCTCTTCTTTTTCCCGATTACACAGACCATCGTAATCGACAAAAAAGGTTGAACTTTATTTCTGCACTATTTTGTCCTATCGCGTAGCGAATTATCCGAGTTTTAATAGTCTTCTAGTGTGTTTTTAGCCCCCTTTTATACTTTTATCACGTTATGTTTTCTAAAACATAACATGTATTTATAATATAGGAAAACAGTAACCTATTTCCTATCTAATATTATATATAATTTTTCATCACTGCAAGTTAACAATAGGGATCTTTTTAAAAAATAAATCTCGCTAAAGTCTAAAATCTTATATATAGAGTTTACATAAAAACAGATCATTTATATTATTTAATAGGCATTTTAAGCTCATTTATATTCAATCTGGAGTAATTCATTATTTAAATAATTTACAAAGTTATTATTTGCTAGTTTATTAATATGAAACTTGGATATGTTTATGTAAACATATTGATGCGGACTATAAAGAGTCAAGATGAAAGTTGGGATAACTACTGACGTTTTGTCTTTGAAAATGTAAGCCTTGTAATTACAGATGCCCGACATCCTATCAAAAAAAGTGCTATTTGTTGAGTTATAAGCTACGGAATGCCACCACTTTACTCGTTTCCAGTTTAACCAGGCATAAACCACCTGCGCAAAGCTTCATGGAATCAACAAATTGCGCAGGAACTTCTGCAATAAGGGTTTTATTTTGTCTGACAAGCTTAAGTGTGATTCGTTTTTTTGGCCCTTTGTTGATGATACTATTGACATGTGCAGAATAGATGTTTTCATCCTGATCTTCAGAACCATAATCCGGTGAAAGAAGAGTTATGTTCTCGGGATGTATCCCCCAGGAAACTTTATCTCCAGGTTTAAGGTTTTGAGATTTTACTTTTATTCTCATATCCTCACTTTTTAATATTATATTTTTTGACTTTTCATCATACCTTTCTACTTTAGCTTCATCAAAAATGTTGGACAGGCCAGTGAGGTCTGCAACATGCCGGTTTTCAGGATGATAAAAGATTTCTTCTGGAGTTCCAAACTGTTGAGCCTTTCCTCCATGCAAGATAAGAATTTTATCAGCCAGCAGGAAAGCTTCTTCAAAGTTATGGGTAATGAACAACAAAGGTATTCCAATCTTATTTTGCAAATCTTTTATCTTTTCTGCAAGTTTGGTTCTTATTCCCGTATCAAGTGCGGAGAATGGTTCATCCAGAAGCAGAATCCCAGGGTTGGGGGCAAGAGCCCTTGCCAGAGCAACTCTCTGCTTCTGCCCGCCTGAGAGCTGCGACGGGTAACGGGTTTCCAGTTCTTCAATATGGAGAAGATTCAGCATTTCTGCAACCCTTGCTTCCTTGTCCTCTTTTTCCCAGCCTTTGAGGCCGCATTCTATGTTTTTTCTAACATTCATGTGAGGAAAGAGGGTATAGTTCTGAAAAACATAGCCAAGATTGCGTTTCTGGATGGGCAGGTTAATTTTCTGGTTTTTGTCGTAGTAAACTTTACTTCCCACAGTTATTTTTCCATCATCAGGTTCTGTGATACCTGAAATACATTTGAATAACGTGGTCTTTCCTGATCCAGAAGGCCCAAAAAGTACGACAAGTTCGTTTCCCATTTCAAAGCTGATATCTAACGTAAAAGCTTTCTTAGTACTTGTAAAAGCTTTCTTAGCACTTTTTTTTCCATTGATTTCAGCTTCTTTATACTGTTTTTTAAGGTCGACTTTAACGCCCAATTTCATACCTCAAGTTTTCCTACAAATCTGCCGGTAAGTGCAATGGTCAGCAGGGACATAAATACCAGGATTAATACAAGCAGATTGGCAAGTTCGTTATTGCCTGCCTGAAACGCGCTGTATATTGAAATCGACATTGTGTTAGTTTTTCCCGGAATATTTCCTGCCAGCATGAGGGTTGCCCCGAATTCTCCAATAGCCCTGGCAAAACTGAGTATAAGTCCTGCCAGTATTCCCTTTTTTGCAAGAGGGAGTGTTATTTGCAGAACAGTCTCAAGTTCACTTTTTCCAAGGATATAGGCAGCATACTCTATTTCCCTGTCTACTCCTTCAATGGCAGCTTTCGCAGTATGAACCATGAGAGGAAGAGAAACCGTATAAGCCGCAATAACTGCTGCCTGCCAGGTAAACATGATCCCGGTCCCCAGAGCATTGAAAATCATCTGTCCGAGAAACCCATGTCTTCCCACCAGGATCACAAGAAGGTAACCAATTACAGTAGGAGGAAGGACAAGGGGGAGGGTCACGAATAGCTCCGCAAGTCCTTTTCCCCGAAAATCACGTCTTGCAAACACATAAGCTATGGTTACGCCACTGCAAAGTACGAGAATAGACGATATGGCTGCTATCCAGAGTGTAAGAGATAAAGGAAACCATATCTTGTCCAGCATAGGGATCATTTTTATGCTTTTAGCTTATTTTTTATTCGGATTCGGGAGTAAATCCGTATTTTTCCAGTATTTCCTGTCCTTCGTCTCCAGTTATGAAATCCACGAATTCCTGTGCTTCTTCTTTGTTATCAGAATCAGAAACCACGGCTATGGGATAACTGATAGAAGTATTTACAGGGACAGTGGCAACGACTTTTATAGTTCCAGGATCTGCGGTCTTTGCATCGGTCATGTACACAAAACCTGCATCCACTTCTCCTCTTTCCACGTATGTAAGTACTTGTTTGACGTCTTCAGCAAGTATCGTCTTATCTTTTATCTGGTCCCAGATTCCTGCTTCGGTCAATGCCTGGGTTGCATATTTGCCTACCGGGGCAGTTTCAGGGTTTCCAATACTGATTTTCTCTACTTCAGGGGCTGTCAGGTCTTTTATTCCAGTTATATTGAGGTCGCTGTTTGTAGGGACTATAAGCACAAGGGAGTTCTGAGCAAAGTCTTTCCTTGTACTGTTTTCTATCAGTTTCTCACCGGCAAGTATGTCCATGTGGTTCTGGTTAGCCGAAGCAAAAACATCAACAGGAGCTCCTCCTTCAATCTGCTGGCGTAGATTCCCTGACCCTGCAAAATTGAAATTCACATCTACGTCAGGGTTTTCGGTTTCAAACTGGGATTCTATGTCAGTAAAGGCTTCGGTAAGACTGGCAGCTGCAGATACTGTTATAGCATCAGGGTTCTGCTCGGAAGACGAAGTTTCTGCTACGACTGAGTTATCAGTTTCGTTTGTAGCTTCATTTCCATTACCAGTACATCCTATTGCAAGGAATACGCCTAATATTACTAACAGAACTATCAGTTCTTTTCTCACAATTTCACCTGCACAAAATATTTTTGTTATGATTAAGTACTTACGTCGTTACATTCAAAATCGATAACAGTGAACCCTTGGAATCATAAACAAATTTTTTATTTTTCTATTTTTATTTCCTTAAACCTGTAAAGTTGATGTAATAATATTTACTCTATTTATCATGGATTTATTATTTCAACTCAAAGATTTTTTGGCTAATTTTTCTTATTGCATGAAGATAATTTAATAATAATTTTTATAAAAAAGCTTAATCACTTAAGTCCTATATAATATAAGTGCATATAAGTCAATCTATTATTTTTAGGAGTTTATTCGGAGTTTATTAATACTTATGTTCAAGAAGCAAATTTTTCCGTGGAATTTTCTACATTATAAAGTTAAGGAATAATTAAATAATAAACTCAAGTTTTCACTTTGGTCACTTTGGTAATGGCCATATAATTCTATTTTCCAAATAACCTTCAAAGATAATATTGGTACATAATGATTGAAATTATATTTTCGTTATTCCTAAGTATCCAGAACATGACAGTATAGGTAAAATTCCTTTAAAGATGCAATTCCTTTAAAGATGCTGAGGAAATATAAATACACATTACGCAGATGTACAACAGATATAATAATTCTATTTTTTTTAAACGAGTGTTGGTATTAACAGTTAGTTTTTTGCACTTCTGCGGAATGCGAAATTAGTTATTTTTGACTATACTTCCCATCAGTTGATGATGAAAATAAGTAATTAGTCTGCGGCTACCATTACACTTGAAGCCTTGAATGCTGCGTAGACTTCGCTTCCTACTTTTAAGTCCAGACTTTCAGCTGATGTTTTTGTAATGATGGAAGTGATTTCTGTCCCTTCTGGTAATTCTATTACGATTTCAGAGTTTACCATTCCGGTGACAATGCTTTTAACTTTACCTTTTAATACGTTGCGTGCACTTAGTTTCATATCTTGATCCTCCATTTAATACGGAAATTAGACTCCCGCCAAATATTATATAAATATGTCTCTATATGAACCTTACGTGCTTAATAATATTAGCTTTATATTTATAGTCCAGGTGTGGAAAGAAAAATCTAATTTCCATTAAATATTGTGAAGTAAAGATATATTTATATCTAAGTTGTAAATTTACTTCCCAATGCAAATTCTTTATATATTCCATATGAATTTGAAAGATAACGCAGTTTACTGGTAACAAATGTAGGTCTGGAAATCTACTTACTTGTAAACAGCAGCAAAAAGTTGAACACGGTTTTTTTTCTATTGGTGTCCGGAAGGTCACAGACTTCACTGGATTCCCCCACCCGTCTTCCTGGCTGCAGGGAAAAGGCGTATTCCTGAAAACCTGTTGACATTGAAGTACTAGTTCATAAAAATGGTACAGTGCTGTGAAATTACTGTTCACTGTTCATTAGCATAAAAACGAACTGCTGTGCAGTGCACAGAACAATGTTGAGAGGTACGTAAAATGCAAGATGAGATGCTACTATCGATTTTTTCTGAAAAGTGCACCGAAGATATAATCTCAAAATTTTATGTCGGAGAGCAGTGCGTATGATTTACAAAAACATAGTCTGTCCTGTTTGTGGAGCTGCCTGCGACGATATCCAGGTTGAAATCAAGGATGGAAAGATTGAAGCTAAAAATGTATGCAAGATGGGAATTTTCAGATTTAATGAGATTACAAGTCCCCGGAGATTTAAACAGCCCTTTCTAAAGTTTGGAGGGAAACTAAGACCTGTTTCTTGGGACGGAGCCCTTCAAATAGCCGCAGACATCCTGTCTTCGGCCAAGCGTCCTCTTATTTTCATAGGCAGCGAAACTTCCTGTGAAGCACATAAAGTGGGACTTATGATAGGGGAACATCTGGGTGCAATTGTTGATACCGTTGGCAATGGGGCCACAGTGATGGGAACTCAGGAAGCCGGAAGAGTCGGTGCAACTGAAGGACAGAAGAAAAACAGAGCTGATCTTTTGGTGTACTGGGGTGCCAATCCTCTTGAATCTATGCCGAGACAGATGTCAAGATATGGGGTTTTTCCCAGAGGCTACTGGACAAAACGCGGGCGTTTTGATAGAACGATCATTACTGTGGATCCAAGAAAAACTCTAACTGCTAGAGCTTCTGACCTTCACGTGCAGCTTAAACCTGGCTCCGACTATGAGCTAATAAGTGCACTCTTGACGCTTTTACATGGAAAAACTCCTCATCATTCCGTAGAGGAGATTACAGGAGTTTCTATTTCTGTTATGGAAGAGATGCTCGGTATAATGAAAAACTGCAATTTTGGGACTATCTCAGTGGGAATTGGACTGTCTTCATCTCTTGGGAAATACAGGAATATTGAAATTGCCATGAACCTTGTAAAAGAGCTAAATAATTATTCCAAATTTACCATTGGAATTATCCGCAGTCACTGCAATGCGGCAGGCTTTACCCAGGTCGCTTCCTATATGTATGGCTACCCCTTCGGGCTTGACTTCATGCGTGGACACCCACGCTACAACCCTGGAGAATTCACAACCGTAGATTTGCTTCGAGAAAAGGATGTGGATGCAGCTTTTGTAATATGTTCTGATCTTTTGAGTCAGATCCCCACTGACTGTGCAGATTACCTTGCAGAAATTCCTTTGATCTGCCTGGATACAGTTCCTTGTCCAACTACGTCAATCTCAGACATTGTGCTTCCGGGAGTCATTGACTCCATAGAGTGCGAAGGGACTTTCTACAGGCTTGACGATGTGCCTATTTACTTTGAACCGTTCCTTGATTCTCCATTTAAATTCACTCAGAGTAATGAAGATACCTTAAAACAGCTTTTTGAAAAAATAAAAGAAGAAAACGATCATACTGGTTTTCTCCAATCTGCATTTAAGCAAGAGGAAGCAATGCCTGCAATTTTGCCTGGAGTACTATGAAGTCCTCAAGAAAGCAGTATGGGTATGTGAATTGTTTTGAAAATATCAGCTTATCATTAATGAACCATCATTTTACCAGAACATACCAATGTATTCAGGAGAAAATGGAAACATGGAATTGAAATATGTGCCCACGACCTGTCCTTACTGTGGGACAGGATGTGGGTTTAACATTGTGGTAAAAGATGGGAGGGCTGCAGGCATTGAGCCCTGGCACCGGGCTCCCGTTAATGCAGGAAAGCTCTGTCAAAAGGGCAGATACGCTCATGAGTTCATCCATAGCAAGGATAGACTTGTAAAGCCGCTGGTCAGGGAAAACGGGAAGCTTGTAGAGACAAGTTGGGAAGAAGCCCTGGCCCTTATAGCAGGGAAATTCATGACTTTTCTCCCTGAAGAAATTGCCTGCCTCTCTTCGGCAAGAACCTCGAACGAAGAAAACTACCTTATGCAGAAATTCGCCCGTGCTGTCCTTAAGACTTCTAACGTTGACCATTGCGCAAGGCTCTGTCATTCCTCTACAGTCGCTGGCCTTGCCGCAGTTTTTGGCTCGGGAGCCATGACGAATTCCATCCTGGACATTGAAGAGTCTAAATGCATTTTCATTATCGGTAGCAATACCCTCGAGCAGCATCCACTCATCGGAAGGAGAGTAATGCTTGCGAAAAAGAAGGGGGCCAAAATAGTCTGTGCAGACCCTCGTTGCACGCCCACAGCAAAACAGGCAGACCTCCATCTTTCTATGTATTCAGGTACGGACGTTTCTCTCCTAAATGGACTCATGCACCATATTATAGAAAATGGCTGGGAAGATTCGGTATTTATCTCAAAAAGGACAAAAAATTATGAGGAAATGAGATCCGTGGTCATACAGGAGGCCTATTCCCTGCCAAACGTCTCAAAAATCACAGGGGTGCCAGAAAATGACTTAAAAACCGCAGCCGAGTGGATTGCCCAATCAAAACCATCGGCCCTCATTTATTCAATGGGCATCACCCAACATACGGTGGGAGTTGACAACGTGAGATCCACGGCAAATTTAATGCTTCTAACTGGAAATCTCGGAGTTGCCGGAGGGGGAGTCAACCCCCTGCGGGGACAAAATAATGTACAGGGAGCATGTGATATGGGCTGCCTGCCGGATGTGTATCCTGGATACCAGAAGGTTGCAGATCCGGAAAACCACAGGAAAATGGAATCTATCTGGGGGGTGAGCGGACTTCCGAAAGCTCCAGGGCTTACGGTTACGGAGCTGATGGAACAGCTTGCAGAAGGAACATCGACTGTGAAGTGCATGTATGTTATGGGAGAAAATTTCATGCTCTCGGACCCGGATCTAAACAAGGTAAGAAAAGCCATGAAGCAACTGGACTTTCTGGTCGTGCAGGATATTTTCCTGAGCGAGACTGCAAATCTTGCTGATGTTGTCTTGCCTGCGGCCTGTTATGCAGAAAAGAACGGGACCCAGACCAATACTGAACGTCGAGTACAGCGGATTAGGAAAGCCGTAGACCCTCCTGGAGATGCTAAGGCAGACTGGCGCATCATCTGCGAACTTGCCGGGTGTATGGGGTACGGGCCTCAATTTTCCTACATGAACGAAGCGGAGATTTTTGAGGAAATCGCAAAGGTTACCCCCCAGTATGGGGGCATGAGTTATGAGCGCCTTGAAAAACCTGACTCTCTTCAGTGGCCCTGCCCGGATAAAACTCATCTAGGAACTCCAATCCTGCATACCGAAAAATTTTCCACCTCTGATGGGCTGGCGGAGTTTTCTGGCATTGAATGGAAGCCCCCAGCCGAAGTTCCGGATGTGGAATATCCTTTCATTCTTACTACAGGAAGGAACATCTGGCACTGGCATACAGGGACTATGACTCGCAGGTCGAAAACCCTTGCTTCCGAAGTCAGAACCGGCTGGGTGGAGCTTCATCCGGAAGATGCGAAAAAGTTAGGAATCCGCAACCGAGAAACAGTCCGCGTACTTTCCCGGAGAGGGAAGATCGAAATCCCTTCAATGGTCACAGAAGACATAAAACCCGGGGTTGTCTTCATACCTTTTCATTTTAAGGAATGTGCAGCCAACCTGCTGACTAACGGAGCTCTCGATCCCGTGGCAAAGATTCCGGAGTACAAGGCATGTGCGGTAAAAATTGAGAAAATAGAACCTCAAGAAGGTAAACTTTTGGAGGAAAAGCTTTGAAACCGTCAGAAGGAGATATGTTTTATGTCCAGGCTTGTGACCAGAAATTACTGGAAAAAGGTGAGTCAGGCGGTGCGGTTTCAGCTCTATTGAAATTTGCACTGGAAAGCGGAAGTGTGGACGCAGTGCTCGGGGTCAGGAAAGGAGCCGACATCTATGATGCTGTACCTGTGTTGATTACGGACCCGGCAGAAATTTCGGAAATTTCGGGTTCCCTGCATTTCGGGACCCTTCTTCTGTCCAGACTTTTCAGCAAGTACCTGGAAAAGGCAGATAACCTGAAAATTGCAGTCTCCCTGAAAGGATGCGATGTCATGGGTCTTTATGAGCTTGCAAAGCGGGGAGAAGTCAGGCTGGAAAATATCCTCATGCTTGGGCTAAACTGCGGAGGCTCAATCAGTCCGGAAATGGCAAGGAAGATGATTGTAGAAACATTTTCAGTTAACCCTGACTCGGTTAAAAAGGAAAGGATTGCTAAGGGGAAGTTTATCGTTGAAACTCCTGAAGAGGAGTTTTCTATACCCATAGACAAATTGGAAGAGGCAAACTTTGGAAGAAGAAGTAACTGCAGGCGCTGCAAACTGAAAATCCCAAGGCAGGCTGACCTTGCCTGTGGAGAATGGGGCGTTATGGGTATGGAAGCAACCTTTGTTGAGGTATGCAGTGCAAAAGGCGCAGAACTACTTAAACAGGCAAAAACTGCAGGCGTGGTTGAAACTTTTCCTCCTGTCCCAAAAGGGGTGGAGATTCGGGGGAAAATCGAGAAGTCGATGCTGAAGCTGGCCGAGGGCTGGAGAGAGAAAGATTTTCAGTCGTTAGGGGAGGGAAAAACCCGCCTGAAACAGCTTGTGGATGAGACTTCACGTTGTATCAAGTGCTATACCTGCATTGAAGTATGTCCTGCCCTGTCCGGGACAAAAGTATCAGACTTTACTATCACCCCTGGAAAGGTTCCTCCTTCCTTTGCCTTTCATGCACTACGATATTCCCTTGTTGCAGATTCCTGTATCAACTGCGGACAATGCGAAGAACTCTGCCCAATGGATATCCCAAATGCCCTTTTTATGCATTCCTTTGCTGTGGAATTTCAGGAACTCTACGGCTATCAGGCAGGGCAGGACCTTTCAGTCCCGAATATCTCACCATTGGAAATTTTCCGGCAGAAAGAAAACAGGAAAAAATTAGGTTGTAAAAAAAATTGAGGTACATAAAGCAGAAGTAAGAGTGAGTTAAATATTGAAAAATATCAACTGATTGGTGGTGGGCCATAGGAACAGAGAAAAGTCATTGTTTAAGCTCAAAGTATCTATTCAGCGTACGAAATTCTTCGCCATGTGTAATAAATACCAACTGCAATAGCAACGCCACCAAATATCTGAGCTAATGTAGCACGATAGCTGTTTTCAGTATCGGCTAAGCCTTTTGGGTTTGAAATCCCAAAGTGAGCCACTTGATACTAAGGAATATACTAAAGTGCCAAAAGTAAAAGTACAACAAGAAGAATGATAATAACTAGGCTTGTTTTTGAGTGTTCGCTTGCAGTATCACGAATTTCCAATAAAGAAGGAACCTTGAATTTCTTGTATGTCTCATACGCATCCCTTAGTTTCATACTTCTTGCCTTTAGCTCAAATGTTTACAAGTCCACAACTGCGAAGAAATAAAAGTTGTCATTTTAAATAAAAGATGATTTGTTGTATCCTGAAATTATTTCGCAGATTCAAAAACATTTAAAAGTTTAATACCCGATACAACATCAGGCGGCTCAAAAAGTTAAACGTTAAGTAAGTTTCAATTTCATTTTGGTATTGTGAAATAATCATGTAAAATAAAACAAGTTAGAAGTTGGAGTAAAATAGTAGGTCAGCTGTATACGATATATAATTGAAATAAAATAATTAAAAAAGCGAAATAATTTCAGGATAAAACAAACAAAAGATGATTCGAAATTATTATAAGTACTGGTTGAATATATTCATTACATGATAATTCCTGGTGAACGCGGTAAATGCCCACATTGTTTGGTTGTAAATAAATTTGAAAGCACTCAAATTGATACGCATAGTCGACAGTGGTTTGGCTATCAAATAGATAGAATCCTTGAAGATATAAGTTTGGAGAACAGCTTTAATGGTGAATATATTACTTTGATAGTTTCTCGTTGTGCTGAATGTGGTAAGAATGTAATATTCCTAAATAATGAAATGATATATCCGGCTGGATCTTCAAGACCACCATGTCCTAGTGAAGTGCCAGCGGATATAAGTCAAGACTATATTGAAGCTTGTTTGGTTGAGCCATACAGCAAAAAAGCTGCTGCTGCTTTAGCTAGAAGGTGTTTGCAGAGCATGCTTCGTGATAAAGGCGTAAAGCCTGGAGATTTGTCAAAAGAAATTGACGAGGCAATGCAAACGTTACCTTCGTATCTGGCAGAATCAATCGATGCTATTAGGCATATAGGAAACTTTGCAGCACACCCAAATAAATCCACTTCTACCGGACAAATAGTTGACGTTGAAATCGGTGAAGCAGAATGGGCTTTAGATGTACTCGAAGATTTATTTGATTTTTATTATGTTCAACCAGCAATTACGCAACGCAAAAAAGATGCTATGAATGAGAAATTGAAGGACCTTGGAAAACCGCCTTTGAAAAAGCCCAACTAAATAATTTTATTTCTTATTCAAATGCAATCTGTCATCCAAGTTTAATATCAGTCTGAAGAACTGGCTTCAATCTTTCTTGTTTGTTCTGCATTCACAGTAGTTCACGAAATTTCAGTTTATTAAACACTACTTCTACAAAACCACAGTCCTACAAAAATAGACTTTAAACTTTTTTTGACTGCACGCCCAGGGCAGGATTTGAACCTGCGCTCTCCCAAAGAAGAAACGGTTTTCGAGACCGTCGCCTTACCACTAGACTACCTGGGCATTTTGTTTTAAAGTGATAAAAATTTCCGGGCGCTACCCGACGTTTTCAATGAAACGTGTTTCAGATACAGGGTTAGTGAATATACTTTCTCTCTTATATATCTTATTATTCCCAAACCTGTTTATTAAAAATCGAAAAGTGAACTCTGGCCTGCATCATCCGGTTCCGTATTATTCGATTCTTGATTACCTGGCTTTTCTTTTTCGGTTTCGCCGGGTTTTTTCCGGAGATTTTTTGCCCTCTTTTTTTCGGGTTTGCTTGCTTTCGCGGGATTTATCTTCCCAAGATCTGCAAATGAAAGCTGTCCTGTTTGCTGGATTTCTTCATTTTTCAGGCTTTCAGGCAGTTCAAGCCAACCGTACTGGCCTCCTCCACCGGGATGGATTATGACATCGCCTTTCCTGAAAGCCAGGATTGCGTTTACTATTCTGTCATCACCCACGACCTTCAGGTCTTCAGGCTCGGAGTAAATAAGAGCTTTGATCTCGTTTCCGAAGCGTTCTATCAGTTTATTCCAGGCCGTTTGTACACCTTTTGTCTGAACGCTTGCATGGCCGAGAGCCATCTGGATAATCTCGGCAAGAGGGATCAGGTGAAGATAAGGAGGGCGGTAGTCAGGGTGCTTTGGCTCTTTAAAGTCTGCGAGTTCATTAACGCGGTCGAAAACCCCTTTCTTTACGACCCCTCCGCAGACCGGGCAGCGCCACTTATTCTCTACGGCTTCAGACAGCGGATACTGGGTAAAACACTTAATGCAGGCTGACCGGTTGTATTTACCTTCTTCGGGAAAGAACCCTACATTCAGAGTAGCTTTATACCCCTGTTCCCTGAGAATAGCTTTTTTCAAGCCGTCAAAGGTAAGCTCAGGCATATCAAACTGCGTAAACTCCCTTGCCAGTTTATTGGTCGAGGGAGAATGGGCATCGGAGTTCGAAAGAAAAGTCAGGCGGTGAAGGTCTTCGATCCGGTCAGCATAGTCGCTGTCTGCACTCAGGCCAAGCTCCAGGAAAGAAATATACTCTGTCATATCTCCATAACAACTTTTCAGGCTGTCATGGTAGCCGTAAAGTGCGGTCCAGGGGGTAAATGCGTGGCAGGGGCCGATAAGGGCTCCAAGGTCTTTTGCAATTTCTGCAATTTCACTGCCGTCCAGTCTGACACTCGGACGGCCATCGGCTTCAAGGTTGCCGAAAGGAGCAATGCGCTCGGCCAGTTCTTCAGCTTTTGAAATCGAAGGCAAAATAAGGAGATGATGTACGCGTTTAATGTCTTCTATCTCGGTAGTTGGGATGAAATAAATCTCATCTATGTGGATTTCTTCATCTGAAACAGCTACTCTTTTGATCTCTTCTAGCCACTTCGGATGAGTGCAGTCCGCAGTACCGATTAATTCCATCCCTTTTTTTGAAGCCTCCCTGGCAATTGTCGGCAGTTCCATTCTTCTGGAAGATGCCATGGAGTACTTTGAATGGAGATGGAGGTCTGTATTGACTTTCATTTCCTTCCCTTTACCGGAAAATCTAACTTTTAACTTTTAATGTTCATTTAATTAGATAGCCTTAGCTAAACTTGTACTTAATTCTCTGGATCTCTAAGACCATATTATCCTATGTAGCGCAGGTCTTCTTCTGTAGGTTTGACTTCCTGGATTGTCTGTTGCTCTTCTTTTTCCTTTAGCTTCTCAAGGATGCTTTCCATTTCCTCGGCCTTTTTCTCAAGAGACTCCATGTTTACTTCAATCCCGAACAGTCTACAGAGCACTTTTAGAAGGGACTGGGCGCTTTTAGGGTCCATTAAATATCCTGGTGTCATACCCATAAGGCAGGCAGCATCAATACCTCGCATCTTGCTGAAAGCTACAAGCAAGCCCGACGCTCCAACTATGCCTCCGCTGGGTTCGGATTCCCTGAACTCTACTCCATACTCTTTGATTTCTTCGATCAATTTTGTGTCATTTGCGACCCCAAGGACAGTTTCCTCATAGGCTAGTTTGCCTGTGGGATATCCTCCGAGCGTGTAAATCCTCTGCACTCCAAACTCTTCTGCAATGTCAAGATAAAGCGAACAGAGTTCATAATGTCCCTGTGAAGTTGTACTCTGATGATCTCCTACAAGGAAAAGGATGTCATTCTCTTTTGCTTTTGCGTAGTATATAGTGTTGCTTACCGGACGAACCGTACAGTCTTTGTTGACCAAGACCTGAGGTGGAAAATGTGGAGAATAAACTTCTATTACTTTTTCAGCCCCAAGTTCGTCTACCAGATGCTCTGCCACTAGCTTGCCTACGAGTCCTACTCCTGGAAGTCCTACTACAAGGATTGGTTTTTCGAGTTCAAGGTTTTCTTTCAGGCGGACAAGTGTACTTTGTTGCATAACAATTCCTTATCCTTTCTTTGCCATTCTGCGGTACCTGCCATAAGGGTCCTTAGGAGAAAAGCGAGCCGGATTTGGGGAAAAAGGTTTACCCCCACAGACCGGACAAATTTCCCTTAAAGTGTACCTGCCGCAATTTTTACATTTGCGGATCTTTTGTCCCAAAGGGTATCACGCCTTTGCCGATTCGATATGCCGCTTGAAAGTCCCATGTCCGCCAAGTTTGGTAATATTATCGACTGCTGTCTGGGCAGATTTTTTAAGGACTGATTCAGCTTTCTTGTAGTCCGGGGCAATTACCTTAATTCGGTATCTTGGAGCCCCTGTGTAACTTATTTCGAGCCTTATGTCTTTTTCATCAACGTCATTGATAGAGTTTGCAGCACTAAGAGCTTGCTTTATGACTTCTATGCCGTTTGGAAGGTCACAGGTCAGGTCCACATAACCTGCAATGTCTACAAAAGGCAGTTTGATGTTTTCCCCTGCAATTTTGATTATGCTTTTTAAGTACTTCTTATTGACTTTGACTCCTTTGAAGGCTTTTTCCCCTTCGATGGCAGCTTCTTCAAAGGCTGTATATGCACTTCCGAACTCTTCTACGAGTTTTTCGTGCAAAGTTTGCAGGTTATCCTCATCGGTTTTTGTCTCTTCAGCCACGAACTGGAGCCATTTGGCGGCTTTTTGTTCATTTTTCCATTCCTGGATTTTAGCGCGCCTTTGGTGCTCGTTTACATCTTTCAATGAAAGGTCGATGTGGCCGCGGGAAGGGTCCACGTTAAGAACCTTGCAGACTATCTTCTGCCCTTCCCTTACGTAGTCCCTGACGTACTTGACCCAGCCTGCTTTAATTTCGGAGATATGAATAAATCCTTCTCTTCCTCCGAACTCCTCAAGCTCGACATAGGCTCCGAAATCCGTCACATTCTTTACAGTACAGACAACAAATTCTCCGACTTCGGGCCAGTTATCGTTTCCCATTCGCACCACTTCTCTAGTTTTCTCTCTTTATTAATTGTTACTCTAATGCTGCAAAGTGCTTTTATCTGTTCGGTTATTCAAGCACTTCCAGAATGTGAGTAGTAATTGTCGATTTTCCACCGGTTGGTTCGGCAAGAGTTCTTCCACAGACAACACAGGTAATTTTACGGCTGGCGCTTCCGAATATAATTTGTTCGTTTTCGCAGTCGTTGCACTTCACACGCAGGAACCTGCTTTTTGGTCTCTGTATATAGTCTACCATTTTATCTTACTCCTTGAACTCAAACTTCTTTGCCCTGAAACATGGTTTCTGGTAGGCTTTCTTACATACTGTGCAGCGGTATCTAAGCCAGATGCGTTTTGTGGGCTTGTCGCCGCCGGGCACCTTGGAGAATTTCCCACTGTTTCCTATGCCTTGCTGTCTATTCTTCTGTCTTGCAATGCGAGTCATGGATGAAGCCTGACCTTTCCTGACCCTTTCAACCACTATTTCCTGATGAGTTTTACAGTAAGGGCAGTAACTCCTGAACTTCTTTGGAATCTTCATTCTTTACACCTTTTTAATGATTATTGGTACTCAGCTTGCCTTCTCCGGCTTTTGCGGAAAGACATTATATAACATATGGAAATTATACGTATGGCGTTTACGTACAGCGTTTAGATCCTGGGAAGATCTTATTTGGGAAGCCTTTGATTGGATGAACTTGATATTTTTCAAACCTCTTTCGGTCTCGATATCACGATTGAAAACCTTCTATCAAGACAAGGTCACAGAGTCAACAATTAAGGTACTATTAGTTTTTGTTCAAGCTTTTTATTAAAAAGCCTGTTACTTGCAAAGTTAAGGTACTATTATTTTTTGCTCAAGCTTTTTATTAAAAAGCCTGGTACTTGCAAAGTTAAAGTACTATTATTTTTTGCTCAAGCTTTTTTTTAAAAAGCTTGGTGCTAACAAGGTTAAGGTACACAAATATAGCTACACATATAAATACTCATACTATTGCCTGGTATGCTTTCCGGCCTTCATAGCTTAGTTTATAATCTTCAACACTTTAAACTCCTGCCGTTTTCTTTTTCAAGCTAAAACAAGCTGTAAATTTCAGGAAATTAATTTTTTCCAGGAAATGAGTCTTTTCCCGAGTCTTCCTGTCCGACAATCAGTTTAGCTGCGTTTCGCTTTATCAGCCCTGTAGCATTGAGCTGTGGCAAAACAACGACTTCTTCAGCGCTGACCGTATAATTTCTGCCGTCTGCACCTGTGAAGGTCGGCAGATCTTTCAGTATTCGGACAACAACGTATTCATCATTTATATTGTTTTTGTCTGGGGCTGCTCCTGTTTCCCCGCTGGCTGCAATAACGGGAATCCTCATTTTTGCTTTCGTTTCTTCATTGAAACCGGCATGGATTTGTCTTTCCACGATTTCAGGCCAGACTGCAGTATTCTCGGAACCAGGGTACAGAATAGGATCTAAAAGTTCGATTTTTGCGGCTTTAATTCCTTGCAGTACAAGATCATAAAGCCTCTTTTCTACAGGAAGTAATTTTTCGATGTCTTTTGAAATAGGTTTATTCGCATTAGACTGAGTTGTTGCCCTGGTTATAGCTTTTCCTATCCGTTTCATGAATATAGTTTCAAGGTCCGAAAGTGCTCTTTCATGTTCGTCTTGAAGCATTTTGAACTCCGGAGAACGGGAATTGCCGATTTTCTCAATCTCTTCTTCGAGTTTCCGGACATATTTCTCAGCCTCCAGGTAAAAATCAGCTGGAATTGTCTTTATTGTCTGGTTTTTTTCCTTATACAGGACCTGGCTGATTTCTTCTATGTCCATACTCAGCAACACCTCTACAAATTAAGTACACTGCCGCATACTCAGGAACTTCCTGTATGCCTTCTTCGACTCTTAAATCCTTGCCCTTTAGTTGCACCGAAAAAGGTTTTAAAACTGTTACCTTTACCGGCCTTTCGCCAAAGACAACAGCATCGGTAAGTGGGTCAAACTTCTCTAACTCGGACAGGGCAAGTTTCTTTACCAGCATCCCTGACCCGCCGTGCAATGAGCCAGGCACCCGGATCAAACGTTTGATGTCCGCAGTCACGGGTTCGTCAACACTGGTCCCAAATCTGTGCAGAAAATCTTCAACAGACTCTCTCATAAAATAGGCAGCAATATCTTTAAAGTTTCTGACGTCAAAGTCAAGCCTTCCTTTCTCAAGAATATCCTTTAAACCATTTTCGCTATTTGTAAGACTGATTAGCTTTTTTATTGTAGTATCCCCGACTTTCTCATATCTGCGAAGTTCGGGAAACATATCTTTTTTGTACCTTTTCCCGCATTCGGCCTTCATATAATCCGTAAGATAAAGCGCAATTCTTCTTCCCCAGCCTGAATCATATCCCACAAGTGTGCATTTAAAAGGCACGTTTTTCATTCCTTTAAATGTCTTTGAACCGGTCCCGAATTCTCCATCCATAGCAACTTCCCTAAAAAAATATTTGAAATCAAGGTCTCTCCCGCTGAGATAATTTACGATTTCCCTTCTTTCAGCACTTCCAAGCTTCAGGACTTTTGGGCTTCTAACATGGAAATGATACCCTCTTCCTCCGGAGAATACCAGTTCAATTTCCTGCTCCGAAAACCCAAAATCCTCTAAAAGGAAATCCATAAGCTTGAAAGTTTCCTTCTTTACAAGCTCCAGCATATCTGCGTAGTTTTTTGGGGCGTCTGGAAGGTGGTCTGCATCAAGGTCAAAAATCAATTCTGCCCCTAGCCAGTTTTTCTCATTCATTTTCCGCGCATCAGGATATTCGTAATAAGCAGTCGAATTGTAAACATGCGCAGGAGCCATGCCGTAAAGATAGTCAAGAGCTTCTCCGGGTGAGCCGAAGGCCTTGTGCCTGTGCATCATCTTATCAGGCATACTGTCAAAGAAGATAAAAGCCCATTCTCTGTTAGGCAGGTGGTCAGGAAGGCCTATTTCGGCATTTTTGTAATATTTCTGGAAGCGGGTTTTCAAAAAGCGGGCAGTTCGATTATCCATAATTTCAGGGCTTCTGGGGTTTTGGATCTTAATTTAGGAGTTCTGACCAGAAAGACGGTTTCGAGGTTCTGATCAGGATTATGTTTTAGGAATTCCGATCAGGATTGTTGTTCCGAGAGTCTGGTCATTATTATGTTTTAGGAATTCCGATCAGGAGTATAATTTATGGATTCTGATCAGGGGTTGTGGTTTACGATTTTGATCGGGTTTCGTTCAGTGATTTCGATCAGTGATTTTGATTAAATTTTTGGTTTGGGGTTTCTCAACTTTGATATATATAGGACTTAGCAATTTAATTGAAAAATCAGCAGTATCTGGCCGTTAATTGTCTTAAATTTGATTTTAATCCACAGTTTTTGAAGTAATTGATTTTATTCCTCAACTGCGTAAGTCCTAAGCTGATTTAGTTAAGAGGATCTGGCTGGTTTTTTCTATGATAGATCAATCTCATATTTTACTTTTGGTTATATGGATTTTTTTAAAAACGTTTAACAGTCAATTTAAGTTTAGATAATTCTCTTTATTACGGTAGAATACATAAAGACTCTTGATCCATGTATTTTGTGGCAGCAAGGGTTAATCTCCTAGAACAACAATATGCAACGATATTATGACGAGTTCTAGTGCATCGATTCCAAATTATGAGAAATAAAACTGGACTTTTAAATCAACACTGGTTAATGAGTTTCTCATAAAAGAATCACGGATGGACATGGATAAACATGAATTGAAACCGTCTGTGTTTATCTGTGTTTATCCGTGATTTATTGAGGATTATGGAATTGCAGTACTAGAATCTAACAAATAAGAGCTAATGCCAACACTAAATTTGATAAGCTGAATATAAAAATCGATGAGTAAATCGATGAGTAAAAATCAAAATTTTAAATTGACAACTGTGAATTGAATTATATCTGGAAAATTGTAACGAAAAATGAAAATTGACAAATAAAAATTTAAAAACGAAAAGAAATAAGAATTAAAAGTGAAAATAGGCAAACAATAATCGAAAATAGGAACTCCTAAGTTAAAAATTGACAACTCAATATGTATTCTTATGGAGTGGGGTTTTGGGAAATATGAATATAAAGACTTACATTAATACAATTCGATACTACCTGAAAACTGAGGAAACTGAAGAGTCGTCTATTCTTGAACTGGCTGATAATCCGGATGATACTGAAACCTTTATCAGTCCTTTTACAGGCATACAATTTGCACTGATTCCGGCCGGTGAATTCGAGATGGGTTCACCTTTAGAAGAGAAGGACAGATCAGATTTCGAGTCTCCAGTTCATAAAGTAAAAATTAATAACTCTTTTTACCTGGGTAAATCCGCTGTCACACAAAAACAGTGGAAAAAGATAATGGGCAACAATCCTTCATACTGCAAGGGTGAAGATCACCCTGTTGAGATGATCTCCTGGAACGAAGCTCAGGAGTTTGTAATAAAGCTGAATGAAATGGAAGGAACTGACAAATACCGCTTACCCTCAGAAGCCGAATGGGAATACGCCTGCCGCGCCGGCACACAAACAAGGTGTTTCTTTGGTGAAGATGAGTCAATACTTGGTGAATACGTCTGGCATGCTGGAAATTCAGGCAATAAGACTCACGTAATTGGCTGCAAGAAACCAAATCCCTGGGAACTTTATGATATTAACGGAAATGTCTGGGAATGGGTGCAGGATAAGTGGCACGAAAATTACAACGGTGCTCCTTTGGATGGGAGCGCGTGGGAAGATGACAGTAGCCCTGATCGGGTTTCTCGTGGGTGCAGCTGGCTCTGCGAAACCGGGTTCTGCCGTTCGGCTGGCCGTTTCAAGCGCAAAACTGAAAGTCGGCTTGCCAATCTTGGGTTCCGTCTGTTGAGGGAGTTATAACTTTCTTCTTTAATGGAACTATAACTTTCTTTTTAAGGAAACTATGACTTTCTTCCTTAATGGAATTATAACTTTCTTTTTTAAGGAAACTATGACTTTCTTCCTTAATGGAATTATAACTTTCTTTTTTAAGGAAACTATGACTTTCTTCTTTTTTACAATCAATGCTTGAACTTCAAATTATCTAAAAAATTTTCAAAGAAATTTCGCTTTTTTCAAGCTTGTATTTCTTACTGAACAAAAATCTTAAATCATATATTCCTTAAAGGAAATATCAGTTTTAGATTGTTGAATAGCTGGTGGTAGAATACAGCAAGTTCTTGATACATCTAATTTCTCTATCGTACTCACGTCTGAAGGCGTTGAAACTTTTTCGGAATATTGGCAGGAGCAGTGTTGTCAGCTATATAGTTCAATTTGCATGAATATACCTGATGGCTGGATAGAACCTTTAAAATCCGATTGTTCTGAAGGAGATAAAGCTGATCTGACACCCATTTTCAGCACACTTGCAGTTTTCGGCATAACTGGTAAGGTCTTTGCAGAGATAATCCTTGAAGCAATGAAAACCTGGCTAGAGTACAGGCCAACTGCCAAAATTGAACTAAAATGCCCTGACGGAAGCACGATTAAGATTTCAAAATTGCCCCTTACAAAATTATCCCAATTTTTTGAAGAAAACCCGCAGCTATCAGTCTTTGAAGGTCTGAGTTGTTTCATGAACTCCAATAAATAAATTGTGCGTTAGCATCATGACTGGCAAAAGAGTCGGGCTTGTTATTGGAAATAATTATCCAAATTCCGATAAAAAATTGAGGTTTGCAGTAGCTGATGCTCTCGCAATGAAGGAGGTTCTGCTGAATAAAGATATTTGTGGGTTTGATGAAGTTATTGATCTGATCGATCGAACAAGTAAAGAAGCTCTTGTTGAAGTCGAGAAGATTCTTAAAAAGGTAGACAGCAATCTTGTTTTTATCTATTTTTCAGGACATGGAAAAAAAGACTTTGAAAATGATTTATGTCTCCTGTTTAACGATACAGAAGAAGACGCCTTACTGGCAACCTCATTAACTTTTGATTTTATTAACAAATGCAGGCGATATCCTTCTCGAAAATCTGTAATCATAGTCCTTGATTGCTGTTACAGCGGTGCTGCTGGAAAAAGGGATACTTCTGATGTGATTGAAGCCTTGAAAAAACATTCCGGTTCAGGAACAATTATTCTTACTTCAACCGGGTTGACAGGTTCTCCTGCTGCAAGAGAAGAAGAGAAGTTCGGGCACGGAATTTTTACTAATTATTTGATAGAAGGACTGGAGAAAGGTTACGCTGATAAAGGCAATGGTTACATATCCATTGAAGAGTTGTATGACTACGCTTTTAAAAAGACAAAATCTGAGGGGTACCAATCTCCAAAGAAGGAAGGTAACATAGAAGGGACGATATTTATTGGCACAAATCCTCAAAAGATAAGGGAAAATGAATACAATTCAAAGAAAAGTAAACTTCTAAATGAATATGTTAGAACACTTCATCCCCTCATACTAAATGAATCCCTTACAGTCTTGAGAAAAGCCTATGATGTTCCTCCTTCTCTTGAGTCGGTTGAAGAAACTATATACGGTCTGCTTAATTCACTATTGAAAAGTGAGCTTCAACCTGATAATTATAGTGATGCAGTACAGCATCTTAAGGGAATAAGTACAAGTTCTGAAAGCTCTCGAAATATGAACAAAATTGATAGATCAAATACTGCTGTTTTAATAAGTGAAAATAAAGAGCCTCTTGTGAACTCTGAAGAACCTTATATTCCCAAAACCTTCACCAGCCCTTATACAGGTATGGAATTTGTGCTGATCCCAGCCGGAGAATTTATGATGGGGTCTCCTTCTGATGAAAAGGGAAGGTATGATCAAGAAGGTCCTGTCCATAAAGTGACAATTAACAATCCTTTTTATATGGGCAAATATCCGGTCACTCAGAGACAATGGAAAAAGGCTATGGGTACCAATCCCTCCAAATTCAAAGGTGATGATTTGCCTGTAGAAAATGTTTCTTGGGAAAAGATTCAAAAATTTGTTAAAGTACTGAATGAAAAAGAAGGCGCTGATAAATATCGTCTACCATCAGAAGCTGAATGGGAATACGCCTGCTGGGCCAGCACACAAACAAGGTATTCTTTTGGTGACGATGAGTCAAAGCTTAATGAATATGCGTGGTACGATAAAAATTCAGGTTCTAAAACTCATCCAGTTGGTCAGAAAAAACCTAATCAATGGGGTTTGTATGATATGCATGGGAATGTCTCGGAATGGGTTCAGGACAGATGGCATAATAAATACGAGGGTGCTCCTTCCGATGGCAGTGCCTGGGAAGATGGAGATGGTTCCGGCCGTAAGATTCGGGGCGGCAGCTGTGAAGACAGTGCTAGGGGCTGCCGGTCGGCGTCCCGCCACTGGAGCGGTTCCGCCGACCGTTTCAACGACGTTGGCTTCCGTCTTCTGAGGAAACTGTAACTACTTTCTACTTTGCCACTTACATTGAGTATAGAAAAATTATTCCGACGAAGCCCGAAGGCTCGAAGCGTGCGAAGCCGCCGAGCCTGAGCGATGAACCACTTCACTTTATATCTAATTTCACTAAATTCTTCAGTAATGCTTATACCAAAAGCCTCTATTATATCAACTTCATGAAGCAGGATATGTCAAGCGCCGACGTTGCTGCAGTTGTTGCCGAGCTGTCAGCAGGTCCAAAATCCATAATTGATGCGAAGATCGGGAAGATCTATCAGCCCGCAAACGAGGAAATTCGCATCAATCTTTACGTTTTTCACCAGGGCAGGGACAACCTGGTTATTGAGGCCGGGAAGCGCATTCATCTTAGCAAATACCTCAGGGCAAGCCCGACGCTTCCCCAGGCTTTTCCGATGCTGCTTAGAAAATACCTGATGGGAGGCAGGATTGTATCTGTTGAGCAGCACGACTTTGACAGGATCGTGAAAATTGGAATTGAGAGAGCTGGAGTCCACAGTAATCTTATTGTGGAGCTTTTCGCCCCTGGGAACATACTTATTGTCGATTCGGAAAACAGGATTATTCTGCCTATGAATCCTGTAACAATGAAGGATAGGCGGCTTAGGAGTGGAGAAATTTACGAACTGCCTGAGGCACAGATAAGTCCTCTCAAGGTAAAGGATTCTGACCTTATGAAGGAGTTTTCCAGGTCAACCTCTGATATCGTCAGGACGGTTGCCACAAGGTTCAATCTGGGTGGAGTTTTGGCAGAAGAAGTCTGTGCCAGGGCAGGAATTGACAAATCAAAGCCTTCAAAGGAAGCAACTGAAGAAGACGCCTCCATGATCTGCAATGCAATGCACGATCTCTTTTCTCCGCTTTTGATGACAGGAGCCGGAGAGAAAGGTCTCACAGAAGCCGAAATCGAGACTGAACCTAAATCCGATATCGAGTCTAAGCCAAAAACCGAGATTAAACCCGAAACCGAGATTAAACCCGAAACCAAAATTAAACCCGAAGTTGGGGTTGAAGGCGAGGCTCCTAATCTCAGGCCTCAGCATGTGAAAAAGGAAATCAAAGGAAAGCTGGAAACTTTTGATGTACTTCCTTTTGATCTTACTCGCTATTCCGGATTTGAAAAAGAGTATTTTGATTCTTTTAACACGGCACTTGATGAATTTTTTGGGAAAAAGGCACTTGAACAGATCGAAGAGGTAAAAGCAGCTAAGAAAAAGGAGAAAACACTTGGCGTTTATGAACGGCGGCTTCTTCAACAGGAAGGGAGTCTTAAAAAGTTTGAAAAAGAAATCGAGAAAAATAATACCCTTGCTGAGACAGTCTATGCAAACTACCAGGGTATCGAAGAGCTCCTTTCCGTGCTCAATGGAGCAAGGTCAACGGGATATTCCTGGGACGAGATCCGCTCCATTCTGAAGCAGGCTAAAAAGACCGTGCCTGCCGCGCAGAAAATCACAAATATTGACCCAAGGACAGGGACTGTAACTGTGAATTTTGACGGAAAGAGTATTAGTCTTGACATCCGCAAAACAGTGCCACAGAATGCTCAGGAATACTATGAAAAGGTCAAGAAATTTAACAAGAAAAAAGACGGAGCTCTCAAAGCTATCGAAGATACCAGGAAGGCTATGGAGAAAAAGGCCGTGGCAAAGGTTGCAAAGGCAGGAAGAAAGCTCCGGGCGTCCAGGAAAAAACACTGGTATGACAGGTTCAGGTGGTTCGTGTCCTCAGACGGCTTTTTTATTGTGGGAGGTAGGGATGCAGACACCAATGAGGAGATATTTAAGAAATACCTGGAAAAGAGAGACCTTGTCTTCCATACTCAAACACCAGGGGCTCCTCTCACAGTTATCAAGACCGGCGGAGAAGAGGTTCCTGAATCTACTTTGCAGGAAGCGGCACAGTTTGCTGTTTCTTATTCCAGTCTCTGGAAAGCAGGGCATTTCAGTGGGGACTGCTACTGGGTTAAAGCCGAGCAGGTCAGCAAAACTCCAGAATCAGGAGAATATGTGAAAAAAGGAGCTTTTATCATCCGTGGGGAACGCAATTACTTTAAGGATATTCCTCTCGGCGTTGCAGTTGGGCTTGAACTCAAAGGCGAGACAAGGGTTATAGGTGGGCCTGTTTCTGCTGTCCGGAAACATGGGGATTATATCCTCGAAGTCGTCCCCGGGGCTTTTAACCAGAATGATATCTCTAAAAAGATCTACAGGATTTATGCCGACGAACTCAACGATCCCCGCTTCGTAAAGCAGATTGCTTCTCCTGACCAGATCGCTATGATGGTCCCACCCGGAGAATCGGACTTAAAGAGTCAGAAGCCGAAAAGGAAGGGAGAAAAGATCAAGGGTGAGGGCGAGGAACATGAGTCTCAGGAAGTTGAGACAGAACTTGAAGATAACGGGGACGAAATTGAAAAGGAATTCGAAAAAAACTTCGGAAAGGGAACTAAAGAGGAATTCGAGGAAAAACTCGCTGGAAAAATCCCAGAAAATAAAACCGGGGATGGAAAGGAAGAGAAAATGGAACTTCATGGAGGTAAAAAGGCATGAGAGTTACAAATCGTTCCCTTAAGGGAAGGGAAGGGGAAATTGCAGTAACAGCCGAAACCCTTGATGACCTCTGGCACCTTAAGTATATAATCGAAAAAGGGGATCTGGTTTTTTCGGTTACCAAAAGGAAAGCCGATTCGGCAAGTGACAAAATCCGTCCAGAAAAAGTTGAGAAAGTAAAGGTCAGGCTCGGAATCAGGGTTGACGATCTCGAGTTTCACAAGTTTGCGAATCGTCTGCGGTTACATGGGATGATAGAACGTGGGATGGATGTGGGCTCCTATCATACTCTCAATATCGAGATTGGAACCAATCTTTCTGTCATCAAGGAACACTGGAAGAACGACCAGCTCCAGAGAATCAAGGATGCTGAAGAAGCTTCGAAGCGCCCGAAAGTTGTTATGGTTGCAATAGAGGAGGGCGATGCTGATATTGGTTTTGTGCATCACTACGGAATAGAGATCTATTCTCATATTCGGCAGTCCTCTGGAAAGCGAGAAACTGGCTTGAGGAACGAGTTTTTCAGGGAGGTTGTAGAACAGCTAAGGCACGCAGTTCCTGAAGAAGCGTCCATAGTTATTGCCGGGCCCGGGTTTACTAAAGAAGATTTTATTAAATATTTCCAGGAAACCGAACCGGCTATGGCTTCAAAAGCCCTTATCGAAGATACCTCCATGATAGGAATGTCCGGCTTTCAGGAAGTTCTGCGTAGAGGGGCAGTTGACCGCATCATGCAGGAATCACGTATAGCTCGCGAATCCGCCCTTATGGAAGACCTTATCCGTGAGATTTCAATGGATGGCAAAGCTGCCTACGGCCTTGGCGATGTTAAGAATGCTCTCAATTTTGGGGCTGTTGAAACCCTGCTTGTTGCCGACGAAACCCTTCGGGAAGGCAGGGAAAAAGGCGAGGATATCGATAAGCTCCTCAGGGAAGTCGAACAAGCTCAGGGAAAGGTTGTTGTTTTCAGCACAGCCTTTGAGCCTGGAGAAAAGCTTCATAAATTGGGAGGAATCGCAGCTCTGCTCCGTTTCAAGGTGAGAGGCTGATTTTCGGTCAATCCTTTTTTTAAAAGGGTTGCAGCTCTGCTCCATTTCAAGGTGAGGGGCTGATCTAATCAGATGAACTACAGACGAACTATCTAATTTTCATTATTACATTCTTTCTGACCCAGTGCTCTCATTGGTTCTGTCAAACCTATGAAGGTTACGAAATTTTTCCAACTACTGTTGAATCCACAAAATGTCCAGCCTTCATAGTCTTGAGAAAATCTTAAATACATATATATTTATATATCTTCTAGGAAATAGGATTCCGTTTTCCTTTAAAGCTGATCAATCGGTTCAGAGTAGAGGAAAGTCGATTGATGAATAAAACGGCAGAGATAAAGCTTTCAAAACAAATTTCTCACTAATTTTTGTTTGAGAGTTTCATCTTTGAACTTCTAACGAAATTTATGAAAAATTTGAGGAAAATTTGAAGGTTATTCCTACGAAGTCAATCTCAGAGTCCATCCCAGAATCAGATTTTTTCTTAAGAATAAGGTAAAATATTTTTTATTTTGAACTATTAAAAATATAATTTATCATCACAGTATAATGGAGGTAATTCAAATAAAATTGTTTTAAATAAATTAATATAAATTACGCGATAGTTGGAATACAAACTTTTTTATATGCGTTTGGTCATTATTTTAAAACAATTAAATTTGTTTTATTATAAAATAAAGTTGAACACAACTAAATTTGTGTATTTACAAGTTCTACGCTATGAACTATCAAATATGAGAGTGACGATTATGAAAGAATTTCCAGAAATAAAAGTTCCATTAACCCTAAATAAAAGTTTTAGAATTACGTTCCATGACAAGAAACTCAATTGATAGTTTACAGGCCTCATTGCCGAGTGAAAGCTGCAGTTAAGACTCCGAAACATCAATTTAGAGTTTCGACATCAATTTAGAGTTTCGGAATGAATTAATTTAGTAAAATTTATTAACTACTTAGATTTATTTGTTGTTACTTTTCATATAATAAATATCACTATTGCTGAAATTATTTTACTTATTGTGCTTAAATATTATTATGTCTAAATATTATTATACTTAACTATATGCTAACAAATAAAAAAGAGTGATAATTTCTTATGAGACCATATATTCAAAGGATTTTAATTTACTTGCTTGCTTCGCTTACAGTTTGTTTGTTGATCGTTCCTCCGGGTTTTGCAGCTCCAGCTCCAGCTATTTCTGGTTTGCCTTTCGACACAAACGAAACTTTATCCGATGGATTCTGCTGGAATGCGACCACTTTTGGCGGTTTTTTCTATCCTGTAAACAAGCACAAGAGTTTTGTAACTTCTGAAAACTGGTGGGGTGAACGCCTTCAATATGTCGAAAAAGACGGCCAGAATGAACTTGGCAAAGGCCATCCCGGAAATCATGTGATAGGTGAAGGAGAACTTGTGTATACTACCCGCCCGCTTTCCTCCAAATATGGAGTTGTTTCCGACCTTGAACTTGACGCCGGTACAACTCCTAATGAGCTTGGTGGGATGTTCTACTATCAGCTTCCCTGGTTTGGAAAACCGTATGTTGCTGTTGGAAACGACACCACCAGGCTTGCAAAACTTGTAATTTCTCAGCCTTCCAGCGGTAAGAAAACCTTAAAGGCCGGAGATTCCTGGGATCTCGGGAGCAATTACTCTCTGGTAGTTAACCAGGTTGACGTTGATGGCGAAAAGGTCTGGTTTTCACTAGATAAAAACGGGGAAGAAATTGAGTCCGGAATTGTAAACACAAGTGGAAATGTCGCTGATAAAACCTTTACTGCAACTGCGGATTTCGGCGATAAGAAAGACCAGCTTTACTTTGTAACCTATGTAGATAAGGTCTTCACGAGTGCTACTGATTCCTTTGCAGTCTTCAAGTATACCTGGCTCATCGATAAAGATAACATGATGATCATTGAGAATGGGGACGAATATCAGGATTTTGAGGTAAAAGAAGCTTCTGAAAACGAAATTGTCCTTACGAATTCAAATTCTATCACTTTGAACCTTGACAAAGATAATAAGAACTACTTTACCGATTCCTGGTATTTCCAGACCTCAGATGAAGGAAAGGGAAGCACTTCTCCTGAAGGATATGTTATCTATCTGGCAAAAGAGCTTAACATCCCTGGAAATTATACCTTGAGAGGTTTGCCATTCGACACTAACGAGACTTCTTCCGATGGGTTCTACTGGAATGCTACCACTTTTGGCGGCTTTTCCTATCCTGTAAACAAGCACAAGAGTTTTGTAGCTTCTGAAAACTGGTGGGGTGAACGCCTTCAATATGTCGAAAAAGATGGCCAGAATGAACTTGGCAAAGGCCATCCCGGAAATCATGTGATAGGTGAAGGAGAACTTGTGTATACTACCCGCCCGCTTTCCTCCAAATATGGAGTTGTTTCCGACCTTGAACTTGACGCCAGTACAACTCCTAATGAGCTTGGTGGGATGTTCTACTATCAGCTTCCCTGGTTTGGAAAATCGTATGTTGCCGTTGGAAACGACTCCACCCGGCTTGCAAAACTTGTAATTTCTCAACCTTCCAGCGATAAAAAAACCTTAAAGGCCGGAGATTCCTGGGATCTCGGGAGCAATTACTCTCTAGTAGTTAACCAGGTTGACGTTGATGGCGAAAAGGTCTGGTTTTCACTAGATAAAAACGGGGAAGAAATTGAGTCCGGAATTGTAAACACAAGTGGAAATGTCGCTGATAAAACCTTTACTGCAACTGCGGATTTCGGCGATAAGAAAGACCAGCTTTACTTTGTAACCTATGTAGATAAGGTCTTCACGAGTGCTACTGATTCCTTTGCAGTCTTCAAGTATACCTGGCTCATCGATAAAGATAACGTGATGGTCATTGAAAATGGGGACGAATATCAGGGTTTTGAGGTAAAAACAGCTTCTGAAAACGAAATTGTCCTTGCGAATTCAAATTCTATCACTTTGAACCTTGACAAAGATAAAAAGAACTACTTTACCGATTCCTGGTATTTCCAGACCTCAGATGAAGGAAAGGGAAGCACTTCTTCTGAAGGGTATGTTATCTATCCGGCAACCGACGTTACTGTAGAGGATACAGCTATTTCAGGTGTCAATAATTCTGAAAATCTTTCTAATGAGTCTCTCTCTAATGAGTCTGCATCTTCTACATCCTCTGCTCCTCTTCTCGAGAGCAAGGCTAATGATTTAAAAGATATTAACAATAGTAATCTTCCTGAGGAAAAAACTGGAATAGAAACTTCCACAAAAGCTTCTGGTTTCGAGGTGCTTGCAGGAGTTTTCGGAATAATTCTTTGTCAGTATTTTGTAAAAAGGAGAGACTAAGAGAAATATCTTGAGAGTTGTAATAAAAAAGAGTAGTCTTTTTAAGTTCTCATCTTTTTCTCTTCCTTTTTTCTTCCTTTTTCTTTTTCAGTTTATTTTTTACATATTTAGCCTTATTTTTAGCCTTATGACTACTTTTTGATCCCCATTAACTGATCTCTATTAACTGATCCCCATTAACTGATCTCTATTAACTGATCCCTATTAACTAATCTTTATCAACTGATCTCTATTAACTGATCCCTATTAACTAATCTTTATCAACTGATCCTAACTGATCCCCATTAACTGATCCCTATTAACTAATCTTTAACTGATTCTTTGTTAGATCAGGAGAAGAGCAATGAACCCGCTTAAAAAGATCCCATCAAAGGTTCCTGCTCCTCCTATGCTTGCAACCGGAGCTCCAAGATTCTTAATTTTTCCCAGGTTAAGAAGATCGGCTCCAATAAGGGTTCCGAGCACTCCTCCAGTATAGGCAATGACAACGCGACACTGGTCAATTGGACAGTTCGGGATATGAATTATCGACGTCAGCAAAATTGCAGCAAGGGCAGCTGCAAGGGGTGGGACCAGCGCCGGGGTTGCAATACCTATGCCACGAATCGGCTTTGCTACAGAATGAGTTATGATTGTAACTATTAAGATACCGGCTCCTGCAAGAAGGAGAGATGAAGGGAACTTCGTAAGAAGGTAAACTGAAATCAGAATCGGAATAACCGCTCCTCCTACATTCACAGCAATTGTCGTTTCATTTTTTATCACACGCCGGAATGGAACCCTATAAGATACGCCAAAAACACGGACATATGTATCTCTAACTACCGGAGCATCGGATCTGAGGGTTGCCAGAGGGATATTGATACCGCTTCCTAGGAGGGATAGTAACAGGATAAGGAGCGCGTCCTCTATAGAGAAGCCAATCTTCGTAAAGGCGGAAACAATTATTCCAAAAAAAAGAGAACTAAGTCCGAAAATCAAAATAAAGATCAAAAGAAGAAGGAATGTAAGGCTAAAAGGAATGTAAAAAAGTTGTTTTCTCATGAAAATGCTCCACTTTGTTTATTTCCCCGTATATTTAGACATATATTCTCTTTATTTCCATGTATATTTAGGCATATACTCTCTTTATTTCCCCGCATATTTAGAAATACATTTTCTTTATTTATGAGTCTATGTTCTGCCCTTCTTCTTACACGTTCTACTGAAAGCCTTTGCTCTTCAAAAGTTAGCAACTCAACACCCGGATATAACTAAAAATTTTTAATCCTGAGTAAAAAAGTTCTGCTTTTCAGGATTAGATGTATCTTACTGCAGGTTTCAGGCATTCCATGCAGATTATTTCTTTCGCATCTTTATATACCCTGATAATTCCACCAGACTCGGATACCGTAACTGCAATCGCAACTGTATCTCTGCTAATTGCGGCTGCCGAAACGTGTCTGCCTCCCAGTCCTTTCTCAATATCTACATTTTTCGCATCAACGTCAAGGTAGCGGCCTGCGGCCTGGATTATTCCGTTTTCATCTACCACAAAAACTCCGTCAAGCTGGGAAAATTCCTTTATGGATTCCCAGTTTCTCTTGTCAAGGATATTTCGGTAAGCTTCATCGTGGCCTGCGTAAGGATTCAGTATTAGCTGGTGAGAGCGTTTCAGAACCTCTTCGGAATCGCCTATTATGAAGGCAGCCCCTATTTTTTTGCCTTCCCTGCCTGTTAGGACAATATCAAAAGAAATTTTCATAACTGCACTCATCACTTCTGGCTTTATCCTTTCCTGACATTCCTTCATGGCTTTTATAAGAGGATTTTCCTCGAGGTTATGTACAACAATAGAACTGGAGCTACGGGTTTCAACTACACCTACAACAATCCCACTTTTCAGTTCTCCAAGCACGTATTCTATGGCGGCAGCTTGCTGAAGCTGGTCAGAGTTGCCTGCAGCCTCACGGTTTATCTGGTCGCCGAGTTCCTTTAGAGGATTTTTTCCATCCTTTCCAGTGGAAACCAGGTGGTCTATTATGCTTTTAGGACGCATGGAGATGTAGTAAACCGGAATTCCCCCAGTTTCAATTCCTTCAAAACTCAACTCTCCGGAAACCATAATTGCGGCAGCATCAAGTTCTCTGGAAATCCGGGCTGCCGTCTCTGCAATTATACGTGCTCTATCCATATGATCCACCGCTTTTTTTTTGCAGCAACCGATTTGCGGCTCCACTTTTTATTTTTGGAGTTATTATTTTTTTGAACTAACATTATTTTCTTAAATCAGGGTTATTATTTTTTAACTTAGCGTTTTTCTCCGAGCTAAAGTTCTCTTCCTCGGGTTAACATTGAGGCCAAATTTATAAATACTTAAGCTTATTTCCTTCTCTGTACTTATCTCTTGTATATTATAATTACCCTATAATCCCTTCGATATGTCCTTTTTTCCTTCCTGGTCTTTTACATTATTGTCTTTTTCATATTTTTTGAAAAAATTTTGTGAATGGTTTACAATCCATTCGAAAAAGGGATCTAAACTCAGTTTCCCAGACGAAAATTAACAGGAAGATTTTTCTGGTTCGCTTTTCAATTAAGATTGGTGAATGCTTTGATCAGGACATTTCTAGCAGTGGAATTAGATCCTAGTTTTACGGAGAAGATTCGAGAGCTTCAGGCCAGATTTTCTGGTTTTGATCTGAAGTTTGTTGATCCTGAACTCGTTCACATAACTCTGAAGTTCTTGGGGAACGTGGACGAATCAAGAGTTTCCTTGCTTTCTGCAGCTCTCGACTCTATTACGTGCGAGCCTTTCGAAGCAAAGGTGGGGGGGCTTGGAGTCTTTCCCAAGTTTTCTAATCCCAGGGTTCTCTGGCTGGGTGCAACCGGAAACTTCAGGGTATTACACGACAACGTAGAAGAGTTACTGGAACCTTTTAAATTCGAAAAAGATGACAGAGAATTTACTGCCCATGCTACTCTTGCCAGGGTAAAGTTCCTCAAGAAGGAGCAGAAAACCACGTTCATAGATATAGTAAAGGAATTAAAAGACATCGAAATTGGTACTATGTGGGTAAATAAAGTGCTTTTAAAGAAAAGCACACTGACTCCGAAAGGGCCAATCTATGAAACTCTGCACATCGTGTACATGGACTGATCTGCGTTACATTTCTGCCTTTTCCTCTTATTTCTGCCTTCTTTTTTAGACCTTTCTTCCGTGCGGTAGCAGCACACCTCATATTTGTAATCTTTAGTTAACTTCCCTGCTCTGGATCGTTTACTCTTCTGGAACTGATTCGTACAGTTTTCTCCTTTCCAAAGGCATGTTCTTGAGATACTCTTTTGCTTCTTCAGGAGATGCGGCTCTAAGTGTTCCGTCTGGCTCCTGTATGACCACGCCGCTTTCTGTTAGCATCCTGTATCTGGCTTTCCGGATTTCTTTGTCAGGATGACAGACAAAGTGACAGTTTGAACAGGTGTATTCCATTTTGTTCCCTGGAATCAGGCATATGAAAAATCCACCTTTGATCTTTGGCCTCTTGAGGTACGCTTCTATTGTACCGGGCATAGCAGCGGTAAAATCTTCATCTTTTTTGGGAATCTCAAAGCGAGCCGGAGACCAGGTAGACCACTTCCCCGAAGCATTTAAGCCTGTAAGCCCTCCGCAAACAAGGAAACATCGGCTGTTGCTTCTCCTTTTTCCATAGCTAAACTCCTTTCCTCCAAGATTTACCGTTACCTTTTCGAGAGGGTCAACATATCCAGAAGAGCAGACTGCAAGGCAGATCTTGCATTCGTCACAATAGTTTTCTTCTTCCGGCAGTGGCTCTGTTGGGATAAGCTCCGCATCAGTAACTACAGATGCTAGGGCAATTGCTGATCCGTATTCCTTTGTAATTATGTTTCCTGAGTACCCGAAATGTCCTATCCCGGAGCGAACTGCCAGGTACCTGTGGGATATAGGGGGGTGCATATCTAGCAACCAGTTTTCCGAATCCTGCCGGTAAACGAAATTTGCAAGCTGGGGAGTAGCTTTGTACCCATATTGCTGTAAGAATCCTGCCATTTCCAGGGCTATCCCGTTGGCGAGGGTGGTGGTTCGTACTTTATTGGTTTCAAGGGATTTATGGTCTTTTTTTCTAAAGTAAGGCTCTATAAGGTTCTGATCAAAGGCAAGGGCAAAAACAATTGCCGATTTTGCCCCTGGTAATACATATGTCAGGTCCGTAGAAGGCGGACCGCCTGCAAGGGTTTCGGTTGTTGCGATGCTCACTCTAAAGGCTCCAAGGGTTAGAGCCATTTCTTTGAGCTCTTCGGTTAGGTTTTTAGTTTTCGATTTTTCATTTTGTTCTTCCATGCTCGACTCCTCAGGCAAATTATATAAAATTGACTTCAATGTAACTTATGCCAGACAAATGCTATATCCTTGATCGGCATTCGAATGTACTAATTCCCTTAAAGTATAGTCCAGTAACTTTTTGAAACGAATTTTCGTATATCTTTTTTAAATTTGGAAAAGTAATCTTATAATACTATATTATTATATTATTATTATTATTATTATTATTTTTATTATTAAAATATATGTACTAAAAGTAATAGAAAAATCGAGTGAGATCAAAATTACTAAAATCAGAAAAATCGAATGAGATCAAAATTACTAAAATAGATAATGGAAGAGTTTGTAATAATAGTAAAAGTCGTAAAAACAGTAAAATTGTTAATGGCGGCAAAACCAGAAATTTATATAAGTTTGGCTGAGAGGGTAAAAGCGGATAAAGCAGATGAAAATGTTACCGTTTTTCTTTAACATTTCTACTTTAAAGTTGCCATTTTTCTTCTCTTGTTATTCTTTTATTCCTTGCTTTCTATACATTTATATATTGGTTGTATCCTGGCTGTAACGCACAAACTGTATTTTTAAAATGCAGTTAAATATAAAAACTCCGAACATTCAAAAGTTTAAATATCATCTTCTCTAAATATGGTGCAAGCATGAATGGAGGACTCTACGATTAAAGAAGAGATCTGGATTGAGAAGTACAGGCCTGTGAGACTGGATCAGGTGGCGGGGCAGGAAGAAACAATCGAACGCCTGAAGTCTTATGTTGCAACGAAAAATCTTCCCCATCTGCTGTTTTCCGGGCCACCTGGGGTCGGAAAAACCGCCTCTGCCGTCTCGATTGCAAGAGAAATTTTCGGGGAAGACCTATGGCGTGAAAACTTTACCGAGCTTAATGCGTCGGATGAGAGGGGAATTGATGTTGTCCGGACAAAAATCAAAAACTTCGCAAAAACTGCCCCTATGGGAGGAGCCGAATTCAAGATCATCTTTCTGGATGAAGCCGACGCACTGACTTCAGATGCCCAATCTGCACTCCGGCGGACAATGGAGCGTTTCAGCAATAACTGCCGGTTTATTTTATCCTGCAATTATTCTTCCAGGATTATCGAGCCTATCCAGTCCCGCTGTGCAGTTTTCAGGTTCAGGAGACTTTCCGATGAAGCTATCAGGAAACGCCTTGAGTACATCGCTAAAGACCAAGTTTTGTCCATTACTGAAGACGGATATGAAGCTCTTGTTTATGTATCTCAGGGAGATATGAGAAAAGCCGTGAATTCTCTCCAGGCTGCTGCTTTCGTTGAGCCGAATAAATCTATATCCAGAGGGACCATTTACAGGACTACCGCAACCGCAAATCCGGAAGATATCAGAAACCTGATTGAAACTGCTCTGCGTGGTAATTTCAGGGTTGCTCGAAAGGAATTGAATAGGTTGCTCTACGAAGAGGGGCTTTCCGGAGAAGACATAGTTGGACAGATTTACAGGGCAATCTCTGAAATGGATAACCGGATGATTCTGGATCTTGGGCTCTCTGAAAAGCGCATTGTCGAACTCGTAGACATAATAGGTGAGATTGATTTCAGGCTAACTGAAGGAGCGACTGAAAAGATCCAGCTCGAAGCTTTACTCGCGCATTTTGCGCTTTCTAATCCAGATTAAGGGGTTTGACGACTCAGTATAAGGTTTCTTTTCACCCCGAGTATCTCAAGAACAGTTTAAAGGGCTTGAATTCAGCCTTTTTTAATAGGATCATACGGAATTAATAAATCCTGATTATCATGTCTATTGAAATATCATTAGTAGAAATGTTGGGGTCTGTTCCCCACTGGCTTGCAGTTTTGATTATGGGAGCTATACCTGTTTCCGAATTGAGAGGTGCAATCCCTGTTGCAATGGGCATCTATGGAATGGGCCCCTTCGAAGCCTTCTTCTTCTCAGTGCTTGGAAACCTCCTTCCTGTAATCCCCCTTCTGCTCTTTCTTGAGCCGGTCTCGAACTATCTCAGACGTTATTCGATCTTTGATACTTTCTTCACCTGGCTCTTCTCAAAGACTCGCCGGAAAAATACCAAGAATTTTGAAAAATACGGACTCTTTGCGCTAACCATCTTCGTAGCCATACCCCTGCCGGTTACCGGTGCCTGGTCCGGCTGTGCAGCGGCATTTGTCTTTGGGGTCAAGTTCAGGCATGCTTTGCCTGCAATTGCTGCAGGAGTGATGATAGCAGGAATTATAGTAACGGGAGTTACTGTGACAGGTTTGGGTCTCGCTGATCTGATTTTGGGAGCATAATCTCCCTTTTTCTCAAAGATCTGCACTGTGGAATCTAACCGTAGTAAATCCGAAAACAGCTACCACATAATAGAATCTCACGTAAAAATAGGAAAATGCTGGGTATCAGCATTTTATTTTCTGTTGCGTCCCGTAAAGTAAGATGCCACTGGTAAATAGCATTAAAGGGTGGTCAGTCTTAGTTTACAGCATTTCTTTTGCTAATTTTATGTCTTCAGCTTTTACAGTTTTTCTGCCTGCGTGTTCTGCAAGTTTTATTGCTTCTCTTGAAATCTCAAGTCCATATTCTTCCAGAATTTCTGTAAGGGCCATTCCTGCGCTTTCACTAACTCTATGAGCACCTGCAGTTCTTATTAAACGCTCAATTGGTGCAAATGGTATTACTTTTGCCATATTATCCTCCAATCTTCTTTATTTGTTTATATATATCCTTATAACTCCTGATTTTGTAATCAGATTCTATAAATAACTTTGCTTATATTGGGGTTTTTACTTTCTTTCCAGCTTTTAATACCTTTTTATCCTTTATTTTACTTTCCAGAGCCTTATCATTTGTTTTCATTTATGATATGAATTTCACTTCGGGGATCCATGATCGCTTTTCTCGCTTTGCCTGCTCAAACAGACTGATCCACCCGAGTTCTACTTAGGGAGCACAGAGAATCGGGAATTTCCTGAAAGTTGTGATGAAATCTCAGCTTCACTGGTGCTTTTCGGGAGAGTTGCGGCTCTATAGTAACCGCTGCGTCGTTTGATCACGCCGACTATGTCGTTACTGGAGTTTTCGGTCAAGCCTTTTTTTAAAAGGGTTGCGTTCAAGCAGTTTTTTTAAAAGGGTTGCGTTCAAGCAGTTTTTTTAAAAGGGTTGCGTTCAAGCAGTTTCTTGAAAAGCTCGTGGGTCAAAAAGGAGGAATTATGGACGAGAATAACTGTTTTAATTTGGGGTTATCGGGTGGGAGTAAATTCAGTGTAGATCTCTTTTTCGAAATATTGATATGAGATTATCCGAATCTAAAAAGATATGCTTTTACAGGAACTCTTTGGCATTGATGAAGACATCTATTTTGTAGAGGAAAGTTATCTCGCCCAGAGGACTATTGAGCGTACACTTGACTATCTTAATGGTGTCCGGAAGTTTGCAGAGGCAAGGAAGGTGCGGCTCCTGAGGGTTAGGGAAGGGGAGCAAACACTTGGGCTTTTGCTTTTTAATTCGGCAGACGAGGAAGTCCCTGTAGATTTCTGGTCGGTTTTTACAGGAGCTCTTGCGGCAGATAGCTATAAAAAGGATTTTGAGGTCCTTATAGACTCTCTTCTTACTTCCAATCTTCCTGAAAGAGATATTGAAATTTCTTCGGAAACCTGGCGAGATGCCGTTAATGAGTACTATTCTCTCATGCTTGTAAACCGGAATCTCTGCCCGGGTTGCGCGGTCAAACCCGAATCTTACGGAAGCGTTTTTTCTGAAAATCGTGTGCGTAGGGTCGCAGAAATCTTCGATGTTCTTCAAAAAAAAGGGATTTACCCTGAAGGCAGGCTTCTTGAAGTCTGCTGTGGAAACGGGATGTCCACGCTTGCCCTCTACAGGCTTGGGCTTAACCCACTGGCTGTAGAAATTAACAAATGTACAGTCTGCCAGGGACTTGAGCAGGGAGTTTTGAACCCTCAAAGAGCGGTTGTAATGGATGCAACGGCTCTTTCCAGATATTTTGAGCCAGGAAGTTTTGACGCCGTGATGGGATTTATGCTGGGGCTTGTCTATGAATTCAATAAAGCTCTCTGGATAACTATTATGAGAGAGGCGGTGTCGGTCGCAAATGAGGGTGCTCTCATGCTTTTTACGGTTAGCAGCAAGCCTGAGGCTGAAATTCTTGCCGGGGCCCTGCTCAGGGCAGGAGTTAAAGGTGAGATTGTAGATAACACCGATTCTGAAGGGACTTATGATCAGTGGTTCTTTGTAGGAAGAAAACAAAAAGCTTAACCTGGAGACTGCAAACTCAATGGAATTGCTATTTTTTCCGATTCAGGCAAGTATATTTTTTTTGTTTTCAGCTTTCAAACAACTTTTATTTTCTAACTCATGATTTCTTAAATGGCTTTTAACTCTCAGGCCTGAAGTTCCCTTCCTCGCCAGCTTCCGTTGAGAACTGGCCTGGGGACTTGTTCTCAAAAGAGAAAGGAATGAACCAGGAAACTTCTCCCTCGAAACTGAACCGAAAGGCGAAGAATTCAGGGAGAGGTAGTTCACAGGCCACTCTCTTAATGTTAACAGGCGAAAAGTATATACTTGTTAACAATTGAATATTAAAGAATTCTTATCAACGCAGATCTATTATATACTGCGTTCACATCTGTAAAATTGACATCCTCTGGTTGCGGTTCCGGAAAGTCGATTAAATATAACTGAAAAATTCCTCTTTCTGGTAAAACCGTAGAAAATCGCATCAAAACCGCAATCTGAGGACTTATACACTTTACTAAAACGGATCAAAATCTTAACCCGGATAATTCCGGAATATCAAATAAAACCCTCCGGAATAATCTTTCAAAGCTATAGAACTAATAAATCCGGTTATCTTGATTCGATTTTAAGAGGTTCATCCATGAGTGTAAAAATTACCGAAACCATCCTCCGGGATGCACATCAATCTCTACTGGCAACCAGAATGCGGACAAGAGATATGCTCGAAGTGGTTGAACAACTGGACCAGATAGGGTATTTTTCCCTTGAAATGTGGGGAGGTGCCACCTTTGACAGCTGTATCCGCTACCTTAATGAAGATCCCTGGCAGCGCCTGAGGGATATCAAAAAAGAAATGAAAGACACCTACGCTCAGATGTTGCTAAGGGGCCAGAACCTTGTAGGTTACAGGCACTATTCGGATGATGTGGTTGAGAAATTCGTTACTAAGTCTTACCAAAACGGAATTGACATTTTCCGGATTTTTGATGCTGTTAATGATGTCCGGAACATGGAATTCTCTATCAAAGTGGCAAAAGGTCTTGGTGCGCACGTACAGGGTACGGTTTGCTACACTATAAGTCCGGTACATACCGTTGAGAAATACGTTGAACTTGCAAAACAGCTTGAAGAACTGGAGTGCGATTCCATCTGTATCAAAGATATGGCAGGTCTTCTTTCTCCAAATGATGCCACACGTATAATCAGTGCCATGAAAAAAGAAATCTCCATTCCGATTTCTCTGCACTGCCACTGCACTTCTGGAATGGCTCCAATGAGCTATATGGCAGCCTGTGAAGCAGGGGTCGATATTCTAGACACTGCACTTTCTCCCCTGGCCTGGGGAACTTCTCAGCCTCCGACTGAAACAGTCATAGCCGCCCTCAAAGACACTCCTTACGATACCGGGCTGGACCTGAATGCTTTTGAAGGAGTGGTTAAATATTTCAAAATGTTGAAAGAGAAATACCGGGGCATACTTGACCCTATTTCCGAACAGATCGATACTAACGTGCTCATCTACCAGATCCCGGGTGGAATGCTCTCTAACCTTGTATCCCAACTAAAAGAACAGAACGCTCTTGACAAGTATGATACTGTACTTGGTGAAATGCCCAGGGTTAGAGAGGAGCTTGGATATCCGCCTCTTGTCACCCCTACAAGCCAGATTGTGGGCACCCAGGCGGTTCTTAACGTTCTAATGGGTGAACGCTATAAAGTTATTCCCAAAGAGGTGAAGGATTATGTGCGCGGCCTTTACGGGCGCCCTCCTGCTCCTATAAGCCCGGAAATAATAGGTAAGATAATCGGGGATGAAGAACCTATTCACTGCCGTCCTGCCGATCTTCTTAAGCCTGAATATGAGAAAAGGAAAAAGGAAGCCGAGGAAATGGGTATTGCTAAATCTGAAGAAGACATACTTACCTATATCCTCTATCCGGCTATTGCTCCAAAGTTCCTGAAAGGAGAAATGGAAGAAGAATCTCTTGCAGTAGTTGCCCCTGTCCCTGAAGTGCAGCAGGAACACAAAGTTCCAACTCATTTCAAGGTCGAAGTAGACGAAGAAATCTATGAGGTCAGGATTGAACCTCTTGGTGGGGAAGTTTCCATATCTGAGGCTTCTCCCAAAAAATCAAGTGCTAAATCTGTAAAAGGAGCTGTGTGTGTCTCAATGCAGGGCATGGTTCTCTCTCTTAAGGTCAAGGTTGAAGATACTGTTGCAGAAGGCGATACAATCGCTGTCATCGAAGCTATGAAAATGGAAAATGCTGTTCATGCTTCTCATTCAGGTGTTGTAAGAGAGATTTTTGTTTCCGAAGGGGACACTGTATCCCCTGGTGACATAATCATGTCAATCGAATAATCTAGTGAGGTGGAAGGCATCATGTTCAAAAAAGTACTCATTGCAAACCGCGGTGAGATTGCAATCAGGGTTATGCGTGCATGCCGTGAACTTGGGATTTCAACGGTTGCGGTCTGTTCGGAAGCTGATAAAAACGCCCTCTTTGCCAAATATGCAGACGAAGCCTACCTGATAGGCCCGGCCCCTTCCAGCCAGAGCTATCTGAATATGGAAGCTATTCTTGCAGTTGCAAAAAACACAGGAGCTGAAGCAATTCATCCGGGCTATGGTTTCCTCTCCGAAAACCCTGTCTTTGCAAAACGCTGTGAGGAAGAAGGAATCGTCTTCATAGGCCCTCCAAGCCATGTGATTGCCGAAATGGGAAGCAAGATCAGGGCCAGAAATCTTATGGTGAAGGCTGGTGTTCCTGTTGTGCCTGGGACGAAAGACGCAGTTGAGGATCCGGTCGAGGCTGTAAAAATTGCAGAAGAGATCGGCTATCCTGTTTTGATTAAAGCCTCGGCAGGTGGCGGCGGAATTGGGATGAAAGTAGTTAATTCCAGCGACGAATTCGCCACTGCACTTAGCTCTACCAGGCAAATGGCTGGTTCAGCTTTTGGTGACTCCTCGGTTTTCATTGAAAAATATGTCGAGGAGCCCAGGCACATAGAGATCCAGATTCTAGCAGATGGATATGGAAACACGATTTACCTTTCAGATAGGGAATGCTCCATTCAGAGACGGCATCAGAAGCTTATTGAGGAAGCTCCTTCACCTATCATGACTCCTGAACTCAGGGCAAAGATGGGAGAAGCCGCAGTCAGGGTAGCAAAGACAATTGGTTACGTAAATGCTGGGACAGTGGAGTTTCTTTATTCAAAGGGCAACTTCTATTTCCTTGAAGTCAATACTCGCTTGCAGGTCGAACATGGGATAACTGAGATGGTTACAGGTATCGATATTGTAAGAGAGCAGCTCAGGATAGCCTGGGGGAAAAAGCTTGAGTTTAAACAGGAAGATATTGTTATTGATGGGCATTCTATTGAGTGCAGGATCAACGCAGAAGATCCGTTAAACGACTTTGCTCCTTCTCCCGGAAAGATCCGGGGATATCGGTCAGCAGGTGGGCCTGGAGTCAGGGTGGACAGCGGAGTACATACAGGTTACACCATTTCTCCTTACTACGATTCAATGATTTCGAAACTCTGCGTCTGGGCAAAGACAAGGGATGCAGCGATTGCCAGGATGGAAAGAGCTCTTTACGAGTATGTGGTTGTTGGAGTGAAAACCAATATACCCTTCCATAAAGCAGTCATGCGTAATCCAGTCTTCCGCAGGGGCGACCTGACAACGGCTTTTATCGAAGATAATAATATTATGGAAGCCGTTGAAGAGGTTGTCAAAGCAGATGCTGAAAAAGGGGCTACTCTGGCTTCTGCTCTTGAAGCAAAAGACAAGAAAGTTGCGGCCATTACGGCTGCCGTGCATGCCTATGTGAGCATGGCCCAGAAAACACAGCGGTGACATGTGTCCTCCTGAGAAACAGGAATAGGATTCAGGTCAGTTCGATATGAAACAATTTAAGCTAAAAAAATATATACGGTTGAACGCATACATTTGTATGGGGTACGATGATGGGAGATAAAAGATCTCGAATTATCAAGGCACTTAAAGATGCACAGAAAAGTCCTGTTTCCGGCGAGGAATTGGGGCTCAAGCTAGGGATCTCCAGGACAATGGTCTGGAAGTATATCAAGTCCCTTCAGGCTGATGGTTATGAGATAGAATCATCTCCGAAGAGGGGATATGTCCTGAAATCCGTGCCCCAGCTCCTGTATCCTGAAGAAATTCAGATGGGGCTCAAAACAACTCTTCTAGGGAAAGAAATCCACTATTTCGAAGAGGTAACTTCTACAAACAGTATTGCAAAAGAAATTGCGGCATCGGAAGAAGAAGGCACGCTTGTAATTGCTGAAGTGCAGAAAGGAGGCCGGGGCCGGTTGGGCAGGGAATGGATTTCTCCTCATGGCGGAATCTGGATGTCTGTAATCCTGAAACCCGGAATTCCTCTGAGGCATGCTTCAAGGCTTACCCTGGTTGCAGGGCTTGCAGTTGCAAACGTTATTCGCAATATGGACCTTGATGCTCGCATTAAATGGCCAAATGATGTCCGAATTAATGGAAAAAAGGTTTGCGGAATTCTTACCGAGGCGAAGGCTGAAGTGGATAAGGTAGATTATGTTGTGCTGGGAATAGGGATTAATGTAAATATGGATTTGAAGGATATCCCTGAATCTTTCCGTGCAGGCTCCACAACTTTGAAAGCCGAGCTTGGAAGGCATATAAAAAGGGTTTCGTTCCTGCAAGATTTCCTTTTTGAGCTTGAACAGCAGTATATACTCTTCAAGACCCAGCCTTTCTCGCATATTCTCAATGACTGGCTTGCTCTTTCCGATACCATTGGAAGAGAGGTAAAAGTCACGACGCCTTCGCGAATTATAGAAGGCAAAGCTGTAGGAGTAACCCCAGATGGAGCCCTTGTAATAAAAAAAGCCGACGATACTAAAGAAGAAATTATTGCAGGCAGATGCATTTATGCTCGTTCCAGATAAACAAAGAAGAAAGGAAATTAAGGAGGTAAATCTTGTTTCTGTATTTTTCTTTTTCCTCCTTATCTTCTTATGCTTCTCAGTCTTTTACTCGATATCCCCTGCTTTAGCTGCTGCCGATAAAGAAAAGCTTTCCATTATTTCTGCCGATAAAGAAAAGCTTTCCATTATTTCTGCCGATAAAGACAGCCTTTCTGTTATTGCTATTAATGGAGAGGAAATTTATATCAGGTCGGGCTATTCCCATAATTTTTTACAGAATTATCAGCTTTATATAAAAGGCACGGATACCGAAGGCAAAAGAATCTGGATTGAACTTAGCAGAAATGGAGTTTCCCTTCAGGATTGCATAGTTACTGAAGGCTCTCAGTTTGTGTATTCTAATAACTCTACTGAAATTCTTAACCTTACCGTAGATACGATATACGAAGGAGCTGACGGAGTACTTGTGAAATTTTCACCTGTATACCAGTATCTTGATCCCCGGCTTCCTGTGCCTCAAATGACAAACGAATCTTTTGACAATGCTTCAAATAATACTTCCTCTTCCGCAGACCCTAAACTGGAAACTCAAGCTGAGGGCTTTGATATGCCTCTCTTCCTCCTTGGGTTAGGGGCCGTGCTTCTGGTGACAGGTTTATTTGCAGGAAAAGGAAAGAAAAAATAAAAGTTTTAACGATACAATAAAATAATCGATTTAAATGGGGTAACAAAAGGTTTTAATCAAGTACTAATATAAATAATATGAAATATTTTAATATAAAATAACATAAATAATATGAAATATATTAATATAAAACAATATAAATAATATAAAATACACTAATATAAAATATATTAATATAAAACAACCTAAAATAAAATAACCTAAAATAAAATTATTTTGATAACGTAAATAGAAAGTCATTTTAATAGATAAGCCTATCCCGAAACTCAGAATTTGATTTGTTGAATCTCGTATTTGGAACAATCAATTGAATACCTAATCACTAAAATAATCCCGAAAACTCATGATGATTTAGAATAAAATAAGTTTTGGGATAGGCTCGATAATAAAAAGAAAACCCATTTAAACCCATTTATAGGAATAAACCTGGGACATTTTCATTGAGACTGTTTTTTGTCATTGGCTTCCTAGTTTCCCCAGTTCTTACTCATTGGAGAATTTAACGTCCCCTTTCTCGATAAGGAGCTTAAGATCTTCAAGGCTCATACGAGCATTTTTCTGAAGTTTTTCGCGGGCGTCGCTGTGTTTTTGGTTTACTTTATGCTCTTCTTTCGTAAGCTGCAGGTCTTTTAACCTGTCCAGATATGAGGAAAGTTCCTTCCGGTTATTAGCAATGCTGGTCTTAAGCGGATCAATTTTTTCTTTAATTGAGTTTATGTTTGTGATTTTATCCGTAAGCTGGGCATGATATGTATTTGCTTCTTTTCGGATTTCGTCTGCAGACTTAAAATTTTCGAGCATTTCTAGGTGGCAGGTTTGAGATTCGTCTGAGAGGGCCTGGATCTTTTCATGGAGTTCATCTCCTCTCTTATGGATTCCTTTTGACTCTTTATAACTTTCCTGGATTTGTGTATGCAGTGCATTTGCCTTTTTTGCAGCTTGCAAGCGTTTATTGAGGTCATTCAGTTTCTGGAAAATTTTTATTTCCACTGCAAGAGGCAGCTCTTTATTAAAAAAAGCATCAAGTTCGGCTTCATAAGCTTTTGTGAGGGATTCCACACTTCCGTGGGAACATTTATTGTATTTATCTCGCTGTTCCTTGAGTCCAGCAATTCCTGAAAACAGTTCTTGCGTCTTTGAGTTTACATCACTTCTTTTTCCCTTGTACTCCCTGATTTCTTTGTTAATCTCATCCCGCTTGTCTCTTAGTTCCTGTGCTTTTGCAACCCTTTCCTTAACCTGATGGTTCAGAGAGTCTCTCTTTTCTTTCAGCTCGTCGATATCGGTCCTGTTAATCTTCAGTTCCTTAAAAATCGATGCCAACTGCCTTTCGCTTTTCTCTATCTTGCTCCTGAGCTCGTTAACCTTGCCCTTCAGCTCCCGTTCGTTAAGGTTTGAAAGGTCGGCCGTTGCAATTTCTGTGCTTGAAACGTCGTTGGTCATGTACTATCACCCATGTGTTTTCGAAAAAGGGTTATACTTTCAACTTTTCCCAGTAATTCAGGGCTTCTTCGTGGTTCTTTATTTTGGTACTGAGCCATTTATGCTGGGATTTGCTTTTTGAAATATCTTCACTTTTGTTGCCGTCATCCTCTGCAAGCTGTTTTTCAGACTTTATTATTTCTTTTAATTCAATATTTGAATTCCTGGCTTCTTCCATTCTGGCATCTGCTTGCAGGAGAACATTTTCTCCAGGTCCGGCTGCCAGAATGGTTTCACGCAGGTTTTCTATAAGTGAGTCTTTAAGTCTCTGCTCCTCTTCGGGTTCAATCTGCCCTTTTAGTTTCTTAAACTCTTCTTTGAGTTTGTTTGCAGTAATCAGGTCCAGCTTAGAAAAGATTTCTTTTTCAAGGAGTGCTTCGGTCTGATGGTAAAACTGCTGGCGTTTCTCCTTGAGGACTTCTTTTCTCTCCTCCATCTGGATTCTGAAATTCTTTGTATTTTTTACATTTTCTTCGACCTGGCTCAGCCTGCTGTCCAGTTCTCCAAATTCTTTTTTATATTCTTCCAGAAACCGTCTGTGTTTTTCCACAACTGTGGAGATCAGCTCCTCTTCTGTCAGCACTCTGATTCCGGCTTCGTCAATGTTCTCAGTCACTGTATCACAATCTGCATTTTATTTTATACGTATGTTGTCTATTCCGGTATATAATCAGCCCTGAAAACCAGTGGTTTGGCTTTCGCTGACTCAGCCTTTCAAGGGATTAATTCAGCAAATGGGTTAAACCCTGAAGATCTGGGCGTGAGGTACGCCATCAATTATTATTACTGAATCTGGATCGATCAACCCGCATTTTATACCAAACTTGATTGTTTTTTCTCCAAAGAGATTTGCAGTCGTGGCTTCTTCAAGGGCTTTCTTGAATTTTTCTTCGGAAACGTGTTCTCCTTCATAAAAGGCCCTGCTGATCTCCACTACTGTATTGCCGTGTTTCAGGGTCTTTCCGAGCACTTCCTTATCGCAGGCCGCAACAAGCACATGCTCCCCATTTTTATAGATTTTTATATACATACTCTCCCTTTTAAATAATATTGCCCTTTTAGTATTTACAGCTTAACCGTCCTCATATAATTGCTATGTCGGTGTTACGTAGGCTTTTTTGCTTTCCAAGGAATCTGAAATACAGATCCTGGAACTTTCAGCATGTTGCTCCATTTCAGCTTAAACAAGTCTTAAACTTAAACAAGTCTTAAACTTAAACAACTTAAACTTAAACAAACCTTAAACTTAAACAACTTAAACTTAAACAACTTAAACTTAAACAAGTTTTAAACTTAAACAAACCTTAAACTTAAACAAGCCTTATATGGTTCTGATCTGGAGAAAGAAGGTCTCCTCTTTGCTTCATTTTCTTAATGTTCTCTTCAGCATGAATTTTATCTATTCCGTGTTCGTTTTCAGCTATAGCATAAACCTCTTCGAGAGGAGCTTTAGCTCCCGGATGCTTCTCACTTACCTTCTTTATTATATCTCTCAGGATTTTTATTTTATTTCTCTGGCTCATGCTTGTGCCCGATGCAAGTATATCTGCATCAAGGGCTCCGGTTTCGGGGTCAACACCTACGTTTTTCAGGCAATTCATCATTATTTTGATAGTTCTTTTTGCATCTTCAAGCGTGACCGTATTGCTCAGGCGGACTCTTGCACTTGCTTCCGAGAGACGGACAAGTGCTTCAAGCTGCCTCGCAGTTACGGGCACAGGGGTGTTTTTGCTCTCTCCAGTTTTTCGGAGATCTGTGTAGAAATTTATGAGATGAGCTCTTGCATCCTCCTCCATTACGGGAAACACGTTTTTCCGGGCATATGCAACGTATTTTCGCATGATTTCAGGCTGAATGACAGGCTCGATAACTTCCATTTCGGCTTCGACAAAATCTTCCTTAATCTGTGATCCAGGAAGTTTTTCCTTCTGCTCAAAGAGTTCTCCTGCATAATGAGACTGCAGAATATGGTTTGCAATTTTAGTGTCCAAGTTATGGTCAGGAGTATCAAGCAAAACAAAGATAAGGTCAAAACGGGAAAGCAGTGCGGGCGGCATACTTATCTGCTCTGCAAGGCCTTCATAACGGTCAAAACGCCCGTATTTCGGATTTGCAGCTCCCAGAAGGGCACAGCGGGATTTAAGCGTAGCAATAATTCCCGCTTTGGCAATACTTATCGTCTGCTGCTCCATTGCCTCGTGCAGGGCACTTTTATCCTCGGTTTTCATTTTGTCCATTTCGTCAACCGCAGCAATCCCCATATCAGCCATGACAAGGGCACCGCCTTCGATTGTCCATCTACCGTCGTTGAGTTCGTCTTTTACAGCAGCTGCAGTCAAACCGCTTGCTGACGCACTTCTCCCTGAAGTAAAAACGCCTCTCGGGGAGAGTTTGACAACATAGCGCAGGAGCTGGGATTTTGCAATTCCAGGGTCTCCTACAAGCATAATATGTATATCGCCCCTTATTCTGGAACCATCAGGAAGGTTTTTCACAACTCCAGAAAAAAGTTGAAGGACAAGAGCTTCTTTTATGTCCTCGTATCCATAGATAGAAGGCGCAACAGAACTAACAATTTTGCCGTAAATTTCAGGATCACGGGAAAGTTCAAGGATCTCTTCTTCATCTTCAGCAGTTATTTCGAGTTCGTCATAATCCTTATCCAGGTGCTCTATGGAATTTGCTTCTAAAACAAGGTCATAAAAGGTAGATTTCCCATCTTTCAGAGTGCGCTGTCTAGATTTCAGGATTCCGTTAATTATAACCCTATCTCCGGGGGTAACACTTCCTGTCAGGTCATCTTCGGAGTCCACCTCAAGACTCTGGGGCTGGGAACCTCCTTTCAGGTTTTCAGGTGATTCCTGGATCTGCAGTTTCTGCGCATCGATAAAAGTGGAATCTTCTATCCTTATCTTAAAGGGCCCTTTCTTTCCGCAATTCTCGCCTTCACAACCTGCAAAGGGCTCCTCGAATTTGAAACTATTTTGGTCTACAAAAGTCAGATATCCGCACCTGAGGCACTCAAAAGCAGCTTTAGTAATTCTTGGTCTCACTTCAGTTGCTTTCCTTATCATACCCTCGATTGCAATAAAGCGCGAGAGGTGCTTGCTTCTTAATTCTCTTATAGGTACTCTGTTTGGGATTCTTACTACCCTTACGTGAGCCTCTTCCAGGCTTTTTTCTACAGGAAGGTCAATTTCTTTCAGGGCAGCTGCGGCAGCCTTTATAAGTTCTTCTGGATGGTCAAGAAACTCTTTTGAAAGCTCTCTGTCAAACTTCTCTATATCCGTAAAATCAACGCTAAGGCTTCGCTGGTCCGGATACTCGTTTGCAAGCTGGAGGATTTCATTCCAGTAGTAATCTTTAAAAAACCTCTTTAGCTTTTCATCCCACTTGCTTTCTATTTCAGTCATATCGTTCTCAATCTGGCTTTAGATAACATTTTCATTTGTCGTTACGGTTTTCTGTCTAAAAAAGGATTTAAAAAAAAAGTAATAATATGTATCACAAATTCTGATGTAAAAAACAGGTTTATTCTCATATGAACTTTTCTATGCTGGCCGAAGCTTCTGTTTACTTACTCTCTGGCTCGTTTAATTCGTATCCCATTTTTCGCTCGGTTTTTTTTATTATGCCCCTTAAAGTTTGAACTTCTCTGGGGGTTAATCCTGCCCTTCCGAGTATTCTCCGCAGCATCAGATATGTTTTGTCTTTTTTGTGTGGAGGATAGTCGATTTCTTCCAGCAGTTTTTCCATATGCTCGTATAAAAGCTGGAGATCAAACCCATCGGCGAGTGGACTGTTCCCTCCTTCCATATCCGAAAGTTCATAAAGCACTACTGCAACGGCATGTGATAGATTCATAATCGGATATATTTCAGAAGTTGGAATCGTAAAAAGCATATCAAAACTTTTTAGCTCATCGTTCCGGAAACCTGTGTCTTCGCGTCCGAAAAGAATTGCAATCGTACCGCTGTAATCTTTCAGTCTCTCTTTGAGCTCTCTGGAGGTATAAAGCGGAAGACGGATGTGTTCCCCGGTTTTCAGGCTTGCTACCCCTGTAGTTCCTATCCTCAGGTTTGCGCCTTTTACAGCCTCTTCAAGCGTTGAGACAATTCTTGCTCCTTCAAGGACATCTCTTGCATGCGATGACATGGCTCTTGCTTCTCCTTCGAGTTTACAGGGATTTACAAGCACCAGATCAGTATATCCAAAGTTCTTCATTGCTCTTGCAACAGATCCGACATTTCCCTGATACATGGGCTCTACAAGTACTATACGAATCTTAAGTGACAAATTTCTCAATCCTTTTTTAAAATTAGTTTTCAAGTGTGATTGCATCTTCCATACAGACAGCCACACACATTTTGCAACCCAGGTAATAAGATGGACCCTTAAAACGCAGATCTCCGTTTTTTTCTATTGAATAAACTATTGGGCCTTTAGGGTAGGCAGCCTTGCATTTTCCACAGTCTGTACATTCTTTTCATCAATATATATTTTCATGCAGATTATTTTCTGTGTGTTCTGATTTCATTGTGGTATGCGTTGGTCTTATTATTTTTTGGTCTTATTGTGCTTCTGTCTTATTGTGGTTTATTTTGGTTTTATTATGCTCCTGTCTTATTGTGGTTTATTTTGGTTTTATTGTCATTTCTTTTTCCTATTTCATTCCTTTCCTGTTTTAGCTTTTGCTTTTTGGTTCTTCCTACTTTGTAGTTTTTTTCACTGTTTAAATTAATATTATTTCTCCTCGCGTTACTCCTAAATATATTAGTCTCAAGTTCAATTAGTCTCAAGTTCAATTAGCCTTAAGTTCGATTAGCTTTAAGTTCGACTAGCCTTAAGTTCGCTAACGAGATAAAAATGAAATCGAAAGATGAGATCGAAAGATCAAACTACAAGATCCAGTTTTGACATTGATCTCAAATGTGGCTAAAACTTAAATTCAAAGACTGCCCTATGGTTAAACTATAAAAGTAGTTATTTAAAAAAAAATGGTGATTCAATGACTCTCGAAGAAATTTTAAAAAACACATTTAAAGGAGAGACTACTGAAGTTGGCTGGTATCTCGCAATGTCAAAGATTGCTGAGCGGGAAGGATTTCCGGATGTTGCGGTTTACCTACGCCAGGTCGCCATGGACGAAGCCTGGCACGCTACCGAGGTAGCTGAAATCCTGGGACTTGTGAAAGAAACAACTCTTGAAAATCTGGAAATGATGTTTGAGGGAGAGGGTAAAGCCGAAATTGAGAAAGCTGAAGCTGCAGAATTAGCCAGGAAGGAAGGCAATACAAAAGCTGCTCTTTTCTTTGAGAAAGCATCTCTGGATGAAGCCAGGCATAAAGCAGGTCTTAACGGATTCCTGGAAAGGATGAGAAAACAGCAATAAGAAAAAAGGATCTTTCGATCCTTTTTCCCTATTTTAAGTTATTATCTCGGCAGTTTTAATTTCTAACTATTTTTTATCGCTATTTTTATCGCTAAATTACTTTACTTGTTGTAATTAGGCTGGTTAATTTACTCAGGATTTTAGATTTCATTTCAGGATTTTAAGATTTCATTTCAGGATTTTATAATTCTATTTTTAGATTTTAAAATTTTATCTCCAGATTGTAATGTTATGATAAGTTCTGTAGAGCTATGAAAAACTGAATTACGTCAGGCATACAGTATTATATTTCTATATATTATACATGCAGTTTTATATTATCTCGAGCAATATAATTTGGGTTTGAAATCTTTTCCTGGATTCTAGGTATATTTAATCCAGGAAAGTGGCAGAATATCGGATTCTTTTCCTTCTTTATGGGGGTCTAATTTCAGGGGAGCTGAATCAGGACTTGCTGTGTCTGCTAATTGATTCAGTAATTGATTGGCTCTTATCTATGAATTTAGCTTTTGCTTCCGATTTTCGACGCCGGTCTTAGTGAAATAATGCTATCAAAATCTAAAGCGAGTAGCAATAAAATTGTGAAACAAACATCAAATCGAACAAATTTTGAAAGTAAATATTAAATTGAACAAGTTCAGAGTAAAAATTAAACTAAACAATCCTGAAGTAAACATGAATCGACTAAGTTGGAGGAGTGTATAATATGGTAAGTCGTGAGTATGTGAAAGGGGATCTTCCCGAAAAAGCTGCAATTCTGCAAAGAGATGGCGAAACGTATGCAATTGCTCCCCATATTCCTGGAGGAATCGTATACCCGGAAACTCTTCGAAAAATAGCTGATATTGCAGAAAAGTATGGGGCTGCTGCCCTTAAGATCACTTCGGCCCAGAGGATTGCAATTGTAGGGTTAAAAGAAGAAGATCTGGATGCAGCATGGGGCGAGCTAAATCTAAAACCCGGAGCTGCTATAGGGCTCTGTGTCCGTAGCGTTAAAATTTGCCCAGGCACTACATTTTGCAAGAGAGGCAAACAGGATTCAGTCGGGCTTGGATTAAAACTTGATGAAAAGTACCACGGGATGCAGCTTCCTTCCAAGTTTAAAATGGGAGTTTCCGGCTGCCAGAATTCGTGCTCTGAACCTATGATAAAAGATATAGGGCTAATGGGCACTGCAAAAGGCTTTACTTTATCTGTCGGAGGCAGTGCAGGACCCCGTCCGAGACTTGGTAGTGTAGTGGCAAAAGACCTTACCGAAGAACAGGCTCTGGATCTTGTCGAAAGGATAATCGACTTTTACAAAAAGTACCCAAAGCCACGAAGACTAGGAGAAGTTATCGACGAGATAGGACTTGAGAAATTCAAAGAAGAAGTGGGGTTGTAAAAAGCTCTCTTAATTTTCAAAGGTGCTTTTTACCTAAACCAATATTTCTTAATAAACCTTTTTTTGAAAAGGCTTGTGATCACGCTTGACAGGGTTTAGGAACAAGATTTTCAAACTCAAACATTTCTCGGGTTTTCGGTCAAGCCTTTTTTGAAAAGGGTTGTGCCACAACCGTTGTACCGTTTAATCACGCCGACTATGTCGTTACTGGAGTTTTCAGTCAAGCCTTTTTTTAAAAGGGTTGCGGTCAAGCAGTTTTTTTAAAAGGGTTGCAGTCAAGCAGTTTTTTTAAAAGGATTGTTTGAAAAGGCTTGTGATTGACTTCTTCTTTTCCTGAACTTTTACTTTTTACTTTTTTTATCGCTTAATTTCTTACTTTACCGTCCAAAAGAATTCTATATTCTTTTTATATGCTTTCCATTTTATAATTTAAATATTATTTATTATACTTTCACTTTTTTCTTTCTCGTTTGATTACTTTCACTCAACTCATTTTTGCGATTCAGTGGGCTTTTTAATCTGTTGATTAATAAAGATAATGTTTAAATATAATAGATACAAAGACTAACAGACTATACAAACCTTATGTAGACAGTCGCTACGGCTATCATTCTGTCTTTACTATCATTGATGTTCTGTAACATGACAATTGTAAAAGCAGTATTAATTCCCAGTTTTTGATCCATACATAGGAGGAATAAATTATCAGTGAGGAAATGCTTTATTTTTCTGGGCTTTCGGATGTACTAAGGATGACGTTTGTCCAGATTATGATATTTAGCACAATAGCTATTGTGATTTTCTTATATGGTCTGATAAGCAACTTTCAAAAATGGGGGACAGGAGTCACAGGTTATGCTCTTGAGCCTCAGGAAGGAAAAAAAGGAAGTGCAATTACATTCTTAAAAACCTGGTGGAGTCAGGTAACCGCAGAATCTCATCATCGTGGGGAATCTATTCTGGAAATTCTAATTCTTGATATTCTCTTCCAGAGAAGAATTCTCAAGAGAAGTCCTTTCCGCTGGGTCATGCACCTATTTATTTTTGGGGGCTGGATGACCCTATTTGCCCTGTCAGGAATGATGTTTGCAGTTGAAATGACCGAAAAGATCGGAATCGCACTTCCGTTCACCCCCGCAGAATTTAGAGATTTTCTCTCAATTCCGAACTACATCTTCGGGTATATCCTGCTTATCGGAGTTCTTGTAGCATTAGTAAGAAGACTGTTTGTCTCTGAAGTCAGGGAAGCTTCCATTATGTATGATTGGGTTTTGATCGGAATAGTTTTCTTAGTTACTATTTCCGGTTTCATCGCCGATGGAATTCGAACAGGCTTTATCTGGAGCTTTGGGCTTGATCCCTCAGTAGCACCACCTGCCGCTCTCTTCCATTCCATATTTTCCCTGCTCTTCTGTATTGCATTTATACCGTACAGTAAATATATTCATATAATCGCCATACCGCTTGCACTTCTTGCAAATAAAGGAGGCGAATAAAAAGATGGCAAAACGTACCCCTTCAATCGATACGAAGAATCTTACTGCAGTCCAGCTCATGGAGCTTGATGCCTGTGTTCGCTGCGGTGAGTGTGTAAAATGGTGTCCGACTTATGCCGCTTCCGGCGGGAAACCAGGATTGGCTCCAAGAGACAAGATCCTGCGCTGGAGGCAGTACATGAACAAGTCCTATGGACTTAAAGCAAAACTCTTTGGCCCACAGGAAGTTTCTCCTTCAGAGCTTGAAGAATTTAAAGATGATGTCCACGGCTGTACTACATGCGGTGTCTGTGCAACAGTTTGTGAAGCAGGTATTAACACTGTGGAAATCTGGGAAGCTATAAGGACAAACCTTGTAAAGAAGGGCATAGGTCCTTATGGGAAACAGAGCGCGTTTCCAAAACTTGTTGGGCAGTACCATAACCCTTACATGAAGGACCAGAAAGACAGACTTGCCTGGGTTCCTCCAGACGTGAAAATAGAAGACAAAGCAGACATTGTCTATTTCACTGGCTGTACTGCAGGGTACAATCAACTCGCTTTGGCCTTTGCAACATCACGTGTGCTCAACAAGCTGGGAATTAAATTTGCCATGCTTGGCGAAGAGGAATGGTGTTGTGGCTCAGCCCTTATCAGGACAGGCCAGGTGCATGTTGATGATGTGGCCCGTGAACTTGCAAGACACAATGTAGAGGCACTCCAGAAAAAAGGTGCTAAAAAGGTTTTGTTTGCATGTGCAGGCTGTTTCCGTGCTGCAAAGATCGACTGGCCCAGGCTTCTTGGCAAAGAACTGCCTTTTGAGGTTATTCACATTACACAGTTCCTTGCAGACCTGATACAAGCGGACAAGATTAAATGGGAAAAGCCAATCAACAAGACAATTACCTATCACGACCCCTGCCACCTTGGCCGCCACGTTGGCGTCTTTAATGCTCCCAGGTATGTGCTTTCCCATATTCCGGGCGTTAAGTTCGTTGAAATGGACAGGTCAAAGGAATTCCAGCGTTGTTGTGGAGCTGGCGGTGGTGTAAAAGCAGGAATGCCTGACCTTGCTGTGGCAATGGGAGAGTCCAGAGTTAAGGACGCTCTTGAAACCAATGCAGATATCCTCTCGAGTGCGTGCCCCTTCTGTAAGAGGAACCTCTCGGATGGCCGTGATGCTCTCAAATCTGATATTGTTGTAGAAGACATCATCGAGCTAGTTGCAGAGGCTCTTGGCCTTAGTACCTCATAAGCGTGAAAATGAAGGCTGGATTTCCAGCTTTCTTTATTCTTTTTTCTTTCTCTCTTTTATTGTTTATAGCAAAACTTAAATACCGATACTTCCCTCCCCTTGAACATGCATATTCCTTACGAATTTCTTGGAAAAATATTTATATATCTGGTTCTTTTTGCTCTCGCAGGAACAGGGATTGCCCTGCTAATAGGGGCATATTCCGTTAAAAAACGCAGGATAATTTTTCCGGAGTTCGTGTTGTTTACACTTTATCTTTTCTATTCTCCTGCAAAATGGATCTGCAAAGCTTTCAGGATAAGGGACACCCTTGTTGACGATATTCTTATTGATGTCCGAAATGCTGTGACGTATAACGATTTCAGGCGTGTTAAAGACAAGAAAATCCTGCTTCTTCCTCAGTGCTTGCGCCACCCGAACTGTAAGGCCAGATGCGACCCGGTACATGGTTATGAGTGCAAGCGTTGCGGGCTATGTGATATTTCAAAAATCTCCGAGGCTGCTGATAGGTGCAATTTCCAGGTTTTTGTAATACCAGGAGGAAGTTTTGTCAAAAAGATTTTTAAAGAATATAAGCCTGAAGCCTGCCTTGGCGTGGCCTGCTATAACGAGCTTTCCGAGAATATGCAGGCGGTATCGTTTGTCCCCGTACAGGGTGTTCTTCTTTTAAGGGACGGATGTTTCAATACTGAAGCGAATGTTGAGGAAATAATTCAAAAAATGGAGATGTGCAATGTATAATATTATTGGGGAAGCTCTTTTCATTTTTGTTATTTTATCCCTTATTCTTTCTGGCATAGCTCTAGTTGTCAGTAAACGTAGTCTCACAGGAAATGTCTACCTTGCAGGTTTTTTCGCAAATATACTTGATTTTTTTTATTTGCCTCTGAGACACCTTTTCCTTAAATTTTCCGATACGCGAGTTCTGGATAAGTGGATGGCATCTCTGAAAAACCGAGCCTATAAGTCTGATTTTGCAAAAACAAAAAAGAGGATTCTCCTGGCGCCGCATTGCATGCGGAGTCTTGACTGCCCGGCTTATTCTACTCAAACCGGAATACAGTGTAAATCCTGCGGGAAATGCGTCTTTACTCAGTTGAAAAAAGATGCTGAGAAATATGGGTATAAATTATTCATTGTTACAGGTTCTTCCTACGTAAAAAACATCCTTAAAATGGAAGATGCTGATGGTGTCCTTATGATTGCCTGTGATTACGAAATCAATAAAGTCATGCGTGCGCTTAAAGGTAAGGGAGTCGTAAGCTACGGTATTCCTATGGAAAGAGACGGCTGCTTCGGGACAGAAGTAAATTATCAGAACGTTCTGGATGTTTTTGAAATCTTTAAGAATTAAGCAATAATTGAGGCAATAATAAGGCTTTTTTCTTAAGGTTTTTTTCTCTTGTGAAATTAGTATACGGTTAACGGGATCAGAGTAAGAGTACGAGCGAGCTTATTGTTTTCAATTGAGAGAACCAGCTTAATTCTTATTTTGTCCTGATTATGTTCCCAAACATAGCCAGCTTTTAACAAACATAACTAGCTTTTAACAAACATAACCAGCTTTTAACAAACATAACCAGCTTTTAAAGGTCAGCCTCAAATAAGGTATTGCAGATTTTATCAGCACTTAATTTTATATGGCTGAGTTCTTTACTATTTTTAGTAATATTTTTGTAAGATTAATAACAATTATAGCCAAAATTCTATTTTTATAATGATTTCTATGAAAAAATATGATGTTGTTATTATTGGAGCAGGTCCTGCAGGATCTTACGCGGCATATATGTTAGCTAAGTCTAAGATCAACGTGCTTGTTATTGATAAATACTCCTTTCCACGTTACAAACCCTGTGCAGGAGGTTTAACTGCAAAAGCGTTTAATTCCTTTGATTTTCCGATTTCCAAAGAGGTAAAATACAGTACAAATTCTATTGTAACCTCATACAAAAACCAGATCTTTCACAATATTTCAGGTAATAAAACACTTGTTAAAATGATTGAAAGAAAAGAATTCGATGACTTTCTTATTAAAAAGGCCGTTGATTCGGGAGCAACGTTTCTTGATGGTATGAAAGTGACTGAAATTACCTGGGAGAATGCAGAGTTTAGTATCAAAACAGATTCGGAGTTTTTCCGATGTAATTATTTGATTGGGGCTGACGGTACTAACGGTATTGTTAATAGAACATTTAACATTGTTGAGAGAGACCTTTATGGTTTTGCGGTGGAAATTAACTGTCCCGTAAGCAGGGATAATATTGGAAAATTTAATATGACTTTTGATTTTGGGACAGTTCCAAATGGTTATCTGTGGATTTTTCCTAAGGATGAATACGTTTGTGTTGGAGCCTATACAACAAATAGAAAAATGAAAAATATTCAAAAATATCTTCTTGATTATATTGAAAAGCTTGGGCTTGTTCCTGAATCTGAAAAACTTAAAGGACATATTATTCCTTATTATGGAATTAACTATAAGCAACCCGATTTTCCGTGTGTCCTGGTAGGAGATGCTGCCGGTTTTGGAGAATACTGGACTGGGGAAGGCATTTATTATGCGGTAAAAAGTGGTACAATTGCTGCTGAGGTGATTTCTTCAAGTATAAAATCAGGGATTTTTGATCGCCAAGCACTACAAAGAAGATACCAAAGAGAAATTATTCGAGGCTTGAAGTTAGCATATTACATAGGGAAATTTTTTTATGGTAATCTACCTCTCTCATTTAATCTTGTAATGTCTTATTTACCTGTAGGTATTATGTACGAATCTGCTTCCAGAGGGCTTACGTTTGATCAATCTTTTTCGAAAATCCATGTTGCATTATCAAGCTTAATACTGAATAAATCCCACATTTCTAATAACAAGTATCACAGATAAATTTAAAACAATAAAACTTTCACATTGAGCTTATCCCATAACTAAAAACTAATTCTAAAATATGAAATTAAGAATAATCAATGAGTCTCTGGTCATAGAAAAATAGTTCTGAAATTCTTATCAGTTTTGATTATAAAGCTGGTTTTGGGATGAGCTCATTAAATAATACTAATGATTTTTACTGATTTCTCCTAAGGGAAATAAGCACAGAGTTATTCCCAGATGTAAGTTGCATAACTTATTATTTGAGAAGTTCCCGTATTTAATTTACTTTCCTTGTATTAATTATTAATACTTTTTAATTTTTTTACACCTATTTGCTTTGAGCAATAGCAAGTAACAAAAAACAATCATTGGCGAATTTTCTATTATATTAACTTTATATAGGTAAATGCAAATAATAAAATCAATTTTTATTGAATAATTAATATTGAATATCGTATAATAACAAACAGTATTAAATAATTAACCTGTTACGTGATAGAATTATTTGTGTGACAGAGTAATTAGTCTTCTGGTGCGTTTCATGTATGATGTAATCATTATTGGCGGTGGTCCTTCCGGAGCTTCGGCCGGAAGAAGGGCAGGAAAACTTGGCATGAAAACACTGCTGCTTGACAAAGAAGAATTTCCCAGATACAAGCCCTGCGGGGGTGGACTCTCAGAACATGCGATGTCTTATCTCGATTTTGAACTCCCTCAAGATATTATTGAATGGGATGTTACAGGGGCAAGGATCATTTTCAGAGACCAGTTGATTGAGGTACACAAGGATCATCGGGTATCTGCGCTTGTATCCAGGAACAAATTTGATAATTTCCTTCTTGAAAAAGCAAAAGAAACAAACATTGAAGTCCATACCGGAGAAAAAGCTCTGTGCTGCAGGGAAATGCCTTATTGTGTTGAAGTTGATACCAGGCAGGGGACATACCAGGCAAAATTTGCGATAATCGCAGAAGGTGCCCATGGACTTGTCAAAACCTGTGTGCGGCCCGCAGATAATAAAGAAGAATATGGAATCTGCCTTGTTACTGAAGTTCCTGCTGACGAAAGAGAAATGGAAAAACGCCTGGGAGACGCCGTGGAACTGCATTTTGGGGTTGCTGGAGGCGGATATGGCTGGATATTCCCTCATAAAACCTATTATTCCGTTGGAATCGGCGGAGTTGTTAAGGACTTCCCGCATCCTAAAGAAGCCATGCTTAACTTCCTCAAGGAAAATGGCTTTTCCGGAGAATATAAACTTCACGGGCACAAAATCCCCTGGGGAGGAATTAAAAGAAAAGTGGTGGGTTCAAGGGTCCTTCTAAGCGGAGATGCTGCCGGATATGTAGATGCTTTTTCAGGTGAGGGACTTGCCTATGCGATTTGTTCAGGGCAGTTTGCAGCTGAGGCAATTGCAAGGGTTTGTCTGCAAGGAAAAAATCTGAAAGATCTAAGCAAATATGAGTCTCTCTGCCGTGCTGAGTTTGGTACTCACCTCAAGTACTCCCTTCTGTTTTCCAGGATAATGCATCATTTCCCTGAACGGACATTTAAGATCTTCACATCAAGTGATAAAATGCTTGATAAATATCTTGAGGTTATGGATTTTACGATTGATTATAAGGATTACCTGCGCTGGGCCCTTTTGAATTTCAAACTCAGGTAAATAGAATAAAAGAACTTAATGAACTTTTTCATATTTTTTTATGTCTTCGGTCTTTTTATTGTTCCAGCCTTAATATATTTTAAGGGCAGATTATTCCTATCTTTATAGCTGCACTTATTCCATAAACGGGTGTCTTCGTATGTATGATTTGATCATAGTAGGAGGAGGGCCTTCAGGAGCATCGGCAGGAAAGACAGCCGGGGAAAGGGGACTTTTAACCCTCTTAATCGAGAAAGAAAATTTTCCAAGGTATAAACCCTGTGGAGGGGCTCTTTCTTCTTATGGTTTATCTTGCCTGGATTTCAAGCTCCCTGAGTCCATAATTGAGAGAAATATCCCAAAGGTGGGGGTTTATTTCAGGGACCGGTTTGTAGAAGGAATGAAAGAAAATAACCTGGCTCTGCTGGTTTCCAGAAAAGTCTTTGATAACTTTTTGCTTGAAAAAGCCAGAGGGGCCGGAATTGAGGTCCATACCGGGGAAGAGGTTCTTGACCTGGTTGAAAAAGAGGATTTCGTTGAAGTCAGAACCACAGATAATACTTATCTGGGGAGTTTCGTTCTTATTTCAGAAGGGTCGGGTGGAACCCTTAAATACAAAGTAAGGCCGAGAGATAAAATAACAGAATATGGACTGGGCCTGGTGTCGGAAATTCCTGATGACGATGAAGTAATAAGGAATCGGTTTCCAGGCACTATAAATATTCATTTCGGGGTTGCGAAGGGAGGTTATGGTTGGATCTTTCCTCATGCCGGATATTATTCTGCAGGAATTGTAGGGGCAGCTCAATATCTTGAGCATCCGAAAAAAACACTGCTAGATTTTCTGGAGGAAAACGGCTTATCAGGGGACTTTCCGGTTCGGTCCCATGTTATCCCCAAAGGAGGGATAAAAAGAAAAATCCTCAATTCAAGGCTGCTTCTGAGTGGGGATGCTGCCGGATTTGTAGATGCTTTCACAGGAGAAGGTCTTTCATATGCAATCCGGTCAGGACAGCTTGCTGCGGAGACCGTTGCCGACCTTGTCATGTACAGTCTGAAGTTAAATAGCCTTAAAGCCTATGAGTTCAGTTGCAGGCAGGAATTCGGAAATTATCTTTCCAGTTCTCTTAAACTGGATAAAATAATGCATCGTTTTCCTGAGGCATCTTTCAAACTGGCTGTTAGCAACAGGGAGATCCTGGATAAGTACCTGGATGAGGTGGTAACTAACAGGAATTATAAAGAATATGTCCGCTGGTTACTGTTGAATTTCTGCCTGGTTGAACCTGTCTCCAGAATAAAATCTCTTACCCTGGAAGGAATCGATAAGGACTGATTTATAAAAATAGAGGGATAACGAAACTGGAGTAAAGGAAAAACGAGTGGAAAAAGGTAAAGGAAAGTAAGTTTATGCGAGTGAGGCAAGTAAGCTCCCTTCTGTTCCTGCAAAGATTTCCTGCCACCCATCAGTGGAGAAAATGGTCATGATGACTCTTGCAGTGACGGCATTCGGCTATGCGTTTTCAAAGACAACCGGGAGAGTCCGGAATTCTCTTCTTCCCGATTTCCAACTTGCACCCACGAGGATTCGCCGTTTCATCCATTTTCCCTGAGACCTCAGCTTCCGCATCATCGCATTTTCAGGGGATGGTTCTCGTTTCTGTGCCAGGGCCCGGGCTCTCGCCCGACATCCTTTACAGATGTTCGTGTATCCGGAGCGGTGGGGAGACTTTCCTCAGACCCAAAGGCCCGTCAGCCGTCCAGCCTCTCTCGCATATTACCTTTTGGTGATCTCCTTATATTTTTCTAATTATATATATTTTTGGAATGCCCAATCTACAAAAGGTTGAATAGAGTTTTTATATTGAAAAAAATTTTAAGATTTAAATGTATTTTACGACTGGGAAACGTACGACTGGGAAATGTTTTTCTACAGGAATAGGGTAATACTTTTATTTAATATTGCCCCATTTTATTTCGTTCTCTGAGCGATTATAGACATGCCCTTTCCTCATAGTTTATATAAATTTTGTGTGTTTAGGGTACGTCCAAATATTAATATATGTGCATTATTATTCGTAAGTTATGGGTGGACTTTTTCCATCTTCAAGGCTTGTCCGAAAAATCTTATAGATACTTTAATCTCGGGCAATGGCTATAATTCATATCAGTTTGCAGGCTTATTTTCAAGAGGTAAAACATGAGTGATTGTCTGTTCGATTTGCATATTGGATATGTTCGTTTTAAAAACCCGATTGCACTGGCGCCTATGGCAGGAATTGTCGATAGTGCTTTTGCCAACCAGTATGCAAGCAATGCCGGGCTGGTAATTCTTGGAGCCTTTAACCTGGATAAGGCTTCAATAGCTGTTGCTTCAGCCCTTGTAGCCCGGGGTAGAAAAGAGTTCATTTCCGATGAACCTATGGAGTTTATGAAAAAGGAAATCCGGGCAGTAACTTCCGGAAGTGCCGTAGCTGTAAATGTCAGGAGTACTACACTTGAACCCCTCATTGAAGCTGCAAAAATTGTCAAAGAAGAAGGAGCAATCCTTGAGTTGAACGCTCACTGCAGGCAGCCTGAGATGCTCGAAGCCGGACTGGGAGAAGCTCTTCTCCATGACCTTCCAAAGCTTTCGGCCTGGATTCGGGCCATAAAGGAAACAGGAGTTGTGCTTTCAGTAAAAGTAAGGGCAAACGTGGTCAATGATATCGAACTTGCAAGGCTTATCGATAAAGCGGGTGCGGATATTATACACGTTGATGCCGAAATGGAGGGCTTTGGTGCCGATCTTGATGCAATCCTTAACTACAGGGACGCTACAAGGCTTTTCCTGATAGGAAACAATTCGGTCAAGGACTTTGAGGCAGCAAAGGAGATGTTTACCCGAGGGGCTGATATGGTTTCCGCTGCCAGGGGAGTCCTTGAAAATTCTGGACTTATACAGGAACTGGTAGAAAACGTTACCTCTTACCAGCAGTCAATAGGCTGGTATAATGCTCCAAAGCACGTTTGCAGCGAAGGGGACTTCAGGGGGCTGGCTTTCTGCTGTCTGCCTGTAAAACCCTGTCCTGTACATGAAAAGTTCCAAAAACTGGGATATACGGCAGAGGAGTTTGCCAGGACAAAGCTTGACTTTGCGAAAGGCACAATGCTGGAATACGGAGAAGATACGTGCTTCGGAAGCCTTGTCTGGTGTTGTAAAATCACCAAGCCCTGCTGGATCAGAGACGGAGTATTAAACACAATTGGGCTCTCTGACACAGAATACATGAAGCTTAAAAAGCAACTGGCAGAATACGTACTGGATCATGCCAGAATTCCGGTAAATGAATCCCAATAATACTGATTTTATCTGCCAGATACCTGAACTGGCAGAAAACCCACAGATTTCAAGTCTTATTGCCCGTTGTGCCCAGCTTGCTATGCTACTTGAGGTCTCGGCTTCTCCAAAACCAGGAAACGTCGATAGGGAGCATAACTATCCTGATACCTACTTTGAACATTTTATAGCGTCTTCTGTAGGCGTTTACCCTGTCCTCGAGCTGGCTGCAAGAAGCAGGAACGGGATAGGTGCACTTATCAGAAGTGCGGTTTGTGAGAGTTCTGCCTGGCAGAAAGGAGGAAATACCCATTTCGGCGCCTTTCTGCTACTTATCCCTCTTTCAATGGCTGCAGGCGAACTCTTTAATTCATGCAGAAAAATCCCATATAAACTCTTACCGGACGAATTAGAAGCCCTTGCTGTGCATGCACATGCTTTTGTTCAGGCAACTGACTGTGAGGATGCTGTCGAGTTCTACAGGGCTTTTGAAGTGGCAGGGGTGAGGGTTAACAATGTGGATGAATTCAACCTCGGAGACCCTGAGTCAACATCTGAGTTAAGGGCCAAAGGAGTCACCCTTTATGAGCTTATGGATATTGCCAGAGGGTATGACCTGATTGCAAATGAATGGGTTACGGGCTTCGGACGCTGTCTTGAGGGAGCAAAAAGCATAACTGAGTTCATGCAGGCTCAAAATCCGGGAGCTGAGAATTCAGTTTCGAATTGTTCAGGCACAGGTATTAACGAAGCCGTTGTGTATACCTTCCTGAAATTGTTGTCCCGGTACAGGGATACTTTCATCGAGACCAAATTCGATACAGATACTGCAGATTACGTTTCATCAAGGGCAGGCGAGATTCTCTCTACCTGGGAGGAGGCTTCAGATAATGAATCTTCAGGTAATACCACTAGAGACTTTGAAGATCTGCTTCCTGCTGTACAGGAGTTTGACTCCGAGCTTCTCAAAAAGAGAATTAATCCGGGCTCAACAGCCGATATCATCATAGCCGGGCTTTTCATTGCCCTTCTGGGAGGTCTGCGCTTTTGATTGGACTTTCTCCTGAACGCAGAAAAAACGGAAGTGACTCTTCTGCTGCTGATTCTATCGATTTATATTCTTTTGGGATCAGAGAAGGCATTTCCGAAACAATTATCAGCACAGGCCTGGAATGTCCAAATGCTGCTCCTATCGGAATAATCGTAAAAGGTGGAAGGACTTTTGTCCGGCTTTTCAAAGGCACCCACACCTGGGAAAACGTCTCAAAAGAAAAATATCTTGCCGCAAACGTAGTGTATGATCCTCTGCTCCTTGTGCGTTCGACTTTTTTCGATCTTGAGCCCTCCGAATTTGACTATGTGCCTGTCCACGGATTCAGTTTCCCTATCCTGAAAACAGCATTGGCCTGGATCGTTTTCGAGTGTACCGATCTTAAGAATACGGATCATGCTCTTGTGGCCGACCTTATTCCTGTAAAAGCAGGTTTCAATGAAGCTAACTGGAAAAGTCTGCCTTTACCCAACAGGGGATTCAATGCAGTGCTTGAGGCGACTGTCCATGCAACCCGCTATCAGCTTACAGGAGACGAAAAATATCTCAAACTGATCCGCCATTATGAATCACTGGCTTCCAAGTGCGGGGGAGAAAACGAGAAAAAAGCTATGAAATTGCTTTATGAGGTCTTGGGGCTGTGAGTTTTTGACTGTAATTAGGTTTCTATAAAATTATATAGGTTGAGAAGCGAAAAATCAGTAAAGTAAGTCCCTCATATAACTCTAAAGGCGTAAAATCATATATGCCGAGAGGATGTACAATACATTTAGTGTTGCTTCTCCTATGAAAACTCCCATCAGGCACTTAAATATGTGTACTCCCAAGGTAGAGCCAACATAAACTATTAAGTCTGTTGGGACAAAAGGAAAAAAGCTCCAGCCCACTATAATTGGAAGTTCATTGTCTCCAAGGCCATGTCTTATTTTTTGAATATATTTTCCGTACTTTGTTTCAAAATATGTAGCGAAGCCCATATACTTTGAAAAATAGTACACGATTGTGGACGAGGCAAGTATTCCTAACATGTTTACTATAAAAAGCTCTACTGGATTAAAGATGATAATTCCTGAAAACAGAAGAGCAGTTGAAGGAATCATTGTCAGCCCTCTAAAAGATAATAAAAGAAAATAGATTCCAAGAACAACAATATGATGTTCTTTTGCAAGTTCTTTAAGGAAGAGAAGGTTAATTTCATCCGGAAAAATGAGATATAATGTCATTCCTCCTATAATCACAAGCAACCAGATGAGAAAAAGGAACTTCTTTTGTCTCACACTAGAGTTACTAAATTCCTTTTCCATTTTTCACACTCCCTACTTAACATTTCTCTGACCACTACTATTTTCAGTTCCGTTTTCCTCGAGAAGTTCACTATTGTTCCCATTGGTCTGATCTTCTTTCCAGGTAGCTATGAAGACATGTCTTTCACACTGATTGATCCCATAAAGTCTATGGATTGATCTGTCTTCAGGATCCTGAATATAATAAGCAATAAACATGATATCGGTATTCTCAATTCCATAGTAATTCTCAAAGAGCGAAATGAAATCGTCCCGGGGAGTTAATGTTGTATTTAGGCACTTTGATGCAAATTCTTCCTTAGAATAAATTTGAAAATTAAAAATCTCCGGATCGTTTACGTCACCCTTAAACACTAAACTAGACGAGTTATTTAGGCAAGAGTTATTTAGGCAAATAATTCCATAAAGCGTATGAACTGAACTATTCTTAGGATCTTTAAGTTTACTACAGACAATGACACAGGTGTTAGAGTTATTAACCCCATAGTGGTTTTTAAAGAGAGAGATAAAATCGTCCTGGGGAGTTAACGAGGTATTTAGGTACTTTGATGCAAATTCTTCCTTTGAATATGTTTGATAGTCAAAACTATTTGGTTCGGTTGCACTACACTTCACCAGTAAATTAGCATAGGTGTTTAAGAAAAATGGATATGAAAAAACTAAAAAACCTGTCACAAAAACAAGTAAGGAAAGTGTCAAAAATGTGCAGATTGTGATTTTTAGGAATTTTTTCATTTTTCTTTACACCGATCTGAATAAGTTTTGAAGGAATTATAAATGTAGTCCTCTGAAAACCTTATCACTTCATACGAAGTGGCAGAATACTAAAAATCTGCAAAACATGATAATGAAAAGTTACAATTATGTTCAGCATTTCACTAATTTTTGCTTTCTTTTAAATGATGTCTTCTGATAACTCTATATATAATGAAAACGCCGTCATACGCATTTTTCCTGTCTAAGCTTGGATATGGTCCTAATACAGAAAAAGGTTTACTATTGAATCGTCATACAGGATGAGGAATGTGATTAAGACAAGAACTTCAACTAAAAACGCTAATATCAAATATTTTATACGCTGATATCGTTCCTCCTAAAAAAACATATAATATACATTCAGAGAAAGCATTTTACGATTATAAAAAGAGGACCAATAGTTGTAGATGAGGATAAATTCATACTTGATATGTTTGTGCTTCTTGTTGTGGAATAGCTTAAATGAAAGTTGAGGATTAGGAACGCAGTGAAGTGTCTGCGCTAAAGGGAAAAATAAATAGAGAAAAAAGATTTTAGCGAACTACTGACACTGGCAAGTTTCTGTTTTTCACAGTAGCCTTAAAGATATTACAGCAGAGATATTAACTGTTCAAAAGTGGATTAACCTCCATTTTTAGAAAATTATATTATCCCCCTCTGGCATGACTTGTTTTCATGAGTTTTCAGAGAATCGCGTGGGGCATTACAGGTGCCGGGCATTTCCTGGACCGCAGTTATCAGGTCTTTAAGGAAATCAAGCTCAGAAACCCTGAAGTTTCCGTAAACACATTTGTTTCTAGGGCTGGAGAGGAGGTACTGCGCATGTACGGGCTTGAGCAAAAGCTTGTTAAAATCTCCGGCGGGGACTACCTCGAAGAAATCTTCTGGGAAAGCGAGCAGGGTTCGAGTTCTCCTAAGGTCGGGCGCTTCGGTCTTGACCGATATGACGCCCTGTTCGTCACGCCTGCAACCTCAAACACGGTTTCGAAAATCGCTTATGGAATTGCGGATTCCCTTGTTACCAATGCCGTTGCCCAGGCTGTAAAAGGAAGAGTGCCTGTTTATATCGTACCCGTAGATATTGAAGGCTCAATCATATCCGAAATGCCCTATAATATCGACCGAAAACAGTGTAGACATTGCGAAGACTGTCCTCCAAGAGAAAACTGCCCTCATGGAGCAATAACTGAGAAAAACGGTTTCACAGACCAGATCGACCTTCTTAAGTGCAAAGGCTGCGGGATCTGCAAGGAACTCTGCCCTTATAAAGCTATTAAAGGCGGACCTGTGGAAGTCCTTGTCCGGGATGTGGATATACGCAACGTTGAGATTGTTAAAGGCTTACAGGGAATTACCGTGCTTGAAAGCCCTGAAAAGATTCTGGATTTCTTTTGAATCTTTAGTTTTGAATCTTTAGTTTTGAATCTTTAGTTTTGAATCTTTAGTTTTGAATCTTTAGTTTTCAGTACTTTTGTAGAGGCTTGTAAGGAAAGGAGCTTGTAAGGAAAGGAGCTTGTAAGGGAAAGGGGGGTTTGTAAGGAAGTTTTTATTGATAGTTATGAAAAATTCGGGCTTTAAGAAGCTTCAATCAATTATTCTCAACTGCTTGTTCTCAAGCAATCCGCAGCTGTCTGACATAAAACGGATAACAGCTTCATCATGAGAGATCAGGAAATAACCTATACTCTTCTCAGCCTGAACCTTTTTAAGCATGTGCAGGACCTGGGCTTGAACCGAGACATCCAGGGCTGAAGTTGGTTCGTCAAGTACGATATATTCGGGTTCGAGCAGGAGAATTCGGCCAAGTGCAAGGCGCTGTAGCTGGCCTCCTGAGAGCTGCGAAGGATAGCGAGAAAGCACTTCTTCTGGAAGGCCTATGGTCATAAGCATCTCTTTTGTTTTTGAGGCATGTTCTATATGAGGAATTTTGAGAAGCTTCAGAACATCGAAAACTGAGCTTCCTATTTTTTTCCTTGGGTTAAAAGCGCCCGTAGGGTCTTGAAACATTATCTGGACCTTGCGGCGAAAAGTCATATGTTCGGTTTTATTCATTTCGGAAAGCGGAGAACTCTCATAGTACACAGTACCGTATGTGGGCTTTTCAAGCCCAGCAATAACTCTCCCCAGAGTGCTTTTTCCTTCTCCGGAAGGTCCCATCAATCCAAAGGTCTCTCCTGGCCTGATCTCAAACGAAACCTCTCGGAAAATACATTTTCCCTGGCTTAACAGGCCTTTTCCGTATGTCTTTGATATGCCGTTCGCTCTCAGGGATATAGAAAACACCTCACAGCCCTTTGACCAGTTTCTTTAATTTCGGGATGGATTTGAGTGCAGCGCTTTTCCCTTAAAGGGCATCTTGGGTGGAACCTGCAGCCCGAAGGAAGGCTATTAAGAGGCGGGGAAAAACCAGGTATGGGAATAAAGCCCTTCTCAGGCAGGCTGTTCAGGAGGCCTCTGGTGTAAGGGTGTAAAGGGTTCTCAAAAAGGCTTGATGGGTCGGCGAGTTCGACAATCTCCCCTGCATACATCACAGCAATTCTGTCTGCAAGCCTTTGTACAAATCCAAGGTCATGGCTTATTAGAAGCATGGCACTCTTCCTTTCAATTTTCTGATTCCTGAGTTCAGCTTCCAGTTCAACGATGCATTTTTTGTCAAGTCCTTTACTGGGTTCGTCTGCTATAAGCAGTGCAGGGTTAAGTATGGTTGAAGCAGCAATCAAAAAGCGCTGGTTCATCCCGCCTGAACACCATGAGGGGTAGTAATTCATGCACTCGGAGAAGTTCGCAAAACCCATACGTTTCAGGGCTAATGCGACTCTGGAAAGTGCCGTCTTTTTCTTTTCTTTCTGGTGCACATATAGGGGTTCTGCAAGCTGGTGACCTATGGAATACACAGGGTTGAGGGCAAGTGAAGGGTTCTGAAAAATAATAGCAATTTCTTTTCCTCTTATCTTTGCCATTTCTTTTTCGTCCATTCCTAGCAGGTTTTTTCCCCTGAATTCTATATTCCCTTTTACCCTTGACTCAGAGGGCAGGAGATTCATAACTGCATGTGCGACGACAGATTTCCCGCATCCAGTCTCTCCTACAAGGGCTAGAGTTTCATTTTCTTTAATCGAGAAAGAAATTCCCGAAAGTACGTTTACGGTTTCTATTCCCTGAAATGAGACCTCAAGGTTCCTTACTTCAAGTACTGAGTTCCTTTCAAGTACTGAGTTCCTTTCAAGTACTGAGTTCCTTTCAAGTACTGTGTTCCTTTCAAGTACTGTGTTCCTTTCAAGCAATGTATTCTTGGAAAGGGCTTTCATAATGTGTTTGCACCTTCTCTGAAGTGTTCTGTTTCCTTTGCTTCAAGCCCGAAACCTATCAGCGCGATAGAGAGTACACAGAGGGTGATACAGATTCCTGGAGGCATATACCACCACCACATATCCCGAATAAAACCACCTTGAGAAAAAGCAAAAGAAAGCATCATTCCCCAGCTTTTCATGCTTACGTCACCAAGTCCCAGGAAAGAAAGAGATGCCTCAGAAATCATTGCCGAAGCAGTTGCCAGCATAAATTTGGGGAACAGGATATGGATAATGTTTGGGAATATATCTGATTTCATAATGTGATAAGAGGAAAAACCCATACATTGGGCACTTTTTACGTAACCTGCTTCCCTTAGCTGTAGAGTCTTTGAGCGTGTGACTCTGGCAGTGGATTCCCAGGAAAGAAGCCCCAATATGGCTATCAGGATCCAGATGCTCGGCCTTAGAAATGCTCCCAGGACTATAATAAGAGGGATCTTGGGGATGACAAGGACAACATCAGTAAAGCCCATTAACAGCTCATCAATGATTCCTCTGAAATAGCCTGAACAGAGACCTAACGCAGTCCCGATGAGAGTTGAGATCAAGGCTGCCATAAAACCTACTGTCATTGAGATCCTTGCCCCAAACACCAGTTCTGAAAGGATATCATTTCCTATGTCATTTGTCCCAAGCAGATGCTCTTCCGAAGGGGCTTCGTAGGGTATGAAACGCTCTTCTGGGGCATAAGGAGCAAAAATTGAAGGAAAAAGAGCCATAAAAATGAAAAGTACAAAGAGGAAAATGCCTATCCAGTTGAATAGTCCCTGAAAACCTCTACGTTTTTGAAAAATCCAGAAAGAAGTTTTTTTTGGAAATTCAAAGTTGGAAGCTTCGGATTTTTTTTCAGAAAAACCCTCAATGCTCGTTTCTTTCATGCAGGGAATATCAGTACCGTCAGATTGATTCATCCAGGCCTCCTCTTACTCTGGGGTCAATTAAGGCATAGAGCAGGTCAGCAAAAATATTTGCTAGCAGGGTAGTAAAAGCGATTATCAGAAATGCTCCTTGAAGCAGAGGATAGTCTTTTCCCATTATCGCATTGTATATCATGACCCCCATCCCGTTTAAGGAAAAGATGATTTCTATGAACAATGCTCCGCTGAAGAGAAACCCAAAATCCAGGGCAAGCAGGGTAATTATCGGGAGAGAGGCGTTTTTTATGATATGTCTGAAAAGTATATCGTTATTGTTCAGGCCTTTTGCTCTGGCATACAGAGCATAAAGCTGCTCCTTTTCCTGAATTACGCTTCCTCGCATGACTAGAAAGTTTCTGGATGCTGAAAAGACAGACATTACACAGACAGGTAGGAATAGGTGATGCAGTACACTTCCTATTTCAGGGGTATCATAAAAGCCTTTGGAGGGAAAGAACCCCAGTTTAAATGAAAATATATAGAGAGTCAGAAGGGCAAGAAAGTAAGGTGGGACACAGGAGAGCACCACAAAAATGAAACCGGTAAAATGACTCGCTTTTCTTTCCGGTTCCCAGCCTGCAAGGGCACCGAGAAAACATCCAAGCAAGGCCCCAATAACCACTGATACTCCCACGAAAATCAGTGTCCAGCTCATCTTATTCAGAAGAATTTCTGCTACGGGGGCATGAAGGTGATAGGAATACCCCAGGTCAAGGTGCAGGAGGTTGGAGAGATAGGAGGTGAACTGCTCAGAAAGGGGCAGATTAAGCCCCAGTTCTGCTCGCAGTTCTTCCATCACTTCTTCTGAAACATAAGCGTCTTCACCAATCAGGTTTTTTACCGGGTCTCCAGGCATGATCCTTGGGAGGGTAAAGTTGATGACGATTATCAGCATCAATGAGGAAAAATACCTGGTTACTTTTCTTACTATTTCTGACATTGCTCTATTTCTGACGTCGCTCTTTTTACTCTGTTCTTGCCGTCTCTGATATCGTTCTTTTTACTCTGTTTTTGCTATCTTTGATATCGCTCCTTTTACTCTGTTCTTGCCGTCTCTGATATCGCTCTTTTTACCCTGTTTTTGCTATCTTTGATATAGCTCTTATTTTTTTGCTTTCTTCTGGTGTAAGATTTCTTCTTCCGAGACTAAGGTTTACGCCTCCACTTTCGTTACATTTGTAAAAGTATCCAGGTTATATATCCCGTAAAGGGGATCCGCGTACCAGCCTTCGAAGTGCCTGTTAAATGGAGTAACCGACTTGCTCCAGTAGAGGGGAATTGCAGGCAGATTTTCCGCATAATAGTCCTGCAGCTCGTATGCATAATTCTGAAGTTCTGCAGAATCCGTAGTTGCAAGGATGTCATCGCAGAGTTGCAGGAACACAGGGTCTTCTACGTTATGCATAACTCCCTGGCCTGTCCGCCTGGAATCAAAGTAGCCGCTTCCCCAACTTGAGTGCATAAGCATACCCCAGGGAGTGGAACGCGTTACTGTCAGGTCATAATTGTAACTATCTTTAAGAGCAATCCAGGTATCTGAATCTACAGTTTTGAGGTCTGCAGAAAGCCCGATATTTTCAAAATATTCATCGAGAAGTTCACCTGTGCGGGCGTAATTAGATCGGATGAGGATTTCAAGCTTTATGTCTTTTCCATCTTTTCCTTCCAGTATTCCATTCCCATTGCTGTCCGAGTATCCGGCTTTCTCCAGGATCTCTCTGGCTTTTTCGGGACTGTATTCCAGTTTTTCGGTTTCCTTATAATTTTCCATGGATGGCGGCACAAAACCACGATTTGGAACTTCTCCATATCCAAGGGTTTCAAGCCTTGCAAGCTCTTCATAATTTATGGCATAGGCCAGAGCTTCCCTGAATTCCTCGTCTGAAAACGGGGCTTTTTTCAAATTGGGGGCAAGGAAAACAAGCCCGATGCTGGTCTTTTCCATGAAGTCAAAATTCCCAGTTTTTTCAAGTTCCTCAATACTTGAGTAAGGGTACGATCCTGCATATTTATAGTAAGTGTCAGCTTCTCCATTTTTAAGGGCTAGAGTGGCAACATCCACATTTGAGTAAAAATGGATCTCGACAGTTTTGAATTCAGGATCCTTTCCTTTCCAGTAAGGGTTTTTCTCAAAAACTAGTTTTCCGGCATTGAGGTCTATCAGTTTTAGGTAGTAGGGCCCGCAGCCAACATAAGGGCCGTTGTTTGTGTATTCTACTGGATCATCGATATTTTTCCACACATGAGCAGGAAGGATATCATAGGTTGCAAATTCCATACTGACTCGGTTGTAGGGCTTGTTAAATTTGAAGGTCACGGAATTGTCGGCATCTGAAACTGTTGAGTTTTCCAGGGTATCATTGATCCAGCTTGCCCAGGGGGTTTTTTCGCCGTAGTAGCGGATTGAGAACTCAACATCTTCTGGTGTTACTTTTTCTCCGTCGCTCCAGTAGAGGTCATCTCTGAGATAGAAAGTCCAGCGCGTGTTATTTTCCGATACACTGTAATTCTCTGCAAGCTGCCCTACAATATGTCCGTCCGCATCCATTTTCATGAGTGGTGGGTTTGAAAGATGAGCAAAAACTCCCAGACCTGTATCCCCAACCAGGGACGCAGAGTCTATTACGTCTGGAGTTGCGATTCTCAAAATTGCTGTCTCAGAATCTGCTGACTGCTGAATGTCTGCAGCGCCGATTTTGGAAATTTCTCCTGAGCTCTGTAGTTCTCCTTCTCCTGAGAACAGGCTTTTTACATATGTGATAAACCGGTCAAAAAATCCTTCTTCCGAGGCTGTTTGATTGTTTTCAGAATCTTCCTGCCCTGCCGCTCCTAAAGAAAATATGGTTGAGCAAAAAGTAAGAACAAGTATTGTAAGGATAATCGTTCGCTTTAATCTTACTTTTAATCCCAATCCCATAAAGTGTTTTATTTGTTTCATCTACTGCTTTCCCCTTTTTGAGCTCTTATCATCCAGGTTTCAAAAACATTCCTACAGACTGCAAATATGTTTACAGGCTGTAAATATTCCTACAGATCCCAATTACATCTTGAGTAACATTCCTAATCTTCGAATCGGGAACTTTTCCCATCATAGTAACTATTAACAATAATATCTTAGATAGTAGTTAAAAATAATACTAATAATTAATTTTTTATGCTAAATAATTTAAACAATTTCATAATATAAACTTTTTGATATTTACTTATCCAAAAAATAGACTGGGGAAAGCTCTTTTTATGCAGGCTAATTCAAGTCATTAAAAAAATGAAAACCGCACTTTTAATTTTGTTTCTCGATTTCAATCTGTCTTTCAATTTCCCTTGCCAGATTCTCTGCCGAATGAATGTAAACTGATGCAGGAAGCCCTGTATTTGAGATCATATAGAGCAGGTTCATTGCAGTTCTGTTAAGTTTCGGAGAGTAATTTAATAGCTCACTTCTAGAAATCTTGACCATTGTATCCAGAGATTTTATCCCAGTAAGGTAGCTTTCTACGTCCCTGTTTTTCTGGCTTTTTTCAAAAATCAGATCTATCCAGGTATTCATTTCGTCGATCAAAAGCTCTCTGGTAAGATCTTCGGGAACGATGTAACTTTTTCCCTGCGCTACGTTTTTGAAAAATTCATTGAAATTATCTCCTTTTGCAAGGGTGTATACTTTACCAATTCTTCCTGTATGAGTGTCGGTTGTCGCGGCAATACCTTTGCCAAGTTTTTCCGCAAGAGCAATTGTAAGTTCGTTTTTCTGCTTGAGTTCGTGCATATTGTACTCCAGTACAGGGAAAAGTTTTGCTAGCCTGGGGACTGAAGACGGATTAGGTTCACTGTGAAACTCAAACCAGAAAGGATGGTTGTAAATAAAAGGAAGTTTATGCCGCCTGAGGTATTTAATAAAGCTCCTCAGGTCGTGTTCGATTTCCGTAATTTCCATGAGCTCAAAGAACTCTTCCCTGTCAAGCTCAAAAACGTTAATATGAAGTGAATGCCCTGCAAATTCCGGGTCATATATACTTATTTCAACCCCAGGGACAAGCTTTTCACGATCCCATCCGAGGATTTCATATGCATCAATGGTATCATGGTCTGTAAATGTCACGTAATCCATTCCCATCTTTAGAGCCTTCTCATAAAGGCTCTCAGGGTGCAGGTCTCTTACAGGAAGCACATCAAAGGAACAGGTTGTATGAACGTGCAGGTCTGCTCGCCTCCATCCCTCTTCCATAAGCTCGACTGCTTGTTCCGGAGTTATCAGTTTCTCCTCGTAATTTCTCGGCCCTTTCCCCATAGGCGTAAAACCTTGTACTTTTATCCAGTTTTGATTATTTTTAATAAGTTTTTAATTTATCCCCAATATAGTATATTCTTTTTTTTAGATTAAGGTTTTCCGGAAGAATTCCTGGAAAAATTACAAGCCTGCAAATGAAATTTTTGTGTTGAATGCAAATTCAGATCCAAACTCTTCAAAGGTAAGCTCCAGTGGTCAGTACCCAAACAGCTTGGAAAATACAGATGTTTTGCAAAAGACAATGAGATCCTGTTCTATGTTGTGATAGGATTTGGCGGTAAAGCCAGAAGACCTGAAAGAATGTTCTGTATTTCCCTAAAAGAGGCAAAGTACCCTGCACCTTCTACAGAGCTTGTTGAGAAATTCAAACGTAACTCAAAAAAGAAATTCTTCTGGAAAAACGGGATATTGAAATAATTTCAAACAGGATATTGAAGTAATTTCAAAAGGGATATTTAAATAATTTTAATGGTTTAATTTCCTCCTCTTACTTAATTTTCTAATTTTCCTGTCAACTTCCTGAGGCGGCAGAATCAGTAAATAATTGCTGAATAACAGTTAATTGCCGAATAACAGGTTAATTGCTGAATAACAGGCAACGGCTAAAAACTAAAGAAGAAAGAAACATATTTTGTGGGAACTGCGTGTAGGAACTGCGTGTGGGAACTGACGATATATTTTAAAATAATGAAACATAATTTGTTTATATACACTGTATGGGGGGATATTACGGGACTTATTGGCAAACTTAAAAGAGTGGCTGAAGTCTTAAAAGAAGACGAATCCGTAGAAATGGGAAATGATTTTGAAAAATATGTTGTGAACCTTTTTGACAATAAATATTTCTCGATTGTGCAATGGAGTACAGACATTATGCGTAAGCATGACAGATTTGTGGAATCGGATACCGGTCCGGATCTTATTGTCCGTTATCTCCCAAAAGACGAAGTTTTTTGCGTTGAATGCAAGTTCAGGTCCAGCCTTTTTGAGGGTAAACTCCATTGGTCCAACCCTCAACAATTAAAACGTTATCAGGGCTTTGCGAGAGAAAAGAAGCTTCCTTTCTTTGTTGTCATCGGATTTGGTGGAGACTCCTCTTATCCGGAAAGGATGTTCTGTATCTCTCTTAAAGAAGCAAAGTACCCTGCACTTTATCCGAGTATATTCGAAAAATTCGAGAGAAAGCCTGAAAAAAGCTTTTTCTGGAAAAATGGTATCTTGAATTAACTTATATAGAGCTTACGCAGTTGAGCGATAAAATCAGGGCATATCCAATCTTATTATAATTACTGACACTTGCTCTTGAGTGTTTTCCATTTTCGTTTAAGTTCAACTGCATGAACTCTATAATGTTCACTGCCAGGTCTGCACTTTATATGCATTTAAACTGCTGTTTTAATTGGTACTTTTTCAACTGCGGGTTTATTAGCCACCAAAAATGTTGCCTTTAATTGACCCTGCGGATTTCTTAGTTCTATTTTTGCGTCTGAGTAGTAGCCTATCTCGATGTCTTCTGTAAATTCTCTGTTAGTCGAGAGACTGGCAGCACTCATAACGCCAGTAATAGGAAGAGACCAGAAATGGTGGTCTTTGTAAGTCGGGTTATAATTGACAGCTGTACTGCCTGTTAGATGGGCCATGTAAACAATCCTCACCTTCATTACACCTCGGCTTGCTGACAGTACAGCTTCAATTGACTCGCCAGGTTCCAATTCTACACTTACTCCTGAGCTTGAGCCGACTGTAATGCTTTTGCTTTCAGATCCGCCTTGCCCCCAGGAATGGCTGTAAGACATTGAGGTTTCTCCTCCTCCACCGGCCCCCAGGAAGCTGACATCATATGTAATCTTCTGCCCTACATCGATTGTGTCCGTCTGAGACCAGTTGCTCTCCGTGGTATTGGTTACCTGGTCCGAAATGCTGGCATCGAAAGTGGCTTTCTTTGAGCTGCTATTGACGAATTTCTTGGTTGCCACTATTACTGGTTCTGAAGTGATCTCAGTTATTTTTGCGCTCTTGACATCCAGTATCGTCTGAACCTCACTCCAGCCGTATGTTTTGTAGAGGTCATCCCAGGGAGTAGGGCTGTGAAGATAAGCATCATTAGGTTTCTTTCCGAAATACTTTTCAACTGCACTTTTAAGACCTGCATCTTCAATGTCAAATGTCTTTCTCTCTTTATCTGTGATAATGTGCTGTACACTTCCCGAAGCGCTGACGTTTGAAGTTGCTGCGTCTGCACCCGCCTTTATGCTGATTTCAATTCCCATACTTTCCTGTATGAAACCAATTCAATATAAATTTTCTTAGGGTGTGTGAGAGGGTGTGAGAGGGTGTGAGAGGGTATGTGAGAATATGTCTTTGGTATTTCTCCCTCTAAATACTCGCGAGAAAATATCTGAAAAAATATATAACCATCATACCGAGGTCCCTAAGTAGAAACTGCAAATTCTACACGAGTTTATTTGAATAGACAGGCAGCCTTTTCCCATAAAATATCTACAGCTCAAATTTAACATATTTCTCCCTCTCCTAATTTTATTTCTCCTTAATTTATAATACTGGAAATCTCAATACTACTAATAACTCTTTTTTGGGGAAGAGTATGAAACTTAAATCCATTAACCCTTATACGGAAAAAATAAACTGGGCTTATGATTCCTTTTCTATCGGGGAATGCAGAGCCCGTATTGAGAAATCCAGAACTGCTTTTTCCTTATGGGATTCACTGCCTGTAGAGGAAAAGGCGAAACATTTCAAAACTGCTGCCGAAATTCTTCGGGAGAGTACCGATACTTATGCTGAAATTATTACAAAAGAAATGGGGAAACCTGTAAGGCAGTCCAAGAACGAGGTTCAGAAATGCGCCCAGCTCTGTGATTATTATGCAGAGAACTCGACTGAACTCCTGAAAGACGAAATTGTAGATATAGGAACTGAGAAAAGTTATGTAACCTTTGAACCTCTGGGAGTGATTTTCGGGATCATGCCCTGGAATTTTCCTTTCTGGCAGGTTTTCAGGTTTGCAATACCTGCGATGTGTGCAGGAAATGTCTGTGTGCTCAAGCACGCTTCAAATGTGCCAAAATCGGCGCTGGAAATCGAAAATATCCTCCTTGAGGCCGGATTTCCTGAAAACGTTTTCAATACTCTGTTAATTGACTCAAAAACTGCCATGCAGATTCTTAAAGAAGAGCTGGTGGACGGGATTTCGTTCACAGGCAGCGTGGGCGCAGGCTCGAAAATCGGAAAACTTGCAGGGCGAGGTATCAAACCTGTAGTACTGGAGCTTGGGGGCTCGGACCCTTTCATAGTTCTTGAGGATGCTAACATCGAGAGGGCTGCTCAGGCAGCTGTAAAGTCCCGTTTTCTAAATGCCGGACAAAGTTGTACTGCTGCCAAACGATTGATTGTCGTAGAAGATATCGTTATGGATTTTATCGAGTCGTTTGAATTCAAAGTGAAGGAACTGAAAATCGGAGATCCCATGGATGAGAAAACCGATATTGGGCCTCTTGCAAAGAAGGAATTCCTCGGGAGTCTTGAGCGAGTATTAAAAGATGCAAAAAAGAAAGGTGCAAAACCTCACGTTTACGGAGAAGAACATAAAAAGGGGTTCTTCTTCAGGCCGACCATCATTCCTGCAGCCAGTACGGATATGGAAGTGTGCAGGACTGAAATTTTCGGGCCAATTGCCCCGGTGATCACGGTAAAGGATGAGAATGAAGCCGTGGCGATTGCAAACTCCACCGAGTATGGGCTCGGGGCGAAAATCTGGTCAGGAGATCTGGATAGGGCTGAAAGGCTGGCAAAAAGAATAAAATCCGGGTCTGTATCTATCAACGGAATGATCAAATCCGATCCGAGGCTTCCTTTTGGCGGGACTAAAAAATCCGGGGTGGGGCGAGAACTCTCACACTATGGGCTCAGGGAATTTGTGAATATAAAAACTGTTGTTGTTAATAGATAAACAGGGGTTTTAAGGTCCATATTGCTAATAATATAATTATTGTTCAATTTAAGGGGGGAAATATATTGTCCGAATTAGCTGAGCAGGATGTAATGTCAAGATTAACCAGGCTGGAACAGAAAATGAATGACCTGGATAGGAGTGCGGACGCTCTGATAGATGAATTAGAGAGCCTGGAAGCTGTAGCCAGAGAATTAAAGTTGACAGAATTGGTAGATAAATTCGATGAATATCTTGAAGAGGTAGGGCGAATTAAAGAAGACTTAAGCTGCAAATTATCGGACGAGATCGAAAACGAACAAATGAGGGAACTGGTAGATGCAAGGATGAAAACTGTACCAACAGATATCGAAAATCTAAAAAATGAATATAATTCTACTCGCGGTAAACTGGCAGAGATCCGAGAAGAATTAAGAAAAAGCAGATCGAGTAAGTCAGGTTAAGTATTCAAGGGCTTTAAGCGGTTGAAGAATTTTTTTTCTGCAAACCGTATTAAAATACTATTAATATAATATTATTGGAAGAGTGTTAGTATGATCTAACAAAAATGTCCAGATTTATATCCAGATTTGCAAATTTTTGATTTCTGATTATGTCCTTATGGATCTGTAAATACTGAATGAAAAGCACTAATAGCTGAGTTCAATTACTCATATCGGGATAATTGATGTTAAGGATTTTTGCCAAAAAAACACAAAGTGAAAAAGCCTCTATATATTGATTTTATCTTGGTGCCGGGCTCATGCCTGGAGGCTGCAGGGCATAATTTTCAGGATAAAAAGGAAAGGAGAGGAAATTAAAGAAAAAATGAAATTGTTTTTCATCAGGGTGACTTCTTTCGTTTCAATACCAGCAACGTAAGGGCTACAGTCACAGATGCAAATATCCAAAATATAACGGTAAATGGGTTTATTGCTTTTTTAAGCACGTCTATTTTTTTTTCTAACCGTAGCGGGTTCACTTAGTCCATCTCCACAAAATCTTTGGCTATGTAATCATATGCCTTAACTATTATTGAATTATGCCTTAACTATTATTGAATTATGCCTTAACTATTATTGAATATTAGTACCATTAGCAAGAGTAACGGATATTGATTTAGATCTATTCGATAATAGAGCTATCCGAAAAGTCAGTAATCGGATGTTATAATAATTATAATTGGTCTAAATATTTGTGTATCTATCCCGGCTTTATATTTTTTACATTTTCAAAATAACAGTAGATAACTACTTTCCGTATGGACTCTAAATCGCGGGATGATTTTTTGTTTTCATGAAATTCTCGGGTTCTGTTTAAATTTCTACAAGATTTGCCTCTTTTTAGTATGAAATATCTATTTTTTGTATATGATATCTCTTTTTAGCATAAACTCTTCGTGATCCAGCAAGTATATACCTTTCTAGTGAAAGGTAACTCAAATTTGAGGCAACTTACTAATTAAATGATCAATTTAATATAAATATCATATCATTTGAAATGATTATATTCAACATTACTACATAAAAATAATAAACTGTGATGGAATTCTGATAATATGTATCCAGTGGAAAATTCTCTTACTTCTTAATTATTTTTTCTCTAACTATGCTTTTCCAATCTCAATTGTTCTGTAGCAAATAAGAATTGAAAACCTGAGAAAACAGATATATTAATAGAGATCAGTTAAGCCGGAAGAATGACCAGATAGCCAGCTTAGCGAAGTCACACAAAAGCAAGCAGTTCACATTAAAATCCTGGTCCACTTTCAAAGTTTAACTCGGGATAGTATTAATCAGCTTTTCAAGTCCATTTCTATCAACTAAATCAATAAGATTCGCTTCAGCTAATTGTTTGGCAGAATCGGTAAAATAACTATTCGTAACTACTATACCTTCGGTGCATTTGTAAAAACCTTTTGCAGCTACAACTTCCTGTACTGCACTGTTTGATACCTTACCCGAGTATCGTTTGACCTGAACAGCGATTTTTGTTTTTCTTTTTGACGTTAGAATAAGGTCTGCACCCTGATCACCTGAAAATGGAGTGTGATAGACTGAATATCCTAGTTGTTCATAAACGTATTTCATAAATTCTTCAAATTTGTATCCATCCATTTCATCAATTTCGGCTAATGTGGGTAGTTCTAGTTTTGGTGGTTTTTTAAAAATTTGTTTTACAAACCTATGCGGTAAGTGGATTAAGAAACTGAAAAATAACCACAATGATTTCAGTAAGTGGATTGAGAAACTAAACAGTTGCCATATTGCTTTCAGTAAGTAAATTGGGAGACTAAACAGTAGTTTTATTGATTTTAGTAAAAGATATAACACAATTTTAAATGTTTCAGTAATAAAGTGATGTTGTTTTCTTCGTTTTCCTCTCTTTCCGATTTTCATCAATCTACTTCCTTCTGTTTTTAAGAGCCTGCCGAAAGTCTATGATGCATGTTGAAAAGTCACAATAAGTCTATAATATCAGAGTATCCATTCTGGCTTTGCATCCTACTATTGTAAAAGTTACAGTGGATAACCACTTTTCGGATAGGCTCTAAATTACGGGACAATTTTTGGTTTTCGGAGAGGTCTCAAACTTTTTTAAAATTTTAGTGAAAATTTGTATTTATTTAGTATGGTATTTGCATGGTGTGATACAGTAATGCCTCTCTAACGAAAGGAAATTCAAATCTAAGAGCAATTTACCAATTAAAAGAATAGCTTAATATAAATATACTGTCGTTTGAAAAGCCTGTTCCCAATGCTAAATTCAATTGTTCTGTGGTAAGTAAGAATTGAATACTTAAAAAAGCAGGTCGACTTGGTTAGAGATCAATTAAGCCGGAAGGGTGAATAAGTAAGTTAACTTAATGAAGTAACACAAAAGTAAGCTGTTCATATTCAGAACTTAATTCTGGAAAGCAGTAAATCAAATATGAAATTTTTATCCAAAGTTATTGGCAATAAATGATGGTGAAAGTTTTGGTAGAGCATTTAGATTTGGCATGTTGGTATCAGTAAAACATTACTGATATATAGACCGCTCATTATCTAGTGATTTTTGTATTCCTTGATTGAAAATCTGAATTCACAAGAAGATTCCAGTTTTCATCAAAATCAGTATTCAACATCTAAGACTTCAACCCTGAAATTGTATTTCAAGGATTGTGACCAATTACAAAATCTAGTGATTTTTAATTTTATGTTCATCACTGGTTTTTGATACTGAGTCCAAAAATTTCATAAATTTTATTTACTTCGAGTCTTAAAAGATGATGCGTGATAAATATTGATGATTCCTAATTGGTTAGTGCAAGGTGTTGTAACTGGAATTATACTCCCTATTATATATTTTCCAGTCAATGCTTACTTATCCAATAAATTTAGTAATGACCTGCCTGCAGAAGGAAAAAACGCGTATAAAAATTTTTTAATTAAGAATTCAAAACCTATAAATGATCTTTTTCGTAAATTAGATGAATATAAAAACAACACACAAATGAAATACTTTTATTTTCTTGAAGGAATGCCACTAGGAATCATGTGCTCTATTATTTTACTAATGTTCTCTTTTTTTCTTTCTCAATTAAGAGAACTTAATAAATTTGATTTTTTCTTACCATATTATAATTATGCTTATAATGGACAAAAGGACATTGATCTTGTCCGTATAGTTCTGTCTCTTAACGTTTTTACCATCATTATAACAGCACTTATATTCCTTTTCATAATTTTTTCACATTTCAAAGGATATACGAATCCTAAGGTTACAGAGAAATTGTCATTAACGAGATGGTCAAAATATATTCATTACTCATATTGGTTATCAACAGGTTTAATAATTGGACTTAATATGAATGAGTTATTATTTGTTATATCATTTAAGAATCAATTCATCAAAGTAATAACAAACCTTCCAAATTATAAGATATTTGTTTTATTAATTTTGTATTTAATATGTTTGTTTTCTAGCTGGTTTTGTATATTTATTTTATACGATCAAATTAATGATTTTTCAGATAGCGTGAAGCAACTGATAACTGATTTTTATATTGATGATTTTCCTTATATAAGAGTTAAAACAAACGGAGAAGACATTAGTGGTAAAATTGACGATATACACAACGAAACGTTGATAATTTTAAAAGAAGTCTGTTCCCTGAAAGCTATACGTTGGGATCAAATAACAACGATGGAAATAGAAAAACAAGGCGAAGACAGTAAATTGAGTATGAGACTCCTGCCCAAAGTCACCGAGAATAAGCCTTGGTGGAAATTTTGGTAAAGAAATAAGACTTTGTACAGTAATTTAGAGAATTTCCGTAGAAAAACAAGTTTACACTTCCTTATTCCCATCACACATTTTCCAGTAAAGCACCTTTTTTCTCCTTTCCATTCAATAAATATATAAGACTCCTCAAAGTATCTTTTATCCATGACCCTTGAGCCCGTGCATATGCATAAAATCTCGGAGCTTGCAAAAAAGATTGACTGCTCGTTTGAGTCTGAGGAGGTAAAAACAGCTTCAGATATCTATTCTCTGCTTGAGGAGCTGAGGCTCGATGGGAAGGTCATTCTTAAAGCAATAGACAGGCTCTTTCGCGGGATTGTAAGGACTCAACTAATGGCACAGGGTGAAGACCCGTATCCGTTTACTTATGCCTGCGATAGCGGAAGTACCAACCCAAGGACTTATGACAGTGGGCTTTTTGTAGATTTCTGCCACTGTGGGCTAGCTTCAACGCCTACTAATCTTGATATCCAGAGATTCCGAACAATCGTATGCGCCGCTTATTCTTCTTCCCAGAGGGTATCCATGCAGGCTAGTGCAAGTTGGGAAACCTTTGATGAAGGGTTTGGAAGGGCAAAACTGGTTACAATCGCGCCTGACGAGTTAAAACGAAAAGCTCCTGACATTGTGCACAGTTTTGCCATGTACCTGGCAGAATCCGAACATATCCTTTTCATGAAAGACAGGATAAAGCCTGAAAGCTTTTTCATAATGGACGGGCCGATTTATCCAAAACAGCTAATGTACTGGATGGTGCTGGACGACGAGGACGTGAGAGTCCGGCAGAACAACGATGCTCGAAAAATCCTCCAGAATTACATTGATATAATGGACCATTTCCTGAAAAACCGGCAGCCTGTGATTGGGTTTGTAAAAAATCCAATTGACATGCAGATTATGGACAGCGTCCGGAAAAAAGGGAACGCTTTCGACCTTCCCTGGATGCTGGATTCGCAGTTTTTCAAGAATCTGCTCTCCCTGGAAAAAGTTGACAACGCTTCAAGACACGGGGGACGAAATTCGAACAATAACGGGAAGAACGGCAAGCACAACGGCTCCAAAAACGATTATATTACTTACACTAACTGGTTTTTGCAGCCCAACAGGTTTTACGAAAAACTGCTTAACGGGACTTCACCCCTTGCAGCCGCAGACCCTCTCCAGCAGGAACTAAGGCACAATTTCCCGTCTGAAGATTATGCTCTTTGTTTTTTCATGCTTTATGTGCCCTACAAAGATGTGGTCTTCAAGGTCGAAGCTCCATATGGGCTTGTTAAAGACGATTCCCTCCGCATGCAAATGACCAAAAAAGTGCTCTTTGACCTTTCTTTGTATGGTTTTCCTCTTACCCTCACAAAAGCAGACCATCTGGCAAAAATCAGGAAAGTAGAGAGGGAAGAGATTGATAAATTCTTTGAAAATATGAATCCTGATACTACTTACAATGACACCCGGTGGAATAAGATTAATGAAATATGAAAATGTCGACATTTTTACTTTTAACTCTCACAAACCAAAAAAGGAGCCAACTCCTGTAGATTCAGGAACGGAAGAAAACGCAGGTTCAAAGGAAAGTCTTGCTGAGATAAGAAAGGAGAGTCTTGCTGAGTCAAGAAAGGAAAGTCTTGCTGAGATAAGAAAGGAAAGTCTTGCTGAGCCAAGAAAAGAAAGTCTTGCTGAGTCAAGAAAGGAAAGTCCTGATGAGCCAAGAAAGGAAAATCCTGATGAGATAAATCCTGAAAACAGGAATATGAGCAAGACAGTAAATTCCGTTGAAGATGCTCCCAATCTGGTCACCTCTAATCACGTTAACTCTATACCCACACCCGATACTGAAGAAATACTGCAAGCTTCATCATCTGAGAATCTAAGTAAAGATTGTCAGAATGATCTATCAGATCATATTTTAAAAACCGAATCAAATATCGAATCTGATGTTCTTTCAGGCCCTGGCGAATCAATTTTTAAATCTTCTTCTCTACCCAGAACTGCTCCTGTATCTAAGCCTGTATCTAAAAATGCTTCTCTATCTATTTCAGATCTATCTCTTGAATCCGAAGTTCTCGGGAGTTCCGGAAAAGAAGCTTTCCCATTTGAAGGCTTTGCCGGATGTGATGATAATGTCCTGAAGGCTTCTCCGGTTTCAGAAGCTTTCGGGATTGTCACTACAGGTATAGAACCCCTTGAATTAACTCCTTCAGGAGCTGTAATCACAGGTTACATTACATCAGCTCGACGGGATGAGATAAGGCTGGGAACATATGTTGTTGTGCCTTACGAAAACGGAGAAAAACTCTTTGCCAGGGTGGGAAAACTCCAGTATAGGCAGGAGTTTGTGGTAGACGATGCAACTGAAATTCATTCAAGGCGCATGCTCAGTGCCCTTGGAAACCCTGTAAATGAAGACGATTACAAGTTCCTTGCCTGTCTTGATCCGCTCTGTATTCTTTACCGAAAAGCCGAAGGCAAACTCACTCGGCGGATGGCAGACCGGATTCCTCACCCTAACACTCCTATCCTGCCTGTTACTGACAGGCTTGAAGTCCAGACAGGGCTTAACATTCCTGAAGACGGAATCTTTCTCGGCCACCTGAGTGTAGGAGGTGAGCTTTTAAAAACCAATTCCGAGCCCGAAACGGTAGCATATTACCTGAGGAATGACTATTCCATGGGTGACCCTCTTATTTTCAGGCATATGCTTATTTGCGGGAGCACAGGGACAGGAAAAACGTTCCTCTCTAAGAATATCCTCCGCCAGTTCATGAATGAAAACAACAGGTACAGGCTGCGGGGTTCTCCTAGCAAAGCACGGAAAAATCCCTGCCTGGTAATTATGGACCCTCAGGACGAATATTCACAGCTTTTCGAGGATAACGAAAACCTCACTGAGGACGATAAATTCCGGTTTGAATCCGAAAATGTAACATATGGCCGGGTACTCTCTACAAAGGCTTTCGTGGCAAAAGTCGATGGGCAAAGATATCCCGGGGATAAATCCAGAGCCGAGCAGATTGAGTTTACAATTCCTTTTTCGCTTGTAGAACACAATTCCTGGCTTATTGCAGCAGCCGGAATGTCAGAACTCCAGTATATCGGGCTTGAAGTGCTTCTTGGAGATTTCTTCAAGTCAAGTGTACCCCATACTTACCAGAATTTCATCAACCATATTGATAATGAAGGTACCCGTTCCTACTATGTTGACAGCGGGAAGCTGCACGAGTCTTCATACGATGGGATTGTAAGAAGGGTAAGAAGTCACTTTTTCTCGAAGGTCTTTGACCGGGATGCGACTTCAATTACTGAACTTGTGGATAAGATCTTCAAACCAGGGCAGGTTTCGGTTTTCCCGACCGAATATATAAGTGCTCCGAGAATTCGCGACCTCATAGTACTCACAATTATGAGCCTGATAGTGGACAACAAATTAAGTACGACTGGAAATGAAGCTATTAAAGAAACTCCAATAATTCTTGCACTGGATGAGGCTCATCGGTATCTCTCAAATGCAAATGGGGAACACTCTCGCCTTATTATTTCACGTTTTGCAGATGCAGCTCGTCAGGGACGAAAAGAAGGACTGGGACTTTTCTTAATTACTCAGGACCCTCAGGACATCGATGACACGGTTTTCAAGCAGATAAATACGAAGCTGATCCTTAACCTAAATAATGACGCAGCCATTACGTCTCTAAAAGTTCCGAAAGAGTACGAGCGGAGAATTCCTTATCTTAAGAAAGGACAGATGATAATTCACTCCCCGGATAACAGTGATATCGTGGAGATAATCGGGCTTTCAAATTGTGTAGTCCGTCATCGGTGATCTTTATTAGGTCTGATGATCCCAAGATAAGATAGTCACTCAAAATCTCAAAGAAAAAGTCACTCTCAAATCTGATAAGACAAGGCAAAGGTGATTCTGTTATCAGATTTGATAAAATAATTTTCCCACTCCCTTTAGCTCTGATTTTTTCTCTTTTTTCAATTTAAGGGTTTATTTACTTTCAGAGTATATTCCTGGTCTTGTATTTGTTGTCACTTTTATGTAGTTTATCTTCTTTGTAGTACTTTTGCCTGCAGCATTGCTTACTGTAAGTGTAATCTTATATTTTCCTTCCTGTAAATACTGATGCGTTGGATTCTTTTCTCTTGAAATTGTTCCGTCTCCAAAGCTCCATTTCCATGCAGTGGGGTTTCCTGAACTCTTATCAGTAAAGGCAACAGTTAATGGGGCTTTTCCTGAGGTAGGAGATGCAGAGAATGCAGCAGTAGGTTTTGAGATTACTACTATGTAATCTGTTTTTGTTACCGTGTTCTTGCCTTTAGCATTCTTTACTGTCAAGTTAACAGTATATGTTCCTGCCTTTGAATATTTATGCTTTGGATTCTGGAGGAATGACTTTGATCCATCTCCAAAATTCCATCTCCATTTAGTCGGCGTTCCTGTGCTGGTGTCAGTAAAGGCAACTGTTAATGGGACTTTTCCAGAGGTCGGTTTTGCATAAAAGTTTGCAACAGGTCCTTTGCCGAATACTGCATCATATGCATCGATCCGGCCTGAACCGTAATCATTATCCTTTCCTGCCGATCCAAGATCTACTGCTGTACTTTCTAATTCCTTCTTTACTTCAGCCGGCGTCATAGTCGGTTTCTTTTCCAGAATTAATGCTACAGTACCGGAAACGTGTGGCGCTGCCATGGAAGTTCCATCCCCATATGCGTATCCGTCTCCTGGATATGTTGAAGGAATAGACACACCAGGCGCAGAGATATCGGGTTTAATGTATGTCTGATCATCTAGAGTGACAGGACCTCGGCTGCTAAAGTCTGCTATTGCATCGGAGGAATCCGTTGCACCGACAGTGAGTGAATTGAGTTCATCACCCGGGCATGTGATTGTGCCAGATCCATCACCATCATTGCCGGCCGCTATAACAGGAACTACACCTGCCGCCACTACCTTGTTTATCATGGTTGTAAATAACGAATCATGTTCTGGAGATCCGCCGCTAAAACTTATAATACGGGCATTATTATTAACTGCCCATTCAAAACCAAGAATACAGGTGGATAAATATCCATCACCTTCTGAATCGAATACTTTTGCTACAAGCAGCTTTGTACCTGGTGCAACTCCTGTTTGTATCCCATTATCTCCGGTTCCTGAAACGATTCCGGCTACATGGGTACCGTGCCCGTTATCGTCATAAGCAGACGACTGCGAGTTTATATAGTCAACCCAGCCTACAACTTTAGGATCATTTGTACTGGGATTGTCATCAAGATCGTCAAGATCGGGGTGTGTTGCATCAATTCCTGTATCCACGACAGCAACAGTTATTCCTTTACCGTTTATACCTTGCTGCCATACTGCAGGCGCGTCAATCTTATCCACTCCCCATGCATTTGTGGATGCCGCAGTTGACAGGGTAGTCGATGCTGCTATTTTCTTGAAAGAAGGTTCTGATTGCCCTACTATAGAGACGACTTCGTCAAGTTCAATCTTCGAAACGTCAGATCTTCCGGCAAGAGAAGCTAAAACTTCAGGGTTTACCTTGGCGGCAACAGCATTGATAATTTTGATAGGTTTTATTTTATTTACTTTGTTTTTTGATTTTTCATTCTCAAGAAACTTTATGAGATTTTTCTGTTCGCTCTCAATTTGATATTTTCCAGCAGCAGTATTAAACGCAATCTTTTGATTTGGTAGCGTTATAATCACTGGAATTTGTTCATCTCCTGAAATTTCAGTAAGTTTAGAAACTACACTTGCTGAGATCTTATCGTCTGAGTTTATATTGGGGGACGTGTTTATATCTCCAGCCAAGGCGGTAAATGAAAATAGAGATATTAATAATAATGATGTACATATGACACATAACAGTTCAGAAACAGTTTTTCTTAACGGTTTCAGAATTTTTTTTTCCACATATTCACACTCCTTTCCAAAATTATTCCTTTATTATTAATAGATATGGCTTTCTGTAGAACCAAATCACTTGGGTTTTCGGGCCCTGCATTCAAGAGAATTAATGTAAATAGCTGTCGAGTAACTATGTTTTTCTGTCTGATATGCAGGCGTTAAACTTTATTATAGAGTTCAGAATCCTTATAGAGATAAGTGTCTAATTATAAAATACTTCTGAGTTTGAAAGGTCTACTACTGTTTAATTTAATTCAAATATTTTTAAAAATAGAATAAGTGTGAATATTTAATTGTGTCAAGTCCTGAAAAAAGCGTCTTTCAATACAAAAACTTAGAAATCAAACTCTTAAATTGAATCTCAGAAATTCCAGTAGTGTGATTTTTTAAGTTACATATCGATAGAAAAGTTAGAATATAAAGCAGATTGGCTCGGTAAAACTATCTTGAGAATAGGGCAGTTTGAACCTCCTTCTAAATTTTGTAGTATTTGTGGATATTACAACTCTAATCTGACTTTTTATATTAGATAACGGAAATTCCCCAATTGTAGAACAAAACATGATAGTGGCATCAATAATGTAATCAATAACAAAATGTGATAGTGGCATCAATAATGTAATCAATATCAAAATTTTACTTTAAAATCAAAATTTTCTAGTTATCTGACACCTACAGAACGTGTGGAAGAGCTTGAGATATATTCTCAAAAGAGAAATGGATAAAACAAGAACCCATTTTCCGCAGTATTTTTTCGAAAATCAATATTTTTCCTGATAGCATTTTTGGAACAGATATAAGTAATTTAAATTCTTAATGGAATTTAGTGAAAATTGAAATATATCGTTTTTGATCTCTAAATACACCATATAGTTGTTTTTGCCTTCTGCATAAAAATCCAATAAATCCATACTAAATTATAAATCGATAGCAAGAAACATCATGAAATATGAAATTTTATTGTGTCAAGTGGGCAAGAAGCTTCTCCCTTGGAACTGAGCCTTCAGGCGAATTTCAGGGAGAGGTGGTTCACTCGCTTACCCTTACAATTTATATTTCTATCATCTGAAATTTGTAGTCGTTTAAGTCTAATCACTCAATGTTTGATAACTGTTCTTTCAAAGCCAAATTCTTTATTCAGACTACCCAGAAAGTTGATTGATATCAATTTTTATGAAAACAGGGAGTTCGACTACTAACTGATTACGTATGAAAAAACGTAATCAATCTCCAGCAATCAAAGAAAACGTACTCACAGTAATTTGTACTTTACAGTAATTTGTACATTGGATTTTAATAACGATTGCGTTGATGTTTTTTTATCCAGGCTGAATAGTTACGTTTTATAAACAATTTCCCCACTACCCTTTAGTATTGATTTTCGATTTTTTCAATTTAAGGTTTATTTGCTTTTATAATATCCTCGGTCTTGTATTTGTTGTTACTCTTATGTAATTTATCTTTTTTATAGTACTGCTGCCCGCAACGTTGGTTACTGAAAGTATAATCTTATATTTTCCTTCCTGTAAATACTGATGTTTTGGATTCTGTTCTCTTGAAATTGTCCCGTCTCCAAAACTCCATATCCATCCAGTAGGAACTCCTGTACTTTTGTCAGTAAATTCTACCGTTAATGGCAATTTTCCAGTGGTTGGGGTTGCGGAGAATTCAGCAACTGGTTTTGTTACAACTGTTATATAGTCTGTTTTTGTTACCGTATTACGGCCTGCAGCATTCTTTACTGTTAAGTCAACAGTATATATCCCTGTCTTTGAATACTTGTGAATCGGATTCTGGAGGAATGACTTTGATCCGTCTCCAAAATTCCATCTCCATGCAGTGGGTGTTCCTGTGCTTGTGTCAGTAAATTTAACCTTTAATGGGGTTTTTCCTGATCCTGGAGAGGCTGAAAACGCGGCAATCGGCTTTACAGGAGCTGTTTTTACAGTTATATATTTCGTTATTGTTTTCATATTTGTTCCTGCTGCATTCTTTACTGTTAAGCTGACCGTATATTTTCCTGCTTTACTATATATGTGTAAAGGATTTTTGAGTGTTGAAGTTTTTCCATCTCCAAAACTCCAGGACCAGGAAGTTGGTGTGCCTGTACTCTTATCCGTGAAACTGACTTTCAGCGGAGCATTTCCTGAAGTTTGTGATGCACAGAAAGCAGCAACAGGTGTTTTTTCGTTTTCTAGAGTCAGGGTATATATGTTGTTGTTTCCTCCCCTATTAGACCAAAAAGCAATTTTTTTGCCGTCTGGACTCCATACCGGAAATGAATCCGAGGCTGGGTCTGATGTTAGCTGCACTTTGTTTTTTCCATCAGCATCCATAATCCATATATCTTCATTTCCAGCTTTATCTGACACAAATACAATTTTACTTCCATCAGGTGAAAACACAGGAGAATTATCATTTGCCGAATCTGAAGTGAGTTGAATTCTACCGGTGCCGTCAGCTTTCACAATATATATTTCCGAGTTTTCATCTTCGTAATATGACTCATTTTTCCCGGCATAATATACTATTTTTGAGCCATCTGGAGCCCATATCTGTGACTGTCTGGATTGAGTTTGATGAGTAATTAATCCATACCGAAAGCTGGTCAAATCTTTACCTACCTTTCCAACGTCAATATAGTAGTCAACGTCAGCTGGTCCGTGCGCACAAATTGCTATTTTTGACGCATCGGGCGATAGGGCGATACCGTTAGCAATGCCCATGTTCCCTATGTTATGTTTATTAGATCCATCAGAATCCATTTCCCAATAGGAGCCCCCAATCTCTTCATAAATCTCAGCATAGAGTATTTTTGAACCTGTAGGAAACCAGGTGTATATATAATAATATCTGTACCAAATGGTATCAAGCAATTGTTTTTTCCCTTCCCCGTTTGAATTCATTATCCATAAATCACTCCTGGGCCCCGCAGCGGTATCATATCTGTTTTCAATATATGAAATTTTGCTTCCATCTGGAGACCAAGCGTAATCGGATGTAAAATTCTTTCCCTTTGTAGAGGTTAGTTTCATTTCTCCTGTGCCATCTGAAAACACCTTATACAGCCCGTTTTCTCTTGAAAAAAGAATTTCCTTTCCATCCGGGGACCAAACTGGGTTTGAATCAAGCGCAACATTGGATGCCACTTTTGTTAACTTCTCAGCTTCTAGGTCATCAGCCACTGCTACGTTTGATGCCATGATCACTAGAAAGATAAAAACTATTGACAGATATATAACTCTTGGATTGATTTTCACGATATTCCCTCACTTTCACAAGTACAGATCTTCTTATTTTCATAAACCCCAGTCGGAGAATTCTGTTCTGCCAGCGAAAGATTACCTGCCTCATCTCAGGTTCATAAAAATAACCAGGAGAATTTGCTGTGTTTCAGGGTTGTTTGCTAGGTTAAAGTCTACTGAATTACAACATTTTCCATCTGTTTTCAGTTATGATAATATGTTGAAAGTGTTACTTAATACAGCATTTTCTCTAAGCTAGATGTTAAAAACTCTGTATGTACCCTTATTTTGGTAACCATTTCAGAGTGGCCAGTTTCTTTACCTGAGTATGAATTATTCATCCCCCTTTTACTAATGTTGTGCTTATTTATTTAGCACTATATATCACGCTATATAATATACACCCTTAAATTCTCTTATATTTCCCTATTATATATAATTTCCTATAGTTTTTTATATATTCACAGTTAACTCATTCAATTTATATAGAATTGTATTATACTATATGTTTTATAGTCATATTTCTATATGTTTAAAATGTATAAATGTGGTCTGACGTTGTCATGCATATGCAAGGCAGATTTTTAAAAATCAAGAGTGCGCGAACCTCTTGTAGATTTCCTAATTTTTGCTTAGCTATGTCATTTAATTGACCGGCTCTGAAAGTCAGTTCCTAATGACTGCAATTAAAGTAGCTCAAATTCAGTAGAACAAGCGAATCTGATCATTTTTGATATCTGTTAAATAATTACTTACTGTCCCTCTATAGAAACTTTGCTATATTAACCGGTGACTTATTTTGCAACTGTGTGACTATAGCTCAACTGTGTTTATTATTGGGACGTATTTTGCATTATTTTAAATAATCCCCACACTATAACTAATATAAAAAATATGTAGACCGATAATTTAATTCATTTGCCCAAGTGTTACCCAGAAAACGTCCATTTTTTCCCAAAAAACTCATCTTCATTTCCTCTGTTTTTTGATACATAATGATAGTTAACATATAAAAAATGTTTGTATTAATTTCACTTGTTCTCGGGATATCTTATGATTATTTAATATTTAGATGCTCATTCTCCAAGGGAAAACACTATTATATGCTATTTTTTATGTGACCTGCTGACAAATATAAGTATAAGGCTATCCCAAAATCAACTTTATTCTCAAATAAATGAAAGTTTCATAATTATTTTCATTATACGAAGCTCGATTAAGGCAGTATACGGCAGTATACGGCAGTATATTGTTTTGTTATAATATCACAAATATTAAGAGGTTTTTAGGGAAAATACAGCTTCAGAAAATATATTCTCTATACAGTATAAAAAATCTGACGTTTAATTTACAGTACAGGCTGTCTCAAAATTATGTCTGATCGTACATTTGGGTTAGAATCCTCATAATCTTTATATTTATTGAGTTCATCCCAAAACCAGTTTTATACTCAAAATTGATACGAATTTCAGAACTATTTCCCGTGATCAGAAACTCATTGATTATTCTTAATCCCATATTTGAAAAAGAAGTTTTGAGTTATGGGATAGGCTCGTAAATTCGTGGCACTACTTTTTATCTCAATTATAAAATTAAACACAGTTTTGAGACAGCTTGTTAAAATGTGTATTTTCCAATTTTTTTATTTCGCTACAAAATTAAATTAATACGTAAAATTCAATACTGATTTTTAAACATTTCTATTTTATTTTATAGTTTTTATAATAATTTTTTATTTTGTCTAGTTTAGTAGAAATCTGGCTTGAATAACATAATTTGTGTGGGAACTGCAGTGCCTTTAGGCACGAAAAATAGTAAATATGACTTTAAAATTTCAACTCAGTGTAAATAAGTTAAAAACCAAATTGTAAATTCAGTAAAATTGAAAGGCGAACAATTATACCTAAGTTTGTCCAAAAAATAGATTTTCCTATTTTGCAAAATTTGATCAACAATCCTATTTTGCAAAATTTGATCAACAATGCATGTTTACTATCTAAAAATTGTATGGGAGCGTTGTATATATGGAAAAACGGTACAAGTTCCAAAAAAGAATTATTAAAAGAAAACAATTATTAAAAGAAAACAATTTAAAAATATGTATATGGGATAGCGCGGATTTGAACCGCGGTCCAAGCGTCCCAAACGCTCGAGGATGGACCAAGCTACCCTACTATCCCAAGGGGTACTTCCCTTCAAAGGATATTATCCTTTATATAGCTTTCGTTAGAACATGGGTCTGTCATGCTTTCTCTAAAAAATTCTTCTGGAAAAATCAAAACTCATTTTGCCTGAAAACTCTTTCTATGTAATCTTCTAAAATTTCTATGTAATCTTCTAAAATGAAATTTTGAATTTTTTTCTGAAATTGTTTTTTCTTTACTTCCAGCGTCGATAAATCTCGTTATCTATCCCCAGCAGGTCAAGAGTTCTTCCCACCATGATATCTATAAGGCCTTCAAGAGTTTTGGGTCTCGAATAAAATCCCGGGCAGGCTGGAAGGATGCTTGCCCCTGCTTTTTTAGCCCTGAGCATGTTTTCGATGTGTATAAGGTTAAGCGGGGTTTCCCGGGTCATCAGAATAAGTTTCCTCTCCTCTTTGAGGCAGACATCTGCGGCTCTTGTAAGAAGGGTATCGGATACTCCGTTTGCCACGGCTGCAAGAGTTTTCATGCTGCACGGAGCGATAACCATTCCTCCTGTCCTGTAGGAACCACTGGCTATTGGTGCTGAAAAATCTTTCTGGGCATAGCTCCATGTTGCGAGTTTTTCCACTGTCTCGGGACTATAATCGGTTTCAATTTCGATTATCTGTTTTGCGGCATCCGTCAAAACCAGATGAGTTTTAATTCCTTTTTCTGCCAGTACTTCAAGAAGGCGAATTCCATACTGGACCCCTGAGGCTCCGCTGATTCCTACCGTTATCTCCATTTTATCCTGCCGTTAATGTTTGCTGGTACTTCATTACTCATCTCTATGCTGTTATTTCCATTATTCTCTATGCTGTTATTTCCATTATTCTCTATGCTGTTATTTCCTTACTCATCTTATGCCTTTACTTCTATTATTCATCTCATGCCGTTGCTTCAAATCTTTGTCTTACCTTTCCACTTATTCTCTTCTTTCGTAAAATACAATGAAGCTTTCCACCATTTCCCCTACGGCTGAAACTATATCTTTTATTTCTTCAGGGCTGATATTATCCTGGTGTATTCCGACAACAAACACCGAGGTCTTCTTTGTGGCCCTGCTCACCTGCCTTGCCCCATCCAGGGCAAGATATTCCTCCCTGTGGCCGGGCATTGTTATCACCGATGAACTTGCTCTCTGGTTTTTCTCATCAAAAAGCCCTACGGCAACAGCTCCCACATGTTCCTCTCCGCCTGTAAGGGTCAGAAGGTAATCCTCTCCTACCTTTTTTGCATCAAGTACAATCTCAATTTTCCCCACTTTACGTTTTATCTGAAACAAATTCTTACCTCGACCCTTAAAATTTCAAGGAAAATCTTTTTTTCCTTCACGTTTTTAGAATCTTTTTCCTTTACGTTTTTAGAATCTTTTTCCTTTACGTTTTTAGAATTTTCTTTTTTAGGATTTTCTTTTTTAGAATTCTTTTAAATTTTTCTTTTATTATACTCCATTTCAGAGATCGCTCAATTTAAACTGTTTGAGGGGTTTTTTAACATCAAAATAGTCTCTGGCGGCCTTTCCCACAGCTTCACAGTGCTCTTTCTGGCTATATACCCCCATTCTCCAGTTATCCATATCGGCTTCCCTCAAGATGGATATAAAATGGGAAGCCTCATTAAGAGGAATCATTTTGTGGTCAGTTTTTATCATGGCCTGCATTTCCAACATTTCAGGTGTCTTTGGAATGTCTACAAGCACATACTCAGGACTAACCCCTGCCAGTTCTGCAATTTCTATTTCTACCCTTCGGATTCGGTCACGGTGCCTCAGTACGGCTTTTCCTACATCTGCCAGGCCTACATATAAGGCTCTTTTATAGAGTTTACGGGCATCAAGCAGCCGTGAAAGTTCTCCTGCATATCCGGCTGCGTTTCTCATAGATGCAATAAGGTCTATATCGTCCATGTGCCTGAGCTTGAACGGGTCAAGTTCATTATTTTCAATCATATACTCCACTGCTCTGGAACACATAGCTTCCGAAATCCTGGTCACATGATGATAGTAAACCGACGTGTTCATCCAGAAACGTGAAACTAAAAGTGATTCGGCAGCTTTTAGCCCACCATAATCTACAACAAGCCTATCTTCATGAAAATTCATCTGCTTTATCAAGCGATTGTAATCCACAACGCCGAAGGCTACACCTGTATAATGGGCATCCCGAACAAGGTAGTCCATTCGGTCCACGTCAATCTCACTGCTAAGAATCTGCCCTAGAGAAGTTTCTCCTTTTATATGTTTTACGAGGTTTCCGGGAGAAATTCCATATTTGTTCAGGACTTCTCTTATCTCTCCTTTTCCCAGGATTTCTTTTACATCGTCATGCCTGCGCCGGGTATATTTGTCAATGACGTTCTCGGTAACATGAGAAAAAGGTCCATGTCCTACATCATGCAGAAGAGCAGCAGCTTTTATTTCGGTCTTCTTGTCCTCTTCAATCGAGTCTAGACTCTGGGTTAGCGTGGAGGCAAGATGCATTGTTCCAAGCGAGTGTTCAAAACGAGAATGATTTGCTCCCGGGTATACAAGGTTTGAAAATCCAAGCTGTCTGATTCTCCTCAGGCGCTGCATCTGGGGAGTATAAAGAAGATCCTGAACTAAATCATCCAGCTCGATGTAACCATGTACGGGATCAAGGACAACCTTCATCATTCTTTAGACAGATTTCATTATATATTGTTGTTACTACTACTCTAATACTGTAGATTTTGTAGAAACCTCTGTACCCGAAAGTTTAAAAGAAAGCCGGATATGGTATTATCATGATTATATTTTCAGGCGGTACCGGAACTCCAAAGCTCCTTGATGGACTCAAGGAAATCCTCCCGGCGGAGGAAATGACCGTTGTTGTAAACACTGCCGAAGACCTATGGGTTTCGGGAAATCTTATTTGTCCTGACCTGGACACAGTAATCTATCTATTCTCAGACCAGATCGACCGAAATAGATGGTGGGGCGTAAAAGACGACACCTTTCTGACTTATGAACGTATGCAGAAACTGGGCGTTATGGAAAGCATGAAGCTTGGGGACTGTGATAGAGCAACCCATATAATTCGTTCGAACTTTATCCGGAGTGGAATCTCCCTTACAGATGCAATTTTAGAGCTTGCATCCATTTTTGGAATTGATGCAAAGATTTTGCCCATGTCTGATGATCCTGTTTCCACTTATATAGAAGCTCCTGAGGCAATTCTACATTTTCAGGATTTCTGGATCGGAAAACATGGAGAACCCGAAGTTCTGGGTGTTGATATAACGGGAATTTCCGAAGCTTCGATTTCTCCAAAGGTGCTCGAAGCCCTTGAAAATGACGACAACGTCCTTATAGGGCCAAGTAACCCAATCACGAGTATAGGGCCTATCATTTCCCTTCCAGGCATGAAAGATCTGCTGAAAAAGAAAAAAGTAGTAGCAGTCAGCCCAATAATTGGCAATGCCCCTGTAAGCGGGCCTGCCGGGAAACTCATGAAGGCCTGCGGGCTTGAGGTCTCTTCAATGGGAGTTGCGGAATATTATCAGGACTTCCTGGACATCTTTGTTTTTGATGAGCGGGATCAGGCGGATGAATTCGCTTTTGAGAAGCTTGGATGCCGCGCTTCCCGTGCTGATACCTTGATGACCTCAACTGAAAAAAGTAAGGAATTGGCAGAGTTAGTAGTAGGATTGTTTGATACTATTGTCTGTCCTTAATTTTTTCCTATTTTAACACATTTATTAATTTCTCACTATAATTTTTCACTATTTTTTATTTTTACTATAATCTAGAAATTTTTACAAATTGTTCTTTTTACTATTTTCTTATTTTTATTTTCTCCAAACTTCTTTTTACTATTCTATCTTGCGTATTTCTTTACTCCTATCTCTATTTTTATATATTTCATAGTCTATTCTCAGCGTTAACAAAATCCGAAAGTTTTATTTATTACTTTTATTATTATTGGTAACACTAAAAAATACTATATATATATTTTGTATTACTCATTAATTACCATTTTCTGTCAAGTGCTATTTTTATGGCCAGATTATGAAGACATTAATTTAATAAATTTGGAGAAAAAAAGCATGATTAAATCAGGTATAAAAAATCTAAGGAGAATAAGTACAAAATCTATTTATCTTGTTTTCCTGACAGCCCTTGTTTTGTCCCTTGGAGCTGTTCCAGGAATGGCAGCTGAAGGTTGTCACTGTAACTCAAATTTGATGGGTCAGGTCTTTGCTGCAGCCGAAGCAGATCTCGGAGTTGTTGGACCACAAAACACACTCATTATTACAGATATAGGCTCCCCTGCAGAGTCCTATGTTTTCCTGGATGATTTCTACTCAGAGTTTAATAACAGGAATCTTCTATACACAAAAAATCTCCTCACTGTCGAGAATTCACGGAATAGTCCTCTATGGTTTGCATTTTTCAATAAATGCAGCGGGAAATGTACTTATATCGAGGTCTCTTATGGAAACGAAAGTAATATTAGTTACAAGGTAACTGAAAACATAAATTTTGATAAACTTTCGAAAACCAATAAATCGAGAGATGCATGGAGTGAAAAGGTAAACAATTCGGTATTTAACGGGCATGAGTTTGCTGTTCTTACAATTTCGAACGCCTGGGCTACCGGAAATCTCGACTATGAGCTTATGCAGTGCCTGGAACTGCACAATCATTTCTGTCCAGGAGTTTCCAGCGGTTATGTGCTTGCAAACTGGATGGAAGAAAACTATCCGCTTAAGGACGGAGTGAGTTACACGGTTTTCTCCTGCCCTAACTGGTGCAAAGAAGATGTTTTCGTAAAGCGCTGGGATGTGACTCCGGGAACAGGAGGTATCTGGGTCTCGGCATTAACAGATAACGAAACCGAAGCTCTTGGAGGTTCTCCTGCAGGTATTTTCGTGGTGAAGGATAAGAATGCCGGAACTATGAAAGCAGTAGTCCTCGGATTTAACTTTGACGTTGTCAATGCGAACTGTGGTGCAAAAGACACTGATCCGGGATGGGTCTCGAAATATTTAGCTGATCTCTGGCTTATGGATCAGAAAAACTGGGACACAGAAGGACTTGTCTCTGTAATTTCAGTAATGGATATCGATGCCGATACCCTGAGCGAAATGAAGCTGGCAGATAATAATCCTTATGTAGTTCTCGGGCTGCTTAATTCGACAGAGAGTACTCAGCCCTTGGAAAACTGAGCTAGTGGAACAGGTAATAAACTAAATAATTAAATACACACAAAAAATTTAATTAGATGTATTTGAGGATTCCAATAATCCTCATACCTCCCTCTTTCTCTTCCTTTTTTATTTTTTGTTGTTCTGACATTTTTTCTGAAATCTGTCTACTATCTTTCTGGCATGTTCCGATCTTCGAGTTTTTGACCGTTATGCATCTGGGTTATAGGGTAGGGGTATAGAATTCTTTATTACCTACATAGAATTCCTTAATAACACAGGATTTTTTATCATCAGAACAAGATTCTTTATTATCTGAATAGGATTCCTTATTAATAACTAAATTATTTACTTACAGGGAATATCGTGACAGCCAAAAAAGAGTTAATACCATGCTTGAAAAACTTAAAACCTCACTCATTAATTCTCCTGTGATCAAGCGAGGAGAATATAACTACTTTATCCATCCGATATCTGATGGTGTACCGTCCATAGACCCCCATATGGTTGAAGAGATCGCCGAATATATTCTTCAGATTACCGACATCAAAAAAGTTGATACTATTCTTACTATAGAGGCAATGGGTATTCCTGTAGCAAATGCCCTTTCTCTGAAAACGGGAATTCCTTTGACCATTGTTCGAAAGCGGCCTTATTTTCTTGAAGGAGAAGTGGAACTTTCTCAGAGAACAGGGTACTCGAAAGGAGCTCTTTATATAAACGGGCTCAAGAAAGGGGACAGAGTAATCATTGTAGACGACGTCATTAGTACTGGCGGAACGCTGATAGCACTCGTAAAAGCCCTGAAAACTATAGGTGTAGAGATTCAGGATGTAATTTCAGTTATCGGTCGAGGAACAGGTTATTTGCAATTAAAGGAGCTCGGGGTTGAGCCCAAAATTCTCGTTACTATCGACGTGAGCGAGAAAGGTGTGGAGATCAAGAATGTCTTTGGGAACGAGTGACGCATTTGACTTAAAGTCTGACTACATTATCAGTATAATAAATAAACTGGGAGCAAAAATCGTAGGTTTCCAGTTCCCTGAAGGGCTCAAAAGAAAAGGTCCGAAGCTCGCAAAAAAAGTTGAAGACGCCACCGGGGCTGAGATTATCATCTCTGGAGACCCATGTTTTGGGGCGTGTGACCTGGATAAAACTTTGCTTGAGCAGGTTGATATTCTTTTCCACTTCGGGCATGCCGAGCTGGAGGATACGAAATTTTCCGAAAAAGTCTATTTCATAGAAACGCGTTCTGCAGTTAACATCCGGCCGGTTGTTGAAAAATCTGTCCCTGAACTTAAGGGGCAAGTTATAGGGCTGATTACTACTGTTCAGCATGTCCATAAGCTCCCTGAAGCCTGTGCTGTCCTGGAGGCAAATGGAAAGACCTGCGTAATCGGGAAAGGAGACTCCAGACTAGCATATCCGGGCCAGGTACTTGGCTGCAATTTTTCGACAGCAAGGGGTGAGGTATGTGATGAATATCTATATATTGGAAGTGGAGATTTCCATCCTTTAGGTGTAGCCCTTTCCACAAAAAAAAGGGTCCTTGCAGCCGATCCCTTTTCCGGGGAAGTTCGCGAGGTGGACCCTTCAAGAATTCTCCGCCAGCGGAGTGCAGTAATTGCAAAGTCACTGGATGCGGAGATTTTCGGGATAATCGTCTCGAGCAAAAACGGGCAGGAAAGAATGGAGCTGGCCTTTTCTTTGAAAGAGCTTGCGAAAAAGCACGGAAAAGAGGCACACCTTATCCTGATTGATCTTGTCACTCCAGATCAGCTTCTTCAATTCAAAGTGGACGCCTTCGTGAATACTGCCTGTCCGAGGCTTGCAATCGATGAAGTCGGGCGTTTTCCATCCCCCATGCTTACACCCCAGGAATTTGAGATCGTGCTTGGGGAACGAGAATGGGAAAATCTTGTGCTTGATGAGATCACCGAGGAACCGGTATAACTTTTTACTGTTGGTTATGTCCAGGTAATAAGTTAAGGTCAAGATAATAAGTTAAGGTCAAGATAATAAGTTAAAATCTAATAATTAAGCTAAAATCTAATAATTAAGCTAAAATCTAATAATTAAGCTAAAATATATAAATAAAGAATTAAAATTAAATGAATAGAATATTTAAGTAGATGAAATGAAACAGAGAAAACTTGAGATACTCCTGGAAGAGTTGGAAGACTTTTCCAGTCCTGAACTTGAACTGGAGCAGTACCAGACACCTCCTCTTTTAGCTGCGGAAATTCTTCACTTTGCTTACATGCAAGGAGATCTTGATGATTCGGTGCAGGATTTGGGCTGCGGTACTGGTATCCTTGCAATTGGGGCAAAGCTTCTGGGAGCCAGAAAGGTTGTAGGTTATGATACGGATTCAAAAGCACTTGATACTGCAAGAATAAATGCCCGAAAACTTGAAGTAGAAATCGAGTTCGTATTATCAGATATCGCTGACATTAAAGAACGTGTAAAAACCACGGTTATGAATCCTCCTTTCGGGGCAAGAGTGAAAGGTAGGGACAGGCCTTTTCTTTCGTCAGCATTAAGGACAAGTGAAGTGATATATTCAATTCACAACCGTGGAAGCCTTGCTTTTATCCAAAAGTTCATTAAGCCTGCAATCATTACACACACCTACGTTGCGAAATTCCCTATAAAACGAACCTTTGATTTCCATAAAAAAGAACGAGAGGTTATTGAAGTAGAGATCTACAGGATTAAGGTCCCCGGATAATCCAGACGCAATCCAGACACAAGTACCATCTAAGGTAAGTATCGTCTAAGGCATCAGATTTTATAGAATCAGTGCAGGACTTTATCTCAAAACGAGTTATTACACTGCTTATAATAAGTATGCCTGTATACTACCAAACTATATGTGCGTCAATAGGGGCAAAAGTGGCAGATAATAGGAACGTGATAATCTATACCATCTATTAAGGTTTATTATCTGTCAATTGAATGTGCCAGTATCCAATTGGATGGCTACCAACACTCCGTGTTATTGATAGTTATTGTGATTACGATTTATATCGACTACTAACGATAGTCCAAATGAGGGATCATGATTAGAATTAGAAAAAGTAAAACAACGAGAAAAAAATTGACTGGCCCGAGCGAAGGAAAATCGGTTGCCGAAAATGTAACTCAAATTACTTCCGAAAGCAGAGATCAGTACAAAGGCCAGTCGAGAGATCAGTTTAAGACCCAGCCCAGGGGACAGGTTAAAAATCAACCAAGAGAGCAGTCCAGAGAATATAAGAGCCAATCAAGAGATCACTTCAGGGGGCGTCCCAGAGATCAGTTAAAAGGTCAGTCCAGGTCTCAGTCAAAGGACCAGTTCAGGGGAGACCAGGGCAAGAAAAGAAGATTCCCTTACCAGAAAAAAGGCTCCAGGGAAAGATCGAATATGCCTGAATCAAAAGCTCCCCAAGAGGCTAAGACTCCGGAAGAAGAGCTTGAAAAAGGAGGTTTTGTGCTTCCTGGAGAGCTTGTGGGAACGACTGAAGAGTTCAAGCCTGGGGAAGGAACAACTGTGTCTGCCGGAGATATTTACTCTACAGCTACCGGTACCGTAATTATTGACAGGAAAGCAAGAGTAGTCTCGGTCAGGCCACGCACGCTCACTCCGAATATTCTTAAAGTAGGGGATATTGTCTATGGAAAGATAACTGATGTGCGCGAATCCGGGGCAATGGTGGAAGTTGCAGGAATTGAAGGCAAAGAAGACAGGGAAATTGTCAATGTGCGTTTGGGAGACATCCATGTGTCGAATGTGCGTGACTCTTACGTTAAGAGACTTTCAGATGAGTTCAGACACTTTGATATTGTCAGGGCCAGGGTTCTCGACACTGAAAGAATGCGTCTTACAACAGCTGAAGATTCCCTCGGAGTTGTAAAAGCCTACTGTTCAAACTGCAAAGGAGAACTCGTGCTTGAAGGGAAAAAGCTTAAATGCCCTGTCTGCAATATGACCGAAACTCGCAAAATCTCAACCGAGTACGGGAAAGGAATAAAATAATTTTTTTTCTGCAGGTTTGGGTTTCTGCATAGTAAATTATCAGTAAATTATATTACTCACACTTACAGGTGGTCACCAATGGAACTGAACATTCTCTCCAAAACAGACAATGAGCTTGAAGTCAAGCTCAAAGGCGAGACACATACCCTTCTAAATATACTTAAGGATCTTCTGATTAAAGACCAAAGGGTTGAGATTGCCTTCTATGATATGAAGTACGTAAGTATCAGTGACCCTATCCTTTACATCAAAACCGATGGTACAAACCCTATTGAGGTCTTAAAGGACGCTGCTTCGCAAATAATATCTCAGTGCGACGAATTTACTGATGTTTTTAGCAAGGCAGTAAACGCCTGAAATATCTGGAAATAATGCATAACGTCTTTTTAAAGGCGTTTTGTTTTCTTTTCCCGGTTAATCCGGTTTCCAGCAGGGGGCTCTTGATAGTTATTAATGAGCTTTTGCTATCTTAAAATTTAAGGTATTTTTGGAATACTTTTTTATGAATCGATGCGTATCCAGAGTAAACAAGAATCTTAAACTCGATAGGGTAAAAGCATTAAATTGGATAGAGTTATTTCGATTCTTTTTGGGTCAAAATATGTCCCGCATCTACAACTTAAATATAATAACCTAACCTGTAACTAACATTGAGATTAATCTGTAACTAATATTGAAGTTAGTCTGTAGCTAATATTGGGGTTAACCTATAACCTATAACTAATATTGAAGTTAGTCTGTAGCTAATATTGGGGTTAACCTATAACTAATATTGAGGTTAACCTATAACTAATATTGAGGTTTACCTATAACTAATATTGAAGTATGAAAGATAAATTGAGGTATAAAAGAAAATGAAACTTGACGACTCATCCCTTCAGAAGTTTGGTTTTATAAAAAGAGATACCCTTGGCAGTATAAATATCGACCCTCTTCAGACAGGTGGGCGTTTGACCGAGGCTGCAAAACAGGCTCTTGTAGAGTGGGGAGACGGGTATTCTGTATGTGATTTCTGTGGAGGGATTCTGGATCAGATAAAAAAGCCTCCAATTTATGATTTCGTACATAAGGCCCTTCCCGAGTTTCTTGACTGTGATGAGGCAAGAGTCACAAATGGGGCACGGGAATCCAAGTTTGCTGTCATGCATTCTATTGGAAAGCCAGGTGACTGGATTGTGCTCGATGGGCTTGCTCATTACTCTTCCTACGTTGCAGCCGAAAGAGCAGGTCTTAATATCAAAACTGTACCTCATTCAGGCAGCCCCGATTATTACCTTGACCCTGAAGGGTATGCCACGGCAATCGAAGAGGTTACAAAGGAAAGTGGAAAACCGCCTGCTCTTGCACTTGTAACTTATCCGGACGGGAGTTATGGAAACCTGCCCGATGCAAGAAAGATAGCGTCTGTCTGCCATGAATACGATGTTCCTCTTCTTCTAAATGGCGCATATGCCGTTGGAAGGATGCCGGTTTCTGCAAAAGAAATCGGTGCCGACTTTATTGCAGGCAGCGGGCATAAATCGATGGCTGCATCAGGGCCTGTCGGAGTGCTTGGGGTAAGTGAAGAGTACGCTCCTATCGTGTTCAGAAAATCCAAATATAACAAGGTAAAAGAAGTTGAGCTTCTAGGATGCACGGCAAGGGGCGCTACGGTTATGACTCTTATTGCATCTTTCCCGGATGTGGTAAAGCGTGTTAGAAACTGGGACCAGGAGGTCGAAAATGCCCGCTGGTTCTCGGCAAGGTTTGAGGAAATGGGCTTTATCCAGCGCGGGCAGAAACCCCATTCTCATGATCTTATGTTCTTTGAAGCTCCCCGCTTCTATGAAATCTCCGAGAAAGTCAAGAAAGGAAGATACTTCCTCTACAAGGATCTCAAAGCACGCAATATTCACGGCATCAAGTCCGGGCTCACCAAATATTTCAAACTCAGTACTTTCGGGCTCGGGAAGGAAAAGCTCGGTATTGTTGCGGACTCCTTTGAAGAGATCCTGAAGAAGTACGAGGATGTTTAATATTCGCTGAAATCAAATCTTTTCTGATGCCCTGGAGCAATTAATAATTTGTTCCTTATCCTGGGCATCCTGATCCCTTTTTTAATCTGTTTTTTGAAATATATCTTGGATTTTCATTCTGAATGATATATTTCTCTGAAAAGGTTTCATTCTGAATGATAGTAGCTGGAATGGCTGTTTGTTTTCACCAGCTGAACCTTATTTTACTTGCAATTTCAAGAAAAAACGCAGTTTAAATGCTTTATGGCAGTCCTGGATGGAAAAATATTAAAAAAGGTTTTGGGGTTGTGTGTTTTGTTTTTTAATATTTCCTGGGTAAAAAACAAATTCCTTTTTTCGGGGATTTGCATGTTTTTACTTCTTCAACTCCACGTTTTCCACATATCCTTCTCCCCTGGGGGTTGGGACATAAAATACTTTTCCTTCCTCTTCTATTTTTTCGATGTAAAGTGCATCTTCCAGCATGTTGAGGTGGAAATTTGCCATGTGGTCGTTCAGGTTGAATTTTTCTTTTATTTCCTCAAAAGATTTTTTCTCACTTCCAAGCGAGATCAGGATTTTTCTTCTCACGGTATTCTGAAGAACCTTGAGTCCAAATTTATGATCTTCGGTCGGGTTTCTCGTCAGTTTACCTTCACGTTTCATTCGTTCGAGCCATTCTTCTTTTCTTTTTGCAGCTTCCTCGGGAGTCATGGTGATCATTAATATATTGATTTGAATATGTAAATAAGTTTGCGGAACTGGTGCCTTCCTGGATTCACCTGTAAATAACATGGTTTCCAATTCCGTTTCCATGAAGCTGAACCCTGAACTCGGATCAATCGAAACGTTTGCAAAAATCGTCCTCACCGCCAGCCTGGACTGCTCCCAAAGGCGAAGGGATTGACGATATTTTTATTGCTTCTTCCTTTGTGTAAATCACTCCTCCTATTCCGATTTTCTCCACAGGCCATGCATCTAGGTGGTTCTTCCAGTATCCCGGAGTTCCAGTGCCTGGTGCTTCGAAACCGTAGTACCTTGCCTGGTCGTCATTGGATGTATAACCTGTTCCGCCATACGTCCCCGTAGCATTTGCCGTTAATGTGTTCCCTAACTTCTGCTGTTATTGGTCCTATGTAACATGACGCTGCCTCTCCCAGTGCCAGGTCTCCAACATTGCATGCAGCCACTTCCGTTGGGTACAGGTCGTCTGCCAGCGTAATTCCTGTCAGCGTCACCGTCCCTGTGTTCGTCACCGTGTAATACACGCCACTTCCCACCAGGACATTCCCAAGGTCGTATTCTATCCATGTTGAATTGTCATCATTTTTTGAAAGTTTATTTTATTAAATTGTTGTTTATTGCTTACGTTTCTCAGTTTTGCAGGGTTTAGCAATTTCACGCTTGTGATACCTCAAAATCAGCATCATTAGACTGATTATGGGTGTCCTGACTAATTACTTTTAAATTTCTCATCATGAAACCGAGTCCTGAACTTGAATCCTGAATTACTTACAAAAATTATCCTTGCTGCCGCTTCATTATAAACCTGGATGTTAGCTGGAGCCTTCATCGAACATTGTAAAAAATCTCTTTTTTAATTGGAAGTCTGCGAGAAAAGTTAAGTAACGAAAATCTATTGGAACGAAAATCTAGTTTTCTGTTTTAATAACCTGGGATTTACGCAGTAGAAATGAAAAACATTAATATTAAACCTTTTACTACCCAAAATCTAAATTTTAATCACAGTGGGCTATTGTACAGAATTAAATACCTGGGAAGTTTACTCTCTATGATGAGTTAAATAGCATGAGTTCTCTAATTATTATGAGAATTTAATCATTATGGAGGAGTATGTTTGGAAGACGATAGTGGAGATGCTTTTAAGTATAAACTTGGTAAGTGGGTGCTAAGCATAGATGAATGCGCTTTTATGGATCTTACGGAGATTGGAAAGAACAAGTCTATGCGTCAATATCTAATCGAGTCAATTGATAATTGGGTAAACAAAGAAGAACCACTTATAACAGATGAATTTATTTCGGAAATGTGCGACTTTATTAAAAACGAAAATGAAGTCCTTTACGACCGTTTGATGAAGAAATGTGCTCTAAAAGGAATAAGTGTAGGTGAAGGTATATTTGAATCCCTGAGTCTTTTAAACTGTGGAATGATAAGTGCGCAGGAGTGCAGAGAGTATGAAGGTGACTTCTCTGATGTGTGATATTTCTGTCTTATATTTTCACTCTCTTGAGTAAGCTTAATTTTGTACTTCAAGCACGTAAGTCCTGAATACATTTCGCGGAAAAGAAAGGTAATTTAGGTGCAGCAGTAAGATCTCGCAATGAAATTTCTCTGCTATTCACCTGTCTTTAGTTTTTCAGCAAATTTTCTTTTTGGACATGTTTGCAGTTTTTGCTGAAGACTTTTTTACTTGAAATCTTTCAGGGCTTCGAAATCCAGGGTTGCAAAGTAATCTTCAATAGTCTCGGCTCTCCTGATCTGCACAACGCTTCCGTCTTTTCTGAGAAGGAGTTCGGCAGAACGGAGTTTTCCGTTGTAATTGAAACCCATAGAGTGACCGTGAGCACCTGTGTCGTGGATTGCAAGGATATCTCCTATCTCAATTTCTGGAAGATGCCTGTCGATTGCGAATTTGTCATTATTTTCGCATAGGGAGCCGGTGACATCATACTTATGGACAGGAGCCTCATTTTCCTTTCCGAGCACTGTTATATGGTGATAGGCTCCGTAAATGCCAGGCCGCATCAAGTTGGCCATACAGGAGTCCATTCCTACATAGTCTTTGTAGGTGTGTTTGAGGTGCCGAACCTGGGTAATCAGGTAACCATAGGGGCCTGTAATTACACGGCCGCATTCCAGAAACACTTTAAGTGGATAAAGCCCGCTAGCTGTGATTGTGGCTTCGTAAGCTTCTTTGACACCTTTTGCCACGGCTTCGAAGGAAACAGGTTCTTCTTCAGGCCTATAGGGGATGCCTATGCCTCCGCCGAGGTTCACAAATTCGAACTTTATGTTGAGTTCTTTTGAGATTTCAACTATAAGTTCGAAGAGAATTCTTGCGGTTTCCACAAAGTAATCAGCTTTTAGTTCATTCGAGGCCACCATCGTGTGCATTCCGAAACGCTTTACTCCTCTATCCCTGAGTATGCGGTAGCCTTCAAAAAGCTGGTCTCTCGTAAAGCCGTACTTTGCTTCTTCAGGCCTTCCTATAATGGCATTTCCCTCTTTAAGAGGGCCAGGATTGTACCTGAAACAGACAATATCAGGAAGTCCGGCATATTTCTCAAGGTAGTCAATATGGCTTATGTCATCAAGATTTATGTATGCTCCAAGCTCTTTTGCCTTTAAGAACTCTTCAGCAGGAGTATCGTTTGAGCTAAACATTATGTCTTCTCCGGTAATTCCTGCTTTTTCAGCAAGAATTAACTCCGGTAAAGAACTGCAATCCGCACCAAAGCCCTTTTCTCTCAGGATTTTAAGAATAAAGGGGTTTGGAAGGGCTTTCACAGCAAAAAATTCTTTAAAACCCGGAACCTCCCTGAAAACTGCTTTCATTTTCTCCGCATTTTCCAGAATGGCTTTCTCATCGTATATATGAAACGGCGTGGGATACTTTTTTATTATTTCCTGAATTTTCTCTTTGGTGAAGGGAAGGTCCTTTGAAACCATACTATTACCTTTTATTGATTTTTGTTTAATGGGATTTTGTATTCATTTGAATTTTTACTACTTTATTAGTCTTTCTGCCCCGAGTTCCGTCACCCGAGTTCCGTCACCCGAATTCCGTCTCGGGAGGACGGTGCCCTTTTCGCTCACTTCGTTCGCTCAAGAGGGCTGAACTATAGCGAGAAAGGCTGTTTTCTAAATGCGCTCAGGAAGAATTATTTATTCAAATTTTGTTTTGGGTTACGCAGCGGTGTGGTTATGACCTTTTTAATAAAAGACTTAGCTGCAAACCTTTTCGAAAAAGAGTTGATTGAAAAACCCAGTAAAAATACGTGATCGGCGTGATCACAACCCTTTTGAAAAAACTGCTTGCCTGCAACCCTTTTGAAAAAAGGCTTGACCGAAAACTCCAGTAAAACATCTTAGTCGGCGTGATCACAACCCTTTTGAAAAAAGGCTTGACCGAAAACAACAGCAAGAACGTTGTCGGCGTGATCAACCGGCGCAACGGTTGCGGCACATCCGATCATGCATTGAGTTTTTTGAAAACTTGTTTAAGCCTGGAGTAGGGGTAGGTGTTTACAACGTCTTCTTTTTCCAACCAGCCTCGACGCGCCTGTCCGAGACCGTACCGCATGGACGTTAGGTCGGAAACGGTATGGCTGTCTGTAGATATACAGAACTTTAGGCCAAAAGTCTTTGCACGCAGGATAAGATCGTCATTAAGGTCAAGCCTTGAAGGTTGGCTGTTGATCTCAATTACTTTTCCATTTGCAGCGGCAACTTCAAAGACCTTTTCAAAATTAACGGCATAAGCCTCTCTTTTCCCAAGCAGCCTGCCTGAGGGATGTGCAAGGATATCGAGGTATTTGTTCTCCAGAGCCGTGACAATTCTTTCAGTCATTCTCCTTTCAGGGAATGCAAAACCGGAATGTACAGCTCCTACCACAACATCGAGTTCTTTGAGAATCCCAGCAGGATAGTCTAAGCTTCCATCTTTCAGGATATCAACCTCAGATCCTTTGAGGATTTTTATCCGGAATTGTTTTGAGAGTTTGTCAATTTCTTTCCATTGGGCTTTTAATTTCTCGACTTCCAGGCCGTTTGCAATCTTTTGGGAACGGGAATGATCGGTTACTGCGATATACTCATAACCAAGAGTTTCTGCTTTTTCAATCATTGTTTTAAGGCTGTCTTTTCCTTCACTGTATTCGGTATGCATATGGAGATCTCCCCTGAGATCACCTGCTTCTACCAGCTTGGGCAAGGCATTTCTTGCAGCGGCTTTAATTTCTCCCCGGTTTTCACGAAGTTCGGGTGGGATATAGGCAAGACCAAGTCTTTCATAAATCTCTGCTTCGCTGCTGCCTGCAATTTGTTTTCCGGATTCTTTTAAATACAGCCCGTATTCAGAAAGTTTGTAACCGTTTTTGATGGCAACATTTCTAAGTTCTATATTGTGCTCCTTTGAGCCCGTAAAATACTGAAGAGCGGCTCCGTAGCTTTCAGGCGGGACTACTCTCAGGTCAATAGCTGTCCCTTCTCTCAAAATTACGCTGCTTTTTGTGCTGCCTTTTAAGATCACCTGTTCAACGTCCGGAAGGGAGACAAAACAATCCATTACTTTCAAAGCCTCTTCTTTTTCAGCTTCTGCCAGGATATCGATATCCCCGATTGTCTCTTTCAACCTGCGGAGTGAACCTGTGTATATTATTTTCGAGAGGTCGATTTTAGAGGTTCTGCTTTCACACTGGGCTTTTAAAGCAGATATAACTTCGTCTGCTAGTGGAAGTGCTTTTCCTAAAGCTAGCCGGGCATGGCTTTTCTCATACTGCTCAATTGCCCTTGCCAGATTCTTTTCACTTTTTTCTCCAAATCCTTCGAGTCTCTTTAGCCTGTGGGCAATGATCGCGTTTTTAAGATCTGAAAGTGTCCTTACACCAAGTGTGTCGGAAAGCTTTTTTATTTTCTTTGCCCCAAGTCCTCGAATTTCCATCAGTTCTGCGGTGCCTGAAGGGGCTTTTTCTTTAAGCTTTTCAAATTTTTCCACTTTGTTTGTTTCCAGATACTCGGAAATGTGATCGGCAATGGACTCCCCGATGCCCGGAATTTTAGTCAGCCCGGCTTTTCCTTCTCTGGCATAAATTTTTTCTATATCTTCCCCAAGGTTTTCTATCATCTGAGCAGCTTTCCGATAAGCACGTGGTTTCCACTCAACCTGCTGGTATTCAAGAATGTCAGCAGCCTCATAAAATAACTCGGCAATTTCTCGATTTTTCAATTGTTACCCCTGCCCCTTTTGTTTTCTGTTCCAGTTTCTTCTTTTACTACCTTCTCCTTTCTTTCCTTTCTGCATAAATAGGCTTCAAATACCTGTGCCTTCCTCAATAGATTTCCAAATATATTTTATTCTTTTAATAAAGCTCCAAATGCTATCTTTTTTCTTTAATAAGTCATCAAATACCTTTTCTTTATTTAATAGATCTTCAAATGCTTTTGCCTTCCTTTAAATTCCTGACTTCTGTAAGTGTAGTAATATCATAAGGTCCTTTATCATGCCTTATGCGTAAAAAGCGAGGAAAACGCAGAGCAAGCCCGGTATCTCCTTCTCCCTGTCCGGCAGTGTGACTCGGGCTTTCAGTAATCTCCGAACCAAGGACTTCAATAACCAGAGAAGGCTCTACAAAGATATCCGGAAGCATTCTACTTTTTATGAGTACATTTTTAGGGACTTCAGAAATAATATGCTCTGAAAGCAGGCTGTCGATTTCTTTAGCGTCCGCTTCTGTGAACCCGGTCCCGACTTTTGTAAAAGTTTCAAAACGCTGTTCCTCTCCATTAAGAATTGCACAGAGGAGTGCTCCAAATGAACCTTTTCTTTTTCCTCGCCCGTAATATTTCCCTATAATTGCAAGGTCAAAGGTCTCCCTCATCCCGCTGGCATATTCTTCTTTCCATTTGAGCCAGAACCAGCTCCTTTTTCCGGCTTCGTAAGCTGAGTTCCGACCCATGGATTTGATTATAATTCCTTCAAGCCTCTTTTCCAGAGCCTCGTTGAAAAAGTCCTCGATCTCTTCAAGATTATCCGTAACAATTCTTCTAGCAAGGTGAAGAATTTCTGATTCCTTTACATGTTCCTCAAGGATAGCCCGTCTTTCCGGGTAAGGTTTCTTCAGGAGCGAATTTCCTTCCAGGTACAGAATATCAAAAAAGAATACGGCAACAGGGCAAATTTCAGTATATTTTTGGACCTCATACTTTCTGCGCCTCTTCATTAGTCTCTGGAATGAATAAAATTCTCCAGTTGAATCGTTTGCTTTCCCGCCTTCAACGTATGCAATAATTTCCCCATCAAGCACGATTTTCTTCGCAAGAATGCCTTTCCTGACTGCTTCTATAACATCGGGATACTGGGCAGTTATATCTTCAAGCCTTCGAGAAAAAGCTTTGATCTCTTCTCCGTTTTTATGGATCTGCACTCTCTCCCCATCATATTTTTCTTCTGCTGCTTTTTTTCCGGGGATTCTTTCTTCAAGCTCTTCAAAAGTTTTCACGCGCTGCGCAAGCATTGACCTGACAGGCCGGCCGAGTTTTATGGAAAAGTGCCCAAGAGCTTTTGGACCTTGTTCTGCAAGGGATTCTGCAAGCTCTCCGATGTCGGTACAGACGCTGTAGCTTTCTTTGATCTTGACGACATATTTTTTGTCTCCTGTAAAAGCAATAGAAAATGCTTCAAGTAGAAACTGGTCCCCAAAACCAAGCCTAAGTTTCCCAAGTACAATCCTGACTATATATTTTCCTTCTTTGGGGCTAGCTCGCTGCAGGATGCTGGAAAGCAGCCCGGTTTTTTCCTCCTGACTTCCTTTTCCTGAGGCTTCTTTTATCTCTTTTAGGCTCCCAAACACTTCATCGATTGCCAGAGACTTTTCTTCTCCTTGGTTTAACTCAAACGCCACATCCCCAAGGTCCCCTGTCCTTGAATATCTTTTTTTAACCTCCTCTTCGGAAACTCTGTATGCTCCGGCAATAGCTTTTAAAGCGAGCTTATCTCCTATTCCCAGTGTTATATTCTCAAAGGCAGGTCCTATGCTCCCGAGAAAAAGGTATGCACTGTCCTTTATTTCCTTTCTTTCCAATCCCTATAAAAAATTAGCAATTCTCCTGACGATTTCCTTATGGGATGTTATTTTTTCAAGTTCTTCAAAAAGCTCCGCAAGCTCTATGAATCGAGCCATTACCCTCTCCCCGAAAAAACGCTTTGAAACTTTCTCTATTATACTGTTATTCCATTCGCAGGTCTTTATCGCTTTGCATCCTCAAATTTCAGAAATAGAGTTTTTCCTCTTTTCCTTGTAAACCAAATATCCCTGCCGTCCCCTCTTAGTTACCGAAACCTTTAATATCTAAAAGATGCATGAGAAGAATACACATCACTTCTGTACGTCTTCATGCGACTGTGGTTTAGCGGCTATGACCTGAGCTTCCCAAGCTTAGAACCCGGGTTCGAATCCCGGCGGTCGCATTGAAAATCATCAAAGTGAATCCTTTTTTGAATTATATTTCTTTTAATAAATATTTATTCCTCTAACACCATGCCAATTTACGTATGTAAATATGTTGTCTTGATCAAAAAAATTATTATTTAATATTAATTCTTTAATTTAGTTTTTTAAAACCAAGTATCTAATGTAAAAATTGAAAAATGACTGGATTTTTAACCAGAATTCTTTTCTTTTTATATCTAAAGTAGCGAAAAGAGTTCTTACTTTAAGAACGGATGTGGGAGAGTTTTAAAAAGATCGTGGCTTTGTCAGAGAAGCACAAAAAAATAGAATTGCTAGCTACCTCTTCAGGTCTAGATTAGAATTTTCTAACTTTTCTATGATTAGTTATGCTATCATAGGTGTGTTTGAGCACAAAAAGATTCGAAAATAATCTTTCTTGAGTATACATCTCCTTTGGAATCACGTTATTATTATCCCCGCTGATTTATTGAGATACACTCTTCTGGACTAAATGATACCCTCTTCCGGACTTAAATGCGGGAAAGCTCATCAAGTGAAATCTTTTTCCTGTAGCCCATACCCTGGAATATTGCTACAAGATCTCCTTTGTCATCAGTTATATTTACAGTATATGTTGAAATTTTGGGATTTATTGAGGTTTCTTTTGCTTCCGCTGTGAGAGTCTTGCCTGTTGCGGCTTTTACAAAAGAAATATTTGCATTGATAGCAACAGCAACATTGCCGTACGCATTTGACGCTGCAGCAAAAGTGAGATCTGCAAGGGTAAATATTGCACCTCCCTGAACGGTTTTCAGGGCATTAAGGTGCTTTTCCTCTATACTCATGATGGCTTTTGCATATCCCGGAGAGGCTTCTAAAAGTTCAATTCCTGAAACTGCAGCAAAATTGTCGTTCTTAAAAAATTTTTTAATATTTTCCATGTAATTACTCCAGTTATTGTGTCAGTAAAGTCGTGCTCTATTCTTCTTATTTTTAATTAAAGTTATTCTCTGAAATATAAACTTCCTTATTAACCTCTTACTTCTTAATCTGCCATTTTTCATTGGTTACATTTCTGCTGAGCTCTTTAATAAGTTCATCCCAAAACCATTTTTGTTCTCAAATAAAATAGTTTCATAACTATTTTCATGACCAGATATCCTATTAATTATTCAGAACATAAAATTCATAGAGATAGTTTTGAATTTTAGGTTAAACTCTATGGATACATGATGTATTATCACTTTTAAAATGCCTACTGATCATTAAAACCAGACTCATCTGCATAGTTAATAGAGATTAATTATTTATAAGCTGGCCGTTTATTATTTAGCGGATTTATATTAAATTAATTTTTATTTAATTAGATATGATCGGCCCAATGGTCGAGCTCGTATACGGGGGTAAATTATGAAAATGAAATTAATTGTTTCTCTGCTAGCGTTATGTCTAACGTTGTCGGTTGTGTCTGTGCAAGCGCAGACTGACACGGAAATGGCCGGAAATATGGAGGATATGAGTGCAATTTTGGCCGGAAAGATAGATGAAACCATTACCTGCAACATGACCGGAAATGCGGCTATGGTCGGTATGGATAATGTAAGCGGAAAAATGGAGAACATGACCGGTAAAATGAGTAACGTGACCGGTAAAATGGGTAACATGACCGGTAAAATGGGTAACATGACCGGGCCCATGACATCTAATGTGGTCGGAAAGGTAATCATAGTCAAAGACGTTGGAAATATGACCGAAAAAGCACTTATAATCGGCAAAATGGAGAATTTGCCCGGAAAAGTGGTTATTTTTGGAGAAATGGATAAAAGGGGCTTAATGGCCACAAAAATGGATAATATGTCAGCCGGAAATATGTCTGCCGGAATGGACGCAAGAATGGAGAACGTGTCCGGAATGGCCGAAAACCTGCAGAACATGACCATTGTCAAGGTTGGAACCATGACTGGAACCGTGACATACAATATGACCCCAAATATGGAAAACATGACCGGAATGGCCACAAAAATGGATAACATGTCAGCTGGAAGAATGGAAAACCTGACAGTGCTCATGGCTGGAGATATGACTGGAACCATAACATGTGATCTAACTGGAAAAATGATTATAATCAGAAACATGGGTAGTATGGAAGAAGTGACCGGAAAAATTTATAATATTCTCGGAATGGCCGGAGAAATGGAAATGGAAAACATAACTGAAAAAATGGAAAACATAACCAGGCCCACGACGTGTAACATGACCGGAGGCATGATTATACTTAAAGATATGGATAATATGGCCTCAATGGCCGAAAAAATGGATAATATGCCCGGAATGGCCGATAAAATGGGTTATATGGGGGGAATGGATGCAAATACGGTTGTACTCGAGGATATGGACATGACTGGAATGGCTGGAAAAATGGAAAACATGACCAGAATGCCCGAAAATATGAGTGTAACCGGAAAAAAGATTATGATCCGAAATATGGATGATATGACTCAAATAATAACTAGAACCGTTACATGCAACATTACCGGAAATACGACTATGATTAAGAACACGGGAAACATAACCGAAAAATTGGGTATGAGGTAACTATTGATCGGTAAAATGTTCATGTAATGAAGATGAATAAGGAAAGGAATTACTTTGTCAGTTTGATTGGAAAATCCGACTCAGGAAGTAGAGGCTGCAAATCTATAGTATTTACAGTTCTTTACTCCTTTATTTTTCTAGTTTTTTACCGTGCATTATCTACTCGATATGTTTGCCTGATATCCAAAATCAACCTTCAGGTCTATTTCTGCTCTTACTGGACATTCAAGGTTAAACAAATTTGCGGGCTAAAATAGATTTATTAATAAGTATATAAATAGACTAAGAAGTCTTATTATATTTATCCGTTCTTTCTTTTAACAATGGAAGTGCACTAATCTGCATGTGAGCATATACTTTGATTAGGGTAAACACATGGATAAAGATCAATTGAAAGAAGAAAGAATGGAGTTACTTTCCCAGATTAATTCTCTTTTTGATTTTCCTCTCATGTTACTGTCAATCTTATGGCTGATTCTTATTATTATTGACTTAGTGTATGGTCTTTCTCCTACCTTACAGACATTAAGTTTTTTTATCTGGGGAATATTTATAGTTGATTTTTTTATCGAACTGGAAGTTTCTCCGAATAAGAAGGGTTATTTAAAGGAAAACTGACTTGTCGCTTTTTCTCTGTGTTTGCCTGCCTTGAGAATTCTTAGGTTATTTAGCGGATTCAGGCTGGTCAGGTTTGCAAACTCTGTCAGGTCTCTTAATCTGGCTAGGGTTCTTTCTTCTTTTAATCGGAGCTTAAGAACAGTCCGGCAGATAATGAGGCAGCGAGGTTTGAGATATATCCTGCTGCTTACAACTTTGATTACTCTACTTGGAGCCGCGGAGATGTACGATTTTGAGCGACAAGGTTTTACTTCTTATTTGGATGCTCTCTGGTGGACAGCAATGATTATGACTACAATAAAGTAATTACTGGCCAATAACCGCTGAAGGAAGGATACTTGCCTTTCTATTATCGGTTTATGCTTTTTCCATTTTCGGATATGTAACTGCGGCCCTTGCAAGCTTTCTTGTCGGAAGTGAAAAGTCGTCCTCAAAAGAGATTGAAGAACTGCGCAGCGAAGTACAGCGTCTTTCCAGTGAAATTAGCAGGTTTTCAGAAAGGGAAAAAAAGTAGATTTGAAAAAGTTCTCAATCATTTTTGCTACTGGTTCTTGTTTTTTTCCTAATTCCTGCCCTATCATTTATCAGGCAAAAACCGATAAAATTTGCAGGTCTTACATAACTAAAATTCGTTTTTAATTAAATTCCTTGAACTGATAAGGACATTTCAAATTTTGGAGTGAGTACGAACGCTCTCTGAATTAAGCATAAATTAGTTTTTGGAATAAGTCTATTAACAAAAAAGGGTGCGGCTCAAGATAATTATCTATACAAAATAAAATTATATAAAACAAGCTGTAAATAGTATATTATTAAATATATTCTTTTAATTAACAATGGTTTCTTATTTATATTTCTGTATCTATTATATTCTTTGAGTATAATCTCCTGTTGATATGTACTATTTGTTGGGGGCAACTTAAGATCATTTTAATCGGCAAATTTTTTTCGGCACATAAAATAAGAACAAAATCTGTCAGTAACATGTCTTCTAGAATTATATCAATAACTAAGTGATAAAATAATGTTTAAGTGCTGTATCTACCGATAAAAGTGATTGAAACACCAACAGCTTAGTCGTATCAAATTATAGGAGTGTGTACAAATGAGAATACTTAAGAAGACAATGAGCGTGTTAGTGCTGGTCTTTTTTGTAGCATCACTAACAGCTGGATCAGCCAGTGCAGGCTATTGGAATAACAATTGCGACTGCGGCAAGGATAAATGCTGTGACTGGGGATACGGAGATAAATGCTGTCACAAAGATAAATGCTGTCACAAAGATAAATGCTGTCACAAAGATAAATGTGGATGCGGATGCGACTGTGACTTTGACTTCGACGCCTTCTTTGGAGGTAGCTTCTTCGGATGCGATGGCCTCTTCGGAAATGTTTGCTTCTTCGGAACAGGCAACTCCTGGATGAATGGCTGGAATGACTGTTGTTAACTAGACTGTCATAATATAGTTAAAGCATGATTACTCATTCGTAATGTCTTACATCAGGCTGCAGGGACCATTAAGTCCTCAATAGTTCAAGTTTAGAGTTTCTATAGGGGAGTACTCTTAACAGAAATTACGTTTAAGTAATAAAAGAAGTATGAGCGCGTACCTCTATCACATATATTATGAATTAGACAGTTTAAAGTCTTATGCGACTGGTTCTTTAGTTTAACTGTGTAGTTTCTTTCTCTATACTGGATGGCAGTCATCGAAGTGGATTTACGAATGAGCCTCGTTTCATTTTTCTTAAATTTTGTAATCTAAAAAACATCTCGAATTTTTTGGAAAGTTTCTTCATTTCTGAATTTTAAGTATACTGACTTTTAAGTATGGCTTGATTAAGGAAAAAAATCCTGAGACTCAAATTAATAACTTCTACTTTGTGCCTGGTGATTAGAGTTATACTAGTGCATTGATTCCAAAGTACGTCAGGGATGAATTTTTTGAAAACCACTGGAAGTGCGGAAGACACGGAAATAAGTAGTAAAGGCGCGGCTTTTCCGTGCTTTTCGTGTTTTCCGTGCTTTCCTTGGTTTGCAATACCAGATCGAGTTTTTCCTTAGTTTGTAATATCCAGATCGAGTTACTCTGCGACTGGTTGCGTTTTTTGTGTTACAGAATTCCATTTGACTTTTAAATAATGCTTGCGTTATAAGCTGTAATTATTTGCTTATTATGCATCTATTTGATAATCGATGCGCTAGAGTTATACTTTTCTTGTTACTGATTTAATTTATACAGGGTCTTTCTCTTAATTCTCAATTAACTTTTTTTCTGATTTAGCTAAACCTTTAGTGCTGTTTTCTGATTCAGCATTTGCCCAATAAATGGCTAGATTGAAGATCACTAATAAAAATAAAAAGAAATTTAATGTGTAAGCTGGTTTAATTTGTTTAAGGATTTACAGAAATAAAGAGTTCATAGAAACCTTGTGTATTCTGCAAAGGAATAAATGTATCTATTAACTTTTAAGGGTCTCATTTATAGCGCTGGAGGAACTTGGTTGAATAAAGGAAATTTGATGTATTTTGGTTCTCTTATTTTCCTGTTTCTGGTAGTATTTTTAATCTTTTCGGAACAGAGAACGGAAAAAACCTCAGGACTTGAAAAAGTAAGTGTACAGGAGGCAAAAGAGATGATTGAGAAAGGCGATGTATTCGTACTTGATGTTCGTACGCCTGATGAGTTTAACTCATCTCATATTAAAGGAGCGACCTTAATTCCCTTAAGCAATGCCTTTGGATCAAATTTGAGTTCAGAGAGTCTGCTTAAAGCTCATATAGACGAAGTACCTAAAGAGAAAATACTGGTTTACTGCAGAACAGGACGCAGAAGTGATACAGCAGGTAGAATGCTTGTAAACGCAGGATATACCCAGGTTTATAATATGGTAGGAGGTATCATTGCCTGGACAGATGCAGGATATCCGGTTGTCAGTTCGGAAGATACGGAGTCTGAAGGCTCACATAATTGAAATTACATAGTCTGTGCTTCTAATCGGTATCATATCACCTATAAGGAGCCGGTTTTATCGGTCACAACTTTCTTATTTACAACTTTCTTATTTTTATTTTTTCACTTCTCAGCGAGCCAATAATTCTAATTATCCTCCTTTTTTTCAATATCTTTCAATTGAAACCTGTTTTCTTTCAATTGCGGTAACCTCAAATTAAATAACCTTAAATGCAGTAGCCTCTTAAGATCACTACTACATATCCGCTCTGCGATTACTCTATACTCGTTCGTAAAATCGCTGTGTCTTTAGCTCAGGGGATATAAGCGTCAACTTCTCCTCTATTCTTTTCAGTATTCTTTAACTTCATATAGATCATCGGATAATTTAATATTAGATTAAGGTATGCGAAAACCAAGCAACCTTTATCCAAGAGTCTACCATCAGGCTTAGTAGGTCGTAGAAAAACTTTCGACTCAAGCTTGTAACTACGTAAAGCCGAAACGAGCGAAAGAGCGAGACTCAGTACGGACGGTTCAGCCGGAATTAAAGCCTTTGGAGATGCCGATGGTCATCTATGAATTCGGAAGCCGCTAAGTCTTTAGCTTAGTGGCAGTTCACTCTCTAGACCTCTAAATTTACAATGAACTATAAATTATAAAATTTGTATTATATTATTACGTGGGGGATAAAAACCAATTTGAGTATTAAGTTTGGGGGTAATAGAATATGGGAAGAGATGCACCAATCGAAGAGAAGAGTACTATAACACCTAGAGATCGAAATGTAACTTTTGAAAGAGGCACGGAGTTTGTGGTTCCTTATGTAGAAAAAAATATTAGCAGGTGTAGGTGCTCGCAGTGCCCAGTTCAGGCTAAGAGTCAATGTGCACAGAGTGAAGTTCAGAGTGCAAAACAGGCATTGAAGAATGCGCCCGCAGGTGAAGTTCCAGACCCAGAAAATGTTCCGGGTGTTTATTGCTCGGAAGGTACGGCCCCATGTCAGGACCTTGACTTTGACAGGCAATGTATCTGCAGTTCATGTGAGGTCTGGAAGGAATATGATCTAAAAAATGCAAATCCAAACAACCATTTCTGTCAACATGGCAGAGCGACTTGATCTTTTACTTCTTTGATATACTCAACATACTTTATTTATTTATCAATTTTTCATCGGCTCTTATATTTAATATTTAAATAGTGTATCTAAGTTTCACTTATTTTTCACTTGTTTTTCATTTATTTTCCTTAGTTTTAGATTTCTATGGAAGCAGTTTTCTGGATTTATGAAAATTTGGTCTCTCACCGAAAATACTATATCTTTTAATAAATATTGTTATTGATCAGTCAAAACATTTTGGGGTTGGCAGATATAATTCTAATGTTTAATCCTAGGGCCTATCTTAGGTTTTTTAAGATTTCTAAAGGTTCAGATAATCCTATTTCAATTTATGGAGGAGCAAGATAAATGGTATCCTCTTTACTGGCAAACGTTGACGTACTTCTTGGTTTTGCTATCTTAATTCTTACTATTTTCTACAGATTTCAAGTTCCTCCTGTACTTGGTTTTCTTGTAACCGGAATGCTGATTGGTCCATATGGGCTTGGTATTCTCAATGGAGGACAGAATGAACTAAATGCCGATCTCGGTGTAATCTTTTTGCTTTTTACAATTGGAGTTGATCTCTCCTTAAAAGAACTATGGAAGATGAAAAAGGCTTTATTTTTGGGTGGAATTCTCCAGATCCTCTTAACTACGTTTCTTACCCTTATTATTTGTTCATCTTTAGGTTTTAGCTCGGCTACCTCTGTTTTTTTCGGTTTCTTGATTTCACTTAGCAGTACTGCAATAGTACTCAAAGTCCTCCAGGACAGAAACGAAGTTTATACACAACATGGGAAAACCTCACTCGCAATTTTGATATTTCAGGATCTCGCTATTGTCCCCCTAATTCTTATTACTCCATTATTGGCTGGAGACTCTCTGAATTTTGAAGGTTCACTTTCAACTGTTTTTCTTAAAGGTTCATTGGTCATTCTGGTTTTTATCCTGAGTGCCAAGTTCCTGATTCCCTATATATTCTACCATGTGGGCAGGACAGGCAATAAAGAATTATTCCTTGTAAGCGTTGTCTTCATTTGCCTTTCTACTGCTCTTTTTACTTCAAGTATCGGACTGTCTCTTGCCCTGGGTGCGTTTTTAGCTGGAATTGTCATATCAGGTTCCCAGTACAGCCAGCAAGCAATGGGCAATATTGTACCTTTGAGAGATATGTTCATGAGCTTCTTTTTTGTATCTGTAGGGATGCTCTTGAACGTCGGATATTTGCTTGATCATCTCCCTATCCTTATTCTTGCTTCAATTGCCTTAATTTTTGTAAAATCAATTGCAGGAGTAACTATAACTTTTCTTCTCGGCTACCCACTCCGTACAGCTATATTGGCAGGGCTTGCGTTGTCTCAGGTAGGAGAATTTTCTTTTGTTCTATCCAGATTGGGGGTGGAATATTCTCTCCTGACTGAAGAGACTTACCAGGCGTTTCTTGCAGTTTCTATACTTACTATGGGAGTTACACCTTTTTTGATTAATGCTTCCTACAAGCCTGTTGATTTCCTTGTCACAAAAGTTTCAGGAACAACCAATGGCCTGAAGCTAATACATGGCTTATATTCGGAACCTATTAAAGAAGAGGAACAGGCTGAGCCTGAAATGAAAGACCATTTAATCATCGTAGGTTTTGGTTTTTCCGGAAGAACAGTCTCGAAGGCTGCAAAAGCCGCAGGCATCCCTTATATTATTGTAGAAGCAAACCCTGAAACTGTTATTCAGGAAAAACAGAACGGGGGGAACATCCACTATGGAGATGCAACTTTTGAGGCTGTACTGGAACATGCAGGCGTTAAGAGTGCAAGAGTTCTTATTATTGGGATCTCGGATTCGACCGCCACAGGTAAGATAGTAGAAATTGCAAAAAAATTAAATCCGAACATCTGCATCATCGCAAAAGTAAGGGATCTGCAGGAAATGAAACGCCTCAATTCCCTAGGAGCGGATGAAATCATCCCCGAGGAGTACGAAACCTCAGTAGAAATCTTTGTCCGAGTGCTGGAAAAGTATCTGGTTCCGAGAGAAAACATTGAAAAACTCGTAAATGATGTGCGGGCTAATGACTACCGGATGCTGCGGAAATTGTCCGGGAATATATGTGATGATAGCGAGTTCAGTATAAAAGAGGGGCTTCCGGGAGTTGATATTCAGGTCCTTAAAGTGGAGGATGGTTCAAGTTTCGATGGAAAAGCTCTTGAAGACCTGAACTTTAGAAAAAAACACGGAGTTACAGTACTTTCGGTTCGCAGAGGCTCGGATCTGATTTACACTCCAGAAGGTAATTTCATCCTTCAGGCAAAAGATGCCTGTATCCTTCTGGGAAAACCTGAGGATCTTTGCAATATCAGGAGATTCTTTGAAAGTATTCATGGATAATCAACAAGTTCACTAATCAAAATTTCACGAATTAATTCCCATGTCTTCTCTATCTGCAATACAAATATTAATTTCCATGTCTTCTCTATCTGCAATACAAATATATCCTATGCGTCCTGAGTTTTTTCCATGCGTCAGATAATTCTCGCATCTGCATCTCCAAGGCGAAAAGAATTGCTTAAACAACTTATAGGAGATAACTTTCTGGTCTATGCCAGTTCCTACGAGGAATCTCCTTGCCCTGGCATGCACCCTAAAGAACTTCTCTTAAAGCACTCCGCCGAAAAAGCCAGAGATGTGGCTAAGCATTTCAATTCCGGGCTTGTAATTTCTGCTGATACCTCGGTGTTTTTTAATGGAGAACTCCTGGGAAAACCCAAATCTTCCGAAGAGGCAGAGAAAATGCTGAAACTCTTAAGTGGACAGCGATTCCTGGTTATAACCGGGCTTACAGTCCTTGACCTTGACAGCGGGAAAGAAATCAGTGAACTGAAATCCACGACAGTCTGGATGGACAAAATAAGTAATGAACAGATTTCAGCCTATGTCAGAACAGGAGAACCTCTTGATAAAGCAGGGGCTTTTGCTGTTCAGGGAAAAGGGGCAGCCTTTGTGGAAAAAATCGAGGGTGATTTCTTTAACGTCGTAGGTCTCCCTCTTTTCCGTCTTGGAAAGATCCTGCAGAAAGCTGGAGTATCTATATTTGAGGAAGGTCTATCCTGAAAACCATTGTACTGCAACCGCTATGATGTTTGATCCTTTCGTTGCTTAAATTTTCGGTCAAGCCTTTTAAAAAAAGGCTTGCGGTAAAAGTAATAAAGTATATCTGACCAATTAGGTAATAAGAAATGATTAAAATAACTCTAAATCGAATTTGGATACATTAAAAAAGTTTTGTTTCATTTCTATATTCATTTCTATAATTACTTCAGGTACTTAGATCTCCAGAGGCGTTCCGGATGCTCCAGGTTTACAATACTCTTACACGAAAGAAAGAGGTTTTCAAACCTTTAAAGGAAGGCGAAGTTTCGATTTACGCCTGCGGGCCTACAGTTTACAACATGCCGCATATAGGCAACTATCGTACTTTTCTGATGGCAGATAATATTGTGAGAAGTCTTGAGTACCTCGGATATAAAGTAAAACTTGTAATGAATATTACTGATATAGATGACAAAACTATCCGGGATTCGAAAGCAGCCGGAATGTCCCTTAAGGATTTTACGGATAAATACACGGCAGAGTTTTTTAAAGGCCTTGATATGCTGAACATAAAAAGAGCTTCAGCTTACCCTAGGGCTACGGAAAATATTGACAGCATGATTGAACTTACGCAAAAGCTAATAGATAAGGGGATGGCTTATGAAAAAGGTGGGTCGGTCTATTACAGAATTTCGTCATTTCCGGATTATGGCAAACTTTCAAAGCTTGATTTTGATAGCATTATAATTGGTGCATCGGTGGACGTGGATGAATATGATAAAGATAATCCCCGCGATTTCGCTCTCCTGAAAACTTCAACCCCTGAGGAAATTGAAAGGGGAATTTATTATGAAAGCCCATGGGGGAAAATCCGTCCTGGCTGGCATATCGAATGCTCAGTGATGGCCATGAACTGCTTTGGGCCCACTCTGGATATGCATTTAGGTGGAGTGGACCTTATTTTTCCTCACCACGAAAATGAGATTGCACAATCGGAAGGAGCAACAGGAAAACCGTTTGCATGCTACTGGATTCACGGAGAACATCTTATAGTAGAAGGAGAGAAGATGAGCAAGTCCAAAGGAAACGTCTTCACCTTGCCCGAGATTGTCGGGAAGTACGGTGGGGAAGTTGTGCGTTTCATGTTTCTCTCAGTCCACTATCGTAAAAAATTGGACTATTCTGATGCTTTTGCCGAAAATGCAAAGAACAATTATTTACGGCTTAAAGAAACGCTTGAGAACCTTGAATTTAGCCTGGAAAGCGCAGAGAATACAGATTATCCTGGAGATGAAGAAGTTCTTAAAATCCTCCCTGAACTTGAAACACAGTTCAGAGAAGCTCTTGAGGACGATTTCAACATCCCGAAAGCTTTAACGGTTTTTAAGGAGCTTTCCCGTACAGCTAACAAGTATCTTGAATCCGAAAAAAATCGACATGTCCTTGAGAAGCTCTATTCCCTTTACAGGCAGTTTTCAGATACCCTGGGCCTCTTTTCCGAATCCGGAAAAAAGGAAATCCCCACAGAAGTGATGAGACTGGTTGAAGAGCGTGAAGCTGCCAGAAAAAAGAAAGATTGGACAGTTTCAGATGCTATCAGAGAAAAAATAAAATCCCTGGGATATATCGTACAGGATACAAAAGAAGGACCAAATGTAAAAGAAACCGAATAAAGTTAATAGGGCATTTAAGGTCTGAACTTTAGCTTAAATCATTAAAACGTCAATAATTATTTATCCATATATATACAATTTTACTTGCGTTAATCTATTCTTACTCAGGGTCACACTCTCTTTTTCTATGAGGCGTGACCATATCACCTAATGGGGGGAGCAGTTTCTGGATAAAGTCACTGTTGATGAAAAAGTCACTGTTGATGAAAAGGTTATTGAGAATTCCGGCAGAGAGGCCTTAAAAGCAGGGTGTATTTTAGCCGAACTGGGGCACGCTCCAGGTACAGTAAAAAAATTTGCGCTCGTATCTCCGAAAGCCCTGGAAGAGAAATCCAAGGAATCATTTGATAATGCGATGCTTATGATTAAGGAGATTTCTAAAAAAGTTGTAGACAATCTAGAGGAAACTCCTCCTGAATTCAGGCCATGTCAGGTGGAACTGACTTTTAACTTACTTCTGACTATGAATGGAAAAGCAGTTATCACCAAATCGGAAAATGAGAAAAACCTGAAAGTAATGTTAATGTGGAAGAATAAAGGAGAGGAGGCTGAGAAGGAAATCCCTGAAAAATAAGGTTAAAACTAGGTCTATACAGTTATATAAGTTTTTAATATAAGCATATGGGTTAGGATCGAAGATTTCCTGAATCCATATATTTACTTCTCGGTAGCCAATTTCATTTCTTGGTAACCAGGATATTCATCCATTGATATCTTTATTGGTATCAGGATATTTACTTCTCGGTATCCAATATTTTATAGGTCAAAGCGTAAAACCCCGAAGTCTTTAGCTTCGTGGGATATAAGCGTCAACTTCACCCCTGATTTCGTATATAATATTCTGCCGCCTCTTTACTAACATTTCCGATTGTAGACGCAAAATAACCATCACTCCATAACGTATTTTCACTCCAATAATACTTTTCACGATACTCTTTTTGTGTTTTCCATATTCTGTTCGTAGATTCTTGTTTCAATTTTCTGACAATTGACAAAACACTAACTTTCGGCACACTCTTAATCAGAAAATGTATGTGATCTTTGTCTGTTTCCATTTCAAGGATTTCAAAATCTGATTCTTCTGCAATATCAAACATAATCTGTTTGAGTTCTTCGCTAATCAGTTCAAGTATGATTTTTCGGTATTTGCAAACGAAAATAATGTGGTACATTAACAAAAATTTGCTATGATTCCGAGTTTCATACTTTATATTTACCAAAAACTATATGTATTGTTAAAGCATATACTACCCTGTATGATGAAAGTGTTCAAATTTAGACTCTATCCTACAACTATACAAGCTACTCAATTGAATCAGCATATAGGTAGCTGTAGATTTGTCTACAATTGGGCGTTGGATCAAAAAATTAAAACTTATGAACAGACAGGAAAATCTATTTCCAGATTTGACTAAACAAAAAGATTCCTGTCTTGAAATCTTCTAATGAATGGTTAGGAAAAGTCAATTCTCAATCATTGCAGGGAATGACTAAGCAGGTTGAGTCTGCTTTCACCAGATTTTTCAGAGAAAAGAATGGATTTCCTAAGTTTAAATCAAAGAAAAATCCAATTCAATCATTTCCTATACCCCAACACTATTCTGTGAATTTTGAAAACAACACAGTTAAGCTTCCAAAAATTGGGGAAATCAAAGCAGTTCTTCATAGGAAGTTTGAAGGCGAGCTTAAAACAGCTACCGTTTCAAGGTCTTGCAAAGGGAATTACTACATTAGTATCCTTGTTGAAGATGAAATAGAACTTCCCGAAAAACAGGAATTCTACGAATCAACAACCGTAGGAATTGATGTAGGTATTAAAGACTTTGCGGTACTCTCAACAGGTGAAAAAATAGAGAATCCTAAGTATCTTAAAAACTCCCTCAAGAGACTTAAAGTACTTCAGAAAAGAGTTTCAAGGAAACAAAAAGGTTCAAAGAACAGAGCAAAAGCCAAAAAGAGGCTTGCTGTACTCCATGAGAATATAAGCAATCAGAGAAAGGATTTCCAGAACAAACTCTCTTTTAGACTTGTTAGCGAAAACCAAGCTATAGCTCTGGAAACTCTGAATGTTAAAGGAATGCAGAAGAATCATCACTTATCACAGTCTATAATTGATTCTGCATGGAGCAGTTTTGTAACAAAACTAGAGTATAAAGCTGAATGGTACGGAAAAACCATCCTGAGAATTGGGCAATTTGAACCATCTTCTAAAGTATGTCATGTTTGTGGGTATCATAATTCAGATTTGGCATTAAAAGATAGAGAATGGACTTGCCCAGACTGTAAAACTGTGTTAGATAGAGACATAAATGCCGCTATCAATATCAAGAAATTTGCTCTCATAGATCAAAATCTAATTGGATTGTGACACCTGCGGAACGCGGGGAAGAGCCTGGGGACGTGTTCTCAAAAGAGAAAGGAATGAACCAGGAAGCCCCTGAGTCTTTAGCTCAGGGGTAGTTCACTTCTCGGTAATCAACATATTCATTTATTGGTAATTATATTCACCTATTGGGTCTTTACGTCAAATTCTGTGGTTATATGTTATAAATGTCTCTTGCAGTTTTCCTGCATGGTTTCCAGAAAGAAAAATAATTATTTACGAAGCAAGTTAAAAAGTGGTAGGTGGTATGAAGTCCAAACTTCTTGTTTTTTTACTGGCTATTTCGCTTGTTGCAAACGCTTACTTTGTCCTGTTTGAAGAACAGCCTTCCTTTGAGGAAGGGCAAGTCCAGGATATGCAGACTCGCCTAAATTACCTTGAAGCGGAAAATGAAAACCTTAAGACGCAGATAAATCAGAGTAATGAGTCGCTTCAGTCTTATGCTTTTCAGTTAAAATCCTATCGCGAAAAAGTATTTGAGCTTGAAAATGGCTCTCAAACATGTCCGACAGGAGTTGAAGGTTTTGCTACCCTTCAGGGGCCTGCAGTTTTCCAGAAAGTTGAACTTGAGAGGTCGGGTCCTTTTATCCAGAGAAATGTTTCTGAGAAGGGAGCTTTGCTCAATATTTCAGCTGAGGTCCAGCCAGGAAAAGGTCGTGTGCTTGTCCAGACAACTCCTTTGATGGGTGTGGTCTTCCAGGGTGCTGCAAACACTGCAGTTTTCGTTGCTGAAAACAAAACCGGTAGACAAATGTCAAGCAGTGATATTATTTTCAGCATTACCGCTTCGAATGAAACTCCGGGAGTCGATGGTCCCAGCGCAGGAGCTCTCATGACCCTGCTTACGATTTCAGCCATTGATAACAATACCAAACTGAACAATAGTATAACTCTCACAGGCACAATTGATGATAAAGGCAATGTCGGTCAGATAGGTGGAGTTCTGGAAAAAGCGAAGGCAGCAAAAGCCGGGGGCAAAACCCTTTTCCTCATTCCGAGGGAAAACAGCCAGCTTGTTATATATAAATATGTAGAACGGCAGCTTGGCGGTTTCAATGTCATTGAGCAGAAGCCGGAAATCGTAGATGCTAAAGAGTACATAGAGAAAGAGGTGGGAATCAACATCGAGTACGTGGATACTATTGATGATATACTTAAGTATGAGAAGTAAAATCTAGATTTGAATATTTACTGTAATTCGGATTATATCTTTGATTCTTTTTCCGGGGCTTCTCTTTCTTCCCGGAACTTTATCTTGCTGCTGCAAATCGTTTCCTTGAGGTTTTGAAAAACCAATCTGACTGATAAGAGTTCTGTCAAAAGAGTTCTGTCAACAACAATTTTTATTTATCTTCAAGCTTTTTGACCATTTTGTAATACCTTAAGTTTTGCTCATTTTTCACGGGAATTAAGTCTTCAGCCTGTGTTTCATAGCCAAGAGCCCTATAGAAAGAGTATGCTACAAATGAAGCGTCCAGATCCATTATCCTGACTCCATTTTCCACGGCCTTTTCTTCAAGCCCGTGCATAATTCTCTTTCCAAGTCCCTTGTTTTGATATGCCGGCTTTACAAAGACTCTTCTGGCGTTTGAACCAAGAAGAGTTCCTGTCCCTATCATGTCTCTCCCGCAGGTAAGAATCAGGGAATATCCGTTGAGTATATCGTTAAGGATATTCTTTGTGTTGTGGTACTCTTTGAAATAATCAATAGCTTCGTAGGAATAAGCGCCGGGATAACATGCATCAATTGTCTCGTATATCAACAGTTTCAGTTCTTTAATGTCTTCAAGTTTTGCTGTTCTCATTTTTATTTCTTCGGATATGTTATTTCCTCCCAGCACAGTTCAGTTAAAAATACGTAGCTTTTAATTATTTAACAGAATCTTAAACTTTTTTGATGCCATACTTGCCAGTATATTTATTGGAGGCGCCATTGGATCATTCTATGTGGTGAAAAGAATAAAAGGATGAGAGAAGCGGCATAGCAGATATTTGTCCATATTTCTTCGTATCCTTTACTTCTCCATCACTTGCCAGGTTCAGGATAGACTGCATCCGCATCCAGAGGGTACACCTTTCGTGTCTTCCTTTTGAAGGCAAAGGTGCTAAGGTCATTTGAGCCAATGCCAGGAGCATCGCAGTCGATGATCTGGCTGGCAATCCCGGTCCACCAGGCACGGAAGTGATTGGCTGACTTGACGACCACAATGCGGTAGTCTTGTGGGTCAAATCCGACCAGTTTCATCTGGTTGGCGTCAAACGCCTGCATTGTGCCAGAGATCACCGCCACATCTATACCTTCTATCAGCAGCCCAACGGCAGGCCCCACATCGAACTTCGTCCCTGTGCCCATGGGAGAAACGATCGTGTAACGCCCATCGCTTATCGATTTGACGTAGGCTTTTCCCCTTATTGGCGCGCCCCCCAGCTTGCTGCCCTTGCCGCCCAGTTCGACGTCAATGATCTTTCTCACGCCAGCTTTTATAGCTTTCTGCACTGTCTCCGGATCCCGGATCGCGCATACTGCTGCTTGTTGCACGTTGTTCTTGATAAGTTCCCGGAGAAGATGGGTGGCATCTCCCGGAGCACCTGCTCCCGGATTGTCTGATTTGTCAGCGATCACGATCGGTCCGGGATTCTTTTCGTCTGGCAGGAACCCGGAAGATCGCTCAAGTTCTTCCTTCGCACTGCTCAACAGCGCCGTACTCTCGTCATACAACAGTGGACGGCCAACCTCCGTCGGCAGGATCCGCCCCTGCTTAACCAGCATTGTCAGGGCCTGGTGTACGGCTTCTTCGGTAGAGAGCGGTTTCGCTACGAACCGGTCCCGGTATTGCCAGAGCAATGCTGCGAACTCTTTGGCTGTTTTCTCGGCCAGTTCGGGACTTGTCGCCCAGCAATTGACAACAGGCGAGTTGAAGGGCACATCAGCGAAGGGGAATCCATAAGCAAACGAGAATTCGTAGATGCCATCCCGCTTGGAGAATTCTTCCACCTTCTTCCTGATCGGCGCATAGAGATTGCCGTCCATAGTCGACATGGCCTGCATTATTAATGGCAGGCGCTCGAAATGACCATAAGGCTTGATGTCGCCCTTGACCATACCTGGAAGCAGTTTGGCGGCCCGATAAGCGGTTTCATACATGTCAATATGGGGATAGTGGTAAACTAGGGAGAGCAGATCCAACTGCCGGACATCGTCATCGCTCAGGTTGCTGTGGTGATCCTGAGCGCTGATTACTTTGACTCTTGGCCCGAGCTGCTTTCGGATCGCTGCAGTCAGATCTGTCTCAGCATCATCGATGCCCTCGGCAACACCCGCCCCATGCAAACACAGCGCGACCGCATCGAGAGGCATGGATGCCGCCAAACGATCGAGGATATCCTTCTTCATTTGCTGATAGGCCTTACCCTCAATAGTGCCCCCGGCGCTAAAACTCCAGAATGTCGTAGGAACAATATCCACTTCAGGAAACTCTTCGAGCGCAGCAATAAACCCTCCCATGTAGGTTTTTGACCCTTTGTAGTCATCGATGAGGGCTTGATCTGCCCACTGCTGAAAGCCGGTGGTCATGTTACCGGTGATCTTCGCCTTTCCCATCGTTTCATCTGCAAAGGTATTAACTTCTTCAAACAGGCCAGCCAGCGCAATTCTGATTTTCCCTTCCTTGCCAACGCTTTTCATCTTGATCCTCTTCTCATTTATTGTTCTGAGTTCTTTCATAGAGCGTGTTCTTGTAGATCTTGCCGTCCTTCATGATCAGCACGAGGTTCTCTTCCGGTTTTGTCAGGACCGAAATATCCTCGAGTGGGTTGCCGTTAATGAGCAATAAATCTGCATAGGCTCCCTCCTCGATCACACCGAGTTTGCCAGGGTAGGGGTTCTTGGGACCCGACATGGCGAGCAGCTCTGCACCATTCGCGGTCGCTTGGCGAAGGATCTCCGCCGGTGTGAACCACTTGGCGCGATGCTTGAATTCATCGTTGATGTGTTCCAAGGTTTCGGGGTCGGTGATGATGTCCGAGCCAAAGACGATCTTGGTAAAGCCGATCTTCTTGCATATTTTGAACATATTGTCGATGCCGGCATAGGCCTGACGATGCTTGTTGGCCTGGTCCTCTGTGTATCCGTGGGGAATAAAGGTGAAGACAATGATCTGCGGGGAGAGCCAGACATTCTTCTCTTTCATACAGCGGAGCGTCTCCTCGTCAACTAGGTTGGCATGCTCGATACTTTTCACGCCGTTGTCGATCGCCCGCCGAATTCCATCGTTGTTGTAAACATGGGCCAAGACGTAAGTGCCAAAGTCCGCGGTGGCCTGGACGGCGGCCCGGATCTCTTCCGGCGTGAACTCCACCACTTCGAGAGGATCGGCGTAAGAGCCGGTGCCCCCTCCCACAGCAATCTTGATCTGCGATGCACCCCGCCGCAGGTTTTCCCTGACGGCCTTCAACATCTCCGGCACCCCGTCCACGATCGCCATGTCGCCATAACGCACCATCGGATCCCAGGGTCCGTCGATGAGCTGGGACTCTTCGGAATCATGCCGATGGTCTGCATGCCCTGCTGTCTGGGAGATCATGGGTCCGGAAGGATAGATGCGGGGTCCCACGACATAACCCCGGTCGATGGCCTTCTTCAGTGAGTATGTATTTCCGGCGACGTCCCGGACCGTCGTATAACCTTTCATAAGGTAGGTATTCACTGTCTGGGTGGCTACATATGCATAGTATCTGGTATCTTGGGTGAAGATATCTCCGAACGGCATTTGCCCGATCAGATGTTCATGCGCGGCAATAAAGCCGGGTGTCATCGTACGGCCGCCGCCGTCGATCACCATCGCGCCGTCAGCGGTGATCTTCTGGGCCGAGATCTGCTTGATTAGATTACCTTCAACCAGCACGTAGGCATTCTCGATGCGCTTCTTGTGCACGCCGTCGAAGACGTGAACATTGGTAAAAAGAGTCTTTGATTTGGCTGCCTGATCAGCCGGCGTTGTTGCTCCCATTTTCCTTTACCCCCATCTGAAATTTCCCCCGTTTCAATGAATAAAAACTATATTATTCAATTCTATGTATATAAATGGCAGCATATATAGGTTTTGAAATAGAAACGTTGATTGCTGTTCCTCTGAACGGCAGATTCAGACCGTGATTTTTTAAAAAGAATCGGGACTTTACCTGCTGGTGATCTCCGTGATGATAAGCCCGATGAAGGACGTGTCGATCCTAGAGATTATCTTTGAGGAAAGCTCTTTACTGAATGCCCGGTAATACCCGACCGCAAAGAGGAGGATGCCGAGCAATTCGAGACCTTCAAGGCAGTCTCGACATCGTCCGTAAGAAAGAACGGAAGCTTACTGTTCATGATTGAGAGCCATATGATCGCGTTCTCCTGTTTAATGATATAGTTCCCAGGAATAGAACAGTCCTTGGTGATGCCCCAGACGATACAGAAAGCTAGGGTGACGGAGATGGTAGTGGAAATTATCTTCTCGAAGACAAACAAAGATACATGTATGGCAGGATTTTTGAAGTACAGGGCGAGTTATAGAGATGCGGAAAATGATAAAAAGCTCTCGGAAAGGGTCGAAAAGTTTTCGGAAAAAGAGTTAAGATGATCACTGAGCGTTGTTAAAAAAAGGTTATTCCTGAACTCATAAATCTTGGGATGAAACCACAGCAAGGATCACTTTCAAAAATACAGGCATTGTGGAACTTAAAGACATAAAATTAAGTGATAGGTTTCTGAACCTTTCTTTCTCTTGAAAGACGAAACAAGAGCAAGCTTCTACTCCATGCCTGACGCCATTATATGCCATTGTAAATGATCTCAAATTCGATTTAAAAATCCCTTATCTAATTTCAGCACGTATAATTCGTATGTTCTTTTTTATAAATATCTCATTATTACATAACAGTTACCTTCTTTGTCCATGCCTCTAAGACATTCAGTTTTTCCAGGCAGCCAATCCGCTTCAAGCCCGAAGCTAGGCCGCGATTCCTTTATTGTTTTGAAAATTGGGAAGAGGATAAGTGTGAATGAAAAGGTGGCCATATCACCAGGTATTGAGATGAAGATTCAAGATGATACAATTCACCATTTCGACGATTCGTTCCGATTTATCATCGCAATGGCCAGGGCATACCTGAGATATGGCGGTTATTCATTTGAAACAGATGTGTCCCTGACCCGTATTATCAAAGCACTGGGATTAAACGGGGAGATTAATGCAACACCAAATTCTATTGAGATTGCGGTCTGGCTGAACGATGAAAGCCGGCAGACGATATACATGGCCATAACGAGGGATACCGACTATAATTTGGCCAAGCTGGCACAGGTAGGAAATCTCAGCGACCAGGTTGTAGGCAAGGAGGTCCTCCCGGTGCAAGGGCTGGAGCGCCTGAAGGAAATTGATCGTGCTCCTGTTGTGTATGGCAATCTCATGAATCCGCTGGCGTTTGTGCTGTGTGGGGCGGGCTTTGCGGTCGTCATTGAGATGTCATGGCTCAACGTCTTTCTTGGTGGGGTATTTGGCCTCATATCCTTCGGAGTTACCCTTTTCGCTTCACACAATTCCAGAATGGAAATTATCATGGAAATCCTCGCAGCAGCGACTGTTGTTGTTCTGGCAAGTGGTCTTGCCGTCCTTTATCCAGGTATAATTCCACTCGGTGTTGCGGTATGTGCGGTCGTCTGGTTCATTCCTGGTTTCGGTCTCACCATCGCTCCGAGGGAAATCATCTACGGCAACACTCTTTCTGGCATCATTCATTTAACCAATGCTCTGGTTGTTGCCTTGAAGCTGCTCCTGGGTGCACTTATCGGGCTTTCAGTTGCTCGGAGTCTTTTCCCTGCGCCCATACCGGAATCCTTGCCAGGAGTAGCTCCGGTGTGGGCCTGGGTATTCATTCCAGTGCTGGTTATCGGGCTTGCTTTCCTGTTCAGAGTGATGCCGCAGAACCTGGGATTAGTGCTGGCAGGTGGGTGGCTGGTATGGGGGGGAGTGCAGATGGGAAACGTGTTCGGTTACTGGCAGGGCACCTTTCTAGGAGCAGTAATTCTCACGGTTTATGCCAAATTAGCTTCTGCCAGATTCCGGATTCCGTCTGCCACCATTCTCCTACCGGTAATCATGATCCTGGTACCAGGCTATGCTTTTCTTCAGGCATTGTACATAGCAAATGAACAAGGGCCAATCGTGGGACTGAGTGCAGGCCTCCGGGTGTTCATCATCATTGGTGCCATCATTGCCGGTATATTTGTCGGAGACGCCATCGGATCATCCAATGTAGTGAAAAAATCGATGAGGTGAAAATAATAAAAAGATAAGAGAGGAATTGCCCATCTCCTCCATATTTGTTATTCCCAAATGAATATCCCGTCTGCGATACAAAGTATTGATTGCAATCTCTCTCAAGCGAAAAGTCCGATCCAAAACGAAGGGGGGAGCGGAGAGGCATTGTCGCAGCCTGTCTGCGATACCTGCCGAAACAGGAAGTAGCCACCGCCCACGATGAAGCCACAGGTCAGAGCGTGTTTTTGTAGATCTTCCCGTCCTTCATGATGATCTTGAAGTTGTTCTGATCGGCCACTAGGTCGAGACTTTCCAGCGGATTTCCATCAACCAGCAGCAGGTCAGCATAAGCGCCTCCCTTCACCACTCCAAGCTCGGCGGGGTAGGGGTCGCGCGGACCGCAAAGTTTGAGCAGCTGGGCATTATCGTGGGTGGCCATTTTCAGAGCTTCATAGGGTGTGTACCACTTCTTCATCTTAGCCAGGAATTTGCCCTGTTTTGCGGCGAGCTCAGGATCGAAAAGCATGTCGGTTCCGAAGGCGGTTTTAACCTGGTACTTTTTGGTGAGCGCGATGACTTTCTCCAGGCCGGCAACACACTGCGCATACTTGGCCGTGCTAATAGGATTCTCGAATTTAAAAGCGTCTTCGTCACCAACAGACATCGGCTGCATACTCCACCACACGCACTTTTCTGCCATTAGTTTCGCTGTTTCCTCCTCAATGAAGAAACCGTGCTCGACGGACAGAGCACCGGCTTCAATCCACTGCCGGATGGCCGCGTCGGTATTGGCGTGGATCATGACATAGGTGTTCCAGGTCCTGGTAACATTGCAGATCGCCTTCATCTCCTCGAATGTGTATTCTGTGACATCGAGTGGATCATAAAGTGAAGTCACACCGCCGCCTGCCATGGCCTTGATCTGGCTGGCACCCATGCGAAGCACCTCCCGGGTGCGCTTAATCACCTCTGGCACCCCATCTGCGATCAACACGTTCCCGACTCGCTGCATGTAGTCGAGCGGAGTGCCTGGATTCTCAGGCACGTCATTAGGGCCACGGAAATCGCCGTGACCGGAGGTCTGGCTGATATATGCGCCGGCAGGATAAACTCGAGGGCCGTCGATCAAACCCTCATCAGTGGCCTTCTTTATTGAGAAAACATTGGCACCGGCATCCCTCACCGTTGTGAAGCCGCGCAGAAGGGTTTCTCCAGCCGATTTGGCGGCCGCTATGCTGAGAAGGCCGAAATCGGAACTAAGTATTTTGCTGATAGGCCAAAAACAGAACATGGTATGCCAGTGGGCATCGATGAGCCCGGGCATCAGCGTGCGCCCCCCGCCGTCGATCACCATCGCGCCGTCAGCGGTGATCTTCTGGGCCGAGATCTGCTTGATTAGATTACCTTCAACCAGCACGTAGGCATTCTCGATGCGCTTCTCGTGCACGCCGTCGAAGACGTGAACATTGGTAAAAAGAGTCTTTGGTTTGGCTGCCTGATCAGCCGGTGTTGTTGCTCCCATTTTCCTTTACCCCCATCTGAAATTTCCCCCTGTTTCAATGGATAAAAACTATATTATTCAATTCTATGTATATAAATGGCAGCATATATATATTTTTGGAATACAAAATTGCGTTCTAACTGACAGCAAACAATTTGGTATCTTGTGCAGCTCGTCTGGTTCAGAGAGTTGTAATACTGCTATTTCTCTTATTTGGAGTGCTAGTAAGCCTTAGGTTGCAGGAAAGGACGGGACCACGACGTAAGGCTTTGATTGATCGTATTCTTTGTTCTTCTCTCTACTGTCTTCTAGTTCTTCTCAGTTTTCGGATTTTTACAAGAATCGCGTTTTGTATCATGATATTTCCCTCTACCTATTACATACGGTTCAGTCCCGATCATTTAAATATCGTAAACTACATATTGCTACGGGTCTGAAAAGTCATACTTTATTTCCAAGAATAGTTTTCTTTTCAGAAAGAATAATTTTTTCAAATCCTGAAAAACAACCTTTTATCGACTATGCCACCCGAAATCACACCTCTTATTGAAGAACCTGCCCTCATCATCAGGAACACCGAAACCTCACTGGTAGTTGCCGATATCCACCTTGGGATCGAATGGGATCTGTACAGGAGTGGGATAAATTTACCCAGCCAGATGAAAGGGCGGCTGGAAAAGCTTCTTGGGTATATCCGGGCAAATTCCCCTGATAGAGTAGTACTTCTTGGGGACGTGAAACATAATGTTCCTAAGGTCTCCTGGCAGGAGAAAGACGAAATTCCTCGCTTCCTCGAAACCCTTGCAGAATATGCACACGTTGATATTATTCCCGGAAACCATGATGGAGGAATTGAACTTCTTTTCAACAGGCAAAAAGATATCAGGGTTCATTCCGCGCGTGGTGTGGTTATTGACGGAGTGGGATATTTCCATGGGCATACCTGGCCTGACCCTGAACTGCTGGCTGCATCTTATGTAGTCACCGCCCATAATCATCCCACTTTTCGTTTTACAGATTCGTTTGGTTACTCAGTAGTTGAACCTGCCTGGATCAAGACAAAGTTCAATCTGGAAATCCTGAAAGCTCATTTCGGAAACCTCAATTTTGAGAATCTTGCACAGTGGGCAGATCCTGAACTCTTCGTAATGCCAGCTTTTAATGAGCTCTGTGGAGGCGTTCCTTTTAACGAATCCACTCAGGAGGAGTTGCTGGGCCCGGTTTTTTACTCCGGTGGAATTAAACTTGAGGCTTCGGAAGTGTATTTACTTGATGGAACAAGGCTCGGACTTCTCAGGAATATTCGGAAGCTGAAGCATACAAGAGTTAGAAACAAGAATAGGAATCGAAGATGCAGGAATTCAAAAGGCTCAGTATAATATGAATTCAAAAGGCTCTACATAAGATGATTTGGCATGTAGACAAAGAATTTAGCTTTAACTATAATCCGACCCTGTTCCAAAATCTAGTGATTTTTGTATTTCTTGATTGAAAATCTGAATCCGCAAGAAGAATCCAGTTTTCATCAACATCAATATTCGACATCTAAAGACTTCAATCCCAAAATTGTATTTCAAGATTGGGACCAATTATAAAATCTAGTGATTTTTTATTTTATGTTCATCACTGGATTTTGATACTGAGTCTATAATCCCAAACGTGAATATTTGAACTTAATTTATCACCACGGAAGGCGTGGAAGGCATGGAAAAATTATTCCCACATTTATTATTCTGTGCAGTATTAACATTACCATAATATCCAAATCTTTTTAAAATTTAACGCATATAACTATTTTGGATATTTGTATTATTTATAGAGTAAGTGAAAACTCATAGAATCGAGGAGTTTTGAAAATATTAATATTAGCTTCTCTATCTACTGACAAATGACAGATACTCATTCAGTGCTTATATTTTCTTAGTATGTGCAGCGCAGCAGATACTATCAACTTAGTTTTGAACCATCAGGTTTCTTTGGTCAAAAGGGAAGGAAAATGGGAAAGGATCGAAAACTCCAGGCGGAAAAATACAACTGAATGCAAGCAGACTGAGAAAGTGTTGGGCCAGAGTGAGCAGCACATCAGGTAGAAGTTATAGTCACGCCTGTAATTGTTGCAACAAAAATCTCATTGTATCTCACTTGAGCAGTTGCATTATTTAGCCTCGTGACTATAGAAGATATTCTTTCACCTGCTCGGGAGGTGGATAAACTGGAAATCACTGATATCGTTGACGTTCAGGCGATCCAGTCTATGATGGACAACTTCTACAAGATTACTCAGATACCCATGAGCCTGGACGATCTAAAAGGCAATGTTCTGGTAGGCGTAGGATGGCAGGATATCTGCACGCGATTCCACAGAGTTCACCCCGAAACCTGTAAGCACTGCGTAGAGAGTGACATAGAGCTGTCTGCAGGCATTTCTCCAGGAGAGTTCAAGCTCTATAAATGCAAAAACAACATGTGGGACATAGCGACTCCCGTTATAGTTGGCGGTCAGCACGTTGCCAATATTTTCTCAGGTCAGTTCTTTTTTGAAGATGAACCTCTGGACTATGAGCTTTTCCGCTCCCAGGCCAGAAAATATGGCTTTAATGAGGAAGAATACATAGCTGCGCTTGAAAAAGTTCCACGGTTGAGCAGGGAAGCAGTGAATACAGGCATGGCCTTCTTTATAACTTTTGCTAACGTTATTTCACAGTTAGGCTACAGCAATCTTAAGCTGGCCCAGTCGCTGGCGGAACGTGAAGACCTTCTGGGCGCATTAAAGGAGAGTGAAGAGCAGTTCCGTTCGGTCCTTGAGAACTCACTCGATGTAGCTTACAGACGAAACCTTCAGACCGATAGATATGATTACATAAGCCCGGTGGTAGAGAAGATTACTGGCTTCTCTGCCCAGGAAATAAGTTCAATGAACGAGAGTGAGGCTCTTGGTTGTATTCATCCCGATGATCGTCCCATAGTTACTTCGGGACTGGCTCAGGCATGCGATACTGTTTCTGGAACTCTGGAGTACCGGTTTAAACACAAGGACGGCAGATATCGCTGGTTCTCTGATAGATTTATGGTGAATAAAGATTGGAATGGAAAGCCACTCTTCAGTGGAGGAATTGTCCGCGATATTACAGAGCGCAAAAAAGTTGAAGAGACTCTAAAAAAAACACATAAATGTCTAGAAGAAAAAGTTAAAGAGCGAACAGCCGAGCTTGAGAAGGCTTACAATTCATTAAAAGAGAGTGAGACAGGTCTTGCTGAAGCTCAGAAAATGGCTCATATTGGAAACTGGGAGTGGGATATTGAAACTGATAAAGCCTACTGGTCTGAGGAAATGTATCGTATTTTCGGACGTGATCCTCAAGAGTCAGCACCTTCTTACTATGAATATTTAGGTTGTATACATCCCGATGACCGAGACTACTACCGTAATGCCCTTAAAAAAGCTGCAAAGAAAGATCTTTTTGTTATCGATTACAGGATTGTCTTAGCAAATGGGGAAGAACGTATAGTCCATCTAAAATCCGAATTCGTGTATAATAGTGAAAACACCCCCACTAAAATAAAAGGAATAGTTCAGGACATTACTGAAAGTAAAAAAGCTGAAGAGAAAATTCAGACATTGTTGAATGCAATGGAATCATCGGACGATGCTATTATAACTGAGTCTCTTGAATGTATTATTACAAGCTGGAATAAGGGTGCAGAGCAGATTTATGAATATTCAGCTGAAGAAATTCTGGGGAAAAATGTCTCAATCCTTGAACCGGATAATCTCAAAGGGGAAATAAAACAGTTAATTGAAAAAATTAAACAAAAAGAAAAGATCCGACATTACAAAACTCTGCAGTTGAAAAAGGATGGTACCTTAATAAATGCTTCAATAACTCTTTCTCCGGTTTTTGACGCATCTGGAAAGCTTGTAGCTATCTCAGCTATTGTAAGGGACATTACTGAGCGTGTCAAGGCGGAAGAAGCATTGCGTGAGAGCGAAAAGCGTCTACGTCGATTTTACGAATCAGATATGATCGGTGTGTGTTTCTACACTTTGAACGGTTCGATAACAGATTCTAACGATAAGTTCCTGAAGATTGTCGGTTACACTCGCGAGGACTTGCAGACTGGGCAAATTAAATGGGATAAGATGACTCCACCGGAATACTTTTCCCTGGATGAACGAGCTATTGCTGAACTCAAATCAAAAGGTGTGAGTACTCTTTATGAGAAGGAGTACATCCGCAAAGATGGCTCGCGCGTACCTGTCATTATTGGAGTATCTACCTTCAATGTGCCTTATGAAGGATTAGCCTTTGTTCTCGATATCACCGAGAAAAAAAAGGCAGAGGAAGCTCTGTCAAATCTCGAGACTGCCCGTAAGAAAGAAATTCACCACAGGATCAAAAATAATCTGCAGGTTATCTCTTCTCTTCTTGATCTTCAGGCTGAGAAGTTCGATAATCTCAATGTTATTGAGGCTTTTAGGGAAAGCCAGAATCGAGTTATATCTATGGCTCTCATCCACGAAGAACTATATAAAGGAGAGGGAACCGACACCGTGAATTTTTCTGAATACCTTAAAAAATTGGCTGAGAACCTTTTCCAGACTTACAGACTTTATAGTAAAAATCTCGGCTTATTCACAGATCTCGAAGAAAATGCATTCTTTAATATGGATACTGCTGTCCCGTTAGGAATAATTGTTAATGAGCTAGTCTCCAATTCCCTCAAACATGCGTTTACTGAAGACCAAGATGGGGAAATTCGAATTAAGCTTTGCAGGAAAGGAACCAATGACGAGATAAGTAAATCTCTTTTCATCCTGATAGTTTCAGATAATGGAAAAGGAATTCCTGATAATTTAGAATTAGGCAATCTTGAATCACTGGGACTGCAGTTAGTAAGTACTCTTGTTGACCAGCTTGGTGGGAAAATCGAACTTAAACGAAAACCGGGGACCAAATTTAAAATTACTTTTAGTGTAGTGGAAAATCCGAAGTCTATGAATTAATAGACATAGGATACATTTGCAATAGTACTATGAAAATTTTGCAACTAATTTGATACTTATTTTTCTCATAAAATAATGCTGATTTCACTAATAATTTATTAATATATGTACTTGTGTTCTCAATGTTTATATAATATGCATGGATGTATGGAAAAAATTAAATGTCATGACTCAGGCTAATAGACATTCATTATTCCTGGCATTCAGACTTGCAGCTTTCAGCCATAGAAATATGAATAAAAAATTCATTGTCTAGTAACTTACATATCTAAAAATTCACAAATCTCCGTGAGACCTTCCAAGATTCTTTTCTCCTGTGGGCACTCGGGTTGATTTATTAATGGCTGATTCGTTGATATTGATTTATTATTGATTTGTTCATGGTTAACTTACTTACTGACTTATATATGATTACTGATCGACTTAATAATTTATTATCGGTTTACTGATTGATCACTAATCGATTACTAAGCGGTTTATTCGTATTCACCTGAAGAGGATGTACTGATTCGATGAGCATGGAAATTAACAATGAAAAAATGTCAGATAGCCTTGTACCGTCTGACAATGAATCTGACAATAATGATATTTCAGATAGCAGGGTCTTTGATGATTCTAAACTTGCAAAACTAAACGGCATCAAAAGCCAGGGACTTAATCCGTACCCCTATAAATTTGAAAAGAATGGGGATATCTGTGATATCCAGAAAAAGTTCGAGGACTTTGAAAAGAATGAAGGGCTAACGGTTAGAACCGCAGGAAGGCTTTACAATATTCGCAGGCTTGGAAAAATGATATTTGCCGATCTTGGAGACCAGGGGGGCAGAATTCAGGTTACTTTAAGGAAAGGAAATCTTCCTGATGAGGATTTCAAGACTTTTAAAACCCTGGTAGATTCAGGAGATATCGTAGGTGTTCAGGGCACACTTTTCAGGACAAAACGGGGTGAGAACTCTATCAGCGTGTCCGAATTCTCCCTTCTCTCAAAATCTCTCTGTGCCCTTCCCGAAAAATTCCACGGCTTAAAAGACGTTGAAACCAGGTACAGAAAAAGGTATCTTGACCTTATAGTCAATGCTGATAAGAGAGAGATTTTCGTCATGAGGAGCAAACTCATCTCTGAGATCAGACGATACCTTTCTGACAGGGAATTTCTGGAATTTGAAACTCCAATACTCCAGAATGTGTACGGAGGCGCAAATGCAAGGCCTTTCACGACTTTCCATAACTGTCTCGGTCAGAAACTCTTCCTTAGAATTGCTCCTGAACTTTATCTTAAGAGGCTTGTTGTTGGCGGTTACGAGAAGGTCTTTGAGATCTCCAAGAATTTCAGGAATGAAGATATCGACACAACTCATAACCCTGAGTTCACCATGATCGAAGTCTATGAAGCTTACAGGGATTACAATGACATGATGGATTTAACCGAAGGCCTAATTTCGGAACTTGTGTTCAAGCTGACTGGCAGCTATGAAGTTAAAATTGGCGAAAACACACTTAATCTTCATACCCCCTGGAAAAGAATTTCCATGGAAGATGCCTTAAAAGAATATGCTGGACTTGATGTTTTTGCACACTCGCTTGAAGAATTGAAACAAATCGCAATCGAAAACAGAATCGAGGACTACGAAAAAGCAAAAACTTACGGAGAGTTCCTTGCCTTGCTCTTTGAAGGCCTGGTAGAGGACAAGCTGATAAATCCGACTTTCATTTATGATTTCCCTGTGGAAAACTCCCCTCTTGCCAAAAATCACAGGTCAAAAGAAGGCTTTGTCGAGAGATTCGAGCTCTTCTTAAATGGCTGGGAATTGGCAAATGGTTATTCCGAACTGAACGATCCTATTGAACAGCAAAAAAGGTTCGAAGAACAGGACAAGAAAAGAAAGTTAGGAGACCTTGAAGCCCAGACCATTGATTACGATTTCGTAAATGCCCTCGGATACGGAATGCCCCCTACAGGCGGCATGGGACTTGGAATCGACAGGCTTACCATGATTCTAGCGGGCCTGGACTCTATCAAAGAAGTAATCCTTTTCCCACAGATGAAAAGGGAAGACTGATTGATTTCGTACTTAATTTTGTTCTGCAGGTCCGAGTTTGTCCTGCTAAACGGACGGGCCAGTCGGGGAGAAAATCCCCTTCTTTTTTATTCCTGAGGAGCTTATTCCTGAAAAGTCTGAACAGCATTTTACTCGGGCAGCATAGAACTTGATTCGGCTGAAGTCTATCTGCTGGCTGGAACAAAATTAAGATCAGTGAAGAATCTCATGAAGCCAGGTCATGCCCTATCAAGACTGAAAAAGGGTAACAGACCTTAAAAAAGATCAAATAAAGTTCATGTTTTAATGGGAAGTAGTGAAAACATTCGACCTGGTGTTTAAAGTAGTGTGTGTTTTGGTTCTAATTAAGACGTTCTAAAAAGTCATAACATTTCCTGAGTATCTGGACGCATAATCTGGAGATTATATCCTATATAAGAATTTTTCAAAACATTTCTAAATTTTCCTAATATTCTTTTAGTTTGGTGCTTAACTTATTCTTTAATTTCTATTTCCTCCATTTTACCGACGTTGTCATATCAATCTAATGGCTAAAGACGAAATATATAGGGTTCTATTTGAGTAATCCAATGATGCAATTTTCATAACAAAAGGGAGCGTATTCTGGAAGTTAACCCTAAAGGCTGTAAACTTCTCGGATATGATATGGTTCATCTTGAAAAAATTTCCCTCATTTCTCTATTTACTGAAGAATCTCTTCCCGGCTTCCAGAACGCATTGAATGTAACTCTGGAGAACAGATCGGCGTTTTTTGAGGCGAAGATCAAAAGGTCAGACAGTCAGACAGTCAGATAATAGTATCCTCGATGTAGAGGTTAGTTCCTTAGCCATACGTGACCAAAGAAAAACTCTTTTGATAATCGTCCGGGACATAACTTTACGTAAAGTATCGGAACGTTTGGTGCAAAAAGAAAGAGAGATATTGAGTGCTTTACTGGAAAAAAGCCTTTGCGGAATATTATTAATCGAAGCTTCCGGCCACAAAATAGTTGATGTAAACCCTATTGCAATTAAAACGATTGGAAGATCAAAAGAAGAGATTGTCGGAAATATATGTCGCCAATTTATCTGTCCTGCAGAGGTCGGAAAATGTCCTATCAGTGATCTCGGACTAAATGTGGATAAGTCAGAAAAAATGATTATCAATGCTCAAAAGGAAATCATTTCGATCCTTAAGAGTGTGGTTCCGGTAACCATAGAGGACAAAGATTATTTTGTTGAATGTTTCATTGACCTATCTGAGCGTAAAAGAACCGAAGAGAATCTCCTCCGAGCAAAACTGGAAGCTGAAGCTGCCAACCGCACAAAGAGTGAGTTTCTTACCAATATGAGTCACGAGCTGAGGACGCCTCTCAACTCCATTATTGGTTTTTCGGATATTCTGCTCGAAAAAGTTTTTGGGGATCTCAACGGAAAGCAGCTGAAATATGTTAATAACATCCTGTCAGCGGAAAACATCTCCTTGGACTTATAAACGATATCCTTGACCTCTCAAAAGTAGAAGCCGGAAAAATGGAACTTAACTACAGTGAGTTCTCTATTGGATCGGTTTTCGATGAGGTAAAATCCACTATCTTGCCTCTTTCTCAGGTTAAATCTCTTGAAATGGACTTTAATCTGGAGCTGGATATTGGAATTCAGGCAGACAGAAGCCGCCTTATACAGATCCTTTATAACCTCATAAGTAACGCTGTCAAGTTCACTCCAGAAGGAGGCAAAGTATCTGTCTACTGTAAAAAAATCGGAAACAGAGCTATATTTTCGGTCACAGATACGGGAATAGGTATATCCTCTGAAGACCAGAAATACCTTTTTGAGCCTTTTAAACAGATTGATTCGGGTATGAACCGGCAGTACGGAGGTACCGGCCTTGGGCTTGCTCTGGTAAAACAGTTTGTTGATTTGCATAAGGGCAGAGTATGGTTTACAAGTGTTCAGGGAAAAGGTTCATCTTTCATATTTGAGCTGCCCGTAAATGGTCTGGATGAAGTGGAAAAATCGGAAAATGTATTCAAAGATAGTGCCACCAAAGTTGAGGTATCTGCTAACTTCTCAGGATAAATAATTCCAGATTTTATGCATAATTATAGGAATGCTTTTCCCAACCCCGGCGGTGAATAGTGCATCATTTATTTCATGGATAAACAACGCTTAGGTCCAATGGATTACTGGTTGTCATATCTATGTCGATGTATAGTACCAAGCCTATTAAATCCTCTGAAATAGTTTGGGTCCTGATGATATTATTATCTAATGTAACTACAATTTCTCCTTCAGATACTGGTGTAACTGGAAATTGGTCTTTTATAGTTTCTCCAGGAACTGAGGTATATGATTCGCTAAATACAGAGGTATTTTTTGAGTCAAGTAGTTCTACATTGACTTCATGATTTGCATTACCCCAATTATTTATGAAAAACGAATTAGAATTATCGCTCACACTATTGTTTTCTTCTCCATTATTGTTTTCTTCTTCATTATTGTTTTCTTCTTCATTATTGTTTTCTTCGCCAATAAGAGAGTTGTTTTCTTCTTTGCCAGTAGGAGAGTTATGATGCATAGATGGGTTTATAATAACAATCCCTACTAACAAAAGGCATATGACTGCAACTATAATTAAATATTTTTTCCCTGACATTTGATTCCTTAATTAAGTTTATTAAATATGTTTTTGTATTCAAACCTTTATATAGATTACGTACCTTGAAAATAAATTATGTAATCTCACCTTCAGCTCTGTCTAACTTTTAATCTTATATTTTTAGCATAAATTAATTTATATATTTTAATGCCAATATAATTCCTTACATTTTTCTTGCATTCTTCTCCTCGCTTTTCTATTTGCCTCACTCACTTTATTTCCATGCTTGAATAGAAACATTGCTTTCATAGAAACATTTATACTGATGCCAACTAACACAACAATTGAATGATTTAACCAAAAACTGATTACAAAAACATGTCGTTTCACAACATCTTTAACACTTTTCACCCAAAGATTCAGGAAGCCATCAAAACTCTTGGCTTTACAAAACCCACAGAACCTCAGGAAAGGTCATTTCCTCACATAATGGATGGAAAGCATACTCTTTTGATAGCTCCGACGGGTTCAGGCAAGACCGAATCAGCTGTGTTGCCGGTTTTTGACAATATCTTGAAAAAAAAGCCGGAAGCCAGAAAGGGAATTTCTGCCCTTTATATAACTCCATTGAGAGCACTTAACAGGGATATGCTTTCTCGTATTGAAATCCTCGGGCAGTTGCTCGACATCAAAGTTCAGGTTCGGCATGGGGATACTCCGCAAAGTGAAAGACAGCGCCAGTCAAAAAATCCACCTGATGTACTGATCACTACTCCTGAGACCTTGCAGGCAATGTTTACCGGCTCCCGCCTGCGCCAGAACCTCGAAACCGTGACTCATGTCGTGATAGATGAAATCCATGAACTTGCAGGTTCAAAACGTGGAACTCAGTTGGCTGTTGGGCTTGAGAGGCTTGTAGAAATTTCAGGAGAGTTCCAGAGAATCGGGCTTTCTGCGACAGTCGGGAACCCCTGGGAAATTTCAAAGTTCCTGGCAGGCAATGGAAGGGATTTCACTGTAATTGAGGTAGCCCTGTTGAAACTGCTTGAGTTCGATGTGGTCAACCCTCAGGTTTCAGAAAAGGGAAAAATACGGGAAAAAGAAGTCCTGAAAATTGCAAAAGCAGTTGGCTGCGAGCCTGAATTTGCCTCTCATCTGCTCTGCATCCGGAAAATTGTCGAAGATAGCCAGTCGACTCTTATTTTTGTAAATACGCGGCAGAGTGCCGAAGCTCTAGCTGCCGGTTTTCGGAAACTCGGTACATCCATAGGGGTACACCATGGCTCGCTTTCTTTTGAAGCTCGTGTGGAGGCTGAGGAAGCCTTCAAATCCGGAGCCCTGAAAGGCCTTATCTGTACCTCGTCAATGGAACTTGGAATCGATATAGGAAACGTCGACCGGGTGGTCCAGTACGGGTCTCCACGCCAGGTTTCAAGGCTGCTCCAGAGAGTCGGAAGAGCAGGGCATAAGCTGCATTCTGTTTCACGCGGCACTATTGTTTCTATGGAAGTCGATGATACTGCAGAAAGTATGGCAATTACGAAAGCTGCACTGGAAGGCAGGGTGGAAGAGGTTTCTCCGCATATAAAATCCCTGGATGTCGTGGCAAATCAGATTGCAGGCATGGTTATGGATTTCGGGGAGATTGAAATTGATAAAATCCTAAGAATTCTTCAACGGACATACCCATTCCGGGATCTGCAGCTTGAAGAACTGCAAAGGGTTGTGGACCAGATAGGGGACTACAAACTGATATGGCATGAAAAAGGTTCAAACATTGTCAAGAGGCGTAGGAAAAGTCGGGAATACTATTACGAAAACCTTTCCATGATTCCGGACGAAAAAAAGTACGAAATCTACGATATTGTAAGCGGAAAATCAGTCGGCGTGCTGGACGAAGCTTTTGTTGTTAATTTTGCAGAGCCGGGTGCCATTTTCATAACAAAAGGCTATATGTGGCGGGTCGTTGAGATGCCTGACCGCGAGCAGGGGAAGGATAGGATCAAAGTCGAGCCCGTGGAAGGCACGGGTGAGGTTCCGAGCTGGACCGGCGAAGAAATTCCTGTGCCTTTTGAGGTCGCTCAGGATGTAGGAAAACTAAGGGCGGAAATTGCAGCTTTTATCCGCGCAGAACTTGATGATGACGCTATTGCCGAACAGCTTCAGGCAAAATATCCGGTAACAAGAAATGCTGTGCTCGAATTAATCCGCCTGGTACGCGAACACGTAGAAGGAGGCTTCCCACTTCCTGATGCAGAGACGATTGTGATCGAAGACGAAGGAGATGCTGTGACTCTGAATGCCTGTTTCGGCCATAACACAAACGGCACCCTTGCTAGAGTCCTGACCTCGCTTCTTTCAGCCCGCTTTGGGAGCAGTGTTGCCCAGGAAGTCGACCCCTACAGGATAAAGCTGACCCTTCCGCGCCGGGTAGGCTCTTTCCAGATCCGAGACATGCTTCTCTCCCTCCGCCCTGAACACGTTGAGCCGATTATAGAAATGACCCTGAAAAATACAACGCTGATGAAATGGAAAATGGTACACGTTGCCAGAAAATTCGGAGCCCTTTCCCGGGACATTGACTACGACCGGATCAGCATGAAAAAGCTGCTGGAAATCTACCAGGGCTCTTCAATGTACGACGAGGTAATCCGCGAAATCTTCCACGACCTGCTTGACGTCCCGAGGACAAAAGAAGTCCTTAAAAAACTTGCAGCCGGCGAGATTTCAGTTGAAGTTTCCCTGCCAACCCCGATAGGTTCAGCCGGTTTTGCCATGAAAAAAGACCTGGTCGCACCGGAGAAAGCCGACCGTTCAATCGTGCTTGCACTTAAGGAACGCATTATGAACGACAGAATTATTTTATTCTGTACGAACTGCAAGAAATGGACTTCCCGCCGGCAGGTCAAGAACGTCCCTGAAGAAATCGTCTGCCCGGTCTGCGAATCCAGGATGATTGCAGCTCTCAAACCCTGGGAAGAAGAGGAAATCAACCTTGTCAAAAAACAGGCAAAAAAGGTCAAGGTTACCCCCGAAGAAAAGAAACGTATACAGAGAGTTTACAGAAACGCAAGCATAGTACACTCGCAGGGAAAAAAGGCGGTTATTGCGCTTGCGAGCAGAGGGGTTGGGCCTGAAACGGCGTCAAGGGTTATTGAAAAGATGAGGGTGGACGAAGAGGCATTTTACAGGGATATTCTGGTTGCAGAGAGGAATTATGTGAAGACGAAGAAGTTCTGGGAATGAAAAATAGGATATAATTTGTGCTGGTGCACGATTGAATGTAAAAATATGAGTACTGAAATAAATGCATGTTAAATAGCAGTAGATAATAGCACTTATATAATCGCTCCTAAATATTATATAGCAAAGACATCTGACATAATCACTTTATAATGTATACCATTTTTCGCCCTCCGTCTACAATAATCAGATGTCTTTATTCCCCAATTCAATTTTCTTTTTTGTTTATTTATGATTTGAATCCGTTTGCTACTCTAAATACAAGATGATTGCAGCCCTCAAACCCTGGGAAGAAGAGGAAATCAAGCTTGTCATAAAACAGGCAAAAAAGGTCAAAGTCTCTCCCGAAGAAAAGAAACGTATACAGAGCTACCGGAACGCCAGCATTGTGAACTCGCAGTGGAAAAAAGCTGTTATTGCACTTGCGAGCAGGGGAGTTGGGCCTGAAAACGCATCAAGGGTGATTGAAAAGATGAGAGTGGATGAAGAGGCATTTTACAGGGATATCCTGATTGCGGAGAGGAATTACGTGAAGACGAAGAAGTTCTGGAAATAAGAGAAAATGAACGAATAAATAAGAAGTAATAGCCATTGTACAGGATAGTCTACCGAAGTTAGAAATTAAACTTATCATTTGATATCTTATAAGATTCTCGCTATTTTGCGCGGGTAAATTGCATTAATCCTGACCTCCGTCTTTTTAGGCTCATACATGCTTTTCCACAAATATGCAAAGTCAGTTGATTGCAATTTAGAGATTCTACCTTGTATATGATGCGCTTAATTTTAAGTGCATAAGTCAACATCAAGCGACGTTTATGCGCTTAAAAATGCGGAGCTAAGGATTAATCCTCTCAATATCAAGGCAGGATATCTAAAATTTAGAAACACTTATGGTCGGCAATCCTATTCAAGATTGATTTTTTTGGTCCAGATACTTTCTTACGGAGCAATTGTTTTCAACCCACACAACACAGCGAAGAACTAGCAAGTAATTATTAAAATCTTCATAAACAGAGGACACACATAGAATTCCCAATCAAGGATTTGAGAAATAACTATAATAAAAATATAATAAAACAGTTCTTTCTGGTTCATTGGGTAAGAATTTTTCTTCACTTCTGCATAGTAGATGTTCACTTTATATAATTCGAATACTTGAAAGGAGGTCTAGCGTCGTTTTTGGAGCGGTGACATTAATATACTCAATTGTTTGCAGTAGGTTATATCAGTGCAATTATGATTGGCTTGAGTCAATGATTTCTACAAAGCTAATAAGTAGAGCAGAAAAGGAATCTGATCAATACATTCTAAAATTATATGTGTAATAATTGGACATCATATTAATTAAAACTATTTTTATATAATTCTTAAAAAAATCAAAATGTTTTTATCGGCTTTTTCCTTTTTTTATTAGAGGAGGATATATGAAAAGCATAAAAGAGTTTAATTTAGTGGAAAAACTTGCCACTGTAATCACAATACTTGTCGGAGTGGTAGGTATATATACTGTGTTTATCACAACGGGTTTCGGGATCTCCGTATCTCCTATAAGTGGTGATACAATTCCGGGTGGGGCTCCCATACAAACAACAATTATTGTTAAGGATGAAAGTCCAATCATACATCACTATAATAATGAAGTTATTCTCACATCAAATAATCTTCCAAATGGAATTTCAGTTACTTTTTCACCCAAGAAGGGTCAACCTACCTATATGTCATATCTAATAATAAATGTAGATAGTACGGTGCCACCAGGTGATTATGTTATTGAAATCACAGGTACATCACAAAACGGGAGGGAAAAAACCTGTAAGTATATGCTCAATGTTAAACCTGGTTCAGGGGATTCTAATATAAATACGGAGCCAACAGGTAGCAGTGAATTTCAGGAGACGATTGATGAAAACATAATTGATTCTATGGACAGTGCTTCTGGCTGGCTTCCTTTTGATGAAAAAATGGGATCTACGGAAAAAGTGAATTCCGTATCAGGGATGGAAAATGAAGCTATCGAAATAGCCTACAATCTTAAGAAAGATGGATTTGTGGGGATTTCTAAAAATATTGATTCTGAAATACTAACAGATGGAAAAGGAATAAGGTTTTACTACAAACTTAGTGGTGAGCCGAATACAATTCAGATCAAACTTATAGATAAAGACGGATCACAATTCGGAATATACTTTGCACAAACAAAAGCTGTAGGTGACTGGACACCAGTAGAAATCTCCTATAGTAATTTTGATTTATGGGGTTCTGAATCGGATAAAAGCCTGAACCTGAAAAACATTGAAAAATTAGAATTTGTTGTTGCAAACAAGCCCGAATTGGGAGATTCTCCAGGCTCTGGAAGTGTCTTTATCGATAAGATTGAAGTGATTGAATAATAACATCTATCTCTATATTTATTTCAGCTAAATTCCCCGCAGAAAACTGCGGGGGTAGGCAATGAAATTTGTAGTGGGGCATCAGCGCAACTTTGATTTGAGCTCATCCAAAAAACGTATTTATTTTTCTTATTGGATATTCATGTTTATCTTTCCTTTTTGGCATATCTTTTATTTTCTTATATCTGTTGAATTCAAAATGGAATTCCAAAACCCAGATTTTACTTTATTGATCGAACGGGATGAAGATATGTATAGGTTGCAAGGGTTCCTGAAATCTCGGGTTTCTATACGCAAGGAAAAACAGTTGAGCAGGCTATGGAACGTATAAGAGAAGCAATAAAGGTCTGTCTTGGAGCTGAAGAACTTGAAAATATCACGGACGGCGCAATGGGGAGATTTTGATGGCGCCGTGGTGGAAATATAATAAAAAAGTGATTTAAAACAGGTTGCTTTTAAACTTAGAAATCTCGATATACTCTCTTTCTCGAATCGACGTTGATAATAATTATGATAATCTCTTCATAGTCAATCCGATAAAGAATCCTGAAATCTCCAACTCTTATTCTAAAAAGCTTTTCGCTGGTGCCGTAGATTTTTTTGGAATCATGGAGAAAAGGGTCTTCAGCGAGTTTTTCAGTGGCTTTGATGATTCTCTGGCTGTTTTTGGAATCGAATTTTTTGATGAAATTCTTTCAGGCGTGTCCAGAAAAATCTCAAACATATTAGAGTCCCAGTTCTTTCTTGAAATCCGAAAGGGATGTCAGTTTTTCTTTTTTATGGTGCTCATAGCTTTTATCTACGAGCTTTCTTTCCTTATCAGTGAGTATACAGTCTATGTCTACCATATGATCTCTTATGTCTGTCAGTTGTTTTTTGATAGAATCGAGTTCCTTTTTATCCCGACGAAATTAAGCTACACCAGAAAGTCACTAAGGTCGATTTCTTCACCCATTCTCAACTGATTTCGGAGAAGAGTAAGTTTGCTGTCTATTTTTTCGAGGCTTTTCAGGTATTTTTTCTCATCCGGTGTGGTTTTTATCAGTTTTGAAATCCCGCCATTTTGAATGACCAGTCGCTGGTCTGCCGACAGAGCTAGAAGAGGATCGTGAGTACTGATTAAAACAATCTTGTTATTACTTACCAGAAGTTCCAGAGATCTAACCTTGTCGACGCCTGCATTCTCAATCTCATCGATCAGGACAACAGATGCCGGACTGAGAAGTGCAGTATCTGCAATCATCAGAGCGCGGGACTGTCCCCCCGAGAGCTCTGTAACAGGAGTTTCCCTGCTGAAAGGCTCTCCTGCCAGGATGTTTGCAGTATCATATATTTTCTGAACAATACGGGATACCTCGTCAACCATACGGCTCTCGGCATGCATGGTCAGAAACTCCTCGACACTGAGATCCATAACAAAATTCATGTTCTGTGAAAGCTGCGCGATAAAACGTCCCTCAGTCGAGAAACGCTCCTCATCATCTGGAGCCTGGCCATTAACCAGTATTTTTCGGCCTGTAGGAGTATCCTCCTGAGCCAGAGATTCAATATCAGCCAGAAGACGTGACTTGCCTGATCCTGTCGGACCGACAATTGCTGTCACTTCACCTTTTTTTAGATTTACCGAAAAGGCTTCTTTTTCACCATTCTTATTATGTCCTGGGAGCACTGTAAGGGATTCGACTGTGGACCCGCTGCCCTGTTGAAGAGCTCTTGCCTGCTCAATAAATAGAAAGAAACCATCAATAAAGGCGAGAGAGCTGCTCCCCATTTCGATAAAATAATCTTCACCAGGTATCGAACCCAGTTCTTCCAGTTTACTGTTCCCGAATTGCACAGGATCAATTGCAAATGCAGAGAAATAATCCTCTATCCAGGGCATCATCTCCCTGAGTTCATTTATCGTCATATGAAGTAAATCTGTCCGCAAGCTCTTCTTCTCCCTTTAATCTATTCTTCTTCCTTCAATCTATTCTCCTCTGAAATTTATTATTCTCCTCTGAAATTTACCAGCTTTGAAACGCCAATCTGCCTGTCATCCCCGATTTTTCTCTCTCCAAGACAGTATGAACATAGAGCTCCTGGCATGGTAAATCGAAGTGTAGCTCCCTGAAGGGTTTCCAATGTAGAGGCTTTTTCCACAAGTTTTGCAAGATAGAAACTACCCTGTCCTGTAACACCATTAATCTGGACTATCATTCCTCTGGGATTAACCTGTCTGACCCTGTATGCAAAGACCTCACGTTCTGCCTGGGAAACAATGTCTCCTTTAGTAATAACAACAATGTCTGCAAGTTTTAACATGGGGCCGATTTTTTTAGGTGTGTTGACACCACTCAGGTTATCAATAACACAGATTGCCAGAACATCTTTAATATGGGGAGAACAGCGGTTGCAAAGACCTGCACTCTCGGTAATCAGAAAATCAAACTTCTTCTCTTTGGCCCATCTGAGGGCTTCTTCAATATTGCTTACAAAAAAGTGGTCAGGACAGAGTCCTCTAGAGAGACCGGTCTTGACCGGAATATTGTGAGCTGAATAGAGCTCCTCATCCTGAGCCGAGAGGCAGTCAAATTTTACCACACCAATTGTGAAACCCTTTTGTCTAAGTTCTTCGATGGCCTTGATAATGATGCTGGTTTTTCCTGAGGATGGAGGGCCTGCTACCGTAACAAGCCTCACACAATACCTCCAGTTTCATAGAACTGTTTATTGAAAACTCCTTCAAGCTCTTTTTTAAGTGCTCCTATGTCATTGTTCATCAGGAAGTCCCAGCCCAGCCAATAGAGTTTGGTTCCTTCAAGATTGTTTTCAACTTTAGGATTTGTTGTCGGGAAAAAAGCTCTGGTAGAAATTTTCGCAAATTTTTCTCCACAGAAGAAATCCGTGATCTCCTTAACCCGCTCTGCACCACTTTTTTTAACCAGCATCTGCACAGGGCTTACAATAGCACCTTCCAAAGGTATATTGATTGTTATCCTGGATTTGTCTTGAATTTTTTTAGCAAAGAAGTAAGGCATGATATACATGGGTGGTACATCATCTCTTTTGCTGTCTATCATTTTAACCATCTCGGATGGATGGATTCCTGTATATACTGACGAAGCAAGCTTTTTAATTCCTTCCATTCCGTACAGCCGGTAGAACGGGAGCAATACTCCATTACAGAAAAAGCCGTCCTGTCCCCGCATAACAACCTTGTTCCGGTACTCCTCTTTTAAGATGTCTTCCCAGGACTCCGGTTTGCTATCATCCTTCATGAGTTCATCTATTGTAACCAGAACAAGAAGGTTTGCAGAGATCATGGTAAACTGTCCACGAGGGTCGGCAAAACCAATGGATTCAAAATTACTGTTCATTGGGGATGAATTAAGATTTATAAAATATTCCTTATTGAGAAAATTCTCTTGAAAAGATTTATGGTAAAAGCTGTTAATATCAGAGCTGATGATTATATCTGGAAGTTCGTCAATCGATGTAACCGAATCAATATAGGCATAATAAGATAGCTCATGATTGACATTACCTTCGACAAGAGAATGGAGTATATTATTCATTTGTCGGCTGTATTCAGCTGAAAAGTCATCAAATGCACGGGTAAAGGGCATCTTCATGCCGCAGGGCAAAAGAGCAAGAAGGGTCAGCTCCTTTTGTCGTTCCGGGGAATCTGCAAGGGTAAAATCTCCTTTTGCTTCGTTGGCCACAACAGCCTGATTCAAGAGCTCAATAAAAGAGTCTTTATTCACAGATACCATTGATAGGGCTGTTTTCAATTTTAGTAAAGGGCCAAGTTTTTCGAGAACTTCCTTATTCTCAAATTTATCCATCCCATGCTGTTTGAATATTTTTAGCAAAAATGGATATTCGCTTAAGATCTGGTATATACTCATTGTTTCATCAATTGCTGTCATATCATTCCGCCTGATATACCTTTGAGTAGTATTTTATCTCCCTTTATGATATCCAAATTAAATTTTTAGAGGGTATTTCCATTGAGGTAAACTTACGTTATCAAATCTTATCAATTCCACATTTACACTAACCCTTGTTTTTGTTCTGTTTTGTGGAATCTCAGTTATTCCAATAATTATACAAACATATAAATATTGTTATCTCGGAAGCTATATTCCTACAATATCACTAAATTAGCTCATCACTTGCTCCATTATAATTTGATAAACATTTGACTCCCACGTAATTTGCAAACAAATTTGGATTTTTGACACCATTTTGCAAGTTCGCAAGCAAACCAATTGATATGCTACAAAATTACGCTACAAAATTCATCAGAACATAGAGCCTCATACTTTTTTATCTCTAAACTTTTCTTATCTCTAAACTTTTCTCTGTTTACATGCGGATCCAATGCTTGAATTTCATATACTTCATTATCGTTTTAAAAGTTCTTTGAATTCCATATCTATACAGAACTACTGTCAATAAATCTGATGTATTTTCTGCCAATACAGTACTCCAACGCAACTGTGTATATTTAGCCATCTTTTAAGGATAAGCGGTTGAATTTCTTACATGAAAATAGATTCTTCTGCTAATGATCAGCGTCAGCATTGCTGTCTATAACGTTCTTTTTATTATTCTTTTTATTATTCTTTTTATTATTCTTTTTATTATTCTTTTTATTATTCTTTTTATTATTCTTTTTATTATTCTTTTTATTATTCTTTTTATTATTCTTTTTATTATTCTTTTTATTATTCTTTTTATTATTCTTTTTATTATTCTTTTTATTATTCTTTTAAAAACGTATACAGGAGATGAATTTTATGTTATTCGATGATGCATGAATGGAAATCTTATAATACATCTTTTCTAAATTTATATAGTATATAATGGATTTTTAGGGGAGTGTATATGAAAAAATACATCTACTTCACATTATTTATTTTACTAGTTGTACTGATTATCGTGGGTTTCACCGGATCACAAAACGGTGAAAATGCTTCTCAGGCTCAACCAACTTCACCTCTAAACACCTTCAAGTCAGCCTACCAGGATATTGCGTGGGGAACTAATGTCCAGAAGCATTTGAAAATACTTAAAACAGATCTTGACGGTGTATCTAACGCTACAAATAATTCTGATTATACCATGCTTGCAGTGTATGCACAATACATAGTAAATGATACTCAGAGCGCCATTCAGGAAAATGATCAATATATCGTATCTCCAAAACTCCAGGATGCGCAGAAAGAATGGAGGTTGGCTCTTCAGGACTATAACTCTGCAGGTCAGTTTTTGTTGCAGGGAGCAAATGAAGCGAAAAATGGCACTGTAGGAGCTGAGAATTTCCAAAAGGCCAGAACACTTCGCAGTTCCGGTACAGATCACCTTCAGAAAGCGTCTGAATTAGCAGGAATAACATAAAATGTTTCTTTTTGAGGTCGGGAGAAAGTATAGAAAAACTGTTGTTCTTGCGTAGGGCTCTGTTTTCTCCTTCAATGGTCTTCATTTTTAACTTCAGCATACCTTTAAATGATCACAAAGAAAATGTACTTACATAGAAAATGCTGCCCCGGAAAAAGACTTGTTCGAAAATTTCTCTTTCCTTGAAAAAGGCGGAGCAACGAAGATAGCTGTTTTTGGCTCTTATGCAAGGAGGAGAAGAAAGCCGAAAAGCGATACAGATATCATTCAACTGAGTTTTACATAACGTAAAAAGAGATAAAAGATTTTAGATTGAGAATTTGGCTTAGACCACTACAATATTAAGTTTGAAATTCTGTTCCTGGCCTGTTTCTGGCTCCCAGGATCTTTTGTATATTGCGTTTACCTGTTGATTGCCTTTAGCTACACCTTCAATTCTCCATAAACGGAACCCACCGGCACCAATAACAAAATTATTTTCCGAAGATTCGAAGGGGTGGTATTTGTCCGAGAGCTGGTTTAGTCCGTTACTTAGCCTGAGTTGCCAGGAATAACCTGTGCTCGGATTTTCTTTAAGCTTCAGGAAAAAAGCGTGTCCTTCTTTAATATATATGGTATTTCCGTTGTCACTTTCGGTTATCATCTTATTTTGACTTTCTATGTCTGGTTTAGCACATACAGCCGCTGGAAGCGTTGCCAGAACTAAACATGCAATCAAAACTGTTATCCCATGTACAAATTTTGACATTGTATTACCCTCCACTCACAGCAATATATTTACTGACGATCTCAGTTACACATATTTACTTTTCATCTCTCTAACATTTAATCGGATTTTCAAAATCGGATTTTCAAAACTCAGATTTATTCCGGTATATCATACTGCAATCAATCAAAAGCATGGAAATTAAAAGTTGATATTGCTGGTGAATATATAATATGAGTAGAATAAATTTTCCTTAAAATAGATAATTCTAGAAAACATGGACGATAATTTACTACATTATGATGGAGGCTATTCCTTTATAATGCGAAACTAAGATAGACTTTCAGTATACTGATATTAATGTAAAAAAGAGGCGGTATTATCCGGTTAAGAAAAAAGTTACCTCAAACAAATCTTGAAAGGCACTCCGAGCTAATTGCAAATAACTGGATACAGCTACGTGAGCCTCGAAATCTTGCGTCTTCTATGTTCGCAGCAGTCCCTTTAATGATCCTGAGCTCTCTGCTTTCTTTTAAAATCATTGAAATATTTTCGCCTTTCTCTTTAGCAGATTTTGGTGTTACTCCCTCGCAAATATCGGTAACCATAGGCTTACAAGACCTTGTGTTCTTTATCGGGTTGAGTGCAGTTATTATTTTCATTCATGAATTTCTTCATCTTATCTTTGTTCCAGATTTTCTAACCTCAGAAAAAACTTTTTTAGGAATTACTTATTTTGGTGGATTTGCTTATTCGGAGGAAGTACTGTCTAAATCAAGATTCATTCTTATCTTACTGGCACCATTTGTTGTAATCTCTATAATACTACCTGGAATTTTGGGAGTCCTGAATTTATTGAATCCTCTGGTAAAATTTATGATATTAGCAAGTGCAATGGGTTCCGGTGTGGATATGCTGTCTCTGGTCTTGATACTAATTCAGGTGCCTGCAGGTGCGTATTTAACTTGCAATGGAATGAGAACTTACTGGAAAAAAACAGATACAATCATTCCCGGAAGTACCTGAGGATGTATAATCTTAAGGTAGACAGAAGATAAATAGATAGATAAATAAATAGATCGGTAGATAGATAGATAGATAGATAGATAGATAAATTTATTCCAGCCAGGATTTATGCACTTGAAGTATGAAATCAAAAATAATAAACGTTTTTCTTAAACTTATATTCCAGGCAGTTAAAGCTTCAATATTGGTTTTTCAGTTACTATAATTTTTCCAGGCTCTATAATTTTCCAGGTCGTCTCTAATAAAATTAAGTGAAAAAACAAGCACAGCGACATCATCCACAAGTCCAATTAAAGGAAAAACGTCTGGAATGATGTCAACTGGACTTATTAAGTACAGAAAAGCGAATATTAGCAATATTGTGGTTTTCTTTGGAAGCGGGTATCTCCCTTTAAAAGAATCTAATAACATAGAAAACAATAGTCCTAAATAATACCAGATATTTCTGAAATCTGTTGAACGATAACGATAGTCTCTTACTTCTTCAGGAAAACCCAGGTCAGTGTCAGAAGTTTTTTCTGGGCTAATGTTAAAGTGTTCTAAATTTGCGTCAACCGGTTTCGTTCTGAGATTATTGATTTTATCCAATAATTATCCCCCAATCTTATATTACTTCAATTGTATTTATTACTTCAATTGTATTTATTACTTCAATTGTATTTATTACTTCAATTGTATTTTAGTCATTGCAATTCTTAATTATCAAGTTTCTCAATTTCCATATAAACCGTTCCGGGGTTGAGTGGTTTGGCGTGCACATGATAAATCCCGCTTTCTTTCACAGTAAATTCGGGGTTTTCAGGAAGATAGCTCTTTCTTGGCTGGGTCAATACAAACGTGTTTTGGAGTACAATGTACGAATCTTTACTTATTGTCACATTTACTTTCTCGGGACCATTGGGATTATCAATCCAGAATTTATAGGTTGCACCTTCTGTGAGGTTAACTTGAAAATCAGATTCTTGAGATACCGATTCTAGAAGGACACGATTTCCACCTTCCTGAAATGAATTTATTATATAAAAAAGAGCAATGAGTATATAAAGCGGAATAAGACTCCTGGATTTTTTAGATTGTTCTGGCATTTATCTCCCCCACTCGACAGTTAAGATGCTCAGATCTTTTGAATCAATTCCTTTCACTGAAATTTCTTTTTAATGTATTTCTTTCTCTTACCGAGGAATAAATCATAATTTCACAGGCAGGTCGATGGAGTCCAAAGGACTATATTACCTCTACCTCCAGTATTAGGGTATTGAAGAAATAATTCAAACTTCCATGCTTGCCAGCAATGCTTATGGATAATTGTAGATTCAGGCTTTACTTCGGGTCCTCTGCAATGCGCAGTACAATCTTTCCGCGAGTATGTCCGCTTTCACTCATTTCATGCGCTTTTTGTGCATCGGCCAAAGGAAGCACGGTCGTTACAATAGGCTTGATTTTTCTTTCGTCTATTATAGCTGCTATTTGAGCGAGTTCTTTTCCGTCAGCCTGGGTAATGAGCCTTTCTGCCCGCACTCCGTGTTTTTGTGGTGTTCCTTCGGGAATGCTGGCTACAGTTGTCACCAGGAATCCTCCGGGTTTTAACACGCCCCAGGATCTTTCGAACGTGTCTCCCCCAATCGTATCAAGTACTACGTCAAGATTACTCACAATCTCCTCAAACTGCTGGTTCCTATAGTCAATTACTTCATCGCAACCTATGCTTTTCAAGAATTCTGCATTTTTACTCGACGCGGTACCTATAACGTATGCCCCTTTCCATTTGGCGAACTGGACTGCAAAAGTTCCAACTCCTCCAGAAGCACCATGAATGAGCACTGATTGCCCTTTTTCGAGTCCGGCAATATCGAAAAGTGACTGCCAGGCAGCCAGGCCAGCAGTTGGAATAGCAGCACTTTCAATAAATCCGATACTTTTGGGTTTTTGAGCTATCTGTGTAGAATTGACAACTATATATTCAGCATATCCCCCCTGCCCTGCAGATGCTTTACCAAAAACTTCGTCTTCAGGCTGGAAGGAATCAACACCTTGCCCTATCGCATCCACAACACCTGCAACATCCGATCCCATAGTCATCGGCAAGGGCAGTTCCATATAGCCTCTACGTATCTTCCAATCTATTGGGTTGACTCCGGCTGCAATAGCTCTAATCCGAACTTCACCCGGACCTGGTTGAGACTCAGGAATATCCTCATATTTTAGAACGTCGGGCTCCCCAAAATCATGAATCCTTATCGCTTTCAAATTTTCACCTCATAAAGTCTCTTTAACAAGTTCTCTCCCATTATTTTAGTTAAGTGAGTTTTGTTTCAATATTCCCTATTTCCCTAAATATATTACCGATGCTTGTGCATACTGCTTAAAAGTTCCTTACAAAAAGCCCGCTCAAATGAGTTATGTAGCCATTGTATTGATTATAATTCAGATTTAAGTATAATGATAATTCTATATATTAATTTTTATTAATCTTATCTGAATACTATAGTCTCAGTCCGTATAGAAAAGTCAATAGAGAGGCTGGTTTCTTACTTTGATCAACGGCTGATTTTAGATTTATCCGTTTTATTGTCTTGAAGTTTTATCTTTTTGAACACAGTTTTTAACCCCTGGGTTAATTTTTTATAACAGTACAAATTTTCTATATATGTTATTAGTTTCCATAATTTGTACAGTTCCTGCCGAAAAATGCTGTTCTTCTACGTTATAATTACAGCAAGCCAGCCAGGACAATAAACCGGATAAGAATCAGAGTAAAAAAGATTATTTTGAGTGTTTTGTTTCTTTCGTCTTTTTTACGACTGACCTCACATCCTGGAGTTATGGAAACTGTGGGCAATTCCATGTTACTCAGTCAAACTGGTTCAACCGATTACTAGTCAAACTGGTTCAACTGATTAACCAGTCAAACTGATTTAACCGATCTTACCGATCTAATTGATTTAATCTCAATTTCCTCGGTTCTAAAACGTCCTGTAATGCCTCACATAAATTCTCTATGTCTGGCTATTAACTCCAATAGTTGCCGTAAAAACGAAATTTCACAACTTACAAAATTTTAATATGGGGAGTATTATGATGTACGTAAAAGGAATCTCGAATATTATTTTTTTAGTAATTCTCTCACTTTACCTGATGACTGCGGGAAGTGCAGCAGCTAATGTACTTTCTGTAAGTAACGACACTGGTCGGCCTGCAGAGTTCACTACCATTCAGGCTGCTGTAGCTGCTGCAAATCCAGGAGATGAAATAGTTGTCAAACCCGGTATTTATGAGGAGAATATTGTAATTAACAAGAACATATCTATTGTTTCCGAATCTGGAAATTTCTCCGATACTTTAGTCCAGGCAGCCGACGTTTCTCAAGATGTCTTCCTTATCTGGGCAAACGGTGTACGTATTAAAGGCCTTGGCATAAGTGGATCCAACTCCGCCGGAATTCATGTTTTTGGATTTATTGATTGCTGTATTGAAAGCAATAAACTGTTCAATAACAACTGCGGTATCGATCTATACATGATGAGTTCAGGCAACAAGCTTGATAATAATGAAATTTCAAACTGTCTGACCGGTATCAGTCTTGGTGGTAGCCTGTACAATAATTTGAGTAATAATTTAATCTCAAATTGCAGTAAAGGAATTTCATTTTTTGACTCCTCAAATAATTTCCTTGAGAATAATACTATTTCTCAAAATACAGAAGGCGTTTTTCTCACAGGTGAATCAAACAGCAATACTATAATAGGTAACACTGTAATTCTCAGTGAGAAATCAGGACTGCATATTTACGAAACTTCAAACAATCTGATTTATAATAACTGTTTCAATAATACGGTAAATGTAGATTCAGAAATAATTTCGGGTAAAAATATCTGGAACATGACTAAAACCGAGGGCACTAACATAGCTGGCGGCCCTTACCTCGGAGGTAATCTCTGGGCAAGACCCGATGGGACTATATATCCTGAAAAAGCCAGGGATATTGACCTTGACGGAATTTTTGATTCTCAGTATAATATTGAAGGTACCCAGTTCATAGATTATCTTCCTCTTAAAGGATTTGAGCCGGCAGTGATTACTGTAAATACTACTGTAAATAATAGTACAGGGCCGGTTGCGGATTTTACCTCGATCCAGGCGGCAATAGACAACGCACTTCCTGGTGATACAATCCTTATTTTCCCGGGCGTCTATGAAGAAAACATCAACGTGTACGTAACGAATTTGACCCTTATCTCTCAATCTTCCAGTTCTGGGGACACCAGTGGAGACACTATTATCAAGGCAGCCAGCAGTATGGACGACGTTTTCTATGTTACTGCGGATGGAGTGACAATTCGCGGGCTGAATATAATCGGGCCTGTAGACTACCCCAATTCAGGTATCCACCTTAATGGAGTTAAGTACTGCAATATTGAAAGCAACCAGCTCTCTAACAATTACACAGATTCTACTTTAAACATTTCCAGCGGGAACAGTTCCTCGATTCTCGGCAACTCAGGTTCGGCTGAAGGATCTGGAATCCGTCTTGACTCTTCCAGCAACAATTTCCTGGACAGTAATACAGTCTCGGGGGATGGAATTTCAGTTCTCTTGCGTAATTCCTCGGAAAATACGCTTCTCAATAACTCGGTATCAGGTAGTAACTACGGTATCTGGGTGGATTCTTCTAGCAATAATACGCTGGAAGGAAATATTCTATCAAACAATAAAATCGGGGCCTATCTGAAAGTTTCCAGCGGAAATGTACTTAACAACAGTAAGGTGTCAGGGAGCACAAACTCTGGTATCAATCTATGGGATTCCGTAGGAAATACATTAAGCAATTCCACAGCCTCAAAAAACAGTGTTTCTATCGTGCTGAGGAATTCCAGCTCAAACCTGCTCAGTAATAACACGGTGTCGGATAGCAATTATGGTTTATGGCTGTACTCTTCGAGTAATGATAATGAGCTGGATGACAACAGGGCATTAAATAACCAGATCGGCATCCATGTAAAGACATCCAGTGGAAATGTTCTTACAGGCAATACTGCGTTAAACAGCACCGATTCCGGAATCAGTGTCTGGGATTCGGCTGAAAACACGTTAATTAATAATGAAGCCTCGAACAATTATGTCTCTATTTATCTGCAGAATTCCAGCGAAAATGCATTTTCCAACAACGCGGTATCCGGCAGCAATTACGGGATGTGGATTGCTTTTTGCAGTAACAATAGCCTGAGTGATAATAACGTCTCGAATAATATATTTGGTTTCTATTTGAAGAATTCCAACGATAACAGGCTGTCAGGTAACCAGGCAAATTCAAACTCCAGGCACGGAATCTATTTGGGTTCCTCCATGAATAATATCCTGGACAGTAACATGGTTACTTCAAACTCGGAATATGGGCTTTTCCTTCTTGATTCAGGAAACAGCTCGATTTATAATAACTATTTCAACAACGTAAACAATATTTACTTACAAGGTTCTAACGCAGGTACTAGCTTGAATACAACCCTGACACCGGAAAAGAATATTGTTGATGGAACTTACCTATGTGGGAATTTCTGGGCTACTCCAAATGGAAACGGTTTCAGCCAGACCCATGAAGATAAAAATGGAGACGGTATCTGTGATGCAGCTTATACCGTGAATACAGAGGGTATTGATTATCTGCCTCTTGCAGATTCTCGTATCACAATCTAATCCAGAGTGCTGAAAAAAAGAAAATGTCCTGAAAAATGTCCTGAAAAATGTCCTGATTGTCAGGCATATGGGCAGCAGGAGACTAGTGACACGACAGGAAACCAGGGGCTGTACAGTTTTTCTTAGGAAGGTTAATAAGAAGCTGTACAGCTTTTCAGTGAGTTAACAAATAGCTTTCCAGCTTCTCAGAGATTTACAGGATGTTCGATGAAGCGGTTTAAATAATGTTAAAAAGGAGTTACACAGCTTCTCAAGAGGATTATTCCGGGCTTTCTCCCAGAAACTTCTGAAACCACACAATATCAAAATATTTTCCGAACTTCGTTCCTGCGTCTTTAAACCTGCCGCATTCTACAAATCCATGTTTAAGATGGAAATTCAGACTGGCCTGGTTTTTCGAGGAGACGTTTGCAAGGAGACTTTTCATATTCTTCTTTTTAGCTTCCTGACACAGAAAATCCAGCAGTTTTGTTCCCTGGCCTTTTCTTGTGTATTCTGGCAGGATAAAATATGAGAGTACTCCGGTGTGCTGAAAATTAGGAAACGGTAAATACGGCCTGAGGGCTCCGAGACCAATCACTCTGTTATCTTCTTCCATTACGTAAAAAGGGTAAGGCTCACTTTTGTTCGATTCGCCCTCGTCGTTGGAGGTCTTGAAAAATTCCGGACCAACAGGAATTTCGAGGTAGGCTGCAAAACTATTATCTATATAGTAATTAAAGATTTCAAGCATTTCCTGAGTATCTTGCGGCGTAGCCTCTCTTATTATAAGGGATTTGGGCTTATCTCTTTCCTGCATATGCTATAATCGGAATGTAAATATTTAAGCTCTTTTAGTCAGTTGCAGTACAAATCCTATCAAATCCTCTTTTATCTGGGCTTCTTATTTGTCATGATTTATATTTATAATTTATTATCAGTACGATTATATTTATATACTCATGCTATTGTATAATCCTATGTATTAGTACCCAAATCTACCCTATATTTCAGGTGGACTTTGATGTTTAAATAGGGGTCTAGAAGTCCAAAATTCTTGAGGCGCCATATAATTGGAATGATCCTCTAGAATTTCGTCCTGAAAATAAAAAGCACAAGAGAATATATTTCTCAACGTACTTTTACAGAAGTGAAAAATAGATGTTTGTTAAACAAAACAATATTGTAGAACAGATCTGTGAAATACCTGTTACACTTGGAGATATCTCCGAGAGCATCTTTGGGGGTATAAACACACAAAACGGTCTACTTCACAGGCTTGCCCTTCCTGAAGAGGGCGGTTCCGACTCATATTACCTTTGCGAAGGCCTATGCAGGCCTGTATTTATAGAACCTGAAATTGTTTATTCCTATGTATCAGGAGCCTTTTCCGAAAAATTTGCATTTCGCCCTTCACCTTATCGTTTCATGCTGCCTTATGAATTGTCCGCTACGGGAAAAAAGAACGAATACAACGTAATTCCTCCCGAAGAACTCAAGACAAGATTCCCTATGGCTTATGGGAGAATTCTGGAATTCAAAAAGAAGTTCCTTCACGATACTTCTCCTCTCAAATCTGCAGATTATAGTATAGAAGGCAGAAAATTTCTGGAATACTTTAACACTCCTAAGATTATTGCTACTGAAGGCTATCATCTGCAGGCTGCATATGATGCTGAAGGGAACCATGTATTTGAGAACGGATGCGGCATTGTTCTCAAGGATCCAAGCAGGTATGCCTATATTACTGCAGTGCTTAATAGTTCGATTGCCAGACTCTTTCCTTCAGTCTGTAAGTCTAAAATGGCGTACTCGAGCTACACAGCTCCTGCAGTGATAAAACGTTTCCCAGTCGTGTTTCCTGACAACAGGCTAACCGAAGATCTCATAGATACTATCTCCAGTTACCTTGCGTTCCTGAACAGGGAGAAGTATGCAAGGGATTACGGAGTTCCAGACTGGCTTCGGGAACTTACAGCTTTCTACGAGCAGATTTCGAACCTTCTGGTTCTGGATACTTACTTCGTAAACGACCTTGATCCAGAGCTTCTGAATGCCCTTGAAGAAAATATCCATCCCTACGCCGGAGATATGAATTCTGAAGACAGTGACAGTATTCTGAACGCACTTTACTATATAAAACATCAGATTCTTGAGGCTTCAAGTTCTGAAAAATGCAAATTCAATCTGGGACTTCCTGAAATTCTCAAGTTTTCACCGAGCAATGAAAAATTCTGAAGATTCCTTTTCAATTTTTATTTCAGAGAATGACTGATTTATCTTTCTTCAAATTCTCAAACTTTTTTATTTTTCATTATTTTACATTTAGATTTTTGTCAGTAAGTTTTATATATTTTGATTTCCCCTAAACCAAAGAGTAAAAGTGCTCTCAGGGCAAAAAAATTAATTTTCCAGTAAAATAGTTGAGACCGTGAAAGACACCTTTGCTGCCTTAATGGGTGAAATTCTAGGCTCCATGCTGCAGAGTCCTGGAAGCGGATCGGGCAAGTTACTCCCTCCTTAATTCTCGAAGATTCTTGAAATGATTCGCCCTGAGAGAATTTTAACCTTGATTGAGCCGAAATTAAGATACTCTTAATTAAGATGCTCTTATTCTTATAATTGCATTCCGAATTTCCGGGATTTCTCTGTTCCAGACAACGTTTTTCTTTCTTATTTTTATCTTACTTTCGACAGCAAGTACATCCTAATATATGAATATCTTTGATTGCTATTTTTATAAGTTCAATTGAATATCAGTGTCATGAGGATTATATATCTAATCTGATTTGCAATTTCTCTTATTTATTGTGAATCTGTATTAATAAATACATGATTAACATTTAATGGCTTTTTAATTTAAATTGAAGTTTAAAAGTTCTAAATAAATCGATATCAGTAGAAATATTTAATGGATTTTTACGTCGATTTGCCTAAAGCATATTTATAAATCTTTTTTATTTTTCTGACTCGTTTTCCTTTATTTTTCTTTCAAAAGTAATGTTCTAGTATGAACAGTTTGGTGACTTCTCCACTTAATACATAAATTTATATATTTGGGCTTTGTGTAATTATTAAAACATTTTATGTTTTTTAACTTCTTTCACCCAATTCTCCGCATGACACTGACTCATAAAGGAAGGTAGTCTCATCAGCCTGCAAATCCCCGCCGCCGCGTTTCCCTATATGGGAGCATTAATTTTTTCAGGAGTTATGTCGACTTTGCTTGCAATCAAAGCCTACAAAGCTTTCCAGTACCGCAGGATGTATTTCTCAAAATATTTCATACTTATTATGCTAAGCATGTCTCTCTGGTCCGTTAATTATGCCTTTGAAGTCGGATTCATGGACATTGAGCTCAAATATCTTTTTGCCCGTCTCGAGTATATTGGGATGGCCTTTGCTCCAGTAGCATGGTTTTTATTTGCATCGGAATACTCAGGGATATGTAAGGAATTCATAAGGAAATATCAGAACGAATTTTTCATAATGCCTTTGTTCATAATCCTTCTGATGCTTACAAACAGCTTTCACGGGATGTATTTTTTAGGCTATTACCTGGACATCTCAAAGGGCTTTCCTCTTCTTGTGCTTATACACGGGCCTTTTTTCTGGGTATTTTATATATATTCGTTTATTTTAATTTTTCTCGGAATTTTCTTCTTCTTCAATCAGTTTGTCCATCTAACTGCTCCCTACAGGGCTCAGGCAGCAATTGCTCTAACGGCAGCCTGTATTCCAGTCCTGGGGAATATTCTTCATATTGCAAATATAGGTCCTTTTTCATTCCTTGACCCTACTCCTTTTGCATTTACAATTACAGGTTTGATTCTCTTCTGGGGTATCATGCAGCATGAGTTCCTTAACATTATTCCGATTGCTAGAGAAAACGTAATCGAATCTATGAGTGACGGATATATCGTAGTAGATCTTGCAGATTCCATAGTAGACATCAATAAGGCTGCTCTTGAACTGGCAGGGAAAACAAAAAAGGAGGTCCTCGGGAGAAACTTAAATGAGCTTTTTGGGAATGAAGTACAAATGCCTCAGAGTGAAGCTCATGAGAGCAATTTCCACAAAGAAATTTTCTTGAAGAGCGGGCTTGAAACAAAACTTTTTACTCTTAGTGTCAGCCCCCTTCTAACAAAAGATGATGAAGAAGGCAGGCTACTAATGATGCATGACACTACTGAAACATATAGATATCAAGAAGCTCTGAAACAGGCTAATAAGAAGATAAACCTCATGAGCAACATTACCAGACATGATATTCTCAACCAGGTGAATGTACTTTCCGGGTACACTGAACTAATTTCCGAGACTCTTCCTGAAAATGTCAAGAATGATCCAAGAATAGTGAAGTATCTGAATAATCTCAATAAAGGTATTGAAACAATCCACAGCCAGATTGTTTTCACCAAAGACTACCAGGAACTCGGAGTAGTTTCTCCGATCTGGCAATCCGTAAGTAATACAGCAAGAGAAGCATCCTTTCCTTTCTCTGGTCAGAGCTTGAAGTTTTCTATCGAGGAAAGCAGAGTGGAAATCTATGCCGATCCACTGCTGAAAAAAGCTTTTTACAATCTTTTTGACAACGCAGGGTCACATGGAGAACATGTAACTGAAATCAGTGTTAGTTCACGCAGAACTGATGACAATCTTATAATTGAAATAAAGGATAATGGTATAGGGATTTCTCCTGAAATGAAAGAGCTGATTTTTCAAAAATCCATTGGAAAAAATACAGGGCTCGGGCTTTTCCTTGTCAAAGGTATTCTTTCCATTACAGACATGGAGATTAAAGAAACCGGAACTGAAGGAACGGGTGCAAGATTTGAAATTACAGTACCTCTGGGTAACTGGCGAGAAAACACTTCTCAATAAATTGATGGACATTTAAGTGTCTCAATTTAAATCGAAACCCAAATTTTTCGTATCATATCAACATCAACCAGATGTTTCACATTATATTCAACGTCATCTCCATTTTTATATCATATTCAACGTCATCTCCATTTTTATATCATATTCAACATCATCTCCATTTTTATATCATATCCAATCTCATCCCCATTTTTATATCATATCCAATCTCATCCCCATTTTTATATCATATCCAATCTCATCCCCATTTTTACATCATATTCAACGTCATCCCCATTTTTCATATTATTTCCAACTTCATAACCATTATTTCTTCCGCTTTTTTCATTGGAGCCCATTTTTCCCTCCTGCCATTTTTACCTCCTATATATTTTTAACTCATATCACTTATTTTTTAATTCCTGTGAGGTTTTTCATTCATATATTTTTATATCTTTGCTTCAATACATTGTTTCTCTGAATAGATTCTCTCAAAAGCATATTCTTTAGCTGATAATTACATTCTGGTGATAAAAATGAGTCAATTTACCCTGAGAGAGAGGTTTGAAAAGGCACTCAAAGGAGAGGCTGTAGACATTATTCCTGTCTGTTCCGTAACTCAGACAGGCACTGTAGAACTAATGGAAACGACTGGAGCATACTGGCCCCAGGCAAATTTCAATGCCGATCAGATGGCTACGCTTGCACTTGCCGGGTATGAAACTGCAGGATTTGAGAATGTACGCTGTCCTTTTGACATCACCGTACTTGCAGAGACCCTTGGGTGCACAGTAGACGAAGGAAGTATAGATATGCAGCCTTATATTACGGATTTCCCCTGCAAAAACGAGAAAGATGTGAAGAACATAACGGTTCCAGATTCGCTTCTTGAGGGCAGGCGGACCTCGGTAGTCCTGGAAGCGGTTGAAATTCTTAACGAAAAAGTAGGAGAGACGGTGCCTGTTGTTGCAGGGGTTGTTGGCCCTGCTGGACTTGCTTTCATGCTTGCCGGAATAAAAAATTATATTACATGGTTTGTGAAGGATACTGAAGTTGTTGAGGAACTAATGGGTGTTCTTACCGATGCCTGCATAGAATATGCCAATGGTCTGCTTGAAAGAGGCGCACATGCCATAACCCTTATAGACTCCGAAGCAGGACCTGATATTATTTCCCCTAAGATGTTCGAAGAATCGGTCTTTCCCCTTTACAGGAAATTTTGCAGGAAAGTAAAAGGCTTGAAAGTCCTTCACATGTGTGGCGACGCCACAGCCGTTCTTAATTCTCTCGGAGATGCAGGTTTTGATGGGATAAGTATTGAAGAAAAAGTAAGTGTAAGTTTCGCAAAAGCGGCTATAGGCGATCGGGTACGGCTTATAGGAAATATTTCTCCGTCCGATACCCTGCTTGCAAAAGGGCCTGAAGCAGTTCTCCTTGAGGCTACTGCCTGCCTTGAAGATGGAATTGATATCCTTGCTCCAGGTTGCGGGCTGGCCCCACATACTCCACTTGAGAATATAAAGGCGCTTGTCAGGGCAAGAGACGATTACTTCTTACAGTGAATCTTCATTGCTTTTATTTAAACGGTGAGCAACAATTGGCTGATCTTAAACACAAATTCCTGTGACCGGGCAAAATTATGGCAGTAAATAATTCAAAAGCAGTTAGGGACTTTATACCTGAAATTTTCAAACTTTCAGGCAAGGAATGCATGATCCGTGAGCTTTCAGACTCCAGTTTTCTTCCTGAACTTGAAAATAAGCTCGAAGAGGAACTGAAGGAGTATCTTGAAAGTAAAAAGCTTGAAGAGCTTGCAGACCTGCTTGAGGTAATTTACAGAATCGCGGAACTGAGAGGCTCTTCAAAAGCTGAACTTGAGACAATAAGGCAGCGGAAAAAACATGAAAAGGGCGGATTTGAGAAAAATCTTCTCCTTCTTAATTCGCTTGAAGAAAGCTCTCATACGGGGTTACGTGCTGGCTCTACCGAATCCATGCGTGTGGTTTTCAAGCCTGAGGATGCGGCAGTAATTGAGAAAAAAGGAGTGAAGATGAGAATCTACACCACTAAAGCCGAATCCGGAAATGCCGGTGTACTCTATCAGGAAACACAGAAAGGGCACACAGAGGAGTTCCTGCATGAAAAAAGCGATTTTATTTATTATATCCTTGAAGGCAGGGGGGTTTGGATAGTTGAGGATAAAGAATTTGAGGCCCAAGCTGGAGACGTAGTTGTCGTGCCTGCAGGAAAAAGGTTCTGGTTCCGTGGAAATCTCAAGCAGGTCTGCATAACTGCTCCGGCCTGGGAAGAACAGTACGAGCGCCACATAAGAGATCTTGAATTGTAAAGGTGTAAATTCTTGTCAGCGTGACAGTTACATCAAGATAATGCCGCAAGAAGGGATCAATGCTGCAGAAAAATATTGAGAGCTGATTTCTCTACGGTTTTGACTTTTTTCTCTTCGGCTTCAGGTTCTTTTATTTCCGGGGCGTCTGGTAAGAGTGCAAGTTTAATTAATGAAGTTAAAGTTTTTCAAGTGCGACCTTATTTTTTGTTTGATCTATTATTTTTTTAATGAATTCATCTTCAAGATCCTTTCTTACAAGAATGATGAATTCCACATTATCTGAATACGTTTCTTCCTGGAGTTCTGCGTATTTTTCTACCAGATTTCTTACTTTTTGACTTTCTGAATAGCTCAGACATATTCTTAATCTGGCCTGCTCGAAGACTTCGATAACTTCTGCATCTTCAATAGCCGAGAGTGCCGTATCTCTGTATGCTCTCGAAAGTCCTCCGAAACCCAGTTTTATTCCCCCAAAATACCGGGTCACGACCACAGCTGCGTTCAGAATTTCTTTTGATTCGAGTATTTTAAAAATAGGTTTTCCTGAGCTGCCTGCAGGCTCACCGTCGTCGTCATATTTGAGAGCAAAAGAGCTTTTTTCTTTTATAAAATAAGCCGAAACATTATGGTTTGCATCGCGGTGCAATTCCTTTATACCTTTTATGAAAGTTTTTGCCTCAGCTTCACTTTCCACAGGTCTGGCATAACCTATGAACAGGGAATTTTTGAATTCCTTCTGAGCCTTACCACAGAATTTAAGAGTTTTGTAATTTTTCAGATTTTATCCTCAGACTGCCTTCAGATCTTTTCCAAACCGGATGTTAGCAGGTTTGCGCTTCCTTAACGGAGGAATATTACATCCAATTTAAATACTTTTCTTCCGCTGAGTGGTTATTCTTTTCTAACAGTTTATATATTTATTCTCATGGTTATATTTATTTAATAAAGTTTGAAAATTAATATGTAGTTCTGAGTTTAATAATTTGGATAGTATTAATAATATTCAGGGTGGTGCATATATTCTAACCAAATAAACCATTTTGCGGTATCATTCTTTTATCAAATCGAAAAGTTTTAATGTTATTGACTGGTCATGCATAAATATCTCATATGAAAATCTCATAATTTTATATGAGCTGGGTGTAAAAAAGGAAGAGAACTTTAGAGGTATTATTAATGAAAAAAATGTTAAAGATTATGGCAATGCTCCTTGTCATTAGTGCTGTTGTCTTTGCAGCTGGTTGTTCTGACAAGAATGCTGACACAACAGCAGAAGATGGATCTCAAGAAGAAGTGACTGACCAGGCTCCAGTAGCAGACGAAAATGGAACTCAGACCGAAGATGTAGCCGCAGAAGTTCCAGCCGACAACATTACAGATGACGACTTTGCTACTGACAATATGACCGTTGAAGACAACGACTCTGCAGACGATATGACCGTTGAAGACAACGACTCTGCAGATGACAATATGACCGTTGAAGACAATGATTCTGCAGATGACAATGTTACAGTTGAAGACAACGACTCTGCAGATGACAACGCTACACAAACCGTATAATTTAGTAGCGTAAAAAGGAATTATCCAAGTAGCCTTTTAATAGGCTACAATTTTAGTTTTTTAAAATGATTTGTATAACTCGACTCTGATTTTATATCTCTTCATATCGGCAATTTCTCAAAAAATTTTCTCAATACAGTTATCTCGAATTTTTTTATTATTGTTGTCAGAGACTACATTAACATATATTTAATAATCATATCTTATAAAAATAGCTTCAAGCTTATTGAAGTTAATCTGAAGATCCTTTCGTATCTTGTTTTATCCTTATATCTGGGAAAATTCACAGACAGTCCTTGAAACCTGTAACATCGGGCAAGTCTCTAAAAATACTTTAGACTTATTGATACTCTTATATGCTATATCTCCATTTGGACCTAACAAGTGAAACTCTGAAAAGCCTCAGCCTGAAACAAAAAAGTAACTACATTCGTAAATGTAACTACATTCGTAAATAAATCATTTCCAAAAATAATGGCTTCTTAACAGCAGTTTTACCCTATTTTCATAGTTTTTATGTAATAGTTTCCTTAATTACCTCTATTGCTATTGAGGCTAAAAAATGATAGAAACCCTGAAAGCTTATCTTGACCTTATACGTGCTCATTTTCTTCCTGCCTGGCCTCTTGTTTCCTGCTCTGGGCTAGTGCTTGCTTTTGCAAATTATGGCGGCTTTTCCTGGGCGTTGACTATTAAGGTGGCTTTAATTGGGCTGCTTGGGTTTGAAGCTGGTTTTATACTTAATGATTATGTGGATAGAAAGAGAGATCGGCTTGATGTAGAAAACACGCTTACAAGGTACTGGAGGCCTTTTAAAGAGAGACCTATACCTTCAGGAAAAGTTTCTTCAAAAAATGCCTTTTTGTTATTTATCCTGCTTGTAGCAGTCGTTTCAGCCTTGATTCTTACACTTCCTTATCCAAACTCTTTATACGTGTTTGTAGTTATGCTGTACTCTTACAGCATTGAGGCTTTTTACCAGATAAAAAAGAGAAATCAGAACTATCCAATTGCACAGCTTTTGGGCAGGACGGATTTTACGCTTTTTCCGGCGGCAGGTTATCTATGCTACGGTCATCCAGACATGACCATGTTGCTCTACATGTTTTTTTTCTATCCCTGGACAATGGCGCATTTGGGATTGAATGACTTTATAGACCTGAAAAACGATCGCTCAAGAGACATGAAGTCAATAGCTGTACTCTACGGTGAAAAAGGGACAATGTACTGGATTACAGGTTTTACGGCCCTGCATTTCCTTGCAGCTATTTTCTTTCTCCAAGAGCTTGGGGAGATCGCTTTTTACGGTTTTCTTGTGGGTTTTGTGCTCCTTGCAGGGGCAAACCTTTACCTGTGGAAAGAAAAAAATCCGGGTGCCGGAATGAAGATACTGCCTGTTTATCACGGAGTTCTAATAATCTACGCAGTGTCGATTATTCTTGACTTTATATATTGACCCGGGTTGTTCTTTCTCAGTCCGGCTCTTCTGACCTTCTCTTCAGATCTTTTCCAACTTTCTTTAATTTTTAATTTTCCTTCTACAAAGCCTCAGAGTATGGCAGCGCAGACTTCCTCCTCCTGCAAGTAGGGCATCCGGGTGAAAAGAAATAATCTCAATACCTTCATTTTCAAGTTCTTTCCTGGTTTTCTGATCAAGTGCGGTATCGTAGTGAAAAATAGTTCCGCTCTCTAAAGGAACAAAAGAACAGGCCAGGCGGCTTTGCTCGGAATCCGAAACAGAAATAATTTCCATTCCTTTCTCGCTCATGAAAGCTTTAAAATCTATTTTTTCTCTGGAATCTTCCGTAAACAGGCAGCTTTCCTCAAATGCAGGTAGATAAGTAAGGGCAAGGTCTTCCCTTATCCTGTTGAAGACGGTATCAGGGTGCATGTACCGCCTGGCTTTCGGAACCCGGACGTAAATAACTTCACTGAACTCTTTGAGAATGTTTGAAACAAATTCTCTTATAAATGGGTAAGTGTGTCTTTCCGTATCAGCTACAAAGACTGTTTCTTTTGAGAGCAGGAGGCAGCCTTCGAAAAACCCTTGTCCTCCATTGAATTCGCTGAGAATGGGAATTCCCAGATTATTTAGAGCTTCCTTTACAACAACCTCTTCCTTCTCCCTGGCAGGCGGACGCATTCTCGAGAGAATAGCCCCTTTTTCGGAGATAACTGCAATATCATGCAAGAAAGTTAGATTTGGCATCTTCTTAATTAGATCTGTGTTCTCGTCAACATAATCTTCAAGTTCATAGACTCTAACTCCGTTTGATTCCAGCAACTCTTGATAGTCTCTATGCTCTTTAATATACCTGGAAATTTCAGGAACCGTATCGTATAGCCAGTGTTTATAATTCGAGTCGTTGAGTAGAGAAAGTTCTTCCCCAGGCGTATGAATCAATACGCTTTTCAGCCTTCCAAATTCCTCGCACCCGTAATCAATACCTGATCTTTCTTTTTCTCCCCTATCAAGTTCATTTATCTTGCAACCCATACCCTGAACCTACCTTTTGATCCGTGTTATCCTCATATACGTTTTTTTGCAAGGATTATGACGTTTGCTCGTTTTTCACTCAGGAAAGCCTTGAGGATCTCAAATCCGCAAATTTCCAGAAAAGCTGTAATCTGGTCATATGTATATTTATAAGTAAAACCCATACGGATGACGTCTCCTTCTCTTAAGCCTATGGTTTCTGTCCCGATTTTGAGTTCAGTATCCTTCAGGATATACAGACTCTTCTTGGTTCTGTATACTCCCCCTATCCTTGAGTTTACATGCGCAAGCAAGAGTTCAAAATCAAAATCCTCAGGAGCCATTCCGTACTGAAGCAGGGGATACATATTGAAGAGGGCATTCTCTCTTGACGCATATGTGCCCAGTACGGATTTCCTTGCAGATTGTGTCTCTGTGCCTTCAGTAGGTAGCAGGTTGGCATCAAAGAAAAAAAGGTCTCCCTGCTCAAGGTTTTCATGGACAAGCTGAAGAATGAACTCTGGCTCGTAATTGCAAAAGGTATTTCCTAATATGCAGAAAAGAATCGGGAGACGCCAATTTTCTTTAAAAGCGGTCGTATCCTCTATAAAGCCAACTATTCCCTTCTTTTCAACAGGCAGGTTATCGACCTTTTCAAGAGCGATATCTACAAATTCACTGTTTATATCGATAGGGTAATAGCGTATCGACACTTTTCCTGAGGCCGGGTTTTCAGCTAGATTTTTCCTTACTAGTGCTTCGAGAAAAATTCTTTCCTTCTCCCCATTTCCCACTCCCACGCTTACGAGACTCATGCCTGTTGGAATAAATCTCACAATTGAGTCTAGATTTTTTTCCAGAAGGGCTTTGAGCTGCCTGGCTACAGAAAACGTCTCAGCCCCATCAAGTCTCAGCCAGTTTTTTGCTCCTCCAGTGCCTATATATAGAAAGTAATCAGGTAGTTCATGGTTTTTCAGGCATTGACAGAGTCTTTCTTCTACGTCCTCCTTACTGGTAATTACTATCTTTTCCTTATTTTCCGAAACCTGTCCAAACTCCACTCTTCCTGTACTGTTCAATTTTTCACCTTCTCCTCAAATTATTCAACAGTACATATCTTTATTTATTTCTTTTAACTTATTTATTGCCTGAGTTTTGCTTTTACCATTCTTTTACCATTCAATTACTATTCAATTACTAATCTGCCATTTACTTGAAGCACTGCTGGCACTCCATCCTGAGGGCTTTAAGAGGGTCTATGCCATGTTTTACACCTACGCTGTATGCATATCCCCGGCAGCCTATGCACTCTTCATTATGTTCACAGTTTCTGCACCTTCCCTCGAGCATTTTATCGATGTTTCGAACATATGTGAAAAGATCGGAATTATAAATTTCCCGAAGGCTCATTTTATTTACGTTATAGGGATATTCCCCGTCAACTCTAAGCGCAGGATGTTCGTCCAGCTTTGTAGGTGCACAGGGCCGGATATTTCCGTCTATATTGATATACAGGCTGTAGAGGTGCTGAAGGCATCCACTAGCGGTAATCGGTGTGTAGGGCAGCCAGTCGTAACCATAATATTTCCGGTCGATTTCCAGCAGTTTTAATTTATATTCCTTTATCTCGTCAGCCGTTAGTAGCTTATCCTCAAGTTCGTCATTTGCCCTGCCTGTAGGCGTTAGAATTTCCATATTGGGGAAAATATTGTTTTTCCTGCAGAAATGCCAGATCTCTTCAATTTCTTCCAGATTCATTTTGTTACTGACGAAAGAAACTCCCAGACGAAGTTCTCCAGGTCTCGCAGGTTTTGAAAAGCCTGCATTGAGAAGATTCCGAAGCCCCTTTCTGATATCTTCGGAGGCTCCTGCTCTTCCTGCTAGGTAGTCCTGAACCTCAGGCTTAAGGGAATCTAACTTTCCCATTACTGAGGCGTTGTGTTTGTACAGGAACTCTGCAAGTTCTTCTGTCATTAAAACCGTATTCGAAAAAATCACCGGGATTATTCCCAGGGAATCAATATAAGCTATTAGGTCCCTGAAACTCGGGTACAGGGTCGGCTCTCCTCCCCCAATTACGACCACAGACCTGATCCCGAGTTCTTTTGCCTCCTAAATAATACGTTTGAGATTATTAAAATCGGCTATTTTTGCCGAGTCTTCGCCACTCTGTGCATAGCAGTAGCGACAGCGAAGATTGCAGGATTTGTTCGTTTCAAGGCGTATGGCTAAAAGCCTGTTTGAGTTCCGTGCCTGATGGGCTTCCTGTGCCCCGTACATGTACCCTTTCAGTATCGGAGGTGGTGATAACAAGCTTAACGTCTCCAGATTCTTCGATTCTTCCTCCCACATGTTAAAATATATATTTAACGTTCCTTATCAAATTACAAGAAACTAAGTGTTTTTTTGAGTCTAATCTTCTAATTTATAAAAAGTAATTTGTTGCCAGTAGTTTGTTGCCAGTAAATTGTGTATTCCGGTTACTTCGGTTCTTTTTGTAGTTTATTCATACAGTGCGACAAATGCGTGACAAATTCATGATTATTCTTCTTGTTAAATTTAGTAAGGTTTAATTATCACTCTCACATATCTGTTTTCAATCATTAGGGGAGGATGACTGACAATGATCAGAAAGGTGACAATTTTTGGAGGTATTATATTATTTATTCTTCTTTTGCTTGTGCTGGGCTCAATCTATCTGGCAAATAGAAACGAGGAACTGTATAATGACAGTCTTATGAGTAATTATGAATACGATATAATTATAGAAAGCAGCAGCACCCTGCAAAATGTAACTTTATATTTGCCCGTTCCTGTTTTTGAAAATGAATCCGAGGTGGGACTCGAAATGGTGAATGGTGATTATTACAATAAGCCTTCAAATTGGAATCTTAGCCTTGAGGATACTGAGCATGGACTAATGTTCAAAATAGAAGCTGCCGAAATTAAACCGGTTTATCATTCCCTTCCTGTAGCTGTGCCCGAACCTGAGCCTGGGTCCGAGAATATTGAAGATGAAGTTCAGGAAGAAGAACAAATAATGGAGTCCAATGAATACTCAGAAGAAACCCCAGTTTTGAAATCGTTTGATTTCGGGACCAATGTAAGGGCTGACCATATGATTAATACCCGATTCCCTGTTGGTAATGAGTCAGTGCTTCTACCTAAATATAATCTTCGAGAATCCGAAGAAGGCTCGGAAATTCCTCTACCTGAGCATATCAACCCCGAATATTTTGATTATGAGAGCCTGGTATATGCGCACTATGATACGTCTCATGATGCCGATGTCCAGATTTTTGTCGAGCTCGATAGCCGGAATGAATGGTGGATCCATGGATGGCGATATAATGACTACGTTGATAGAATTTCTATCCAACTTTCAGGTCCTCAGGAAGGCTGGGTAAAGGTGGAAGGAAAACTTATTACAGGAGATGGAGTTTACAGAGAATAATTCTAGAGAATTATTCCAGAGAATACCTACTGAGAGTAACTACTGAAAATAATGTTCTCCTTTTCTACTTTTTGGAAATCTGTTTCCTGCTACAAAGTTCTTTTTGGATTCTTTTTTATTAAGTTTCTCAAAGTTTTTTTGGGTTCTTTTTTATTAAGTTCCTCAAAGTTTTTTTGGGTTCTTTTTTATTAAGTTTCTCTAAGTTCTTCTTAGTTTCTCCTTTCTTAAGTTTATTATAGTTCTCAACCCTATCTTATTCCGGGATGTTCGAAGAAATCAAGGTTAAAAAAGCTCTTAATCGGATAAATAAATCCAGCAGTAATCTACCATTTCATTGGGACTTGAATATTTACAGGGGATGTGAACACGGTTGTAATTACTGTTATGCAATGTACTCTCATAGCTATCTGGAAGAAAAGAAGAAGTTTGCCTATACAGATCCAGGATTCGGGAGAGAAATCTGTTCCTCTGTAGCGGATAAAAAATGTGCCTTTTTTAAAACGATTTACGTAAAAACGAATGTTGCGGAAGCTCTTGAAAAGCAGCTTGCAGCACGAAGCTGGAAAAAGGAAGTGATTAATATAGGCGGGGTCTGCGATAGTTATCAGCCTGTAGAAGCAAAGTACAGGTTGATGCGCGAGGTTCTTACGCTGATGATTAAATACCGAAATCCGGTCACTATATCTACAAAATCGGACCTTATCCTTAGAGACTATGACCTTCTTTCAGAACTTGCTGAGCTAACATCTGTAAATATCGCAGTTACGGTTACAACGGTGGATGAAAAATTAAGTGCCCTACTGGAACCCCTTGCTTCTTCACCTGAAAAGCGGTTTTCAGTTCTGCGGGCTTTTAAAAACACATCTGCTATTACTGGAATCCATATGATGCCAATTCTTCCTTTTCTTACCGATAATCCTCAGAATCTCGAGCAAATTATGTCTCTTGCAGCCGAATGTAATGTTGAATATGCTCTTCCTGGTGTTCTTAACCTCAGGGGCGAAACCAGAAAGCATTTCTTCGGTTTCCTTGAACTTAACTTTCCCGAACTTGCGGATCCTTACCGCAAATTGTATGCAAAAGGAGGAGTTGATATAGCTTATAAGGCTAAACTTTATGGAATACTCAGCTCTCTTATGGAAAGATACCATTTGTCTGGAGACTGCATGAAACCCATGCAGGCAAAACTTTCCCGTTCGAAGCAGCTCACGTTAATGGATTTTTCAGAAAATAATTTTTGATTTTTGCGTAATTACTACAAGTGCAAGTACTACAGGTGTAATTAATATAAGTGCAAGTACTACAAGTGCAAGTACTACAGGTGTAAGCACTACAAGTTTAGTTATACCTTCCCATGTTTACCTTGTTTTCATTCTCATCTAGCTCTTTTGAAGAGTTTGACGACACATATCCTGCACCTCTGCAGGGAGAATTTGATTTCAGATGATAATCATGCTTATTCTGGTTTACAAAGAGAGGATTTACATATATGTCAGTGGTTGAACTTGCATTTTTATAATTTCCACCTGTATTATTGTATAGACAGTTGTTTTCCAGCACAAAGGAATGCGTTTCAGGAAGATAATTAATCACTGCGTATCCTGTCCCTTCAGGGTCTTTTTTGCGCTTCTGGGTATCAATGATTATGTTATTACGGACAATCGTATTGTAGCCTGTACCTTGAGGTGAGAGATCAACTGAATTGTTTGTGTCTTCGGAAGAAGGGGGATACATCTGGGCAATGGCTGCATGATATACTCCGTCAAACACGTTCCTCTCAATAAGGGTGTCATAAAACCCGCTGGTTACAATCCCTCCTACCCAATCAATACTGGGGTTAGTACCTGTGTTATAGAGGGTATTCTTATAAATGTGGACATTCTGCGCCTCTTCCTTGGAATAAGCCTCTCCATAACCTATCAGCCAGATTCCAGGGCCATAGGTATTATAAATAGTGTTATTATACACTTCTATGTCATTCATTACACCTGTTGTTTTCTCAATCAGAACTCCAGAGCCGCCTGCGCTCCAGTGGTAAAAGGAATCTATTACGTTATCATGGAACTTTACATGATTTGAGTTCCAGACTCTAAGGCCGCTGTTGGTCCTGCAGGTAATTCTATTGTTCCAGGCTTCTACGTTCAGGTAATCAATGGCAAAAAGGCCATCATGTCCCAATTTATACACTGTATTATTATAAAACTTGATATTAGAACCTCTCTCTACCCTTACCCCATCTCCATGCCCGTCGTGCATATACATATCGTGAACGTCTATGTTTTTAGAGTCAAGGAACTTGATAATATTGTAGTATCCTTGCCCTCTCTTTCTATCTTCGTTCTTGTCATGATTTCCATTTATTTCAAATCCTTTTATAGTGACTCCATGGACTCCATCGCTGTCCATCTGTGTTATTATGGGTTTGTTCACTGGCCAGTCTGCGTTGTCTTCAAGTTTTATTACAGCCGTATAGTCTCCTTCTAAGATTGTATTATTTCCAATTAAGACACTGTCAGAGATGATGTATGTATTTGGGCCTCTTAAATGAACGGTTGTAGACTGTGGGTTTTTTGCAACATATTCAAGAGCTTGATTTATCTCTACCTGGTCATCGGTTCCGTCACAGGTAAAATCTCCATTTCCATCGCCAGCTACGTATACAGTATTATTTGACGACTTAAGGAAAATGTTGGATTCTATTGTATCGAAAATGAATATTCCCAATGCAACTGAGAATATAAGAATTACAATGGAAAGTCCTATTTTTTTCCAGTTTTGCCTTAAGTACGTCAGATATTTTTCGTCCATTTTATTCCTTACTCTTAATTGTAAACTTCAGTCTTAATATATTTTTGAGGGCGAATTCTTGACTGGGTTTGAAAAATAAACTTGAAAATAGTTGCTATTAATGACCTTATTTCTCATCTCCTGCGCAGCTGCAGGAAATATTACCTTTCAGGATTTCTTTCCAGTCCCCAATTACATCATGGGTCCAGCAATCGTCGGCGCCAGCGGCTTCTCGCATCACCAGGGCAAAGATATACGAAAGTTCCTTGACTGTAGCTCCTGCTTCGAGAGCACCTTTGAAATGCTTCAAAACGCAGGGCTTTGACCTGGCTTTGATGGAGAGAGCAAAACAAATGAATTGATAAGTTTTTTCGTCAATCATCCTTTTTTCGGCGTAAAGTTGATCAATTTCGTCCAATTTCTGGGTAAACTCCGGAAATAATTCTTCAAGCATTCTCATTTCTATAGTTCCTTTTTATTGATCGGTTTTGACTTAAACTGCTAAGGTAATTTGGACCATGATAATTTTATATTTATGGATTAGTTCAAATCATTTTGAACTAATCTAGCATCCTCAATATTATCTCCTGTAACCTGGTGAATAACTATGTACAAATAATGAGTTAATCAGGTGAAGAGAAGAAAATAAAAGTTAGAGTACATGCTACAAGTACGTTGACAGATAATGCTTATTTATAAGCCAGAGATTGGTTAAATACAAGACTAGTTAAACAACAGAATATACAAACAACAGAATATGCAAACAACAGAATAGCTAAACAAAAGAGTATCCAAGCAAAAGAATAATTAAGCCAAGTAACCGTTAAGCCAAATAACAGTTAAACAAGGCTCAATTCCATTTCATAACATATTTCATTTTCACCACAAATATTTCTTGTTTCCTTTATTATACGAAAGCCCAGTTTTTCATATAATCTTATAGCAGAAACATTATTTACACTTACATACAATAATACTGAAGCTATTTTATTTAACCTCATTTCTTGTATACTCTCTTTTAATAATTTCTCACCATACCCCTTTCTTCTAAAGTTTCTATCAATTGAAATTGAACAAACTACCGATTTTTTCTTGAAACCCTTAAAGGTAGGTATCAGTCGTATGTAGTATACTGAGTAGCCTACTACTTGATTCTGACTCTTAATTACATAAAAAATTTTCCGAAGCTTTTTCGAATATTTTATAAGCTTCTCCTGTCTTTGATTTTCAAGCCCTTCTTCTTGAATTCTAAGTACTTCAGGAAGCATAAAATTCTCTAGAGGCATAACGTTTTCCTTTTCCGTCTGTTTCCAGTTCCTTATAAGAAAAGCTCCAACGGTATCTCGTGTCAGTCTCTTAAAATACATTAAATACGCAATGGGTTTAATGCAGATTTTTGAGAGGCTCATTAGATCACTTACTTGGTGAATGATGCTGTTGGTGAAATTATCAAAGACAATTCTAGTTATTTCTAAACATTAAGGGAAACTTGTCTTTAATTATATTTCTATTTTTATCTTTCTTTATATAAACAAGTTGTATAAGCATTACAAATAAATAAGGTTTAGATCACAAGAAAATATCCTGTATAGAACCATTATACCATCAATATTCAGCGCTATTCAAATCTACAATATATCTATGGTCGTTTTCAACCCAGAAAGTAATCGAATTATCCGGTTCTATGTCATAATCAAGGAATTTTCCAGATGTGTTGTCGTAAACCTTAGTATCTCTTCCAGCGTTTATGTTTACATTTACAAGGGCAGCGCCACCGTTTGTGTGTGCATCAAAAAGGGCGGAGTTTTCAGTATACTGCAGGTTATCAAAAGTGGCATCGTATGTATTTCGACTTATTTGACTGTACTCGTGAAAAGACACTATGGACATATTGTTTGACTCATAGTTCTCTACCCAGTTTTGAAATTTTGAGCGGCTAATTGAGTATTTTATAGCTGGATCCTTATCAAGTTCATGGGTAAAAACCGGGTGTACCATACCTGCTCTGGATGCTATTTCCCACCATTCCCAGGTATCATCTTCCAGACTCCCAATATATTTTTCCGTATGGATTCCCGAGTCTCCATTTCTCCAGAGCATTCCTAAGTTTTCATATGCATAAAGGGCGTGCAGAATATTATCTCTGTTTCTCATGGAGCACCAGCTTGTCGGTTTTCGGCCGATTTTTTCATATACATATAAGTATCCTTCATCCATTATTTTAAACGCCTGTTCAAGTGGAAAACTGTTCAATTCTTTTGAGTAATGTACACCTACATCCCATGAATCATTGATGACCAGACCACGCAAATATTCAAGATCCTCTTCATTGCGCTGTTCAAGGAGTTCTATATCAAACCATATTGTTCCTCTATTTTTTTTGCTGTTAAGGTAGCGTATTCCCTGCTCGGTTGTGTTTCTAACATGCGGGCCATCAATCCCGAAAGCCAGTATTCTGTTACTTCCAATTGCAGTTATGAGTTTTCTATCTGAGGTCTGACTTATACTGTATATATTTACATCAAGGTGCGCTCCTTTTCCAAGCACAAAAGGAGTGAACTTAATGTACCCGTTTGAAATATCCATATACGGCAATCTCTGCCTGTCGATGTTATAAAGTGGGGTCACGATACAGTCGCCGTCTTTTGCAAGAATAGTGTTTGTTTTGTTATATCCATCAAACATAATCTCAAAATCAGATTTTTCTGCCACATTCCCGATAGATATGGATTCGCATCTGATTTCCTCAGAAGAATCTTTAAAATAACTTTTTAATATAATATTCTTATTTACTTTTTGGAGAATCAACTTTGAACCTGGGGTATTAAGTTCAACAAAGCTTTTGGGGTCATCCATCTTCAATTCTATTGAGATTTGGTAACTGCATTTAACCATTGGTGTAAGCCTACAGATGTAAAGTGATCCAATCTGCCTTGGCTGCTCTGTATAGTGAATTAGTGGGATGGAAGCGGCTTCACAGAACCGGTAAGTTTCTGAAGATTTAACTAAATCTGCCGTATATCCATTTATTCCGGATTCTAAAACAGTATCTGCAACCGGAAACAAACTGTACGGGCATGAACAGGAGTCTCTTCTTACTTTATACTGTAGTGTTTTTGAGGTCTTGATTAAAATCTCTGATTTAAGCATCCCGTAAATTGCAGAATATAATTTGTCATAAATCTTATTTCCCTGAAGTTTTGCAATAAAAACATTTTTCGGAACACTATTAGATTTGGAATAATTTTGTGAAAATAAAGTAAGAATGCCTTGATCAATATTCTCGCGAGTTTTTGGAGAATCCTTACAGGAAAAAGCTTCGGTTCCTCCAATAAATAAACTTCCCAGTATAAACGGTATTAGAGAAAACATTTTTAGGCGACTATGGCTGTTCACTAAACCACCATATTTTTTATATTCTATTTGCCATTCGACTTCGTTCTTCTAATTGAGTGCCCATCCGAACAGCCTTTTAAGCCCGAAACATTATTGTATGATATTTGTACTCGTAATACATTGAACGTACACAAATCATTTTAAATCCATGTTCATTTGCAATTTTTTCAATTATGTAAGGATTGTGTGCAAACCCGAGAATGTCTTTTGGACGTCTTTTCAGGCTTGCCGATATTGCAGTCCGAAACTCGAAACCTGTTTTGCATAAAATTTTCAAGCCGTTTGCGTCTTGTGAGAATAGGCCTATCTTCCATAATGGATATAGGCGGGAATCCAGTATGTCAAAAAATACTATTTTGCCATCTTTATTCAGATAGTTTGATGCATCAGAGATAAATTTATCAATTTCCTGAAATGTCAGGTACTGAATTACACCGGCTGCAGTTATTCGGTCAAAAGAAGAGTCCAATTTCTTCCAGAGTGTTTTGTGGTCAGCAAGAATTAGATCTATGTTTTGACACTTATTTTTCTCGATCCTTTTATTTGCTTCTTTTAGCATAGATTCTGAAAAATCCACCCCTACAAGCTGTTCATATTCCGGAGCATAGTAAGTCAGGAGTTCTGCAGCTCCACATCCAAAATCAAGAAGTGTTCTACCCCCATCAAGGTGAAAAAGTTTTTCCCTGGCTTCCATAGAAAGAAACTCCTCAGATGAATATCTGTGCCCTCCATGTTTCTTGTCTTTGAAAAAATCTTTCCAGACATTTTTTGATTTCGACATGCTTTTCGGACTCCTAAATCTTGCTCTTTTCTGTACTTCTTTCCAGGTAATCTGTAACTTCCAGATTAGCAGTTTTTTAGATATTTATTGAGCTGGTTCGAGATGCAAAAAGAATCGATAAGTTTCGGTTTCACACATATGTGCATAAATATTTATACTTTTCTAATTTGATTCTGAAATCAGTATCATGTATCGTCAAGATAACTAAAGTTATTTTTACCCATAATAAATTTGAAATTAGTCCCGTCTGCTCCTGAAGTGCATACCTATTAATATTATTTTAAAGACTTTTAATATAATATATAATTTCTGTTTCATATTTATTTGAAATCGGTACCCAAAACTTTCAATTAATTTTACATTTAAATATAATGCATAGTCTAATTGTTCATTATATATTAAAGACTGCCTATCTGGTTAAAATCAGTAATATATCGGTTCCAAAAAAACTACTATGTATAAATTATAAATTTTGCACTATGTCTTCACAAAATAGGTGATGTTTTATGGTAATCTGTAGAACATTATTTCCTGCCATCAAAACCACACACAGAAAAACCTTTTGCATACTTGCGAAAGTTAATGAGCGGAATCTTGTATGTAGTTACGACAGGTTGTACACGGGAAGATATTCCTCCACACTAAAAAAAGAAGAACAATATATGTAGATTGGAACGATTTCAAAAATAAAATCAAACTAAATAATTTTTCAGCTAAATATGATTATTCAAAGTGCTCTTGCAAAGATATGAAATTAAAGAATCTCATACGTTATGTTCTAACTTTAGCAGCGATAACGAAGTTAAGTTTTGGGATGAGTCTACAGTCTAATTTATTATTTTTTTACCACTGTCCTGCAAATGCAAAGTTGATTGGCTGTAAAGTAATAAATTGCAAGGTTTCTTTGCCACTTTCAAGTTATTTTGTGTTTGTAAAGTATTTCCTTCTCCAGTAAAGTGCAACATTAACAAGTCCGATCATTACGGGTACTTCAATCAGAGGGCCTACTACAGCTGCAAACGCCTGCCCAGAACTAATTCCAAAAACTGCTACTGCTACGGCAATTGCAAGTTCGAAGTTGTTACTTGCTGCAGTAAAAGCAAGAGATGTTGTCTGCTCGTAATTAATTCCCATTTGTTTACAGATAAGGAAAGAGAACCCAAACATAGTTACAAAATATATTAAGAGAGGTATTGCAATCCTTACAACGTCCATTGGCAGTGCAACAATGTATTCGCCTTTTAGCGAGAACATAACAATAATCGTGAACAATAGAGCATAAAGTGAAATAGGACCTATTGTTGGAATGAGTTTGTTATCATACCATTCGACTCCTTTTGAGGAGCGCAGGAAATAGCGGGTTAAAAAGCCAGCCGCAAAAGGAATTCCCAGATAGATCGCAACACTTTGAGCAACTTCTCCCATGGACACATTTATTTCCATACCACTAAATCCCAGCCATTCAGGCAGTATAGTTATAAAGAAATAAGCAAAGACGGAATAGAAGACCAGCTGAAAGATTGAATTGAAAGCAACAAGTGCAGCTGCATATTCATTATCCCCGTCTGCCAGGCTGTTCCAGACAATCACCATAGCTATACATCTGGCCAGACCTATTAGAATAACACCTACCATATATTCAGGATATGCCCTAAGAAATATAATTGCCAGGATAAACATTAAAATCGGGCCAATGATCCAGTTTTGCAGTAAAGATAAGCTTAATACCTTATGATTCCTGAATACCGTGCCTAACTCTTCATATTTAACTCGTGCCAGCGGAGGATACATCATAACTATTAACCCAATGGCAATAGGGATTGAAGTGGCACCAATTGTCAGACCCTGCAAAAAAACTGCAAAATCAGGGAAAACGAAGCCTAAAGCTACACCAATAAACATAGCCAGAAAGATCCACAGGGTTAAATAACGATTTAAAAACGATAATTTTGATACAACGGATTTCAGAACGAACACTCCCCATTTATTAATAAATCCATTTGTTATAAAATTAATTTTTAATCAATCACAAAATCTACCTTTTTAATTAATCACAAAATCTACCGCTTGCTTTGAACTTTTCCAATAGTGCTAAATCGTCTTTACAAATACCTATTTTTTCGATCTCGTCGCTAATTATCATTGAAAGAAAGGGAAATTTCAGAAAAATGGTATCATTGAGTCGATAATAGACCCACTGGGATTTTTTTTCAGAGACGATAATTCCTGCCATTTTCAATTTGTTCAGGTGTCTGGAAGTGTTGGATTGCTTAATGCCTAAAACCGCTTCAATATCACATACACATAATTTCCCATTTTTTAAAAGATTCAGTATCCTTATCCTGTTTTCATCAGCTAATGCTTTAAATAGATAAACAATATCCGTGGGCACCACCGCCTATACATGAGTATATGCAATTATACTCATATACTATTTTATAATTCATATTTCACTACTGATTTTTATTGTTGCCCTGACCAGTCTAAATAGTTACGCATATCTTTATTTGCTTTCGTCTTAAATTATATTGTAATACATTTTGTTTGCTTCTAGCTGACATTAACGCAAATATTCGGGGAAGGGGAAAATAAATAATTCTTAACAATACTTTCCAAAAAATCCTGATTGCAACAGACGGGTCTAAATATAGTCAAAATGCCGTACTCCAAGGAATGGAACTTGCAAAACTTATGGGTGCGAAGGTCTATGCTCTTTATGTGTTTAATAAAAATGCATATGTACCACCTGTACTGGAAACACCGATTCATCTGGGTTCTAATTGGAATGTCACGGAGGAAATGTTGCATAAAGAAGGAGATAATGCTATCCAATATGCTAAGAAAGTTGCAAAGGATAAGGAAATAGACTATGAAGGTGTAGTTGTAGAAGGTGATCCTGCTAGTGCAATTCTGGAGTTTGCAGAGCAATACAAAGCAGATATTATAATAATGGGAACCCTTGGTAAAGGAGGATTAGAAAGATTTTTGCTTGGGAGTGTAACAGATAAGGTTGTAAGGCACTCAAAGGTTCCAGTTCTTGTTGTTAAGAAACAAAAGCAGAATTAAGGATATAAAAGGTTCATTATTGTAATGATTGAATATTACCTGTATAAGACTTATGTAGTTATTTACTCTGCAGATAAAAACCCGCGAGATATACCAAAAAATGTTGATATATTGTTTTTAAGACCCAAAGTCCAGAAATAGATTGGATATAAATAACAGCATTCTATGTATCAAACAAAACTGATATGAAAACCCTTATTTAGAAGGCTTAACTTCTTTTATTTATGAGTTATTGCTGTCCTGTTGACCCTGAGAAAAAGAAGGAATGGGAAGATAAAATGCTCCAGGAAATCGATTTTCTGGACAACGACATAAAAAAAGCCAGTGAGATCTTTAGCGCTCTCGGGCATCCTATAAGACTGAAAATTGCTTATTTTCTCTCTCAACGAGACCACTGCGTTTGCGAATTGATATTTAAATTGAATGAAAGGCAGAACCTTGTTTCTCATCACCTGTCAATCCTGAAAAACTGTGGGATCGTCGAAGCCTACAGCAGTTCAAAATGGCATTTTTACAGGTTGAATCCTGAATTTGAAGATATTTTTGATATTATTAAGCAGTTACAAAACAAAAAATCCGAATAAACCTAAAAGAAACTATGAATGAACCTGAATGAAAATCAGAACAGGTCCTAATTAAATCTGGAAAGAAAAAGATTTAATAATGAAAATGACCGGGTTTTTAGTCCTTACAGCAGCAACAACAGTCTTCTTCTCATTTATTTGTATTTTCTTCTGTCAATGTATCTTTTGTTTTTCCATTTGAACATGAAAGCTACTTTATTTCATCATCCTGGAAACTGTGTAAGTTAAAAATAGCCTTTACTCCAAATTTACAAGCAATATGCCTAATTCCCAATTTCAAAAAATATATATAGCTTTATATATTCAATACTTGTTGATATGATTAATGAAGAAAATATACAGCTTTTCAAAGCCCTAAGTGAAGACACCAGGTATGAAATTATCAAGGCTTTAATCGAATCTGAGAATAAATGCAGAGAAAATAAATACAGTAACAGAGGAGAGCTATGCGCCTGTGAGATCCCGAAAATAATCGGGAGGACTCAGTCTAATACCTCAATGCACCTTGCAAAATTACAGGACTGGGGAATAATTAAGGTAAGAAAAGAGGGGAAAAAGAGGTTATATTCCATCCAAAACAATAAAATCAGGAAAATTCTGGAAGTGCTTGAGGAATAAGATTTTGTATTATTATAAAAAACTCAAAAGTTCTATTCCTTATAAGTTATGAGTAAATTACATCTTTTTTTCAGGAATTTGTACAATGGCAGTGCCTCTTTGCATAAAATGAATTTTTCTTTTTTCTCTTTCTTCAGCAATCAACTGAATGTTTGCTTTTTTAGCTGACCAACTATTTACTCGAAGAAGGTAGTTTTTCTTTTTTGCAATCAGCGAACTAATCTACATCTCCAGTTTTTCATGGTAGTTTCTATCTTCCACATTTGTTTTCTTATTCAGCTAAGTTCCAGATTTATTCTCAAAAAATTACAGGAAAACCCATTGATATCAGTAAAAGTATATGGAGTTCAAAATGCATTAAATCTTCAGAGCTCTAGGAAAATATTTAAATAATATGAAATATCATTATATATTGATATATTTGTAAATTGGATATCGGTTAAGAAGTGACATAATGGAAGATCCAAAATGGTTGATATATTTTATCCTCTTCAATGGATTGCTGATAAACTGACATATGAGGTGTTTAAAATTGCACCTGACACACACCTTGCAGCCAGTGTTAACTTTATCATTTATGATGTGCTGAAAATTTTTATTCTTCTAGCTATAATGATTTTTGTTGTTTCCTACATAAGGACCTATGTAACTCCTGAAAAAACCCGAAAAGTTCTTGGAGGCAGAACAGGACTGCAATATCATCTATTGGCCTCCATGCTAGGAGTGGTCACACCTTTCTGTTCCTGTTCATCAGTACCTCTTTTTATTGGTTTTGTTGAATCTGGAATCCCTCTTGGAGTGACTTTTTCCTTTCTTATTACTTCACCCCTGGTAAATGAGGCTGCAGTTGCTGCACTGTGGGCCACCATTGGCCTTAAAGTAACCTTGATCTATATAGTGTCAGGTATTGTGCTCGGAGTTTTTGGTGGGTACGTAGTAGGCCTTCTGAAAATGGAAAAATATGTGGCTGATTTTGTTTACAAGATAAAGGTTGGGGATCAAAATATAGAGCAGGAATCTCTGAAAATAAAAGAAAGAGCTGCTATTGCCTTTGACAATGTTAAAGAAATCGTGGGGAAGGTCTGGATATACGTAATTATTGGAGTTACTTTGGGGGGAATCTTCCATGGATATGCTCCCGAAGGCATCCTTGCACAATATGCAGGGAAAGATAATTTGCTTGCTGTTCCAATTGCAGTCGTTATGGGGGTGCCCTTATACTCAAACGTTATGGGTATGATCCCTATCGTTGAAAGCCTTATTGGAAAAGGGCTTCCTGTAGGCACTGCTCTAGCCTTCCTTATGGCAGTTACTGCACTTTCGCTTCCTGAAATGATTATCCTGAAGAAGGTACTTAAAAAAGAGTTGATTGGAGCTTTTGTTTTAATTGTTACGGTATCGATCATATTTACTGGATATCTATTTAACATTCTTCTCTAAGATTAATGTATCTACAACTTGAAAAGACAAAAAATGTCCAAAATGATAAAACAAAACACGAGGTTAAAAAAATGAAGATCGAAATTCTCGGAACTGGTTGTCCAAAATGCAAAAAAACAAAAGAAATTATTGAAAAAGTACTGAAGCAGACTGGCGTAGAAGCTGAAGTAATTAAAGTTGAGGACGTTGAAAAGATCCTGAACTACGGCGTTATGGTCACTCCTGCAGTTGCTATTGATGGAGAAGTAAAAGTTGCAGGTAAGGTTCCAGACGAAAAAGATATTCGAAAATGGGTTACTCAATAAAAAAGGAATAGTTCACTATTCAATTGATTATAATAAGAAAAAATAAGCCCATAAGGAGAATAAAATTATGGCAGAAGAGACAAAGTGTGCATGTGGTTCGGCAAACGTGGCAATTTTCCCATGTACTGGGGCTTCAAATGTGGGACAACTTTCAAATAAGACCGCGATAGAGCTCGAAAAACAAAACTTTGGAAATCTGATGTGTACCGTAGGAATCGGGGCTAGAGCCCCCGGACTCATGAAATCTGCCGAGGCTTCAGAAAGGATAATTGCAATTGATGGCTGCCCGGTGAACTGTGCAAGCAAAACTCTCGAACTTGCAGGTTTTAAAGTGGATCGACATATTGTAATTTCTGAGTTAGGAATTAAAAAGGATAAAGACAAGAATCTCAAGGACAATGAAATCTCAGAAGCTTTTGAAAAAACTCTTGAGATACTGCAGTCCGAATGATCTCGGTTTCAATTAATATCTATGGCATTGCTAAGACCATATATCTTAATAACCAGAAGCTTAAATAACCAGAAGCTTAAATAACCAAAATTAAGGGTGACAAGTTGACTGAATTTACTGTAAATTCTACTATCTGTGGGTTTGTTCACAAGATACGTGGAAGCAAAAAAGGAAATAAAATTATTGTTGACATTGAAACTCCATGTGAAAAGATAAAGAAGTTCTCTCACATGGAAGTTCCCATGATGGAAATTCTGGATATCAAAAACAACTATGTGATTGATAGAGCACAGGAAGCACAGTGCTCCTCAAACTGTCTTGTGCCCTGTGCAGTGCTCAATCTCTGCAGGTTGGAAAGTGGTTTCCTTGCAAAATCTCTCGTAAAAAAAGCGGGTAGCATTAGCATCGAGTTCAATGAAGTTTAAAAGAGGAAATATTTTCCTCCTTTTTTATTTCCAATTTAATATTCAAGAGGCAAATTCCTTTAAAGGAAATTCTTTCCTTTATGGTTAAGTGAAAAACTTGTTAAGAAGAGCTTATCCTAAAACTTCGAATTATATTGCCAAATATTGAATAAAGAAATTAATTAATTTCCTTATTCTGAAAATTTTTTGGGACCATTATTGATCTCAAAATGAAATTGGTTTAGGAATTGGCTCATCAAAATGAAATTGGTTTAGGAATAGGCTCATGAAATTATTTTTTAGATCTTGTAACTATTCAGGTACCACAAATCGACATCAAAAACCTTAATTTAAAGGATTTGGTATTTACAATATATTTCAGTCGGTTTTGTAAGCTGATGCCAAATGATGTCGTTTTTAATTTTGCTATGAATTCCTTATTAGACATATCCTTATGGCCAAAATCGGCGTTAATTAACTTATTTTAGGGTACCTGAGTAGTTACTAGATCTTTTTAATTAGAAGCTGAAAACTTGAATCTTATCCTCTTTTAATTTTAGACATTACATTCTGCTTTACCTGAGATTCATATTTCTTCCAGCTATTTTCATCAATTTCGGGCATGAAAAGCTCCGGAGCTTCGCTTCTTTCTTTTCTACTACAGGAATCTATTGCCTGCTGGATGACCGAAGGGTCGGTTATCCCTACGAGGTCAATTACTTCAATTTCCCTAAGAAAACGAGAGATTGCAGTCGCTGGAATTTCGTTAAGGTAAGGAATTACTCCTTCGGACCCGATAATCTTTTTTGACCCTCCGAAAGTCGAAACCCCATTTTCGGCAAGTGACAGCAGGGACTGCCCGGCAAAATGTTCACTTTCCTTCCCGCAGACAATCAGGCAGCTGATGCGAGGATTTGAAAGCACATTAACTATTATCTTCTCAATCCCAAAATTTTCCGTAAAACAGGTTCCGCAGATGGCGTAGTTTTTCAAATTCAAGTTTCGATAATCAGAAGCAAGGGTTACTACTGCCACAGGAGATTTTGGGTCTCCTACTATATAATCGCCAGAAGTTATAGGCCATGCCATGTAAAAGCTCCTTTTAGTAATTCTTTATGTTAAATGGTTTTCTCCAAAGTTACAAGTTATAAAGTAAAAAAAGTAGAAATCTTTTTATTTCCAGGCTTTAAGTTTTAAGCTCTCTGCAGGCAACTCATTATATTGTCTTTTGCTTATATCCAGATCTTCATTCAAAACTTCAACTAAAAATCCGGCTCTCTTTAAAAGCCCAAGATACTCTCCCTTAAGCAAGGCACCTGCAAGGCAGCTTGTGAGCAGGTCTTTGTCATTCTTGAGATTTTCGGGAATCTCGGCCAGAAGAACCATGTCAGAAATATACATTGCGCCTTCTGGTTTCAAAACTCTAAAGGCTTCTTTAAAAACGTTTTCTTTATCTGGAGCAAGATTGATCACACAATTACTGATAATAACATCCACTGATCCGTTTTCAACCGGAAGAGCTTCTATATCTCCCAGACGAAATTCGACATTGGTATAACCGTATTTTTGGGAGTTTGCTTGTGCCTTTTCGACCATAGCCTGAGTCATATCAACTCCAATAACCTTTCCTGATTTTCCGACCTTCTGTGCAGCAAGGAAACAGTCAAATCCTGCACCTGAGCCGAGATCTAGTACAACATCGCCTGGTTTTAATTCTGCAAAAGCTGTTGGATTTCCACAACCAAGACCCAGATTTGCGTCTGGAACAGCGTTGATATCATTGTCAGAATAGCCAATGGATTTTGACAGATCTATCGCACTCGAATCACCACAACATCCACTCGAACAACAGGACCCGCCTAACATTGCTATTTTTCCGTATTTCTCTTTAATTACTTGCTTTTTTTCACTTGCATCCACAGGTATCACCTTCTCTTTTACTCAATAGTTATTCATGTCCTTAATACAGTTCTAGATCCCTCAGATAATTTATGCTAAGCAGTTTATAAATTACATTTTTTGATCCTCAAAAACTGAATAATACACCCGTTAATCATATTTACGATCCTTTGGTGACTGATAAAGAGAGCCACGAATACCCCGTTTTTTTAGTGGGGATTAAGCGAACCTTTCCTCTTTTTATTTAAGTCCAACAGCTTCCTAGAACTATTAACTTAATAAATTTCAATTTCAGATACCGCTGAAATGGTTCTTATAAACCATATAAAAGCCGACTCCTAGAATTATAAAGCCTGCAACTTTTTTTAATGGAAAACCGAATTTTGAAACTTTCTGAAGCCTCGTGGAAGAAAAACTTGCAGAATAAGCAACAAGAAGCATTGGAACTGAAAAACCAAGAGAATATATGAAAAGCATTAATCCTCCATAAACAACTTCGCCTGAAACAGCAACCATTGTAAGGATTGAACCCAGTACTGGGCCAACACACGGAAGCCAGACAATCCCAAGAGAAAGCCCAAGTAAAAACCCTCCTAAAAGGCCTTCTCGTTTAGAGTTTGCAAGGGATGAAAATTTTCCGAAAATGTTGAATGTGTTTAAATCAAATAGTAGCGAAATGCCCATTATGATCAGAAGAACTTCTGCAAAAATGTTAAGGTAATCGAGATAAGCTGTAAGCGTTGCCCCAAAAATAGAAGTAACAATTCCCATGCAAGTAAAGGAAAGAGACAAACCTAATATGATTGCAATTGGTCTGAACTTTCCTTCTCCAGTTGAGTATGCAAAAACTGCCGGAATTACAGGCAGGATACATGGAGAGAGCACACTAACGACTCCCGCAAAAAAAGCTGCAACTGGTAAAAAATTGGAAAACATCCTTTAACCCTCTGTTTTCTTGGATTCAATAGCTTTGTCAAGAGTTTCTGAAAGGGTTTCTTTGTCGGTAACACCCAGGAATCTTGCGCTTTCTCTTTCTTGGCTTTTGCTGCCATCCTGCCGCATATAAACGTATTTTCCATTTTCTATATCCGTAATAATACAGGTATCCGGAATAACTCTTACTCCAAATTCTGTTGCGAACTCGGGATACTGTTTGATATCAATAAGCATAAATGAGGCAGAATCCTGATACATTGGGAGTAGCTCTGAGAATATCTCTTCCTGTTCTCCACAGGGAATACAACCCTTTGAACCAAGTTTCAGCGCAACAGGACCTTTTTTGAGAGCTTTATCAATCTGACTCAGGTTCGTAACTTCGATTAATTCCATTCCACTACCTGAATCGCTAATGTTCTTCGTAACTTCAGCAGGCTCTGCTTCATTGCCGGAATCATCAAGATCCGTGCAACCTGAGCTGAAGAGAAATAAACAAAAAATCGCTAAAATCGAGAGCGATTTTATCAAAGGAAATGATAAAAAAGAAGTTCGTTCTTTACTTGGTATTCTATGCAATCGCTTCATTCCAGTCCTCCAAAATTTTTATGTTCTATTTTCTAGCTAAGAAGCAAAAATAAATTGTAGGATATCAAGATATATTGATATATTCAAATGTATTAAATATTATAAGTATTTTGCTCAAATTATCTGTAATTGTCAAAAGTATACGAAAGATTCTTGCATTGATGGACTTTATTAATAAAAAAACATTTTTAATTGATTTAATAAGTGAGAAATGAATCTATTTGCCCCCGTTTCCAGAGCTACAATTGCAGATATTTCCTTTTTCTTTAGAGATATCACGTTCAAAGATGAGCTCATAAACGTTTTTTCTACAAGCGTTTTCCCAGCAAAGTTGAGAACTCTCTGCAATAAACATTGTTAACATAATTGCTTCAGATACCTCTTCTCTGCTTGTTTTCTGATTCATTGCTCGCTGAGAATACTCATTACACAGAACTGGTGTATTGTAAGGACAGAAGGCACAACAGCAACCAATTCTTCGATTTTAAGATCAAGAGTCTCCTTAGTAAAGATAACACGGCGTATCTTCACAAAAATTTCAGCAACTTTTGGTGATACTTTATTCAAAAAGGACAGCTTAATCCCTAAATTAATTTAAAAATCCTAAGTATAAAAAAACGTGAGGTCTATATCGAAAAATGTTGATATATTGTAATTTACGATTTTAAAAGTCCCAAAAATATTGATATAAATAATAGCGTGTTAGATATCAAAAATAATTGATATGAATACTTTTAATTTAGACCCCTTGAAAAATGATTAGTTTTTTAAGGGATATTAAACCTTATTTGCCAAATATAATGTAGTGTCAGCTCTCCCCCAGTTAAGGTACAATTATTAAATGATCTATTTGCTGTTTAAATGACTTAAGTACTTTAATTGTTAAATTAAATGTTGATTTATCCTTACTTTTAACATTGAATTTTGTATGGATGAAAATGACATCAGATGCCTTATTTATAAATAAACATAAATTGTAAAAGAATAAAGTATTTATCTCAATTTTTTCTTGATTTAAAAGATTATTATAGATTATTTATCTAAAAAATTGATTTTTAGAGTGTACCTTAATTGGGGAAACTCTAAATGCATACTTATCATCTAAAATAAGCATTGCATACCCTTAATTTTAGTACTGATTTGGAAGGACCCTATTTTAATTAGAAAGCTTAATCTCTTTTATTTATGAGCTATTGTTGTCCTGCCGACCCTGAGAAAAAGAAGGAATGGGAAGAAAAAATGCTCCAGGAAATCGATTTTCTGGACAATGACATAAAGACGGCCAGTGAGATATTCAGAGCTCTTGGGCATCCTATAAGGCTGAAGATTGCTTATTTTCTCTCGCAGAGAGACCACTGCGTCTGCGAGCTGATTTTTAAGCTAAATGAAAGGCAGAACTTGGTTTCCCACCATCTAACAATCCTGAAAAACTGTGGGATCGTCGAAGCCTACAGCAGTTCAAAATGGCATTTTTACAGATTGAATCCTGAATTTGAAGATATTTTTGATATTATTAAGCAGTTACAAAACAAAAAATCCGAATAAACCTAAAAGAAACTATGAATAAACCTGAATGAAAATCAGAACAGGTCTTAATTAAATCTGGAAAGAAAAAGATTTAATAATGAAAATGACCGGGTTTTTAGTCCTTACAGCAGCAACAACAGTCTTCTTCTCTCTTATCCTTTTCAAAGATTTTGTCGTATATATTTTCCCTGTATATGTTTGTCCACCCTATCTGTGTGCCTGCAGCAACAAACATAGCGACTGAAATCGTTTCGGCAATTTCCTCCTTTGTAGCTCCTGCAGCAATCGCTCTTTGCGAATGTGTATCAACGCAAAACTGACAACGCATAAGGACAGAGGAGGCAATGGCTATAAGTTCTTTGGTTTTAAGATCCAGATAACCATCTTTGAATATGGAATTTCTCATTTGTCCAAAAGCTTCCGCAGTTTCAGGTAACATTTCATCCAAAAATGACATTGAAATCCTCTCCTACTTAAAAACTATATAAATTTGTAATCTGCAGTATAATTTAAAAATTTCAAATCAGGTATACTTTAATTAAATTACTTCAAACTGTAAAGTTACAGGCAATTTACCTTTATAATCAGCTGTATTTTAAAATTAAGCAGCCTGCTTCTTACACTTTTCCTGGTAGTTCATGTATCAGTCTCAATGACCAGGTCTTCTGCAAAAAGCATTATTCCAGTGCATAGTGTTGCCCCGCTCTTCATGCTTATGCTTGTACAGCAGGTCTTCTTCATCATCTTCTGGATTATTTGTAGTTTCTTTTGGCAATTTATCTTTTTCTTTTTTCAATTTTTTGTCTCCTTACTTACTTAATCAATTGTATTCTGTAAAAATGATATAATCGATATTAGAGATTCAAGTTTTAAAAACCTGAATGGTGAGTATCAAGAATAATTGATAGGTGTACAGTTGATAAATGTTAAAATGTCAGGTCATGGAATCTCTCTGAAATCTCATATCAATCTTTTTTGATATCCAGCTCCCATGTTCTTATGAAGTAAGTTTCATATTGATTAGAAGATTTTATATTAATCCGAAGAACTGACTTCATTTTTGAGAAAAAAATGTGGTCTTATAGTGGTAGCTATCAGGAAAAATAATGGTTACATCTTAAGAAATTATCTTCGATAGAATAACAAGGGTGTAGAAATGCCTGGAAATCCGAATGAGATAAAACTTGTAAATAATGCTATGTCTAATGCCACCAGAAGGAAGATTATGAACTTTCTTGTAGATGGCGATAGAAGTACCGAAGAAGTCGCAGAAGCCGCAGGAAAAACAATGCTCGACTTTCATCTCAAACTCCTGCAACAGGCAAATCTGATTGAATTAGTAGACGGAACAGTCAGATTAAGTGAATACGGCAGAAATTTTCTGAAGGGCAAGGAAGAAAAAGATACTCAAAAAAACACCGATCTCTCTCAGGCAAAGCCTGTGGAGATTGCAGAAATTCGGCAGCTTTTACCCTGTATAGCAGACTCCTCAAAATTCAGGGTAATTGCAAATATGACTCCCCCGCTTGGTGGAATTCTCAAAGTTTTTGAACCTCTCTTTCCCAGAGGCAGATACTCGGACAAGATTAACGCCCTGATTATGCAAAAAGGAGAAGTTCTTACAACGGTTTACGGTACTGGAAAAATTACCATGACAATGATTAAAAACGAGGCAGAGGCCAGAGAAGCACTTGAAAGTCTTAGAAGTATCATCAATGAGGCTATTGCAAAGGGTGTTGCTCCGGCTCCTCGGGAAAAGATTCGGGTCGAACCCATGGAGCTTTACAAATACTTGCCTCAGACCAATTGCGGTAAATGCGGCGAACAGAGCTGTTATACTTTTGCCATAAAACTCATGAGCGGAGAAGCTTCCCTTGATAAGTGTACCTCGCTCAAGGAGCCGAAGTACGCAACCAACCAGGAACATTTGCAGGTTCTCAGTGCGTACATTTGAGCCTAGTAATCTGAAGAATATTTTAGAGCCTATCGAAAAGTATGGTTCATTGGTGTATCATGCCATGCTAAATGAAATAATAGCAAAGTAATTCTCAGGTTTCTGCAAAGTCTTCAACTACTAAATGGATAAACTTTCTTCGAGTAGGCAACTCTCACGACTTTGTAACTTTAATGACTTTGTAACTCTAACGACTTTGTAACTCTAATGACTTTGTAGTTATATGACATTAGTTGTCAAAGACTTTACAGAATCCTCGTCTAACTCAGCAGGATCTAGGGTACAGGGGCCAGTGGTGCACTTCCCACAGCCATGTTGATTAAGTTCAGGGTAAGCTTTTATATCTTCTTGAAGCTGCATGAAACACTTTTCTTTATCAAACCCATTTGAACTAAGAGCGCCGGATTGACATCTATCCACACATACAAGGCATTTTTCTCCTCTTTTGTGTCTACAGAACTCTTCTTTTGGACGTGGAGTAGGAGGAATTTCGGCAGAAATCAGCAGAGATCCGATTCGACCTGAACATCCAGCTTTCGTAATCAACATTTGGTTAACTCCGAAAGTGCCAATTCCGGCAGCATAAGCGGCGCTTTTGTGAGACCATGAAACATTAAACCCCTTATTTTTATAATCGAAAATCGCTTTAGGTACAATTGCTGTAATGCCATCTTTTGCAAGTTCAGTTTTGATTTTTTCATTGATTTCTCCGATAAGGTGAGAAGTATCTACACTAGCCTGAATAGATTCCTTTACCACACCTGATTTCAAGTTCTGTTTCACAAGCTCTTTATCAAATGGCAAGAAAAAAGCGACAACGGTCTTTGCTTCAGGAAAGATTTCTTTTGGATTTAAATGATGAAGACCTACGATTTGTTTAATTTCTATAAAAATAGGATCGGTAGTAGAAGCAAAACCTATGATAGGCTCACAATATCTGGTTTCAGTATCTGAATTTGCTACGGTGTTCTTTATTATAGTCTCAATCTTGTTTTTTAGTTCCATATTAGAATCTCCTAGAATCTATGAGATACTTTTGTTTCAACCTAATAGTCGGGCAGATTTTCTTTAAATTATAACCGTTTAAATGTTTTCGTATCAATCTTTTTTGATATTTGGCTTTTGTGTTTTTATTGATATAACGTCATAACTAATTATGGAAATAGCTTGAAAGAGTTAGGCTTTACTCTTAGACATCTTTGCTATACTGCTTAATTGATGTAAACGGAATTTAACTCCAATAGTGCCTGAGAGGTGTAAAATGTCAGGAGGTACGAGTGAGACAAAGTTGGTGAATTTTGCTATGGGCAATAAGACCCGAAGGAAAATAATAAACTTCCTTGCAAACGGCCATAGAAATGTTGAGGAGATTGAAGCTCTAGTCGGGAATAATACAATTGATTTCCATCTGAAGATTTTGCAAGATGCAGACCCGATTGAGTTAACAGAAAGAACTGCGAAAATCAGTGAACATGGCAAAAATTTCTGGATAAGTAACAAAAAAGCAGCATTGAAGAAATTAAAGATCTTTCTAAGGCAAAGCCTGTGGAGATTGTGGAAGTTCGACAGCTTTTGTCCTGTATAGTGGATTCCACAAAGTTCAGAGCCGTTGCAAATATGGCTCCTCCACTGGGTGGAGTCTTAAAAATTCTTGAACCAATTTTTCCCAGAGGGAATTACTCTGGTAAAAAAGATAGTCTCATAATTCAAAAAGGAGAAATCATTACAACTATTTATGGTAGTGGAAAAATTGTCAGGAGTATGGTGAACAGGGCTGTTTCATTAACATATTAATTAGTTGGAGGAAGCTTTGAAGACACTAACAATAGTACTCACTGATGGCCCTTACATCTCTGAGTACGCTGAGATCGCCTACAAACTAGCCAGGGCTGCACTTAAACAATATAAAGTAAACATATTTCTGTACCTGGATGCGGTGCATATCCCAAAAAAGAGCCAGGATCCGTCCTTCTTTACCAGTGCAGGACAACTGTTTTCCGGACTTACGGAAAAAGGGGTCGTTATTCGAGCCTGTGCGCGATGCGCCAGTGCAAGAGGCTACATTCCAGAAGAGGAGATTATACAGGGAAGTAACTGCAGAGATTATCTCCCTGGAATAAGAATTACTAGCCTTTATGAGCTGTCGGAAATGTTGAACAAAAGTGACAGAGTAATTTCACTTTCAAGATAAGGTTTTATTGATTAAATCCAATTTTTGGGAGGTTCAGATCTTATGAGATCAGTTTTTTATCTGCTGGATACAGCACCATACGGCAGTGAAAAAGCTTTTGGAGCATTGAATGCAGCTGCAGTAAGCCTTGGGAAGATGGATGTGACTCTCGGTCTTTATGGCGATGGAGTTTATCTTGCGGTTGCAGGTCAAGACAGCAGAAAGCTTGGATTACCAAACCTTACAGATATTCTTTATGCATACGGGGAGTTGAGAGTACTTGTGCATGAACCCTCGCTGATGGAAAGGCACCTTTTTGGAGAAACTTTGATAGAAACTCTAGAACTGACCGACGAAGAAGATTTTTTTGAAGTAATGAAAAGCTCGGATGGTGTTATCTCGTTTTAATAATGGTTGAATACTACTGCTGATTATGGATTTATCGGATGATAATATGAAACAAGAACAATCGGATGTGTTCCTGCTGACAAAGTCTCCCTTCAGCCCGAGATCGGAGTTCTGTCTTAAACTGGCTGCCTGTTCTGGGAAAGCCAGAATCTACCTTGCAGGAGATGGAGTCTATCACCTGCTTACCGGAATAGAAGAACAACAAGAGTTCAAAATTTACGCATGTAAAGAAGACCTGGAAGCCAGAGCTATAAGGGCAGGAGATAAAGTGACAGTCCTGGATGACTTTTACACCGATTTTATAGAGGATATAATGGAGCATTGCAGGCATGAATACACATTTTAAAATTTATAGCGTTATGATTTGAGAATCATATTTTTTGATTTGTGGTTAAAAGTGCCAGATCTTTTTTGCCATATTTTACTTTGCCAAATTTACTTTCATAATTGTAACCGCTCCTTTAAGTTATTGAAAATAAAGCTGAAACGGATTGATTTTTATGGTCGAGAGTATCCCGAACGAGATAATAAAAGAACTACAATCAATATGCCAGTTGCATGAGGAGGCTGTCTGCAATCATGATAAATGCCGGGAATTTAGTGAGAGTTTATCAGGACTATTGGTCCGGCTTGAAGATCTCAAATTATACCGGATGGCTGACAGACTGATGAGTATTCTCCTGAACTGCAAGCCAAAAGAGGCTTCTCACTGTGAAAAAGCTAATCTCGTTGGAGAAATGATGAAAGAGATAACAAAAGAGGCTAAGAGAGCGGCCGGAAAATGAAATCTGAAACTTCCTTATAATTCTGAAACTTCCTTATAATTCTGAAATTTCCTTATAATTCTGAAATTTCCTTATAATTCTGAAATTTCCTTATTTTAGAGCTTGTTTAAAGGTAACCCGGATCAAGTATTTGATTTTCTTTTTCAGCTTTAGAAAAATATATATTCTTATATTCAATGTTTATTGATATGAGTGATGAAGAAAATATCCAGCTTTTCAAGGCACTGAGCGAAGATACAAGGTACAGAATTATCAAGGCTCTTCTTGAGGCAGAGTGCAAATGCAAAGAGAATAATTGCAGTGACTGCAAAGGAGAGATATGCGCCTGCAAGATCCCAGAACTCATTGGTAGAACTCAGTCAAATACCTCAATGCACCTTGCAAAATTGCAGGACTGGGGAATAATTAAAGTGAGAAAAGAAGGGAAGATGAGGCTCTATTCCATAGAAAACGATAAAATCAGGAAACTTCTGAAAGTCCTTGAAGAATAATTTTGTGCAAGTACTTCAATTAAAACTCAATAGGCAACATTGGCACCTTCTCACAGGGAAAAAGGGATTATTTACTCTTTTCAGGCAGTTATTCATATTTTTCAAGTTTTGCTCTTTCTTGCAGAGTTAAAAAACCGTAGTGTTGGGTTTTTAAGGTACGGATCAGAAGTTTAAGGTTGTTTAGGGCTTTTTCTCCAGTATTGAACTTGCAGTCCAGGCGTATAGATGTGTTTGACATATCCACGAATTCCCAGGGATGGACAAAGATGACAGGAGATTCCCAGCGCTTGAGTAACGGGATAAAAAATCCCGGAGGCAGCCTTATAAATGAAGAGGTAATCGTCGCCGGAATCCTTATTATTTTGCCTTCAACTTTGCTCCGGGAAAACGGAGGTTTATATGCTGCAATGGACGAGTCGTACCTGAAACCCTCATCTTCCAGAAGCTTAAGATAATTTTTCGGGAACTGCAGGTTTGGAGCCCTGAAAGAAACCAGCTTCCTTTCAAACTGCCTCAGAACTTTTCCAGCCTGCTTGAGAGCAGTTCTGGCTTCTTCTTTTTCCATCCGGTCAAAACGAGAATGGGCATATCCATGACATCCAAGTTCGTGTCCTTCTTTCGGAATTCTGTGTATAAGGTCCGGATATTGCTCAGCCATCATTCCTGTAACAAAAAAGGTTGCTTTTATCCCTTCTTTTTTGAAAAGATCCAGTAACTCAGGCAGTCCTTCTTCCATGCCTCTCGTACTTGTAAGCATCGGGGGACAGTCTTCTTCCACATCAACGGTTATTGTGATATTTTTCATAAATGACACTTGTATATACCTTGCTTGTCTGTTTACAGATCAGGTTCCAGTCATAATTTGAAAGCCCTCTTAAAGCCTTCCTGGAAAAGGAAGTTCGCAGGGCCTGTTTTTCTATAAGGTTCTCAAGATAGTCTGAAAATTCTGTAAGGCTGTCTGCAAGATAGCCATTTACTCCATTTCTGATAATATCCGAAACCCCACTATTATTCATTGCTACAACAGGAACCTCTTTTGACATTGCCTCCAGAATCGAAATTCCAAAAGCTTCATTACTCGAAGGAAGGGCAAAGATATCTGCCTGTTCCAGATATCCCAGCACTTTTTCCCTTGATACTTCCCCTGTAAAGTAGAAATTTCCGGATAAACCTGACTCTTCTACCGTGCTTTCAAGCTTTTCCCTGAGTGGGCCGTCTCCTATCATTACAAACAGCAAATTTTTATGTTTTTCCAGAAGTAAAGGGGCTAGATCTACAATGTTTTGAACGCCCTTTTTCCTTGTCATGCGTGCAACTGTGACGATTACAAGTTTTCCTTCGGTATTAACAGGGAAAGGGACTTTGATGATTTTATCTTCAGAATCTACCCCGTTGAAAATACGGTAAATCGGTTTTTTTGTCATCAGATTTGAGTCTTTTTCAACTGCTGAACTAACTGCAATTACAGCGTCGGTATTCTTTAGAAGCAATTTACCTGCAAGATATAAAAGCGAACTATATGGTGTATCTCCTACCAGGGAGTGATTGGTAACTACTACGGGAATTCCAAGTTTTCGGGAGACAATAAGAGCAATCATGCCTATGGGTGAATCCAATCCATGGCAATTAACAATCTCATAATCCCCATCCTTTAAAAGGTTGAAGAGTTCTTTATATGCGCCGGGCATGAGAAATCGACTCTGTCCTGGCAAAGGTCTACCTTTGAGCCTTATCACTGATACTCCATCCCTTTTACTGTATTCAGGAACACCCGGATAGCTTCTTGTAATAACGCTCACCTCATATCCATGCATGCTCAAGGTTTTAGCAAGGGTGTGCATTGAATACTCGATTCCTCCTACCTTTGGAAAATACCAATCACTGATCATTGCAATTTTGTGTTTTTCCATATCTCGGTTCCTCCGTAATAAAACAGGTACAGGAATCCTATCAGGCTGCTGAGCCCGAAAGAGATAAAACGTTCCAGAAAAACGAAACTTCCTGACGAAGCAAGCGATAACCCAAAATATAGAAGCAGGGAGATAAGTCCTCCTTCAACGATTCCAAGCCCTCCAGGAGTTATTGGCAGGAGTCCGAGCAGGAGATACAAGATTGAAACTGATGCGATAATGTGCAGAGAAAGATGAAGATTTAGAGCCAGGGCGATCAGTTGAAGTCGTACTATATCAAGAATCCAGACCCCGGAAGATAGAAGGAGAGCAGGAATAAAAGATTTATGAAGTTTTTTCCAGTTTTGCTGTATATCTTTAAGAAGGACAGTAAATCTTTCCCGGAAAATCCATATGAGTATTCCGGTTGCAAGGAAAGCAAGGAGCAACAGATAAGTTGAATTTAATGTCAGGATATTTTTCTGAGGCAGGAATTTAATATCTAAAGAGGGAATGAAGTATAGTACATAGAATAAGAGCAGGATAATGGGAATTGCTTCAACGAGCCTTTCAAAGAGGATCGTTATGAAAGCGTCGGTATACCTTATCCCGAAGCGCTTGTTAATCCATAATATCCGCAGGGGTTCGCCTCCTGTCCGGTTCGCTGGAGTCAGGTTGTTCACAAAAATTGCTCCGAAGAGAATGGGAAGAAGATCTGTGGCTTTAAGATTGTGTCCAATGCAGGAGAGTACCTGCTGCCAGCGGACTGCAAATAAGTACACACTCAACAGGTAAACTAAGAACGCCAGAATAACATATCGAATTCTTGTTTCAGTGAGCATTTTCAAGCTTTCTCCAAGAACAGATACAATTTCCGTCCAGTAGGCATGGGCCAGAAATACTCCAATTGTAAGCAGTAAGATAATCACAATGGCTTTCTTCAATATTCCCTTATTCAAAAATACACCTTCATAGGGATTCAGAATGGAATTTCTGTGTATATTCTTTATAATTAAAATCTATTCCTATCTGGATTTTTCACTCATTGAGATTGATCGAACTCTGGACTTGTTCCTTCTCAGATTGAAAAAGGCATATTTAAAATATTCTTTTTTTACGTATCAAAGGCTACATCTCTTCGTGCCCAAAGCTATAACTCATTAAAAGGTATTTCTTATCTCCTACCTGATCCCATTCTTATTTTTAGATTCTTTTTATATAATACCTGTCATCATCGTTTTTTCCAGATTTAACTCCAAATTTTTAGTTTCGAATTGAAACCTAGCATTTCTAATATAGTTTTCTATTACTATTTTTCCCGAATTTATTCTTTTATCCCACTTTCCGCAGGTGCGACAAGAAGCTATACTATGAATTGCGTTATATGCTACCTTTTCCATTTGAGGTAATCCTACTGTGACATGCATAAATGGTAACGTTTGTGTGTGAAGCTCACATGACAATATCAAGAACTCAAAGAACCTGACTTTGATAATTGGTTAGGATAAGAATACTATGAAGAACGTAAAGTGAACCATCGTAAGAATCGTGAAGTGGAATAAGCGAAAACAGGTTGATGCGCTTTAACCAAAAGGTACAGAATCAGGCTATAGTGGGTCTGCGGACATTATGGCAAATGGACAAATGATTCTCGGTTTAAAGATGGCTTCTAAGGCATTCATATTATTTGTAGTATAGAACTTGGTAAACCCTATATACTCCTTTTTTTTTTTTTTTTTTTTTTTAAAAAAAAAAGGAAAGGTAGAGACTCTGTGAAGAGAATCGATGGTATAGAGGTCAGAGGATTTAAGCAAAAAGCGAAAGCCATTTTGTAATGGAATGGATAGAGGTTCAAACTTTGCCTTGGTCCTAAAGGATGCATACTTGCTTATTTGGTATTCTATTGTATGAAAGGAGGCAAACTTCTGAATGTAAGTTGTTCAACGATATCCTTTCTGGATAAGAAGCTTACAAACGCTCAACTTTGCCAGATGTGGAAAAACATCAACTGGTATCAAATAGAAAAGAGAGTTAATAAGTTGCAAACTCGGATTACAAAAGCAGTTCTACAAAACAAATGGAATCTTGTCAAGAGATTACAATATTTACTGACTCACTCCTACTTCGCCAAACTTTTGGCAGTAAGAAGAGTTACTCAAAATAAAGGAAAAAGGACATCTGGAATTGATGGTGAAAAATGGTTAAGTTCTGCCTCCAAAATGAAAGCTGTCCTTAGTCTCACTGGTAAAAGATACAAAGCCAAACCGCTTAAACGAGTCTTTATCAATAAACCTGGTAAGACGAAGAAACGTCCCTTAGGTATCCCTACAATGTATGACAGGGCTATCCAATCTTTATATTCACTGGCTCTGGAACCAGTAGCTGAAATTAAGTCTGACCTACGGTCTTTTGGCTTCAGAAAACATCGAAGTACCAAGGATGCCTGTCAGCAAATCTTTCTATGTCTGAGTAAAAAGACTTCAGCTCAATGGATTTTGGAAGGTGATATTAGAGGATGTTTCGATAATATAAATCATCAGTGGTTGCTGACTAATATCCCAATAGACAAAGCTATACTAACTCAATTTCTCAAAGCGGGATTTATTTATAAACGTCATCTGAATCCAACGAAAGCAGGTACGCCACAAGGTGGGATTATCTCTCCTATTCTGGCTAATATGACATTGGATGGTATCGAGAAAATGCTTCTTGTTAAGTACCCTAAAAAAGGGAAAAATTCCAAGAAAGTCAACTTCATAAGATACGCTGACGATTTCATAGTCACTGCTAATTCCAAAGAAACTGCAGGGGAAATTAAGGACGAAGTTGTTGCTTTTCTTAAAGAGCGAGGTCTTGAGCTCTCCGATGATAAAACCTTTATCACAAACATTAATGAAGGCTTTGACTTCCTCGGCTGGAATTTCCGCAAGTATAAAGGTAAGCTTCTGATCAAACCTTCCAAAAAGTCCATTAAAAGATTTACTGAAACAATTAGTCAAACCATAACGGAAGGAATGGCATGGTCTCAGAAAGTCTTAATTTCCAAACTAAATCCTATAATAAGAGGCTGGTCCAACTACCATAATTCTGTGGTTTCTTCGGATACTTTCCAGAAACTTGACCACATAATATGGGAACTGTTATGGAAATGGGCTAAAAGAAGACATCCGAATAAATCCAAAGATTGGATCGTCAACAAATACTGGAATAGAAGCACTTCTAGAAGGTGGAATTTCAGAACAGAGATTAATGAACTCTTGCTCTTATCTACAACCAGGATTTACAGACATATTCCTTTAAAGCTGCAAATGAATACATTTCTTGATAAGGACTACTTCCACGAACGTCAAAACAAACTTAGTTATCGGAAGGTTTACTCCATTTGAAAAAAAAAAAAAGATTGCTGCCTGATACAGAAAGGGTTATAGAATGCTTGAGCCGTATGAAGGGAAACTTTCACGTATGGTTCTTAGAAGAGGGAGAGCGAGTAATCGCTCTTTCTTATTCAACTAAATTTTCGTAAATTCATATTTTTACTGCTATTGATTTTCAATCAAACATGGATTTATTGGACTTTTATGTAATAGGTAAAAGCAACTATGTGGTGGATTTAGAGGCAAAAACGATATCATTCAATTTTCACCAAATACCACTAAAAATCCAAATTATTTGCACCTGTTCAAAAAAAGCTATCAGGAAAATTATTGATTTTCGAAAAAATACTGCAGAATGTAGGTTTTATCAAATTTATTTTGCTTATTTTTTGTGCTGTTTTCTTTTGCTTATTTTTATACTGTTCGTAATTTCACAAAGTATTATTTCCGGTCCTGACAAAAAAGTAGTAAGAATTCTTTCGGGGTGGATTTTTTCCTTTAAAATGGGGTAAATGCATATGCTATATAGAAAATTTGGGCAGACGGGCAAAAGTGTCTCAGTACTCAGATTCGATACTATGTGGCTTCCTACTATTTGAGGGTACTACTCAAAAATCGATGAAGAAAAGGCTGTACTTATGACTCGTTATGCTACAGATCAGGCGTCAATTATATCGATACTGCCTATCTTTTCATGGATTGTATGATTTAATTCCTTATTTGGAAGGTATTTCATGATGATGGGTACAGGGAAAAGGTCTCTTGCAATCAGGCTTTCAAACTGGCTTATTACGAGCAGAGGGATACTGTTACTTAAACGAGCAGCTTGAGAAGTTCAGAACCAATTACATAGACTTTTGCCTTCTTCATGTGTGAAACAAAGATTCCTGAAAATTTCAAGTACCTTAACAATACTAAGATGTTTGATAAAGTAAAATAAAATAAGTTTTATACAGTTTCCTTGAGTTAAAGGCTTCAAAATGTATGGAGTGCGGGGAATGTGAAGAAAAGTGCCCTCAGCAACCCCTTTTAAGGGATATATTAAAAACTGTTGTAGATATTTTTGAGAAATAATTATTACTTATTTCTCTCGCTATCTTCTTATTTATTTAATTCTTGCTTATACTGGCTGATTGCACTCCATAACTAATTAATAAACCCTCACTACCAGACGTATTTTTTAAATTTCTCTATAATTTGTGTAGGTGACAACTTTTTCGGTGTTTAATTGGGTTTTTCTGACGTGGATTTTTTAGTCTGAATTTTCCAATTTTTTCGTTAAATCGTTTTTATTTTACTACAACAGTAGCTTTTGCTTCTGGAACTCCTTCCAGGCTGAATGTGTAAGTTCCTGAATCTTCAAACGTATATGAAAATGCTTTTCCGTAGTTAAGAGTTTGTTTTTCCCACAAACTATCCTCACTCACAAGCACTGAGGATCCTTTTGGCTTTTTGTAGTTTACCCACGAAACAGTGTCTCCTTTTTCAATTTCTAAAAGATTTGGAGTAAGTGTCGTTGAATATATTGCTATCTTTTCTTCATGATTGACGTTTTCTTTATTCGTGATCTCTAGATTTTTCATAGAGGATTCTGGTTTTGACTGAACCTGCGCTTTTTCTGCGGTGACTGTTGTTCCCACAGATTTTTCTGAACTTGTTTTCTGTGATTCACCAGCAAGTACGGTTACTGTTCCTTTTATATCAGGATTATCTTTAAGAGTAAAAGAATAGGTTCCTGGGTTTTCAAATGTAAAGGAAAAGGCTTTTCCATAGTTCAATGTTGTCTCTTCCCAAAGCTCGTCAGCGCTTACAAGCACTACTGAGGCTTTTGGTTTCTTGAAATTAATCCAGGTAACATTTTCACCGGAGTGTATCTCAATTTTTTCGGGTGAAAATGCACTGAAAATAGCTACTCTATTAGCAGAGGTATCAGCACTTTTTACAACTATTGTTGCCTCTTTTGCCGCTGCAAAACCTGTTGACGTAATAAGAAGCGCCACTATTAGCAGGGCAAAGATTATAGATTTATTACGGTTTTCCGTCTTAAAACCTCCAGTTTTCCAGCTTTGTATCGAACTCTTTTTTGGAATTACCACTCTAAACTTTGATATACGTTTCATATAGCCAAAACGGTGTGATTTTTATTCATGTGGTATGAATAATCCAGAGGCTTTTGCCAGGCAAACCATTTTGGAATAAGCAAAAGGTCTTGGTTATTCTAAACTGGCTATTCTAAACTGGCTATTCTAAACTGGCTATTCTAAACTGGCTATTCTAAACTGGCTATTCTAAACTGAATTGAAAAATGCTGGTCTTTTGGCACTTCGATTATTATTCATTTTTTAAAATCTATAAATGAAAATAGCTAGATTGCTGTTTTTTTCTCTTGAATATAAGAACTTTTCATTGAATTTATATAATCCCTTCAAGAGTATTATTAGGTAATATGAAATCGAAAGCACATACCAGAGTAGAAACCAAATCCTCGCTTCTGGATACTATTTTCCTTTCTGAAAAGAGAAAGACTCTTCTTTTACTTCTTAAAGAAGAAGGCCCAAAAAGCAGTGAGGATATCAAAGATGTGCTTGATTTTCCCTGGAAATCAATCACTCCCCAAATTAAAAAATTAACTGATTGGGGACTTGTTCTCGAAGATAATGGAATATACTCCCTCTCAGATATGGGTGCAGTGATTGCTTCGAATGCAGAGTTTTTCCTGAATACGCTTTCAGTGTATGAAGAAAATCTGGACTTCTGGTCTGATCACGACGTAAGCCCTATTCCTTCCTACATTCTTAATAAAATCGGAGAACTGGGTCACGTTAAAATTATAGAACAAGATTTCTCAAACGTTTTCCAGCTTCCAGAAGAGATTATGACAAATTTAATGAGTTCCAGGAGTATAATGTCTTTTATTTCGATAGTTCATCCTTTTTCTCTTGTACTTCTTTTTGAGTATCTTCAAAAGGACATCGAAGCTACAACAATTGTTACAGGAAAAGTTCTAGAGGCTTTCCAGACAGAATATCATTCCGATATTCCACTTTTAAAAACAAGCAATCCCATAATTAACAAAGCTCTGATCGAATATAAGAAAGAAATAAAAAAGGTCTTTCGCAGCAAAGTTTCTACTTTTCTGGTATACGAAGGTGACTTAAAACCCATATCATTGATTGTAACTGATAAGATCTTTTTCCTCTCTCTGCTTGACAAAAAAGGGAGAGTGACAACCCGATTTTTAATTGCCTTTGAGCCTCAGGCTTTAAAATGGGGAGAGGAACTTTTCATGTATTATAAAGAAAGGTCAAAGTCCGTACCTTCATCTTTGTCTACCTTATGAACTTTATCTATTTTTCAATTTATTCATGAGCCATTTGGTTTTTGCACTTTCATTGTCATATTTTTTCGTATCTCAACACACAATTGACTATCTTGGACTAATTCTGAGAATACAAAGCCAGCATTGGAATCAGAAAATAAGGAACATATTCCATGGACTTATTTAAACTAAAATCATTTGAGAAGGGAAAATACTCTTCCCTTCATGTTGAACTGGACCCCATCTGAAAGTCAGGCCGTAAACACTACATCAACTCTTTCAACATCCCATAAAGACCCCAGTTTTTCCATAATATCCTCTTTTATTGCTGGAGCAAACTGATGGTTTGCAGGCAGGTCTACAACCACTCTCACAACTCCCTCTTCAACGCTTGTTTTTAGGATAAGGTTTGTACGAATTATGTCAAGGCCGGTCAGGGGGTTCATAACGTGCTTTAGCCGGTTCCTGATAACTTTTTCTGTGGTAGGCTCTCTCTCGGTTATAAGCCCGTGTTTTTCTTCATAGTCTTTGATTGCGGCCCGCAGGCCCTCAACTGCAAGAACTGAGCAGTGAGCTTTGATCGGAGGGAGCCCTCCAAGTTCTTCTGAAGCCTGTTTCCATGTTATTTTCTTTGCCTCATCAAGGGTCTTTCCTTTTGCAATATCTGTAATAACCGAGCCCGTAGCAATGTTTGAGGCGCAGCCATAAGATTCGAATTTTATATCTTCAATAATCTTGGTATCAGGATTGACCTTAATGTAAACCGCTACCATGTCTCCGCAAGCCGGGCTTCCTTCAAGGCCTTTCCCGTCAGGGTTCTCGATCTTTCCCACATTGTGCGGGTTCTTGAAATGCTCCAGTACTTTTTGGCTGTAAGGAAACTTCATTGTCTCACCTTATATTTTTGTAACTTTCTCTAATCTTCTTTTCTGCCTGTCTTCTCTGCCTGTCTTCTCTGCCTGTCTTCTTGCTTGCATTCTCTGCCTGTCTTCTCTGATCATCTTCTCTGATTGCCTTATTTGATTACCTGGATTCTGCTTCCTCTTACTATTTTTTCTACTTTTTTCCATTCATTTCCTTGCAAGTGGGCTTATTTCCCTTAGCCTTGCCACTATCTCACTCATTGCTTCAATTGCTGCATCAGCATCCTCAATGTTATTATAGCGCCCAAAGGTAAAGCGTACTGAACCATGTGCTCTCTCATGATCTCCTCCTATACCCCTGATTACATGGCTGGCTTCAAGGGAGCGGCTAAAACAGGCTGAACCCGTGCTTACTGCAAAACCTCTCATATCCATATGCAAAGTTACGGATTCACCTTCTACGTAGTGGAAAGTCAGGTTTGCGTTCTGAGGCAGGCGTTTTTCCCGGCTTCCATTGAGGGTAACGTCCGGAATCTTGGAGAGGGCTTTATCGATTACGCGATCTCTCATTGCTTTGAGCCTTCTGTTTTCCTCTTCGGTTACAAGTTCTACAGCTTTTGCAAAACCAACGGCTGATGGAATATTTTCGACTCCTGCCCTCAGGTTAAACTCCTGGAAACCTCCATCCATAAGTTTGATTATTGGGGTATCTTTCCTGATGTAAAGCGCACCTATTCCTCTTGGACCGTGGATGGTATGGGCTGACATTGTGATCAGGTCTACAGGCAGTTCTTTTACATTGAGAGGGAGCCGGGTAAAACTATGAGTAGCATCCGTGTGCAGGAGTACATCTTTTTCTTCACATATTTCCGAGATAGCTTTCAAATCCTGCACTGTTCCGATTTCCTGGTTTCCCTGTTGAATTGAGACAAGAACCGTTTCCTTTGTAATCGCATTTTTAAGCCCTTCGAGATCTACAAACCCTTCAGCGTCGACATCCAGGAAAGTCGCACTGAACCCCTGTCTCTCGAGAGCTTTTGCTGTATTTAGCACAGGAAAATCTTCTATTTTCGAAACGACAACATGTTTCCCTTTCTTTTCTTTAAGAGCCAGGGCAACGCCTTTAAGTGCTGTGTTGCTTGATTCAGTGGACCCTGAAGTGAAGATAAGTTCTTCCGAGTTTGCATCAAGCTTTGAAGCTATGCTTTCTCGGGATCTTTCGAGTGCTTCTTTTGCGTCAATACCCATAGAATAGCCAAATTCCGATGTTGCGACTGCATAGGTGTCAAAAAAATAAGGTTTCATTATTTCGAGTACCCGCTCATCCAAGCGTGTGCATGCGGCATTGTCAAGATATTTTATATTCTCAAATATTTTTTCTCCCTCCCCATTAAAATAACCAAATTTTGGATTTTACAGTTAAATCTCAGATTTCCCAGTAAGTTTCTTGGTTTTTAATCCAATACAGTCCTAGGCAATAATCCCCTTGATAGTAATGTTTTTCTGGATAGTTATTAGCTAAGTATGATACCTCTAAATCGTCAAATCACGAAATAATTCGTATTACTGTGGCAATTTAAAATTTAAATTCAAACTCTATGACTTATTTGAGTTTCAGATAAAGAGAGTTACGTTTGCATCCCTTGCTTCCTGAATATATGAACCTACAGCTCCCCATTCATCTATCCACTCCGTTCGAAGCTCCTCTTTACTCAAGCCCATAATTTCCATGGTCATCTCACAGGCAATTATTTTTCCGCCAAGTTCCTTGAAATCATTCATCAGTCTTTCAAGTGAAGCAACATTGGCTTTGTTCATTCTTTGTTTAATCATCTGCCTGCCAAGCCCCAGCATATTCATCTTGGAGAGTGGTCCCTTATCAAGCTCTCCTTTCTTCAAACGCATTAGCCCCCAGAAAGTAAAGTATATGGAGGCTTCCATGCCCATTGCCAGTGCTCCGTTTGCAATTATAAGTGCGCTGTATACCTTATCCATATCGCCACTATGCAGGATAATGACAGTCTTTTCCCCCATTTTCATTCCTCTTCCGGTTTATCTCCGGATCTTTATCTCCCACTCTTTGCCTCCTTCTTTATCTTCAATCTCCAGCACTTTGAGCCCCATTGCTTCACAGGCCATAGGAATTTCTTTTTTTGACGCCGGATGTGTCCCCTTCACAATGACAAGATCCCCTGGAGAGGCTTTTTTTAAGGCTTTTCTGCACTCTACCAGTGGAACTGGGCAAGTCTGCCCTCTAACATCGATTTCCATTTCTGCCATTTATTCTTACCCCCCAAAGTAAGAGAAACGGAAGGATTCTGACAACAGTTCTGCTTGCTTTCTTTCCTTAAATTTATTATATTCCAAAAAATATATTATCAAAAAATATATTATCATTTCGTATTGAAAACTCTATCTAGGAAATATTCTGTCTGGGGATTACTTCTCTTGTTGTGGGCTGTCTTTCTTTTCAAAGCGCTCTCCTGATTTTTTCCGCAACTTCTTTCAAATTGGCAGTATCAGGCTCGGTCCATACTACTGATTTTATCCCTCTCCCGCCGTCTCCTTTTCTTCTGGGAATAACGTGTACATGTACATGGGGAATCTCCTGTCCAGCGACTTTTCCATCATTGATTCCGATGTTTGATCCCTCTGCCGAAAATGCCTTTTCGACTGCAGCCGTAATCTTCCTTGCAGCCTCAAAAAGCGAAGCAACACTTTCCGTATCCATATCCGTAAACCTGCTGAAATGTTTTTTAGGAGCTACCAGCGTATGCCCTTCACTTGCCGGAAAGACATCAAGAAATGCAAAAACGGCAGCATCTTCGTATACTTTCTCCGAAGGAATTTTTCCTTCTATTATTTTACAAAAAAGGCAGTCTTCCGTCATAGTCATATCCCAGTAAAGTTTTAGGGTATACGCTTATATCAGGGTTCTGTTTCTTTCGCAATTCTATATATATGAAAATTAATAAAATAATCATTTCTTAATAAAATAGTCATTTCTTAATAAAATAATCATTTCTTAATAAAATAATCATTTCTTAATAAAATAATCATTTCTTAATTGATTAAACTGGGTGTCTTAATCGTCTTAAACGAAACTGAAAAATTTCCATTTTCCCGAGACGGGACTCGGACTGCAGAGCCACAAATCTACCGAAAAGGATATCTTTGGGTTTTATTCTTAATTTTGGCAGTATGTACGGAAAATCTAGACGGGAATGTACGGAAAATTTGAACAGGATTTGCTTTTCTCTCAAATATGATCTTAAACTTCCAGCTATATATTTATGAATAATTAAATCAATTTTATTTATAACAACTATGATTTGTACTTTCTTATTTGTACTTTCTTTATTGTAGGAGGTGAAGATAATAGCTAGAGCTTTGGGTGGAGCACTCATAGGTATGGTCTGTACTTTTGTCTTCTATTTTATTCCATTAGTAAATTCCATAGCTCCTTTTCTTGGCGGTTTTTTAGGAGGCTATTATGCAGATGGAGGTGTTGGAGGAGGGCTTAAGACCGGAGTTCTGATGACCGTTTTCATGATTATTCCGGGTTTTCTTCTTGGGGGATTTCTTGGATCAATACTCAGAGATGCCCCTGTTCTTGGGGGATTTGTAGCTGCCTCTGCATTTATAATTACCATTGTCATTGTAGCTCATACCGCTGTGATAGGTATAATTGGCTCGGTAATTGGGGCTGTTCTGGCCGAAGATCGAGAAGTTTGACAGTAGGGCCTTGTTTCTAAAGTGAACTTCGAGAATAGATAGTTTATGAAGAATATCTACAAAATAAGGTTCATTCGGCAGTAAACATCTCTAATCTTGAAGAATAGCACTTGTGGAAACTTAATAAGAAAACGTAATAATTTTGAGTATAATATTTTGGGTAAGTATAATGCTGTCTTTCCGCAGATGTCTGACAAATTTATCTATTTTTTAGCTAATATATAACTATCATAATATTATACTTTTTTTCGGTTTTCATTATGCTTGTTACAACACGTTCTCTTGATCATCACGGAATCGTTTCTGGCATTTACGATGAACTTGAAATTGGAAAAGTGATTGATGAAGTGCTGCCCAAGTTTGGGCAGCACAAGTTAGCTCACTCTATTGTAGTAAAGGCAATGATTCTTAACTGTCTTGGTTTCGTAGACAGTCGTCTTTACATGTACTCTCAGTACTTTGAAACCCTTCCTGTTGAACGGCTTCTTGGCCCCGAGATCAGTGCTTCTGACCTTACTGATGATGTTTTAGGTCGAACTCTTGACGCAATATATGAAGCAGATCCTACTCAACTTTTCATGAAGCTTTCCTTGAAAATGCTGGAAATTGTTAACATCAGAACTCAACTTCTCCAATCTGACACCACTAATTTTAGCCTTCATGGAGATTACAATTATATCAATGACGGTTCTGTCATCGAAATTACATATGGTCACGCAAAAGACGGTAGAGATGACCTGAAACGTTTTGGACTTGGAATGATAACAAATCAGTATGGAATTCCACTATTTGCAAAAGCTTACTCTGGTAACGCATCAGACAAAGAAACCATCATAGAGGCAATGAAAATACTTCAAGAAAACATAACGTTTCCTGATGATGTTTACTACATAGCTGATAGTGCTCTATATTCTGAAGGAAACATCAAAGCAATGATAGAAGGCATGAAGTGGATTACTCGTGTTCCTTCAACACTAAACCTTGCAAAAAACTTGTTGATTTCTGATCTTGAGTTCAAAAACGGAGAGGATCCACGCTATTCATTTTACGAAACTATTGTTGAATATGGTGGTATAAAGCAAAAATGGGTAGTTGTTTATTCCACAGAAATGCAGAAAAGAAAAGACATTACTTTTGAAAGAAAAATTCAAAAGAAGGTTAATGAATCCCAGAAAGATCTCAAAGACCTCAAAAAGATCAAGTTTGCTTGTGAAAAGGATGCCATAGCAGCTTTGGAAAGATGGAAGAAAGAGAACCCTCATTGTTTGCTGGAAACCGTAGAGATTTCCACGGTTTCAACAAAGGAAAACGGTAAAATAGGAAGACCAAAGAAGAATGAAAAGCCTATTATTCACTATGTTGTAAATGCAAAAGCAGTCCGAAACTACGAAATAGAATTGAATGAAAAAGAGTATCAAGGAAGATTTATAATCGCAAGTAACGATCTCAATCTTGATGCTGAAAAGATGCTGGAATACTACAAGAACCAGAGCAAGGTCGAAAAAGGTTTCAGGTTCATAAAGGATAAAAGTTTCAGGGTTTCCGAGGTTTATTTGAAAAAACCTCAAAGAATTGAAGCTCTCTCAATGATAATGGTGTTAACTCTGATGGTCTATTCGGTAGCGGAATGGCAGCTGAGAGAGAAGCTAAAAGAAACAGGGGAAACAATACCGAATCAGGTTAAAAAGCAAACACAAAAGCCCACTTTGAAGTGGGCTTTTGTGCTGATGAGGGGAATTACAGAAGTAAAAGTGGAAGTTGATTCAAAGGTGATAACCAAAATTGCCAACATGGATGAAATTAAGAGCAAGATAATAAGGTTGATGGGGAAAAATTGTGAAAAATACTACTTTTGAGGAGACATCTGCGGAAGGTCAGATAATGGATTGAGTAAGGTGCTGGATAGTCTGGGTTCTCAAGCTAAAAACTTGCTTTTCACTACTTTGGCATTGAAGTGCTTTTAAGTATTTTCTTTTCTTTGTGCCTGTTATTCAAAGAATTTCATAGGCATATTATCTAAAATAAGGTTTAATAAAAATAAAATTCTAAAGAAAAAGTTTTTCAAATCTTTTTCTTCATTACAAAGTACTCTACAAAAATTAAAAACAGGGGCAGAGAAATTGCCATAAGTATTTTGGCTTTCCCCATAGGATTTTTGATTTTGCCATCCGTTTCTGCGCTTCCGTTAAAGGTACTCGTGTTTGTTTCACCGTTCCAGTTTCTCAACACTTTCCCTTCTGCTAGTCCACTGGCTACAGATACGTTTTCCCCATCTATGGAATTACTGGTTATTGCAAAGCAGGAGAAACCAGGTGTTTTCGATTTAAAATAAACGTAATTTGTATCTTCTTTAACTTTTTCGGTATTTAGGGGCTCCCAGCTTTCATTGTACCATTGAAGGGTTATCTGGGACTGATTAATATTATTTTCTTCAAACCATGGTTTTTCAACTTTGAACTCTATAACCCCATTTTCACAATAATTAGCGACTCCTGTTCCATAATTTCCTACCCATATATTCACGTATTTATATATATTACCAGGAGGGACTTCTGAGACAAAAACAGATTTATCTTTAAGGACTTCTGCAGTTGTAATTGTCCTCTTTAATGTCTTTATTGAGTCAAATTCGATATATGTAATGCATGTAGCACCTTCCAAAAAATCGAACTTGATATGATAACCGCTTTGAACGTTCCTGGTGGAAAGCTCTTTGGCATCTACATTGCTTACCGGTTCTTTAGAAAGGCTGGCGCCTCCTGAACTGCTACTGGAGGATCCTGAACTCTTACTTCCTGAGTCGCTGCCGGAAGACCCTGAACTTCCGCTTCCCCCGTCATCGCTTGAAACTGTTTCTTTATATATGGTTGCGGTTTTTGTGAACTCATTATTGGTTTCATTACTTTCAGACACAACGCTTCCCGTGTCCACAGTTGTTTTTACTTCAATTTGCCCTTCGTTTCCAGGAGTCCAGAAAAAAGTCCCTGTTCCGGTTTCGCCTGCTGCAAGAGCTGGTAGCGGTGTAACTCCCGTATAACTTTCATTGTTTCCCTTGATATCATACTTAATTTCGCTGTTCTCTGCAGCTGCAGAACCATTATTCTTCACTGTTGCCGTAAAGGTTATATTCTCCCCGGGATGCGGTTTTTCAGGGCTCAGGGAAATCGATTCTATTTTCAGATCTGGGAGCTTACGTTTTACACTTATGGTTTTTGACATTTTATTATTATCTTCATTACTTTCACTAATGCGATTCCCCGAATCTGCAATTACTGTTACACTCATGGTTTCTTCATTTCCAGGGGTAAACGAAAATCCTGCACTTGTACTTGTCCCTGCTGAAAGTTCAGGGATAGAAATTTCTCCTTCTGAAGCTCCGTTAAAACTATATTTTGCAGTATTACTATTGGCAGTTGCTTCCCCCACATTCTTTATTTTCAGAGTAAAGTTTAGAAGTTTTCCTGCTTCAGGTTGTATCGACGGGTCTGAATATATATCTTCAACTATCAGGTCCGGAAGTGATTTTTTTGCTATTTTCACAGAAATTTCTTTCTCACTGTTCTCTACGTTTTCTAAAGATGCTTTTATTGTTACAGTTTCTTCCTTGTCAGAAGTTGTCCACTTGTGAGAAATTGATTTTTCCGATCCGGCTTCTATTGCTGAGACTTCTTCTTTTTCTTTAGTTTCACCAATTGTATATATTATATTCGTTGGCTCTGAGGTTTTAGTTCCAACATTCTTAACCAATGCTTTAATAGTGACTTCGCTATCAGTTTTCGGACTTTCTGGGTCAATGGAGAGACTTTCTATTGTGAGATTCGGAGATTTTTCTTTTTCCACTACTACTTCAATTGTTTTTTCGTTATCTTCTACTGCTGCTTTTATCTTGACTGTTCCCTCTTCTTTCGGCGTCCAGGTAAATGAGACTAACGAACTATCTTCTGGATCTATTTCCGGTACTTTTACCGTTTTTGGTTCTGCTTCCCCTATCTCGTACGTTAATTTGGTTGCCTCAGAAACTTCATTTCCAGTGTTCTTAATCAATGCATTAACAGTTACCTCGCTATCAGTTTTCGGACTTTCGGGGTCAATGGAAAGACTTTCTATTGTGAGATTCGGAGATTTTTCTTTTTCCACTACTACTTCAATTGTTTTTTCGTTATCTTCTACTACTACCTTTATCTTGACTGTTCCCTCTTCTTTCGGCGTCCAGGTAAATGAGATTAACGAACTATCTTCTGGATCTATTTCCGGTACTTTTACCGTTTTTGGTTCTGCTTCCCCTATCTCGTACGTTAATTTGGTTGCCTCAGAAACTTCATTTCCAGTGTTCTTAATCAATGCATTAACAGTTACCTCGCTATCAATTTTCGGACTTTCGGGGTCAATGGAGAGACTTTCTATTGTGAGATTCGGAGATTTTTCTTTTTCCACTACTACTTCTATTGTTTTTTTACTATCTCCCAGCGTTGCTTTTATCTTGACTGTTCCCTCTTCTTCCGGAGTCCAGGGAAATGAGACTAACAAGGTTTCTTCCGGCTTTATCTCTATTATTGGTACATCTATAGGATCTTCATCCCCTATTTTGCACACTGCTTCTGTTTGCTCTGAAACTGCAGTTCCCTTGTTTGTTACTGCTATTTTAATGGTTACAGCTTCTCCAGGTTCTGGATTTTCTGGACTACACGAAATACCCTCAATTATTAGATCATTAGTTGAATCTACGGGATCTGTTCCATTTTTATCTGCAGCAGATGCTATGCTTGCTGTCATCCCAGAAATTATCAGCATTATTAATAATACAGAAATTACAGAACTAAAAAAATCGGTTTTTATTTTCATAGGCTTCCACCCCTACATCCGTAAACCGAAATTTCCGGTACGTCAGTAGCTTATTGATTTGTAATCATACAGTTTATAAAAATAAAATTCTTAATCTTTAATTTCCAGTGAGTATTCCAATTTAATGTTAGTCGGAGTCAGGGACATTTTTGCTCCGTATAAATTTATTACTGCCTAAAATTCTAACACTTCTGCGTTAAGTTTAGGTATTTTTAATTTATTTTTCCTTAAAATTGCTATATAAATATAAACAAAATTCAATCTGATTGTTCTTTATATATTACAATTTATTCTTCAAGCAAAAACTTCTATGTTCTATCCCCTATGTTAGTTCCCTATAATTAGATTTCTATTTTTTTTTCATGTATAAATTTTTATTTATAGTTTCTGTATTCTGTATTTATGAGATGATTGTTATATATTTTCATTCATGTCTTTTTCATTTATTCTTGGATGTATTTGAGCAAACCATCCAGAAATGTTAAAAATTGTAGTGTAAAAGTAATAAAAAGCAGTAAAAATAATTGAAAATATAATATATAAAATCTAAAAATAGTGGGAAATAAGTGATAAAAATAATACCTAATAACAATAAAATGAAAATTATAATATTAAAATTTCAAAATTTTATCTGAATCTTAAAACAATACGTGAACTACCCCTCCCTGTCGTTTCGTTCCGAGGGAGAAGCTTCCATGTGGTCGCTAAACTCAATAAGAATATTTAATTCCACTGCTTCATTCCCCAAACTACTGTTCACAAGTCCACAGGCCCTACTTTGCGTTCCGCAGGTGAAGAAAAATCAAAATGGAAAATAGATGATTATGATGTACTTGAGATGCTCAGTGGCTAATGGCTTTCCCTGCCTTACTCCCAATCCCTTCAGGAGTTGTCATAACCTGTTTCCCACAACTGCGCTTGGTTCTCGCTACAGTATTGGGTGACATTATGCATATAAATATACACTGCTATAACACAAGTAATTTAGCAGAATCAATAACAATAGACGGTAAGGAAATTGACAGCTTTCATCCCACACCTGCCACTTTCCGGTTTTCGCCAGAAATTGTCGAGGAAGGTGGACTTCTCGCCTTCAGAGTTAAATCTCAAAAAATAAAGTGCAAGAAAAGTTTAGACAATCAGGTATTTCTTGTCTTTGATTTGAGTTCTGCTGTCAACACCAAGTATTCCGGCAATCTCAATACCTTCACTTCCTACTTCTGCCAGTTGGGTGTAGATTTCAGTCTTTGTTATGTATTTCTCAGTCCGTGTGCCATCAGCTTCTTCAATTTTGATGGTTATCTCTTCTTTATTGTGTCCTTTCGCAAGGCATTCCTGAACGATTACTCCATATTGCTCTGCAATAACTTTCAGGCAATCGAAGATCTGATTGGTAGAAATAGCATCCTCTTCGTCAAGGAGGACTTTTGAAAGGTTATAGGTGCGGATATTTGCCATAAAATAAGCCTGAATTTTTTCAGGAATTCTTGCCAGATTTTCCATATCAATGAAATCCCCAAGCTCTTTATCCGAGGTGATTTCCTTATCATCTTCATATACAAAATACCTGTGATCTCCGCCTTCAATTCTGAATTTCCGGTTTGCTTTTTTGTTTTCCAGGGCTATACGTATGTTTTTCTGAGTGTCATACTCCAGAAAAGTTACAAGAAATTCGGAAAGGTTTTGCATTTTTATTTTTTCTTCTTTTCTCAGGATGCCTGCCCGAGCCCATCCTGGCAGGCTTAAGCTTCCAAGTAGTTTTTCTACTGTCAGAGTCTCTTCTGTAAACGTGAGTGTGTAATGATACTGCAAACCTGAGACCCAACCTTCCATTTCTCCTAAAATACCGTTTGTATTGCTGGAAAGTTCAAATCTCTTTTCAGCTCCGTAAACTCCTGTGATTAAAAACCTGCTAAGAACTTCAAGTATCTCCTCTTCAACTTTTTTGTATTCTTCGGGAGTCCCATTTTCTATTTTTGTATACTCAGTTTTGAGGATTCCTCTTCTTTTCCCGAGATTCTCGCTGCAGGTTTGCAGGATTGCGTTAGTGCAGGGTATAATGTCCTCTATATCAACTTCATTTACTAATTTTCTGAGTAAAGTCTCAAGCTTCTCTTCAAAATAATTCATTCCTTCTATTCTACTCTTCAGTTCATGAAGCGTTTCTTTCTGCTTGCACTTTATCTCTATTATGGAGTTTTCCAGAGGGATTACTCGGGAAGTTATATCTAAAAAAGTTCTCAGATCCTCAATGAAATCCCGCTGTACAGGCAGTTCCGTAGAGTCCTGGTAAATATATTTCATAAAAGCACCCTGAATAGCTAGACGACCCTTTAAATATTCTATGATCTATAGCTATATAACGTTTTATCCAGAGGCTTCCTCTATTTCTAAAATAAGTTTCTTGTTTTAAGCAACGAGTTTTACATGGATCTATATCTTCTACTTTGGACCGAGGTCTTGTACTTATATTTTTCTCTAAAGTAGCCGGGAAGAGCCCGGCCATCTCATAATTTAAAGCAGAACTTTTCTGACAGGGTCCAGAATCTCATTTATATACTTTGCGGCTGAATTTTTCAGGTCCATTGGATGGACACTTTCTGCTACAAAAGCATTTTCCATTTCTTCGTAACTCGTATATGTTATATTTCCACCGAACTTCTCAGGTCTCTCTATGACAATAGTCTCGTATCTAGGAAATATATGGTAGCGGAAAAGAGCAAGGATTGGGTTTTCTTCCGTGTCTCCGATCTTGCAGTAAGCTTTCTTAAGCTTTCTGTAGATCTCTTCTTCAGTGTCATCCACCGAAATGAAATTCTCCTTTGATGAAGCCATCTTGGTTCCATCTAATCCCAGAAGAATTGGAGTATGAATGCAGATTGGGGTTTCGAATCCGAGATTCTTTAGATTTTCACGGGCAAGCATATGGATTTTTCTCTGGTCAATACCTCCAACTGCGATGTCAACTCCAAGCATAGCAATATCAATAGCCTGCATCAGTGGATATACCATCTGAGAAACGGTTGGGTCATCCATAGCACGCCCGACTTCATCCATACTCCTGCGCGCTCTGTTTAGAGTCACTGACCTTGAAAGTTTTAGAACATTTAACATGTACTCTGCTCCAAGCTGATAGTCAGACCCATAAACAAAATTAGTTTTTTCTTTGTCAAGCCCGAGGGCAATAAAGCAGCGCTTGTTATAGTCTGCAATTTTTCGGACTTCTTCGAGCGTACCTTTTCGATTTAGATAAGCATGCACGTCCGCGAGCAGGACAGTAATTTCGAATCCGGCTTTTTGGAGATCAATTAGTTTATTTACTGTAAGAACGTGCCCCATATGGATTTTTCCGCTAGGTTCGTATCCTACGTAGGCACGGGGAGCTTTTTTTTTGTTAAGAAGCTCTTCAAGTTCCCCTTCAGTTACGATTTCCTGAACATTTCTTTTTATAAGGTCGAGTCGGTCCATTGCCTCTACATTCCTTTTATTTTCTTATTCTCAAACCCTTAATTCCTATTAATAAGTTTCTGTAAAAACTCCATACCTTCTTCGGATTTAAAATTCGGGATTTCCCAGTTTTGAATGATCCTTCTGCGCAGAGATTTTGTCTCTTTGTCAAGTACAGGATTAAAGCCAGAGATTTCGTATTCTTCTTTTGAAATAATGACTCCTCTCCTCTGCCAGGCAGGAATCTTTGCAAGATTGATTCCTCTCTCAAAAAGCATTTCATGGATTTCCCATTCTTTTTTTCCTCTGAGATATTTCGAAGCCTCAATCTTACTTATTCCTTCATTTAGCAACGTATAATATCCCCAGGCTGCCACAAAATTACGCCAGGCTTCAAGCTGCCTCCAGTGAAAATACGCAGGAATCTCATCTTTTTGAAGAACCACTATTCTGGAGTCAAAAGCCACAGGTTTTTCAAACTGCAAATTTATTGTAAGTGCACTTCCCAGAAAGCTTGCCGTGACAGAGTCCATTTTTTCTACTCTTCCCTCAAAGGGAAGTTCCATAAAAAGAAAACTAACTTCATCCGAAAAAGTGTAGGCAAAGAGAGGGCTTAAACCACTTTTCTTAATAAAAAGTTCAGCAGTATCCGCCATTGCCCTGGCGAAAGTTTGATCATAAGGTTTTCCAAAGCCCAGGTCTCTAAGTGTGTTTTTAAAATTCCTGCCGTCCGCGCGCACAACCACAGGAGGGATACAGCGCATCTCAGCATAAATTTCTCGGTCTTTCATGTACTATTCATATTAACTTAATCTTCTTTTCGCTTTTTGTATCTCTGGATAACGTCTCTTACTATTATGATATCTGCTGCCGTTATAACCCATCGGTAAGGAATAATTACGCCCCTGGTAGTCAGGTCAAAAAGTTCCCTATTAATATCCGAAATAGCAAGCCCGGTAATTTTTTGATCTTCTATATCAATTACGAGATCCTGCAACTTGCCTACATAAACACCAGCGTTTGTGTACACGTTTAAGCCAAAAAGTGATGTAAGTTCTGCGCGCATTATATCCCTGCTTTGTAAATTAATTTAAATCTTTATCCTAATCTTATATGAAAAACATACTTATATATCTTACAGTTTTGCCAACTTATATCATCGCCAGTTTTATCTCACATTTTCAGGTAAAATGGAATCTTAATCATTGAGCCTATCCCAAAAGACACTTTATTAGTAATCGTTGGAAATTTTTCAAAGTTGTTTTTGTGATCTTGAGCTTTATTGATTGTTCGAAATACAAAGCCTAAGAAACAAATTTCAAGTTTTGGGATGAGCTCATTATTATAATAAATTCCCTTATTTTAACTAGCGAGAGATAAAAGTGGTCTCGTCTTGTTAAATTCTTTGTCCGATGTTTGAACTAAGAAGAGGGAGTTCTAAACTTGTTAAGCTGCTTTTACTCTTGTTTACTTAAAGGCTACAGCTTACTTACCTTTTTCCTGCAACTGTCCAGAATGAGAAGATACCTTTTTGAGAATTTTTCTGGCTCACAGGTAAATTTCTGAATTACCTGTGATCAGAATTCTTCAGTCTTTTATATAATCTTTCTTTTTATTCTGATTAATCCCCTTTGAATCTCAGTTTATCTCTTATTCTAGTTTATTTCTTTATATTTCTAGCTGTGAAATCGTGTTTCGAATAGTTTCCGAGGATTTTCTGAGAGTCTCGTACTGGCTTTCATCGAGCTTGAGTTCAAGGATTTCTTCTACTCCTGATGCCCCAAGCTTTACGGGTACACCGAAGTAAATACCTTCCTGTCCGTAATGTCCTTCAAGATAAGCCGAAGCAGGCAAAATTCTCTTTGAATTTTTAATAACGGCTTCCGCCATTGAGACAATAGCCGCGGACGGTGCATAAAAAGCACTGCCCTGTTTAAGGAGCTCTACGATCTCTGCTCCTCCGTTTACTGTCCTCTCTACCAGCCTGGCAATTCTATCCCCCGGAAGCAGGTCCGTGAGTGGAACTCCTGACACTGTTGTATATTGAGGAAGAGGCACCATCAGATCTCCATGACCACCTATAACCATTGCCTGAACATCTTTTTTTGAACACTTCAGTTCTTCTGCAATAAAGCTTGCAAAACGTCCCGAATCCAGAACTCCGCTCATTCCGAATACTTTCTTTGTCTCAAATCCTGTTGATTTCATAGCTATGTACGTTATAATGTCAAGCGGATTTGTGACATTAATTACTATGGAGTCTGGAGCATACTTTGCAATATTTCTGGAAACCTCTGCTATTATTTTAGAATTCGTTTTAATCAGATCTTCCCGAGTCATCCCAGGTTTTCTTGCAATCCCTGCTGTAATTATTACAAGATCAGAGTCTACGATTTCTGCATAATCGTTGGTCCCAATTATTGACGTATCATAACCTTTTATTGCCCCTGCCTGTATAAGGTCGAGTGCTTTTCCTTGTGGTAGTCCTTCCACAATATCCGTCATGACAATTTCGCCAAGTTCAAGTTCAGCTAGTCGCTGGACTGTAGTTGCCCCTACGTTTCCTGCACCAATCACGGAAATTTTAGCCATTAATTGCACACCTGTGTTAAGCAATTTATTTTGATAGTTTTGGAATTTTAATCTTTGTAAATTTATACTGTATCGTGACTCTTTGTCCTCGGTCAGACACTATTGTTATATTTATCTATGTTCTATCTTTATACTATATCTAGTTCTTGAATTTGTTTTTTCTCTTTTGAATACTTTCAGCTTTCATGCAGTATTTTTATTAAATATTACTCCCAAATGGTTCAGGGGAAACATGCTGAATAATACATACATTCATATTCCAGGTGTAGGAAAGGGCCTTGAACGAAAAATCTGGGCTCAAGGTATACATACCTGGAAAGAATTTCTTGAGATGGAAGACCAGATCTCTATACCTTCATCACGCAAGACCAGAATTTGCGAGGAGGTGAGGAAATCTTCTGAACACCTTGCAGCAAGAGATCATTGTTTTTTCTCACAATGCCTTCCTTCTGCCGAACACTGGAGGGCATATTCTTTATTTTCCGATTCTGCCGCATTTGTAGACATTGAAACAACGGGACTTTCTAAGTCCCGAGATGAAATAACTATTGTGGGAATCTACAACGGAAAAGAATCAAAAACGTATATAAAAGATATCAACCTTGATGACATTGTAGAAGAGTTCTCAAAATACAGGCTACTTGTATCCTTCAATGGTGCCCGGTTTGATTTACCTTTCATAAAATCCGAATTTCCCGAAATTGAGTTCAATCAGCTCCATATAGACCTTATGTACCCCTTAAAGCGAATAGGGTATAGTGGAGGTTTAAAAAACATTGAAAAATTACTCGGGATCACCCGAAGTGACGGTACTGAGGGCATAACAGGTTTTGATGCCGTGAGGCTCTGGAAAAAATATGAGAAAGGAGATCGTGAAGCTCTGGATACACTTATTAAATACAACAGAGAAGATATAGTTAATTTGAAAACTATTATAGAGCTTACTTACCCTAAAATGGTTGACAATGCTCTGAATGCTTGAGAGGTATTATCTTTCAGGTTCCGAATGGTAAGAGGTAAAAATCAGGCTGCAATACTATTTACATAGTTACTTTATTATACTTATATTGCTATTTCTGATAGTCAACTTTGGTAATGTATTGGCATCTTTATAGTAAATTCTTGTTTGTAATCTGAATATCAGTATATGCTTTGGTAGGAAAGGGGAACTCGATGGAAGTTACAATGAAGTTCGGGGATAAAGTCACTATGGCGGACATCCGAAAACTCCATGATATGGAAGATGTAGTGTTTGATAAGGAGTGGTTTGAAGAAACGGAGGTACGAAATCAGGATGTGTACTACATGTTCAGGGACCTTGCGAAAAGTGACTCTGAGCTTGAAGCAATTAAAGCTCATCACCTGAGGTATGATATTACTGTAATCCCTCCCGCAACGCTTGGATCTGAATATATTAAAACTGTAGGTCACTATCACCCGCGTGTTCCAGGAACAAACGTACACTATCCTGAAATTTATCAGGTACTTGAAGGTTCTGCTACCTATCTTCTACAAAAGGTGAAAAGTGGAGAGGAAGATTTTGTTCTGGATGTTGTAGTCATAACAGCAAAAAAAGGAGATTTAGTACTTGTTCCTCCTGGATACGGGCATGTGACTATAAACGCTTCCGATAAAACTCTCGAAATGGCAAACTGGGTTTGCCGTGACTTTTCCTCGGTTTATGAGCCTATAAAAAGGCTTTCCGGCGCTTCTTACTTCCTTCTTAAAGATGGTTATGTCAAAAATCCCCTTTACAGGAATACACCACCTATCCGTCGCCTTGAACCCCTTGCATACGATGAGCTAGGGCTTGGTTCCGGAGAATGTATGTATGAGCTTGTGCATAGAATTGAAAAACTGAGATTTTTAACAGCTCCACAGGATTTTACAGGATTCTTAACAGGAGTGCTCTGAGAAACAGGTTGTTTTCCAGCTTAAACAGACTGGACTTTTATTTTTTCGTTTTAAAGTTGTTCTCTCAGAAAACTTCTACTCTTATTTCCTGTCCTATAGTAAGCTCGGTTCTATGAGCAAGTGAGAGCGCAAAAAATAAGTGATAGGGTTCAAAGCATATATTATGACTATTAGTACATAATTAGCGCATAATTAATACATAACTTATAATAAGTATAAATACCTTCAACTACTGGAGGTTTGAAATGCAAAAAAATGGATACCGTGTTCAATTTACATCATCTAGAATAAAGGATCTTATGTACAGGACTACGTTTGATCCTAAAAAAATGGATGGAGATATCATTCTTAATCTTTCACTTATTGATAAAAAAGATCTAGACGATGTGCTTGGGATCTTTAAAATGGTAATCTCAAGTGGGCTTTCTGTGACTCCCTATGTTAAGATAGTTTCCGAGGGCGAATCTATAGGAGACCTGACTGTCGAAAAGGGAAAGGTAGGTGTCGGGACCGTATGCAGCATTACGATTGACGGCGTACTTCTTAAGGCAGGAATTCCTGTAAACCCTAAACTTGGAGGAGTTGTTCAGATCCGAAATGGAGTTCCTGTTCGTTTCACTGATGTGCTGACCTATGTAAGTACGACTGTAGATCCGCTTGAAATCCTGATGTCACAGGGTATTACTTCTGTATCGGAAATGCTCAGGACAGGCTCAGGTAAGGTTCTTGCAAATCTCAGGGAAGCTCCTATGGTTGCAAGAGATGAAATTGAAAGCTGCCTATCTGATCTTCTGGATGCGGGCTTTAGTGGAATCTTGGAAGTTGGGGAACCAAACACACGGGTTCTGGATGTTCCAATAGAGAGAGATCATCTCGGAATAGTCGTCATAGGAGGGACAAATCCTATGGCTGTTGTACAGGAGTATGGAATTGCCATAGACACCAGTGCAATGTCAAGACTAATTTCGTTTAAAGAGATGAGCAGGATTGAAGATCTGGTTTAAGGCTCAACGGTAAATCCTATTCTAAAATTTCTTTGTTTTTATTGAGCCTTTACTACTGCTCAGTTCAGATTCTCGGAATATGCTTCCAAAGGATGGTTCCTTACTTTGAATGTACCTTTCTTCGCATTTGTTCTCCTATAAACAGATCCAGTTTTCTTGCAAACTCTTCCTTTTTTCCATTGGGAATAGTTGCTCCTGCTGCAATATCGTGTCCGCCGCCTGCACCTCCAACTTCAGCTGAAATCATCGCCATTGCTTCTGAAAGGTTAACTCCTCTGCGAATCAGATCCTGTGTTCCCCTGGCTGAGACTTTAATCCCTCCTTCAGCTTTTGCGAAAGCAATAATGGGAAGATTTCTGTTTTTAACCAGTGTAGAACTCATGCCTGCAATAATTCCCACGATAGTTTCTTTTATTTCGGAGCCTGCATCAAAGTACTGGATATTTTCAAGCTGAACGACTCCTTTTTCTTTAACATACATGAGCCCGTTAACAAGGTTCTGTCTATGTTCGGCAAGCAGTTTGCGGGCATCTTCATAAGCTTTCTCTCTATCTCCCATGCAGACTGCAAGTCCTATTTCAGCATGGTCATAGCGTGCAGTGGCATTAAGAAGGGTAGAAAACTCTGAAGCATCTCTCATTTCCGTACCTTCTTTTTCCCTCAGAAGAACATATACCTCACCTACCAGGCGCTCGATTTTATACGAAGGTATACCTGATTTTAGGCAGTACTGGATGAGTCCTGAGACAACTTTCTGTTTTTCTGGGTTTTCAAGGTCAATCCAGCGCCTCCAGCGTTCGTTCTGGTTGAAGCGAATGTTGAGAGTATGAAGAAACTCGATGCAAGCTTCTTCATTTCCTGTAAGCCCGGGAAGATAAGGGTCTGAGGAATATTGTATCAATTTATAAATCGGGCGGGTTTGCTTTCCGAATAGAGTAAGGTCCTTTTTGAACTGGAGAGTGCCTTTTTTAACTCCTTCTTCTAGAATTTCCCTGTTGATCCCGACAAGCTGCCCCATTTTCAGATGTTGCATATCCCCCACTGCTCCTACTATGGCCAACGAAGAAAGATCTTGATTTTTTCCAAGGGCTGAAGCCAGCAGGTAAGTACTTCCCGAACCGCTCAGTTCATATGAGCCGTTTGCTCCGAAAAGGTGAGGATTCAGGTGAAATTGATAGCTTCCCTGAGGCTGGTGGTGGTCTGAGATCACTGCATGAATCCCATGGGATTCTATTTGTTCGCACATTCCGCTTCCCAGATCTGTAAAAATGACAATGTTATGATTTTCGTCTGCGATAGTGTCAAGAGCTTTTTCATCAAGCTGCTTGACAAAACGTGTTGTATATTCAAAGTTACCACGTTCAAGGGCGGTGCAGATAATCCCTGCAGAAGTTAGTCCATCAGCATCAATATGGGACACAACGTGGACTGATTTATACTTTTTAATCTCTTCAGCACACTTTTCTGCCTCTTTATTAAGTATTTTCATTGTCTCAGACATTATTCTCTCCACGATTCTCAGTTTAAGCGCTTTTTCCAACTTTATTTTCTTTCCCACTCAATAGGGTCAACACTATAATTTTTTCCTTCTCTTTTGATTTCTGGAAAACTCCTGATATCCTGTAGTGTGAGCTTGAGATCCTGAGCAAAGTATTTTTTTTCGAGCTCGTTCCAGGGAATCATGTATGCTTCTCTGCCATGCCCGGGTCCCAGGCGGAGCTCCACTGCAAGAAATCCACGTCTTCCTGATTTTTTCAGGTAGTTCGAAATTCTTTCTATCTGATGAATCCCATTTTTATCCACGGTAAAATGTTGAGAGAAGTAAAGTGCTTTTGCTCCCTTTTCTACTGAGATGCTTTTGCATTCAATTCCCAGATATAGGTCTGGATTAAGAGAGTCCACAAGCACATCAAGAAACTGCGGAGTAAATCTATGTTGCTTAAGCCTGTAGGAAATAGCTCTTATTCCGTTTTCTTCAATGTATGCATTAAATGAGTTTACAAGCATGTGTTCAAACTCGGTCATGAAATCCTGTTAAATCTTTTCGCTATTTTACTTAAGCCTTTTACTCAGGATGCCATTCTTTTTATTTGAATGAACAAGAGCAGATACGTTAGCCAGGATAAAGTTTCAGAATCAGGGAACTGAATATCCCTTGGTCTGAAACTACTTTGATTATCTAAAACTAAGTCCATTATCTTAAACCAATATCCTGTATCTGAAACTAACATTGATTCTCTGAAACTAACTGCCAAATTAACTGCTAAATTAACTGCCAAACTAACTGCCATCAATCATATCCAGGTTTTTAGCCAGAGTTCTATGGAAGATAATTCTGGAGCCGATTATTTTGAAGCCCGGCAGGAAAGTATGAAATGTTTCTCTTAGTGAGGTTTAAGAAAAGTTTACTCAAAGATCAATAAAGAGTTTGAACGGAATAATCGTTTTATCAGCGCGCTCAATTTAAGCAATACGTTTTATAAAAAATAGATGCCGATCAGGATCTGACCGGCTTATATGGTTTTTTAATTCGATATTATGAAACTTACAAAGTCTGGGCTGAGTCTCGTTTCTCTTACGAGTTTCTCAATAGTATCTTCGTCGGAAAGCCCTTCTTTCTTTAGTTCCTGTATGCGGTCGAAAACACGCTGGGAGATTTCGGAGTACTCATTAATATCTTTTCTGTGGCCCCACACATCGCCCTCAAGTAAAGCAATGTTCTGCATGGAAAGATACATCTGTGCGGAACTGGAAATTGTTTTCTTGTATGAACTTGGGATGTGGATCGCTTTCACTTCTGGACACTTCAGGATGAGTTTAAAAATATCCTTGTTGGATGGTCTGAATGCAAGGTGGATAATTTCCTCATCAAGTTTCAAAGTGTCTATCTCTTCTTTTGAACTTACAACTCTAATTTTCATTTTTATCACCATTTATTTTTAGGTATTTTAAGGTGTTTTAGAGCCTTTTAGGGTTTCTTTAGGGATATTTTAGAGTTCCTTCCTTAGAGTCTCGTCAGAATTTTTCAGGTTGTTTAGAGTTCATTAGAGTCTCTTTAGAGCTTCTTTAAGTTTCAAGGTTTCAGGAGTCCTTTCAGAAGTTGTAGGACCTTCAGGTCTCCTTTACATTTTTACTTTTTCTGGAACTTACTTTAAGTTTTTTAATTTTTATATTTATCGGATTTACTCAATTATTTGTTTTTTAATTTTTTGAATTCATCAGTTCTAAATTTCAGTTAGTTCTGTTTTAAAAACTCTTTGAAATTATAGAGGTTACAAATCGTTTTTCAAAACCTAACATTTAAACTTAAGGTTTTTCCTATGTTACGGACGTATAGTATTTAATTTTTTACTAACGTTTTTTATCTTCTTTCTAATTCTTAAATTTTATTTTATAAAGTTGACCATGAAAAAAACTGGCTTTTCTTCCCTTTCTGTTTAGTATAATCTGCCAAATTCAAGTGCCTTTTTTCTTTAAAGCTAATTTCTTCTGGATATTTTGAAAAGCAGTTAGCAAGATAAATCTTTTACTCTTACTGATACTTCTTATTTTACATTATAATCTTTTATATATAGGAAAACAGTTATACGATACCATATTATACTATTTAATATTTTTCTGTAACGCTCTTTTAAGCATATCCATGATTTTATAAAAAAGTCTTTTAACCAGAAACTTGATTATGGAAATTTACTTTTCAGCTTGAGGTGCCAGGTTATTAACTCTGAGACTTTCTTTTATACTCTGGGTTTTGACAGTTTACTAAAGCTTTAAGCTGGTTACTTCAAGCCTATTTTTAGGTATATACAGGTCAATAATACATAACACTGGTTTCAGAATTTAATGTTAAGTTCGTGACAAGATTAAGTTAGTTACAGGTACAGGATTAAGTTAGTGGCAGGATTAAGTTCGTGACAAGATTAAGTTAGTTACAGGTACAGGATTAAGTTAGTAACAAAATTAGAATTAGTGACCTGCCCGAAGTTGCAGGTCTTAATCTTTCAAAACCTTTGACATATATACGTTATCAAGGGCATACCCAAATTTTCGATAGTACTCTCTGGCTCCTATCCCACTGATGATGGCAAGTTTCCGGTACCCATTTTCACGTGCCATCTTCTCTGCATATTCTAGAAGTTCCTTGCCATATCCTCTATGTTGCCACTCCTTTTGCTTTGCTTCTTTTCCTATAGGTACCATTGAACCGTAAACGTGCAGTTCTCTTATCAGGGCGGCATCTTGCAGTTCAGGGCGATGAGGGGTAGCAGGGAAGCGCAAACGGGTAAATCCAATCAGGACATCTGCGGCAAGATCTTCAAACGCGATGAAATGCTCTGTGCCTCCGCAAGCTTCGTAACTCTCTACAGTCAGTTCGATATCCTTTGGATTTATTTTTCTCCCTTTCAGGCTAGTATGTCCTACTTCCCTGCAGCGAATACAGTGGCACTTTCCTCCTCTTTCTCTCAGCTTTTCTTCTGCAAGCTGCCTGAGATTGCTCTTTCGGACCCCGGCAATGATCTGGTAAGCTGGAATATCTCGTTGGATACGCTGGAGTCTGACCCATTTAGGTAGGATCTCTTTTATATCTGCAATTAGTTCAGCAGCTTCTTCGTCAGAAAGAGCTTCGTAATCTCCTGCTTCCCAAAGCCTGCAAAGAGGAGTTCCTTCAGTTACTAAGGTAGGATAAATTTTGAGATAATCGGGCTTAAAGCGAGGATCTTCGAAGAGCTTTTTGAAACCTTTGAGGTCCAGCTCTGAATCCGAGCCAGGTAGGTGAGGCATCATATGAAATCCAACTTTGAATGCGCTGTCTCTTAATATCTGATTAGCCCTGACAATTTCTGCAACTCCGTGCCCTCTTTGCATACGGGTGAGCACAAAATCATAAACACTCTGAACCCCGAGTTCTACCTTAGTTCCTCCGAGTTTGAGGAATTCGTCCACATGTTTCTCTCCTGCCCAGTCAGGACGCGTTTCGAATGTGATTCCTACGTTGCGAATTTCAGCTTTTTCATTGGCTTTCTGCACCTCTTCAAGAGGGATATAAGGTAAAGATTTCCCAATTCTCCAGGCTTTTTCTCTCCACTCTTTACCTGTGAAATCGTTCATTGCCTCAAGGCAGCGTTTAATAAACCATTCCTGGTAATCGAGATTGCGTGCAGAAAACGTACCTCCCATCACTATCAGTTCCACTTTCTCTACATCATGGCCGATCTCTTTAAGCTGGAAAAGCCTGGATTCAACCTGGGAATAAGGGTCAAATCCATGCTGGATCGCCCTCATGGCTGCAGGCTCTCTTCCCATATAACTCTGGGGCGACTTGAACGCAGATTTAGGTCCTCCTGGGCAGGGAAGACAAACTCCATGAGGGCATGGGGCCGGAGATGTCATTACAGCAATTGCCGCAACTCCAGAAATCGTTCTTACAGGCTTCCGTTTCAAAAAATCTTTAATTACTGCCTGCTCTTCGTCCGATCCCTGGGTTATGACATCTCCATTTCTGGGGAGGCTGGCCAGATGATACTGTTTACTGACATCTTTTTTTGCCTTATTTAACTGGTTTTCGTTTTCTATCTCGCCGGCAAGTACTTTTTCAAGGATTTCCCTGCAGGCCTTATTATAATCATCTTCTTTCATCTCAAGTTCCGTCTTTCGGTTTCTGGGGTTCAATTTTTTACTCTTATGGAAGTTCTAAATAGAAATCAGTTTTGAGAGCTTCAAAAAGATTTTATGATTTTAAAAAAGCTACTTAATTTGATCTTATTGAATGTATTTGAGCTGATCTCAAAGCTCAAAATGATTTACCAAATCAAATTATGGATAATCAGTCAAGAGCTTCGGATCAAAAAGTGGGTGTGAAAACTCATAATGATGTACCCACATTAATGTACTCACATGGATGTAGTAATTTAATTGTTTTTCGGGATGAGTTATCTACTTAATGTGAGCATGACGGCAGTTCAATACTTGCTGCGCAGAACCTGCTTCATTTTTAATCCATAAGTTTTTACGGCCGATTGCTTAACAAAGATCAAATCCAATAATAAAGGTTCCGAGTCCGGCTGCCGGTTTGAGGCCCATTACAGACCTGATATACTCATCCGAGGGAGTAGAGGGAGATGCAAGTACAGCATTGACCACACCTCTTACACATTCCACGTCCTGGCATTTCTGGGGTGGGAGTACTACAGTCATGGGCTCTTTCTTTGCATCTTTTGGTTTAGGCACGGAGCTCTTGTAGATTACAAGGTTTCCCATAACCAGCATATCATCACATTTTTTACATTCTTCAAGTTTCTCGGGATCGTAAACATCCTCACCAACTTTTTCTCCATACTGCATGAGTACTACATTGGGCCCTTCAGGCCAGACATAATTCATATTAGTTGTAAAGGCTATGATTACCTGGCGTTTGAATACTTCCTTTATTCCTCTATTGTCTCCGACACCAAGCCCCATAAGGACGGCTCCTTCAGCCTTTTTCTCAAGCTCATAAATTTTCTCTTTGTCTTCTTCGCTCAAGACATACGTATCTTCTACGCCTTCCATAGCTTTTATCCGGCATATGACATCCTGAATAACAGTTTTGCATTCCACAGCGAATTCTCCGTCGTGCTTTTAGATATATACTTTGTTATTCGGTTATAATTGATCTTACTTAGGAATGATAAAAATATAACTTCAAATTTGTAGTTCAGAAATTGATCCATAATTTCATTATCTCAATAATGATTCTTGGAAACAAACTCCTCGATATTATACTTGAATCATTCCTTAGTTTCATGGTGTAACTGTTCAGCTTATGTAAAACAGAATCAATAATCATCTTTATTATATTTAATCGACAATTTCTGTAAATTGATTCTCTTGAACTATTGGCAATTGACAACGTTTCTTCTTTTCCGTAGATTATTTCTTGGATTCCCCACTTTCATTTTAATCAATAGCAATAGACCTGTTTTGATAGGCTGAATTATTATTCCATGGTTTTATTTCGTTTATTTTTATGTTTATAATGTATCAGACATCTTTGCTTTTTTTTAAATTTACTAATGTTATTTAATGTTCTTATTATATTTCTCTTTTTATATCATTGATTCCTAATAAAATTCCGTTTTCTCATTCAAATAGAGTGAAATAATTTCTTTTTTGAATGTTGCTACATAAATCCCAAAAGTACTTAATATATATATCTAAAGTTATTTATGAGTCTATTCCCACCTTAATATTATGTTGGAATTATAAATCTACTTTTATATTATTCTGTGAAATCGATAACTTTCTATGGAACTCCATCTAACTTTATCTTCCTCCGCAGAAACCGCATACAGATAAGCTAGTGCAAATACGAGGAAGTTAATGGACAGTATAGTTTTTATGTGTTGTTATGACAGGTTGTACCTAGAAAGCCATGCCTAAAAAATATGGATCTAAGTCAACAGTTCATAGATTTCATCTATATCTATGTGAGCATGGTACCTATTAGAAGATTTTCAACGAGCTTTTAAACAAAAATTACTACTTGAAGAAATACATCTTTTTCATTACTTTACTATACAAAGGATATTCCGGCTAAAATAGCGAATATCAGCTACGATGGTCATATAATAGTAAAATGAATGAAATTAAGCGTTTACGAAGATGAAACTGGATATGAAAAGAGAGAAGTTAAAACGAGGACGATTGTTGAGACTGAGAAATTTTCAGTTGATGAGCGTATCACAATAATTAGTGGAATAATTGCAATTATGGGAAAAAGGAAGAAAAAAGTCCGTGAGAAGAATTCTTCTCACGGACTTTCACAGACTCATGCTTTAATAGGCATCAGGTGACAGTAAATTTATACGAGTAATTTACAGGTCCTCTAATACAGTATATTGTAGATACCCAATCTCCTGCTGGCAAACCAGCAGGTATTGCTATTGGTGTATAATCAAAATCTATCTCACCGTCCATATATCCATCATCGATGTCAGTCCAGGGACCGTATACCGTTCCTGTGGGAGAAGTAATAGTAAGGCGCAGTGAACCAGATGAAGGTATCCAATTCAAAGACGGGTCAATACGGGTTCCGTCGCCTGTGTTTATGTGTCTAGTGTAAGTCTTGGTCGCTCCCTGACTAATATAAGTAGTGGCTAAGATCCCAATACCTTTTAAAGATTCGACGGCAGGAGTCTCAATTGCAGAAACTGTCTCAGTAGCTTCCTTGTTTGGACTCGCGCTCACAGCTGGTATACATGCTATACTCGCCAGCAATATTGCTGCCATAAATAGCGTTGTTGTTCCAAATTTATTATTCATTCTCATTTATTCTACTCCTTTATTGTTAGAAAGTTTGGATATTTTTTCCCAGGAAGCAGGATAAATAAGTTTAAATACTCGCAATATGATAGTATTCCTGCTTTCGGGCACACGGAGTTCAAATAGACATTCCATGGTACATTTGAACTCCATTAACTACTTTTAATCTGCCGTTTATAAGTTTTCTGTATACTTTATATAATGATTATTTTCATTTTTCTCTTCAAGTCCACAAAATTCTTTTGATTTCTGATTTGTAATACTTTTGACCGTTAATATAATATACAATATGAATGACGCAACATTATAATAAAAATAATCATACATCTCTATATATTCTAACAGTTAAATCTAAAGAAACAACTTCCAATACACTGACTGGCCCGTATTATATTTTAACAGTTAGATCTAAAGAAACAATTTCCAATACACTGACTGATCCGTATTATATTTTAACACATTTGAGTAAAAACGCACTATATACTAGGACTTACACAGTTGAGTTTATCCCAAATGTAATGTTATTGAAAATTATAGAAATCATCCCAGATCTAAATCTTATTTGCATATCAATAAGAGTTTCATAACTAATTTTATAATTGAAAGATTCTTAGACTATTCAAAATAAGAGATTTGACGACATTATTCTGAGTTTTGGGATTAGTTCTATAAATGGTATTTTAAAATTAGCATAAAATTGTTTGGTCTAAAGCTATATAATTATACCATCCATTTTCATAGTCTTTTATAAGTATTTCGAATTTATCCTTTAATTTAACTCATGACGAATAAACTGCTTTAGTTCTTTCGACATTTACCGTCATTTGTATCGTTGTTTTGCGCTTTTCCTGTTTAATTTCCCTAAAATAGACCACAAAAGATTTAATAAGGCAATTATTTTATAGAACACTTGTAATCCAATTTAGAGGGATAAGGAGGGAATGAAATCCTCTTCGGCAATAGACGAAATATAAAAGTCTGATTTGGTGAAGAATGGTGAAACCCTTAAAGTGTTGATCCCGACACTTCTTCTTACATACGACATATCTTAATAAACATGGAGGAACAATAAATGAAGAGATTCGCAGCAGTGACACTGGCTGCTCTCATGCTTCTGACTGTATTTGCATCCGCCGCAAGTGCAGCAGACTCAGTTGAGATCCGCGGTCCAGTGTTTAACGGCTCTAATATCGTCGAGATTGTCGGCGATGGTATTACAATCGATGCTACTCAATTCGCAGCATTCTACTACGATATTGATGATAATGTTACAACTGAAACTCTTTCCATTAAAGATGTCAGTGGAAACAGTGGCAACGTAATTGGAGAGGGCGGAATTGTATATTCTACTAAGATCCAGAAGGTTGACTACGAATATTATAAGCCAAGCCTTGGCTGGGACAACTACAGCTTGCTTGGTTTCTTCGCAGAGAAATACATCCCGCTGAAGTCTAACAGTGCTGACAAACTCGCCAAGCTTGTTATTGATAGCGATGACAAGATCACACTCAGAACTGGCGAAACCCTTGACATCGGACAGGGCTACACTCTCCAGGCCAAGCAGGTCGATGTTGACGGTGAGAAAGTCTGGCTTGAATTCGATAGGGACGGAGAATACGTAGATGATGAAATCATCGAAGTCGGAGCCGATGACAGCACCTGGGACGTCGAACTTGATGACATCCAGGATGAAGACGATGTTACTGTCATGAGAGTCCATGTCAACCAGGTCTTCCAGGGTGCAGTCGACAGCATTGCTCAGATTGAAGGTATCTGGCTCATTGACTACGCAAATGCCATGACCATCGAATCTGACGATGAATTCGGTGACCTTGATGATGTTTCCATTAACGGTGACACTCTTAACATTACCAATGAAGACACCTTCACTCTGACCAGAGACTCCACAAATGAACTCGCTGAAGGTCTGTCTTTCAAGGTCGCTGACACTTCAAGCAATGTGCTCAGATTCTATCTCGCAAAAGAATTCACTGATCCTGGAACCTATGAAGTAAGAGGTAGTGTTGCCTCCGGAGAAGCTAGCTGGGACGCAAGCAACTTTGCAGGCTTCTACTACGACCTTGATGACAATGTTGAAACAGAAAGCCTCAGTGTTTCTGAACTTAACGGAAATGTAATTGGAGAAGGTGGCCTCGTCTACACAACTTCCATTAAGAAAGTTGACTACGATTACGAAAATGAAGATGCAGGCTGGGACCAGTATCCAATTATTGGCTTCTTTGCAGAGGAATACATCCCACTGAAGGCCAACAGTGCTGACAAACTCGCCAAGCTTGTTCTTGACAGCGATGACAAGATCACACTCAGAACCGGTGAAACCTTTGACCTTGGTGAAGGCTACTCTATCCAGGCCAAGCAGGTCGATGTTGACGGTGAGAAAGTCTGGCTTGAATTCGATAAGGATGGAGAATACGTAGATGATGAAATCATCGAAGTTGGCTCCAATTCAGACAATACCTGGGATGTTGAACTTGATGACATCGAGGATGAAGACGATGTTGTTGTCCTGAAGGTCCATGTCAACCAGGTCTTCCAGGGTGCAGTCGACAGCATTGCTCAGATTGAAGGTATCTGGCTCATTGACTATGCAAATGCCATGACCATCGAATCTGACGATGAATTCGGTGACCTCGACGATGTTTCCATACAGGGAGACACTCTCAAGATCAGCAATGAAGATACCTTTACTCTGACCAGAGACTCCGATGAGGATATTGGTGAGGGCATGTACTTCAAGGTCGCTGACACTCCAACATCCGAACTCAGGTACTACCCAGCCATCGAGAGAATTGTCGGTAACGAAACCACTAGCATCACAAAACCTGATGAAAGTGGCAACGAAACCGTTAGTGACAACGAAACCATGCCTGATAATACCAGCAGCGAGACTCCGGATTTGAATGAAACCGATACTCCGGAAGAACCGACTACTACTCCAGAAGAACCAACCGACAACGAAACTGAGCCCGATGAATCAAACGGCTCTCCAGGATTTGGAGTTGTTCTTGGACTTGCTGGACTCCTTGGAGTTGTCTACCTCGTCAGGAGGAACAACTAAAATTTCTGATTGAAGGGTTTCTAACCCTTCTTTTTTAATTCTTTTTTAAGTTCCTTTTGCAGATAACTTTTTATCTACATATTTCTTAATTCAAGCGATCTTTTTACTTTGAAATCCCGGTTTTAAACTGATGGTTATTTCCAGGATTATACAGATTTTAGGTGAAGCTTATGAAAAAAATGGTGGCTTTAATATCTGCACTTGTGGTTTTAATGGTCGCATTTTCAGGCTGTGTTGGCGACAATAAATCCGCAGTCAATGGAACAGAGCCCAATAACTCGGGAGAAAATGCAAATCCTGCCGAAAGTACGGCTAACGTTAGCGAGCTTAATGAGTCCGCAGTTAATGTAACAGAGTCAAGTAGCCTGGAAGCGAATGTAAATCCTGCTGAAAGTGCAGCTAACACTAGCGAGCTTAACAAGCCCTCGGTTAGTGGAACAGATTCGAGTAACTCGAGATCAAGTACAAATACAAATTCCGCTGAAAATGCGACTGACATTAGCAAACTTGAAAACCTTCCTTCAGGTTTCGAATATGTTGGGTCTTTCCCTCTTAATGCAGCTGATATCAAAATCGATTACAATGCAGAGAACGTTTCAGAAGTCGTCGGAGGGTCCGAAGGAATGTACAAATACAACGAGTCTGACTTCTACATGGATGTAATCGAGCTTGAGAATTCTGAGGCTACAACTAATCTAATAGATGCATACAAATCTTCATTCAAGCCATTGACGGAAGGCTCACGTTTTGTCGAAGAGTCATTTAATGAGCATTCAGCTGTGAGAATTGCAGACTACGTTACAGCCGGAGGGACCGAGGTTCCCAGATATACCTATATCTGGAGCAACGGAAACAATGTATTTGTGGTTACCGGAAATACTGCTGATAACTCTCTGGTCAAACAGCTTGCAGAAGCCACAGGATACTGACATTTTCAAAACAGTAAAACCTTTTTATCCTTTTTTCCTTTTAATTCTTTTTTCAGTTTATTTCTTAACCGATTTTAGCGATTTTCCTACATCTCTTATCTTTTATTTGATGTGTAACTAATCAAAGCAAATGAGGTCATGTAATCAGCTAATTGGATAATTCAAAGTTTTATTTTACAAGCAGTATTCCTTTTCCACCGACGTTAATATCGACAATTGACTTTCGGTGGAAAACTCCTTCAACCTCTTTTGTTCCTTCTTCTTGATCGGATAACAGGAGACCACTGGATATCTCACCTCTTCTTCTTGATCGGATAACAGGAGATCACCGGATATCTCACCTTAATGATGACAGTACCACTCTTGTATATCCTTGAACGGACTCTTATGATCCGTCGCGGCTAGTTCGTAGAAGTCCAGTTCCCTGTCGATTCCTGGCAGTGCTATTCTGTCAAGATCTTCCCACGCTCAGACCACTTCTTTATATAAATCTTTACGAAAAACTCCAGTTTTTCGGCATTCCGATCGTTAGCCTTTAATATATCTTTGTACATTTGTGTGTTGCAAGCCCGGATAGCCTAGATGGTTGGGGCGCCAGACTCATAGGGACAATTATATGAGGCGTCTTTAATCTCCTGAGATATCTGGAGGTCGCGTGTTCGAGTCACGCTCCGGGCACTTTATTTTTATTTGATGTATTTTTAACTATTTTGCCCTAATTTTGTCTTAATTTCTCATTCAGGTATATGCCCTAGGCAATTAATTTTAAACTCTCACATATTTTACATGCTATTTTTGTGTTTTATCCCAAAATTATTTCGTTTTTTAATTTCTTTTGATACTGTTTTCTGCAGCTCACGGACAACATGTATTGAGAATAAACATTGTTTAAATACAATTATATATTATATTTATTATAATTATATGCACAGTATCTTCTTCTCTGATGTTCGTGCTCAAAAATAAGAGCGTTTGACCTGTGGGGTGTATGCATTGCATAAAAACTCTCAATTAGAGAAAGAAACTTATGACCTGGATCATGTCCGAGGCGTTCAGGAAACAGATATTCAGTGAATGCCACAAATGAGCTAAATGACAGAAGTGCACTCGGGGCATAAATCGTGAACTTATCCTCTATGACCTTGCGATCCTGACCAGAGCCAACCCTGCCCAAACAATTGGCATGGTTCACAGAAAAGGTTCTCTTGGAGTGGACGCTGATGGAGATGTTACAGTCTTAACATAAATCCACAGCAGCTTGAAGTAAACAACTACGAGTTTCTTCTCCGAACCTTCAGGAAGGCAGAATACACTGTAAAAGACAGCGAAAAGACGGCGAAATCGTGGTTGTGAACGGTGAAGTTGTTTCTTTGACTGGAAAGAGGACGTATTATTCCAAAGTAGATGTAGAAGACGAGCGGGAAAAGGAGATGTTGTCCGACGTGAAGGAATGGTTCAGGTACTGTAGGTTTTGCCACTATCCGACTCCAGAGAAGTATCTGGAAAACCCTACTCCCATAAAGATTAACGTTGTGAGGTGAGGGAATGACAGAGGGAGTTCTTATTTATAAAAATGAAATTGAGGGTAAACTTGAGGCAGTTATAAAGCCTGGCTCATTTACTGGCGAAAATGCTGGAGAAATGGCAGAAGTAATACTTATTCCTAAAAAAGCGATTGACATTAAGCTGGGAGCCGATGTTATAACTCTTGATTCTTTTGCAGGCAAAAGTGCCGAAGAAATCGGAAAACTGTCTGTCTGGCAGGGGCCAAAACCTATTCTCTCTGAGTTTTTGAAGTGATAGGTAATGGTGGTAGTTCTGAAGCTGAGACTCTGATCCGCATAAAAGGTGGCGTAGTGAGGATCAAAAGAATCGATGAAAGCATGAGCGCAGGAAAAATCGAAATTGAAGGTTCTGCTGGAATGCACGTAGGCACCGGGATGAAAGGAAGAGAGATCATCGTCGTTTGCGGAGACGCGGATTCCTGGGCAGGTATGGAAATGACATGTACTCTTGAACATAAAAGGCAATGCCGGAGATCATGTGGGCTGCGTTTACAGAGGGGAACTGATACTCTTTCTACAGGGTCTCCCCGCATAAGGGCGTTCCAGTAACGATTGAGCCTAGATGAAGAGGTTCTCAGTGCCGAAGATGTAGTGTTAAAAATTTATATCGGAGCGGTGAGCATGATTTTCAAAAATATAATCTGTCCGGTCTGTGGAGCAGCCTGTGACGACATCCAGGTCGAATTCGGAGACGGAAAAATTGAAGTAAAAAATGCATGTAAGATGGGAAATGCCAAATTTCAGGAAATTGTAAGTTCCCACAGGATTATGCAGCCTCTTATAAAAGTTAGGGGAAAACTGACACCTGCTGCCTGGGATGAAGCTCTTGAGAAAGCTGCCGATATTCTTGTTTCGGCAAAGCGTCCACTGCTGTTCATGGGCAGTGAAACCTCATGTGAAGCACATGAAATTGGGCTCAAGATCGGAGAATACCTTGGTGCGATTGTTGATTCCAATTCTACTGTCTGCCACGGGCCAACAGCTATGGGAATCCAGGAAGCCGGGAAAGTCGGTGCAACCGAAGGGCAGAAAAAAAACAGGGGAGACCTAATAGTCTACTGGGGAACCAATCCTCTTGAATCCATGCCGAGACAGATGTCAAGGTACGCAGTTTTTCCGAGAGGTTACTGGACAAAACGCGGACGTTTTGACAGGACAATTATCACTGTAGACCCAAGAAAAACCCCAACCACTGAAGCTTCTGATCTGCATGTTCAGCTCAAACCTGACTCGGATTTTGAACTGATAAGTGCACTTCTAACCTTGCTTCACGGAAAAACTCCTCATCCTTCAGTAGAAGAGATTACTGGAGTTCCAATCCCTGTTATGGAAGATATGCTCGATCTGATGAAGAACTGCACCTTTGGGGCTATTTCAGTAGGTCTCGGGCTTGCTTCTTCAATGGGAAAGTACAGGAACTCCGAGATTGCCATGAACCTCGTAAAGGAACTGAACAACTACGCCAAGTTCACCCTTGGAGCTCTCCGCGGTCACTGCAACGTGGCAGGCTTTAACCAGGTAGCTGCCTACATGTATGGCTATCCCTTTGGGATTGACTTCATGCGTGGGCACCCACGTTATAACCCTGGAGAATTCACAACCGTGGACGTGCTTCGAGAAAAAGATGTTGACGCAGCTTTCGTTATGTGTGCTGATCTTGTATCTCATATCCCTGCAGATTGTGCGGCTTACCTTGCAAAAATTCCAATGATTTGCCTGGACATCGCTCCATGCCCGACAGTATCTGCTTCGGGGATTGTACTTCCTGGAGTCATTGATGCTATGGAATGCGACGGTACCTTCTACAGGCTCGACGATGTGCCAGTTCACTTCGAACCTTTTACAAGCTCGCCTTTTAAGTTTACAAAGAGCAACGAAGACACCTTAAAACAGCTCTTTGAGAAAATTAGAAAAAAAAGAGATCAGGCTATTTCTCTTCCTTCTATAAATAAAGAAGGAGAATAACTGATATCTGGAAATTTGCCTTAATCTTCGGAGCTCTACCAATAATCAATTTGGAGTAATGTACTCGAGGCACAAAATTGAGTACAATCTACGTTATTCTCAAAGGAGTCTTGATTGTTTGTACCTACTGTTCTCATTGAGCTGATCCCAAAACTCAAAATTGCTTCTCTGAATTCTGTATTCCGAATAATCAATCAAGTTTCTGATCATGAAAACAATCCTGAAAATTCTTGATGATTAAGAACTTAATGGCTTTTGGGATAAGCTCATTGATTAATATAGGAATGCTAAAGTATTAAAAGAAATAGACTTCTGAATCGTTGCTTACGTGCATTATTTATTGAAAAAATATAGTTTAGGTTTGCGAACAGACTTTAAGTATTTTTCAGATTTGCAGGAAGTTTCAGCTCTTACTTCCTGCAATTCAAAATATCCTTTTTTTCTAATTGATGTTTTCCGAGAAACGCAATCAGAAACGAACAAAAGAATAAATAAATGCGATACTTTTTCCTCAAAATATTGTGTTTTGCAGGAAATTTTAACAGACGTTTCCCAATTCCAATAATATTATAGCAAAAATGGAGTTCATCCCAAAACCAGTTTTATACTCAAAATTGATAAGAATTTCAGAACTATTTTCCGTAATCAGAAACCATTGATTATTCTTAATTCCATATTTGGAGAAGCAGTTTTGAGTTATGGGATAGGCTCGGGGAAAATGTAGAAAGAGTCTTATGCATATGTTTTTCAATTTATGTTTTTCAATAATTCATGTTCGCTACTTATAATTGCAATAACAATTTGAAAAGTGAAATTATTTTGGGATAAAATATACGTTCTTTTTAAATACATCCTCCTTTATATTAAACTAGTGTTGCGTCAGCATTAAAGCGTTGTATATTATTAGTTAAAATAATTCAGAATTATTTTATCCTTGAGAATTGACGTGACACCAGGGGGAAATTATGGAAACCATTTATGATGTCCTTAAAGAAGAGCATGAGCAGATGTCTGAACTTCTCCGGCAAGCATTGCAGGACGGATCAAGGGTAAGTTTTTTTAAAGTAAAGCTTAAAGCTGACCCTCATATGATGGGAGAAGAAAGAATCTTCTATCCGGTACTTGAAGAGGTAGAAGAACTACGTGAGCTTATGAGTCAAGCTCATAAAGAACACAATGAGGCAAAAACTCTGATTTTCGAAATAGAAGGTATGGAAGAAAGAGATGAAGAATGGGCTCCTAAACTCACTGAACTGAAACAAATCATAGACCTTCATATTGCAGAAGAGGAAAGTATAGTTTTTGAAAAGGCCCGGAATATCTTGAGTCCGGAGAAAGCAGAAGACATGGCTCAACAATACATTGAGTTCAAAAGGAGTTACATGAACAGGATAGAGACTGGGGGACCTGTTGTATAAAAAAATGATTCTTTTGTACTTGAGACCAATTTCTTGTTAATTGGTTCTCTCTATTTTTTTGTCCTCTTTGCTTTCCTGATCTCTCGTTAACGTTTTTCTTTATTTTTCATCCTTCTCTTCTTCTTCACCATTCTATGCTCTTGTTAATTGGATTTATCGTTACTTGAATGTGATTAGTATAGTATTTACAGAATTATCTTGTACTTGTTGCAAAAAAAAGTTTTACGGGAAAAGTACCTTTCAGAAAACTAGTTTTATATGCTTTTATATCGGATTTTTATCATAACTCTATGTTTCTCTATAATTTGGTAATTGATCCTATATACCATAATTAGACATAGCTACTATATTTTATTTCTCTTTTTAGTGTTCTATTTTTAAGATACCTTTATATATCACTTTCCTCTATATAGTTCCTTTAATAATTATTAGAATTCCCTAGGGGGCTTGTTTATCACAAAGGATAAAAGAAAAGTTCAGTTTACCGGAAATTCTACTTATATTGTATCCCTCCCCATAAAATGGGTTCGGGATATAGGACTTGAGGCCGGTGACACTCTTACGCTCACACCCATGCCTAATAAAACTCTGCTTGTTTCTTCCAGTGCAGTTTCAAAGGAACACTCTACCCTCAATGCAACGATCGATTATATTCACTCTGACAGTGCAGAAAATAATCTCAGGATTCTTATTTCTCATTATCTTGTGGGCTATGATGTTATCAGACTGACTACCAAAAAAGGCTTTAGTGCCCATGACCGCAAGTTCATCAAAGATTCCGTGCGTCAAAAGCTCATAGGGCTTGAACTTATTGAAGAATCTCGGAATGAGCTGGTCTTCCAGTGTCTTCTGAACTACAATGATCTTCCACTTACCAGGGTAATTAGAAACATGTATGGACTTGTACTTTCCATGCTTGAGGACTCCATGACTGCTCTAAGGGACCATAATGTTGAGATTGCTGAAGATGTCGTTCAGAGAGATGACGATGTGGATCGCTTTTATCTTCTTGCCGTCCGCCAGCTCAAGGCTTCAATTGAAGATATCGAGCTCTCTGAAAAGATTGGAATTCGGCATCCAAGAGAATGCCTGGGATACAGACTTATTACGAAAAGTATTGAACGCGTAGGAGATCACGCTGTAAAGATAGCAAAAAGTGTCCTGAAAATGGATTCCGGAATTAGCGCTGATGACTCCATCTTCAAGATGGCTGACCTCTCCTGTAAAGTTTTTGAAAGCTCAATAGACTCCATGGCCGAAGAAGACCCGCAGGCTATTAACAAAATCGTCGTAGAGGCAAAGAAAGTGTCTCAGTTCGGATTTTCTCTGGAGCCACAGGATTGTGAAGGTTCAGATAATATTGAACTCAGCATGATCTTGGAGAGCCTGAGGAGGGTCTCGGAATACAGCGCTGACATTGCAGAAGTTGCAATAAATATGAACATTAAGCGGGTCTGAACCTAAAAGGTTTGGATTTCGATTTTTTGTCTTTTCTTGTCGGCTCATTTTTTTCTATTTTTTTTCTTATCTGATTTTTTTCTTCTTTTTGTTTGTCTGATTTTTTTTCTTCTTTTTTCCAGTTTTTATTTATTCCTACGTTTATTAAATTCCTTTTTTGCCTTTTTACTTCACTCCTCTTCTCTACTTTACTCTTCTTTTCTTTTTCACACAAATGCCTTCCTGAACTGATAAGTCCCAAGAAGTACCATAATTCCGGCTCCTATGGCCAGGCTTATGAGTCCATGAACAGGCATTCCTCCTTCAAACAGAGTTCTTGTGCTGTCTATTGCATAACTTACAGGATTGAGTCTGGCCAGAAACCTCAACCATGCAGGCATGACGTCATAGGGCATGAGTGCACTGCTGGTGAAGAACAAAGGCATGCTGATCATGCTATTAACAGCCGCATAGCTGTCATGGTCGCTTAAGTGCATTCCTATCATAGTTGAGAGAGCAGAAAAAAATACTGAAAACAAAAACAGTGTGAAATATATTAATATTAACTGCACAGGGTTCAATATCCTTACTCCAAGAAGAGTAGCTATTATGAGTATCACAGTCGCCTGCATCAAGCCTCTTACGCTGATAAATAGGATTTTTCCATAAAGCATGCTTTCTCGTGGCGAGGGCATGGCAAGGAACTTATTCAAAAAACCAAGTATCTTATCAAAAATCATAAGAGATCCTCCTTGCAGGGAAGAAAAAAGCATAGTCATGACAAGAATTCCAGGGGTTATATATTCGAGGTAATTATCCGTAAACTTTGTTGGCAAAGCCAGCCCTACAAATACCAGCCAGGCTGCAGGCATTACGAGTGAGGAAATAACGGTAACCCTTCCCCTTAGCCATTTTACAAGATCCCTCTCAAAATAGTAGTATACTGCTTTCATCATCTTCGCCTCAGAAGGTTTCTGAACTGGGTTGAATTAAATCCTTCCTGCTCTTCAGGAGTTTTAACGTTTTCAAGGAAAACGTCATTAAGGGAGGCGTGTTCCCCTATGGAGTGTGTAAGGTTTTCAGGAGAGCCGATAACTGCAATTCGTCCTTTATCGATAATAGCAACCCTATTGCAGTATTTTTCTGCCTCTTCGAGGTAGTGCGTAGTCATGAAGATGGTCATCCCTTCGGCCTTGAGCATCCTGATATGCTCCCATATCTTCTTTCTGCCACTCACATCCAGTCCAAGGGTCGGTTCATCCAGAAACAGAACCTCAGGTTCGTGCACAAGCGCCTGAGCAAGTTCAAGGCGCCTTCTCATTCCTCCGGAGTATGTTGCTACAAGGTCACCGGCACGATCTGAAAGCCCCATCATTTCAATCACTTCATCTACCTTTGACTCCCTATTAGGGATGCCATAGAGTTTCGCATAAAGCAGTACATTTTCCCTACCTGTGAGTTTTCGGTCAACTGCCATATCCTGGGGTACATAGCTTATCTTTGACCTTACTTTTTTGGATTCTTTTACTATATCATATCCACAGACTTTTGCAGTCCCACTGCTGGGTTTTAGTAGAGTTGTAAGCATCATAACTGTCGTACTTTTGCCTGCTCCATTAGGGCCAAGAAGGCCAAAGATCTCATTTCCAACATCAAGGTCAAGATTGTCAACAGCAAGCAGGTTTCCAAAGTATCTGGATAATTTTCTTATTTCTATCAAAGGTATCCCCCTGCAATTGCATAAACAGGTCTTAAACTTGAAGTATAATAAATTCCACTTGTATACATATTGTAAAGAAGTTTTATGACAACAATACTTATGGCTGCAAAAACAAAAACTGTAATCATTACTTTGTCAATGTTTGAAAACTCCAGTTTTTTGAGAGATGTCCTATCGGGATTTGCCCGAAAAGCCCTACTCTGAATTGAAACTGCAAGGGTTCCTGTTCTCCTTACACAGTTTGCGAGAGTCGGGGTTAATATATTGAGTAATGTTTTTATGATTCCTGACCCAAATTTTTTCGGATTAAATCCCCTGAGCCGCTGGACTGTTATCACGGTAGCTACTTCAGTGATTATTATTGGCAGAAATCTTACTGCTGTGATTACCATAAAAGCTACGCTATAAGGTACCTTGAGTCCTACCAGACCGTTTAACATATCCCTTGAGTCAGTGGTCCAGCACATTAACAGTCCAAGAGAAAGGATTGAAGCCGATCTAAGGCCCTGAACTGCGCCGTGATGAAGTCCTTCCTCATATACGAACAGACCGCCGCCTGTCAACCATCCCAAAACCGGAAAATCGGGACGGATTATAGTAAAAATCACAGTTCTCGGAAGTTGAGAATAAAAGAGAGCCTGTGAGTAAATAGTTCCCCAGATCAAAAGTACAAGCAATATCACCAGGGTCTTGATCTTTATTGCCGGCATTTTTGCAATTACGAATCCTGAGAGTATGATCAGAAATAACAAAAACATCGTTTTCTGGTTATCCAGGGACACAGCGACAAAAACAGTGGAAATCAGGATAAGGATCTTAGCTCTTGGGTCCATTCTGTGAATAACTGTATCTTTAATTGTTGGTTCTGCAATTGATCTTGCACCTATCATCCGGAATATCCCCTTAACATTTTATCCCCTCAATACTTCTGGAGTTTATCTCTTCAACATTTCCGGAGTTTATCCCTTCAACACTTCCGGAGTTTATCCCTTCAACACTTCTGGAAGTCAGCGTTTTCACAAGTTCTTTAACTGAAAAGGCATTGATTCCCAGATGATTTGCGATCTCAACAACCGGAGGCTGGGTAAGTGAGGATTTTTTGAGGGTTTCATTATCTTTTATAACCTCTTTTCCCTTTCCGTCCGCTATGATCTGCCCATCATTCATTACCAGAATTCTTGTGGCATAGGACATGGCTACCTCAATATCGTGTGTGCAGAAAATCAGTGTCGAATTATTATTTTTGAAAAAATCCATCATCTGTTCTATATTCACTTTATCTTGCCCTGTTGTGGGTTCATCGAGAAGAATAAGTTCTGGATTTATGGAAAGTACCGAAGCGACGGCTGTCCTGAGTCTTTGCCCTCTGCTCAGAGCTTGAGGGAGGTCATGCCTGAGAGGCAGAATTGACATGGCTTCAAGAGAGTTTCTTACTCTTTCCTCAATATTGCTGTATTTTAATTGAACAGGTCCAAACCTTACTTCTTCCTCAGCTGAATCACAGAAGAGCATTAGGTCAGGGTTCTGGAATACAAATCCGACTTTACCTGCAAAGGAGTATGGATTCTTGGATCTTGTGTCTTCCTCAAAAACCTTTACATTTCCTTTATCTGGTTTGAGAATGGCAGCAAGGTGTAAAAGCAGGGTTGACTTACCCGAGCCGTTCGTGCCCATAATCGCAACCCTCTCACCTTTACGGATTTCCAGATTTATTCCTTTCAATACCATCTTGTTTTTCTCATATCCTGACCATAGGTCCTGAATGGAAATAATTGAATCATTGTTTTCAGAATCATTATTTCTATAAGCATTATTTCCATGAGCATTGTTTTCAGAATCATTATTCCCATGAGTATTTTTTTCAGAATCATTATTTCCATGAGCATTATTTTCAATGGAAGCGTTCCTTGAACTGGTCTTGGTTACAGGATTTTTATCCGGATTCAGAAGAAGTTGAGGAATTCTATTATTTTCTTTAATTTCTCTGTCTAGTACAGCAAGAGCTCCGCTGACACTCAAAGGGCTGGCTTTAATTCCAAGGCTATGGCAGAGCTCGACTGGTTCAGGAATTCGAAGCCCTAGCCTGTAAAATATCTCAAGATTATCAAAAGCTTTTGAAGCGGGCTGATCAAAGACTATTTTTCCATTGTCCATTATAACAACTCTGTCTACAAATGGTGCAAGCTCATGTAGTCTGTGTTCCACCAGCAGAATAGTTGTTTTCAGTTTTCTGTTGAGTTCCCTTACTGTATTCAGGACTTCGTGCGTGCCCATGGGGTCCATCTGGCTTACAGGTTCATCCATGGCAAGGATTTCAGGCTCCATTGCAAGCATACTTGCAATGCAGATCCTCTGTTTCTGTCCACCGGAAAGTGAATTTGTCGAGTTCAGTCTGAGATCGGACATCCCTACAATTTGCAGGGCTTCTGTTACCTTTTTATCAATTTCTTTTTGCTCAAAGCAGAGGTTTTCAGGCCCAAAAGCTACTTCGTCCTCAACTATTGTAGAAAATATCTGGTCATCTGGATTCTGAAACACAAGGCCTACTTCTTTCGAAATTTCCATCTGGTTTGAATCAGTGGTTTCCATCCCTTTGACTTTCACACTTCCTGATAATATTCCTCCAGATTCATGAGGGATGATTCCGTTTAATGTTTTTAATAAAGTACTTTTTCCACATCCAGTAGGTCCTGTGAGGAGAACAAATTCTCCTTTTTCGACTCTAAGGTTAACTCCCTTTAAAGTCGGTTCCGATCTTCCTGGATATGTGTACCATAGGTCTTTGATTTCTATCATTGTACCACAACCTTTCCAAATGAAAACTTGCCCGCAAACCTTTTGAGAAAAGGTTTGATCGAAAAACCTTTACGGCGGCGTGATCAACCGGCGCAACTGTTGGGCTTGAGCGAAAACCCTGATTAATGTCGCAATCCTTTCCAAATGAAAGCCTGACCACAAGCCTTTTGAGAAAAGGCTTGAGCGAAAACCCTGAGTAATGTCGCAATTCTTTCTAAATGAAAACCTGACCACGGTTAGTGTCACTCTACCACCTTCTTTAGTCTATTTCCAAGGCTTATTCCGAACCAGGTTCCTATGAAGGTGTAGAGGAACCCATCGATCAGTAGATTTACAGCTATGTACCAGTTGCTGTAGAAAAGTCTGTAGAGGACCATCCAGACACTGAAGGAAACATATCCGCTGATCACGTCTGAAAATCCGCAAATAATTCCCATTTTCAACCTGTTATCTGGAGCTGGATTTTTACCGGTTACACCTGCAACATACAACAAAAATTCCAGGATTATCGCGTTGATTGACAGTGTTATAAAAGTTATAGGTGTGAAACTTCCTGTTATGAAACCTCCAAGTAGAAACCTGACCATCATAAAAAGGCTTATTACTCCCGGTTTTGGAATCAGGACTACAAGAGATGCAATGAGCATGTAAAGAAGAATCTCATTGAAGAGTCCTGTGAACAGGAAACTGAATGGTCCGAAGATTGCATGGGATAAGTCCCACAGGATGGTCATAGGCAGGCTTATCGCTGCAAAAGAAACCGTGCCGAAAAGGGCAATTAACACAAGATTGCGGGTTTTAAACCTGTCCATAATCTTCCTGGGTCTTGAGAAAAAAAAGCCCAGAGCAGTAATTCCTAGTAAAGAGGCGGCAAACGTAGTTATTATAGGTCCCCATCGCCTTGAGATTGAAGTAATTTTTTGATCTTTTGTTACTGCAATCCAGTCGGTACCTGTGAGTTTTACTTTAACTTTTAGAAGGTAGTCTCCCCCCATTGCATCTGGAGATATATATATAGGAAGGCTTATCAGTGAACTTGATCCTGGAGAAAGGGTTACGGTGGCATAACACAAGGTGTCCGCTTTCATTCCCATAATATCGGGCTTAAACGCTTTTACAGGTTCACCGGTTTTTATGTCAAGAATGTCATATGTGACTATTACATGAATTGTACTATTTCCGGTATTGGTAAGCTCTATCCCCATGTAAGTTGAAGTGAGTTCTTTTTTCTCTATCTTCAGGTCTGTAACCTGTAGCAGCTTTTTGAGTGCAGGGGATGTTTCCTGGACAACAAGGGTATTGGATGGATGGCTGGGATCTCCATATCCGTCTTCGTCTGACGGTACTATGAGTTGGGATACTGAGACAGCATTTGCGACTTCTTCTTTTGAAGCAACTTTAAGCTGGGTTGTACGCACAATAGTATGTTTTGTTCCTTCAACATCAACAACTGCTTTTGCAGTTATGTTGTAAACCCCAAAGGGGGTATCTGCAGGTATATAAAAGTCAACAAGCCTGTACCAGTCATCATACTCGGTCTGAAGTGTAAATGAATTAGCCGAGGGCTCGTGAAGCACAAAACCTTTCGGTAAGTCGAGTTCCACCGTCACATTCATATTGCCGTCATAATAGCTTTCAAAGAAAATATATGCAGAGAGCGTACTGTTTCTAACTGCAAGACCATTTCCTTCTACCCCGTGAGGAACCTGAATTGTGAATGTGGTCATATCTTCAGGTTTGAAATCCTCCTGCTGAACCTGTGCAGCTACGGGCTGTATGATTAACACAAGTACAAGGAGGAGAAAACCTATTTTTTTCATTCCACTACCTTTTTTCTTATTTGAGGATTTTTCGAATTTCCTTCATTTTTGCATCCCAGTCAGGGACGTCTTCAGAACTAATTATATCAACAGCTCCACCCTGAAATTCTCCTTCTCCTGCCAGTTCTTCCATCCAGCTCTCGATCTCAAGATAGGATTTTTTTAATTCTTCAAGAAGCTCGGGGTCAGGCTCCCAGAGTCCTCTTGACTGTGCTTCAAGGAGCCGCCTGGACATTTCCTCAAGGGCATAGGGATTATTCTCTTCAAAAAAGCGGCGCATTTCTTCATCAAGCACGAAGGCCTTTGTGATATCATCAAAAATCCAGTCGTCCACTTTCTGGGTGGAGGCTTCCCATCCATAGACTCTTCCCACTCTTTTAGAAATGTCCTGCGCACCTTTATATCCGTGCTGTTTCATGCCTTCAATCCATTTTGGATTTAAGAGCTTGGCTCTTACGACCCTTCGCATTTCGTCAGCCATGTCCCGGATTTCAACGTGCTGAGGTTCTCGAGTATCGCCAAAGTAAACTTTTACATCTCTTCCGGAAGCCTGCTTGGCTGCAGCTGTAAAGCCTCCGTGGACCCCAAAGTAACAGCAACATCCTAATAGGTCGTACTCGTCGCTTACAACTTTATTAAAGGTGGCATCTACAGTCTTAAGGCTTGACGCAAGCTGAGTGTGAGCTTCCTTGCCTTTTACATCCTTTCCATAAGCATACCCATTCCAGTAAAGGAAGATGTCTGCCAGGTCTTTTTCGTCTTTCCAGGCACTTGCATAGACTGCAAGCTGAACTCCTGCCGAATAAGTCCCGGGTTTGCTAGAAAAGATCCTTAAAGTAGCATCTCTGGAATCCGCTCCTTCTTCAATCATCTGAAGGCTATGTTTTCTTAGATAATTCATCTCTCCAGGTTCATCAAGAGAAGCCACAGCCTGGATTGCTTCGTCTATAACTTCAAGACAGTTTGGGAAATTGTCCCGCAGAATTCCGGAAACTCGGACCGTAACGTCAATTCTGGGCCTGCCTAATTCTTTAAGGGGGATCACGGAGAACCCTTTCAGTTGTCCATTGTTTAGCCAGACTGGTTCAACCCCGATAAGGCTCATTATCTGGGCCATTCCCTCTCCATCAGCCCACATTACATCGTTTGCCATCCAGTAAAATCCCACATTCTCAGGATACCGACCTTCGTCTTCAATGTGCTTATTAATCAGGACCCCTGAGAGTTGCTGTCCTACCCTCCAGGCAGCTTTTGTAGGAATTCTTTTTGGGTCAAGTGAATAAAAATTCCTGCCTGTTGGCAGTACATCATCTCTTCCACGCATGATGAGACCTGAAGGACCTGCAGGGATGTATCCTCCATTAAAACCGTGCAAAAGGGCTTCAATTTCAAGGGAATCATCTATTCTTGATTCAAGGTCAAGGATTCTATTGCAGATCGAAACGGCATCCTCAAGAAGTACGGGATTTATACTCAGATCTTTAATTTCCTGCTCTTCAAAACTTTTTCCTTTAATTTTCTGCTCTTTAAAACCTTTTCCTTCAAAAATCTCTTCAATTATCCTGTTTGGCTCTATTTCAGGATTATTTATCTCTTTGTTGACACTCTGCTCTTCAAAGCTTTTTCCTTTGATATTCTGTTTTTCAAAGCTTTTTCCTTCAAAAATCTCTTTGATTATCCGGGCTGGCTCTTTTTCCGGGTTATTTATAAATGTTCTTATAAGGTCTTTAGAGAGTGAATCTATCTCTTCAAGCAACTGTCCATTTGATTTTCCGTCTTCGGAAATCCGGCTCTGGTCAGAGATCAGTTCATCAAGGTTAAGTTCCAGAAGTTCTGCAATCAACCTTCTAATCGAGACTTTGTTTCCCACACTTCCCTGGTCATCATACCTTAAAATCGAGTTTATGAATTCAACTTTTTTCTCGCCTTCAGGCATTTGTCCGAAGATATGCATCCCGCTTTGGATCTGGGTGTTCCTTATCTTCCCAAGAGCTTCATGCGCTTTTCTTACTACCTCTTCAAAGGGAGTCTGGTCATCGGCTTTTATCTCGGAATTCAGATTCGATTTTTTGATCTCATCAAGGATCAGGTGCTTCAGGGCGTGCTCTCTTCCCTTATCATGTTTCGCCTGTTCGTATTCCCCAAGCAGCCTGTCAAGTTCTGCAAGGTTTTCATAAAGCCCTCCTGAGGTCATGACAGTCTGCATATGGTCTATCAAACAAGCAAGGCTCCGGCGTTTGGCAATTGTACCTTCCGGAGGGTTGTCAGAGTTGTAGATGTAGAGATGGGGAATTGTCCCTATGCTTATATCAGGATAGCAATCTCCTGAAAGCCCGACTCCTTTTCCGGGCAGGAACTCAAGGTTCCCATGGGTCCCCACATGTACGAGTACATCAGCTCCAAAGGTGTTTTCAAGATATCTGTAAGTTGCTAGATACTGATGGGTTGGCGGAACTTCCGGGTCGTGCAGGATCTTGCAGACTTTCCCATCACACCTGGCACCTGCACATCCTCGCTTTGGCTGCACGCAGACCACAGCGTTTTCATACTGCACCCCTGTCACAACGATTTTATTATCATAGACCATGGCAGCAGGAATGCCGTCTACTTCTTCTCCAGGAGGGTTTCCCCAGCTTTCAATTACTCTTTGCTTTACTTTTGGACTCAGGGTATTGAAAAATTTCTCGTATTCTTCTTTTTCCACAAAATCAAGGGCTCCTCCGTTTTTCACTATCTCATTAATGGGAGTCCATCTGAACTCGGAAATTGCTTTTCTCTTGAGAATGGTTTCAATAAGGTCTTTTCCGTTTTCAGGAGGATTGACGACATAACCTGCTTCCTGCATCCGGTTCAGTATCCTTGCCACGCTTTCGAGAGAATCAAGATTTGCAGCGTCTCCTACCGAACCTTCAACACCTGTACAGGGTCTGTTGTGCAGGATAAAGGCAACTTTTCTCTGGTTGACCGGTTTTTTCCTGAGTTCAGTCCATTTTAAAATTCTGGATGCAAATTTTGAGCAGCGTTCTTCGATAGGAAAACGCCCCATGTAATTTCCTTCTTTTTTACCTGCTCCTATCATGATGGGTTCAATTCCGCCTTCAAACTCCGGGAGAGCCACACTCCATCCGATCTCAGTGCTTAATCCCATTGACTCCTGCCATTCCTCAACAGTCATATAGTGTGAAGTTACAGGCTGGAAAACAGGGACGTCAAGTTTTCTCAGGACTTCTATGCCTTTTGCTGCGCACGATGCATTTCTCTCTTCGGTTTTGCTGCTTGCAATAAAAAAAGGAGAAAGCTTTACAAGGCAATCTATAATGGTCCTGCCGTTTTCTATGAAATAATCCTCTATGACCTCATTCATTCCCCTGCTTCCAAGTTCCTCATCTTTCAAGGAATATGCAAAAACAGGGATAATTGATAGGTTAAGATTTTCTAACTCTTTTATCAATTTTTTTTCTATCTCAAGTTCATTGTTTACCCAGGAAGTCCGGGAGATAAGCAGTCCCACGGTTTTATCTTTCAAAGGCCCGTACCAGTTGAGATACTCTTCAACGTTTGAGAATATTTTCTCTGCATCCGGATGATATAACCCATCCCATGGTATCTTTTCAGGAGGTTTTGTTTCAATCTCACATCCAAAAACTTCCTTTAAGAGATAGCGCAGCATATTGGCAAAGTTTTCCTGTCCTCCATAGATGATATAAGAAAAGCATGTAGCTGCAATCTCAAGTTTCACCGAAGAGAGGGTAAGTGAGGAAGGATCACTTCCTACACAGATTACAGGTACCCTCTTTTTTAACGGTTCAAGCTTTTCATAGAAATCTTCCCAGAAAGGGGTTGATGTATAGTATAGAAAGACTGCATCTGCATGTTCGCATGCAAGAAGAACCTTCTCGGCTTCTTCCGGATTATCTTCCAGAATCTTTGAATAGTGGGCTTCAAGCTCTATACCAAGATCGTTGGCGGCCTTGAGGAGAGTGGGAATGTATGAATTCCACGTTATTGAAATAATTTTCATATTTTTTCTCCTCTTACGTAAGAACATGCACTTTGTACTCTCCCAGCACTGTGCCATCATCAAGCCTTGCAGGAGCTTCCATGGCTGCAATATATTTTCCATCAGGGGAGATATCAGCCGCTATTGTAATTCCCTTGGTGTTATAAACCTGGGCAAGTTTAGAATTTGAACCTCCACTTTTTGATACGTCAAAGACATACACTCCGTGAGCACTTCTATCCTTGGTCACCAGGTTCTGGGCTATGGGGACAACGAGATACCTGTCATTCATTGCGCATTCCCCTGCATAGCCGTCCACTCTCCATTTCCACAGCAGGTTGCCGTCGGTATCATAGGCAAAGAGGCTGTTGCCGTTGGGATGTTCTATTGGGGCATCGTTATTTTTGTCTTTGGAGAAAGTGCTGCCTATTGAGAAAATAAGGGTATTGTTGATAATATATGCATAATTCGCACTGCCGTAAATAGGGACTCCGCTTACTACAACCGGGGTTGAAATGTTTTCCTGCCATTTTACTTCTGGTACACCGGTTCCCATGATCTCGTAATTGTCAAATAAAAAGGCTCGTCCATCACTGGTCATTGTTATTATATTATTGCCATCAGGAGTAATCTGGGTACTGTACCATATGGCTGAATAGTCAAAAAATGGCTCAAGGGGTGGGATTGAATAGTTCCAGTACTCTTTTCCGGTATTTCCGTCCAGAACATGTACAGTTCCTTCTTTCCATTTGTCGGCATTTGTAAAGCAGGTCGTCCCGAAAACAGCGTATTTTCCGTCAGGGGTGTTATCTATCCATGTAACTCCGGAGTCCATCAGTTCGGATTCAGGGAATTTCCAGCGCGAATTGCCTTCGGAGTCAAAAGAATAAACTATTCCCAAATACTTGTATTTCTCTCCTATGTAGCCACAAGCTCTACTGGCAGCAACATAGATGTTCCCTTTTGAATCAAGTTTTATTTTTTTCATGGCTGGCATGTGGTCAAGGTCTGAACCCAGATCCTGACCTGCTCCATATTTCCAGATTTCAGTGCCATTTAAATCAAAGCAGTGAATAAAAGCATCCGGACTATCTTCTCCTACGATAAGACGTTTCCCATCCCCTGAAAACTCTATATCTGAAATTCTTGCATCAGCTATACCTTTAACAAGCTGTATTTCCCAAACCTTTTCACCTGTTGTAAGCTCTATAAGTTTCAGAGAACCTCCTTGAGTTCCGATAGCAAGATACTTGCTGTCAGGAGAGAATTTAATCATGCCTTCTATATTTTCTGTAGTTTTATCTATCGATCCGGGAGTAACATCCTCAAGTTTTACAGCGTACTCTTCTTTCAAAGCAGGTTTTTCAGGTGCATACACTTCCAGATCACTTTCTGCTCCGTCACCCGTGATCACTTCAAACTTGTATTGAGTATTGGGTTCCCACTCAAAAGCTACAAAGACCTGGTTCTCCGTTTTTTCAATATCTATTGACTCTGTCGAACTATTGACCGAAGAGATTTTTACCTGTGAAATGTCGGTCTCTTCTTTTAGAGTAATCAGAGCTCCGGTCCTGGAAAATACTATTGAATCTATGGGTATCCCGGCTTCGGAATTACCACTTTCCTCTATGTTCTGGACACCTTCGGAAGCCTGAGCAATTTTACTATTGTTCTCGGAGTCCTGGCTTTTTTCAGTACATCCGGCAGTAATTACAGTTAGGATTAGCAGGACTATCAAAATTTTCCATTTCATTTTCTCACCTGACAATTATTAACCTGTGCTTTCCAATTATATCTCCATTTTCAAGCTTTAGAGGGGCTTCAACTGCAGCAACTGTGCAGTCGGAAGAAATCGCAGCATCTACAACAACGCCCTCAGTGTTATATTTCCAGATTAACCTTGAATTTCCGTTTCCGGATTTCTGGTTGTCAAAAACATGAATTCCTTGAACTTGAGTATCGCCTGAGGAAGAGTCTTTCCCGACTGGCAGGACAAAGAATTTGGTGTCTGGAGAAAAGAAAATCCCTGCACAACGTCCTCCAAGGGAATAAGTCCATGAAGTGTCTCCTTTCTCAACATCACTTGATATAAGAGTATTCTCAAGGGGATATGCTACCGATATTTTGTCGGGATAATATGCAGGAAGTGTGGCTCCTGTAAGGTAAAGTGTCTCATTTTTACTGGAAATTTTTGCAGCTTCCCCATAGGCATAGATGTAACTTCCCTCTATCTCTTCTGGAACTGTTACATTGGATTGCCAATCATAGGTGTCCCATGATGTCCTCCCGTCTCCAGGGGTTTTCATGTCCCATGCTGTTTTTCCGTCTCCCGGTTTCGTCATCTCGGAATCATAAAACAGGTATTTTCTTCCATCACCAGTATAGGCAGTTACCATGGACCCATCATCTGAAATATCAAGCCCGTGCCAGATGGCTGCTGAAACAAAGTAAGGCTTAAGAGGGAGAATTTCATATTCCCAACGGAGATTTCCGCTGTCATCCACAGAATAGACGACTGTATCAAGTCCAAGGGAATTTGTCCAGTCTCCGGTTGAAAAAACCACATTTTTTCCGTCCTGGCTTGAGTCGATCCAGTTTACACTCTGCGCATAGTTTTCATTTGCTGGCAGTTTCCAGGAAAGATTGCCATCCGGGTTGAATCTGTATACCCTTGAAGCCAGCCCGTACCCTGACTCTTTCCAGTATCGACCCGCTGCAATGTATACAGCATCATCAGCAGCTGTTATTTTATATATGCAGGGCTGATATTTTGAGTTCGTACTGGTTCCCAGGTCATCGGCGCTTCTATAGCTGTGAATTTCATTTCCTGTGCCAGCATCCAGAGAATAGATGTATCCGTCAGTACTTTTTTCCCCTGCAAGCAGATACTTTCCGTCTTTTGAAAACGAAATGTCGGAAACATTTCCTCCTAAGGTTTTTTCCCATAATATTTTTTTGTCTGGTACATCAATAACTGTCAGTTTTTTTCCTGTCCCAACAGCTACATATTTTCCGTCCTGAGAGTATGTTACACAGTCCTGAACATTCGATTTTCCTTCATTGATATTTTCTGGAGTTATATCTCCAAGTTCATACTCCCAGTAAAGGTAAGGAGATGATTTTTCTGAAGATGTTAGATTTTCCTGACTCAGCTGGCTGCTTTCCTGAACGCTATCACTTTTTAATATCTCTTCACTATCTTTATTCCCATTTTCACCGGAGGCTACAGTATGTGAAGATTCGCATCCCGAAGAAACTAAAAATAGAAATAACAATATAGTTATCAGCCCAACACTACTCTTTTTCATATTCAGACTCCTTTGATTACCCTTTATCATTATCCATATATCTTCAGGTCTGAGATACTCAGAATATTCTGATGTTGCGTACTGTTGTCTCCAAAACCTGCACTCAATTTTTCAATCTTTATATTTTCAGCAGATCCGCAGTATTTTTCATAATCTTCAACAAGATCTCTTTCAACTGTACCCCTTGGAATTCCTGAGATTATAATCGATGGTGAAAATCGCCTTCGGTTTTCCTGATCCCGATAATATTCACCTTCGGATTGCGGATTCATGCTTCCCGCTGCAACATAGTAAATGGATTTGTGATCGCTGAATGTCACTTTTAACCAGAGACTGAATTTATCCAGATCCTGTCCGTTCCAGTTCCAGGAAATTTTTCCTGGAGATAGGCTCACATTTTTACTCCAAAATCCTTCCCCTGTCTGTGCCAAATTTGTTGTTTCAAGGTATAGTGCTCCATCTTTGCATCTTAGAAACTCTCCTTCTGAATTACAATTTTTGAAGTCTTCCTGATACACGGTTTTTTTCTCTGGCACGATTTGAGAATAAATTATCAAGCCTGTGAGGCTCAGGACTATAAATCCGAATATTATAGCCTTTCTGGAAATCATAATTGACCCTTATAGAAAGTGATTAATAAATATTTCGAAAATATTCTTAAATCATCTCATATAGTAATAATAAAATAAAAATTATGACTATTTTTTCCAATCAAATTTTCCTGTAATTCTAAGTTACTATGTCAATTCTCTATTCGACAATTAGTTTATTTTTAATGTTCTTTTTTATTTTTAATGTGCTTTCCTATATTTCACTATCAATAAGGCCAAATATTAATTGTTGTCTTGATGCCTACTCTCCAAAATAAATCTTATTTGCATCATATTCTCTTCCAACATCAAAGATTCTTTTATAATATGTAAATTACATCTCATAATTAAAAAACGAAATTGATATATATTGCTACCATATTTTTCACATTTATGATTAATGGTGACAAAAAAACCAGAATTTTTATCAATTTTTATATTATTTTTCTTATCTCCTTGATTTTAATTGCTATTACTCCTGTGGAAGGTGCTATTGAACAACGAGGCCCTATTGTAAATATTTCAGCCGGAGAACATACAATTCTTAATGGGGAAAATTGCCCTGGATTTTATTATTCAACTTCTACTGGTACATACTATGAGTCGCTGGAGCTTAATTTCTCTGAAGATGGGCTTATTGATACGGGTAATGCAACTTATACCTCAAAAATCAGTTATGGTTCAACGGCTTTCTTTGGGAAAAAATACAAAGTCTTTGAAGATGGGTTAATCACTGAGAACCTGGTTAGCTATGGAAGTCGTGATCTTCAAAGGGGGAATGATTATGATCTAGGAAATGGCTACAAACTGGTGCTTCAGGGGGTAAACAACGATTCTGCTCTCCTTGAACTTCAGAAAAATTCCGTCCCAGTTACTACGGAATCTCTTGAAGAAGGTTCAAAGTTCAAATTCAATGCTACAATAAACGGCACTAAATATACAATTCTGGAAGGAACTCTTAGCCGGGTTCTTGACAGTAAGGATCCAATTGTGAGTCTCTCAAGTGTAAGCCAGTATTCGACTGAACCTATTGAGATTAACGTTGGGGACCAGTACGGTAATTTCGAGGTCACTGAAGCTACAGATAAAAAGATCGAATTGAAAAACAGAGTGCCTATAAGGATGCAGCCTGGAGATTATGTCACAATCCTTAAAGATTTGATCGATTTCAGAATGGCTGATAATGTATACAGGGCATGCTCTTACAATATGACTAAAGATGTTATCAAGTCCTATAAGATAAAAGGCACCTCTTTAACTGTAAATCGTTCGGATTCTTCTCCAGACTCCTGCATCTGGACAGCTGATTCTTTTGGTATGCTCTATTATGATCTTGAAAATAATTTCAGTACAGAAAGATTTGAACTTAATCTTAATGCTGAAGACGGCTGGATTCCGAAAGGAGGTCTGGTTTATGAATCCTCGCCTGTCAAGGTTACATACAAAAACCCGGAGATGGGGAATTATGGAGAAAACGCTTTTGATGGCGGATATTCTGTGCTTGGATGGGATGGTGAGAAATATGCATATCTTGGAGACGATCAGGGAATTGTAAATGTCCTTATGGATGATGACAATAGCAGATGTCTCTATTCCGATGACGAATGGGCTCTTGGGGAAGGATACATCCTGAGAGTAGATGATATAGAGTGGGATAAAGTTCACCTGACGATTTTGAGAAATAATGCTGCTGTTTACTCAAGCATAATATCTCCAGGGAAGTCAGCTGACCTGGGTACACATACTTTCCTGTACAATAAGACAATAAATGGTATTGACGTCCCCCTCTTTTCCATATATGTGAATAATGTCCTGGAAGGAAACGGAAGTTCTGGTGTAAGTCTAAAATATCCTCTACACTTTTCCGAAAGCCCTCTTGAAATAAAGGTAGGGGATACGTTCGGGGCACTTACTGTTGTTGAAACTTCCCCTAAAATCCGGCTTGAAAATGAAAATGCTCTTAATTTTGGTTCGGACCTTGAGGTTACAGAAGAAATCCACCTTGGGTCTTTTGAAAAGAAGACAGGAGGAAATCTCAATGTCACCTTTTTTCCCTTCATGAATAAGGTGGAAAAGGTGGATTCTGTTCTTCCTACAGTCAATCGGTGGGCGATCCCGACGATGAGTGTTGAAGAATACCTTCTCGGAAACTAAAAGATATATTGAGGTTAAACCATGAAAAACCATAACATTATTGTTTACCCTTTTACTGCAATAGTAGGGCAGGAGAAAATGAAGAAAGCTCTGATCCTGAACGCTATAAATCCAAAAGTTGGAGGAGTTCTGATCAGGGGTGAAAAAGGTACTGCCAAATCAACAGCTGTCCGGGCCCTTGCCAATCTTCTGCCTGAAATACAGGTAGTTGAAGGCTGTAAATACCGCTGCGATCCTAATGATGTAAATGCAATGTGTGAAGAATGCCTGGAAAAGGTAAAAGCTGGGGCTCTTAAGAGTTCTTCTATAAAAATGAAGGTTGTGGACCTGCCTGTAAGTGCCACCGAAGACCGCGTTGTAGGAACTCTTGATATCGAACATGCTATCAAGAAAGGAGAAAAACGCTTTGAACCTGGTGTACTTGCTCATGCTCACAGGGGTATCCTGTATGTGGATGAGATTAATCTTCTGGATGATCATCTTGTAGATGTACTCCTCGACTCAGCAGCAATGGGAGTAAATACTGTTGAAAGAGAAGGAATTTCCTTCTCCCACCCTGCGAATTTTGTGCTTGTAGGCACCATGAACCCTGAAGAAGGAGAACTTCGACCCCAGTTACTTGACCGGTTCGGTTTATGTGTGGATATAAAGGGAATCATGGATGTAGCCAGAAGAGTGGAACTTATCAAATACAGGCTCAGCTATGAAACCGATCCTGAAGCTTTTGCAGCAAACTGGCAGGCTGCAGAGTCCGAGCTTTGTGAACAGATTCTTCTGGCGCAGAAATTACTTCCTGAAGTAAAGATCTCAGACAGCATGCTTGAATTGATCAGCCAGATCTGTGTTGATATGGGAGTCGATGGGCACAGGGCAGACATCACAATGATGAAAACCTCAATCACGCTTGCAGCTTTCAACGGCAGGACTGAGGTTCTTGAAGAGGATGTAAAAGAAGCTGCAGAATTAGTCCTTCCTCACCGTATGCGAAGAAAACCGTTTGATAATTATTCTGATAAGCAGGATAAACTCAACGAGAGTATGGAGAAACAAAGGGAAAAGAAAAAGGAAAAAGAAAAGGAAAAAGAAAAAAATAAAAATGAACAGCAAAAAAAAGAGCATAACGAGCAGTCAGGAAAAGCGCAGGCTCATCCTGAAGAGCAGAATTCAGATGACCCACAGGATAGCACCGGGGAACAGCCGGATGCTTCCTCAGAAACTATTTTTGCAACAGGAGAAGGTTACCAGATAAAGCAGTTTTCTCCCGATTTTCGCAGAGAAAACCGAAATGGGTCAGGTCGGCGCAGCAAAACTCTGACGAAATCTACACAGGGCAGGTATATTAAGAGTAAAATCCCAGAAGAGAAAACAACGGATATTGCTTTTGATGCTACCCTGAGGGCAGCTGCACCCTACCAGCTTGTAAGGGAAAAAAACGGAAATTCCATAGTAATTCATGACTTGGATTTCAGGCAAAAAGTCCGTGAGAAAAAGATAGGCAACCTTGTACTCTTTGTTGTGGATGCCAGCGGTTCTATGGGAGCTCAGCAGCGGATGGTAGCTTCTAAAGGTGCAGTGCTTTCAATGTTGATGGACGCTTACCAGAAACGTGATAAGGTGGGGCTTATTGCTTTTAAGGGGACAGGAGCAGAGCTGTTGCTGCCGCCAACTTCCAGTGTGGAAATGGCACAAAAATATCTGGAGGAACTGCCAACCGGAGGAAAGACTCCCCTTTCCCATGGGCTGATGAAAGGTTATGAAACCATACATGCAGAACTCCGACGCGATCCTGATACCTGTCCGTTTATGGTTCTGATCTCTGATGGGAGGGCAAATGTCAGTATGAATGGTGAACCTCCTCTCCAGGAGACAAAAACAATAGCTTCCATGTTCAGAAAAGAATGCATACAATCGGCAGTTATTGATACGGAAAGCAGTATTATTAAATTCGGGCTTGCTCAGGAAATTTCCAGTGCGCTTGGAGCCAAATATCTCGCACTTGAGGACCTGAAGGCAGATTCAATAGTTGAAGCTGTTCGATCTTCAGCTCCTTTTGAATTTTCGGTTTCTTCTGGAAGCTTTTCAAGTTGAAGATTTTCCTTTCTTGAAACTTTTAGCTTGAATGTCTTCTATTTTTCATATTAAATTTTACAGCTTTCTCGAAAATAAAACCCTGTTTTTTCAAAAGTACAACAAAAGATATATGTCTATCTAAAAACGTAACCATGCCTATGGATTTCCAGATCTTGGATGCAGACTATGAAGTCATTAATGACAGCAGCCCCGTAATCCGTCTCTTTGGCAGGGGAGTGGACGGGAAGAGCGTTTGCTGTTTTGTTCCCGATTTTGAACCTTATTTTTATCTCAAGGCCTCTGGAGACCTTAATGCCGTAGCCAGGCTTATCGAAGAGACTTTCACGCAAGTTAAAAAAGTAGAAATTGTTGAAAAATTCGAGCCTATTGGGTATCAGAAAACAAAAATAAAGATGCTCAGGGTTACTACCCACCTGCCCAGAGAGGTGCCCGAAATCAGGGACGAGATTCTAAAGCTCCAGGAAGTACTGAAGGCTGAAGGCAAATGGGAAGTCTATGAGACTGATATTCTCTTTAGAAATCGTTTTTTAATTGATAAAGATCTCGGAGGTATGGTCTGGGTATCTGCAGAAGGGGAAGCCGTTGACCCTGCAAAATATCTCCGTACAAATGGTTCAGGCAGTTCTCGCTGTGGGAAGTTTACATGTGATGCTTCAATCCTTGCATCCGGGTTAAATAAAGTTGAAAATCTTACTCTCGCCCCCCTGAAGTATCTGGCTTTTGATATTGAATGCCTGCCTCTTGATGGAGGAATGCCTTCTCCTGAGGTTTCGCCTATAATCATGATTAGCTTTTCTTTCGAGCCTGAGTATAAAGGACATAAAACCCTCGTACTTCTGGCAAAACCTGTGGAAAATCTGAATTCCGATGTTTGGTCTTACACGGACGAGACCGAAATGTTAAATAAGTTTTTCGAGATCTTCTGCGATTATGACCCTGACATTGTAATTGGATATAATCACCAGGATTTCGATATTCCTTATATAACGGATAGAGTAAAAACTCTGGTTTCAGAAGGGAACTCAATAAACCCTGTTGTCGGCCGGGACGGCAGCAAAATAGGTTACAGAAAATTCGGGCTTATTACTCGCACTGAAATGAAGGGCCGGGTGGTTGTGGATGCGCTTCCTCTGGTAAGAAGAGCTTTCAGTCTGAAGCAGTACACCCTGCGAGCGGTTTCAAAGGAACTCCTGAGCCGTGAAAAACTGGATGTTCCCCCTCTTGAAATGGAAGAGTACTGGCTCGATACAGGGGAAAAATTCAAAAAATTCGTTGACTATTCACGCAGGGATGCAGAGCTTGCCCTGGAACTTATCCTTAATTTGAGACTCCTTGACAAATATGTGGCCCTTGCCCAGGTAAGCGGAAGCCTGCTTCAGGAAGTTGTTGATGGAGGCCAGACTTCGATGGTTGAAACTCTTCTTCTCAAAGAATTTGGGCTACGCGACAGAGTTCTACTTCCAAAGCCTGATGATGGAGTTTCGGCCGAGAGATATGCAATGAGTTCCGACCTCAAGGGTGGGGAAGTCCTGGAACCTAAGAAGGGCCTTCTGGAAAATGTGCTTATTCTTGACTACAAGTCTCTTTACCCAACTATAATGATGGCACATAACCTGTGTTACACTACAGTAGTTACGGGTGATAAGTCTGATGGGGTGACTATCAGGCCTCCATCCGGAGGAGAGTTCGTGCCTTCCGAGGTTTTCAAGGGAATCGTGCCTTCGATCCTTGAAGATTTGCTTAACAAGAGGACACAGACAAAGAAAAGGATGAGAGGGACTTCTAATGAAAATGAGTATAGGGTACTTGATGCTACTCAACTCGCCCTGAAAATCCTGTTAAACAGCTTTTATGGTTATTCCGGATATGCCAGGGCAAGGCTCTACAGCCTGACTCTTGCAAACGCTGTAACCAGCTTTGGAAGAAGCAACATCCTCAATACGCGGGAAATTATCAACAACACTATAGGTAAAATAATTCTCAGGAATAAAACAGCTCTGCTCCTTGATGAAGCAGGAGAACTCTCTCCCCAGGATAGGGTAGTTGAACTGTCGGTTGCCTACGGAGATACTGACAGTGTCTTTGTCCACTGTAAATCTAGAGGAGACCTCTCTCTTGAGGAGGTTAGCCTTATAGGTAACAGGCTTGCAAATATCGTTTCTGTGTCTTTGCCTGACCCGATGGAACTTGAATTCGAATCTATTGCTAAGCGTGCCCTTCTTATCGCAAAAAAACGCTATGCTCTCTGGTTTTTTGAGCCAAAAAATTCAGGTTGGGAAGATAAGATTAAGGTTAAAGGCATGGAAACCGTCCGAAGAGACTGGTGTGAATTAACTTCGGTAACTCTCAATAGGGTGCTTGAGCTTGTGCTTATAAAAGGTGATGTTGACCAGGCTGTGGAATACGTACGCCAGATAGTCAGCAAGGTCAGGAATCTCGATCCTGCAAAAGACTCCGAGATTATCGAAAGCCTTGTTCTCACACGCACCCTTACAAGGAAAATTGAGAGTTATAAGAACAAGCAGCCTCACCTTACGGTTGCTGAAAATCTGAAAAAAAGGACTGGTGTCGTTCCTTCTATAGGAACAAGAATACCTTTTGTCATTACCGCAGGAAAAGGACTCTTTGTTGATCGGGCTGAAGATCCGGACTATGTAAGGGAGAAAAACATCCCGATAGATGTCGATTACTATATTAAGAAACAGATACTCCCCCCGGTGGAACGTATTCTTGAAGTTTTTGGGGTTAAGATGTCTTCACTCGACTTTGATTCCAAACAAAAAGGACTATTTGATTTTGAAGCTAAGAAGCCTGAAGTAAAGAAACAGGATAAGCCTTCTTCAGAAAAGGAAAGTAAGGTAAAGGCTCAGGAACAGAATCTATTTAAGGAAAATGGACATGCAGCTCAGAGTTCTCTCTTCGATTTCTGAACCTGTACTTTACCTGTACTTTACCTGTACTTTACTGTCTGAGTTTCTGTATTTTTTAACTCTCTTTCCGCAGATGTCCGTACAATTTTCATAATTTTTTCTGCTATCGTTTTTTCTGCTAATTGCATGTGATGTTTAAAGAATTATTTTTAAAATGTTCTACAATTTTCGGCATTTTTACCTTCAATGAAAACTTTCAACTCGATTTACCAAAGCTTCAGTTGAGATAATAACGAGAGATTTTTGAGAAATTCTCCAAAACCGATAGCAAGAAAATTGTTGTTTTTTCGAGAACATCTGCGGAAAGTCAGTTTTAAGTGTTCAGATTACTTTTATGCATGCACAAATTGGACTTTTATCTCTGTTCTTTCTGTTTCTAGTGCATCGATTCCAAAGTATGTCAAAAATGAATTTTTTGAAAACCACTGAATGCACGGAAGACACGGAAATAAGTAGTAAAGGAGTGGTTCTTCTGTGTTTTCCGTGCTTTTCGTGTTTTCAGTGGTTGTATAATATCCATATCGAATCACTCTGCGACCGACTGTGCTTTCCGCGTTACAGAATGCTATCTGACTTTAAAATAATATTTGTGTTATAAGTTGCAATTGTTTTCTTATTATGTATTTATTTGAAAATCGAAGCACTAGGTTTCAATCCTTTCTGTTTCCAGGTTTCAATCAATTTTTTGCCTGCTATTGATCTCTCATACCTATTTAGCATGAAAGTATTGTGGTTTGAAAAGTACTTTCATTTCTTTGTGTCTGTTATTCGAAGAATTTCATGTGTGTTTTTCTTAATGCTATTTCTCTCTTTGTCTATTCTCTTTGTTCCATTTATCTATATTTTATATAGTATATATATACCATACTACTTTCTTTGCTATTTTTTACTCATATGTACTTCTCTATATTCTATGAAGCGAATCTTTATATATTTTTCATTTATTGTGCATTATACTGGAAACGACTTAGACGAATGCAAATTTAATTTACTACTTATTGGAGTGTCTGTACACATGGCAAATAAGTTAAAAAAATATACAATTCTTATATTATTGATGATTGGGCTCGTGTTCCTGGGAATTGGGTGTACCGGAACTACAAATAATGAAAGTCCTTCCTCTGCAAAAGAAACTTCTGCAGGCGAATCTCCTGCAAGCGAATCTCAAAGTATTTTTTTGAAAGGTTCAGATACGGTTCTGCCTCTTGCGCAGGCTGAAGCTGAAGAATTTATGAATGAAAACAGTGAAAAAAGCATAACAGTTACCGGAGGGGGGTCCGGGGTTGGGATTGCTGCTCTCATTGACGGTGAAGTAGATATCGCGTCGGCATCCAGAGAAATGACCGATGACGAAATTAAATCTGCTGAAGCAAAAGGAATCAATCCTGTTAAAACTACTATTGCTTCTGATGGCATTACTGTAATTGTAAATCCTTCTAATTCTGTTTCTAGCCTTACATTTGACCAGCTGCGTGGTATCTATAACGGAAGCATCAGCAACTGGAAGGAAGTCGGCGGCGCTGATGCGCAAATTTCTGTGATTTCCAGAGATAGCAGTTCCGGAACTTATAAAGACTTCCAGAAGGACGTTTTGCAAGGTGACGAATATCGGCCTGATGCCCTTACTCAGCCTGCTACGGGAGGCATAGTTGCTGAGGTATCTCAGAATACCAATGCGATAGGCTATATCGGTTTTGCATACCTTGACAGTAGTGTAAAGGCATTAAGCCTGGACAATGGTAATGGGTCCATAACTCCAACCGCCGAAGCTATACGTAATGGCTCATACCCGCTTTCAAGATCTCTCTACTTCTACACCAATGGGGACCCCTCTGGCTTAACAAAGGAATTCACCGATTTTGTGTTGAGCGAAAAAGGGCAGAGCATTGTGAGCACAGTTGGATATATCCCACTAAACTAAGTAAAACCACTGCTATAAATTTTTAAGGGACAAAAATGCTAGGCAGAATTTATAAGGAAAAAACAATCGAATGGACACTGTTTTCAGTTAGTGTCCTTACGGTTGTCATTCTCTTCCTTATATGTCTTTTTTTGTTTAGAGATGGTTTACTTCTTTTTAAGGATACGTCTCTTATGGATTTTCTTACAGGAAAGTTCTGGTATCCAACATCCATAAACAGGCAATTTGGGTTATTACCTCTATTTTTTGGATCTCTTATTGTTACTCTCGGAGCTATCCTTTTTGCTGTGCCTCTGGGAATTGCTGCTGCTATATATATTTCTGAAATTGCTAACCCAAAGATTGCAGATTTCCTGAAGCCATTTATTGAAATTCTTGCAGGAATTCCTTCGGTTGTATTTGGATTCTTCGGGCTTGTTGTACTGGTTCCAATTATACAGAAGAGCTTTAACCTGCCAACTGGCCAAACTGCTCTTACAGGCTCTATTATGCTGGGAATTATGGCACTCCCTACGATTATTACTATTTCAGAGGACGCTATAAGTTCTGTTCCCGGCACTCTAAAACATGGCTCGCTTGCTCTTGGGGCTACAAAATGGCAGACAATCTATAAGGTTGTAGTTCCTGCAGCACTATCGGGAATCTCAGCGGGTGTGATGCTTGGTATTGGAAGAGCTATGGGGGAGACTATGACCCTTATGATGGTAACTGGAAATACTGCGGTAATTCCTTCTTTTCCAGGAGGCTTTCTGGCTTCGGTAAGGACAATGACTGCCACAATTGCACTTGAAATGGGTGAGGTTCCTCAGGGAAGTACCCATTTCCATGCTCTCTTTGCAGTCGGGTCTGTACTTTTCATCATAACTTTCCTGATTAACCTGATCGCGGATTCAATTAAAAAACGATACAGATTCAGGGTGGATTGAGCATGGAGCTAGGCACAAAAGTAAAAGAAAGTGATAGTAAAGTGGCCAGGGCTCAGGGAGGACTGAGTATGAGATTTAATGCAAAGACAAGTGAAAAGATCGCCTTTGCACTACTTGGCCTCTCAGCATTAACAGTAGTAGGGTTTGTGCTAATTATCCTTGCTTATATTATTTACAATGGGTATAGTGCAATTAACGTTGAGTTCCTTACTGAAATGCCCAGACTTATGATGACTCAGGGAGGTATCTATCCAGCGATTGTGGGTACCGTATACCTTATCATAGGTTCCATGATTATAGCCCTTCCTATGGGAGTTATGGCTGCTATATACCTTAATGAGTATGCAGGAGAAACTCGCACAACCTGGTTAATTGAAATGGCAATTAACAATCTTGCAGGAACTCCTTCTGTGATCTTTGGACTTTTCGGGATGGCGCTATTTGTTAAATATTTTGGTTTTGGTCCTTCCATACTTTCAGCCTCACTTACACTTTCCCTCCTGATCATTCCAGTGATTATCCGTTCCACTGAAGAAGCATTGATTGCGGTTCCTAATGAATACCGGGAATCATCCCTTGCACTTGGGGTCAGTAAATGGCAGACAATCAGACATGCGGTACTGCCGGCTGCTATTCCTGGAATCATTACAGGTTCTATCCTGAGTATTGGAAGGGTTGCAGGGGAAACGGCTCCGATTCTTTTTACTGGCGTGGCTTACTTCTTACCAAGGCTACCTGATTCGATTTATTCTCAGTTTATGGCGCTCCCTTACCACCTTTTCGTGCTTGCAACGGCAGGGACAAATATTGCAAAAACTAGGTCTATTCAATATGGAACAGCTCTGGTTTTGTTGATTATCGTCCTCGGTTTGAATCTTATAGCTGTTCTGATTCGCAGGCACTACCGAAACAAGTTGAAAATTTAACTAGAGTTTTGTTGCTAATGACCTATCAGAATTTATATAATAATGAGGTTCCTAAATGACTGAAGGTATTCAAAACGTATCTCAACCTCAGATAAAAATAGAAAACCTTAATCTGTGGTACGGGGAGAAACAGGCGCTTAAGAACGTCTCCATGCAGATCCCTAAAAACAGCATAACTGCTCTTATAGGCCCTTCAGGCTGTGGCAAGTCTACTTTTATTCGCTGTTTAAACAGGATGAATGATCTTATTAATAACTGCAGAATCGAAGGTAAGGTTTCCATCGAAGGTAAGGATATCTACGAGCCAGATGTGGATGCTGTTGAACTTAGAAAAAATGTGGGCATGGTTTTCCAAAAACCCAATCCTTTTCCTATGTCGATTTATGATAATGTCGCGTACGGGCCGCGTATACATGGCGCAAACAAGAAAGATCTTGACGGCGTTGTTGAACAGGCCCTTCGTTCGGCTGCGATCTGGGATGAAGTTTCAGACAGGCTTAAGTCTCCTGCTCTTTCTCTGAGTGGCGGACAGCAACAAAGACTTTGCATTGCCAGAACCCTGGCAGTAAAACCAAAAACTATTCTTTTTGATGAACCCACAAGCGCTCTTGATCCGATTTCCACCTTACGGATTGAAGATCTGACCATGGAACTTAAAAAAGATTACACTATAGTAATCGTAACTCATAATATGCAACAGGCAGCGAGGATCTCAGACTATACCGGATTTTTCCTTATGGGGGAGTTGATTGAGTTCGACCAGACCAGGCAGATTTTTCAAAATCCAAGGGAAAAGAGTACTGAGGATTATATTACAGGCAGGTTTGGGTGATTTAAATGACTCGAGAACAATATGTAAAGCAGCTGGATCTACTTAAGGAGTCTGTACTTTCTCTTGGAGAAATGGTAGAGCTGATTTTCAGAGACTCAATGGCTTCAGTTATGGATCTCGATGTCAAGCTTGCTGAAAAGACACTGGCCCTTGAGCCCGAAGTGGATAAACTTGAGGAAGGCATTGAGGTCTCGGTTTTTGATCTGCTTGCGCTTCAGCAGCCTATGGCCAGTGATCTCCGGTTTGTAGTATCTACTCTGAAGATCACGGCAGATCTGAGGAGAATTGTGGGATTATCAATAAATATCGCCAAAATTCCGGGAAGAATAGAGGGCGGATATGTAAAACCACTTATTGATACGAAAAAAATGGCGGATGCCGCTGCATTTATGCTTGAGAATTCCCTCAAGGCTTTTGAGACTCAGGATGTCGAACTTGCAAGAACAGCAGCACGAAGGGATGAAGAGGTTGATAAACTCTTTTATGCAGTCTGGGTTGAGCTGATTGAAATGATGGCAAAAGATACAACTATCATCTCGAGAGCTACAAATTTACTTTTCCTGATCCGTTACCTTGAAAGAATTGCAGACCACTGCTGTAATATCTGTGAAAGTGTGGTTTATCTATCCACGGCTGAGAGAGTCAAACTGAACTGAAAAGACTTTTTATCTTTTCTTTTTCTCTCTCATCTCATCTCCATTTCTCTTATCTTTCCTTTTTCTTTCTTATCTCCATCTCTTTCTCTGATCTCCATTTTTCCTATCTTTCTCCTATCTTTTTTCCATTTCTGTTTTTTTTCTTTAGTTCTCTGATGTCGTTTTCACGCTTTAGATGTTTTTTCTCTGAATATTTCTTTTTCTCTTCAGACCATTTACTGTTCTCCTTGATGTCAGGTTTTAAGTACGTTTATAAGCATATAGACGCCCATGCCTGATATTCTTATTAAAAATACAAGGATTTACTACAATAATTCGCTTCAGTCTGCCGAGATTATTATTGAGGACGGTAAAGTTACTAAAATAGGAAAAGATCTCAGGGTTTCAAGCTCGGACATGATAATTGATGCGGGTGGAGCTCTTACCTTGCCTGCTGGGATTGACGTACATGTCCATTTCAGGGAACCCGGGATGACCTCAAAGGAAAACTGGTATACGGGATCGTGTGCAGCGGCTGCTGGAGGAGTTACTACTGTCATCGACCAGCCTAATACAGTGCCTCCTACGACAGATAGGCGGACATTTGAACAAAAACTTATACTTGCAAGGAGAAAGTCTATTGTTGATTTTGGAATCAATGGCGGGGTAACAGGCAATATTGATAAATTAGAAGAACTCTGGAAATTGGGGGTTACTGCTTTTGGGGAAATTTTCATGGCCGAGTCTACAGGCGGGCTAAATATTAATGAGGAGACTTTTGATGAAGCACTTGCCGAAATTAGACGTCTTGGTGCACTTGCAACCATTCATGCCGAAGATGAGAAAATGCGCCTTGAGCTGGAAGGGCTGTTAAAAGGGGACATTTCCTATGAGTATCATTCAAGGGTACGCCCAAATGCATGTGAGTCGGTTGCTGTTCAAAAAGCCCTGGAACTTGTTTCCAAACTGCAAGTAAGGGCTCATCTTTGCCACATTAGCACGCTTGAAGCTACAGGTATCATACGAAAGGAAAAATATCTTGCAAGAAGAGAGAATAAAGAACCACTTTTCACCTGTGAAGTTACTCCTCATCACCTTTTCCTTTCTACACGAGATTGGGAAAAACTCCGGTCTTTTGGAAAAATGAATCCTCCTCTTAGGGGAAGTCACAGTATTAAAGCTCTCATGAATGGAATTAATGATGGCACTATTGATATGGTAGCCTCGGATCATGCCCCACATCTGGAATCTGAAAAAGATGTTGATATAAGAGCTGCTCCTTCAGGAGTGCCCGGAGTTGAGACCCTCATGCCTCTTATGCTTGCTGCAGTGAGAAAAAACATCCTGCCTCTTTCCCAGATGATCATGCTTACAAGCTGGAATCCGGCAAAAGCCTTTGGGCTGGATCGCAAAGCCAAAGGAAGGCTTGAGGTAGGTTTTGATGCAGACCTGATTATTGTAAATCCCCGCGAGCTTCGCCCTATAAAGGCTGAGTTTTTGCACAGTAAAGCGGGCTGGACTCCCTTTGAAGGCATGGAAGGAGTTTTTCCTGAGTATACTCTCTCCAGGGGTGAAGTAATCTGGATTGAGGAATCAATTAATGCAAAACCTGGGCGGGGTAACTTCCTCGAAGGCAGAGGAGAACGATTCGAAGAGGACGAAGAAGACCTGGAAGAGGCTGGCGAAACTCAGGACTAAAAAGAATTTTGAAAAAGCTTCGTGAGAAGCTTTGAGTGAAAAACTTTGAGTGAGAAACTTTGAGTGAGAAACTTTGAGTGAAAAACTTTGAGTGAGAAGGTTTAGCAAAAACGGAAAAGCTGAAAATCAGTTTTCCAGAAAAGTTGAGTAACATCATAAGGGCCTTGAAATACTTATGTAATATTCTAAGGCTCTGTGAATTTCATATTCTTCTCTTAATAAAAGTCAACTGAGTCAAGCTGGGAATGTAGGAGTTCCTGATGCTTTTTTTCCAGGAACTTGTAGACTGCACCATGTGTAGCTCCATCGAGCAGCATCCTTATAGCTGTCCGAATTACAGTGTTCTGCTCAGGGTGCCCAAGTATGGATACGGTTTTTCCGTAGACTGAGATCTTAACGTTTATCAGGGTTTCTGCAAGTTCTCTGGTTTTTCCGTTTCTTCCTATTATCCGACCCTTTATCCGCTGAAGCTCTTTTGGGGTATTAGCAACGTCGGAAAGATCGATGATATCAAGCATAAGCATATCGTCTGCCAGAAGTTCAAGAGCTTTTTCAGGACTGAACCCTCTTCCTATCGCTTTCAGAGTTTCGAGCACTCTGAACTCTTTTAATGGGTTTTCTTCACAGGTAATATCTATCTTTCCGCTTTCGCTATCGATTTCAAGCTGGCACGCAGTTTTGTCTTCGATAAGCTTTTTTGTTTCTCCTTTCGGGCCTATGATTACTCCGACTCTTTCTTTGGGGATTTTGACATATTGAGTCATGTTATTCCGCCTGTATTTTTTTAAATAGCTCTTCAGGTTTGTCCTTTATCCCATAGCGGCTGAAGAACCTGAGTATATTTTTCACGTCCCTGTAAAGGAACTCCCGGGCATTAGGATGCTCCAGGGTTACGGATTGTCCCATATCAATGAATATGGGAGTCAGGTTATTCGGGTCGAGCAGGATATTGTATTCACTTAGATCGGCATGTACAAGATTTGCTTTTTTATATAGGAGACGCATGTATTCAACGATGGCATCAAAAATATTCTTTGCTTCTTCGTTTTCAAGATGCGTGTTTTTAAGGAGCGGGTAAGGTCTCTCTTTTTCTCCCATAAATTCCATAATAAGAATATTCTTTTCGGCAAGTATAGGCTCTGGAACCCGTACTCCTGCACTTTTCGCACGTTTCAGATTCTGAAGTTCCTTGCGTGTCCACGCAAAAATAATGTCTCGCTTGTTATTTCGAATGTTTGTGAAGCGAGGGTCCTTCATAATGTAGGCATCCATGGCCCTGAAGGTGCTGCTTGTAATCCTGTATATTTTTACAGCTAGTTCTTTGTCTGGACCTTCGGCGTAGAATACGTTTGCTTCTTTCCCAGTACTGATAGCTCCTCCCATTGCTTTTATTATGCCTTTGTTGGAGAGAGTATATAGAATTTTGAGGGTAGGTACGTCGAATACGTTTTCTTCTACTTTCAGCCGCTCGGAGTCCTTCACCCTGGCCCGAGATTTATCTTTAGCGCTATCGATGCGCCTTATCTTCTTTTCCTGATCCATTCCCATATTTATCCTTTCAGGTATCCTTTTCTTTCAAGCCAGTCTACCTGCGGCCTTGTATATTTCCAGATCACGTCTGCTTTTTCGTTCTGGAACTCCCAGGGCACGACAATAACGACATCTCCTTCTCTTATCCAGGTTTTTTTCTTCATTGAACCTGGAATCCTTCCCATACGAACGACCCCATCCATGCAACGGAGCCTTAGCCGGTTTGCACCCAGTAGACTCTCAACGGTTGCCAGGATCTCGTTATTCTCCCTGCGCGGTGTGCGTACTCTTGTAACGGTTTCTCCCGTTGTAGGCTTGGCTTTGGATGTAGGTTTCTTTAAGTCTGCCAGTTTGATACCTCATTATATGTAGCTTATATTATAGTTATATCTTTTATTTTTATACATTAAATCCTTTATATATCGTTTTTTCGAGTTTTAAGGTTATTTGTCTTGCAGCTTTCAACTTTCTGCTATTATTTTAATGCTGCGCTTTTTTATTTTCTTTTTATCTCTTCTTACTATTATTTTTTTCTAAGTAATTGAACAGGCGACAGGTATATATATTGGATATTCCTTTGTATGTTCCACGCGCAAAACAAGTGCGGATCGCTCTTGAATTTGTAATTCGAGAGTGAAATTCAGGGATTTTACAAAACAGATTTTCATTATTTGTTTAGTTTGTTTTTCCCAAATCTTCCTGAACAAAAAGCTTTATATACTAAAAATGATGTATATGTGTTCCCTGCTTCAGCATGAATTTATTGTGCTGGACGGTTTTTCTCATAGTCATCTTATCTAGGTTTCTTTCTTGTTCAAAAGGAAATAGATACCTTTAAATACTATGAGCACATAACTATAATTTCCTGCATCATAAATGCAGCAATTACGATTCATTAATAATGGAGTCAGGAGTTTTTTCCTGTCTGACGAGGATTTTGTCGGTTCGGTTAATTCTGGGCGGTGAGAGTTTTTCATAACATATCATCGCGAAACGAAAATAACTGAATTGATAGTTGTTAGTGCAAGTTTCTGCGACCAAGACCTTTATTTTGAAGTGTGCGATACATTAACAATTCTGGTTGATCCTGCCAGAGGTTACTGCTATCGGTGTTCGTCTAAGCCATGCGAGTTATATGTTCTTCGTGAACATGGCGTACTGCTCAGTAACACGTGGATAACCTGCCCTTGGGTCCGGCATAACCCCGGGAAACTGGGGATAATTCCGGATAACGCACATATGCTGGAATGCTTTATGCGTAAAATGGATTCGTCTGCCCAAGGATGGGTCTGCGGCCTATCAGGTAGTAGTGGGTGTAATGTACCTACTAGCCTACAACGGGTACGGGTTGTGAGAGCAAGAGCCCGGAGATGGATTCTGAGACATGAATCCAGGCCCTACGGGGCGCAGCAGGCGCGAAAACTTTACAATGCGGGAAACCGTGATAAGGGGACACCGAGTGCTAGCATCATATGCTGGCTGTCCAGGTGTGTAAAATACACTTGTTAGCAAGGGCCGGGCAAGACCGGTGCCAGCCGCCGCGGTAACACCGGCGGCCCGAGTGGTGATCGTGATTATTGGGTCTAAAGGGTCCGTAGCCGGTTTGGTCAGTCCTCCGGGAAATCTGATAGCTCAACTATTAGGCTTTCGGGGGATACTGCCAGACTTGGAACCGGGAGAGGTAAGAGGTACTACAGGGGTAGGAGTGAAATCTTGTAATCCCTGTGGGACCACCTGTGGCGAAGGCGTCTTACCAGAACGGGTTCGACGGTGAGGGACGAAAGCTGGGGGCACGAACCGGATTAGATACCCGGGTAGTCCCAGCCGTAAACGATGCTCGCTAGGTGTCAGGCATGGCGCGACCGTGTCTGGTGCCGCAGGGAAGCCGTGAAGCGAGCCACCTGGGAAGTACGGCCGCAAGGCTGAAACTTAAAGGAATTGGCGGGGGAGCACAACAACGGGTGGAGCCTGCGGTTTAATTGGACTCAACGCCGGACAACTCACCGGGAACGACAGCAATATGTAGGTCAGGCCGAAGACCTTACCTGAATCGCTGAGAGGAGGTGCATGGCCGTCGCCAGTTCGTACTGTGAAGCATCCTGTTAAGTCAGGCAACGAGCGAGACCCGTGCCCACTGTTACCAGCATATCCTCCGGGATGATGGGTACTCTGTGGGGACCGCCGGTGTTAAATCGGAGGAAGGTGCGGGCTACGGTAGGTCAGTATGCCCCGAATTTCCCGGGCTACACGCGGGCTACAATGAATGGGACAATGGGCCCCTCCCCTGAAAAGGGCTGGTAATCTCACAAACCCATCCTTAGTTCGGATCGAGGGCTGTAACTCGCCCTCGTGAAGCTGGAATCCGTAGTAATCGCGTTTCAATATAGCGCGGTGAATACGTCCCTGCTCCTTGCACACACCGCCCGTCAAACCACCCGAGTGAGGTATGGGTGAGGGCACGAACATCGTGTCGTGTTCGAACCTGTGCTTTGCAAGGGGGGTTAAGTCGTAACAAGGTAGCCGTAGGGGAATCTGCGGCTGGATCACCTCCTAAGCAAAAAAACTCACCACCCAGATGCCGATAAACCGAACAAAATCCTCACCATTTAAATCATCGATCATAATCTAATGATCAATTCTAACTCATCAAATGCACCCGGAAAGTAAATTTTCGGGGAAGGGCGGATTGCCTGCGTTGACACGCAGGTACATGAAGTCATGTATAAGTGCTGTATACTGGACGCTTTCTGGACCTGGTTAGGATACACAGGAATTATGCTATCAGGTGGATGGCTCGGCTCAAGAGCTGATGAAGGACGTGCCAAGCTGCGATAAGCCCGGGGTAGGTGCAAGGAGCCTATGAACCCGGGATTTCCGAATGGGACCTCTCCATAGTGATCAGTAATGATCGGGAACGCTCCGAATTGAAACATCTCAGTAGGAGCAGGAAAAGAAATCAACCGAGATACCGTGAGTAACGGCGAGTGAAAACGGCACAGTTCAAACCGAATCCCTTCACAGGGAAATGTGGTGTTGTAGGGCTGTTCAAACGTCTGGCGGCTAAACAGAACTTGCCTGAAACGGCAGACCGTAGAGTGTGACAGTCACGTATGTGTAAACCAAAAGATCGGAACATGTCCCTGAGTACCGTGCGTTGGATATCGTGCGGGAATCTGGGGGGCACCAACCTCCAAAACTAAATACTACTTGAGACCGATAGCGAAATAGTAGGGTGACCGAACGCTGAAAAGTACCCCGAGAAGGGAGGTGCAAAGTGCCTGAAACCTGATAGTGATGGAACGATACGGCATTAAAGGAACTCTGACATGAAGGAAACATTCGCGAGAATGCTGTACGAATGTCACTGCCAGTGTCGTATCTTACGTTTTGAAGAACGGGCCAGGGAGTTTATCTCAGTGGCAATGGCTAACCTTTATTTGGGCAGCCGAAGCGAAAGCAACATGTGCGCAGCTCTCCGAGCGAGGCACGACGTATACAAGTGCGTGGAGTCACTGGGGTAAGACCCGAAGCCGGGTGATCTAGGCGTGGGCAGGTTGAAGCGTGGCGAAAGCTACGTGGAGGACCGCAAGCGGTATTGATCTGCAAATCATTCGTGTGACCTGCGTCTCGTAGTGAAATGCTAATCTAACCCGGCATCCGCTGGTTCCTTCCAAAACATGTCGCAGCATGACCTGACTGGAGATCGTCGGTGGAGTAGAGCACTGATTGGCGATTCCGGGGGGGAAACTCCTCGCTCGCCTGTCAAACTCCAAACCCACCGTCATTGTAGAAAGTCGGAGTCCGGACTGCTGGGGTAAGCTTGTAGTCCGTAAGGGAGACAACCCATCCCGTGGTTAAGGTCCCCAAGTGTCGACTAAGTGTTAATACTAAAGGGCGTCCCAAGCCCAAGACAGCTGGAAGGTTAGCTTAGAAGCAGCTACCCTTTAAAGAGTGCGTAACAGCTCACCAGTCGAGGTTTGGGGCCCCGAAAATTGACGGGGCTCAAGTCGACCACCGATACCACGGAGTACCGCAAGGTAATCTCGTAGGAAGGCGTTGCGTTCGGGCCGAAGCAGGGCTGTAAAGTCCTGTGGACCGTTCGCAAACGAAAATCCTGGTAATAGTAGCAGCAAAGCAGGGTGAGAATCCCTGCCGCCGAAGGGGCCAGGTTTCCTCGGCAATGATCGTCAGCCGAGGGTTAGTCGGTCCTAAGACGTACCGTAACTCGAGTACGCCGAAAGGGAAACAGGTTAATATTCCTGTACCATTTAGCAATCCGTCTGACGTCTCTGGGCAGACCGAGCGGCGTCGTCGCGCCGTCTAAGCAGCGAACCCCGTGGAGAGCCGTAATGGCGAGAATCGGGCGAATCTGTTATGGCTAAAGTCGGTCGCACCCCGGGACCCGTGAAAAGGCCGCTAAATGTCCGTACCAAGATCTGACACTGGTGCCCCTAGCTGAAAAGGCTAAGGCGTGTCGGAGTACTTCAGTTAAGGGAATTCGGCAAATTAGCTCCGTAACTTCGGGATAAGGAGTGCCTGCTGTGGAGACAGCAGGTCGCAGTGACCAGGGGGCTCTAACTGTCTAATACCAACATAGGAGATTGCAAACCCGTAAGGGCTAGTACAATCTCTGAATCCTGCTCAGTGCAGGTACCTGAAACCCCGTTTCAACGGGACGAAGGGCCTGTAAACAGCGGGGGTAACTATGACCCTCTTAAGGTAGCGTAGTACCTTGTCGCTTAATTGGCGACTTGCATGAATGGATCAATGAGAGCCCTACTGTCCCTAACTGGAATCCGGTGAAGCTTACATTCTAGTGCACAGTCTAGAGACCTCTAGGGGGAAGTGAAGACCCCGTGGAGCTTTACTGCAGCCTGTCGCTGGGTTGTGGTTCTGGATGTACAGAGTAGGTAGGAGGCATCGAAGCGTATGCGCCAGCATACGTGGAGCCGCAATTGGGACACTACCCTTCTGGGACTACGACCCTAACTCTGAGAAGAGGACCCCGATAGGTGGGCAGTTTGCCTGGGGCGGGACGCCCTTGAAAAGATATCAAGGGCGCGCAATGGTTGACTCAAGCGGGTCGGAAACTCGCTGAAGAGTGCAAGAGCATAAGTCAGCCTGACGTTATTCAGCATAGCAGTGGATGACGAGACGAAAGTCGGCTCTAGCGAACTTTTGAGCCTCCTTGGTGGGGGCCAAAAATGACAGAAAAGTTACCCCGGGGATAATTGAGTCGTTGCCGGCAAGAGTACATATCGACCCGGCAGCTTGCTACCTCGATGTCGGTTCTTTCCATCCTGGCCGTGCAGCAGCGGCCAAGGGTGAGGTTGTTCGCCTATTAAAGGAGATCGTGAGCTGGGTTTAGACCGTCGTGAGACAGGTCGGTTACTATCTACTAGAGGTGCACGAGGTCTGCGGGTAAGCTGCTTTTAGTACGAGAGGAACCAAGCAGCGGCGCCACTGGTGTACCGGTTGTCTGACAAGGCATAGCCGGGCAGCTACGCGCCAAAGAATAAGAGCTGAATGCATCTAAGCTCGAACTCTCACCTAAAAAGAGACCTCATTAAGGATTCCGGTAGAAGACCGGTTTGATAGAAACGGGATGTAAGCACCAAGGCAACGAGGTGTTCAGTCCGCGTTTACTAACTATCCGTTCCTTTCTTAATCCGGTCCAGGCGAAATTCAGTATGCAGCACTGTACATGACTTCATTTTTCCACAATCCCATTTATAGGTAGAGTTTGGCGGCCATAGCGGCAGTGTAACTCCTGTACCCATCCCGAACACAGTAGATAAGCCTGCCCGCGTTCCTTACTGTACTGAAGTGTGCGAGCCTTCGGGAACTCTGGATCGCTGCCATACTCACCTTATAATACCTTACTTTCACTAATCTGTTTTTTGTAACTTATTTTTGATACTGATTTTATATTGTTTTTCTAATCTGACTTTATGTAGTAATTGAGCCTATCCCATATCTCAAAACTGCTTTTCCGAATTTGGAATTCAGAATAATCAATGAGTTTTTGAGCACGTTTTGATCACAGGGAATTATTCTGAAACTTCTATCAATTTTGAGTATAAAGCTGGTTTTGGGATAAACTCCTTATATATTGCTCTGAACATTCTCTTTTTATATTTTTTTTCTGCTTATTTCATGTTACGTTGTTCTTCTCTTCTTTCATGGTTGGTAACCAGGTGTTTTGTGCGGCAGGATAATGGAAAGGCAAATGAAAATCTGATGAAATAACTTAATACCTCCAAAATTGAGACTGAAGACTCATGGGTAATCGTCAAAAAAGACACCTGATGAAAATTAGGACTTACAAAAAGGAAACGGTTAGTAAAGAGTTACTAAATTAAAGGAATATAATAACATCAGCTGATGAATAGGGATATATCAAGCAGAATAAAATAAAAAAAGAATTTATCTGAAGGATTTAAGTAGCGGTTAAATCCTTCAGATAAATTATCAAAGTTTGAGAGAGGGCCTGAATACCTCTGAACAATATTTGTCGAAAATTTGGTCTTCAACCTGTTCGAATAACTTTTTGTAATTTTTCGATTTAGAATCGTACTTGCTCATAGTTTTCTTGACTTCAGCATTCATCTTATCAAGAGTTTTCTGGTCGAAACCTTCCGTGTTCTCCATAGTAAACATAAAAATCATACTCTGAAACTACCTTATTTAGGCACTACATTTTTAAGTCGTTAGCTGCTGTATTACCGACATTAATATTGCTGTACAATTTAAGTTTTAATACGTATATATTTAATACATAAATATATTAGTCAGGTAATCTACTCATCATCATTGATAGATTTTCAAACAGTTTGAAAATACGTTTCATTCAATAATTATAAGTTTTATATTATTTACCTAATATATTAGCTTTCTCTTTTAGATCAGACCTTCGTGTGTACTATAAGAAATGCAACCTCAAAATTCTAATATTAGAATCTTTAGAAAGCTTGTTATATGTTATATTACACAACCGTTAATTCAAACATATCTCAAATAACAAGTAACCTATTTGGCTACTCATATAAATATTTTACACTTATATGATGTCCCACAGGACTTATACATTGTTACATTAAATATCTGAATATAACGATTATCTGAATCCCTGAAATGAAACCTGGCAGATAGTTACCCCATAAACAGCTTAAAGACATGGTTTTTAGAAGATCTTTCTCAGCTTCAAGAAAAAGATGAGCCTTTCGCAGTCGAATATTTTTTCCTGGTTTATGGGGTTAATTTTATTAGCTCTTCGGAGTACTATAATAGTATAGAGGCATAGAAAAGTATTCGAGTTGATATCAAAGTGCGACCAGTCTCACAAAGAGTGAACGCAAAAAAGACTCATGAAAATAATACCGAGTTTGGGAGATCTACCTCTGAGCTTCTTATCCTGAAGCCTGAAGGTTATCCATTAAGCGGCATGATGGACGAATATCCCGTTATTGAAAATCGGGATGTTTTTGAATTCTATGCCCGGGAACAGTGGAATGGATATGTTGCTCGTAAGGGAGATTATCTCTTTGATCGGCGGATGTTCCCGGATTTTGCTTACCGTATCATAGATGTGGAACCTGCAGAATCCATAATAGGAAGTTCAACCTCAATTATTGTAACTGAAGAGGAAAATGGGCTTCCTTCCTCGGCAGAAATAAAGAGTAGCGTTAAATTTGAAGACGTAATCGGGCAGGAACTTGCAAAGCAAAAGTGCAGGCTGATTGAACGCTTCCTTGAAGAGCCCGAACGCTTTGGGAAATGGGCGCCAAGAAATATCCTTTTCTTCGGGCCTTCAGGCACCGGAAAGACCATGCTTGCAAAGGCTCTTGCAAACAAAACCGACGTTCTCATCATTCCTGTTAAAGCTACACAGCTTATAGGAGAATATGTGGGAGAAGGGGCTCGCCAGATTCATCAGCTCTATGACCGAGCAGAAGAGATGGCTCCCTGTATAATCTTTATTGACGAGCTCGATGCCATAGCCCTGGATCGAAAATTCCAGGAGTTGAGAGGAGATGTAAGCGAAATTGTAAACGCTCTTCTGACCGAAATGGATGGCATAGTGGAACGTGATGGGGTATGTACTATCTGCTCCACCAACAGGATTTATTCTCTGGACTCAGCTATAAGAAGCAGGTTCGAAGAAGAAATTGAGTTCATTCTTCCTAGAGAAGAAGAAATCGTCGAGATATTCGAGTCAAATGTAAAGACTTTCCCTTTGCAGGTAGAGGACTGTAACTTCCGGGCACTTGCAAAGAAAGCAAATGGACTTTCTGGCAGAGACCTTGTTGAAAAGGTTTTAAAAACTGCTCTTCACCAGGCAATTATAGAAGACCGTGAAATAGTAACAAATCAGGATTTTGAAAATGCGCTTGCAAAACTTGGCAGGAAAGATTCATCTCAGGGGCCTTCTGAGCTTTACGTTTGATACGGAGAGGTACATTACTGCTAAACTATGAAATTTTAAGGTACTTTAAAATAAGTACCTACATTTTGATTGCTAACTTTAAGAACTAATTTTTAGCGTATGGTGCTTTTTAGATTATCAATGCTTTATCTAACTCAGCATAATAATTTTACTTGCTTTGATGTAATGCTTTTACCTGCTTCAGTCTAACGTTTTTACATACTTCTCTTCTTTGCCTGGAACAGGAATAATTTTATGTATAAAAATCGTATTTTCTAACAGGAACGAGTCTAAAACTCTTAATCAGATATAAAATAAAAATTAAAAGGGATCCCCATGAATGAGATACGTGAAGTCGACCGGTTTGAGTGTAAAGTTGTAAATGTAATTCAAAACCTTATGTGGAAAGGTATAACAATAGAAGAAAATTCCACAAAAGGCAGAGTATACTTCGGAAGAGTGAATGGTGAACTCAATATTAGTCCTGGAGACGCTCTTTATTTAGGTATCAAGCCTATCTATGAAGTCGAAGACAAAACCATGCAGGTCACACTGTACGATGCTGAAAACAAAAAACTGGATTGGACTCTCGTCTGAATTATTCTAATTCTTTTGCAATGCAGATTATATCTGCTATAACCTCTTTTCGCTAAAATGTCCGGGTACAAAAATTTGGGAACTCCATAGTCTTTCTCTAAAGACTTAGAGTTTTTTTGGAAAACGCTTCAAATATTATATTCTATTCATATTACCCGCATTCCGCAGATGTACATATATGTAGAAGTTGTTTGCCTAATTGTCCAAGTTAATCACTCAAAGAATGGGATAATTTTTAATCAACCACCATATTGAGATAATTGATGGCATTCTTGTTTACATCTGCGGAAAGTGGGATATTACTAACTTATGTCACTTTAATTTATGTCACTCTCATAGAATACATAGAATAACCTGTACCTTAGTTGTTACAGCTCTAATTTTTTGAATAAAAAAAGAGTTAAGCCTTATTTCGACCTGTACGGGACTTCAATTTCCATCAGATCTTCAGCTATAATTACGTTTTCAAACACTTTTTTTGAATCTATCAAGAGAGGTTCAGCATCATCAGTATATCGGGAGCTTATATGGGTAAGGATCAGCCTCCTGACTCCTGCCTCCTTTGCGAGGGCTGCCACTTCCCCTGCTGTCGAATGTTTTGACTCTTCAGCCCAATCTGCCATCTCATCCGCAAAACTTCCATCATGTATCAGCACATCTGCATCCCGGCTTGCCTTGAGAATGGGTTCACAGGGCCTGGTATCTCCACTGTATACAACAGTCCGCCCTGGCCTTAAGGCTCCCATTACATCTTCCGGTTTTACGAGCTTTCCATTGACTTCTACCGTTTTTCCTTTTTGTAATTTTGAAAATAGAGGGCCTGGAGGAATCCCCAGTTCAATTGCCTTTTCTCTGTTGAAACGCCCTGGGCGAGGATTTTCTATAAGGGCGTATCCGAGGCTTGATATGCTGTGTTCGGTTTTTAAAGCTCGGATCACATATTCTTTTCTTTCAACAACATCTCCGGGTTTCAACTGGATACCCTGGACTTCGTAGTTGAGGTTGAAGTAACCAAGAGCTTTAAAAAGCTCAGTAAATTCCCTGGTTCCCTCAGGGCCATAAATCAGAAGGGGTTCTTTCCTTCCCATGAAAGACATGGTCTGGATCAGGCCAGGAATTCCCAGAAAATGGTCCGCATGGAAATGACTGACAAAAATAGAGGACAGGTTCATCATCCCTGTCTTTGCCCTCATCATCTGCTGCTGGGTTCCTTCTCCACAGTCGAACAGGATAAGCTCTCCTTCCCGATTAACCATTACTGCAGATGGGTTTCTGTTGCGGGTTGGAAGAGAACCTCCAGTACCAAGAAAAGTTATACGAAGCATGTTGAACTCACTAGTACTCAAATGTTGAATTCACTAGTACTCAAGAGGTATTTATTAATTACCACTTAATGTATCCGAGAAACCCATCGTGAATTTAAATTGTTTATATTGAATATCCATCTTCAAAAAGATTTTTGTGTCTGCATATGTATCAAACTGCCAATGTCCAGATTTTTCCATAGTTGCTGGGAATGTTAAGCTGGATGTTCTTTCCCGCAGAAATTCCCTTTAAATTATCCTGACCATGAAGTTCTTCTTGGTAATTACCATCAGATGGAAACTTGAAATAAACTACCTGATCCTGGGCTCCGAAGTTCAATGCAACCAGGCTGAAAACTTCTTTGCAAGTCCGGGAAAACATCATGATATTTCGAGACTGATACAAGGTATAATCATTGTAGAAGTAATGCTCTCCTCTGGTAAACTGAGGGTTATTCTTGCGAAGCTTAACCAGTTTCCTGACGAGTTGAACCAGCGACCGACCTTCAGAAGTATAAAAGTATTCCCAGCGCACAGGTCTGTACAAAAGCACTCTTCCCCATCCTTCTTGAGGAAGCCAGTAGTTTTCCCCAAACTCCTGCCCCTGCCATAACATTGGAATGCCCTTTGCTGTAAACATGCCTATCAGATAAGGTTGTACCTTATACCAGAAGGCACGATCGCCTTCCTTCAAAAGTTCATTATCACGGGCAACTGTTCCAAAGTTACAGATAAACCGGGAATGATCATGGTTTTCCAGATATTGTAGAGCAGTTTTTGTAATCTTATCTCCATTGTTCTGAACTCCTGTCTGATAACCTGAGAGCCCGAAGAGGGAACCAAGCTCGGTCAATTTTTCACAATTTCCATATATCCCTCTGGCCGTATTCAGTGTTCTATTTTGCCAGGTACAGTTACTATAGGTTTTATTCAGAATTTCTACGGGTTTTTGAAGCTGCTCAGCACACTGGATTAGGTTTACAGACTCTCCTTCAAAAAATCGCTGCCAGTGATCGGAAGAGCCTTTTTTTGCTTTAACCAACTGGTATGTATCCCGTACAAGTTTGGTGTAGCCATTTTCCGAATCCTCCAGCCAGTACCCGGGTACGTAGTCGTATCTAAAACCGTCTATATGATAACTGTCAAGCCAGTGATTGTTGACTGTCAAAAAGAAGTTGCGGGTAAATTTGTAAGTGAAATCTGTACTTATTCCAAAAGCATTTTCAGCGAAAGGGCCCATGAAGGGATTTTTATCCAGAGGATATCCAAGTTCGTTGTAAACATAGTAGTATGGAAAGAGATGGCTTGTATGTGCATAAACCGAATCTACTATGACCGCGATATCTTTCTGGTGAGCTTTATCGATCAATTCTTGCATATCTTTTCGATTTCCGAAACGCTCATCCACCCCGAAATACCCGATCGGTGCAAATCCCCAGTCCACTCTTTTCTCAATGTTTGAAAGAGGCATCAGTTCTATACAATTAATTCCAAGGTCTGCGAGGTAATCCAGATGGTCAATTGTCCCTTTGATATCATCCGCAAACTCGTTGACCATGAGTTCATAGAGGACAATATCATTTATGAAAGGGGTTTTCCATTCCAGTTCATTTTTGTCCCACGTATATTGTTCGTACCCGAGGGTGAAAGCAGATAATTTTCCAACCCCGAATTCCCTGGCAAAAGGATCGATAATCCAGTCAATAAGCTCTGGATTTTTTGGATTTTTAAGGCAGTATCGGTAAACATATTTTCCAGGAATTCCCCATGCAGAAAATGGTTTTAGCTTATCTTTAGCCTCAATATTTATCGTTGCAGACCAGTAATCCCCGTAATCTGGGTCCACTGAATGTTCCATTTCAAAGTCCATTGGAAGGATATCCTGAAGGAACTGGTCCTTTTCATGAATAACCCTCACAAAGAGTTCATATTCTCCCTCTTCCGAAATACCTGGTAAAAAAAGCCCGAAATTTATTTTTCCGGAAGTCTGTTCATCTTCCCAGGCCCCAAGCTTATGGAGCGGCAGAAGTTCAAGTTCATTTGGCAAATTTTCCACTCCTTGATTATGTTAAAAACTATGGCTTATATTTTGGAATTAAAGTGCACATTTGAGTACATACACATTAGTGCATAATATCTAAAAAATAATTAAGACTACTATAATAAAAATATAAATATATAATTAAGAATAAGACTCCATATAACTTGTGAAACAATATTTCGGAAAAATCCTCCTGATAATGTCTCCAAACTTCAGATTCCAGCAAATGGCAAGTGCGAAGCAATTGTATTATTTTTAGCTTAATTTTCAGGATATTATATATTCTAAAAACTCGTTAACCTTCTCCAGATTACACATTTCTATCCAAAAATCATAAAGGAACCGTCGTCACATGTCAGGAAATTACGGAAAAGTCTATCTTGTGGGTTCTGGTCCAGGCGACCCTGAGCTCCTTACCCTGAAAGCCCGCCGGCTAATTGACAGTGCTGAAGTAATTGTTTATGACCAGCTTCCTGGAAAAGCTATTCTGGACTCAATGCCGGCAAGTGCGGAAAAAATTAATGTTGGAAAATACGCCGGCAGCCATACCATGACCCAGGCTGAGATTAATGAAGTGCTTGTGCAGAAAGCAAAAGAAGGAAAGATGGTAGTCAGGCTTAAAGGAGGAGATCCCTATGTCTTCGGAAGAGGCGGAGAAGAAGCCGAGGTACTCGTAGCCGAAGAAATTGAGTTTGAAGTTGTGCCTGGGATTACTTCTGCAATAGCAGTGCCTGCTTATGCCGGAATTCCGGTAACCCACAGGGAAAGCACTTCAATGGTCACTTTCATAACAGGGCATGAAGACCCTACAAAGGAAGAGAGTGGACTTGACTGGGAAACCCTGGCAAAATTCGGAGGAACAATTGTAATCCTTATGGGCGTGAAAATGCTCGGCCGGAATGCAGAAGAGCTAATGAAGCACGGCAAAGCCCCGGACACTCCTGTTGCAGTCATTGAGAGAGGAACCAGGGCCGACCAGAGAGTAACTGTAGGGACCCTTGCAAATATCGCAAGCCTGGCAGAAGAACGAAAAGTAAAGGCTCCAGCTATTACGGTTGTAGGGGATGTTGTACACCTGCACGATATTCTCGGGGAACAGCGGACAGGAGTTGACTTTTAACTCGGCATGGAAAAACTGGGATATAACAGGAGAAAAAAATATGGCAGAAGAAAAAAGGCCTGTTCTCGCAATTATGAGGCCGGAAAGCTACAGGGAAAAATCAGAGGCTCTTGCGCAAGATTATGGTTTTGAGCCTTTATACGTTCCTATGATTCGGCTTGAAGGCATAAAAGATGAAGGTTTTGAGCCCTTTATCCGAAGAGTCCTTACAGGATCTTCGGATTATGTTGTTTTTACCAGTGCAAACGGAATAAGTTTTACTCTGGACAAGCTCTCTGAAACTGAAAAGAAGGATTTCATTACAGCGCTTAAAAAAATCAAGGTAATTGCCATCGGGCCTAATACGGAAAAGGAACTCATAAAGATAGGAATTGACAACTCATTTTTGCCGGGAGATTATAGCTCCAAAGGAATTGTAGAAGCTCTCTGCCCCGAGGTGGCAGGAAAGACGGTAGACCTTGCCAGGAGTGCTTTTGGGGCTAAGGTCTTAATAGAAGGGCTTGAAAAGTGTGGAGCTACGGTTTATGAGACTCACGTGTACACTCTCAGCATTCCTGAAGGAACGATCCAGAAAGATTTGATAGAGCGCACGCTCGCAGGGGAAGTGGATGCTTTTGCTTTTACAAGTTCGATGATGGTTAAAGGCTTTATGAAACATGCAAAAGGGCTGGGAGCAGAGGAAACCATAAAAGAATCTCTCAGCAGGGCTGTGGTAGGAGCTATAGGAACGCCTACAGGAAATACCCTGAACAAATATGGTGTCAATGCGAACGTAATCCCTGAAGAGTTTACTTTCGAAGCTCTGATAAAGGCTATGAAAAAAGAGCTATGAAAAGTCAGCTTAAAAGTAACCTGAAGAACTGTTTTAAAAGTATGACTTAAATCGTTTTGAGAACCACGCTATATGGGAATGAGTTCATAACACCGGGCTCTTCTCATAAAACCGGTTCGATATACCAACACTTAAAAGCCCATGAGGTCTTTTGTCGTACCAATGTACGAATGTCTGGACTGATTCAAATAAGCCTTTGATACATGTCAAATTTGCTTCTTATAATCCAGGAGTCTCTTTTTTGCAGGTAAGGTGGCGGCATATCTCTGCGGTTGTTATCATTAAGCCGTACCGAAGGGGAAAATTATATACTTTTCACATTAAGGAAAAAGTTATGAGACAGTCTAAAATAATGGCTTTAGAATAATGCCTTCCATCCGTATATTTTAAGTTGAATTCGGCCCTTTATCTTCCCTTTAAGTAATTCTGAAATCCGTTATGAAATGGATGAAAAAAATAGTCATAGACGAATTAAATCAAATATAATATTATGGACAAAGTATATAACTTTAGAAAGTTATTCACTTTAAAGAAAAAATATAATTGAAATGTGATGTATTGGAGGAAAAGCAATGGAACAGATGCCAGTAAGATGTGGAGAATGCGAAATGTACAGTAGATCCTACGGATTTTGCCTGAGGATAATGGAATATGTTTCTCCAGGTGAAACGAAATTCAGATGCCTGAAAAATAAAACTGTCTCGGAACAGGATGCTTCTTAACACTTCAAAATAAGTTTTTGTAAGTTCGTAGTCTTTTTTAAACCTCGACTTTCTTTCAAACGTATGTTTCTCTTTCAAACGTATGTTTCTCTTTCAAATTTTCCTTCGAAATACACGCTTTTGATGACTCCGATGAGAAAACTCTGCTTTTCCGGAAGCATTGCTAATACGGAAAAAGAGATTTTCAAAGTCATTTCTGCATCAATTTCTATCTGTAATGTCATCTCATAATGAAGATTTTGTCAAAATATGATGATCCCGTAACGAAGATTTTGTCAAACTGTGATGTCATCTCGTAATGAAGATTTTGTCGAACCGGGAACCTGTATCGTACCCTATATCGTATCCAGCGATCAGCCTCAACGTCCCGGCTAACGGCCTGCTTGAACTTGAAGATGCCGTCGATAACTCTATACTACCATCATCACTCATCGTTTTATCCTTCTCAGGATCGCCTCTGGAATCCAGAATGTCATCCCAGTTGAAGCAATAGCAATCGAAATCATGGATACTATCATGGGATGGGGAACTCTACTCGCCTGGACTTTCAGGTCTTCGATCCCGAAAGAGAACTCAAATCCTTGAGATGTCGACCACGACACCGATGTTTTTGATTATGCCTGTTCAACAACGGTATACCGTTCATGAGGTGAAACCATGAACTATCAAGTTAACTGGCGAAAAGGAAAACGGATTGAATACTTTGGTGACAGCAGGATGGTAACAACTTCTGACAACCCAACAATGCAGGCCTTCCGGATTGATTGCCTACTTTGAAAGAGACGGAGAGCCGGGTATGATACTTATAGGGTCGACGGAACAGTTAGATATCTCAAATATATATCAAATTCGAAGAGGTTTTATGCCATTGGCAAATAGATAATTTTAAAAATCGAAAATATGTAATCGAGAATATTTTTCTTGGTTGACTTCCGGATATTCGGCTTTTCTGGTCATATCCGCAAGTCCTGGCATTTGGACCTTAGTTTTATAATCGTGAATGTCATATACTCACCCTGTCTCTACAAATACAAAACAATCAGAAAGCTAAGTTAAAGTAGACAACAATCTCGAATTGTTTACTGATTTCTGTAAAACAATCTCAATTTTGACGGATCGACATGATAGGCATTTCAAAACTTTACTGTGGAACCGTGGAACCCTCAGATGCCCTTCGCTATGGAAGGGACTCAAAAAAGCTTCCCTCTCACTTGCTGCAGTTTTCAAAAGATAAAAAACCAGTTGTAGTCTGGAACATGACTCGCCGCTGCAACCTGAAATGTGTCCATTGTTATGCCCAGGCAAAGGACATAGAATTTGAAAACGAGCTTTCGACTGAAGAAGGCAAAGCTCTTATCGATGACCTTGCGAGTTTCGGAAGTCCGGTAATCCTTTTTTCCGGAGGGGAACCAACTATGAGAAAAGACCTGCCTGAGCTCGCAGCCTACGCGCGTGAAAAAGGAATGAGGGCCGTGATTTCTACAAACGGGACGCTCATAGACCGGGAGATGGCAAAAAAGCTAAAGGAAGTCGGTCTCTCTTATGTAGGAGTTTCTCTTGATGGGATAAGGGAAACGAATGACAAATTCAGGGGCATGAAGGGGGCATTCGATGCAGCTCTAAGAGGGCTTCACAATTGCCAGGAAGAAGGCATAAAGGTTGGCTTGCGTTTTACCATCAACAAGCAAAATGTAAGGGATATTCCTGCAATCTTTGACCTGCTTGAAGAAGAAAAAATTCCTAGAATCTGTTTCTATCATCTGGTTTATGCAGGTCGGGGCTCAAAAATGGTAAACGAAGACCTTTCACTTGAGGAATCCAGGCAGGCTGTAGACCTGATACTCGAGAGGACAAGAAAACTTCATGAAAAAGGTTTTCCTGCCGAAGTCCTGACAGTGGACAACCATTGTGACGGCCCTTACCTGTACATGAAGCTCCTCAAAGAGAATCCTGAAAGGGCTGCTGAGGTATTTGAACTTCTTTCCATGAACCAGGGAAATTCTTCAGGGATAGGTATAGGCTGCGTATCCTGGGACGGCGCGGTACATGCCGACCAGTTCTGGAGGCATTACTCCTTTGGAAATGTGCGGGAACGCCCATTCAGTGAAATCTGGACTGACCTGAGTGATGAACTTATGGCTGGGCTTAAAAACCGAAAACCCCTGATAAAAGCTCACGCAGATCGTTGTGCCCGGTGCAAATGGCTCGATGTTTGCAATGGGAATTTCAGGGTACGGGCCGAAGCTGTATATGGGAATGTCTGGGCAGATGACCCTGCATGTTATCTTACAAAAGAAGAAATTGGGTATTATGAAGCCTGAAATTTCAGGCTTTATTTAATTCCGTTTTATCCAATTTCTATTATTTCTTAACTTTCCAACCAACTATTTTTTAGATTTTCTTCTGTAAGCTTGTTACCGCTGGCTTTTTTCCTTAGAGTTTTTCCTTCGAGTTATAACTTTATCCTACATTCCGCAGTATTTTTTTGAAAATCAATATTTTTCATGATAGCGTTTTTGGAACAGAGTAAGTAATTTGGATTTTTAATGGTATTTGGTGAAAATTGAATGATATCGTTTCTGGTCTCTAAATATACTACATAGGTGCTTTTGTCTGCTGCGTAAAAGTCCAATAAATCCACATTTAATTAAAAACCGATAACGTGAAAAAATATAAATTTACAAAAATTTACTGCGGAAAGTGGGAAACAAAGCGCATCTGTTTTTATTTAACTGTCAAATCAGGTTACAAATAAAAATCTTTGGCTAATCATTATTAGCCCATTGGTTAACAATGTTCCTCTTGGCTTTTTTAGTATAAACCATGAACTTTATATTTTTTAAAAAAATAAGGAAAGTCAGCCTTATTAGACTGCTTCCGCCCAGAAGGTTATCTCTCCTTTTTTAGTTCCAGATTCTGCATAGTCAGAAGAAACCTGGAGAGATACAGCCGCATTTTCCTGGGTGTTCTTTCCTATTACCTTCAAGTATTTATTCCAGAGCTGGGAGTCCAGTAGCAGTCCCTGGCTGAAAAGACTATCTCCGGTAGAATCGGATACTTTAGTTGTAACATTTACGTCGCAACTTCCTGTGTTTTTGATAATGAGATTCTGAGACTCACTGGTTTTTCCAGGAGACAGTTCCCCAAAATCGAGGGCTGAAGGGGAGACCTCAATGGAAACTACTGGAGCAATCTTGACAGTGAGGCAAACTGTAGAGGAAGAGCCATTGCCTTGGGATGAAGAGTTGTTGTCCTGACTCCCGGAGGACTCCGTAACTGTAATATAATCCTCCAGAACATTGTTTGTCTCGTCCGATTCGGTTACCAAATTTTCCGCATCTGCGTTTACAGCAATAATGTAATCTCCAGACTCAATCGGTGTCCATGAAAAACTGACTACTTCGCTGCTACCTGATGCAAGGCCTGATACAGACTGCGTATCTACAACCGTACCGTTTACGGAAAGAGTTACATTAAAGGCTCCCGCATTACCCACACCGGTGTTATTGATGGTGGCACCGATATTACATAGGTTATTTGCAGTAATTTTGGATGGAGGGTTGAGGGCAGAAACTACAAGATCTGGCTGGTCCTTTTGAGCAGACGATTCGGCTACCGTGATGTACCCAGTTTTTACCTCAGAATCGCTTCCCTCCTCGTTGGAAACCGTAAGGTTAACAGTGTAGGTACCAGTTGCATTGTAAGTATAGATAGGATTCTGCTCTGTGCTGTCGATAGTTCCATCGTTGTCAAAATCCCAGTCCCAGGAAGTTATGCCTTCTCCAGTGGACTCATCAGTGAAGCTTACAGTCAGGGGAGCTTTTCCTGTACTCATATTCGAGCTGAATTTTGCTTCGAGGAGAGATCCTTGAGTTTCCTTGAAAGCGTATATTTTTCCGCTTCCAATGCTGAAGACCATTCCATCGGCAATTGCCGGGGAGCAACCGCAACCCTCGTAACTCCAGACCTGTGAGCCTGTTTCAGCATCAAATGCGTAGAGTGTTGAAGAGCCAGTAAAGAGTCCGGAAGCAGCCCCGCCAGTAAATACTTTTCCATCCGCAACAGCTACAGAACAGGCCCAGTCTCCGATATTGTCGGAAGCGTTTGTTTCCCATAGGCTCTGCCCATCGGAAGCATCAAGGCAATATGTCTTTAGTTCACTGTATCCTGAAGTTCCTGTCGACAAATATACTTTCCCGTCTAATACTGTTGGTGTCGAATCTGAAGGAGATACATCTGACCTTCCCCAGAGAACACTTCCGTCTGTCAGGTCAAGCTTGTAAATTCCGTCCGAGGTACCAAAACCGAATACAGTAACGTACAGCCCCTCATCAGTAATTGTTACGGAGCCGCATGGGCCGTTTTCAAACCCGTCATTTTTCCAGATCATTTCTCCTGTTTCGGCATTTACACAGTAGACTGCGTTTGTGGAACTCCAGCACGTCAGGTACACTTTTCCGTCTTTGTAAGCAGGAGTGCCCTGTGCATAGGCTCCGTCTACTTTGAAAGTCCACAGGAGCCCTCCGTTACTTTCGTCAAGGCAGTAGTAATTTCCTCCGTCCCAGTCACTTACAAAGACTTTTCCATCTCCAATTGAAGGTCCACCGTCGCAGGAAGCAAGGTCTGTTGGGTTATGGAAAGTCCAGATGACTTCTCCGGTTGAAGCGTTTATGCAGTATGTCTGTTTGCCTGCAGATGCGAAAACTTTTCCTGAATCATATGCAGGAGAAGACCATGAACCCCATTCAGGAGCTTCGATCGTCACATTCCATACTTCTTGTCCCGTATTCTCGTCAAAAGCCACAAGCTGTCCGTATGAAGTTAGAGGGTTGCCATATTCGTCAGTTGGTCCGTTGCAGAGGCCGAATACTTTTCCTTCAGCAATAGCCACGCTTGAACTCGGAACAAGGGAATACGTATCATTAAGAGGTTCGGCAGTCCAGGCAAGGTTAGCGCTGTCCGGAGCAGTGGAGCTTGTATACCCGCTGTGCTGGGCATCCTTGTGGAACTGGTACCAGCTATCCTCAGAGGTTACCGGCTGTTCCTGTTCCTCCTCAGTGACTTTGATCATGTCCTGGATTTCCTTGGCATCGCTGTCATTTCCATTGCTGACGGTCAGTTTGACAGTGTAACTGCCTGTGTCATTGTAAATATGGCTAGGATTCTGCTCCTTGCTATCGACCGTTCCATCGTTGTCAAAGTCCCATGCCCAGGATGTCGGAGCACCTGTAGATTTGTCTGTGAAATCAACAGTCAGAGGAGCAGTTCCACTAGTTACATCAGCAGTGAAAGCAGCAACCAGTTCGGTAGATGTAGATGATTCTGATACAGTGATATAATTAGTCTTTACCTCGGAATCACTTCCTTCTGCATTTGCAACCGTAAGGCTTACGGTGTAGTTACCGACCGCATTATAGGTATTTGAGGGGTTCTGCTCCTTGCTGTCGACCGTTCCATCGTTGTCAAAGTCCCATGCCCAGGATGTCGGAGCACCTGTAGATTTGTCTGTGAACTGAACTTCAAGAGGTGAGTTTCCGGAAAGCGGGGATCCGCTGAAACTAGCACTCGGTGCCGTGGACGCTTGCGAATCTTTAGTAGTTAACCCAAAAACGTATTTTTTATCCGCTCCAAAATATATCCAGCCGTCCGATATTGCAACTCCCTGAAGAGAATACTGTGTCTTTTTTGCATCTTTGTAACTCCATACAAGTTCCGGGCTTGTGGAACCTGCTAAGTCCTTTAGGCAGTACACACCGCCTGTAGCGTTGTTTACTGTGAAGTATATATATACCTCCCCGTCCCCGTCATCATAGTAGGTTGAGAGTGCTGGGGAAGACTGGACTACATCTGCTGGATAATTCCAGATCACACCACTCAGGTCGGAGTCAAGGCAGTAAACTCCTTTTCCTGCACTGTACATTTGAGCACCTGTACCTATGTAGATTCTTCCTTTATAGTAGGTAGGTGTGGTGGTGGAGTACCAAACTTTTTCGCTGTGTTTATCGTTGGTATTAAATGTTCCGTCTGCTGGGTTAAACCCAATAGCGAAACAATATCCTCCTGTGGACGTGAAGTAGATCCTTTTTAATTCTTCAACGTATAGTACTGATGATCTGATTTTCCCACATGTTACCCCGAACTCTTCAGAAACATCTATTTCGGAGATGTCAGCTCCTGTGTCCTTATTTACGGAAATAATGTGTCCATCATCGTCTCCATAAACGAGGTTGTTCCCGATTACCGCAGCTCCTGCCCAGTAGTAAGATCCCTGAGTGCTTGTCTGAGTGGTAGATGTTCTGCTCCATACTTCGTTGCCTTCTTCGTCATAGCAGTAATATTTGTGCCCGCCCATTGCTTCTCCGAAATATATTTTGCCTTCAGAATAAGTAATCGGGGTGTCAAGCTGCTTACCGCTGCCTACAGTCTTATTCCATTTCAAGGTTCCTGTTTTCGCATCAAAAGCAAAAATCTTTCCATCAGAGGTAGGCACAAAGATTATTCCGTTTCCAACTGCCGCACTTCCGATAGTGAAGCCAGCACTTCCACTTGTACTCTGTTCCCAAGCAAGTGAGCCTGTGGTCCTGTCAAACGCATATATGTGGTTGTTACCCGCCAAAACATACATCATTTCCCCTGCCACTAGAGGAGCCGAATCGATGTTCCCTCCAAGGCTATAATTCCAGGAAAGCAAGTAGTTTGTTGGGTCAGTTATGGGTGCCCTGTCCGTAGTTACACCTGCATTATATACATCTTTCTGGAACTGTGTCCAGTCTGAACCCAGTGCTGGCATAGTAGCCGTCACCAGGAACAATAATAAACAACTAATAAATATTTTTAATGTGTTTTTATTCATATTTTCATTTCTCCTACTTTTTTCATAGGGTTCAGCCTGCCTGCGCGGAAATCCCAATATCTCAAGTTCAACGGTATTGTAGAGCTAATCATCAAAGATTCAATGATTCCAAATAATCGCAATCGTTTTTATACAATATTTTGAGGTTGACTCGACAGTATTGATGATTGGGCAACTGTTTATTTTTGCTTTAAAAGTTTTCGGATCTTTTAAAGTGAGAAAGGCGACCGATTAGGTTCTTGATTTTTTTATATTTAATTTCTTCTTTCGATGTTCTACTTTTTTATTTTTTTCTTCTCATTATCTTGAATTTTTACTGATTCCTTAATTATTAATTATATTATTTTTATACATCAAAATCAAGAAATCCTAAATGGTAATATGAAACAAACCAATAATGTCATCTTTCTGGCAAGATGCTCATTAGTTAGATTTTTTTACCGGAGAGTACACCAAATTTCCTTTTTAGTAAGAGAATTTGGGTACAGAGCCGTATCAGGTGAAAAAAGTACTTTCATTTTTTCATCTGTTAGAACCTCCTTTGTTTTCATAGGGTCGACGGTTGCTCCGTGCGAAAGAACCACTGCTACATTAAAGTGGTAAGGATTAGGTTTCTAACTTTCTCAATATGCTTAGAACAACCATTTTTTAAGGCTTTGCAGATGAGGCTGCAAGATATTTTATTGTTACCGAAACTTTCTTCCTGCAGTCTCAGAGCTGGAATATTAATTCTTTCTTGATGTTCTGGGGTTTGGAGAGAATATACTTCTTTCCAATTACTGTTACAGCTTCTTACAGATAAAAATATTTGGCTAATAATTTTTATCCTTTTGGATAATAACTTCCGACTTGATTATGATATGTAACTATTCAGGTACCTTATAATGAGTCAACTAACACTTATTTTGGCCATAAGGATATATCTAAGCTTATCCCATAACTCAAAACTATTTCTACGAATATGGAAGTAAGAATCATCAATGAGTTTCTGATCACAGAAAACAGTTCTTAAATTCTTATCAGTTTTGATTATAAAGCTGGTTTTGGAATGAGCTCTCTAAAGGCATTCACAGCAAAATTAAAAACGATGCCATTTGGCATTAGTTTACAAAATAGACTGAAATTCATTGGTCATCGGTTAAGGATTTCTTTCCTTCCACTGTTACTCTTTTTGAGCCCAATTCTTTCATTTTTTATTCAAGCCATTTATCTCTAAACTTTTTTCTGTTTACATGTGGATTCAATGCTTGGCTTTCATTATATACTCATTATCGTTTCAAAAGTTCTTTGAAACTTGAACAATTAGAATCATCACAAGATGCATTCTGGAGTAGACTACCAATTGAGGCAAAATTCAGAATCGGAATAAGATTATTTGGGTTGTGAGAAAATGGACAAAAGGAAAAAAGTTTCAAAGCGAAATTATTTCAGGATAAAACAGCCATTTTCTACTCCAAAATATGATAAGGGAAAATGGAACAACTATTTTTTTCTGTGGTTGAAAATCCATTAAATTTGAAGAGGATACCTTTATCGTGGTTCATGAGATGTAAAGTTTTTCTGTGAAAACTGTAACTGTGTTACTTAAACAACTAACATTTGTAATCTAAAAACTGCTTTTTTTATATTTTCTTTTCGTAATATTAGCATGAGTCAATAGTTTTTAAGGAGCCGGTTGACGATACTGCTTTCTAAAATTTGGACTTGTGGCCTAAGTTCCGACTGTGGACTTATCCAGGCATAATAAAGTCAGGTGACAGTGTGCTTAAAGTTGGAGAGATTATTTACCTATTATTTTTGTTCCTGTCTCTGTAAGATCTCGATAGGTTTCCAGCTTTATCTTTTGAAATCTGGTGTGCTGGATTCTTCACGTAACACGGTTCATAAAACTTAGTACGATTGAAAATGGAAATGTAATAAGGAAGTGTCTATATTCTGATATCTTTCTTTTGGGATGCTCGAGGTTCTCTAACACAGGGGATAATATGAATAAAATGAAACGTGGTTTATTACTTCTAGCTTCATTACTTGTTTTTTTGCTTGTACCAGCTGTTTCAGCTGCAGAAAATCAGGTAAATGTAATGTATCTGGGTTATGGAGAAAACTACGCCCTCCAAAAAGCCAGTACTACTAATGAGTACAGTGAATACATAAATTTTACCAATATCAATGTGTACGGATCATCCTATGAGGCTAGCTCTTCACTATTGAATGCAGCCGAAAGTGGGCTTATAGAAAAACAGGATGTAATACTCTGTGATATGCTTTATAGTCCCATATATGATAGTGTAGAAGACTCATTTAAAAGAGCCCATGATAACGGAACCGTTTTTGTGGATATCCGGTCTGAAAATGAGCCCAAATTTTTTGATTATGTATACAGAGACTCGCGAAAAAACCCTGTTCGCTACTATTATGACCGAATGGGAGGCAGTGGAATAGGCCTTGATTATGCAGAAAAATTGCTTATCTGCCTTGCAAAGGAGTATGCAAACCGGTCGGATATCACCGCTGAATGGAACGTAAGCCTCATTAGTCAGGCGGACTGGGCAAAAATAAAAATCCTTTATCTGGGGCACAACGGTTGTCCTGCTCTGGAACTGGCAAACCAAACAAATCATTATAGTGATGATATCAAATTCCAGGTCCTTGAAGCTTACAACGAAGCAGGAGACGGACCTAGTGACGATTTGAAAACTGCAGCTGCGAGTGGGCTTCTGGAAGATCAGGATATCCTGATCTGTGATAATCTTTCCAGTTCAATTTACAATTACGATTCAAACCTGTTTTCTGATATCTGTAATGCCGGAGTTTATATTGTAAATATTCAGCCTCAGGGTCAGTCATTGACCTGGAAAAATTTTTTTAATTATGTGTATGCTTATGAAACCAACGAAACAACTTCCGGGGAGTTTGGGGGACCTGTAGACTATGATACCGCAATAGGCTATTACTATGACAATATGGGCACCGATACAGAAGAAGAAAAAAAGAATGCAGAAAACCTGTTAATCTATCTTTCCATAGAATATGGCTTCCGCCCCATATTAACAGAGGACTGGACTCTTGAAGACCTTGACAAAATAAAAATTATGTACTTGGGTCCGGAGCCAAACGATGCCCTTGAGCTGGCAGCCAGCAACAGCCGCTACAGCAGTCAGATTGAGTTTACCAACATCAAGGCATACGACAGTAACGGAGACCCCAGTGACGAACTGATGGAAGCAGTAGAAAGCGGACAGGTCGAAGAACAGAACCTTATATTCTGTGACCGTTTTTCATCTTCAATATATGAAGCCCTGAATGATAGTTTCTGGCAAGCACATACAAAGGGGACAGTTTTTGCAAGCTTCAATTCCTCAGGTACCCCTTCTTATTTTGACTATGCCTCCGATGGCTTTACAGACGATCCTATTTGCAATTTCTATCGCTACATGGGCACCGATGGGAAGGTCAGACAGAAAAATGCAGAATACCTGCTACACTATCTTGCGGAAAACTACGCCAACCGTCCAGAGATAACAAATAACTGGGAGCTTGTTCGTGTAATGTACCTGGGCTACGGGGCAAACTCTGCTCTTGAACTTGCAGGTCAGTCAAACCCTTATAGTTCTAATATCGAACTTTTGAACCTTAATGCATATAATAACAGTTCAAACTCAGGTGATGAAGCAGTAGTTGCCGGAAAATCCGGGCTTATGGAAATGCAGGACGTTATTGTATGTAATATGTTAAGCAGTGATATCTATGAAGCCCTGGGGGAATATTTTGAAAAAGCACATACAAACGGGACGACAATCATAGACATCAATTCATTTGACCCGCCTTCCCTTGCTCCTGAATATGTGGATTATGCTTACAATGGTTCGGAGAATACTACCTTTTGCAGTTATTTCCTCAATATGAGTGCAGAAACCGATGAGGGAATAGAAAACGCCGAGAACCTCATGATCTATCTTTCCAAAATATACAGCAATAAACAGAACTTTACAGGAGACTGGTCATATATTGAAAGTTCCGGCAGCAGCATCCCTATGGTGGGGATCTATTATCCAGGCTCTGACAATGAATCATTTTATTTTGAGGACACACCAACATACCTTGCCTGGTACAAACGTGGTTCTGAAAGCTACAGGAGCTATGACCCCAACAAGCCCACTATAGGGATCTGGTTCCACAGGACAGACTTGCAAAACGGATATACCGGGGTTGTGGATGCCATAATCCGGAATCTTGAAGACAAGGACTGTAATGTGATTGCAGGTTTTGACACTTTCGATAACATCACGGAGTATTACTGTGATGAAAACGGGACTCCCCTGGTTCAGTGCATGATTTCCCTTAAATCTTTCAGGCTAAATTACAACAACCCCGAACAGGGAATTGAAGAACTTAAAAATCTCAATGTTTCGGTCCTGAGAGGCATAGTGGCTGAGGAATCTGAATATGTGGACGCTGCAGACAGCAGCCGTGGGATTCCCACTGATCAGGTCGTCCGCAAAACTATCAGCCCTGACCTGGACGGAATCTTCGAATATATTGTTGTTGGCAAAAGTGAAAAAAACAGTACTACCGGTTATTATGAATACGTCCCGATGCCTAATCAGGTTGACTGGATTACGAATCGCTCCATCAAATGGGCCGAACTCAAGCTAAAAAATAATTCAGAGAAGAACGTCGCTGTAATCTATTACAACTATCCGTCAGGCAAAGATAATGTCGCAACTGCAAGCTATCTTGACGGCGTAAAAAGTTTATGTAAGCTTCTTGAGGTTATGCAGGAGAACGGCTATGATATAGATTATGTTCCTGAAGATTCTGATGAACTTCTGGACCGTTTAATGCTCCAGGGCTACAACGCAGGGTCTTGGGCCGAAGGTATGCTCGATGACCTTGTGGTAAACAGGACGGACTGGGGTGTCGAGCTTGTTCCCATAGAGACTTATCACAAATGGTTCGAAACCCTTCCAGAAGAGCTTCAAACATCTGTAATCGAAAAATGGGGAGAGCCCTGGAACGAATCAGAAGATATAGCCTCTAGCCCCATGATATGGGAAAACAGCAGTGGAAGATATGTTGTACTCCCTGCTGTCAGGTGCGGAAGCGTATGGCTTATGGCTCAGCCCGCAAGAGGATTTTTCCAAGATGAAAAAGCTCTGTACCATAGCAGTGAGACGCCCCCCACCCATCAGTATATTGCTTTTTACATGTGGTTAAATAATGAGTTTAAACCTGATGCAATAATCCATATGGGAACCCATGGCACCCATGAATGGCTGCCGGGACAGTCTTGCGGGATGAACAGGACGAGCGAATGGTCCCCTATTTTGCTCGGAGACATTCCCAATATCTACCCATATATCGTGGCTAATGTGGGAGAAGGGCAGACTGCAGAATATCGTGGAAATGCCCTTATTATCGACCACCTTACTCCTACTATGGAAAGAGCAGGAGCATACGCGGAACTGGAAAACCTCACACGGCTCATGCAGGAATATTACGGGCTCGAGATGAACACACAGACCAAGGTTGCCTACCAGGCGGAGATTATTGAAGAAATGGAAAGCCTGTCCCTTGATGAAGAATTAGGGATCAACGCAACCGAACTGCTTGCCTATAATACCACAGAGTTTGATCTCTTCGTAAGGGACGTTCTGCACGAGTACATTGAAGATATCGAAGGAGATTCCATTGCTTACGGTCTGCACGTCCTATCCGAAGTCCCTTCCTGTAACAGCCTTGACCCACAGGAGGACGAACTTACTGATGTTGTCAGAGCCCTGCTGGGTAGCGACTTTGAGGTAAACTTGACAAATGCCTTTTATCAGGAGTACCCGGAAGGGATCCCTGAAAATGATACGAAGGTCAATAATCTGATCTGGGAAGTAATACGTAATGGAACGGACGTTCATGAAGCTCAGGAGATGGTCTATGGTCAGAGTGATCCCCTTATAAGTTCAGACCTTGAACAAGGACTCGGATATCTGGATTTGGTACTTGAGCCCGATGACTCGGAACTGTTCTCTCTTATCAAGCGAATCGTGGGAGAAGAACTCAAAGCTGATCTCAAAACCGATTTTTATTCAAATACCACTGAATACCCAGATGGAATCCCTGAAAACGATACAAAACCTGATGATCTTCTCTGGAAAGTGGTTTGTGAAAATGTAGACTCTGAAGAAGCCCAGAATCAGGTATATGGCTGGAACAATTCCTCGGTAACAGCAGATCTCGATTACGGGGCTGATTACAAAGACCAGATCCTTTATCCACACTGGGATGAACTGGTATACATGGTGCGTTCAATGCTCGGGAGCTCTTTTGAATCCCGGGTCGAAGCAGCTTTCTATTCGAATACCACGGAGTATCCGCTGGGTATTCCCCTGACCGACACCAAAGTTGACAGGATGATCAGGGAAGTTGTTGTCATGAATTCCACTCCCGAAGAAGCAGAGCTAGACATCTATGGAACCACAAACGACACTATAAGCGAGGACCTGCTTACCGGGCTTGAGTACAAACAGAGACTTCTGAATTCGAATGTGGAACTGGACCGTATTCTTTCTGCTCTTGACGGCTGCTATATTCCACCGGGACCAGGAAATGATCCTGTATCCAGAACGGATGCCGTACCCACCGGTCGAAACTTCTATGGAATAAACCCGGAGCTCTACCCATCGGAAGCTACCTGGAAGATGGGAAAACTCCTGGCTCAGGAGCTGCTTGCAGATTATTATGAGAAATATGGAGATTATCCGCACAAGGTCGCATTCTCCAGATTTGGGGTGGACTTCATTCAGGACCACGGGACCCTTGAAGCCGAAATTCTCTACCTGCTGGGAGTAAAGCCTGTCTGGGATGATAATGGTATAGTCCAGGGAGTGGAACTGATTCCGGAAGAAGAACTTTTGCCTAGCTACGATTCTTCAAATCCCGGAAGACCGCGGATAGACATTGTTTACGTAACTGCCGGGATGAGGGACGCTTTTCCGGATAAAATCGAAATGATTGATGATGCAGTAAAACTTGCAAACCTCGCCCCAGACGGTAACTATTCTAACTATGTAAATGAAAGCACACAGGTATTCTACGACAAACTATATGAAGAATACTTAAATGAGACCGGAAACGCTACGGCGGCTGCCGCCCTTGCAGAAAATCTTTCCACAATGCGCTGTTATGCTGTGAAAGACGGGACCTATGAACTCGGGGTATCCAATCTGGTAGAGGCCAGCGGAAACTGGGACAATGAGGAGGAGATTGCGGAACTTTACATGAACACCATGGGGTATGCTTACGGAAGCGAGATATGGGGTTACAAGAGTTCGGAGATCTTTGCTCAGAACCTTGCGGATGTGGACGCTAGCGTCCATTCCTCTACATCAAATCTCTACGATGCTTTTGATAATGATGATTTCTTCCAGTATTTTGGAGGTCTGAACTTGGCAGTCTATTATCTGACGGGAGAATATCCCGAGATGTATGTCTCGGACACAAGGGACGCGGATTCTGCTGAAATGGTTACCCTTCAAGAATATCTAAACAAGAACCTGCGCTCTACTTACTTTAACGACAAGTGGATCGAAGGTATGATGGGATCAGGGTACTCTGGTGCTTCCATGTTTTCTGAGTTTGTAGATAATGTCTGGGGCTGGGATGTGACCACTGACCTCATCAGCGACGATGTTTGGGAAAACATCTATGGGACATATATCGATGACCCTGAGATGCAGAAATGGTTTGATGACAACAGCCCTGCAACATTCCAATCTATCACTGGAAGGATGCTGGAAGCCGCCCGCAAAGGCTACTGGGATTGTGACTCAGAGACTCTTGAAAGTCTTGCAACAGCATATGAAAAATCAGTTGCAGAAAACGGGGCAACCTGCTGTCACCACACCTGCGGAAATGTTCTTCTCACCGAATTTGTGGAAGGTTTTGTTTCTGTACCCGGCTTCAGTCAAGCAATGGAAAAGGCCACAAAATCCAGTGAACTCGATGACAAAAATTTTACAACACCCAAGGAAGAGGAAAAGACATCCCATTCCAGCAGTAGTACGGGGAAAGCCGAGGTTGTTTCAGACTCAGGAAACCAGACGCAAGCAGAGATTTCAGATGGAGGATATGGCATGGACACAAGCAAGCCGGATGCACAGAAAACGGAGGACTCCAATTATGTGGAAGGATATGAGATGCAAAAAGAATCCACCAAGAACGAAAGTCCCTCTTCGGGAATATCTTTTTCAGGAGCCGATATCGTGGGAATCGTCTTTGTATTTGTAAGTGTCACTGCAATCTATCTTGGATTAAGGAAGAAGAAAATCTGACCTTAGACCGAAAGGTCAGATTCCATTTTTTTTCAGATTCATACTCCCATGATAGAAAAAAAGAGTATTTTTAGGCTTCTTGACAAGGATTTTTAGTTTATAGAATACTGATTCATACGTCTTTGGTTAAGTGAGGAATCGTGACAAATTACATCAATTTCCTCAACATTTGTCAAATATTTTAATAAATTACGAGCTGTAACAGGGTATCGATTTCATGTAAACAGGCCAAAATTTAAGTCTGGCTTCTAATGCAAAATGGTATCGCAGACTTCGGCTTCGGATTGGACCCAATTCCAGTGTTCCGATAACCGGAGTGGGGTTAACCTTCGACATGGTCTCTACAATATCCTAAAGTTGTATGGAGTGCGCTACACTATCGGACAAACACTGCCTGTGGAGGCGAAGGGTTCTGTTCCTTAAAAGAAAATTTTTGACAAAATAAGATTTTTTATTGAATATTATTGAAAAATAAGTAATTTTAAAGAAAATGACAAAACCTCAACTAAGGAAAAATTGAGCAAACTATTATTCTGAAAGCTAACACTTGTTATTCAAATGAGATCCTATATCAAGTTTGTATTAAAATGAATATTAAATTTCAAACTTCTTCTTTTTAAAATACACTATATTGAAATTCGATCAAAAGGCTGAGAATTAAGTAGAGGTTTAATGATGGAAAAATGATCTTTCCGGGAAGTTTGTCAGGATCTCTCCTGTTTCAGAACATAATGACGGATATCTCTGCAGGTATTTTTTACATCTCACTTTCCGGAAATTTTAGTCATAAGGTTCTGAATATTTTGTATTCAAACTATAGATATTGTATGGATAATTTTGTAAATTGTTAAAAAATCAATTATAATAGGGAAGGCTCAGGGATATGAATAAGAATATAAAAATAAGATTTATTCCAGTTATTCTGTTTTTTCTGTCCATTTTATTACTTTCCTCAACAACCATGGCTTCCAATAATACTGATACTTGGAGCCAGTTCCATAAAGACACTGCAAACGCCGGCTTCTCCTCAGGGGGAGCTCCGGATACTGAAAAACTGCTCTGGGTAAGCGACCCTATCTGGGCGATTCCCAGCTCTTCACCTGTAATTGCGGATGGGAAGGTTTTTATCAAGTGTGGAGTAGATCACGCTCCCGATTCGATGTCAACAAATCCCGATGAATTAAGGATAGTGACCATTGATGAATTTACGGGAAATGTAATTTCTTCCGATGAAATAGGTCTGGTTTCACCCGGATGGGGATCTCTCTGTTATGAAAATGGAAAGATATGGTATGGACAGGCGGAAGCTCTCAATGGTGGGGCAATGGTTGCAGATGGGAAAGTATTTGACAGTGATGGTTTCTCTCACCATTATTGCTGTACTGATGCAGAAACTGAAGAAGAACTCTGGAACTTTACAGTTACCGGAGTTGCAATCGGCACACCGGCATATTATGGAGGTAAGGTTTACCTAACAAGCGGACCGCTCTTTAGTTCTCCGGGACACGTTTACTGTATCGATCCCGATAGTGGGAACGAGATCTGGAACCAGACACTCCCTTACGAGGCAGGTGGGTCTCCTGCTGTCTCTGAGGGTGTTGTCTATGCAACTACTTACGATGGAAAGCTTTACGCGCTGGATGCCGAAGACGGGTCAATCCTCTGGAATGCAACTGTTCCAAGTACCGATGTTTCATCTACCCCGGCAATTGCTTATGGTAATATCTACATTTCGGGTGGATGTCCCGGATTTAGCACAATTGAAACCTACTGCTTCAACGCAACAACTCATGAACTGGTCTGGAATACTTCTGCCGAAGATAAGATAGGAGGCTGGACCACATCAGTTGCTGTTGCAGATGATATGGTCTTTGTAGGAAAATACGCCGAAGATGATTACTTCGGATACGCCGGCACATATGCTCTCGATGCTCATACAGGGGATGTAATCTGGAGTTATCCCCACGGAGGCTCTTCACCTGCAATTTCCGACGGGATAGTTTTCACAATTGGAGCTGATGGAAGAGTTTATGCCTTTGCTGATTCTGAGGAAGTTTTGCCAGCTGTTTCTATCAAGTGTAATACGTCCAGTCTTGACTTTGGAACTCTGGCTTCTGGAAATAAAAGTATTTTACACCTGAATATCACGAATGCCGGGAGCTCTAATGTAACTATTTCAGCCGAACCTGAAGAAGGCAATACCCAATTATACAATGATACGCTCTTTTTCGGCTCCACTTTCTGGAACCAGTATTCAAAGCTGATCTCAAGCCAAAAGACGGAAGAACTGAAACTCGTGCTGGATGTGCCTGATGGATACGAAGGAGAGCTGAATAAAGAAAAAGGAAATTTGATTTTCTGGGGGGAGTCTGTATAAAATACCTGTCCTCTTTCCATATTTAAGTTGTGGAAAAAGTATGAAATGTTAGATAAAAAACACTTTGAGGTACATAAAATGCTCAAAAAAATAGCAGTACTCATGACCATATTTCTCATATCGTTACAAGCTGCATCTGCAGCAGATATCGGGATTGGAGTCAGTCCCGGAAAGATGAGTTTCGAGCTTAATCCCGGGGCTCAGGAAGAACAACTGTTATACGTGATTAATACTGGCAGTGAAACTGCAAGTTATGAGATCAATATCGATAATTCTACATATGAAAGCTGGTTCTCTATGCCCTCCTCTTCTTTCAGCCTGCAGTCAGGGGAAAACAAGGAGGTAAAAGTAACAGTTACTGTACCTTCTTCTGCAGAAACCGATGTGGACTGTAAAATTTTGGTTCAGCCAACGTCCGGAACCGAAGTGATGACAGGAATAAGAGTTCCGGTCCATATAAATGTGGTTAGTTTCACTTCCAACGATTCTTCCGGGAGCTCTGGTGTCTCTGGTGTCTCTGATGGCTCTGATGGTTCTGACGGCTCTGACGGCTCTGACGGCTCTGACGGCTCTGATGACTCTGGTGTCTCTGGTGGCTCTTCCCATGGCTCGTCTTCTGGTGGAGGTGGAGGTTCTCCCGAACCTGCTAGTAATGTTAAGAACAAGGAACTTTCCCAACAGTTCGTTACAAATGGAAATCATATTGAATTTAAGTTTCCTGAGGAAGCTACTCCAGTTACTTATGTAGAATTTGATGCTAAAAAGAGTGCAGGAAAAATCACCACTATTGTTGAAGAACTGAAAGAAAAATCAACGCTAACTACAACCGAACCTGAAGGAAATATTTATCATTACCTGAATATTTGGGTAGGAAACGGAGGTTTTGCAACCCAGGAAAATATTGACAATTCAGTTGTAGGTTTCAGGGTAAGTAAATCATGGGTCAAAGAAAACAACATTGATGTGGATTCAATCGCTCTTCAACACTTTGTAGATGATACATGGAACTCACTTTCAAGCGCCAGAGTACGTGAAGGAGATGAATATTTTTATTTTGAAGCAAAAACCTCCGGTTTCTCTTCATTTGCGATAACCGGGGAGACTATCGAATCTTCAACCAAAATCAACAAAGCAGATGATGTGGAATCCAATTCTCAAGACATACAGACTAAGTCTTCTCCTGAAAGTGAAAACGAAGAAGATAAAGATGCAAAAGCCAGTCCCGGATTTTGCACTTTTTTTGTCGGTGTAGGATTTACAGTTTCTGCTACCATTTTAAAAAGGAGAGGGATTTGATGAAGGACCAGTACTTGTTACAAGCTAACAGGTGAGTGGTCTTGTAACTCACTTTCCGCAGGTGCTACAAGGAGCTATAATATGAATTACGTTTCCACGCTACCTTTTCCATTTGAGATAATCTTACTGTGACATGCATAAAATGGTAACGTTTGTGTAAAGCTCACACGACAATATCAAGGACTCAAGGAACCTGGCTTTGATAATTGGTTAGGATAAGAATACTATGAAGAACGTAAAGTGAACGAACCATCATAAGAATTGTGAAGTCGAATAAGCGAAAGCAGGTTGGCACGCTTAAACCAAAAGGTTCAGAATCAGGACATAGTGGGTCTGCGGACATTATAGCAAATGGACATATGATTCTCGGTTTATAGATGGCTTCTAAAAGGCCGTCTTAAAATTAAATACTACACGTAATCATATTGTTCGCTAGTGTCTAAGGAATTTAGTTATGAATCATTATATTTAAGAAAAGGGCTACGAATGAGGTGTTGTCTATGTATTAACGTATCATAATTAAGTTGCCATGACACTAGGATCTGAACAAACTAAAAGAATTCCTTATCCTAGTGATTTATTTGATCTAGAATGGGAATTAATCAAACTTTATTTCCATAATTCTAGGACGAACAAAGGTAGAAAACGCTTTCATCCTTATCGCGAAGTCTTGAATGCCGTATTTTATTTGTTACGTTTGGTTGTGCCTGGCGAATGCTATCCCACGAATTTCCACCGTGGAAAACTATGTACCACTATTTCCGTTTTTAGCGACTTACTGGATTTTAGGAACGTATGAATGCTGCACTGAGAACTGAACTGAGAATTACATATGGCAAAGAATCAGAACCTAGTACAGCTATTTTATATAGTCAATTCGTTAAAACTACAGAAACTCCAGGAATACGTGGCGCTATGATGCCGCCAAGAAAATTAAAGGAAGGAAGCGCCATATTCTGGTGGATACAATAGGACTATTGTTGATAGTTATAGTTCATTCAGCGAATATTCAAGATCGAGATGGAGCTAAACTTATTCTGGAACAAGTAAAGGTACTTTTTCTCGATATCTATTAAATTAGAGTTTTAAAAGCTAATTTGAGATCCTCAATCGGACTACTGTAGTTACCGAAAAAGATATATTTCTCTATTTCGTTATATAAATCCTCCTATGTTTTCATAGGGGTTAGGTTAGCCTGTGCGGAACCTGTGTACCCATAAGTGGTGTACCCAGGAAAGGAATTCGGACTCCTTGAAGTGGCAGGCTAACCGTTATTCTAGATAATTGAAGAAAATGCAGAGAATAATTGAGAGTTGGGCAAAGAGTTCTTATTTTCATTCCAAAGTTGGCCTTCAACTCTGGTCAACAGGGCCAAAGAATTGTTTTGTCAGACTTTGCCAATGATCTCTCAACCCTTTAGCCTTGATTTTTTCTCTTTTTTAATCTAAGGTTTATTCATTTCTTATAGTTTCCTCCCTTCAAGTACTGACGTTCTGGATTTTTTTCTATTGAAGTTGTTCCATCTAAAAAACTCCATTTCTAGGAAGTTGGTGAGCCTGTACTTTTGTCAGCAAATCCTATCGCTTATGAAGTTTTTTAGATGTTTGAGTTGCAGAGAATTAAGCAACTGTTTTTGTTACAATTTTATGTAATTTTTATATATTCTGTTTTTGTTACCGTGTTGCTGCCTTTAACATTCTTTACTGTTAAGTTAACAGTATATGTTCCTGCCTTTGAATACTTGTGAATCGGGTTCTGGTGGAATGAATCTGATCCATCTCCAAAGTCCCATCTCCATTTAGCAGGTATTCCTGTGCTTGTGTCAGTAAAAGTAACCTTTAATGGTGCTTTTCCTGATGTTGGACTCGCAGAAAAGTTTGCCACAGGTTTTGTTATCACTTTTATATATTCTGTTTTTGTTACCGTGTTCTTGCCTTTAGCATTCTTTACTGTCAAGTTAACAGTATATGTTCCTGCCTTAGAATACTTATGAATCGGATTCTGTTGGAATGACTTTGCTCCGTCTCCAAAGTCCCATCTCCATTTAGCAGGTATTCCTGTGCTTGTGTCAGTAAAAGTAACCTTTAATGGTGCTTTTCCTGATGTTGGACTCGCAGAAAAGTTTGCCACAGGTTTTGTTATCACTTTTATATATTGTGTTTTTGTTACCGTGTTCTTGCCTTTAGCATTCTTTACTGTCAAGTTAACAGTATATGTTCCTGCCTTAGAATACTTGTGAACCGGATTCTGTAGGAATGACTTTGACCCGTCTCCAAAGTTCCAGAACCAGGAAGTTGGGGATCCAGTGCTTGTGTCAGTAAAGGTAACGTTTAATGGTGTTTTTCCTGAAGTAGGAGATGCAGAAAATGCAGCTACTGGCTTTGCTGAAGATTGACTGGAGACCTTAATGTACCCAGTTTTTACCTCCGAATCGCTTCCATCCTCGTTGGAAACCGTAAGGTTGACAGTGTAGGTACCGGTTGCAGTGTAAGTGTGAGCAGGGTTCTGCTCGGTAACGTTAGTACCATCCCCGAAGTCCCAGAGCCAGGAGGTCGGTGTACCTGTGGATTGGTCGGTGAAATTGACTGTCAATGGTGCATTGCCTGATGTCATGTCTGCAGAGAAGTTGGCAATAGGTGAAGAGAGTGAGTCCTTGAAGGCATAGACTTTCTTACTGCTCCCTATACTGAAAAACATACCGTCTGAAAGTGCCGGAGTACCGCCGCCATAAGGAGAATTCCAGACGACATCCCCTGTAAAGGCATCCAGAGCATAACCTCCCACATAAGCGAGCCCATCGGCGACAGCTACCGACCAGGTCCAGTCTCCGATTGAGGGGATTGACCAGACAGGTTCGCCTGTAGTCGCATTAAAACAGTAGGTTTCCTTGTCGCTAAAACCACTGCACCCTCCGCTAACATAAACATTTCCATAGGCAAGAGCCGGGGTCGAGTCCGTCCTCTGGACGGTCTGCTGCCAGATTATGCTCCCGTCCGTAGCGTTCAGGGCAAAGAGGTCACCGTCTCCAGAGAAGTTGTAGGTTGTCAGGTAGAGGACCCCGTCTTTATAGGCAGGGGACCCGCAGAAGCTGCGTTCGACATTAATTGTCCAGAGCTGTTCCCCGGTTGTCGCGTCCACGCAGTAAGCATACCCCTGCGTGTAAGTCCAGCCTGTCAGGTAGAACTTCCCGTCTGCATAGGCAGGTACGGACTGAGCGTCTCCTACCACTACAAAACTCCATAGCAGGTATCCGGTGTACTCGTCAAGACAGTAATAATGGTGCCCGTCCCAGTCACTGAAGATCACCATCCCGTCCGCGATAGCAGGCCCGCCATTAACCGCACCCAGAGTTCCCACAGTATCATTGAAGCACCAGATTTTTTCTCCTGTTTCGGCGTTGTAACAGCCAAGTTCAGGGCCGGTTGCTGTAAAGACCATGCCGTCATCATAAGCAGGGGAAGCCCACGAACCGTATACGGTTTCCGGGATACTGGTATTCCAGGCTATGTCTCCTGTAGACTCGTTCAGGGCTACTAACTGAACGATGCCTGTCGTTTCTTCTTCTATTTCTGCTCCGCCGCAGATCACAAAGATCTTCCCTTCAGCCACAACAGGAGAAGAACTGCCGATAGCATCAGTAACACTCTCACTTATCCACTCGGTCCGGTTGGTCTTGGGTCCGTTTTCGGAGTAACCGAGGTGGTCAACCTTTCCGTGGAACTGGTACCAGGAGTCATCAGGAGGTGCGGGCCTTTCCGAAGCAACCGTGATCATGTCCGGAATTTCCAGGACATCACTGCCGTTTCCGTTGCTTGCGGTCAATTTGACGGTGTAGTTGCCTTCCGTGTAGTAGGTGTAAAGCGGGTTCTGCTCGGTTGAGTCCACGTTTCCGTCCCCGTCAAAGTCCCAGGCCCAGTCAATGGTGTTTTCTGAACTGTCGGTGAATTTGACCGTGAAAGGTACTGCCCCGTCTCTGGCGCTGGCCGAAAAGCCTGCAGTCGGGAATGCGGGTTCGGCTTCTTCGCTTACGATGTAATCCGCCTTTACTTTGCTGTCGCTTCCGCCTGTTCCGGTAACGTTCAGGGTTACGGTGTAGTTGCCGATTTCACTGTAAGTAAAGGTGGGGTTCTGCTCTGTGGAATCCACAGTTCCGTTGGAATCAAAGTCCCAGCTCCAGCTGTCTATCCCTTCGCCTGTGGAAAGGTCAGTGAACTGGACTTCCAGGGGTATAGGTCCGGAAAGGGGGTCTGCACTGAAGTCAGCGATGGGAGGTTCTGCCGGTTCTCTTACGGTGATACAGTCAGCCTTTGTTTTGCTGTCCGAACCCAGTTGGCCTGTGACCGTCAGGTTGACTGTGTAAGTCCCTGTGCTGTTGTAGGTGTGGCTCGGGTTCTGCTCGGTTGAGTCCACGTTTCCGTCCCCGTCAAAGTCCCAGGTCCAGCTTGAAATCCCACTGCCTGTGGACTGGTCTGTGAACTGGACTGCGAGAGGTACATTTCCGGAAAGTGGGGCTGCATTGAAGTTGGCGACAGGGGGTTCCAGGATCTCGTAGTTCTCTTTTGGAGATATTAGTGGGGAATAGTCAGTGCCTAAACCGCCGGGTACTTCGTAAGGCGTATCTCCTATCCCGTTGCCATCAGCGTCGGTGCCTGTGTAAGCAGCACCCCAGTAGTTGCCCGGGTAACCGGTGTAGGTCGCACCGTTGTAGGTGTACTCTACTGGCTCGGTGGAGTTCCAGTAAGTTACGGATGGTAATGGCCCGGCCCATTCGTTTGACACAATACTTTCACTGAAATTATTGAGCTGCCATACTATAGCTTCCCCGGGGTCATATATGAGAATATTTCCAGTTGACACCATGTTATTTCCAGAGACTAATGAGTTATCTGCGTAAACCAGATAAAAGGCATATGGATTATTCATGAAAAGGTTGTTTGAAACCGTTACGTTTTGAGCTTGAACACAAAGGGGGCCATAAGCATACTGATTATTTTTTATAACATTATTCTCGATGATCGAATTGGTGGCTAGAATACTGATTGCAAAATTTTCGGTCCCGGAGTTGTCAAATGTGCAGTTGCTTATAATAAGGCCACTACAATCTTCGGAGTTAGAGGATATAACTGCACAATCGCGAATATCGCGTAAAATTAAGTTTCTTAATGTACAGTCAGGAGAACGCACACTGATACCAAACACACCACTAGTAGATGTTATATCGCCTAGTAAGGTCATATTCTCAACTATGCATCCGGGTGCTGGTCCACCATTGCTACCTATAGTAATGAAATCATTGTCTCTAAGGAGGACTACTCCTTCTTTGCTCTCTCCTGTGAATGTGATATTTGACTTGTAAAGATAAAGGGTGCTTGTAAGCGTATAGTTTCCATTATGCACAAAAATTGTGTCACCTTCACCTGCATTTGCCGCTGCATTCTGCAATTCAGAAACCGTGCTTACATCCCAGGTCGTTGCCGATGCCGGTGCAACCGCCAGCATCATTGTGCTCAACAGTGCAACCATACAAACATAATGTATTTTTTTCATACCTTACTTCCTCACTTTTATTTCTTCTAGCATCATATAATTTGGTACGAGTCCCAGCATATTGGTTGCTGGTATAGCCAAAATTTCAAGTATATGTAAACGTTATCAACTGATTTCAGTTAGAGATTATTAATTCAAAAACAGAATCAAGAAAAATGTTTAAATTATTATGTCGACATGTCGAATATAGGATATATTTCCAGAAGGGATCTTTTGGGCAATTTTGCTTATTCAACTTCACCACACAAAAGTTACCATTTATGCATGTCACAATAGGATTACCTCAAATGGAAAAGGTAGCGTTTCTGCAATTCACACCATAGCTTCTTGTCACACCTGCGGAAAGTCGGGGAAAAAGAAAAAAGATTATGTTATGGTGTTGCCACCAGTTTAACATAATCTGTCTTAATATGTGATACTTTTGCTGGTGGTGGAGTGCTTGATTGTTCATCCTTCTGTACAACCAGCACGGTCACATTTCCTGAACCATCAATGTAGTTGCCGATGTTCGATGTAACTCCACCAATCAACGAAAATTCGTTCACACCATTTGCGTCGTCATCTAGAGATTCGTATGCCGTGCCGTTCCATATGTACAGCGTGGCACCGTTTGTACCACCAACACTATAATACGCTTTACCGTTCCAAGTCACATTGATAGAACCATTGTTGGATATGATCCACGGTTCCTCATTGTCATCAATCTTAAACACGAACCGATGCGCAGCATAATAACTATCAGTAGTTGTTTGGCTAGATGCGTAAGTAGTATCGTCATCCGTTTTGATGGCATTATATTCGGCAGACGAGAACTCTATAGCCGGGTCCGTAGCAGTGCTGGGAGGCTTGGTATCCACCTGGTACTTGTAAGCCCACATATCCGTACTTCCGTTAAAGTCGTAGCGGGTATAGTTGGCAAGACCGTGGAGATATCCATTGTCATTTCCGTAGAAGACCCAGCCGCCTGAAATGGCTGCTCCAGCCAGACTGTAGAGATTGCTTCCTGATGAAGTTTCGTTCCAGACTTCAGTTCCGTCGCTATCCACACAGGAGATGCCGCCGGTTGGATAGTTTGTGGTGACATAGATATACTCGTTTCCCGGACCATAGAAAGTTGATACCGCTGGAGAGCTCTGAACAGGGCCTACAGAAGCGGGATTACTCCAGATATCATCATGTCCATTGGACTCGTTAAGGCACCAGAGATTACCTTCATAAATAGGAATAGAGTAATCGATGGTATAGTTACACACATAGATCCTGCCATTGTAATATGCGGGAGTGGAAGTGCTGCATCCTATGTAAGAACTCCAATTGTCGTCTTCGACGAACGAACCGGTGCTGGCATTAAAGCCTAGCGCATAGCAACTTCCATTAACAGTGGAATTAAAAGAAGTGAAATATATCCTGCCGGTCTCATTGTTGAATATCGCGGTCTCATCATCGCTGTAAGTCACAGACGAGCGGATTTTTCCCACATCAAAGCCATAAACCGTTGAAGCGTCGATTACATTGACAGTCGCGCCCGTCTTATAGTTTATCGAAACAAGATTGCCGGCATCATCTCCAAAAACCGCATAATCTCCAATGACTGCTGCACCTGCCCAGTAATGCCCTGTTGGGGATGAATAATTCCAACATATCTCCATATTGGCGGGGTCAGTGACATTGTAACAGTAGTACTCTCCTTCATGCATTGTCCAGCCACTCATGTTCCCCGAACCGAATAAAACGTATTTACTCCCATTGCTGGCTTCTACATAGGTAACTGGGGTAAGAAACTGAATGCCTGTAGAGTTATTTACATGCACCCTTCCAGATACACTTCCGGTAGTTGCATCGATAGCATAGAGGTCATAATCTAGAGACCTGTTGTATCCGGTATCTACCACAAAAATATGCCCATTACTAGCTGCCGGTGTAGCAAGCTGAAAATCAAGATCATCAGGGTTGGTGACAAAGCTAACCGGCCAGTTTCCTCCGGCTGCCGTTCCATCCAGAGAATATTTAGTAAGATTGCCTCCTGCTATAACGGCATATACGGAGCCATTATACACAATTGGACTCTCGTCAATCCCGCCCATACCTCCGGAAGGAACAGGGTGATCATGTTGCCAGGATATAGTTGAGTTAGGGTCGGCTATCGGAGCGCTGTCGCCTGTAACTCCGCTGTGTACTTTGTCTTTTTGGAACTGAGGCCAGTCTGAACCCAGCGCCGGCAGAACAGCCGCCACCAGGAGCAAGGTTAAACAAACCATTAATATTTTCAATTTATTCATAGTTTTATTTCTCCTATTTTTCTGGGACTTTTAATGGTTTCAGCTTGCCTGCGCGGAAATATCGGGTCTCCCGAATGTTCAAAGGGAGGTTTGATCGGATGGGGGAATTTTTTGGTTTAGGGATTTTTCGGACTTTTGAAGAAAGCAGGAAAGGCTGGATTTTTTCCTGTTTTTGAGTCTTACGGATTTTTGGGGATCAACCGGCTTTATAGTAATTGTTTTTGGAAATTCCGGGGATCATGCAGAAGATACAGCGTTTCAAAATCCGGAAAAATGCTGATCTGATAAAACACGACTCTAATTAAAAATTAAAAATACTCTTTAGGCAAAAATTATAGATTACTAATGAATATTTTTTGCTGAAGAACGCACCTGACTTTCCAGTTTATGGAACAAATTCAGGCATAGAACCGTGTAAAGAAAAATAAGTACTCAATTTCTTATCTTTTTGAAGACCTCCTGTATTTTCATAGGGTTGTCAGTTGGTCTGAGCGGAAGAGCCTGTCTGCATTTTGAATTTCATATTGCAGTCAGATAAGGTTTCGGACCTTTTTGAAGTGCCAGAACAACTGGAGTTTTAAAAATTTATCTGGAACATATGCTGCGGAAATTTTGATATTTCCTGAAATGTATCTGATTGAACTAATTGTATCTGATTGAACTAATTGATTATTTTTGAGTTCTATAGATAAAAATCTTTGGCTAATTATTCTTAGCCAGTTAACTAACAATTTCTCTCCTATCTCTTTTAGTATAAATCTTGAAATTTAATTTTCAAAAAAGAAAGGAGGAAAACAGCCTTATTTAGCCGCCTCCTCCTAGAGGTTATCATCCTTTTTTTGTTTCCGGAACCAGCATAATCAGCTGGATATGAGAAAGTTTTTCTCTATTTTCCTTCGTTCTTTCGTTCCTTTTCCCATACATTCCTTTTTTTCCTTTAAGCAACTGGTTTTATTACAATTTTTATATAACTTTTATATATTGTGTTTTTGTTACCGTGTTCTTGCCTTTAGCATTCTTTACTGTCAAGTTAACAGTATATGTTCCTGCCTTTGAATACTTATGAATCGGATTCTGATGGAATGATTTTGATCCATCTCCAAAGTCCCATCTCCATTTAGCAGGTATTCCTGTGCTTGTGTCAGTAAATTTAACCTTTAATGGCGTTTTTCCTGATGTAACACTGCTGGTGAAGTTTGCCACAGGTTTTGTTATCACTTTTATATATTGTGTTTTTGTTACCGTGTTCTTGCCTTTAGCATTCTTTACTGTCAAGTTAACCGTATATGTTCCTGCCTTTGAATACTTGTGAACCGGGTTCTGGTGGAATGAATCTGATCCGTCTCCAAAGTCCCATCTCCATTTAGCAGGTATTCCTGTACTTGTGTCAGTAAATTTAACCTTTAATGGCGTTTTTCCTGATGTAACGCTGCTGGTGAAGTTTGCAGCTGGTTTTGTTATCACTTTTATATATTGTGTTTTTGTTACCGTGTTCTTGCCTTTAGCATTCTTTACTGTCAAGTTAACAGTATATGTTCCTGCCTTAGAATACTTGTGAACCGGAGTCTGAAGGAATGACTTTGCTCCATCTCCAAAGTCCCATCTCCATTTAGCAGGTATTCCTGTGCTTGTGTCAGTAAATTTAACCTTTAATGGTGTTTTTCCTGAGGTTGGATTCGCAGAAAAGTTTGCAACCGGTTTTGTTATCACTTTTATATATTCTGTTTTTGTTACCGTGTTCTTGCCTTTAGCATTCTTTACTGTCAAGTTCACAGTATATGTTCCTGCCTTTGAATACTTGTGAACAGGATTCTGGTGGAATGACTTTGATCCATCTCCAAATTTCCAGAACCAGGAAGTTGGAGAGCCAGTGCTTGTGTCGGTAAATTTAACCTTTAATGGTGTTTTTCCTGAAGTAGGCGACGCAGAAAATTCAGCTACTGGCTTTACTGAAGATTGACTGGAGACCTTAATATACCCGGTTTTTACCTCCGAATCGTTACCGTTAGCATTTGCAACCGTAAGATTGACAGTGTAGGTACCGGCTGAAGCGTAGGTATACAAAGGACTCTGTTCGTTACTGTCTATAGTTCCATCATTATCAAAGTCCCATGCATAGGATGAGATATTACCAGTTGAAGCGTCTGTAAACTGAACGTCAAGTGGAGCCTTTCCACTGGTCTTATTGACTGTAAAGTTTGCAACCGGAGCGCCAGGAAGTAGTTCACTTACGATAATGTACTCAGTTTTTACCTCAGAATCGTTTCCATCCTCATTGGAAACCGTAAGGTTGACAGTGTAAGTACCGGCTACAGAATACGTGTATATCGGATTCTGCTCAGTGCTGTCAACTGTTCCATCGTTATCAAAGTCCCATGCATAGGATGAGATATTGCCAGTTGACTGATCCGTAAAGTTGACAGTGAGAGGAGCATTACCAGACGTCGGAGTTGCAGTAAAGTTTGCAACCGGAGCTCCAGGCAATGGTTCACTTACCACAATGTATTCAGTCTTTACTTCAGAATCGTTACCGTCAGCATTGACAACAGTAAGGTTGACGGTATAGTTACCTACTGTTGAATACGTGTAAACTGGATTCTGCTCAGTACTGTCAATTATCCCATCATCGTTGAAATCCCACTGCCAGCCCGTCGGTGAGCCAGTCGAGATATCTGTGAATTCTACGGTCAGTGGTGCTGTACCGGTTGTTACATTTGCAGTAAAGTTTGCAACCGGAGCTCCAGGCAGTGGTTCACTTACCACAACGTAATCAGTCTTTACTTCAGAATCGTTACCGTCAGCATTTGCAACCGTGAGATTGACAGTATAGTTACCGGCTGATATGTACGTGTGTGAAACATTCTGCTCGGTAGCATTGGTACCGTCTCCGAAGTCCCAGAGCCAGGAGGTCGGTGTACCTGTGGATTGGTCCGTAAAATTGACAGTAAGAGGAACAGTACCCCTGGTCACATCAGCAGTGAACGCAGCAATGGGTTCAGGTTCTACAGGTGTAGACGATACGGTGATATAATCTGTCTTGGCCTCGGAATCTGTCCCGTTTGCATTTATAACCGTAAGGTTGACAGTGTAGTTACCAGCTGCATTATAGGTATACGAGGGGTTCTGCTCAGTTGAGTCCACAGTGCCGTCGTTCTCAAAGTCCCAGGCCCAGGAAGCAGGAGAACCTGATGAAGTATCGGTGAACTGTACTGCTAGCGGCGCTTCGCCGACCGTCACATCTGCAATGAAATTGGCAACAGGTGAAACGGAGGAGTCCTTAAAGGCATAGACTTTCTTGTCGTCTCCTATAATGAAAAGCATACCATCCGAAAGCGCAGGAGTAGAGCCACCAGAAGGAGTAGACCAAACAATTTCACCTGTGAAAGCATCAAAAGCATAACCTCCAACGTAAGCGAGCCCATCGGCAACAGCTACCGACCAAGGCCAGTCTCCTATGTATGGGGGGTTTGACCAGACAGAATCGCCTGTAGTCGCATTGAAACAGAGGGTTCCCCCTTGGACATAACCTCCGGAAATGTAGACATTTCCATAGGCAAGAGCAGGAGTTGAATCTGTCCTTGGGATAACTTGCTGCCAGATTACGCTGCCGTCACTTGCTTTCAGGGCAAAAAGATCTCCTGCCCCGTAGAAGTTGTAGGTTGTCAGGTAAAGGACTCCGTCCTTGTAGGCAGGAGACCCGCAGAAGTTCTGTTCGACATCAATGTGCCAGATCTGTTTCCCGGTTACTGCATCCACACAGTAAGCATGACCCTGTCTGGAGGCCCCGGAATCCCAGCTTGTCAGGTAGAATTTCCCATCGGCATAAGCAGGTACGGACTGTGCATCTCCTTCCACTACAAAACTCCAGAGTAAATCTCCGGTATACTCGTCAAGACAGTAATAATGGCTTCCGTCCCAGTCGCTAAAGATCACCATACCGTCCGCAATAGCAGGTCCGCTATTAACTGCACCCGCTCCCACAGTATCATTGAAGCACCAGAGTTTTTCTCCGTTTTCGGCATCATAACAGCCAAGTTCATGGCCGGTGGCCGTAAAGACCCTGCCATTGTCATAGGCAGGAGAAGCCCAGGAACCAAGTACGGTCTTCGGGATACTGGTATGCCAGACTGTGTCTCCGGTAGACTCGTTCAGGGCTACTAACTGAACAACACCTGTCGTCTCTTCTTCCATTCCTGCTCCACCGGAGATCACAAAGACTTTACCTTTGGCAACCACTGGCGAGGAACTGAGGGTAGCATCACTAACGTCCTTACTTACCCATGCGATCCGGTTGGTCTTGGGCCCTTTTTCGGAGTAACCAAGGTGGTCAATCTTTCCATGGAACTGGAACCAGGAGTTTTCAGGGATAGAGCTGTTTTCCTGCTCAACGTAGTTTGAGTAAGGGAGCACCAGAGGGTACTGATCGGTTCCTTTATCAGCAGCGTAAGCCGAATCCCCGATTCCGTCCCCGTTTGAATCGTTTCCGGTGTAGTCGTCATAGTAATTGCCTATGTATCCTGTCAGTTTTTGTCCGTTCCACAGGTATTCTACTTGCTCGGAACTCTGGAAGAAGGAACCTGAACCACCGGAGATGTGATTGTTTGAACCTCCAGTCTTCTTTCCGCTGTTGTTGATGAAAGTATTCTGGTAGAGTCTGTTACCTCCGGTGTTATCGAGCATGGCAGCAGAGTCCCAACAGTTGGAAATAGTGTTTCCTTGAAGGATGTTTCCGGTCCCCATGAACGCCACCCCTTCGGCACAGTTATCTATGATGTTATCTTCTATCGAAGAATTGTTTGCGGACACACTGATTCCAAAACATTTTTCTCCGGTTCCCGTAACTTTAAATCCGTTGAACTCAACATCGTCAGCACTGATGGTTACGCCTGAAGTGCCTGTGAAACCCGAAGCGTTAAGGATAGGGTCTCTTACGCCTTTGAGAGTCAGGGTCTTGTTAATGGTCACGACTTCGTGATATTCCCCTGGATATACCTTGATTATGTCTCCTGAACTTGCTGCATTAATTGCTGTCTGGATTGACTCCCCGCTTTTGACAGGCCAGGTAACCGGGGTTCTTACTGCGTAAATGTAGTCATCAGCAATTTTCTTGTCCGTCCCATGCTCGTTTTGAACGGTAAGGGTCACGGTATAGGTGCCTGCAGCAGAGTAGGTATGGACAGGGTTTACTTCGGTTGAAGTATTTCCATCCCCGAAATCCCAAAGGAATTTGTTGGCGTTAAAAGACCTGTCTTTGAAGGAGACCGTTAGGGGGAAAGAACCTGTCTGTTTGTTCGAACTGAAATTGGCTGTTGGAGAGAGGGCTTCGCCCTGGCCGATGCAGTAGAGGTATCCGCTATCGGTTCCGTAGTAAACCTTGTCCTCGGAAAGGGCTGCCCCTTGCAGAGTATATGCATCATCCTCAGGTGGGTTGTAGTGCCAGGCAAGGGTTCCGTCAGGGTTCAGGCAGTAAATTGAGCCGTCAGAGATAGCTTCGGTGAAGTAGATGTAGGGCTCGTTGTTTTCAATAGAAATGACAGGTGAAGATTTGACTCCTCCGCTAACCGGAGTCTTCCAGATTACCGATCCGTCAGAATCATTCAGGCAGAACATGGATCCGGTTTCGCCGTGTTCTCCGTGTCCTACATAGACCCTGCCGTCATAAACGGTCGGGGTCGAGGTCGAGAAACCTATTGAAGCTGCCCAGCCGCTGTCCAGGAACTGGCCTGTATCTGGATCAAAACCGACTTTGAAGCAGTAACCGGTTTCCTGTCCTCTTTCCGAGGATGTGTACAGGGCGCCGTTAGCGTATGTTACTGAACTTCGGAACATGCCCGGATCGGTTAGTGCAAAGGAGACATCGGAACTGTTACTGAAATCAACCTGATCTACAAAGGTTCCTGTATCCTTATCGAGACAGACCAATTTACCTTCGAAAACCGGGTAAACCATGTAATTTCCGACAACTACGCTCCCGCTCCAGATAAAGCCTGCAGTGTTTGTGTTTTCGTGTTTCCAGACGAAGCTACCATTGTCATCGTAGCAGTAGTAGTATTTGGTTCCGTTTCCTCCTTCAAGCCCGTCTCCGATGTAGAGCTTGTGGTCTGAATAAGTAAGGGGACACTCAAAGCTGCTGTCGGTTACATGTGTGTTCCATAACTCACTTCCGTTTTCAGGGTCAAGTGCGTAGAGGTCTCCTCCAAGGGTAGGGACAAAGAGTTTTCCGTCTCCAAGGGCAGGAGTTGCTGTCTGTGTTAAACTGCCGCCCAGCTCTTTTGACCAGATATGAGCGCCGGTATCTTTATCAAAGGCCCAGATAGAGGCGTTGCCGGCAGTTACGAAAACCGTATTTCCGGAAATCACTGGAGGAACATTGATGCCTCCGCTCCCGCAGGGTTCCTGCTCCGAAGAAGTCAGGTTTTGCCAGAGGACTTTTGGGTCTTTGATTGGGGCAGAGCTGAAAGTGTATCCGGTGTGGGAGCTGTCTTTCTGGAATTCAAGCCACTCGGATTCGTTGTTTACCGTGATATAGTTGTTCTTTATTTCGATGTCGTTCCCGGCTGAATTGGAAACTTTAAGGTTGACAGTGTAAGTCCCGTCTGAAGTATAAGTGTGTGAGACATTCTGCTCGGTAGAGTCGGCACCGTCGCCGAAATCCCATTTCCAGGATGTCGGTGTGCCTGTAGATTGATCAGTGAAGTTAACCGCAAGCGGGGCGGTTCCAGAAGTTGGAGTTGCTGAAAAATCTGCAGATGGAGCTGAGGAAGAACCGTTCGTTTCTGAAGTCCCGTAGTTCTCTTTTGGAGACATCAGGGGAGAGTAGTCAGTACCAAAACTGGAAGGTACAGTATAGGAGGAGTCACCGATTCCGTTTCCGTCACCGTCAGATTCATCATAGGCGGTGCCCCAGAAGTTGCCCAGGTATCCGGTGTAAGTTGTACCGTTATAGGTGTATTCTATGGGTTCGGTGGAGTTCCAGTAAGTTACGGATGGAAGTGTACCGGACATACCACCAGAATTGTTCACGAAATTATTCAGGAATATTTTATTGCCATTACCTGCATCCTTGAAATTTATAATAACTTCATTTGAAGCTATATTGTTTCTTGTTATAGTATTATTCGTGGCAGTTGACTTATAAAACCTAATTATTTCTCCCTGGTTGTTTAGAAAAGTGTTGTTTGCAACTGCGGAGTTTTCTCCTCTTATGTAAAGTGTTCTGCAATTATTGTCCTTGAAAATATTATCCTCAATAACAGCCGTTGCGTCTGTATAGAGATATAGAGCATAAGTTGAAGTTGTATTTGAAATTGTATTATTCTTCAAAGTTACGTTTTTTCCTTTAATAAGACAACCAGTATTATAGCAACCATCAAAAATACAATTCCGGACGATACATTCACTGCTTTCGATGCGTATTGGGTTGATTGGAACGTTAATTTCCACATTTTGAACTATACAACCCGGACTATTAGAGGAGATTGAAATTCCATTGGACATTTGCGTTAGTACCATTCCTGTGAAATTTTCTATCACACAATTTGGTGCTGCCCCACTATTTCCCCCTACACTTAATATCTGGTTATTGGACTTAATAATCACTCCATCTCTGCTCTCACCCATGAATGTTACATTCGGTGCATGAATATTTTTATTAGCACCTATTTCGTATACCCCATTCATGACAAAGATAGTATCTCCGTCCGCACAATTATTCAGGGCATCCAAGATTTCCTGCGATGTGTCTACATTCCAGGTCTTCGCCGACGCCGGTGACATTACCATTATTGCACTTAATAATGCAATTATCAAAATAGAATAAAATATATTTTTCGTATTACCACCTTCTGTTTTTCAATGTTGAATATTCAATAACTCATATTTCAAGGATCGTGAAAAAACACTAACAATAGACTGTACAGTTCCTGTTTTGATTAAAAAAATGGCCCGTGTGATAGCGATATTATCGAACTTTAATATTTTTTTGTTTTTAAAATCGCTATATTTTATTAGGTACTACGGATTTTCGTTATCAACAGACGTATTCTTCGCACATCTTTGAAAGCCCTGAATAATAATTTATGCGTCTTCGGTTAAGTGAGGAATCGTGACAATTACGTCAATTTCCTCAACATTTGTCAAATATTTTAATAAATTACGAGCTGTAACAGGGTATCGATTTCATGTAAACAGGCCAAAATTTAAGTCTGGCTTCTAATGCAAAATCGATAGCTTTCAGGCAAGAAAATTCCTTAACCGATGACCAATGAATAATAATTTAAAGCTCGTATTCTAATAGAGTCTGTAGCATTAAGCAATAGTGCCAGCAAATTTACAAAGGAGAATGAACTCCCAAAAAAGAAAAGTGGATTATGTTATGGTGTTGCCACCAATTTAACATAATCTGTCCAAATGTGTGAACGTTCATCTTCTCCATCATCCTTATCGTTCTGCACAACCAGTATAGTTACATTGTTCGAACTGTCAATGTAATTACTAATGTTTGATGTTTTTTCACCAATCAACCAAAATTCATCTTGACTGTTTGCATCATCATCCAGTTCTTCATATCCTGTGCCGTTCCAGATGTACAGCGTGGCACCTGGATCTCCAGTATCATGCCATGCCTTACCATTCCATGCCACATTGATAGCGGTGATCCATGGCTTCTCATTGTCATCAATCTTGAATACAAACCGATGTGCAGCGGAATAATTCTCAGTAGTTGTTTCATGAGATGCGTAGATTCCGTCATCTGCCGCAATGTTTGCATATTCTCCGGTGGTGAACTCTATATTTGGTTCAACGTTAGTGTTGGGCGGATTAGGATTCACTTGGTACTTGTAAGCCCATTTATCCACACTAGCTCCAACACTAAAGTCATAGAGAGTATAGTTGGCACGGCCGTGGAGAACTCCCTCGTCGTTTCCATAGAAGACCCTGCCACCTGAAATGGCAGCTCCAGCCAGACTTAGACTTGCATACTCGTCGTTGTCGTAATAGGTGGAGGTTCCATTCCAGACTACATCACCACTACTGTTCACACAATAGATGCCACCGAGTAGAGAGTTTGTGGTGACATAAATATACTCGTTGCCCAGACCATAGAAGGTTGATATTGCGGGAGAGCTCTGAACAACGCCTACAGAAGTGGGAGTAGGCCAGATCGGAAGTAGAGTCGTCGCGTTCAAGCAATAGAGCCCGTTACTTGAGCCCACATAGATCCTGCCGTTGTAATATGCGGGAGTGGAGGTGCTGTATCCGATGAATCTGCTGCAGTTGTCAGCTGTGATAAAATGACCCGTAGTGGCATTGAAGCCTAGCGCATAGCAACTTCCATTCACAGAGGAATTATAAGAAGTGAAATAGATCCTGCCGGTCTCATCGTCGGAAATCACAGTCTCATTGCTGTAAGTCACAGAGGAACGGATTGATCCCACGTCAAAGCCATAGACATCTGAAGCATCGACTTCATCGACCACTGAGCCTGTATAGTTTATCGAAACAAGTCCACCGGATTCATTTCCAAATACTGCATAATCCCCGATAACTGCTGCACCTGCCCAGTAATACCCGTTTGAAGAATGATGGGGGCTCCAACTCGGTATAATATTACTGACGTCAGTGATATTGTAACAGTAGTAATCTCCATCAAGGTAGCTCGTGACCCAGGTCGTATAATTTGTGGTAATGTTCATAGAACCGAAGAGAATGTGTTTGCCATCGCAGCTACAAGTAATTGGGGTATTAAACTGAGTGTAGTTATAGTCAGTTATATTCACCCTATCAACAATTACTCCTGTATCTGCATTGATAGCATAGAGGTCGTCATGAGGAACTGTCCGATACGGGGACCCGGAATCCAACACATAGATATAACCGTTGCATGCTGCCGGTGTAGCAAGCTGGAAATCCCAATCATTAGGGTTAGTGACAAAGCTAACCGGCCAGTTTCCTCCGGCTGCCGTTCCATCCAGAGAGTATTTGAAAAGCTTACCTTCTGATGTAACCGCATAAACAGAGCCATTATACACAATTGGACTCGCGTCAATTCCGGCCATCCTGTCTGCAGGAATAACGGTATCATTCACCCAGGATATAGTCAAGTTCGGGGCGGTTATTGGAGCACTGTCTCCTGTAATTCCACTGTGTACTTGGTCTTTCTGGAACTGAGGCCAGTCTGAACCCAGCGCCGGCAGAACAGCCGCCACCAGGAGCAAGGTTAAACAAACCATTAATATTTTCAATTTACTCATAGTTTTATTTCTCCTATTTTTCTGGGACTTTTAGTGGGTTTCAGCTTGCCTGCGCGGAAATATCCTGTCTCCCGAATGTTCAAAGGGAGGTTTGATCGGACGGGGGAATTTTTTGGTTTAGGGATTTTTCGGACTTTTGAAGAAAGCAGGAAAGGCTGGATTTTTTCCTGTTTTTGAGTCTTACGGATTTTTGGGGATCAACCGGCTTTATAGTAATTGTTTTTGGAAATTCCGGGGATCATGCAGAAGATACAGCGTTTCAAAATCCGGAAAAATGCTGATCTGATAAAACACGACTCTAATTAAAAATTAAAAATACTCTTTATGCAAAAATTATAGATTACTGATGACTATTTTTGCTGAAGAACGCATCTGACTTTCCAGTTTATGGAACAAATTCAGGCATAGAACCGTGTAAAGAAAAATAAGTATTCAATTTCTTATCTTTTTGAAGACCTCCTGTATTTTCATAGGGTTGTCAGTTGGTCTGAGCGGAAGAGTCTGTCTGCATTTTGAATTTCATATTGCAGTCAGATAAGGTTTCGGACCTTTTTGAAGTGTCAGAACAACTGGAGTTTTAAAAGTTTATCTGGAAGATATGCTGCGGAAATTTTGATATTTCCTGAAATGTATCTGATTGAACTAATTGTATCTGATTGAACTAATTGTATCTGATTGAACTAATTGTATCTGATTGAACTAATTGTATCTGATTGAACTAATTGATTATTTTGGAGTTCTATAGATAAAAATCTTTGGCTAATTATTCTTAGCCAGTTGACTAACAATTTCTCTCCTATCTCTTTTAGTATAAATTTTGAAATTTAATTTTCAAAAAAGAAAGGAGGAAAACAGCCTTATTCGGCTGCCTCCTCCCAGAAGGTTATTGTCCTTTTTTATTCCCAGATCCTGCATAATCAGCCGATATGAGAAAGTTTTTCTCTATTTTCCTTGGTTCTTTCGTTCCTTTTCCCATACATTCCTTTTTCCTTTAAGCAACTATTTTTGTTACAATTTTATGTAATTTTTATATACTCTGTTTTTGTTACCGTGTTGCTGCCTTTAGCATTCTTTACTGTCAAGTTAACAGTATATGTTCCTGCCTTGGAATACTTGTGAATCGGATTCTGGTGGAATGACTTTGATCCATCTCCAAAGTCCCATCTCCATTTAGCAGGTATTCCTGTGCTTGTGTCAGTAAAAGTAACCTTTAATGGTGCTTTTCCTGATGTTGGACTTGCAGAAAAGTTTGCAACCGGTTTTGTAATCACTTTTATATATTCTGTTTTTGTTACCGTGTTCTTGCCTTTAGCATTCTTTACTGTCAAGTTAACAGTATATGTTCCTGCCTTTGAATACTTGTGAACAGGATTCTGGTGGAATGACTTTGATCCGTCTCCAAAGTCCCATATCCATTTAGCAGGTGTTCCTGTGCTTGTGTCAGTAAATTTAACCTTTAATGGTGCTTTTCCTGATGTTGGATTCGCAGAAAAGTTTGCCACAGGTTTTGTAATCACTTTTATATATTCTGTTTTTGTTACCGTGTTCTTGCCTTTAGCATTCTTTACTGTCAAGTTAACAGTATATGTTCCTGCCTTTGAATACTTATGAATCGGATTCTGTAGGAATGACTTTGAACCATCTCCAAATTTCCAGAACCAGGAAGTTGGAGAGCCAGTGCTTGTGTCAGTAAATTTAACCTTTAATGGCGTTTTTCCTGAAGTAGGCGACGCAGTAAATGCAGCTACTGGCTTTGCTGAAGATTGACTGGAGACCTTAATGTACCCAGTTTTCACCTCAGAATCACTTCCATCCTCGTTGGAAACCGTAAGGTTAACAGTGTAGGTACCGGTTGCCGTGTATGTGTGGACTGGATTCTGTTCGGTAGCGTTAGTACCATCCCCGAAGTCCCAGAGCCAGGATGTAGGTGAGCTAGTCGACTGATCCATAAAGTTGACAATGAGAGGCACAGTACCACTGGTCACATCAGCTATGAATGCAGCAACGGGCTCAGGTTCTACAGGTGTAGAAGATACAGTGATGTAATCAGTCTTTACCTCGGAATCGGTCCCGTTTGCATTTGCAACCGTAAGGTTGACAGTGAAAGTACCGGCTGAAGTATATGTATACGAGGGGTTCTGCTCAGTTGAGTCCACAGTTCCGTCGTTATTAAAGTCCCACGAATAGGACGAAACGGTGCCTGTGGACTGGTCGGTGAAATTGACTGTCAATGGCGCATTACCTGATGTTATGTCTGCAGAGAAGTCAGCAACAGGCGAAGAGAGAGAGTCCTTGAAGGCATAGACTTTCTGATCCGCTCCGATACTGAAAAGCATACCGTCCGAAAGTGCTGGGGTAGATCCTGCATGTGGAGTGTGCCAGGCTACTTCTCCCGTAAAGGCGTCCAGAGCATAGAGGTCATTGTAACCGAAGTATCCGTTGCCTTCGGTTCCGACGTAGACAAGCCCGTCAGCTACCGCAACAGAACATGTCCAGCCTCCTATTCCCCCGTTCTCTCCTGTCAGGGAAGGGGTTTCCCAGACTTTTTCTCCCGTACTTGCGTTGAAGCAGTAGGTCTGCACATTGGAAAAACCAGAGCAGCCTCCACAAACATAGACATTTCCGTAGGCAAATGCAGGAGTTGAGTCTGTCCTTTCGATATTTTGCTGCCAGATTATGCTCCCGTCAACAGCGTCCAGGGCAAGAAGGTCTCCGTCTCCGTAGAAGTTGTAGGTTGTCAGGTAGAGGACCCCGTCTTTATAAGCAGGGGATCCACAGAAATTCTGTTCTATATTATTAATGTGCCATACCTGATCTCCTGTTACTGCGTCCACGCAGTAAGCATGGCCTGCATAAGAAGTCCCATATCCCCAGCTTGTCAGGTAGAACTTTCCGTCCGCGTATGCAGGGACGGACTGAGCATCTCCGACGACTTCAAAACTCCAGAGCAAGTATCCGGTGTATTCGTCAAGACAGTAATAATGGCTTCCATCCCAATCGCTAAAGATTACCATACCATCCGCAATAGCAGGTCCACTATTAACCGCACCCTGACTTCCCACAGTATCATTGAAACACCAGATTTTTTCTCCGGTTTCTGCGTCGTAACAGCCAAGTTCGGGGCCAGTGGCCGTAAAGACCATGCCGTCATCATAAGCAGGGGAAGCCCACGAACCGTATACGGCTTTCGGAATGCTGACGTTCCACAGAATATCTCCACTAAATTCGTCCAAGGCTACTAACTGGGGAATATCCTCCGTGCTCTCTTCCATTCCTGCGGTCCCGCATATCACAAAGACTTTTCCTCCGGCCGCAACAGGGGAGGAACTGCTGATTGCATCAATGTCCTCACTTATCCACTCGGTCTGATTGGTCTTGGGCCCGCTTTCTGAGTAGCCAAGGTGGTCAACCTTTCCATGGAACTGGTACCAGGAATTCTCAGGAATGGACTCGTTTTTCTGCTCTTCAACATAATTTGAGTAGGGAAGGACCAGAGGGTACTTATCAGTTCCTGCATCAGCAGTGTAAGCCGTATCCCCTATACCGTCCCCGTTTGAGTCGCTTCCTGCGTAGTCATCGTAGTAATTACCTATATACCCTGTCAGTTTTGTTCCATTCCAGACATATTCTACTGGTTCGGAGCTCTGGAAGAATGAGCCTGCCCCTCCTGAAATATGGTCACTCGAACCACTCATCTTCCTGCCATTGTTGTTGATGAAGGTGTTCTTATAGATCCGGTTGTCTCCTGTGTTATCGAGCACGGCTGCAAAGTCCCAGCAGTTGGAAATATTATTCTGCCGGAGAGTGTTTTCAGTTCCCTGTAACCATACCCCTTCGGCGCAGTCATCTATAAGGTTGTCTTCTATCAGTACGTTCTTTGCATTGACGTTAATTGCAAAGCACATCTCTTCGGTCCCTGTAATTTCAAAGCCGCTGAACTCAACGCCGTCAGCACTTATGGTTACGCCTGAAGAGTCTATGAAACCCGAAGCGTTCAGGACAGGGTCCTTGATGCCTTTTAGAGTCAGATTCTTGTCGATGGTCAGGACTTCGTGATACTCCCCGGGATATACCTTGATGATGTCTCCGGAATCGGCTGAATTAATAGCTGCCTGGATAGACTCCCCTCTTTTAACCGGCCAGGTAGTTGGAACTTTGACTGCGTAAATGTAGTCTTCGGCAACTTTTTTATCCGTCCCGTGTTCGTTCTGGACGGTAAGGGTCACTGTGTAAGTACCTTCTGCAGTATAGGTATGGACCGGGTTTACTTCAGTTGAAGTGTTTCCGTCCCCAAAGTCCCAGAGGAATTTGTTGGCGTTAAAGGATCTGTCTTTGAATGAAACAGTCAGAGGAAAAGAACCTGTCTGTTTGTCCGAACTGAAGTTTGCTTCTGGAGGAAGAGCCTCGCCCTGTCCGATGCAGTACAGGTATCCATTATCTGTTCCGTAGTAGACCTTTCCGTCGGAAAGAGCTGCACCCTGCAGGGTGTATGCAGAATCCTCCGGTGGGTTGTAGTGCCATGCAAGGGTCCCGTCAGGGTTCAGGCAGTAAATCGAGCCGTCAACTATGGCTTCTGTGAAATAGATGTACGGATCGCCATTCTCTACCGAAAGAACAGGTGAAGACTTTACTCCTCCGCTAATCGGAGTTTCCCAGATTACAGTTCCATCGGAATCGTTCAGGCAGAACATTGACCCGGTCTCGCCGTGTTCTCCATGTCCCACATAAACTCTTCCATCATACACAACAGGGGTAGATGTCGAAAAGCCAATTGAGGTTGCCCATCCACTATCAAGGAACTGCCCTGTATCAGGGTTAAACCCTACTTTGAAGCAGTAACCTGTTTCCTGTCCTCTTTCCGAAGAGGTGTACAGGGCACCTTCAGCGTAGTTACGGAGCTTCGGAACATTCCAGGGTCGGAAAGTGCAAAAGAGATGTCGGAACTCTTGCTGAAGTCAACCTCATCTACGTGTACCTGTATCTTTTTCGAGGCAGACCATTTTACCTTCGAAGACCGGGTAGACCAGGTAATTTCCGACAACTACTGCCCCGCTCCAGAGAAAACCTGACATGTTATTGTTTTCATGCTTCCAGACAAGGTTTCCGCTGTCGTCGTAGCAGTAGTAGTATTTGGTTCCGGTTCCTCCTTCAAGCCCGTCTCCGATGTAGAGTTTGTGGTCAGAATATGTGATTGGACACTCCAGGTTGCCGTCGGTTACGTGTGCTTTCCAGAGCTCGTTTCCGTTTTCCTGGTCAAAAGCGTAGAGATTTCCTTCCATGGTAGGGACAAACAGTGTTCCGTTCCCGATGGCGGGGGTCGAGGTTTGTGTCAGGTCTCCGCCAAGTTCCTTTGACCAGATAAGGTCTCCGGTCTCTTTGTTAAATGCCCAGACAGAAGCGTTTCCGGCAGTTACGAAAACCGTATTTCCGGAAATCACTGGCGGGACATTTATGCCTCCGCTCCCGCAGGGTTCCTGCTCCGAAGAAGTCAGATTCTGCCAGAGGAGTTCCGGGTCCTGGGTTGGGACAGAATTGAATGTGTATCCGGTATGAGAGCTGTCTTTCTGGAACTGAGACCATCCGGATTCAGTAACCGTTTCGCTTACCGTAATATAGTTGGTTTTTGTTTCGGTGTCGGAACCCCCGTCACCTGTGACCGTCAGGCTGACGGTGTAAGTTCCTGTGCTGTTATAGATATGGCTCGGGTTTGTCTCGTTTGAGTCCACGGTTCCGTCTGAATCAAAGTCCCAGGCCCAGGAAGTTATTCCATAGCCTGAGGATAGGTCCGTGAACTGGACTGTTAGAGGAGCACTACCGGAAAGCGGGTTTGCACTGAAGTTAGCTACGGGAATTGAGGGGGTTTGTTCTTCCTCGGTTGTGAACCCGAAAAGGTACCTTTTGTCGGTCCCATAGTATATCCACCCATCTGAGATTACGGCTCCTGCAAGGGTATAAGCTGTTTTGCTGGCATCTGCATAACTCCAGGCAAGCTCCGGGTTTGTGCAGCCTGTGTAGTCTTTGAGACAGAACACACCACCTGTAGCACTGTTTACTGTGAAATAGATATAGACCTCTCCATCCCCATCGTCGTAGTATGTAGAGATTGCAGGGGAAGACTGAACCGCACCTGCAGCGTAGTGCCAGATCTCGTCAGTAAGGTTGGCATCAAGACAGGAAATTCCGCTTCCTCCTCCATACATTCCACCTGCACCCACGTAAACTCGCCCATTGTAATAAGCGGGAGTTGAGGTAGAATATCCGATATTTGCTATGTGTTTATCAGAGGTGTTAAAAGTCCCATCTGTCACGTTGAAACCAAGAGCATAGCAGTATCCGCCTTTGGATGTGAAGTATATCCTGTTCAGTTCTTCGACATAGAGGACCGAGGACCTTATTTCTTTACAGGTTATCCCGAACTCTTCAGAAACATTGATTTCGGCAATGTTAGTTCCTGTATCCTTATTCACGGAAACCAGGTGCCCGTCATCATCTCCATATACGAGGCTGTCTCCAATTACGGCAGCTCCTGCCCAGTAGTAGGACCCCTGCCCACTGTTCTGGGTCGTTGCTGTACGATTCCAGACTTCGTTGCCGGCCTCATCCAGGCAGTAATACTTGCGTCCACCCATCGCTTCTCCGAAGTAGATTTTGCCATCAGAATAAGTAATAGGAGTATCGAGCTGTTTACTGCTCAGGGTTTTATTCCACTTCGGACTTCCTGTTTCTGCGTCAAAAGCAAAAATCTTCCCGTTGACGGTTGGCACAAAGATGATGCCATTTCCAACCGCCAAATTTCCCAGCAGGAATCCGCCTCCACTTGTGGATTCTTCCCATAATAGAGTACCTGTGGTTCTGTTAAAGGCACAGAGGTGGTTGTTACTCGCCACAACATACGTTATGTCCCCGGCTACTACCGGAGTCACATCGATATTCCCTCCCATACTGTAATTCCAGGAAAGCGAGCAGTTCGTCGGGTCAGATATAGGGGCTCTGTCCGCAGTTACACCAGTGTTGTGAATCTCTTTCTGGAACTGAGCCCAGTCGGATCCCAGTGCCGGCTGAGCAGCCGCCACCAGGAGCAATGTCACACAAATTAGAAATATTTTCAATGTATGTTTGTTCATATTTTCGTTTCTCCTATTTTTCATAGGGGGTTCAGTCTACCTGCGCGGAAATTTCCGGACCCCTGAAGATTTGGTAATCGGTTTGCTCGGGCAGGAAATTTTTTGGTTCAAGGATTTTCGGACCTTTGAAGAAAGCAGGAAGCGACTGAATTTTGTTATTCTGTTTTTTATTCTCACGGATTTTGAAATTTCTGGGATCAGCCGGTTCTGAACCACTTAGCTGTAGAAAGTTTCGGTGACCTAACAGATGATGATAGTATTTCAAAATCCGGAAAAATGCCGAATATGAAAAACACAGCTCGAATTAAAATTCGCCCTTTAAGCAAAAATGCTTCAATACTTGTCAAGATCTTTGTTGAAGGTCATACCTGAATTTCAGTTCGTTTAAAACAAATTTCAGGCAAGAGCCGTGTATAGAAAATAAGTGCTTTTAGTTTCTTTTTTGAGATCCTCCTATGTTTTTATGGGGTTGGCGGTTGTTCTGGGCGAAAGAATCGGGCCTTATTTTTTGTATGGTGAGGCTATCGAATCAGGTTTCGGACCTTTTTGAAGCGTCAGACCAACCGAATTATTATGGAATTTTCGTATCTTAGCTGGATACAATTCGCAATATACGTAGGAGTTACGCATTTGAAATATAAAACCAAGCACATGAGAGCTTGCCAAGAGAATTATGCTTTAGGCAGTTTAGTGTTCCATGCTACCAATTTTTAGTTCAACTGCGTAATTCTTAATATGGAATGACTTTGTCTAAATGTTCCAAGTTTTTCAGAAATATTTTATCTCACTAATTAGATACAATTAAACAGATTAATATTTGTAGCTTCTACAAATAAAAATCTTTGGCTAATTATTCTTATCCTTATGGATAACATGCCCCTTCAAGACCCTGGCGAAATTAAGGAAATTTTTCAGATTCTATTCCAGATTATTTTCATCAGCTATCCGTTTCCCTGTTATTGAGCATGCTCCGGTTTCTGCTGTTGTTGACTCAAATGCTGCTGATTCTGCAGTTCCAGGACTGAACAGAAACATGGTTTATATGAATAGGATGATTGTTCCGGAAACAGATATTTTGGATCTTTTTGATATTTATTTGAATAACATATATCAGAAAATTCAAGTGAATGAAGAACAATCAAGAGTCTTAGGATCAAATCGAGACTCTCTTCTTCCAAAATTGATGTCAGGAAAAATCAGAGTTGAACGTTAAAATGGCAAAAATTGTTTTGACATCTTGCGTGATTAAGAAATTGCTTTATAAAGCAAAGGCAAAAGAGCTGTACATCAGTACGTTTTTCAAATACAACCTTAAATATGCAAAATCTTTGAACCCTGACAAAATTTTCGTTCTTTCTGCAAAATATGGTCTTGTATATCTCGAAAGAAAAATTGAACCTTATGATAAAACTTTAGAACAATATGCCATCTAAAAAAAATCAGAGAATGGGCAGATTGCGTAATAGGTCAGATAAAAAAGGAAGCATCCCTGAAAGAAGATGAATTTATTTTCCTTGCGGGAGTAAAATACAGAAAATATTTACTACCTCACATTTCAAATTATCAGATTCCCCTTAAGGAACTGAAAATTGGAGAACAGCTCCAGTACTTTAAAAAGAGGTGTCCAAATGAGTGAAAAATGCAAACAACTGCATCAATGGTTCAATAATCTGGAAAGAATAAATTTCCCATTTGATGAAAGGAAAATCCCTCACAATGGAATCTATATTTTGTTTGAAAATGGAGAAATTGCCCACGGTATGGATAGAATCGTTCGCATAGGGACTCATAAAGGCAAAAACCGATTAAGATCACGACTTAAGCAACATTTTATCAAAGAAAACAAAGATCTGAGCGTTTTCAGGAAGAATATAGGGCGAGCTTTACTTAACAGGGATAAAGATCCTTTTCTTGATCAGTGGGAAATAAATTTAACCAGCAAGGAAACAAAAGAAAAACATTTGGCCTTGATTGATTTTGAGAAACAGAAAGAGAAACAAAAAGAAGTAGAAAAAAGAGTAAGCCAATATATCCAGGCAAATTTCAGCTTTGTTGCAATTGAAGTCGAAACCCAGGAAAAAAGGCTCGAACTTGAATCAAAAATTATCTCCACAATTTCCCTATGTGATGAATGCAGCCCTTCTTCTAACTGGCTGGGTTTGCTTTCCCCAAAAGAAAAAATAAGCAAAAGTGGGCTCTGGTTGGTAAATGAGTTATATAAAGAGCCTTTGTCTGATGAGGATATGCAGCTAATCAAAAATTTAGTGTCACACGCGGCCGGAATCAATGAATTCCTTGAATAAAGGATTTTAATCTCATTTTTTCTTTTGTACCTATTTCTGTGACTATCATAATAGTGATATTCGTTTTGTAATTTTACGGAAAGGCCGCTCTCCTGCGTCGAGCGTGACAAGACACGTTAAAGACAACTAATACGGTTTTCCGTTGTTCCAAAAAAACTTTTCTTCAAAACCACCTGCCGGATTTGAATTCAAATCTATTCTTTTTACCGGCTCCGTTGATTTAACAAGTTTTTAGAAATGCTGAATTGCATTACCACTTAAAAAATATATGTTGTGGGTTCTGGTTTGACGGAAAAATTGCTTGCGTTTATAAACTGTTAAATGGATGAAACTTGCTCGGCAGAAAAACTGAATTCGGTAAAATGAAGGCGTTTACTGGACTCTCCGGAAAAATATCCAGGCAAAAATAAGGGTCAACGTAAAAAGATTGCTGAAAAAGTATGGATATCCTCCAGATAAACAAAAACTTGCTACTGAGAATATTCTCAAGCAGGCAGAACTGCTTTGCAGGGACGTGAGAGGTTCAGCAGCGTAAAAGTTTCTTGTTTTAAAAATTTCTTGTTTTCCTTCACTGGATAGAGATTTTCTAGTGGAAATTGTCACTTAATCGGATCTCGATATACATTTAACTAAAAAATATTCCAGCCCTCTTTTTCTTTAGAATCTGTTTTGCCCGAAAATTTTGCAATTTTTCCTGATAAATTCCTGATTTTATACGTATTAAACCCATAATATGCGAAAATTATAAATATTAAAAGTACTATCTATAGGGTAGTAACTTGGGAACAACACCACCCTTACAGAACAATTAAACAAGAACTGTAAGTGTTACCCATCAGTTACAATAGATATCTGCGAACAGACCGAAGACGAACCGGTACCGCCTTCTAAAAACGAACTTGTCCCTACCTCCTAAAAAAGTGTGGGAGTCTTGAACTCTCAGTATCGTGCCTGTAAAAAACGGGTAAGATTAAAAACGGACCTCCGCCGTTATTTCTTTCCCGTACTATCCAGGCAGTTTTCTGGAGAGGTGGATAATAACTGTTCAGGACTAACTTTACAGATCAAAATCAATGTAAAGACAAATAAAACCCAGGAAAATTGAAAGAAAAGCAATCCTGAAATCCGAAAAGTCTGAAATCTGGAAGGCTTGCGACCAAGGAAACCTGGAATTGAATAAGGAGGAATCTGTATATGAAATTTCCAATGAAAAGAACAGACCGTGACATGTATAGCTGGGACCCATTTGACGAGATCAGAAGAATGCAGAATTATATGGAAAATATGTTCAGAACTTTTCCTGCACTGGAAAGTCGGTTCGGAAACGAAGCTTTCTCTCCGCTGACTGATGTTATGGAAGAAGATGAGAAGGTAGTTGTAACAACCGACCTGCCCGGGGTTGACAGAGAAGATGTTGAACTCAATCTAAGGGATAATGTTCTGGTAATCAGTGCAGGTAAAGGAAAAGAAGAAGAGGCTGAAAAAGAAGGTTACCTCAGAAAAGAGCGGTCTTTCATGCGCTATTACCGTGAGATTCCTCTTCCCGACGGCGTAACTGAAGAAGGAACAACTGCGCAGCTCAAAAATGGAGTCTTAACTGTCACCCTACCGAAAACAAAATCCGTAGCTGGAAAGAGAATCGAGATTGAATAAACCAGCACTCAGGATAAGAATACTCAAACAACGTATCACAATACCGATACCGCAATCTACCACAATCTACCACAATCCAAATAAGCTGGATTTCAACTTGATTTCAGCCTGAAAAACTCTCAAGTTCCAAAAATCACCTGCGGACAGGCTCAGGAATAGGGTTCTGAAAGCCTGAAGGCTGCCCGCAGTAAAACGAAATTCGATCTATTGTTTATTCATTTCCTGTGTATTTAGTTCCTATTTACTAATTTTCGATTTATTTGCTCTCTATTAACTAATTTCCAGTATATTTGATACCTATTTACTAATTTCCTGTTTATTTACTTCCTGTATATTCCTTCCCAATAAACTTAATTGTACTATTCATGTTTTACTTTGAAATATAGGTTTTCCTACTCATAAAGCTCTGAAAGCTACGTAAGAATTCTAAAATGTTTTAAGAAATCCAGGCTGTTTTAAGAAATCCAGGAAACTTCAAATTTCTCATTCACATGAAAAATTTTCCTCGAGGACCTCGCCACATGGTTCTTTTTCCTTGAAAATCTGCCCTTCGAAACAGGAGACTTCGGCTCCTTTGAGCCAGGCGTCAGGCAAAAGGCCAGCTTTCAAGCAGGTATGGCCCAAAAACTCGATAGAATCCATATTATACTCAGGAGCGACCTGAGGAAGCAAAAGTCCCTGACAGTAGCCCTGCTTTACAATAAGTCCATGCTTTCCGACCTCTATGCGCTCAGGAAGCTCTTCTGCAGGAGCATTAATCTTTTCAGGCTGTGTAAGAATTGTTACCTCAACAACTATTTTGTTCAGCTCATCTTCTCTCACCGGAGGAAAACGCGGGTCCCTGGTTGCCGCAGAAATTGCAGAATCCATAATTGCATCCTCAAGTCTCGAATCCGGAAACGGATGTCCTATACAGCCCCTCAGAAGCCCACTTTCAGTAAGTGTGACAAAAACTCCCCTTTTCTCCCCGAAAACCGGCGAAAGCTCAAAACCCAATTCTTGAGGTTCTGGAAGCTTTTCTTCCGATAGGAACGATTCGATCGTTTTCCTTGCAAGTTTGACTGCAGCCCTGCCTTCAACATCTGTAAGCATATACCAACACCTCAATTTTATCTTTAATTCTTGACTGTAACTCTTAACCAGCATTAGATGTGATTATTACCATCATTACCAGTCTAACTGTAGGTGTTACCAGCATTATCAGTATCAACTTAACTATTCCACCATTACCAGTACTAACTGTAAGTGTTACCAGTACTAACTGTAAGTGTTACCAGCAACTACCAGTAATAGCTGCAAATGCCAGATATGCATCTACTTAAGGTTAGTATTATAATTTAAGTGGAAGCTAGTATAACATTATGTTTATCGAAGCTGGTAAAAGTATATCTCCAAAATTTCACTTTTAAGAAATCGGAAGATGAAATGGATTGTTTTAAAAAAGAAAAGCCAGGAAGTTTGGCAGAAGGAAATTCCCAGAAGGAAACTCCCAATAGAAAACTCCCAGAAGGAAACTCCCAATAGATAACTTATTTTCACAGATGTCAGAACTTATAGGAAACAGAAGAATTAGATTTTCTTAGCTTCTTCATATCTCTTAGCTGCAGATTTCAGGGCCTCTACACCAGGCAGCTTTACTCCTGAGAGATAATCAATTAGTGCCCCGCCACCTGTACTGATGTGAGAGAAACGGTGTGCAAGCCCGAGATGCTCAACTTCTGCCGAAATATGCCCACCGCCAATGATTGAAAACTCGGATTTAATAGCAGCTTTTATAATCTCGTGCGTTCCAAGGGCAAACTCAGCAACTTCGGAAATCCCCGCAGGGCCGTTTAAGATAACAGTTTTTGCACTTGCGATTTCACTGGTAAAGTCCACAATGGTTTCAAGCCCAATATCGTTTATAGGAAGAGAATTAGAATTAAGTTCTGAAACAGGCAATTCGACCCGCTTCTTATTGTCGTTTAAAGCCACATCCCTTGGAAGACCAACTTTATCTTTGAATTTCGTAAGTATACTTTTTGCTTTTTCGATCTGGTCTTCGTAGCCCTGGGATTTGATGAAGTCCAGATTTACTTTTCCGATATCTATACCGGATGCCGCAAGTGCCACATTTGCTACTACTCCGGTCAGGAGTACCCGGTCAGCTCCTCCATTTGAAAGCACATTTTCCGCCACATGGAGCGAATCATCGACTTTTGCCCCTCCGAGAACGAAAATCGTTGGCCGTTCCCCTCCTTTGATCCCCCGATCCAAAGACGTGAGTTCCTTTTCCATGACCCTTCCGGCTCCGGTAGGGAGAACCTCTGTAAATCCTACTACGGAAAGTTGAGACCTGTGAGATACGGCAAAGGCATCATTAAGGAAGATATCTACAAAAGGTGCCAGTTTTTTAACCGGATAAGTTTTTGCCTGTTCTGCTGGAGTTCTTTCGAGGCTTTCTTCAGAATAGAACCTTACATTTTCGAGCAGGATGACATCTCCATTTTCCATAGAAGCAATCCTGGTCTTTGCATAAGTTCCAAAAATATCATCTACATAAAGAACCTGCTTTCCCAGGTATTTGGACATCAGGTTGGCATGAGGCTTCATTGTAGTAAAGTCTTTTTTTCCGGGCCTGCTCTGGTGTGCAAGCAAAACAACTTTTGCGTCCTCAAGATCCTTCAAGGTGGCAATATGGCTTCGGATCCGCATATCATCCAGAATATTACCCTGTGGATCCATAGGGGAGTTCAGGTCAACCCTTACAAGAATTGTCTTTCCGTGCGTGTCAAAATCATCGATTGTAAGAAAGTCTCTAGAAGTCATACCTCAGCGCACCTTTGTGAATAATATTTTTATATAGATATTGGAGAATAAAATTTAATAGCAAATTTTAGAGATTTTTTATCATTAAATAGTGGTTATGTTGTCATGGAATTTTTTCCATAAATAAGTTTGTTTGTTTGCAGGCTTCATGAGAGAGATTACGAATTTTATATAAAAGCCAGAATCAAAAACTAGCCACAATTTAATAATATATCGGATTACAGAAAAAAATATTAAAGGAGGTAGAAGGCGACGACATATGAAAAAGATAACCGTAGAGATTTTGAAGAAAGAATCAGAATGATGGTGGAAGCCGGATACGAAACTGTTACAAAGGAGATACTTAAATGCACCCGATGCCCACTCCATAAAAGTGCAATCAAAAGAGTCATAGGAAAAGGGTCCTGCAACCCGAAAGTTTTCTTCATAGGAGAAGCCCCAGGAAAACGCGAAAATGAAACCGGAATTCCGTTTTACGGCAGGGCAGGAAAAAAACTGGATAAAATGATCGAGTACATGGGGCTTTCCGAAGAAGATTGGATGGTAACAAATACAGTCAAATGCCACCCCCCTGAAAACCGAAGACCCAGTATAAACGAGATAGAATGCTGTAAGCCCTTCCTGCTTTCTCAGATAATCCTGCTTAACCCGAAAATTATAATCCTTCTTGGTAATACAGCCGAGAAGTCCTTTTGCCCCGGGAAAAAACTCGAATGGGGAGTCCCTGTGGAACATGAAGGAAGAACAATCCTGAAACTTTACCATCCTGCAGCCCTGATTTACACCTCTTCAAAAAAAGAGATCCAACGTGCTTTCATCGACAAAAACCGTGAGCTATGGAGCTGAACATTTCATATGACAGATAAACCATTGCAAAAAGAGTATAAAAAAGAGATCAGCCCGAAAATTACCAATTAAGATACCTTTACTTCAAGAATTCTGCAATAAAGCTTTGTTATGTCTGTTTTATCCTTTAAAAATTAGAATAACATGGTCTGTGAATCGATATATCGATTCACAAATTATAAATATCGAGATTTTTACTCTATTATTGGGGTTTGTGTAGCATTGGGGTTTGTGTGGCGGTTCGGAACAAGAATTTGAATAAAAAATCGACATATAATATCGTAAATCGAAGATTCTTATATCCAGTCTCGTAGCATCTAAGATTCGAATCTTGTGCCGTAACAGGTATTATTCAAATATCTGATGTCGGAGCATCTATATTCAAAAAGGAAATTCTGAACACAGATGCCTTAACGCCTTACACTAAACTCCGCAATATATGGACTAAGTTAGTTGTTTTATGTAGTTTACCGAAGAAAAAAATTATTTGGGAGGGGTAGTATGGCCATGGTGAAAATGTCTCCTGATGTATTTTCGTGTTCTGATGACAAGGGAAACCTTGAAATTCAGATCGATCTGCCTGGAGTAAAGAAAGAGAATATTGAACTAAAGATGGTTGAAGAAGGCTTTTTCGTAAGAGCGAAAAGAGAAGAGACCGGGGTTGAGTACGCAGGGACTTATGCATTCTGCTGCGGGGTTGTTCCTCAAAAAGCGGTCGCCAGATATTGTGATGGAAAACTGTTTGTCATAGTACCTTACAGAGAGAGTTCAGAGACTGTAGACATTGAAATTCAGTAAGAGACCTTAAACGTTGAAATTCTTTAAACGAAACTGTAAACTTGAAATTCAGTAAGAAACTGTAAACTTGAAATTCAGTAAAAAGACAAAATAATAAAATCGTTACCGAGATTGGTATTAGCACTAAAAGGCGAAATAATAAAATCGTTATTGATATTAGTATTAGCACTGCAAATTTAACTTTCAATCTGGAAAAAATAAGGTGGAAGAAAAATGTACCCAGTAATCGACTATAAAAAGTGTACCGGAGCTCTTGCCTGCTATGAAGTTTGCCCTGCAGACGTTTTTGATATCGAAGAAATTGATCGAGTAAAAAGGGCAGTTGTAGCCCGCCCGGAAAATTGCATAGAGTGCAACCAGTGTGTGGAAGCCTGCCCGGAAGATGCCATAGAACTTATTGAAGATTAAGCTGAGTAATCCTTCTGAGAATCCTCTGCTGCTCAGGTTTAAATCTGTGATAAGATCCCTATTATTATATTCTAGGGACTGATACCACTTGTTAGTTCATTCAGATACAGGCAAAAAATGTAAGAAGAAAAAGCAAGTAGATTGCTTGCTTTTTTCCTCATTCTCAGTAACCTTTGAGGTATTTATAGAGCTGGATTTATTACTCTGGACATTATCAACAGTATTGGACTTTTCATTCTCTGTAATTTTCTTCACAGGCATATTTTTCCAGATATAGGAAAAGTTCGTCGCATTTAATTCTACAAGAGAATTTTCTTTATACTCCCAGTCACTATCCGAAGAAAACATAATAGACCTTATAGTAAGCCGTTCTCCATTAGAGCTCCACTCTCTTAAGATGTCATGTCTACCTTTTATTGTAGGTGTTATCTGAGTGAGATTAGAACTGTCAGAGTTGACAACGAATAAAGGAGCTGCAATGTTTTGACATTTTGAAGGGCCTGGTTCATTTTCAATGATCTTTCCGGTATCAGGGTAAAGAGCAGATGTGAACACTATCAGATCTCCAGACGGGCTTATCGAAAATTTTTTAGCTTCGTCGAGAGGGTCACAGAATAAATCCCAGAAATAAGAGGACGTAAGTCCGAAACTGGTTATGAAGGTCAGGTTAGTTCCATCGACATCGATCGAATACAGTTTATTTTTACCTTCAACGAATAATATTTTCTTCCCATCAGGGAACCATTGAGGTTCGCTTGCATTACCTTTATACAAAAGAGACTTTTTATTTTCGTCTCCCTCTACGAGATAGAGATTACCATTCTGATTTACCAGAAGACATGAACCGTTTGGCTGCCAGTATTCTTTTGTTAAGATACGCTTTTCGGTGCCATCGTAATAAGAAATTTTTCCTTTCAATTCCGAACCGTCAGTGTTAGATATATAGGTCTGCAAATCGAAGCTTCCTGGCAGTCCAGAAACCAGGAGTATTTTTTTCCTGTCAGGACTGAGTGAAAAAGCACAGTATTTTTCATCATTATCTTCCGGCTGGAAAGTCTGAATTAAATCCCCACTCTCGTTGATAAGATCTACAGATCCTTCATCTGTAGTAATGAAGATTTTGTCAGAATCATACCAGACAGGCTGTGGATATGTAGCTGAAGAAAGTTCACGGGCATTTGTACCATTTCTGCTTGCAGTATACACTTTAGTAGAGTGATTTTCTGGGTTTTCCCATTCAAACGTGATTTTACTGGAATCAGGACTCCATTTAAGCTTTCTCTGAAAACCAATATTCCCAATGTTTTCTAATATGCTTGAAAGGTCCGTGTAGTTGGTGCCTATACATTTTAAATTCGTACCATCGGGATTACAAATAACAAAACAATAGCCAGTGTTTGTTCGTTCAACCTTTGAAACTCCAAAATATATCTTGTCCCCAGATGGAGACCACTCTGCCCCGGGTATGGAATAACTGTTAAACTCTTTTACTCCATAATCGATTTCTCCCAATGTACGGGATTTCGTGTCTAAGAGATAGTGCTTGTGAATACTATGTGAAAGAGAAATCGATTTGGAAGAGGTTATCAGCAGGTATTGTCCATCAGGGCTCCATGATGCATAACTTACTGAGAATCCTTCTTCTTTAGGAAGAATTTCTTCAAACTGCATAACTTTAAGCTGTGTATTGTTAAGCTGTGTATTGTTAAGCTGTGTATTGTTAAGCTGTGTAACATTAGAATTTTGATCTTCTGATACCGGGCTTGCGAATGCTATACCTGTAGAAAGTAATAATAACATCGTAATTAATATACTTTTTAACATTTAGAATCCCATCCAAGCTTGTTTATTTATAAATAACTTTGTTACAAAAATTACTTGATATTGTCTGATTATGCATTTTTTCTGAAAATTAATGGAATAAATTTTCAAATGTATCTATCACTTCCATTTATACTCGAGTCATGTCGAAAGATTCCTCTAAGCAGGCTTTCAGCTAGAAAAATTTTCTAAAAGGTTTTGGTTCAATTTCCGAAAGTAGGAAGCACGATATAACAAATAACCCGAGTTTATATGTATAAAGATATTTTTTATGTTTAATTCAAGACTGATTGAAAAGCAAGAGAGAAAAGTAAAATCCTCCTTGCTTAGAATTGCTGAGTTAAATCAAGATGTGTCAACATAATCGCATCATTAATTCATCTTTCTAACAAATGCAACTGCCCCTAGTACTGCTACAAGTACCCAAGTAGAGCTTAGAAAAGGAATTGATGCCTGAGTAGTGACAGATTCTCTTTTCTGCTTACCCGCTGTTCCTCCATTTGCTGTCATCTCGGTATCATTTGCCTGGTTCTCGGTTTGATTTACAGGCTTTAAGAAAGAAGTACCACCTAATCCAATAGTAGAACTGGATTTTATTACCGGACCAATCCCCACAGCAATAGGGGATCTTCCTACGGGCACCGTAGTATTAACATTGTTTGTGGCGGTGTCAATTACAGAAGTAGTGTTACTCCCATAGTTCACTGCATAAACCTCATTTCCATCTGGAGTGACTGCAACTTCGTAAGGGTAATTTCCGACACTCACTCTATCTATAACCTCGTTTTTGGTTGTGTCAATTACAGAAACAGTACCTGTATGTGAAGTTGAATCAATGTTACCTTTACCTGAACATCCACCAGGTATATCTACCGTTACGTATGCTCTCGTTCCATTCGGACTGACTGCAATTCCATGTGGCAAGCTTCCAACATTTACTGTCGCAGTAACATTGTTTGTTGCCGTGTCAATTACAGAAACAGTACCTTTATAGTAAGGATAACTATTGGAGTTAACCACATACACCTTTGTTCCATCTGGAGTGACTGCAATTCCATGTGGATTTTTTTCCACATTTACTGTCGTTGTAATAGTGTTTGTTGCTGTGTCAATTACAGAAACAGTACCCTGGTAGTCAGGAGGAATACCAGAGTTCACAGCATATACCTTTTTTCCGTCCGGTGCGACTGTAATTTTGTAAGGCAAGTTTCCTACTTTTACTGTGGCTGTAACATTGTTTGTTGCCGTGTCAATTACAGAGATATCGTTGCTTGCAGCGTTTGCAACATACACCTTTGTTCCATCTGGAGTGACTGCAACTCCCTAAGGATAGCTTCCTACGTATACTGTGTCTATGACCTTATTTTTGGCTGCGTCAATTACAGAGACACTATTGCTCATACAGTTTGTCACATATACTCTTGTTCCGTCCGGACTGACTGCAGCTCCTGAGGGCTCGATTCCCACATTCACCGTAGCTGTAACAGTATCTGTAGCAGTGTCAATTACAGAAACACTGTTACTCTCTAAGTTTGCAATATATGCGAATGATGATGCACCTGCGACACTCACCAGTGTTAAAACCGTAAGTGCCGCTATTCCAAAAGCTTTTAAGATGTTACATCCCCTACGTGCTTTATTAGATATTTCAATAGATGAGGATGAAAACGAAAAAGTGGAAATCGGTATCATTGATATAACTTTGCTTTTCATCTTTTTCCCCGTTCAGCGTTTGTCTAATGATAGTGATGTGGCTTAACATTATTAATTAATTGCTGTAGTTTAATGAATATACATATCTTCTTCTGCTATAACCGGAGTTCCACTTTTATAAGCGCATAAACTTCTCATGATATCGAATTATGCTAATTTTTTAAGCAAATAAACTTCAGGCTCTAACTTTAGGATCAAATCATCTAACTATTAGACTTATGAAATTCAATTTATATCTTGAAACTTGGGAACTCAGGCTGTAACTCTTTATGATGTTTTTCAGTGTATCGATTCCAAAACACCTTCACGGACTTGAAATTTTAAATTTATTCATTAACAATGAATTTTTTTCCAATGATGGATTAGTTCTGGAATCGATACGCTAATTTGTTTTTAAGGTGGGTAATGTTTGTTTTTAGGGTGGGTAATGTTTGTTTTTAGGGTGAGTAATGTTTGTTTTTAGGGTGGGTAATGTTTGTTTTTAAGGTGAGTAATGTTTGTTTTTTAAGGTGGGTGGTGCAGGTAGTTAGCTATTTGAGATTTTTCTGAAAACAAGGCTTCCCATGTTAGATTTATTTACTCCACTAACGATTTCCTCAAGTGTGAATCCTCCGATTTTATCCCCAATTTTGAGGGTTCTGGCATTTGAATAGTCAATCAGCCAGATCCCGTCAATCTGGACAACACTGTTGTTTCCACTTTGATAGACGTTCCTAACATAGACTTTCAGGACAGGAACATTGCCTTCACCTTGAATTTTGTCAAGATAGCAAGTCCAATTTTCACCAGTTGAAAGGATAGTATCATCTACATATTTTCCATTTTTATAGAATTCAAGCCAAACCTTCTTGCCGGCAACGTCAACCTGCTTGGCCTTGATACTGTAGCCCTGGCCGAGACCAAGTTTACTGCCGGCCTTCAGGGTAAATTTGTCACCGCTGTCAAGAACGAGCCTGGCAAGCTTGTCAACATGACATTTCCAGATTGGATCGCAATCGGCAACCAGTGGAACATTCTTCTCCCCAAAAAAATCAATTACTGGATATCGTTCATTAGACCAGCTATTACACTCATAACTGGTACTGACAACATTACAGCTTACAGGAGAGTCCGTAGCATTTTTGAAAATAAGGCTCCCAAGGTTAGACGAATTTGTTCCATTGATGATTTGTTGAAGTGTGAATCCTCCAATTTCATCTCCAATATTAAGGGTTCTGGCATTTGCATAGTCAATTAGCCAAATACCGTCGACAAAAACGATGCAGTTCTCCACACCTACGAATAACTGTTTGACGTGGACTTTCATGACAACAATATTATTTTCACCCTGAACGTTGTCAAGAGTAACAGTCCATGTCTTGTTTTCATCACTAGTATTAACGGAGAGATTTTTATCTGCTATATGTTGTCCGTCTTTAGTGAACTCTAGCCAGACTTTCTCACTATCAATGTCGATCTGTCTGACTTTGAGAGAGTAACCATTGCCAAAGTCAAATTTGTCACCGTTTTTGAGAGCGTAAGTCTCATTACTATCAACCATTAACCTTGCAAGCTTGTCAACATGTGATTGCCAGATTGAATCATTATTGGCTAGCAATGGAACATTCTTCTCTCCAAACAAATCAATTACTGGGTATCGTTCATTAGACCAATTACTGCATTTATAGCTGGTACTGACAACATTATAGCTTACAGGAGATTCCGTAGCATTCTTGAAAATAAGGCTTCCAAGATTAGACGAATTTGTTCCATTGATGATTTGCTGAAGTGTGAATCCTTCGATTTCATCTCCAATGTTAAGGGTCTTGGCATTTGCATAGTCAATTAGCCAGATACCTTCAATCTGAACGATATTGTCTAATGCCCCCGCAAATAGCTGATTGACATAAACTTTCATGACAACAATATTGTTTTCACCCTGAATATTGTCAAGGGCAACAGTCCATGTCTTGTTGCTATCAGTATTAACCGAGACAATTTGATCAGCAACATATTTTCCATCCCTGGTAAATTCAAGCCAAACCTTCATTCCATCAATGTTAATCTGCTTTGCTTCAAGAGCATATCCCTGACCAAGGTCGAGTTTTTCGCCATCTTTGAGGGTATAAGTCTCATTATTGTCAAGAATCAACCTGGCAAGCTTGTTAACATGTGCATTCCAGATATTACAGTGATTAGCAAGCAATGGAACATTTTTCTCCCCAAATAAATCAATTACTGGATATTGTTCGCTAGACCAAGTACTGCATTTATAATGGGTGCCGACAACATTACAAATATTATCTTTACTGCAATTATTGTCTGTTGCACCTCCGGCGTTTGCTGTTATTGAAATTAATAGAGTAAGAGCAACCAGTGCAATTACTTTATATTTTTTCATTTTACTGTTCCTCCTTGTTCCTGCTACTTGCAGGTTGTTAAGCCGTCCTCTGGGCTTTAATTAGTCCAGGGCGAATTAACTATACTCAGTTTTGTAGTAGTTTATTGGATCTTCAAAATCTAGCATAGTTTCCACTAATCGTTGACCGTTATCGATCAAAAACTAGGAAAACAATATAATGTCTTTCGATAAGACCCAACTTTTATTGCTAGACCGATAAAAACATGAAGTAAGGAAATTAAGCTCTGTAGAAATCTTCTTGGAGTAGTCTTAATATACCTATGACTCAAGATGTGGACTGGATTTTCGATAATTTAAGGTGATCCGTTTCTGTCTACTTAAAGAGGATTTCTACAAAGCTGGAAATTGTCTGTGGACTTTTTCTTTAGAATGTAGCGTTTGATGATTTTGTAGAGCTGAGTTATTCTTCATCGAAATTTGTTTGTGATAAACTTCAAGAAGTCCAAATGCCATGGAGTGGATAAGCTTATACCCTTGTTAATGGATACAACCGATCCCTCTTCGGATGTAGGTGAAGAAGAATCAACAGCTTGAGTTTTCTTGAAAGCAAGACTTCCCAGGTTAGATGAATTTGTCCCGCTAACTATTTTTTCAAGCGTGAATTCTCCGACTTTATCCCCGATTTTAAGGGTTGTAGCATTTGTATAGTCAGTAAGCCAGATTCCATCAATCCAAACGATTTTGTCTACTGTACCCACAAATAGATTCTTGATATGAACTTTCATGACAACGATATTATTTTCACCCTGAACATTGTCAAGGGTAACAGTCCATGTCCTATTATCATCAGTATTGACTGAGACTATTTGATCAGCAATATATTTTCCATCCTTACTGAACTCAAACCATATTTCCTCATTGTCAATATTGATCTGCTTGGCTTCAAGAGCGTATCCATTGCTGAGATCGAGTTTTTCACCGTCTTTGAGAGTGTAAGTGTCATTATTGTCAAGAATCAATTTGGCAAGCTTGTTAACATGTATATTCCCAATGTTTCCATTGGCGGTAAACAGCGGAATATATTTATCTCCAAATAAATCGATTACTGGATATTGTTCATTAGATACCCATTTATAATCGGTACTAACAACATTACAAATGTTGGTTATATTGCTTACATTATCTGCTGTATTTGTAGTATCTACTGTACTTGCAGTGTCTGCTGTGTTTGCAGTGTCTGCTGTAACATTAGACCAGCTGTCACATTTATAATTGGTACCTACAACATTACAAGCTACTGAAGACCCCGTAGTATTTTCAAAAACAAGACTTCCCATGTTAGAGGTATTTACTCCGCTGACGATTTTATCAAGCGTGAATTCTCCTATTTTATCCCCTACCTTGAGAGTTGTAGCATTTGTGTAGTCAGTCAGCCAGATGCCATCAATCCAAACGACTCTGGTTTCCGCACCCACAAATAGATTCTTGATATGAACTTTCATGACAACGACACTATTTTCACCCTGAACATTGTCAAGGGTAACGGTCCATGTCCTATTGGCATCATTATTGGCTGAGACTATTTGATCAGCAATATATTTTCCATCCTTACTGAACTCAAACCATATTTCCTCATTGTCAATATTGATCTGCTTGGCTTCAAAAGCGTATCCATTGCTAAGATCGACTTTTTCACCATCTTTGAGTGTGTAAGTTTCATTATTGTCAAGAATCAACTTGGCAAGCTTGTTAACATGTACATTCCCAGTGTTTCCATTGGCGGTAAACAGCGGAACATATTTATCTCCAAATAAATCGATTACCGGATATTGTTCGTTAGACCAACTCTCGCTTTTATAATCGGTGCCGTCTACATCACAAACATTGGATATACTGCTTGTATTGTCTGCTGCATTTGCAGTGTCTGCTGATACTGCAAGTAAGAGAGTGAGAGCGACCAGCAAAACTGCTGTATATGTCTTCATTTTATTGATTCCTCCGTATTCTGAAAGATTCCACTTCAAAACTTATTCCATTCACTCCATACTTTCACAATCCAAATATATTAATTAATAAAAAGAGGAGGCATTCACTGTCCCACCTCCCTTGAGTATCACCAATGCTTTCTCTGCATTGCTTCTGACGTTTTTGTACTCATCTGGATCCGTACTGATCCGGCTCAAACCTTCCATTGCTTGTTGTCCTCCAAGTTTTCCCAGAGCCATAACCTCTGAACGCCTTACTTCCTCCTCTCTCTCGGTCTCAAGAGCCTTGAGGAGAGGTTCAACAGCTTTCCTATCTCCAAATTTCCCAAGGCCTTCTGCAGCACTTCTCCTCACTTTATATTTTTCATCTTCAAGTAAAGAAATCAAAGGTTCAATCGCTCGAGAATCTCCTATTTCAACCAGGGAATCCACAATATTTTCTCGTACGAACCAGTCTTCATCTTCAAGGGTGGCAATAAGAGCGTCTACAGACTCAGGATCTCCAATATCTCCCAGAGCCTCAATGGCAGCAACTTGAAGATTCTTGTTCTTTGATTGGAGGAGACCTTCAAGAGAAGGTATCGCTTCCTTACTTCCTAACCTTCCGAGAGAACGAGCAGCTCCTTCCTGCACCTCGGGATTACTGTCCCCAAGAGCATTAATCAGGGGCTTCTCGCTCTGTGCCACCTGTTCAGGTTCTTTAAAAAAACCCAGGGTGAAAGTGGCGTCCTTTCGAACCTCTGGAACCTTATCATCCAGCATTTTAATCAAGAGGGGAACAACAGCAGGGTCCCGATTAGATTCAAACACTGCTATGGCGTTAGTCCGGACTGTGGGGTTACTGTTCCGCAGCTTTTTAGTTACTTTTTCAAATATGTCTTCACTTTTAAAGTTGCCAAGCGTATTGGCCGCCGAATATCCTAGTTCTTTATCATCCAGCAGACCTAGAAGAGTATCAATACAGCCCGGATCTCCTATTTCTGCAAGAGCGTATACAGCTTGCTGGCGTATATCGGGATTATCCTCATGGCGTATCCTGGCATCATCACGATCCATAACCTCACAAATAGGCTCAGTTGCCCTGGGGTCTTTCAATAATCCAAGCGCAATCACGGTTAAGCGAACTACTTCCCCGTTTTCGTCCTTTAATAGTTCAATAAGGGGCTCAACGGCCTTTAAGTCTCCAATTTCCCCAAGTGAATAAGCTGCATTCATACGAACCTCAGGAGAGGGATCATCAAGGACTTCTATCAGAGGTTCCACAGCTTTTTTATCTCTTATTTCTCCAAGGGCAAGAGCAGCATAACTGCGTGCCTGCGGATTTTCATCTTTTAAAGCCTCAATCAGAGGGGTAACTGCAGGTCCCCCAATATCGATAAGTGCATTAGTCGAAGCCGAAGCAACATCCTTATCTTCATCCCCTAGGCTTCCAACTAATTTCTCTGCTCTGGCTTCAAGTGGATCCTGGACAAGGCACCCAGCACATATACTGGAAAGTAAAATTAAGAGAAGCAAGAGTTTTGTGTACCTGCAACTCCAAAATTGACTTCGCTTTTTCATATGCATCACCTGGTCTCCTCCCTGGGTGGAATCAATAATTCGGCAAAAGCCACCTGGTTCTGCCATCTGGCCGTTACATTAACCTTGAAGCTGTCCTCGTTACTTCCTATCACCACATTCTGGACAGGCATGTAGGATTCTCCTAAAGGTTTACCATGTGCAATTTCCACAATTGCATAAGGATAGTCGGGCCAAGTCCACAGAGGACTTTTATCTTTTTCTCCCACATCATAAAACTCGGAAGATGTGAGCACCAGTTCTCCGGTTCTCTCGTTTGTTACTGTAAGGTTTATTGACACTTTCCTTGCATAGCTTAGTCCTTTGTTGATAAGATAGCCATAGATCCTGTAAACATCAGAAGTATTTTTGCTTTCCATTTCGTATTCCAGTTTAAGATGAATTTCTGGAGACGGGATATTTACAGGATAAGTGTCTTCTTCCAGAAGCCTGCTATTCTGAACGACCCTAACCTTTACAGGGTACTCCCCTGGAAGTTTATACCCAAGCCATACCTTGACCGAGTTATTTCCTGGAACAAGCTTTATCGGCTTCTGAAGAGAAACTGATCCTTCATCCCATGGATTTGTGGAATTATCGGAAATTATCATCCTTGGTGTTGAGTAGCTCGTCCCATTTTCGTCCACAAAAGCGTTTTCAACCTCAAGCCACACATCCACAGGCTTTAAACCGTTATTTTGAAGCGTTATGTTCAGTTTTCCAAGGTCACCTGCCCCAAAAGGAGAAGCATGAATATCAACTATTTTTACATTGGCCCCATTTCCATAGTACCATGACCCTCCTAGAACTAGGACCAAGAAAACAACTGAAATCGAAATAAGAGCACTTTTCTTCATTTCATTTCACCCCTCATCCCGACGTTATCCTTAAGCTCATCAGCTATCGAAATGCAGTTTGTAAGCCCGTACTTTTTCTTTGTTATTATGCCTCTCCTTTCCAGGTTCATGAGAACTCGAGAAACTTTGGCCTTGGAAAAGTCGAGGGAATTCACGAGTTCATTCTGGAGAATTCTTCCTCCTTTTGCTACAATAAGTTCAACGGCTTTCCTTTCATCTCCTTCAAGGGCCCGCAGAAGGACATCTGTGGGGTCAATGTTATCCCTGGGCAGGGTTTCCTCAACAGGGTCATTTTCATGCGAGACCTCAAAAATCTTCTCTGGAGCTTTCTCTGTGATAACATTGAGAGCAACTACCTGTGCTTCCTGTCCTGTTATTGAAAGTTCAGAGCCTTGAACCCCCATGGACCGCAAAACCTGAGCCAGCGCCAGACCTCCAAAAAACCCGGAAAAAAGGAGAATATACGCCTCTTTTACAGTATAGACGTACGGGATATCCACAACCTTGAACGTATCTCCTTCAAGCTGGATTACCACTGGTGAATCCTCAAGTAGGAGATTGATAGCTACAGTGCTCGAAATAAGCAGGATACCCACAGCCAGCATGAGTCTTTTTCGTTCCTGGGTCGTCTTACCACCTCATTTATTACTCTCAGTATGTACGAAACAAATGTTATAATTTGAGTATGACCAGGCCCGAAACGTCTCAGAATTCTGCAACCACTGCCAACTGATGGCGAAAAAAGTTAGTTATAAGAATTGGGAAAAAAACTTGAAAAATTGACTGCAAGCCTTTTTAAAAAAGGCTTGGTCGAAAACGGCCTTATAGGCTTTAGGTAATTTCTTTAAGATACTTTCCCTTATGTCCTCATAGGTAGCTTTCACTTCAGCGGTATTATGAGAAATCTGTGGAGAAACGAATTTCATCACAAGTGGATAACTGATCTCTTCTGCAGCAATTATTGCTTCTTCTGCAGTTTTTGCGAACTTTGCCTTTACTACAGGAATACCATAAGCTTGCAGGATATCAAAAGCTTCAAGGCCCAGTATGTGCCAGTTCTTTGCTCTGGCAGCTTCAAAAACCCTGGTTTTGCCAATACCCTATCTGGTCCAGATGTGCGAGGGACAATATCCATCTGCTTCATAATTATATGATAGCTTAACGACAGTTATTCTTTGGGAGTATCAATTTTGTGACAATAGAAACTTCAATTTTCGAAGGCTGAATAGTTATTTTTCGAAAAGCAGAAAAAAGCAGAAAAACAAAAATGGTAGAAATTGAATTCATAACATCAAACCCTTAACATCAAACCCTTAACATCAAAACTATTAACATCAAAACTCTTAACAGCAAAACACTTAACATCAAAACTCTTAACAGCAAAACACTTAACAGTAAAACTCATAACAGTAAAGCAGGTTTCAGCAAAAATACAGTTTAAGCTTTTACGAGTATACTAAAAGTTAAAAATAGAAAAGGTAAAGGAGACTTTTCCTTTACGATCAAACAGGTACCGATTTACGTAGTTTAGCTTCGGTCTCAACAATTTCCTTTGTTTCCCTTGCAATGGCAAGTTCTTCATTGGTTGGAATGACAAAAACCCTTATACTCGAATCAGGGGTACTGATGTCGATTTCCTGGCCTCTGATCTTGTTCTTTTCCTCATCGATTTTTATACCGAGACCTTCAAGACCAGTAAGGATTCTCTTTCTGATGCTTGCGCTGTTTTCTCCGATACCTGCGGTAAAGACAATCGCATCTGCACCATTGAGCACGGCTAAATACTCACCAATGACTCTCTTGACACTATATGCGAAGATCTCAAGGGCAAGCTCAGCTCTCTCGTTTCCATGAGAGGCAGCCTCATCAAGGTCTCTGAAGTCGTTGCTTATCCCGGAAACTCCAAGTACGCCAGACTTCTTGTTCATGAGAGTATCAACCTCTCTGCTTGACAGGCTTTCTTTATCCATAACGAAGGGAACGACTGCCGGATCAATGGAACCGCATCTGGTACCCATTGCAACCCCTTCAAGAGGAGTAAAGCCCATGCTGGTATCAATAGATTTTCCACCTTTCACTGCTGCAATACTTGAACCATTTCCGAGGTGACAGGTGATAATCTTTGTATCTTCTATAGGCTTTCCAAGCATAAGAGCGGCTCTTCCAGCGACATACTTGTGGGAAGTCCCGTGGAAACCGTATTTTCGCACTCCATACTTTTCGTAGAGGTCATATGGCAAAGCATACATGTAGGCATACGCAGGCATGGTCTGATGGAATGCAGTGTCAAAAACAATAACCATGGGCGTTCCAGGCATGATCTCTGCACAGGCTGAAATTCCCATCATGTTTGGAGGGTTGTGGAGAGGAGCCAGATCGAAGCAATCTCTAATAGCTTCCTCGACACCTGCATCAAATAAAGCAGATGTTGTGAACTTCTCGCCACCGTGCACAACCCTGTGTCCGACCGCGTTGATTTCACCCATGTCTGTGATGACACCAAATTCCGGATCCGTAAGAGCCTTGACAACTTCTTCAAGGGCTACTCTGTGGGTTGGCAGGTCAACCTGCTTTTCCAGCTTCTTGCCATCGAACCTCTTCTGAGTAATGATCGAGTTATCGATTCCCACCCTTTCGCAAAGACCGACTGCAAGAGGGGATTCATTGATCATATCAATTAACTGATATTTCAGCGATGAGCTTCCTGCATTTATTACCAATACCTTCATCTTTAAACCCCAATTCATAGATTGCTTTTAATTTCCGTTTTATATATACAATAAGATATTTTATATATGAAAGTCAATAAAAAGCTTTCTAAAATGTTTGTAAATATAGAAACGTTTGAGATTATTTGTCCTGTGCTGCGGCCTGAACGCACGTAATTGCAATAGCACCGACAATGTCTTCGTCGCTGCAGCCTCTGGATAAGTCATTAATTGGCTTGGCAAGTCCCTGAGTAATAGGGCCATAAGCTTCGGCCTTGGCGAGCCTCTGGGCAATCTTGTATGCTATGTTTCCAGCGTTAAGGTCAGGGAAGATAAAGACATTAGCTTTGCCTGCAACAGGGCTTCCTGGAGCCTTTGAAGCTGCAACTTTTGGAACAATTGCTGCATCTACCTGGAGTTCACCATCAATTGGAATATCTGGAGCGAGTTCCTGTGCAAGCTTTGTGGCAGCAATTGTTGCCTCAGTCAGTTTGCTGTGTGCACTTCCCTTAGTGGAATAAGAAAGCATTGCAACATATGGATCATCCTGAACCAGCAGTTCAAAGGTTTTTGCAGAAATGATAGCAATGTTTGCAACGTCTTCAGGACTGGGCATTTCAACCATACCTGAGTCAGCAAAGAGGAATGTCCCTTCTGACCCATATTCACAGTCCGGCACGGCAATAATGAAAAAAGCAGATGCGAGAGCTGCATCAGGGGCAGTTTTAACAATCTGGACAGCAGGTCTAAGTGTATCAGAGGAAGAGTGAACAGCACCTGAAACTACACCGTCTACTTCATTGAGTTTAGCCGCCATAACAGCGAAGTAAACGTAATCCTTCATAATTTCGGCTGCACTTTCGAGTGTAATACCCTTATGCTTTCTCAGCTCGTAGAAAGCCTGAATGTATTCATCCTTTTTCTCGTAAGTCTCAGGATTTACAATTTTTGCTTTTGAGAGGTCAAGATCTCCTGCAAGCTCCTTAATATTTGCTTCATCGCCGATGAGAACGATATTTGCAACCCCTCTTTCGAGGGCCTTGGCAGCTGCCTGAAGAGTTCTTATATCGGTAGTTTCAGGTAAAGCAATTGTTTTGTTGAGTTTCTTTGCTCTTTCACTGATTTTTTCTAAAAATGTTACCAATCAACCAACCTCCTATATAATTAGAGTAGTCTAAGTTAGCTGGGTCTTAATATATAAATTTACGTAAAATGGGTAGCGATATATATAAAAATGAAAAATATATATTTAGAACACTCAGCATCGTTTTAAAATACAAGTTTTATCTTGAGATATGTAACGATCTGGACTAATTTTATATCAGATCTGTGAAACTTAAGACAATATTACTGAATATAAATGATAAATTAATATAAAAGAGTTCCGGAATGATTTCAATGAAGATACTTGGAATTTCAGGTAGCCCACGAAAGGGCCAGAACTGTGAAAAAATGATTGCAGCTGCTCTCGAAATTGCAAAAGACAGAGGTTTTGAAACCGAGACTGTTTTTCTCTCAAATGAAGAAATTGCCCCCTGTAAAGTATGCGGAGCTTGCATAGAAAAATCTTCCTGTGTTATTGAAGACAGTATGGAGAAAGTTTATGAGAAAATGAAAGCTGCCGACGGTATAATTGTTGCATCACCGGTATATATGGGGAATTATCCTTCCCAGCTTAAAGCCTTATTTGACAGAAGTGTCTTACTTCGCCGCAATAACTTTGCACTTAAAAACAAAGTTGGAGCAGCTCTCTCAGTTGGAGGCTCAAGAAACGGAGGTCAGGAAAAAACCATTCAGTCAATCCATGACTGGATGCATATTCACGGCATGATTGTAGTTGGCGATAATTCTCATTTCGGTGGAATAGCCTGGAACCCTGTAGAAGAAGACTCCATTGGTATGCAGACCGTTTCCGAAACTGCAAAAAAACTCTGTGAAGTTCTGGAACTTATCCAGAATAACAAAAGATAAAGACTGAATGAAAAGATGTAAATAGAGAAGGCAAAAGATAATGAAAATAGAGGAAGGCCGAAAATAAAGAAAAAGAATCAAGAAAAAGAATCAAGAAAAAGAATCCCCAATATTTACAGCTGTACGGGCATACATTATATAATATAATTTAATGATACATTTAAATAAATGCTTGAAATCCTTCGAGTGTAAAATATTCAGGTAGAATAAAAATATTCAAGTAGAATAAACCTGAAACTTACCTTTTTGTTAAAGAAAAGGGAAGACATAAAAGGATTCAAGAGGCACGAGTTTTTGGAAGTTAGTCCAGAGCACATATCGGCATTTCACAATGTAAAAAAACATCCCAGGATAACAGAGTATATTACCCGGTTTGATACCGAAACTGCCAGGGTCAATTCAATTGCTATTATAATCGGGCTCCTTACAGGGTTCGTGATAGGAGTTTATGACCAAACTCTCCAGTACAGCAATACTTTTCTGGGTATGCAGCAAGGATCCCCGTTACACGAGTTCCCACATTATTATGTGTTATTCGTGCCAGCCCTTGGAGGGTTGCTGGTAGGAATAATCTCCCATTTTCTGATGAAAAAGAAGTACGGCGTTGACGGACTTATAGAAACCGTAACCCTCCGCGGAGCAAGGCTTAATCTCAAGGATGTTTTTCTGGAGATTTTTACTTCAATAATCACAATCAGTTCCGGAGGTGCACTGGGAAAGGAAGCACCTGGAATCCTTGCAGGAGCCGGGACTGGAGCTTTTCTCGGGAGAATCCTGAAGAGCCCGGAAAGGCAGCTTCAGATACTTCTAGGTTGCGGAGCTGCCGGCGGAATTGCGGCTGCCTTTAACGCCCCTCTTGCGGGAGTAGTCTTTGTGGTAGAGGTGATTTACGGGGAACTTGAAACCAGGACCTTTATTCCGATAGTTATCTCCTCGGTCTTTGCAACTCTCGTCTCAAGCACACTTTTCGGAGTTAGACCCATAGAGATCCCTTTCTACCAGCTGGTAAGTCCCTACAAAGAACTCGGGCTCTACCTTGTGCTAGGGCTTCTTGCAGGTTTTGTCTCTACACTACTGATCAGGACGCTTTACTACATAAAAGATATTTTTTCGGGAATCCCTTTCCATCCCGTTCTCAAGCCTGCCCTGGGAGGGCTCGCAGTAGGTGCAATAGGCCTTTTTTACCCCAGGGTTCTCGGAATGGGATATGATGTAATAACGGATGCACTCAACAACCAGCTTACTTTCAAGCTCCTGCTAATCCTGCTCTTTTTGAAGGTCCTCGCTTTTTCCCTGAGCTTGGGCTCTGGAGGCTCAGGAGGAACGATTGTTCCTTCCCTTTTTACAGGTGCAATGCTGGGAGGAGCTTTCTGGACAATCGCAAACTTGTTTTTCCCTGGGGCTGTAGCCGATCAAGGAGCATATGCTATGGTTGGGATGGGCGCGGTCTTTGCCGGAACTGCCAGGGCTCCCCTTACTGCCATCCTGATCCTGTTTGAGATTACAAGAGATTATAATATGATTCTTCCTCTCATGTTTGCCTGCGTCCTCAGCAATGTGATGTCAAATGCCCTTTATCCGGAGTCCATTTTTACGGAGGGTCTACGCAGGAAAGGGTTTAAGATCCGAAAAGGCAGAGAAGTAGATATCATGAGCTCCATGCTTGTAAAAGATGCCATGATCACATATGTCCAGACAGTTTCTGAGGATAAGAGTGTTGAAGCACTTACGACCCTAATGCAGGTAAGCCGCCACGTCGGTTTTCCGGTCCTTGATTCCAAAGGCAAACTTTCAGGTATAGTAACCCTTTCAGATCTCCGGAGCAAAGTAAAGTCCGGAGATGTCGACAAAAAAGTAAAAGATATAGCTACCCAGCGTCTTGAAGTTGCCTACCCCGATGAAACCCTTGACGCAGTACTCAAACGCTTCGCTTCAAAGCAAATAGGCAGGCTTCCAGTCGTGGACAGAGAGGATAAAACCAGACTTCTCGGTCTTATTACCCGAAGCGATATCGTAAATGCATATAACAAGAAAGTCGTGGAAAAAGTCAGGGTACATACTGAATACACATACTGAAAAACACATACTGAAAAATACATACTGAAAATACATACTGAAAGCAGTAAACCTAAAGAAGGTTCCCTGACAAAAAGAGTAGAACCTGGAAAGGAAACACCATTTATAGATTGTGGGGGGACATTATGCCTGAGCCCGTAACTGAAAGCGGCTTAAATGGGGACTTGAGAACATACCTGCAAAACATAATACTGGAAGATAAGGATGAAGTCTGTGACTACGTAGAATTATCTGCCAGAGAAATACTACCAATCACACGCAGGCTTTTCGAAGAAAGGGTTTCCCTTGCCTATGACTTCAAGATCTCACAAATTGTGGAAAAAGAAAGGCACCTGATAATTTACGGAGAAGCAGGTTCGGGAAAAACAAGCACCCTTAAGTGGCTGAATACCGTCTATGCCAGGAAACGCCTACTGAAAAAAGAGGGATTTGTGCCAATATATATAGCACTTGATTCTTATGTAAAAGGTTCTTTTTATAATTATTTAAAAGCACAGGTAACGAAAAAAGGTATTTCTGAGACGGATTTTGAGAAACTGCTCGAAGGAAAAGCTCTGCTGTTACTGGATGGGCTTGACCTGCTCACGCCTTCAGAGAATTTCTCTCCCTTTGATGAGATCTCTGACTTTATTTCCGAATATGAAGCCTGTAGATATGTTATTGCCTCAAGACCCGAGCCTTCGGATAGCTTAAAAAGTACATTTGCACTCTCAGAGCTTGAAAAATTGACCGATGAAAAAATCAGGCTGTTTATAGAAAAGAATGTCCCAAATAAAAGACAGGCAAAGCTATTAAAAGCCAGAATCCTGGAAGAAATTCAGTCAAAACCAATCCTCCAGAATCCTCTGCTGCTTTACCTCTGGATCAAACTTTCAACTGCGCATATGGGGACAAGAGGAAAACAGGAAGATGTCCAGCACTTTACCCATTTTGATTCTATTCCTTCCAGCCGGGCAGAAATATATCAGGCTTTTGTTTTGGAGCTTTGTAAAGATTACAGGATCGGAAAGGAATTTTTTAGATCCCAAAACCAGCTGCCTCTAAGAATAAGTTTTGAGAAAATAAGTTTGGAATGGTCACCTAATGGAAAAATAGGTTCTCAAGCGCCATGTGCCGAAATAACAGAGTCTCAAAAACTGAATAATGGAAAAATAGATCTTCAAGAGTCAAATTTTGGAAAAATAAGATCTCAAAATCCCAGTAACGGAATAATAAGTTCTCAAGATCTCGGTAACGGAATAATAAGTTCTCAAGATCTAAATAATGGAATAACAGATAGTCAAGAGCTGAATACCGAAAGAACAGATATAGAAAATGTCCTTATGAACCTGGCCTTCCAACTCCAGTGCAGAAATAAGATTTCATGTAAGTATAGCTATGCAATTGAAGTGGCAGAAGCATATACAGAATCCAGAAGATCTGGAAAGATTATAGAATACAGCAAGTCTGGAAAGATTATAGAATACAGCAAGTCTGGAAAGATTGCAGAATGCAACAAGTCTGGAAGAATTATAGAATACAGCAAGTCTGGAAGGACTACCGAGTACAGCCGATTGGGTAAGATAAAGGCCAGAAAACTCCTTCAGGCCTGCTTAGGGCTCGGACTCCTGATAAGAAAGAGGTCAGAAATAAAGTTCGGAATAGATCGAGCTTTTCAGGAATATTTTGCAGCTTTAAAGTTGAAAACTTACTTTGAAAATGGGACGGACATTTCAAAGGCATTCAGGAATCCAAGATGGGAGAATGTGATAATGCTCACCTCGGATTTGCTCGAATCAGAAGAAGAACTTGTAAATTCGATGATCTCAAGCGGAAACTTATATCTGGCTTCAAAATGTGCTCTGAGAGCCAGCCCCGAAACAAAAGGAAAGCTATGTGCTTTGCTTGCCAGAAGACTTGACAGCAGGTATACTATAGAAAAAGTAAAGGCTGTTCAGAGCCTTGGAAGGCTAGGAACCTGTGGGATCAGGGCCAATACTGGAGCACTTAAAGATAAAGATATCAGGGTAAAAAGAGAAACTGCGAAAGTGCTTGGGGAAACCAGATCCAAGATGGCACTTGTTCCGCTTGAGACTGCAGTTGGGGACGCAGATTATTCTGTGCGGATAGAAGCCATAAAGTCTCTTGGCTTAATAGGGTCCGAAAGAGCAATTGAATTGCTCAGAGACACATTTAAAGATAAGAATCGGGCTGTCCGACTGGAAGCTGCAAATGCGCTAATGCAGATTGAATCTGAAAAAGCGCTGGAAGTCCTTATTTCCGCACTTGGGGCCAAAGATGATTTTGTTCGGATTGGGGCTGTAGGGGCTCTTGGAAGAACAAATTCCAGGCAAGCAGCAGAAGCTCTTATAAAGGCATTTCAGGAAGAAGACAAGCTTGTCCGGCTGGGGGCTGCCGAAGCCCTGGGCCGGATGAGATCGGAAAGAGCTGTTGAACCGTTTGTAGGTGCCCTTGAAGATAAGGATGAATTTGTGCGCTGGATCGCTACAAAAGCACTTGGAGAAATCAAATCGGACAAAACTTCCGGCACATTCGTCAATATGCTTGGAGATAAAAGCCGTTTCGTCCGAAGAGAAGCCGCAAAAGCCCTTGGAGTAGTAGGGTCCGAGGATACGCTTGACCCCCTTGTTTCGGCACTCTCGGATGAGGATGAATTTGTAAGAAAGACAGCCGTAGAATCCATTGGAGAAATAAAGTCCGAGAAAACTGCTAAAACCCTGATAAATAAACTCCAGGACAACAGCCATTTAGTCCGACTGGAAGCCGCAAAAGCCTTGGGAATGATAAAAGTCAGAAAAGCCATTGCTCCGTTGCTTTTTGCACTTGGAGATGAAAACCGCTTTGTCAGGAAGGAAGCTGCAAATGCACTAGGACAACTGGAGTGCGAAAAAGTCCTTGATCCCCTTATCAGGATTTTTAAGTCCCAGGACCCTTTCACAAGGCAAGGAGCAGTAAGAGCCCTTGGCCAGATAACTCCCTATGGGATTCCTGATTGCATATCGGACCAAATCTTTGATTTCATTGATAATGCCCTGAAAGACGAAGATAAACTTGTGCGAAAGGAGACAGCAAAAGCACTGCAAAGCCTATCTGAAAGCAGGAGCAAAAGAGCTTTTGAATCCCTGATCAGTGCCCTTGATAACGAGGATGATGAAGTCAGGAGGCTTGCAGCCGGGTCCCTGAACCTTTTTGATTGTGAAAAAGCTATCCCCCAGCTGGTCAGTGTCCTCAAGTCCAGAGATGCAACCGTGCGCCGGTTTGCAGCCAACACCCTCGGCCGGATAAAATCAAAAGAAGCCCTCCAGCCCCTGATAGATGTGCTGGTTTTTGATAACGATGGCTTTGTAAAAGAAGAAGCTGCAAAAGCACTTGGAAAAATAAAATCCAGGCGGGTTATAGAACCTCTTATTGATGCGCTGATGGACCAGAATAATAAAGGAAGATCAGGTGCAGCCGAAGCTCTCGGCCGGATTAAGGCCGAAAAAGCAGTAGATCATCTTATTGCCTCCCTTATGGACAAGGACGATTTCACGCGCCTGGCTGCTGCAAAAGCCCTCGGCCGGATAAAACCAAAAAAAGCCATCGAGCCCCTAATCAATAGCTTATATGACTGGAACCGCTTCGTAAAAGCCGAAGCAGCCGGAGCCCTCAAAAAGATATGTACTGAAGATGACAGACCACGCTTGCAGGCTTTACTGGACTCAAAGGATGAGTTTACGGCAAATCTCGCTTTTGAGATCCTGGAAGGCATTGAAATGGAAGAAATCTTAAAAACCGAGCTGTTTTTAGATTGGGAATAAATCAGGAAGCTGTAGAAAGCAGTAGAAGATCACAATAAAGGATAAAATAACCTCATTTCAACCCAATAAATGGAAAAATTAATTCGTGAAACCATGTTGCCATATCGGGTCGTCTTTGTCACGCCCGAGTTTCGCTTCGGGAGCACGAGGTCCTTTTCGCTTCGCTCAAGAGGACTAATTTATAAGCTATATCAGTTACTTTGGTCAAAAGAAATAAATACGAGAAATAAATACGAGATCTTTCGAACCCACGCAACCTTATTCATCATTCTGGGTCATTTTCGTCACGCTCGACGCAGGAGAGCGGCCGTATCCAAATAAAAAGAGAAGACAGATAAAATAAGCTACACGATTAAAAAGAAGACGCTGCAAGATTTCCGTAAAGAAGTTCCAAGAAGTGAGTAGTTATTCTAATTCTGCTATTAAAGGCATATGATCGCTCAGAGAGATCCAATCTTCATATTTACCAACCAGAAATGATTTCCCGCAATTAATAATTTTAGAAGGCGCAAAAATATAATCTATATGATAAGGAGTCTTCTTATTTTTCCTGAAATAAAGTGTCGGTTCCTTTTCAATCCCGAACTCTGCATTTGTAAAAGTATGATACATACTGAAAATATCAAATTGCTCTAACAAATTAATTACATCAGTTAGTGTTCCGTAAAGAGGATATTTCTGATTTCCCTGATCCCAGATAACATTCCAGTTGAAATCACCTGCAATAATCGTTGAAAATCTGAACAAGTCCTTATAGTAATTCAGTGACTTCCAAACTTCTCCAATGTATCTCCTTTTTGGATCTTCTGTATTGTTCTGCGACCAGACAGCAATAAGATTCATGGCTTCATTGCCGTTCACTGTGACAGGAAGGACATACCTGTAATTTTCACAATAGGATTCATGGATTGCAATTTCAAAATCATTAAAACTGAAAACACCCAGGCCCTTGTTTCTGTTATCACCTATCCATAAAACATCATTGTAAAATTTATCACTGAATTTATCTGGATGCTCACACTCAGAAACAATCAATAAATCAGGATCAAAAGGAAGAATATGTTTGTATTTCTTCCGGAAAGCCATATTACAGTTCCAGGTTATGATTTTCATATAAAGACTATTGATACAGTCACTAATTACTAAAAAGCTTTGAATTTAAGTTAAAAATCAGTAAAGAGTATAAAACAACTTCATTTGAACCGGAAAAATGAAAAACAAACAACAAAGGAACAACTGGGAAAATAAGACCGAATAACCTTACTAGCCGTATTTTGGCCGTTTTTGTCACGCTCGACGCAGGAGAGCGGCCTTTCCCGAATAAAATAGAAAGAATTAATTTAGATGGTTTCATAAGGAAGTTGATTGAGAAGTAAAGAAGAGATTTTCATATCAACGGGGATACGATGGCTATTTCAGGATTAGCTTTGGGCTTTCTTACTAACTTCTTGTATGACTCTTCCAAGAAGATCCCTGGACACATTTTTAATACTTCTTCAAAAGTTTATGATAAAGCAATAAAAGAGTTCTCGAATAAGAGCTATAAATTGACTGGAATACAAATTGATACGTTTTTTCATCAGGAAAATGTGGAAAAAGCAATTGAAAAATACCTGAAAAATCCAGATAAGATTGATTGTTCAAATATTTTAATCCACGAGTTTTTTGAATTGTTCAGTGGGGAGGATTTCTCCCGCGAAGACGCAGATTTAATTTTAAATTCCTTTTTTGAGATAATGGATTCCGAAATAGAAAAAGAACCTGAACTTAAAAACGATCTTGAGTTCTACTTAGCAAAAGAAACATATAAAACAACCCAAGAGATGAATCAAGGGGTTAAAAAGCTATCTAAAGACGTCAAGGAACTAGCTCATAACGTTCAGGAAGTGCACGAAGTAATCAACGGCAGAAGAGAAAATCAAAGTAAAAAAGAATCCGGCGTATACTTTGAAGAATCATTAGAAAAATACCTGAATAAAATAATAGATGAAGATGGAAAAACCGGGGTCAGTGAAGTCTATACCGAACTTTCAGCCAAAGAGATTTTGCCAGTAACTCTCAAATTCCACGATGAGGAAAGCAATAGAGAACAAGAATTTGAGGTTCTTGAGCTTGTTGAAAAAGAAGAAAAGCTTATCATTTCCGGTGAATCAGGCTCAGGAAAAACAACTACATTTAGATGGTTGAATTATATCCTTGCTAAAAGTTACCTTGAGGAGAAAAACGAAAATGTTCCCCTGTACATTGAATTAAATTCATACATCGGTGAAGAACGTTTCATAAAAAACCCATTTGATATATACATCGCTAAGAAAGCCGAAGAGAAAGGAATATCAGAAGACGTCCTAAAAACGATATTGAAAGGAAAAGCAACTATTCTCCTCGATGGCTTTGACTTACTTTCACCTACCGATGAATTCTATCCCTATGATAAGATTTCAAATTTCATTACCGATTACAATAATTGCAGATTTGTTATTTCTTCAAGACCGGGCTTTTTTGAGAGTATAAAAAGCAGTTTCAAAGTCTCGGAATTGGAAAAACTAACCGACGAAAAAATCGAGATATTCATAGATCGCTCTGTTTCAAATGAAGAACTCGCAAATACTCTCAAAGACAAAATCCTTAGCAATCAACAGCTAAAATCCATACTCTCAAACCCAATGATGCTTTACATTGCCATCAAAGTTGCTATGGGAAGAAAAGACAAGTCCGATGACTTACTGCCTTCAAAACGTTCTAAATTGTACGAAAATTTTATTGATATTCTTTTCAGTCATCAGGAAGAAAAGGGGAAAGGCCTTCACGCAGACAGAATACAAATCGAGAATTCTCTTACTGACCTGTATTTTAAACTTCAATGCAGGAATGAAGTTTCATGTAAATATTCTGGAGCTCTCAAATTTGTCAAAAAAAGTTCTGAAGATTCTATGTTTAAAAAAATTAGCCCGCAGTTAATTCTTGAAGACTGCTTCAAACTTGGAATACTTAATAGAAATGATAATTATGTATCATATGGAATCCACCAGTCTTTTCAAGAATATTTTGCAGCTATAAAGCTAAAAGAACTTTTTGAAAGTGGATTTGACGTATCAGAGGCTTTTAGTCATCCAAAATGGGAAGAAGTTGTGATATTCACCTCTGAAATGCTGGATTCGGACTCGATTGACAAATTTATTGGTTCAATGCTTTTAAAAAGCGAGCTTTTCTTGGCTTCAAAGTGTGTAAATAAAGCAAGTGAAAAAGTAAAGGAAAAACTGCGTGCTTTACTTACCGAGAAAATGGATTCTAAGTGTATATTAGAAAAGATTAGTTCTATTGAAAGCCTAGGAAGAATTGGAGTCGCTGGAATCAGTATAATTAGCGAAGCCTTGAAAGATGAAGATCCAAGTGTGCGGTGGAGCGCGATAAAGGCACTTAGAAATATAAAATCTGACAAAGCTGTGAAGCCGCTAATCAACGCATTGAAAGATGAAGATGATGATCTTCGGTGGAATGTGGCAGAGATACTTGGAAAAATAAAATCTGATACAGCAGTGAAGCTGCTAATCAACGCACTGAAAGATGAAAATTCACACGTGCGATTGAGCGCGGCAGAGGCACTTGGAAATATTAAATCTGAGACAGCTGTGCAGCTGCTAATAAACGCACTGAATGATGAAAATGAAAATGTGCAGAGGGGAGCGGCAGAGGCACTTGGAAATATTGAATCTGAGACAGCTGTGCAGCCGCTAATTAACGCACTGAATGATGAAAATGAAGATGTGCGGAGGAGCGCGGTAGAGGCACTTGGAAAGATTAAATCTGAGACAGCTGTGCAGCCGCTAATCAACGCATTGAAAGATGAAGATGATGATCTTCGGTGGAATGTGGCAGAGATACTTGGAAAAATAAAATCTGATACAGCAGTGAAGCTGCTAATCAACGCACTGAAAGATGAAAATTCACACGTGCGATTGAGCGCGGCAGAGGCACTTGGAAATATTAAATCTGAGACAGCTGTGCAGCTGCTAATTAACGCACTGAATGATGAAAATGAAGATGTGCGGAGGAGCGCGGTAGAGGCACTTGGAAAGATTAAATCTGAGACAGCTGTGCAGCCGCTAATTAACGCACTGAATGATGAAAATGAAGATGTGCGGAGGAGCGCGGTAGAGGCACTTGGAAATATTAAATCTGAGACAGCTGTGCAGCCGCTAATAAACGCACTCAAAGATGAAAATGAATATGTGCGGAGGAGCGCGGTAGAGGCACTTGGAAATATTAAATCTGAGACAGCTGTGCAGCCACTAATTAACGCACTCAAAGATGAAGATTCAGATGTGCGGAGAGAAGCGGCAGAGGCACTTGGAAATATTAAATCTGAGACAGTTGTGCAGCCGCTAATTAACGCACTCAAAGATGAAGATTCAGATGTGCGGAGAGAAGCGGCAGAGGCACTTGGAAATATTAAATCCGAGACAGCTGTGCAGCCGCTAATTAACGCGCTGAAAGATGAACATGTGCGATGGAACGGGGCAGAGGCACTTGGAAAGATTTGTACTGTAAAAAATAAAAAGCAGCTGGAAGATCTACTTGAATCAGATCATGAATTTTCAATTAACATAGCATTTGAAATCCTCTATGAAATAGAAAAAGAAGAGAGATCAAAAGTCATTTTGTTCAAAGATGAAAAATTCTTAAGAATCTAATTTTATTGCACTCATTCCACCAATTCCGTATCCTCATGTGAATAAGCCGGTGCACAGCAGCAGAGAATTTTCAGCGGCGTATTTCCTGTGTTTTGAATTCTGTGCGGAGTGCCGGGAGAAATGCAAACAGTATATCCTTTTTTGACCTTGAATTCTTCAGAGCCGAGAGTCATTATCCCACTGCCATCTGTAATGTGATAGATTTCTTCGGTCAGGCAGTGTTTGTGAAGAATAGTTTTTCCGCCGGCTGGCACGGTAGCTTCGGCAAGGCTCTGGTTTGAATTACCGTGGACAAAAGGATGCATAAGTTCGCGGATAATTGAACTGTCCTTAGTAATGTAAGGTTCTACTTCTTCATATCTGGTAAAGAGCTGCATTGTGAATTACTGAAAATCGCAATTATAATTATCTTTTCGTTCAAGAACTTTGTACCTAGACTTTCTTATTTGGAACTTTTCTTGAAAAAACCACCCCAGGCTCAAATTATTATATATGTTGTACATTATTAATTAATATTAGGAGAAAATTTGATGAATAATAATACTCGGAGCATAAAAATATGAAAACAAATAAAAAACCAGAGGTCAATAGCGAAAAAATGAAACCAAATAAAAAACCAGATGTCAATAGCGAAAATACGAAAACAAATAAAAAATCAGATATCAATAGTGAAAAGATGAGTAAGGATGCATTCACATACATTACATGGGTTATTTTAATTATAAGTCCATTATACGCGCTTTATTATTTATATTCATTAGCTACAGGAGGTTCGATTATTTATAGCACAATACCTTCAGTAATCTTCTTCGTGGCTGGAGTAATTACATTAGTTGATATCCTTGCAGTTCAGCAAATAATGAATGTGAAAAATTGAGTTTCTTATCAGATATTAAGGATAATAGATTTTCATTTTAATTTTACTATTTTTGAACTTTTGAAATCTGAAAAACTATACTAATTATACTAATTTTACACTTTCTATACTAATTTTACACTTTTTATACTAATTTTACACTTTTTATACTAATTTTACACTTTTTATACTAATTTTACACTTGTACGTAAAGTCCTCAAATCTGCACCTTAAGTAGAGAGAAAATAGAGCTTTAGATACAGAGCTCATTTAAGAGTGTAGATTTCAAAGAGGAGGTGTGAATTCATCTTCCTGCAGAAGTTCGGAAAAGAGCAGGGAACAGCCCGGAATCTGTTCAATGTTTACCATAATCATATTGATGTAGAAGGGTCCTCCGCGTTTAATATCTACAGGAGAAGGATCTACGAATTCCCAGATATCAACAGGATGTTTGAGATAAAAGGTCTCAAGCTCCGGGCTGTTCAAATTCATCCTGGATGGAAAACCTATGGCATAGACTGTGGAACTTAAAAGGGATTCAGCGCCCGCGTCCAGAAGAAATACAAAAAAGGAGTATTCCCCACGCGGCAGGTCAAGCATGAATTTGACATCAGTACGAAGCTCGGATAGTAAAAAGTCCTGCATGTTTTTCCTGTATACCATAAGAAGCAGCACTTTATCTTTAAAAAGGATTTCCTGAACCGTGTCTGGCAGGAAAAGGTCCCCAAAAACCAGTTCAAACTGCTCATATTTCGTAGCCGCAAAATCATTTCTGATGAATAGTATGCCGTCCTCGCTCAACAGGGAATAACCCAGATTACCCTGAGAATCGATTATTGGAGATTTTCCGGCAGAGATTTCTCTCCAGACTTCGGCAAGAGCTTCGTCATCTATCCGGGATAACAGGTGTACACAGGTTCCAACAGCAATATCTTTCAGAACTAAACCCCCTCGTAATTAGAAATCGACTTTGATTAAAGAAGTACAGATAAAAGCCTGTGGTTATCAAAACTAAGGTTTACGATTATTGGCCTTTGAGATAATATAAATAGAATATTATATAAATATATAGTTTATAAAAAAGAGTACTGAGGTTCTAAAGTTAAAGTAGTAAAAAGAAGGATTAGAAACAGTTCAATTGAAAAAGTAAAGTTCAGTTGAAAAAGTAAAAAATGTGTACTTTTATTTGACAAGCCTCATCTATAAAATAGCCAGACTTTAATAACCAGGCTTTGCTACAGCTTTTTAAAAAATTGTAAAAATTACAAAAATTATAAATTTTTCATTTTGAGGGTTTTAATCCCTGTCTGTTTATCCTGAACACCCATCAGTATATTTTCTACCCTGGCCCAGATTTGGCAGACCTGATCCGCAAATTCGTTTTCGTTTAAACACGCACTGCTTTTAGCATACTCTATCAAGGTTTGTTCCTGAAGCATTGCCTTCGTTACAATGTCATTATAAGGAAGCCTGCCTATTACCGGAATTTCCATCTCGGCACAGAAATTTTCAATCAACTGAGTGTTCTCTTCATTTATGTCATACTTGTTTATGCATATAACAGTGGGGATCATGAAGTGTGCAGTAAGCTCAAGAACTCTTTTAAGGTCATGGATTCCAGAAACGGTTGGCTCACTTACCACCAGAACCAGGTCCGTACCTGTAATAGCTGAAATTGCGGAACAGCCTGTTCCAGGAGGCCCGTCAATTATAATTAAATCTTTATGATATTGTTCTGCAAGCTTTTTCGCATTGGTTCGAACAGTGCTTACAAGTTTTCCACTTGTTTCTTCTCCGATGCCGAGCCTTGCATGAGCCATAGGCCCAAAACGGGTTTCAGAAGAAAAAGACTGACCTGAAACCTTTTTTTTCATGGAAACTGCTCCGTTGGGACAAACAATGGTGCAGACAGCACACCCCTCGCATTCATAAGGGTCAACTTCAAAATTTTCACTTACTGCCTCATACCTGCAAAATTCTCTGCATTTTCCACATTCGATACAGAGTTCCGGATCAATCCTGGCAATCTCGAGGCTGTAATAGTCTTCTTTTTCCAGAATTTCGGGTTTCAGGATAAGATGCATGTCAGCTGCATCCACATCGCAATCGGCAATAACAGCATTTTTTGCAAGCGAGGCAAAAGCTGCCGTAAGGGTTGTTTTTCCAGTCCCACCTTTTCCGCTGATTACAGTAAGCTGCTTCATGTTCTCGCTTCCTCTACACCTGCAAGCTGGAGTTTTATTGCTTCAAACATACTGAGAAACTTCTCTTTCCATTCCGGCATTTCTTGAACAAAGGGAATGCCGCGAGAATAGAGCTCTGCAATTCTGAGATCGTTTGGTATCTTGAGAAGAACAGGAATTCCTTCGGCTTTGCAGTATTCTTCAACCCTTGAATCTCCTAACCCCCAGCGGTTAATGATAACTCCAAAGGGAATTTTAAGCGCCCTTACAACGCCTATGGCGAGCTTGAGGTCATGGAAACCAAAAGGTGTTGATTCAGTCACAAGCACACAATAATCCACGTCACCAATAGAAGTAATAACGGGACAGGCAGTTCCGGGAGGAGCATCTAGAATTGCAGTTTTATGATCATCGATATGTTTCTTGAGCTCTTTGATAACAGCCGATGTCATCGTTTCCCCAATATTTAAAAGCCCCCTGTAAAACTCAGGTGAACTTCTTCCTTTTGCTTTTTCGATTACTCCAAGGAACCTCTGAGATTCCTGGATTGCCTCTTCCGGGCAAAGGACAGCACATCCCCCGCATCCGTGGCAGAGAGAAGGGAAAAACAAAACTCTGGTAGGAAGGGCTGCCAGGGCGTTATAACGGCAAAAATCCGAACACTGCCTGCAGATATTGCACTTTTCTTGATCGATTACAGGCACCGGACAAACTACATCTTCTACTTTTTCAAGGTCAAAGCCAAGGAAAAGATTACAGTTAGGTTCTTCTACATCGCAGTCAAAAAGCTGTACATCTGAAAGAGAAAGGGCAAGATTTAAAGAAACCGTGGTTTTCCCGGTTCCTCCTTTTCCACTTGCAATTGCAATTTTCATATCCGATCTCCATGTTATTTCACAGGAACTGTAATTTTCTATGTTATTTCACAGGAACTGTAATTTTCTATGTTATTTCGCAGGAACTGTGATTTTCTATGTTATTTCGCAGGAACTGTGATTTCTTCGAGGTTCTGGAACCTGTCGAGGACTTCTCTAGCAGTATCTACTCCGTCGGGAATTTGCAGAATTTTTATAAAATTATCTCGGAGCATATAGTATGGACCTTCACCAACATTTCTTACCGCAAGGACGTTTGCTTTTTCCCGAATGATTAGGTCCGCAGCTTTCATGCCTCCTTTTTTCTCAGAATTAAAAAATCGGTTTTCGACAATTTGATTATCTCCAACCTTGCCCTCTTCGATCTCTACAAAGAGAAAATAAGGAGCTTTCCCAAGATGTTCTGACAGCTTTGCTTGAAACCCATTATTATCTAAAACGGGAAGAGCTAGCCTAAAATTCTTCCTTTGTACAGGCTTTACATTAACAACAATATGCTCCAGGTTTTCCACTTCTTTTTTAACAGCTGTTTTGATTTCCTTAGAAAGCAGTTCCACCCTTTTTAAGTCGGTTTCACCCTCAACTTCAACCGTAGCTTCCCCGAAAACCACAAGTCCTGATTTTCGGAGTTTCAGGTCCTCAAGATCTATCAAGCCCGGGATATTACGTATGTCTTTTTTAATTCTCTCACTTTCATCCTCATCAAGCCAGGCATCCATCAGAGTGAGCACTGCATCCCTGGCACTTTCGATTCCCATTTTGAAGATCAAAAGAGAAATTGCAATAGTACCTAAACTGTCAAGTTTCGAAACCCCCAGCATAGAGCCAAGGACTGCCACAACCACTATCATCGAAGAAAAGACGTCCGTATAAGAATGCACCGCGTCAGCTATCAAGGACTGAGAATTGATTTTTGTTCCTATATTTCGTTTGTATATAGAAAGGCCATAGATTGTAAGTACTGAAAAAACAGCTGTCACAAGAGCAAGCCCTTGAAACTCAATCTGAGCAGTGGTATTTACGCCCGTAAAGCCTTCCCTTAACAATTCAACGCCAGAAAGCAGGATCAATAGAGAAACAAAGAGAGCTATGATGTTCTCTGCTTTGTAGTACCCATAAGGAAAATGTTTACTGCTTTTAAGGCTTATCTTGAGCCCAATCCAGACTGCTAGAGAGGCAAAAATATCCAGACCGGTGTGGACAGCATCCGCAAACAAGACTGTGCTTCCGGAATAAATACCCACAGCCCCTTTAAGGAAAGCAAGGAATGCAAGCGCCAGGGTTGCGTTCCTTGATGTTTTAACCCCTAGTTCCAAGTTTTCTTGTGTATTCATTTGAAGATCCGTTTTAAATGAGTCATTGATTCATATCACAGCTTAGAAAATTGAAACCTTTCTGACACTCTCTGGCAGTACTCTCTCTGGCAGTACTATTCTCTCTGGCAGTACTATTCTCTCTGGCAGTACTGTTCGTGATTTCAGCAGTGGTGATCGTCGTCGTGTCCGTGTTCGGAGCAGGAATTCTCAGCAGTCGCGTTCTGGAGCTTTCCTGCTTTCCAGGCCTCAAACGTATCCCTTACAGTGCCGCCAGCCCCCACAAAAACCTCGATTCCATAGGATTCGAACATATTGACAGCCTTAAACCCGAGTCCGCCACAGAGCATGATATTCACTCCATTATTATGAAGATACTCTGGAGGCAGTCCGGTACCTCCCATATGCTCACTGGTGTTAGGAATTACAGTGACTTGATTGGTCTCTGTGTCTATTATGGTGTAGGTAGGAGCTTTTCCGAAGTGCGGTTCAACAACACCTTCCATACCATTTTCATCTTTTGTAGGAATACTTACTTTCATATAATCACCTTCACTTTCGATCGTTTTATCAATTAGTAATGCTTTTTGATTGCATTGACATATATTCTTGAGATTACACAACTATATAAGTTTTTCACTAATTAAGGGGAATAACGACGTTTTTCACTAATTAGGGGGAATAATACCGTTTTTCACTAATTAAGGGGAATAATACTGTTTTTCACTAATTAAGGGGAATAATACTGTTTTTCACTAATTAAGGGGAATAATACCGTTTTTCGCAAACAAAGGAGAATAATACCGTTTTTCACACATGGAGGAATGTGTCTTTCTCAGAAATTTTGTCTTACTAATGTTATCAAGACTAAGGATTACTTGCCTCTACCTATTCCACTTCCCATACCACCTCCTTTCATCCCCTTCCCCATGCCAGAACCAGGAGTGGTATTGGGAGTACGGATTGACTGAAGTTCTCCAGCTTCATACTGCCTGATAGCCTCCCGCACTGTACCCTTTATTCCAACTTGAACATCGATACCAAGCTCTGAGAAAATGGAAAAAGCATTGGGTCCCATAGTTCCTGTTAAGAGGACATCGATTCCTGCGTTTGCAACAATTTCCGCTGCCTTTATACCGGTACCTCCAGAGGTAAACGCAGCTGCATTTGATATAGATTCCACATTTCTGGTCTCAGGGTCATAAATTACAAAGTAGCTACATCTCCCAAACCTGGGGTCCACTTCGGAGTCAAGCCCTTCACCACTGGCTGTTACGCAAATCTTCATTCTTTTTACTCCACCTGTTTCCTTTGTGACCATCTATACTCAAAAGTCCTGGAATCCTATTTTCACTCATATGAGTAGAAGTATTTATACATTTCTATATGTGCAGGGAATTGTTATATTTACATCACGTTAAATAAAAAACGTGTCAAAAATAAATCCAGAAAAGAATGAAAATATTCAAATTTTATGAAATATCTTAGCATTAGAATTTAAACAATCAAAAGTCCCGTTCTTAGGAATTGGACTCAATTAGAAATTGAGTTTAAGGATTTAAACAATCAGAAGTTCCATTATTAGGAATTGGACTCAATTAGAAACTGAGTTTAAATAGAAACTGAGTTTTTGTTTTATCCCAAAAGCACTTCACTTTTGAATTTCTTACATTTCAGTTATCTATCATATCAGATGACACACCATTTTAATTCAACTTCGAATTTATTTCTTTTACATAATCATTCCACAATACAAAAATGGAATTGGAAGTCACTAAATGTTTAACCATTTGCGTCGTCTGCTATTGTATTATATGCTGAACTTCCAAATAGTTTTGAGTCTGAGTAATCATTTCAGGATACAACAAGGCATATACCTGTACCTGGCATTTCCTATTAAATTCTTATGTCTCAGAAACTTGTCGATCTTCATCCAATTTTCCAAGGAAATATCCAGGTTTTGCAGCAACGATTTCAATATTTGCATGCTGGCCAGGCTTTAGATTCGAGCCGCTTATAACAACCGGACGGTAAGCATCCGTGCGGGTGAGAACATCCCCGATTTCCGTATATTTCGAGACAAAAACCCGGCCTTTCCAGCCGATCATTGCCTGCTTTGACCCGAGCTTAATTTGTTCACAGACCTTATGCAATTCATGAGAACGCTGAACTAAAATTCTTGAGTCGAGGTTTCGGAAGGAAAAAGCTTTCGTGTGCGGGCGGGGAGAATATCTAGAAATATTGACCTTTTCGGGGCGGTATTTCTGTACCCATTCAACAGTTTCTTCGAACTCATCGTCGGTTTCATCGCAGAAGCCTACAATTATGTCGGTGAAGAGAGATAAATCTTCAAACCGGGCACGAAATTTCGTAATTATCATGTCCACTACGTCCATTTTGTGCAGGCGGTTCATTCTCTTCAAGACCGAGTGGGAAGCAGACTGGATTGGGAGGTGGAGTAGTTTGAAGACCTTGTCGGAATCAAAAGCGTCTACCAGGTCATCGAGAATGGGGAGGACAGAGAAAGGATTCATCATTCCGACCCTTACTTTGAAGTCGCCTGGAATTTCCGAGATCATGCGCAGGAGTTCCGGAAGTCTGACACCTGTATCCATCCCGTACTGGCTGTCGTCCTGGGAAGTAAGCCAGATTTCCCTGCATCCTCCGGCAACAGCTGCACGGATATCTTCAACGATATCATTCGGTGGAAAAGAGTGCAGCTTGCCTCTTGCATATTTTACAATGCAGTAGGAACAGGCAAAATTGCAGCCCTGCGAGATCTGGCAGATGTGAATATTAGGGTTAGAACGCTCACGCGGAACATTGAGAAAGCCCACAGGTTCAGAAGCCCGGAACTCAAGATGTTCTCCTCCGGGCAGTCCTTTCATTTTTCTCTGCTCGATTAAGGAAAGAAGCTCTCCAAGCCGGGAAATCGCATTTACTCCCAGGATATGAGCTTCAGGATTTGCATGCAGGATGTCCTCAAGCTGGACTTCAGGCATACAGCCGGAAACGATAACTTCCACATTCTTCTCGCCCATGCTGCGGATTTTATACAGGATCTTCTGTTCTGTAGTGTATTTTACCGTACAGGAATTGCAAATATAGACCTCTGCCTGATCGGCAGCCTCAGGGCCCAGCAGTTTATGCCCTAGTCTTTCGACGCTTGCCTTCATTATCTCGGCTGATGCCTGGCTCGCCGAACAGCCAAAACTTTCAAGATAGACTTTCATGATTTAACTCTAAATTCTATGTTTTTTAATTCCGTAATTTTGAATTTTGAATTTTGAATTTTGAATTTTGAATTTTGAATTTTGAATTTTGAATTTTGAATTTTGAATTTTGAATTTTGAATTTTGAATTTTGAATTTTGAATTTTGAATTTTGAATTTTGAATTTTGAATTTTGAATTTTGAATTTTGAATTTTGAATTTTGAATTTTGAATTTTGAATTTTGAATTTTGAATTTTGAATTTTGAATTTTGAATTTTGAATTTTGAATTTTGAATTATGTATTCCTTAGTTTTGTATTATTCTTTTAGTTCTGTGCTTGATAATTCTGTAATCAAATTCTTTATTTGATAATTCTGTAATCAAGTTCTGTGATCAAATTTTGTAGCCAAGTTGTGTAATCAAATTCTGTATCTTCACAAAGTCCGTGTTTTAAAAAAGATGAAAAAAGAGAATAAAAGGATTTACAAGTAGAGAGGAGTCTCACGCTTATCCTTTATATAAATACTGTCCGTAAATCTGACAGACCCGGATGCGCCCATTGAGATTGTGTGTACCCTGGCATCCCCGCTGCCGAACAGGTTGACTTCTCGAAGAAAATGGCCGGGAGTTACAGCTGATGCTGAAAAGATCACGTCGTTCCCTGGCACAAGCCTGTCGGTGTCAAGGACATCATTGATGTTTTGAAGAGTGATTCCCATTTTTTCGAGCCTTGGCATTTTTTCTTCAATTTCTTTGTCGACCTTATCCTGGCTCTTTCCGTTTGCAACTGTGGGAAGCAAAAGCCTTGCAAGGACTTTTCCGCCTAGTATTTTGATTGCAGCCGCTGTGAGTACTGCTTCACCCGAACCGCCTGATCCCATTACCATATGAACGCCCGAACCACGGATTGCAGTTGAAACTCCGGGCATAAGGTCTCCGTCACTGATTAGCTTTACGCGGGCGCCTGCTTCCCGAATCTCAGTTATTTTCTGGGCATGCCTTGGCCGGTCAAGCACAACGACTACAAGCTCGTCAACACTTCTGTCGAGAGCCTTTGCGACTATCTCAAGATTGCGCTTGACAGGAGCATCCAGGTCAATCCTTTCATCAGGGTGTTCCTCTTCGTAGCGCACTACATCTGGCCCTACAACAATCTTGTCCATATAGATATCAGGGCCGTGGAAAATTCCACCCCTTTCAGCCATTGCCATAACTGCAACCGAGCCAGGCCCGCCATCTGCGGTAAGGTTTGTCCCCTCAAGCGGGTCGACTGCAATATCAACTTCAAGGTCTCCTTTTCCTGTTCCTACGTGCTCCCCGATATAAAGCATGGGAGCCTCATCCCTTTCTCCTTCCCCTATCTGGATTATGCCTTTCATGTCAAGTTTATTCAGCATCCTTCGCATAGCGGCAACTGCTACCTGGTCGGCAAAACTTTTGTTTCCACGCCCCATCTGGTACGCTGCGGCAATGGCTGCAGCTTCGGTCACATGAATAAGTCTGGGCAATAAGTCACATTCTATAGGCCCTGAACAATCAATCATTTCCTCTACGGTTTTTGGATGAGATATAAGAATCAACTCCCATTTTCTGCTTGCGAATAATCTGATTCATGATTATGAAATCTTTTTCGGCAATTTACTATGTATGTTTACGTGATCTCTTAACACAATAGTATATTAATGAATCTATTGGCCGAATGGAGTCATATATAGAGTCATATATTTATTTATGAAGCGTTCATCACAGAAAGTCCTGTAAATAAAGGGCCTTCAAGAAGGCTTCAAGATAAAGCATACAGATAAGAAGTATAAAAAAATGGCTAAAAAAGCTGGCTTAAAACGGCCAAAAGTCCGGACTCTAAAGCTTACCTGAAGCTAAGTTAAGAATGCCTCATAAAACAAATAGCTGCTAAGAAACTTGATTTGAGCCTTACCTAAAGTACATTTAAAGTTTAATTCAAAAAAGCAGTTCCTGCTCAATCTACTTCAAGGGGAAAAACCCGTGAGAATTCACTGTTTACAACACCTGAAAAACGATACCCTGGGAAATATAGGGATATGGATAGACGAAAAAGGATATAAACTTACGAAAACCCTGCTTTACGAAAACTCTCTTTTTCCTGCTCCTGAGGAGTTCGATATACTCCTGATAATGGGCGGCACCATGAGCGTTTACCAGGAAAAAGAATATCCCTGGTTAAAGCCTGAAAAAAAATTTGTTAAAAAAACGATGGATGCAGACAAACCCGTGCTTGGAAGCTGTTTTGGAGCTCAGATGATTGCTGAAGTGCTTGGCGGAAAAGTTACGAAGAACCAGTATAAGGAAATAGGCTGGCATACGGTACGAGCTGTGAAAGGAAAAAGCCCGGGTGAGATAAAAAGTTCGGAACTTCCATCCTGCATGTTCCCGGAATTTACCGGTTTTATGTGGCACGGGGACACTTTTGGAATTCCAGCTGGTGCAGTGAAACTTTTTGAAAGTGAGGCCTGCCCAAATCAGGGATTTCTCTACAATGAAAAAGTCCTGGGCCTTCAGTTTCACCCTGAAGCAAACCGGCAGTGGGTAAGAAACCTGATAAGGGATTCAGGGCACGAGCTCGTGCAAGGAAAATATATCCAGTCTGAAAAGGAAATATATGTATATGAAAGCTTTTTTGAAAGTTCCAGGAATCTGGCTTTTTCTCTCATGGACTGGTTTGAAGAAAAATGTAAGCCAGAAAAAACAAAGGTGTGATAAGGAATTAATTTGGAAGCGATAAAAGAGAGTGTCGAAAAGAAAGCATGGTGTAAAAGAGAATAAAATATAAAAAAGAGAATAAAATATAAAAAAGAGAATAAAGTATAAAAAAGAGAATAAAATATAAAAAAGAGAATAAAATGTAAAAGAAGAGAATAAAATATAAAAAAGAGGAAAATATGAAAAAGAGGAAAATGCGAAAGAGAATCTGAAGAGAAACTCTGGATACAACCTCAGATCGCGTTTTACTTTGCAAAATCTGCCAGTGCTACCCTCTCAATTACAAATTCGGGAATGTGCTCTTCTCCTGAAGCTTCAATTTCAGCATCCGTGATGCCGAACACGGAAAGAATTCCCTGTCTTTTGTAATCGGAATAGGCAAGCAGCTCGGAACAGGGCTTTTCAGTAATGAGTTTTTTTAATGCAGGGAGAGCCGGCACCAGATTGTCCATTTTTCCAAGCAACACAAATACTACATTGTTTTCCCCTTTACGCAGCCCTATCGAAAAACTTCTTTCAATCTGCCTCTCTCCTGATGCATACCGCATAATTTCGATACCGGGATCATTTGCTATATTCCTGCCCGCAGCAATTGCCCGAAGAGCCTTTCCCACTGCAAAATGAAGGTGCCTTTCTCCTGCTATCAGGTCTGCGTTCAAACCCTGGATAATGACATCATTTTCGGAAGCGATCGAATTTATTGATTTTAGAAAGCCGGAAAGATTAGGGATATTTACGTTCCCGCAGATTACCTGGATTTCCCTTTGCATTGTCATAGTCCTGCCATATCGCGGGCTTTACAATAAGGATTTCGGTTGTAGAAGAAACAAAAATGGATAGAAGGAAGAAAAATGAAATATGAATGAAAAACGAAACAAAAGGAAAAGCAAAAAAGCAAAAAAGCAAAAGGAAAAGCAAAAAAGCAAAAGCAAAAAAGCAAAAGCAAAAAAGCAAAAGCAAAAAAGCAAAAGCAAAAGGAGAAAAACAAGTTAATAAAAGTGAAGTAAAAAATGAAGTAGAGAATAAAATAAAAAATTGAAAAGTAAAAAGTGGAAATAAAAGAAAAGCCGAAAACTCTCAAAAAGGGCTATAAACGATTAAACTTTTAAGAACCAACTCAACCACAATCAGCCCTAGCATTACCAAAAAGAAAAGGATTAAAAGGTTGAGAATGATCGGGTTAATTCTTCTTCGAACTTCCCCAAATCCATACATCTCAATTACCATATATAATAATGATAGATTAGTATATAATCATTTACGCATTTAGATACGTAATAAATATATACAATCTGTATTAAATAATATCTGCGCTTGTTATCAGTGCTCTCCCGTTACTTTTTTTTGTTCGTCTTCATCAATTACTTTGACAAAGTGCCTGTCTGAAAGATCTTCTTTTCCTGACCAAAAAATTGCCTTGTGATATTTCCATGCGTATGGATCAAATTCAATAATTCCTACATGAACCACAAGTTCAAAGACAAACCAGTAAGCTGCAAGCAGATGTAATAAGCGAAGTAACCCTAAAGCATTGACATCGAAAAAGGACGCAAAATACCAGGTTACGGAAAGTATCCATGACGCAATGGGAATTCCAAAAGGAGACCAGTCGAGGTTGTAAAGCACTACTCCTGTAATTGCTACAATGACAATTGCTATACTCTCAAGGACAATCAGTATCTTCATCACAGGATGGAGTTTCGTCTTGTAGTGACCAGTAGTTTCATCATAGATACTAAATGCCGGGTACCTACCTTTTCCAAAAAAATTCTTTATTATGCCAATGAGACGTTCTGCATCATCTTTTCCGAAAAAGTAAGAGTCCTTAAAATGCACTATTCTGTCTCTGACACTGCATCTTTCTTCTTTGCAGGAAAAAAGGTTGTATGGGACCAGAATCCAGTTTGCAACCAGGAAAAAAGGCACAGCAATCGTATGCCAGGCTCGGGCTGTTTGAAAAGCCATGAACTCCCAACCAAAGTAAATTTTGAATCCTGTAATCAGAAGGACAAACATGGCAATAAGATGCACTAAATGAGTAACTCTCTCAAGCCATGTATAACGTTCAACAACTATTCTTGTAGAGGCGGATGTTTGAGCAGATTGTACCATACTTCTAACCTCCTTCAAAGTACCTTGATGATATAATCCGGGTGCTTTCCGGTTTTATCAATTGTATGAACTGCACATGCCAGACAGGGATCGTAAGAGCGAGCTGTGTGCAGGATTCCAAGAGGATTGGAATAATCCACTCCAAGTGCATTTTCGGCAGCGGAAATTTTGGTACCTATGAGAGCCTGTTCAACAGGACTTGGAATCTCCTGTGAATTCCTGGGAGCAAGGTTCCAGGTACTTGGGACTACAGCCTGGTAAAGAGTTACCATAGAATCCGGCCCTGTAGCAACCCAGTGTCCCAGTGCCCCTCGCGGAGCTTCCCATAAACCCATTCCTGTGGAACTCTTTGCCATAGAAAGATCGGTATGTACAGCAACCTTTCCGCCTGCCTGAATATCCTGTGTGAGCCATTTCGTAAGTTCTGGAACCACTACAAGAATTTCCTGCATCCTTGCAATCATGCGGGTATAGTTATTGACAGGATAGTAGCCGTTATCTTGAAAAGTTTTTACCAATCCCGTAACAAGAGGCTCCCCCATTATTATCATACGAGCAAGGGGCCCAACCTCACATGGAATTCCATCATAATGAGGAGCTTTTGTCCAGGAATACCGACTCTTTGATCCTTTTGTATAATCGATATTTTCAGGGTTTCCTTCCGGAACCGTAACCCCGTTCCATGGAGGACGATCTTTTACGTCGTCAATGTAAAAAGAGTGGTTGATACTTTCTGAGATCTTCTTGTAGTCGAATTTTTCAAGCTTGAAATATCCATTCATATAGCCGGAAGAAATAACTCTGCTGTCCGCAGGACTCGTTGGGTCATACCCATTGCCGTTCTCGGGCTTAAAGAAAACTCCGTAAGAAAGAAAACCGATCTTACCGGGATCTTTGTAAGTCCCTGCAAGATCCATTTTCATACTGATAGGCAGACCGAGAAGTTTTTCCCCTATCAGCTCCGAGCCGAAAGCTGCAAAGAGAGGGACATCTCCCCAACCAGCCGAGTGTGAGAAGTCCTTGTTGTCAAGGGATTTATTCAGAAGTTCTTGCAGGTGATTAAGAACGAAATTAGCAGCCTTTTGAGGAGAAGAAGCTCTATAAGTATTTTCAATCCAGATATCGGGAGAGACTCCAAGAGTAAATGCTTCAACGAACTCCATCGTTTTCGTGATATAGCTTAAAATTTGCCCGATATCAGCAACCGTCGGAGAATAAACTACACCTCCAACATGCTGAAGAACCGGATGAGGCATCTTGCTAGCTATTAAAGAAATAGCTTCGTGCAAGCGGCGAAATTCCACTATAGAGCCTAGATAAGACGAGCCAGCCGGATAACTGGTGCCGTCAAGCTGATAAATCAAAGGCGCAAAACGCCCCTGAAGTTCTTTCCAGACTGCATTTCCAACATCCCCGTATTTTGCCAGGATATCACGGTAAGCCGGGTTTGCAAGGTCAGGACCCCAAAGAAGATAGATATGTGCTGCATGGCTGGCTATGAAGTTCAGAGCCTGGTGGACATTTCGCATTAGAAGACCGTCTATTGGAACCTCACCTGCAACCCCGAAGAGGTCATCCAGGGCATTTGCTGCAGCTATCCCGTGGCTAACAGGACAAACACCACAAATCCTCTGGGACAGAAGTGATGCATCCCTAGGATCCTGGTGCTGTAAGAGACGTTCAAAACCCCTTAACTGCAAGCCATTACTCTGGGCATCAGTAATTACGCCTTCCTCATTGACTTCGGTATTGATCCTGTAGTGTCCTTCAATTCTCGTAAGAGGATCAACAGTAACCTGTACCATTATTTTTCACCTCCTGTTTCTTCTTCGATTTCCTCAGGAGTGCTTTCTTCGGCAAGGCCTCCCTCGTCCTCAGGTCTTTTCATGGCTGTTCTCCTGACAGCATGAGCCCCTGCAGCAAGTAGCGCGCCTCCTATTGCCACGCCTGCTATAGTAGTGATATTCGTACCTACAATTCCTGTTTTCTCAAATTCCACGAAAAAAGGCCTGGTGCTATCCGGGAAGCCTGGCTGAACGCAGCCAATACAGGGAGAACCCGCCTGAGGACAGTAATTAAGATGACCATTCCAGTTGCGAGTAGCACAGTCTGCATGAGTATAAGGCCCCTTGCACCCCAGTTTCCAGAGGCACTTCGGTCCACCTACTGTCAGCTCAAATTCTCCACGGTCATAGTATCCACGACGAGAACAGTTATCATGAATGACATGGTCAGGCGGGAAGAAAACCTTTGGACGTTTCCAGTGATCCAGTACATAAGGCAAATCATCAGGTATCTTTATCTTTCCCAAAACAACTGCGCCTATTGTCAAAAAAACCCAGTCTGGATGAGTAGGGCAACCAGTAAGATTAATTACAGGTTTTTCGATGCCAAGAAGATCTAAAATCCCTTTTGAAGCATCTTCCATAGTAAAAGCAACCCCACGAGGATCCATAAGTTCAACTATATCACTCTTAGCAGAGTTCACACCACCATTAGTCGCACAATTTCCAATTGCAACAATCGCTAAAGCATTTTTAGCAGCTTTTGCGTAAATCTCTTTATAGGTCCTTCCTCCCAACATGAGATATTTCCCGGAACCTTCAGGGCCGTTCGAAATCGCTCCTTCGGAGACTAGAACGTAACCTTTTTCCTTTTCCAAGATATCATCCAGCACAATCTCAGAATTAAGATCACTGGTATTTGCGAGCTTTCCATCTACGAAAATTCCCTGCTGCATCATTAAAACTTCATGATAGAGAAGCTTGAGATTATATTCCTGAAGGAATTCTATGATATCAGGAGAGCCCCCGTCCAGCATTGATATGGTACAGCCACTATCCATTACTCCATGAAGCCATACAACTTTAGTTTCCGAAAACTCGAGAGCTTTTGCTAGATCGTTTTTATACGTTTGTAAAAACAATGAAGCCCCTAATACCCCAACAGCCTTTATAAAGGTCCGACGATCCATTTTCATGAAATCGAGATTTTTAAACTTTTCAAGTAAGTCGTCATTATCCGTTCTACTTCCCCCCATGTTACTAATAATTTCATATAAAGATATATAAAAAATGGTATATAAAAAAATAGAATCCAATATATTAAAGAATATCACATATATATCAAAGACTATCAAACCTTCAATAACCACTTCACAAGTAACTCCTTTACTTTGCAACAGTAGGAGATTGTTTAAATTAAATTTAAATCATTTAATAAATATAATTTTTCTAAAAACTTATATATTTTAATATCACTAGTTTATTTATTGGAATTTTATTGAAATTTTAAGGCTAGTAGTATTTAGTGATAATGTTGCATATTTAAGGGAAAAGTTATTGTTGCATATTTAAGGGAAAAGTTATGCGGCAAACGTGGGGGATAGAATATGACTATTGGGGATGGTCACGATTTAAGGTCGTCGAGATTTGAAGGCGACGAGGTTCTGGAAGCTTGTTATGACAACGAAAGATATCTCCAAAGAGGGGACCGTGGCTCTGCGGTAAGGAAAGTTCAACAGGCTTTAATATTTTTGGACTTTCCCGTACCTGAGGTTGGAGCCAATGGCATTTTTGGTGGGGAAACCGAACTGGCGGTTAGAAGTTATCAGGAGTCACGAGGCCTGAAGGTTGATGGTATAATAGGGCAAGAGACTATAGGAAGTCTCGATGAGGAATTTTTCACGGGCGTACCGGAACCTTCGATTTCACCAGTAACCGAGCCGCAGGTATCGGAGGTCCCGACTCCATTATTTCCGGAATCTCCGGTTCGATCACCAAAGGCATCTCCGGTAGGGCCAGTAAGGGCACCTGAAGTCCCGCCAGTAGAGATGCCACAGGCTCCAAAGGTAGGAGCGCCTGCAGTAAAAATACCCCAACCTCCTGAAGCACCGATAGCAGAACCTCCAATCCTGAAAACCCAGGCAGTTCCGATTGAACAAAAACTGGTTCATGTGACCAAACCAACAATTTCACCTATGACCAGACTACCTCCTACGGTTGATAGTAAGGGACGTAAATTCCATACTGCGGGAACCTGGAGTGGGAGTAGTTCTTCTTTTGAAGCTGAGGCTGGTAAATCGGTCCGTCTTGAGGTAAATAACCTGAATGTCGAAGAGTCAAACATCACGATAAAAACAAATACAGGGGAAGCAAAAGAATCTGTACTTTTACCTAATACTCTTGTAAATTTTGAATTTTTTGCAATTGAAGAGCCCTTTATATGGCGATTTTACATCGAAACCGATAGTGAAGACTCTTTAATTGAGTGGAAACTCTATAGCAACTGGGTACCGGGGAAATCCAAGTAACTATTGAAGAAAAAAGCCGTATTAACAGCAAAAGAGCTTCAAATGAAGGTATAAATGAAAAAATAGTTGTGTTAACTTTAAAAGATATCTAAACAGAGATCTGCCCCGAGAGACAGAAACCTCACGTTTTCTTTTTCCGTAATTATATCCGGTTCATTTCTAAAATTTCATCCTTCAGGGGCTTGAAATTTAACTTATTTGTCCGGCAGGACTTCAGATTTAGGTTAGTTTGACTGCTCAACGCGCTCCTTAAGTGCCAGATTCATCGTACTAAAACTCCGTTTAGTATTGCCAAGTAAGGAACCCGAAAATGGCACCAAAAGCCCGTTGAATGTCTCTCGTTGAATCAGACGCACCCTGTTCTCACCAGCTGGTTCTATTACAAAACTGTGCTCGCCATCGAATATTCCAGGAATTAACAGATGGCCGATCCAGCGCAGCTCTCTTTCTGGCCGAATGACAAGAATAGTTGGTCGAATTGTCATAACACGGTTGCCTAGATGCATTTGAATAGTTAATTGCTCACCTGAATTGGAAACTCCTGTCACCTCACGGATAAATGGATTCCACTGTGGGTATGCCCCAAAATCAGTAAGAGTTTGCCAGACCCTGGCAGCCGTGGAGTTGATGATAACTTCGGTCTCTAGATTCTTCTGAGTAATAGAGGTATTTGCAGTAACAAGCGTCGCGGCATAGAAAATTGCTCCTAAAGAAAGTATATTAAGTACTACTTGACCAAGAAATTGTGAAATAGTCCCACCCTGGAATTATAAATCATTTTTAATATATTATCTTCAAATAGGTCTCTTACCAGATATAAATTACTGTAGAAGGAAAGGATCAAATCAACAAAATAGTAAATATGGGGCAAAATGTAAACTGAAAACAGAGGCAAAGCAGAAATTGAACAAAACAAAAATTAAAGTAGATTAGCAAAAATAAAATTAAAGTGAAGAAAATAATTGAACAAAACAAAAATTAAAGTAGATTAGCAAAAATAAAATTAAAGTGAGGAAAAAACCTCTTCCCTGATTAGCTTTATGGCTTTATCCACACCATTAAGAACATCCGGACTGATTTCCTGCGTAGCTTCCGTGACAATAGATCCGATTTCGATTCCGATGACCACGATTTCCGGAAGCTCTTGAACCTGTTCTCCTATTTTCAATACATCTGTAATTGTCAGGTCGTGTACTGAAACCAGGGGATGAAATTCGACACCATCCAGTAAGTCCTTCCCATCTATACGGTGTACTGAACCTGGGGGACTGTTAGCCAGAATTGCATCAACTATTATGACTTTCCTGGCGCCGTCGAGAAGATTTAGAAGGTCAAGCCCACAGACCCCTGCATCCACGATATCGATATCTTTGAGGTCTTTAAGTTCGGACTCTTGAAGAGCCTCAATGACTTTGAGGCCAACACCATCGTTTCCCATTAACGGGCTTCCGCAGCCAAGGATGCGTACAGGAGCATTTAGTATAGACATATTTTCACTCAAACAAAAAAGGAGTTAAAAAGGTGTACAGGTTTTTCAACATGCCTGTACTACCTTAAATTCGACATTTTATTTTTCGTTAAGAAATCTTCAGGGCCTTTCCTCTGTAGGAAGATACTTTGTTTTAGCTGTGACGACCTCAGAGTAATGAGTATCTGCAAGATCCTCTTTTCCTGTCAGGAAGATAGCTTTGTAGTACTTCCAGACATGAGGGTCAAACTCCAGAATACCCACATGGACTACCAGTTCAAAAACAAACCAGTAGGTCAACAGCAGGTGAAGTAACCTGAGGAACTGCAGGGCAGACAGGTTGAATATAGGTGAAATAAAGCCTGTTATAGACAGGATCCATGAGGCTATAGGGAGGCCGAAAAGTGACCAGTTGAGACTGTAAAGCACAACACCTGATACTGCAATAAAGAAAAGAGCTGTACCTTCAAGCACGATCAGGATCTTCATTAAGGGATGAAGTTTGGTCTTGTAGTGGCCAGTAGTCTCATCATAGATACTGAATGCAGGATATCTGCCTTTCCTGAAGAAGTTGCCAATTATACCGCCCATGCGAGCTGCATCCTTAGGACCAAAAATATAATGGTCCTTAAAGTGGGAAATTTTTCCCATAAACCCATGGCCTTCGGAGAGAATGTTGTAAGGGATAAGGATCCAGTTCACTGCAAGCAGGAACGGAACCGCTATCATGTGAAGACCGCGGGCTGTATGGAAACTCATGAAGTCCCACCCAGTATAGATCTTTAACCCGGTAATGATGAGCACTAACATTGCAATAGCGTGGACGGTATGAGCTATTCTGTCAGTTACGGTATAACGCTCAACAACCATTGACCGGTTGTCTTTGGATTTCATTGAGGGTCATCTCCTTGTACATACTTAGAGTATTCTTAGAGTATTTGGAGCGTTTTTCCCAGTCAGGTCAATGGTATGGACTGCACATGAAATGCAAGGATCATAGGACCTGCCCATATGGAAGATGCCAACTGGATTGGTATAATCGACATCTCCGACTGGGTTGATTTTTGAACCAATGAGAGACTGTTCGAGCGGACCAGGAATGCCATTACTGTCTCTTGGAGACATTAACCAGCTACCTGGAACGATACATTGATAGTTGGTAACCTTTCCATCGCTGCCAGCAGAGACCCAGTGACCAAGAGCTCCACGAGGTGCTTCCCATAGGCCCATTCCCTGATTATCTTTAGCTGCATTAAGGTCTATAGGCACGGAAATCTTGCCTCCAGGTGTATAGTCTACTGTCACCCAGTTGAGGAGTTCATATGCGAGAATTGCGGTTTCCTGCATACGAGCCAGCATTCTGGTGTAAACATTAGCTGCAGAGTAGCTGTTCTCATTAAGGGCCTGAGCCAGACCGGTTACGAGCGGCTCTTTAATATTCAGCATGCGTGCAAGAGGTCCGACTTCACCTGCAATTCCATCGTATCTCGGAGCCTTGTCCCAGCTGTACTGGCTGTCCGAACCTCCTGTGAAAACGATTTTATCTGGATCTGTAAACGGAACGGTTTCACCTGTTGTTGGTGCGAGGTCGTTGGAACTGTTCTGGTAGAAGGAATGAGCAGTGCTCTCCGTAATCTTGTCCGGATCAAATTTCTGATATTCGAGATTTCCTGATACCACACCTGAGGTGAAAATACGGTCTCCTGCTGGGCTTTTCGGGTCGTATCCATCTTTGTATTTGTAGTATCCACCGTATGCAACGAAGCAGATCTTTGAGGGATCCTTGTACCCACCGATTGTATCGTGTTTAAGGCTGGCTGGAAGACCAAGAATTTGTTCTCCTACAAGTTCTGAACCAAAAGCTGCATAGAATTCCACATCTCCCCAACCTGCGTCTTTGGAGAAATCATTGGAAGCAGTTGATTTGTCAACAAGGCCCTGGAGGTGTTCAGTAACAAAGTTTACTGCTTTTTGAGGAGAGCTTGCCTTATAAGTGTTTTCGATCCAGGTATCGAAATCAACTTTCAGAGTATGTTTGGATATGAAATCCATGATCTGCAGATAGTAAGAGGAAAGTTTTGTTATATCTGCGACCGTAGCAGGGTAGGTATATCCACCTGGATAAAGAGCTGACGGACCGGGCATTCTACCTGCAATGAGTGCAATCATCTCCTGAAGGCGTTTCTTTTCAGGAATTGCTGCAAGATAGGAACTTCCAGCAGGTACAGCCACGCCATCCATCTTGTAGCTGATTGGGGCAAACCTTCCAACCATCTCTTTCCAGACTGCGGTTCCGGTGTCTCCCAGTGGTGTAAGTACATTTCTGTACGCTGGGTTTGCAAGGTCAGGACCAAAGAGGATATATATATGCGTCGCATGGCTTGCAGCCATGTTCAGGCCCTGGAAAATGTTCCTCATCATAAGAGCGTCTTTAGGAACATATTCAGCGACACCGTAGAGGTCGTCAAGAGCATTTGTGGCTGTCAATCCATGAGAAAGAGGACAGACACCGCAAATTCTCTGAGTAAGAAAAGCTGCATCTCTTGGATCCTGGTGCTGCAGAATGCGTTCAAAACCCCTGAATATAAGGGAAGATGACTGGGCATCGGTAATGACACCATCAGCACCTACTTCAGTGGATATGCGCTGGTGGCCTTCAATTCTGGTTAAGGGATCAACTGTAACATTTACCATTTTTCACTCACTCTCCTTTTCCCATTCTCCTAACAGCATGTACGCCTGCAGCAACAGCAGCTGCTCCTACTGCAACTTTGGCTACTGTGTCAATGTTTGTTCCGGCAACTCCTATATCTTCACGTTCAACATACAGGGGCCTTGAAGTGTCTGGGAAACCCGGCTCGACACAGGCAATACAGGGGCCGCCTGCCTGGGTACACATACTTACTGAACCATTCCATCTGCGAATTCCACAGTCTGCGTGAGAATAGGGAGCTTTACAGCCTAATTTCCACAGGCACTTTTCTCCACCTACCTGCTCATCGAATTCTCCGCGGTCATAGTATCCGCGGCGTGGACAGTTTTCGTGCACTGTATGGTCTGGAGGGAAGAAGACCTTTGGTCTGCCGTAGTCGTCTAGAAGGCTATCAAGATCATCAGGGATCTTGATCTTTCCAAGAATTACTGCGCCCAGGGTAAGAAGGACCCAATCAGGGTGAGCAGGGCAACCAGGAATATTGATTACTGGCTTATCGATACCAAGTTCCTGAAGCATGCCCTTTGAAGAATCATCCTTTGCAAAAGCTACTCCCCTGTAATCCGTATCCTTGGCAATATCACTGTCTGCAGAGGTAATTCCTCCGTATGCAGCACAGGCACCGACTGCAATGACAGCAGTAGCATTCTTTGCAGCTTCTCCAAGGGTTTGCTTGAAAGGTTTGTTTCCAATAACCAGGTAGCGTCCTGAACCATCTGGACCGTTAGGAATTGAGCCTTCAACGACCAGGATATAATTGCCTTCTTTATAAATATCTTCTTGGAGAATTTCAGAGTTAAGTTCGGAGGTGTTTACAAGCTCACCATCATTCCAGATTCCCTGCTGTGCACAAAGAGTCTCATGGTAAGCAAGATTGACGTTAAGCTTTTGTAGTGCCTGTACAAGGTCAGGATTGCCTGCGTTTAACACCGATTCAGAACAGCCGGTACATTCGGAGCCGTGGATCCAAAGAAGCTTGGTCTCTGCAAATTCAAGCGCACTTACAATCTCAGTCTTGTATGTGCCTAGGAATGTAGCTGCACCCATTGCACCTAACGCTTTCATGAAAGTGCGTCGATCCATTTTTAAGAAGTCCACACTGTCCAGTGTACGGACAAGATTTTTTATTCCAGTACTCATCTCTACCACATCTTGATTTTACCCAAATTATACATACGAAAGAAAATTTTGAATAATTGTCCACAGTAATTATATAAATACATACATAAATTTACCACTAATGTTTTTCAATGAGGGAATAGTATTTAAGGTTTTTTACACGTTCCAATAAATATATTAATTGGCTGGATTGGAGACATATGATTCAATAATAAATATAATAGGCTTTCAATATAAATAACACAATTCAATGTATATTGTTGAGCGTTGTAGTACATATATGTAGAATTGAAGCCTCTTGAAGGAGAAAAGAGGATCAACAAAATTAATTTAATTTTAAAAGTTAAAAGTTACTAATGAAGTCCTAATTCATATTTAAAAATTTATCTGTATTATGACAAAATGCATGAAAAGAAAATAAAATGCAGAAAAGTTTTGAAAAGCAAAAAGAGAATTACTTATTTCTAAGGGATATTTTAGTGGATTGAGCTTTTTTAACCAGAACTAAGATTTGATGAGAAAGAATGAGATGTTGCAACTGACCCTGTTTAACTCTCAAGGAACCAGGAGAATTTTATCCCTACTAGAAAGTTGAAAAGCGTTTAATTCCGGGTATTCTCTATTAACTATGATCTTCAGTATTCTGAAAAGTACACTCAATAGAAACTTAAAACGGAAAAGAAGTACTAAAGAAGCTGATCTTATTATGTGAAGCTGCATAATATATAATATGAAGCTGCATAATATATAATATAATACTACTCAAGCCTCAATTATCCATGTATTTTAAAGCCTCAATTATCTATGTATCTTAAGGCCTCAATTATATCCATGTATTTTAAAGCCTCAATTATCCATGTATTTTAGAATCTAGATATCTTTTAGAATCTAGAGTATTCCTGCTCAAATAGAGCGATTTTAGAACCCTTTCTGAAACATTTCTAAAGCAAGTTCAATATCAAGACAAAAAACATTTTTAAATTATGCAAGTGAAATGAAAAAACAAAAAGAATATAAAATAGAACCAGAAAGTTTTAAAAAATAATTTTCGATAATAGATTTGTTTAAAACGTAAAATTAGGTTCTTGTTGATGATATCTCCATTTCTCTATTTGCGGCAAGTGGAGAAAGAAAAAACGATCATTTAAAAGCAGCAGTAGCGAAATAAAAACAAGTAAGGGGATAAAAGCTGTTTAGCCATTTAAGGAAGTAAAACTGGAGGGGTTTTTGCTCAGTTGATACCTGTAAATATATATACCTTACAAATATACATTTCTTGTAAATACATTACAAATATATATCTCTTGTAAAATAATTCATGTAAAACCTTAATACAAGGATTTATCTCATTAATTATGTAAAATCTTAATACAAGGATTTATCTCATTAAAAAAGAACTTGTATAAACTAGGATTTTAAAAAAAAAAGAGTTCGAGGAAACATGTGTATAGCTATTCCTGGAAAAGTAAAATCCATTGTAAATGAGAATACTGCAACGATTGACATGGGCGGGATCTGTAGAGATGTTAATATGGACCTTATGGGAGGCGCTAATGAATCCCAGATAGGGAAACACTTTCTTGTCCATGTTGGATATGCAATAGCCGAAATCTCGGAAGAAGAAAGTGAAGAAACAATGCACCTTCTCAGACAGATCGCCGGACTTGAAGAGATCGATACACCCGAAAGCGAATCTATCTGAAAAACGGACGCTGATGAAAAATGGAAAACGGGAATTCACCTTCAAAGCCAGCGATTCCTGAAATTGAAAAAAAGCTTCTGGAAAGAATCAGAGACTTTGATAAACCGCTTCGCATAATGCATGTCTGCGGAACTCACGAGCGGACTATAGCAAAATATGGGTTAAGGAGTATCCTTCCGAAAAATATCGAGGTAATAAGCGGCCCCGGATGCCCCGTTTGTGTGACTCCTGAAGAAGATATTAATATTGCAATTGCCCTTGCGAAAAGTGGGGCAACGGTTGTCACTTTTGGAGACATGATGCGGGTTCCGGGTTCGGCTGAAAGCTTACTGGATGCAAAGTCTGAAGGGGCAAATGTAAAGATGGTCTATAGCATTGACGATGCAATTGCCCTTGCAGAAAAAAAGCCAGAACTTGAGGTAGTCTTTTTTGGAATAGGCTTTGAGACCACGGTTCCTGCAAATGCGGCTGCTCTTTTAAGAAAGACCCCCGAAAACTTCAGCCTCCTTACCTCGCAGAAGCAAACCCCTCCTGCAGTCGAATTCCTTGCCAGGGACGCAGACGTTGATGCTTTTATAGCTCCTGGGCACGTGGCAACCATAATAGGCACAAAACCTTTTGAGTCTCTTGCAGAAAAAGGCTTTCCTATTGCCGTAAGTGGGTTTGAACCAGGAGATATTCTCCTTGGAATAAACCTGTTACAACTGCAGGCAGAAGAAGGAATCTCAAGGGTAGATAACGGCTACCCGAGAGCTGTAAAACCTGAAGGGAACCAGATTGCCCTTAAAATAATGAATGAAGTATTTGAAACCTCAGATTCTGAATGGCGAGGCATAGGGAAAATAGAAAATTCGGGGCTTGTGCTCAGGAAAGAGTTTGAAGAAAAGGACGCTGCAAAAAAGCATGAGGATCTGTATGCTTCTGCCCTTGAAGATGTCCGAAAGAAAACAGGAGGAAAAGACAAAAAGCGTTGTATCTGCGCAGCTATCCTTACAGGAAAAGCAAAGCCTTCCCAGTGTCCAAACTTCGGTAAAGAATGTACCCCGAAAAACCCTGCAGGCCCCTGTATGGTAAGCCAGGAAGGTATGTGTTATAACTGGTTCAGGTACTCAAGAGAAGGAGGCAACAGAGTTGCATGAATTGTCCATTGCATGTGAAATTTTCGAGCAGGTAATGTCTACTGCCAAAGAGCACGGAGCCACGGAAGTTAAGCACGTAACCCTTCAGATGGGAAGACTATCCCATACTAATCCGGAACAACTTAGTTTCTGTTTTAACGTCCTTGCAGATGAAAGTATTGCCAAAGATGCAGATCTTATTGTAGAAATGATACCGCCCTCTCTTGAATGCGAATGTGGATACAAGGGAGCAGTAGATGAAAAAAAGATACGCGAGAACTGTGAATTTGAAAGCGAACTTCTGGCTTATGCGGCAGTAATGGAATGCCCGGTCTGCGGAAAACCTGCTCAGCTTACAGGTGGAAGAGAGCTGATAATTAAAAGTATCGAGATCGAAACTGAAAACCAGGATTGAACCTCAAAAAGGTAAAAAATAAAAAATAATTCCCCAAGTGATGTTTATGTTAATGCATGTAATCGATATGGGACATGATGTCTACAAAGCAAATGATAAAGTTGCTGAAAAAAACAAAAAGAAACTTGACAAATATCAGGTTTTCTCGGTAAATGTTATGGGTGCAATTGGATCAGGAAAGACCACTCTGATTGAAGAAGCTATCAGGCAACTTAAGGATAAGTATAAGATAGCTGTGATCGCAGGGGATGTAGTCGCAGAAATGGATTCTTCCCGTTTCAGAAAACTCGATGTACCTACTATTCCCATAAATACCGGAAAAGAGTGCCACCTTGATGCAAAACTGGTGGAAAAAGCTCTGGATGAAATCGATCTTAGTAATACGGATCTTCTGATAATTGAGAACGTAGGCAACCTTATCTGCCCTGTGGACTTCAAACTAGGGGAACACCTGAGGGTCGTAATCGTGAGCGTGACCGAGGGAGATGACATTATTCTCAAGCACCCCATGATATTCAAGACTTCAGATCTTGCAGTAATAAATAAAGTTGACATTGCACACGCGGTTGATGTCGATGCCGAAAAAATGCGAGACGACATTCTTTCCTTAAAACCGAATGTGCCGGTTATCCTGACTTCAAAGCATGACTGGGAAAGCCTGGAAACCTGGATTAGCTTTATCGAGCTTGGAGTTAAAGAAGCTCAAAATAGATGAGGCGAGATTAAAGAGAATAAAGAAACCAAGTTAAAGAAAATTAACTCGAGATAGGGTTAATGAAAATCAAGTTAGAAATCAGATTAAAGAGAATTAGCTTGAGCCAGAGTTAGTGAAGATCAAGTTAGAAATCAGACTAAATGAATTAACTCGAAGCTCGGATTAATAAGATTTAACACAGATTAAGAAGATCCAGCAGGGTTTAAAAGGCGGAAAAAAGGAGACTTATATGAAATCAAATACCATTTCTCTTGAGCACGGTGCAGGCGGAGAAGTTATGCAGGCACTTATAGGAGAAATAATTCTTAAAAACTTTCACAATAAAAGTGCAGGCTCAATTGGACTTGAATGTCTTGATGATGGGTCCACGGTCAGGCTTGAAGACTTCAACAATGGATGCGAACTCGTAATGACTACTGACAGTCATGTGATTACACCTGCCTTTTTCCCGAATACCAATATAGGAAGGCTTGCAGTTGCAGGCACTGTCAATGACCTTACGGTTATGGGAGCAAAGCCCCTTGCCCTTACCTGTGCAGTCATAGTCCCTGAAGGTTTTCCACTCAAGGAATTTGAGGAAATTATTAAAACAATGGACAAAACAGCTGCGGAAGTTGGTGTACCCATAATAACGGGCGATACTAAAACCATGGAGAAAACTGCGCTTGATTCGATTATCCTGAACACTGCAGGCCTGGGGATTACGGATAGCCCTGTAAGAGACTCAGGACTTCAGCCCGGAGACAAAATTCTGGTCACAGGCACTATTGGCGACCACGGAATCTCGCTTATGGCTCACAGGGAAGGTTTTGACTTTGATACCGACCTTGCCTCGGACTCAGCCCCACTCTGGAAACTCATAGAACCCCTCCTGAAACTCAGAACTCCGGAGGGCAAACCCGTAATTACGGCAATGAAAGACCCGACCCGCGGAGGTCTTGCAAACGCCCTGAACGAGATGGCAGAAAAATCCGGAGCAGGCATTCTTATCGAAGAAGACTGGATTCCTTTCAAACCAGCTGTTTCCGCAGCCTGTGAGATGCTGGGTCTGGATCCCCTTGAGGTTGCAAATGAAGGAAAAGCAATTATTGGAGTCAAACCCGGCTTTGAAGAAGAAGTGCTTTCAATCCTGAGGCAACACCCTTACGGCAGGGACGCAGCTGTTATAGGAGAAGTTACTCCAGATAAGAAAGAAGTGGTCCTGAGAAACCGTTTCGGTGGCATGCGTTTTGTAGATGTACCTGCCGGAGACCCGATTCCCAGAGTATGCTAAAGATCAGCACTAGCTGAGATTGATTTAAGATAAAATACTATTGGAATTGAGTTTTAACGTAGAGTTGTTTCCTCTCATTTAAGCGGATTTACTTTCTATTTTTCCTTTTCATTTTGCGTTATATTTTTATATCATTTTTACTTCACTTTATCTTTTAGTTCTCTATTTTTCGTCCTGTATTTTTCATTCCCTATTTTTCATTCCCTATTTTTCATTTCCTATTTTTCATTTTCTCGTTCGCAGCCCATTTTCAGCCTATATATTCAGTTTACATTTTCAGACAGATCTACGAATACTTTAAATAATGTTTAAAAGTAAATCACCTTATAGAAATTTGCAATATAATAATAAAATAAGTTGAAAAGGTTTTAAGAATAAGGCAGTCAGAGAAAAACAATAACTTATAGAAGTATTCCAGATAAGTCTAAATTGAGCAGGAAAGTCACTGAAAATAGAAAGGAAGCCGAAATATGAACCGAGACCCAATTGTGGAACAGGAACTATGGCGTTCAGTTCCAGTATACTTTGTATCTTTTTTGATAGTTGGAACCCTGGATCAAGTGGGATACATATCAATAGGAGGTATTGCAACTTTTATCCTGGCCTTTATTATAACATTAATTCATTTCACACTCATGGTCAAGTACAGGAGAAAAGAGCATTTAACAGATCCTTCAATCTCTTTAATAATAGATCATTTACTTCAATCAAAAAATCCAGAAAGTAGAAACAATACACACCCAGAATCCGGGAACAATTTCCTTTCTGTTTTGACAATCCTTGTGATTGCATACCTTATTTACCGTTATGCAGTTTAATTAAGAATTTAGTGAAATTCACTTTTGAGACAATCCCAAAAGCAAGAGGCCTTAAAAGTGTAATTACTGAGAAAAAGAGGAGATCCTTATTCTGAAACAAAGTAATTTCCACTTAATCGTTCTGCGTTCTGATTATTATAAAATATAAAGCGAAGATATCATTGTTATTGACGGCAATTTTCTTCATAAAAAGTCTGAATTAAACTTTTGAGGCTTATGGAGAGCAAAGTTTCCTGTATAAAAGAATTAAAACCGAAAGATGAAATCAATTTCCGGATAATAAGAAAAATAATGTTTGAAAAGACGGAGACATAATTATGATAATGAACTTTAAAGGCAAAAGCCCGAAGATATCGGAAACGGCTTTTATTGCAGATTCTGCAGATGTTATAGGGGATATTGAAATATGGGATTTTTCAAGTGTGTGGTTTAATGCCGTGCTTCGCGGAGACAGGAATAAAATAAAAATCGGAAGCCGAACAAGTATCCAGGATAATGTGGTAATTCATGCTGATCCTGAGAATGGAGTTCAGATAGGGAATGATGTAACTGTAGGACACGGAGCTGTGCTTCACGGATGTAGAATCGAAAACAATGTACTTATAGGAATGAACTCTACAGTATTGAACGGGGCTGAGATAGGAAAAAATTCTATTGTGGGTGCAAATGCGCTGATTTCTGAAGGGAAGAAATTTCCAGAGAACAGTTTGATAATTGGAGTTCCGGGGAAGGTAAAAAGGGAAATTAAGAAATTCGAGATTGAAGCTATAGCAGAAAACGCTGCAGAATATGTGGAGTTTGTCAAAGAGTACAGGGAAGAAGTAAAAAAGATACAAAAGAAGTAAAAAAGATGCAAAAAAAAGTAAAAAAGATACAAAAGAAGTAAAAACATAGGAATAAAAATAGATATTATTTGACTATTCGCATTTTTTACTATTCAGATCTTTGCAATAATAGATGCATGCAGGTGGGTAAAAAACAAGTTATGAAATCGAGAAGCATACCAGTAAAGTTTCGATATGATTATTGCAGATATCCTATTAAAATAAAAAACTGTTTCTCTTTTAAATTTAATATTTATGAGAATATACGAAATCGTTATGGAGGTAAACGGAAATGAGGAACATAAACATCCTGTACTATGGAAAAGTGAAGCCGATAGATGTATATGAAAGCATGCTTGAGTACTTAAAAAGCACTGGTACTTCGGATTGCGAGAAAGATTACATTGAGGGCCAGCCTGACTATTTTGTAGAAGAATGGCAGATAGCACTGGACAGCGAGATATGTTTTGGATATGATCCATTGAAAGATGCCGGAGAACTAGAGATCGATGGGCAAAGTTATACTCGTATAGGCAGGGGATTAACCGAATTAAGTTATGTTCCCACTGACAGCTTATCTGAGATTCTGTATATTATCTACCACTGCGACCATAATATGCGAAAATGTAACTGCACCAATGAAATTTTCCAGACAAAAGAAGAAGCAGAAAAGAGAGCAAACGAACTTAGAGAAAAAAATGATATCTCCTGATCTTCCGTACTGCAGGAAATATTAGAAATAAAAAACTGAAAAACAAGATTAAAACTATTTACAAAAATTGAGTTAAATCAGTTTCAGGATTTCAATGTAGAAGTTCGAACTACTGGGCACTACTTTATTACATTTTTTTGATAACTTTTTTTATTTTTTGGGTATAGAATACAAATCGTTTGTACTCTATTTATATATTTTAATTTGATTGGAAACATATTCTTACAAAATAGAACGATTAGTAGAGGCTAGAACGATTAGTGGAGACCTAAACAATTAGTAGAGACTTTTAGGGTTATGGTTGAGCCAGGATGCAACCATGTAAAAATGCATGCCATTTGGTACAAAGAAGCTGAAAAACCATAAAGCAATACTGTGAAATATTTATTTATATGTTTGACATCTATAATCTAGCGAGTTTAATGTTTTATGCGCTAATTTCGCAGTTAAACTGAATGAATTAAAAAGAGATGTTAGGGATATGAATAAGAGATATGAACTAAAAGAAGAAGCTGGCAAAACGACAAAGAGAGTAAAAACTGAAGTCAAAAAGAATTACGGAATGAATGAGAAGTCTGGCCCCAGATCCCAGTATGTCCCTGGCTCCTGGAAAGGGACAAAAATAAATTCGAAAATAAGTAAGATCAGGTACAGACAGCGTTATGTGCCAGGATTCTGGAAGGGAACCGTAGAGACTTCAGGGGCAGAGAAGCCCGACTATAAGCCAAAATACGTACCCGGATTATGGAAAGGAACAAAAGAGAACCCAAAGCTTGAGAAAATAAGGTACAAACAGCGATACATTCCCGGACTCTGGAAAGGGACTGAAGAAACTCCAAAAACAAAAAAAAGTGACCACAAAATGCGTTATATTCCTGGCTTCTGGAAAGGAACAAAAATGAATCCGAAAATAGGGAAGATCAGGTACAGACAGCGATACATTCCCGGATTATGGAAAGGAAGACCGGATACTCCAAAAATCGATAAATCCGGTCACAAGCCAAAATACGTACCCGGATTATGGAAAGGAACAAAAGAGAACCCAAAAATAAGTAAGATCAGGTACAAACAACGATACATTCCCGGATTATGGAAAGAAACTGTAGAGACTCCAAAAACAAAAAAAAGTGACCACAAAATGCGTTATATTCCTGGCTTCTGGAAAGGAACAAAAATGAATCCGAAAATAGGGAAGATGAGATACAAACAGCGATACATTCCCGGGCTATGGAAAGGAAACGCGAAGAAGGATAGCTATAGACCTAGTTAGGCAGTGTAGCGAAAGTTCTGTAAAATATGATTGACTCTGTATCCTTTTTCTTCACCACAAAAAAATAGGATGTAGAGTCGATGGTTAATCTATTCTCATTCATAAAAAATCATCTTGTCGATCAGGAAGATGGAATTCGTCGGCTAATTACTTGGTTTTTAAATCTTGTTATGGAGGAGGAATCTCTCCTCCAATCTTGTGCACAACGTTATGAGCGTACTGATTCACGAAAAGCCAGTAAAAACGGCTACAAACCCCGAACTCTCCTTACCAAATATGGAGAACTTGAATTGTTAAAGCCTCAGTTCCGTGAATTTCCTTTTGAAACTCAAGTATTTGAAAAGTATTCCAGCCTACATTCCGCAGATGTACACAAATGTAGAATTTATTTGCTTAATTGTCCAAAATAGTCAATCACGGAATAGACTAATTTTTAATTTACTACCACATTGAGATAATTGATAGCATTCTTGTGTACATCTGCGGAAAGTGGGTTCCAGGGTTGAAAAGTCCATATTAGCTGCTGTAGCGGAATCTTACCCTCAAGGTGTTTCCACCCGACGGGTGGAAAAGATCATGACTGCTTTAGGAGCAGAGAGAATCTCAGCTTCTTCTGTTTCCAGAATTACTAAAGAACTTGATGAGAAAGTTGAAGAATTTCTCTTAAAGCCAATAGAACACGAAATTCCTTACCTTTTTGTTGATGCGACTTATCTTAAAGTAAGAAATGGACTCCATTATGAAAATAAAGCTCTTTTTGTAGTTGCTGGAATTAGAGATGATGGTTTACGTGAGATTCTTGGAGTAAGATTGGCAGACAGTGAAGACTCTCTATTCCGGGAAGATCTATTCGAAGACCTTAAAGAAAGAGGGTTAAGAGGCTTAAAGTTAGTTATTTCTGATGGCCATAAAGGGATACAAAAAGCAGTTATAGAATCCTTTATTGGATCAAGCTGGCAGATGTGTCACGTTCATCTGATAAGACAAGTTCTAAAAAAGGTTCCAAAAAAGAAACAGAAAGAAGTATCAGAGAAAATAAAAGAAGCATTGGTAGGCCGTCAGAAGTTACAGGATTTGATAAGGGAACTGGATAATATGGGATATAAAAGTGCAGCTGATACTCTTGAACATTTCCAATATGATGTGATGAACTACATGCAGTTTCCACAGAGTCATTGGAGAAGAATAAGGACAACAAATATGATGGAGAGAACTAACAAGGAAATAAAAAGAAGAAGCAGAGTTGTGGGAGCATTTCCGAACCAGGAATCAGTATTGAGATTGGTAGTCTCAATACTTATTGATATATATGATGAATGGATTACAGAAAACAGGTATATAGTAATGGAGCAGTAATCAAAAAAGAAGAATAGGGGTATAGAGTAAAATTCACAGAAGATTAGGCACACTGCCAACAATAAACAAAACAATAAATAAAACAATAAACAAAACTAAACAAAAAACAAAACTTAAGAAGACTGAAAAAATGCCGATTTATGACATTAGCTATACCTCGTTAATTTTCTGTTTTTTCTTACTTGCAATTCCTATTTTCATAAGCTGGAAAATTCGGCTTGAACTCGAAAAAAGTACTCTGGAAGCTGTCTTCAGGATGTCAATCCAGCTATTTTTAGCAGGCATTTTTCTGAACTTTATTTTTAATCTGAATAACGGACTTTTAAATCTGGCCTGGGTAGGAATAATGATCTTCTTTGCGTCCTATACGGCAATAAAAAGTGTGGATCTTAATGTAAAAAAACTCTTTGTGCCCATCATTTTAGCCATTGCCTTTTCAAGCCTGGCAGTTCTATTATATTTCAATAAATTCGTTATTAATCTGGAAAATCTCCTTGACGCACGTTATCTGATCCCTATAGCAGGCATGTTTCTTGGAAATTCTCTTCGAGGAAATGTGGTAGGGATAGGTGACTTTTATAGCGATATCAAGCGAAACGAGAACCGCTATCTTTACAGCTTATCTCTTGGTGCAGGCATGTATGAGGCTGTTCTACCATACCTGCGAAAAAGTTTAAGGGCTGCAGTAAAACCCACTTTAGCAAATATCGCATCCGTGGGGATCGTCACTTTGCCAGGAATGATGACAGGACAGATCCTTGGGGGAGCAAGTCCTCTAGTTGCCATTAAGTATCAGATTACCATCATGATAGCACAATATGTTTCAACCCTGCTTGGAACAACTCTTAGCATTCTCACAAGCTTCAGGACAGCTTTTGATGAATATGGACTTGTAAATAAGAAGTTATACGAGAAAAATCTCTGAAAAAATTATGACTGGAAAATGCAAAAGCTTGAGAGCCAAATTGAGGGCTCAAAAAACTAAAAAAATACTCTATACTTCATTTAGGTTGATTCAAGTGTATCCTGTAATATCCTGACCAACTGGTGTGCTTTTTCTTATACACTCTTCTCCGTAATGAATCATATCTTCAACTGCGGTTTTCAGGATGGAAGGATAAATCTGGCCTACCTGTTCCCATACAGGCCTTCCGTGACAGAAAAACTTAAACGTAGGTGTGCCCTGAACTCCGTACCTTTCAGTAGTCCAGGGACTTGTTTCAATGTTCACGCGGGCAAAAATTGCTGAGTTTTTGTATTCCCTTGCATAGTTCATAAAATAAGGTTCCATAGCTTTGCAATAAGGGCAGGTAGGGCTATAGAACATTACAATAACCGGCTTTTTGGAGCTTTCTACCACTTCTCCCCATGTCGTATCTTGGATTTCGATCACATTGCTTCCGTTCAATCGATTACCCCCAAAGTTATGAATAAGTTCACAGAACAGATTAATTGAGTGTTAGAAATTTCAAAATAAATCATTCAGTTCCTCAGATTTTGTATATCAGATTGCGCTTATTAGGTCAATATTATCTACTTTTATAAGATTAATATTTATGCTTTATAAAATTAAGTTCACGTATATGTGGGCAAACCACTTAAAAAATTTTCAAAAATTACTTTTTTAAGCCAGAAGTTCTAAATAAGAAATTCAAAACAAATAGAGACGAAAGACAATAGGAACAAAGAAAAATTAGAAAAAGCGGGTGACAGAACTGAAAAATCAGTTCTGTATTCTCTTGGCGAGACTTTCCAGGAACTGAAACCCAATTTTAGTCCAAGGGTTCAAAATTTCGGAAGAGGGAATGAAGTTTATAGAAGGTTTTTTCATTTAGACCCTTTTTTCTTCACCCTCAGGGTTCATGATCTCACCAAAACATGTGCTGCAGATGTGTTTGTCATCGAGACATGGTTCTTTAAAGTCAATTTTGGGACCGCCTGGTTTTGTGGTTGCCTCCCTGAATACATAGAATTTTTCATTAAATTCGATTGGCTGGCCACATCTCGAACATACGAAAGGTGGATTCTCAACCGAATCAATTGCACATTCAATGCATATCAGATCGGACTTATCTCCGTGAACATCCTTGAACTTTATTGGTTTCATATCCAGGCTGGTGTCCACAACCAGTACATCTTCCAGCAGTTCCCGACCACAAATATTACAATGCTCCTTCATTGTGTTGCCTCCTGTGTCCAGAGGATTTCTCACCAAACCCTGTGATGAGCCTACACAAGGCTTCAATGTCTCCGTGTTTGCACTCAAATCATATTCCCCAGTTTTAGCTTATTACCCATACTCATGCCGAATCGGACTATTTTTCACACCGTTAAGCTGTGTTTTACCTACTGGCATTGGCTTGCCAGCATATCAACATCGAGAAGATCGGTCCAGAGATGGAAAAGCAAACAATGTAAATTAACAAGGAAACGTTTTTTACAATGTCCTCTCGGAAATATTTTTCACATTTGAATCGAAACAACATTAGAAGACACTTTACAAAAATTCGTTTTAAACCGCTTTCTAGTCTCTGGTTTTAAACTTCCCTATGAAAATATAGGTCTTGAAACTATATACAGTTATTGATTTTGATCAAAAAGTAAAGGGACTTCCTGAATAAAAGACGGATCACAAAAACAGAAAAAAAATTAAAATATAGTAAATAATCTGAATGAAAGTAGTTAATGGTCATAATAAAGTTGTGAAGCAAACAGAATTTAAATTATCAAGCAAACATAATAAAAGTTAGTAAGTAGAATGGAAGTTGTCAAGCAAACATAATAAAAGTTAGTAAGTAGAATGGAAGTTATCAAGCAAACAGAAAGGAAGTTACTAATTTAATAAGCTAAATAGGGAGAAAATAAAGGGAATAAAACAAAGAATTTTATTCATCTTTGATCAATACATAAGACGATAAAGAAGATTACTCAAAAGGGTTCGAAAAAATGCTTAAGCAGAGATTTGTGCTGGATACTACAGCATTAACGGACCTGCAGACGCGTGAGGTTATGGGCTATGCTTCTCTTTGCGAGGGAATGAAAGCGATTCTTGACCTGATAGCCGATGCTCGTCTGCATTTCGGGATAAGTTGCTACGTGCCCTATCCGTCAGTATATAAAGAGATGTACGAATTTGCAAGCCGCAACGGCTGTGACAGGGAGGTCGTGGCTAAAATAGATACCTGGCTTGTAAAAAAATCTCCTGACCGGTATAGAGTTAGCGTAACTTCTCAGATATTTCATGAATACGTTGCCTATATGCGGGAAAGAATTAACCGGGGAATGGGAGTAGCTGAGGACGCGATATGGGAGGCAGCTACTGAATGCCTCTTTATGGAAAATCCGCAAAACAAGAAAAAAGAGTATAAGGAAGAGGTTGAGAGGGAAGTAATTGGAGGGATCATTGGCAAATTCCGAAACAAATATCGAGCCGCCCTGAGATATGGGATTCTTGATAGTGCTCCTGATATTGATGTTCTCATTCTTGCCAAGGAGCTTGATGCCGCAGTAATTGCAAGCGATTACGGGATTGAAAAGTGGGCCGAACAGCTTGGAGTTCGCTTTGTACCTGCAAATGTTTTTCCCATGATGATACAGGAATACCTGAAGCATCTTCCGGAAAACGAAAATGAGCCAGAGTACGAAAACCGAGACAAAAGCAAAGAGGGATCTTCGGGAGAAATAGAATTTATCTAATGACTTTGATTCTCAAGCCTTTATAACAACTGAAAGCGAAGCCAATAATAAAAATCTGGGTACTTGGTCAGATGAGAAGGTTGAAATTATTCAGATCAAAGGCTTGAAACTTAGTCCTGTAATGGGCTTGAGGTTTTAATAAGGGGAATTACCCTCAGGCTGTGCTATCGAGCTATGAGTCTCAGTGGAATAGTAGACATCAATTATTATCAGGCCTTAAGGGAATTATGCCTTTAAGGAAACCGTACTTTTAAAAAAACGTGCTTTAAGGAGACTGTATCTAAGGAAACTGTATCTAAGGAAACTGTATCTAAGGAAACTGTATCTAAAGAAACTGTATCTAAAGAAACTGTATCTAAAGAAACTGTATCTAAAGAAACTGTATCTAAAGAAACTGTATTTAAGGAAACTGTGGCTTTTAAAGACTTGGGGGGGTAAGAGTTGAGAAATATAGTCATAGATGAACTAAAAGCATCTGAAGTTTACCGCCAGAGAGTTGAGGTTGTAGAAAGAAAAGGGTTGGGGCATCCGGACTATATCTGTGATGCCATAATGGAACAAATTTCAGTAAAGCTGAGCCAGAAGTACCTTGAGACTTTCGGGAGTATCCTGCACTATAATATAGACAAAGGCATGCTTGTTGCGGGGAAAGTGGAGGGAAGACTGGGAGGAGGCAGAGTTGTAAGCCCTATGAGACTTATCATCGGGGACAGGGCTACTTTTGAAGCGCAGGGGATAGAAATCGATGTTCCTGCGCTTGCGGTCAATACGGCGCAGCAATGGCTCCGGGATAATATCCGCTTTGTGGACCCTGAAAATCTAATATACCAGATCGAGCTAAAAAGAGGTTCTGCAGAACTTACGGATATTTTTAGAAGGGGAGAAAAGATCCTCGGGGCAAACGACACTTCTGCAGCAGTTGGATATGCCCCTCTCAGCCCCACTGAGAAGCTTGTTTTCGAATGCGAACGATACCTGAACTCCAGAAAGTTCAAAAAAGAATATCCGGAATCAGGAGAGGACGTAAAAGTTATGGGGCTCAGGCATAGGGAAGATATGCACCTGACCGTTGCAATGCCGCTTGTTGATAGGTTTGTCGAGTCAGAAGAAGCATACTTTAAAAAGAAAATCGAGTTGCACAACCGAATAGAGGAATTTACTGCCGGGTTTGCAGAAAAAGCAAGGTCTGAATTTGAGGGCTGCATGTGTCTGAAACCGACAGTTTCTCTTAATACTCTGGACATTCCGGGCAGGGGGCTGCAGGGGATTTATACCACGGTAACCGGTACTTCTGCGGAAGATGCAGATGGCGGGCAGGTCGGGCGTGGAAACCGCGTAAACGGAATAATCCCGCTAAATCGTCCTGTTAGCAGTGAAGCTGCCGCAGGTAAAAATCCTGTAAGCCATACAGGAAAGGTTTACAACCTTCTTTCCCACAGGATTGCAGCGCGGATCTATAGTGAGGTGCCTGATATCTCCGAAGTTTATGTCTGGCTTTTGAGTGAAATCGGAACTCCAATCGACCAGCCTCAGATTGCAACTGCCCAGCTCATAATGAAGAAAGGGTCTGCAAGTGAAGTAGAAAAAGAAGTGGCTGAGGTAATGGAAAAAGAACTTGAGAATATACAGGCCTTCTCCATGGAACTTGTTGCAGGAAAATGTCCTGTATGCTGAGAAGAGTTTTATCCGGGAATAATTATACCCCGGCAATAAAAGCAATGAGCGCAAAGAACATTGCGATCTTGAACATTTTAGAAGATTTCGTAGGATTGTTGCGAGCAAGAAGCTGGTAGATCGCTGCAAGAAACCCAAGGTCTGCCAGAAGTACAAGATAAAGATAACGCAGGCCAAGCATCGATAGATGGTAAGGAAGAGGGCTAAAAATGACGGCCAGAAAACCTATGAGTGCTGCAAGGTAACTTGCTTTTTTTGCCCCGACCCGAAGAGGTAGGGTATCTGCCCCTTCCATTTTATCGCCTTCCATATCTTCAATGTCCTTTACAATTTCCCTGGCAGTAATCGCAAGAGCTGCAAGCAGGAAAAGCACAAAAAGGGCTTTGAGTCCTTCAAGTCCAAAAACCGATGCTCCAAATAAAAAACTTGAGCCGGTAAGGTAGCCTATGCTTAGGTTTCCCAAAAGAGGAGTGCCTTTGAGGGTTTTTGCGTAGAAAATTAACACTAGTGAATTAAATAAGGCAATAACCCCGCAAATTGGGTTGATTGAAAAAGCCAGAAGTGTTCCAAGGGCAAACAGTGTGTAAGAGAAATAAAGGGCTTCTTTTAACTTCATTCTGCCTGATGGAATAGGCCTATCAGGGCGGTTTATTGAGTCTATCCTGACATCAAAATAGTCGTTAATGGCATTTCCTGCGCCTGCAACCAAAAATACAGCTAGGAATATAAGGACTGAAGAAAATAAAGGGAATTCTCCAGGACTATAAGAACTGGGGGCATTAGATGTCAGGATATTAAAAGCTATCAGTGTTCCGATTATAGCTGCAAAACCTGCCATGAGGCAGTTTTCGTATCTCATAATCTCCAGATATGTGCGTACGCTTGCAGACATCACAACAAAGCAGTATTATAAAGTATTAAAGGTATCGGATTTTCTTGCCAGAGTCTCGTCACCTGAGTTCCGTCACCCGAGTCCCGTCTCGGGAGGACGGTGCCCTTTTCGCTCACTTCGTTCGCTCAAGAGGGTTGAATCATTATGAAGATAATAAGTTGAACCAAGCGGATCTACTTATGGGCAAGAAAGGCTACATTCTTAACGATCTCAGAAGGGTGGATTTACTCAAACTTCGTTTTGGGTCACCCAGCGGGTGCGATTGCGAGTCTTATTAAAAAAGGCTTGACTGCAACCCTTTTGGAAAATGGTTTGACCGCAACCCTTTTGGAAAAAGGCTTGACCGAAAACCCCGAGAAACGTTTGAGTTTGAAAGTCTTATCCTCAAACTCTATCCGACGTGATCAACCGGCGCAACGGTTTTAGCTCAAGAGGCTGATCTGATTGATCTCTTCTTGGTAGGAAGACTCAAACTGTATATATGATGTCACTCAATTTCATGAGTATATTTATTGAAAGGATAATATTAAGTAAAACAAAGTTTATTTCTTGCCGTTCTTCCCTCTAATATCTGTTAAGTATTAGCCAGCTTCAAAGAGACAGGCAGATGTGATCAATGTGATTCTTGACCTTTAAATCATGTTTTGCTTCTGCCATTCATAAACTCAAAACATTGGCTTGGAACAAAAAATATATCTTAGACTAACAATTTTAGACTAACAACTTATTGGGAAAAATCTACAAAAGTAAACCCCTGGATATTGTTTCTATAAATTACATGGTTACTTGTCAATAACTTACTTGTGTACCAGACATTTCTGCTTACAGACATGTGGGTGGAGGCAAATAAAAAATGAAAGCCGGTTTTTGTAATTCACTATTTTATATATTATTGATAATGCTAACAATCCTTGGAATGGCTCCCGGAATGGTACATGCTCTAGGAGACAACGAAAGCTCAGTCTCAGATAGTGGAAGCTCAGATACAGGAGATTCAGTCTCAGACAGCGGAAGTTCAGATACAGGAGATTCAGTCTCAGACAGTGGAAGTTCAGATACAGGAGATTCAGTCTCAGACAGCGGAAGTTCAGATACAGGAGATTCAGTCTCAGACAGCGGAAGTTCAGATACAGGAGATTCAGACACGGACAAAGTGGATTCTGGCTCAAGTGATGGAAGTTCCGATTCTGGCTCGAGTGATAGTAGTTCAGACTCAGACTTAAGTGATGGAAATTCCGATTCTGACTCAAGTGATAGTAGTTCAGACTCAGACTTAAGTGATGGAAGTTCAGATTCTGGCTCAAGTGATAGTAGTTCAGATTCAGGGTTAGATGATGGAAATTCAAACAATAGCCCAGATGATGGTAATTCAGATTCAGGGTTAGATGATGGAAATTCAAACAATAGCCCAGATGATGGTAATTCAGACTCAGGGTTAGATGATGGAAATTCAAACAATAGCCCAGATGATGGCAATTCAGACTCAGACTTAAGTGATGGAAGTTCAGATTCTGGCTCGAATGATAGTAACTCAGATTCAGGGTTAGACGATGGAAATTCAGACACTAGCCCAGATGATGGTAATTCAGATTCAGGCCCAAATAATGGGAGTTCAGATTCAGACTCAAATGATAAAAATTCCGATTCTGGCTCGAATGATAGTAATTCAGATTCCAGCTTAGACAATGGAAATTCAAGCACTAGTCCTGATGCCGGTAATTCTGATTCCGGCTTAGACGATGGAAATTCGGGCACTAGCTCGGATGATAAAAATTCAACTTCCGATTCAGATAACGTAGATTCTAGCAAAGGAGATTCAGACTCAGGTAGCGGTGACTCAGATACCAAAAATTCAGATACTGGAAATTCAGACACAAATCAGGATACTGGAAATTCAGAAACCCAAAATTCAGATACCGTAAGTTCAGATAATGGAAATTCTGATACCCAAAATTCGGATAACACAAGTTCAGATAGTGGGGATTCTGATACCCAAAATTCGGATAACACAAGTTCAGATAACGGGAGTTCAGATACTGGAAATGAGGATTCAGGTTCTAGTGGTTCAGGTTCTAGTGGTTCAGGTTCTAGTGGTTCAGGTTCTAGTGGTTCAGGTTCTGGTGGTTCGGGTATGAATCTTGTTTCCAGCGAGCCAGCAACCAATATTGCTGCTCAGGAACTTTCTATCATGAGTATCGTGAGTGGCTATCCTGTCCAGTTCGATTTTACAAAAAATGCCACGTGCATTGTAAATATTGAATTTGATCCTAAGAAAACATTCAGAAAAACAACAACAGTTGTAGAAGAACTTAAAAACAGATCCACCCTTGTCCAGACCTCTCCTGAAGGCACAGTATATAAATATGTGAATATCTGGGTAGGAGATCGTGGAGCAGGGCTTCCGACTTCCATTAATAGTGGGTTTGTAGAGTTTAAGGTTGAGAAGGCATGGATCAAAGATAATAATATTAGTGAGACTCAGGTAGTCCTTCAAAGATATGATAGTAACTGGCAGCCACTTTACACGGAAAAAGTTGGAGAAGATGATAATTATATTTACTTTAAATCGGAAACTCCTGGCTATTCCTTCTTTGCAATAACGGAATATACCGGGCAAAATCTAATGAATATCAATGGGGCTGAAAAAATACAGGAAACCCTGAGAAATCTGGGAAACGAAGGAAAAGCAGCTCTTTACGGAAATGCAGGAAATAATAGCAGTAGGATAAAGAATCCAATGGGAACAGCAAGGATACTTATGGCAATTTCCTTACCGCTTTTCATGCTTCTTGTTGGATATGGCATATTTAAGAAAAAGATATGAGAAAAACATACGTTATATAAAGTATGTGAGATTTTCTTCTCACCTACTTCTTATTATTTTTCCCATCACTTAAATAAAGTGAATCTTACACACAAAATCTTAAACACCAGATACTTATCGAATTTTTACCGCGAGCATTCGGTCAAGTGCTTCTTTTGCTCTGGTCCTCACATTGTATGGGACAGTGACTACGTGCTGGACTTTTTCAAGAGAGACCAGGACTTTTTCAAGATTAACCATTTTCATGCTCGGGCAGCAGGCAAATTCCGAAACGCAATAATATTTCTTTTCGGGAGCTGCTTTATGTAACCCATGAAGAAGTCCACATTCCGTACCTATAATGAACTCTTTTGCAGGAGAGTTTTTTGCATACATTATCATCCCTCGTGTGCTTGCAATATGGTCTGCAAGCTCCAGAACCTCGGGGCGGCATTCGGGGTGTGCAATAAACTTTGCTTCTGGGTGCTTTTCCTTCATTTTCAGGACATCCTCTCTCAGGATCTGATGGTGCGTTGGACAGTGTCCCTCCCAGGGTATAATTTTTTTGTCAGTCCGAGATTCGACATAAGCAGCCAGATTTTTATCAGGCACAAAAATAACCTTCTCAGCTTCCAGAGAGTTTACCACCTCAACGGCATTTGCAGACGTACAGCAGATGTAAGACTCGGCCTTGATCGCAGCCGAGCTGTTAACATAGCAGACCACCACGGCATTAGGATGCTTTTCTTTTTCTCTCCTGAGACCTTCAATATCCACCATGTCTGCCATAGGGCAGGTGGCATCAATTTCCGGCAGGAGGACCGTTTTATCAGGACATAGAATTGCAGCGCTTTCTCCCATAAAATGGACGCCGCAAAAAACAATTACATCAGCAGTCTGACGGACAGCCTCCTGGCTAAGGCCCAGAGAGTCTCCTACAAAATCTGCAATATCCTGAACCTCAGGACGGGAATAATAATGAGCAAGAATAACTGCATTTCGTTTTATTTTGAGTTCTTTGATCCTTTCTATTAACTCTGCTTGCTGCATGGAATCACCATAAGTTTTTGGAATAAAGTCCGGAAAATAGAGATCCGGGTATGAGATTGAAGATCAAGTTTAAAATAACCAGTTTAAATGTAAGATTTTAACAGGCTAGTGAACGTAAAAAGGAGTGCAACGACGGAAATTCCATCCAGCGCGCTCTTTTTGCACGCATGCCATTTGCTCCGGAAAGCTTACGTGCTTAACTCTCCCGCACTATATAATATTTGTGAATAATATTTGTGAATTGTATTTTTTGTGAGCCTCCTAGTTGCCACCTGAGTCCTGCAAGTCTTTAAAAAACTGCTTGCCTGCAAGCTTTTTGAAAAAAGGTTTGATCGAAAATCCTGAATAAAGTTTAGGTTTGCTGACCTTATCCCTAAACCCTGTCGGCGTGATCAAACGGCGCAACTGTTGCAGCTCAACGGTTGTGGCGCAATTCTTGTCAAAAAGGCTTGAGCACAATTCTTATCAAAAAGGCTTGAGCACAATTCTTGTCAAAAAGGCTTGAGCGCAAACCTTGTCAAAAAAAGTTTATTGGAAACGATCTAGTCGGCGTAGTCAAGTGGTGCCACGCTTGCGCTCAAGTGGACTAATTTATAAGTAAAAATCTCTGCTCTTTCGCTCAATGAACCAGTAAGATATATTGCGTTTTTACTTTATGAGTAAAATAATATAATATCTTAACTTCAAGTATTTTTGTCAATTCATGTTCCGATCTGGACCGGGCTCAGAATCTTTTTCAGGGTGGAAATTGCAGAAAGGGCTGCAAGATAACTTGTTTTCGGGTTTTCCGGGGAGGGGAGGTTTTCGACTCTTGTGGAAAGTTTCCCAAATTCGCCTTCTACAGTTATTTCATGTACATTTCTGGACAGAGTAGGGTCAGCGATTACTCTTACTTTTGTCCGCTCAAAGCCTATGCCCGCCAGGCTTATTGTGGCTGCAACATTCACATTTGCGGGGAAGGCTTTAACTGCTTCCGAGGCAGGCCCTTCAAAAAGCAGGGTTTCTTTTTCGATTGTTTCAAGCTCAATTCCCAGAGCTTCAACATGGGGAGCCCCAGCAAGGCCCATAGGTGGTTTTCTGGTAGTAAGGGTAACTGATAAGATTTCTGCCGCTGAGGCAGAGTTTATTCCATCGATGCCAGCAACTGCGCCTGAAGGGAAATAGAGCTTGCAGTTATTCTGCTCTGCAAGTCTGAAGAGTCTTTTTCTGAGTTCTTCGTCCGCAAGAGCGCCTACACTCATAACCATCACATCGCGCCCAGCTTCAAGAGCCTGCGGTACTATTAACCTGACAGCTTTTTGAGAGGCACTTTCTATAACAAAGTCCACATTTTGCAGTAGTTCCTCAATAGTCATTGAGGCAGGACTGTACCTTTTCAGGCAAGTTGTCAGTTCCAGGACTTTGCTCTCTGAAGAGTCGGAAAGCGCATACAACTCCGCATTAATAACTCCTTTATCAATAGCCCTACAAATCTGTCCACCAATAAATCCGCAACCAATAACTCCTATTTTCAGCATTTCAGGCTCCTGTAAATGATCAATAAACCTTGATCTTTAAATTTTGGTCCCCGGCTTTAAAGACTGAGGATCGGGTACTGTATTCTTTTTTCTCTTTTAAAGCCTTCTGTTGAGATTATTTTCTTAATGAGAAGAAACACCAAAACGTCCATACCCCTTATAAATCCTGGCTACATAAAATATTAGGGTAGAAATTATGCTTATCAAAGAGGTTGAAAGCTTTATAGAAGAAGATCTGGGGTACGATGATGTTTCGTGCACCATTGTGCCTGACAAACCTGCAGAAGCTATTATTTTCACAAAAGAAGACTGTACTGTTGCGGGGATTAAAGAAGCCGAATCAATTTTTTGCTATCTTGGAATTCAGGTCGAAACTACTCTTAAAGACGGGGATTGCCTCAAAGAAGGAGAGATAATTTTCAGGCTAAAGGGAGGAGCAGTATCTATTCTCAGGGCAGAGAGACTGGCTCTGAATTTCCTCGGACACCTTAGCGGGATTGCCACTCTTACCCGGGCATGTGTGGATACGGTAAGGCAGTATTCCGTGACTACAAGGGTGGCCTGTACCAGAAAAACCACTCCAGGTATAAGGAAGTTCGAAAAGCTGGCTGTAGCTGCAGGCGGAGGAGATACTCATAGATTCAACCTCTCTGACTCGGTTATGATTAAGGATAACCACCTCAAACTAATGGGAATAGAAGCCGCAATCAAAGCCGCAAAAAAAACCAGCTTCACTCGAAAAATAGAAGTCGAGATTGAGTCTGTAGAATACGCTGTGCTCGCTGCAGAACTGGGAGCTGATATTATAATGCTGGACAATATGCAGCCTGAAGCTATCCAAAAAACCCTCAAAACACTTAGCGGAAAAGGACTTCGAAACTCAGTTATTGTGGAGGCATCCGGAGGAATTTCCCAGGAAAACCTTGAAGGTTATGCAAAAACAGGAGTAGATGTCATCTCGATGGGCTCCCTTATCCATAAATCAAGATGGATAGATATGAGCTTGGAAATCGTAAAACAGTAAAATAATAAAATAAAGAGAGAGGAGACTGATAGAAATCTAAACTATAAAAACGGAGATAAAAGCGACAGGAAAATCATAAAATTCAGGCTATTAATAGAAAAGGATCAGAGGCCGTTGAGTGGAGGCAAACCGGAATATCGAAAACAGGTTTTTTAGGAAAATAATCGTGTTCAGTGAGGAGTATCTTCAATTCCTGTCAGTATTCACCTGGAGTCAGCTCATAAAATGGAAGAACTTTACGGTATAGCCATCCAAGCGATCCACCAGGAAGAGGAAAAAGCAGCAAGTAGAAAAAGCAGCAAGTAGAAAAAGCGCCGAACAGGATACTAATTTTTCCAGATTGACGGGCGCGAGCTCATCTCGTTTTCTGGTTTTATCTTACTTTTATTTAAATTCCACTTTATCTTATTTATATCTAAGTTTTATCTAAGTTTTATCTAAGTTTTATCTAAGTTTTATCTAAGTTTTATCTAAGTTTTATCTAAGTTTTATCTAAGTTTTATCTAAGTTTTATCTAAGTTTTATCTAAGTTTTGTCTGCATTAATATACAAAAATTATAAGAGTTTAATATCTTCAAAATTATTTAAATAAATAACAAACATGAAAATTTAGTTAACTTTATGTAATACTTTTATTCTCTAAAAAGAGAGGAAAGTAACATGAAGTTTAATCATAATAATAAATTATATAAAATTATTTTAATAGGATTGCTCGTTGCTGCCCTTGTAGTGACTTCAGGGTGCACGGACAAATCCACATCTGGTGATAATGGATCATCTCCATCAGAAGCTTCAGGAGTTTCAGATGCCGATAAGGCAGCAGAATCTGGAGAGTTTACACTCACGGATGGATTTGGCAGAGAAGTCACCATACCTGAAAATGTGGAACGGGTTGTTTGCTCAGGAGGTGGATGCCTGCGTTATCTTGTATACCTGCAGGCTCAGGACGATGTAGTAGGGGTTGATAGCTTAGAAAAAGAGAAAAGCGAAGTAGAGGGCCGCCCCTATGTCCTTGCAAACCCTCAGCTTAAAGACTATCCCTTGATTGGGGAATTCAGAGGCAACGATGATCCTGAAAAGATAATTTCCATCAGTCCCCAGGTCATCCTGAAAACCGGTACAAGTGGCCAGTCGACAGCAACCAATGGTGCTGATGCCGATACGCTTCAGAATAAAACTGGCATTCCTGTTGTCATGTTCCCTTACGGCTCTTTAAAGAACGAAGAGCAGGAAGCTGAAATATACAGTTCACTCCGGATAATGGGTCAGGTAGTAGACAAACAGGAAAGAGCAGAGGAAGTAATCAATTATATCAATACTACAATGCAAGACCTGGAAAACAGGACTGCCGATATTCCGGAATCCGAAAGAAAAACTGCCTATATTGGTGGTGTGAGCATGGCTGGAGCCCATGGAATAATCTCAACGGAACCTGCTTATCCACCATTCCTCTGGGTGAATGCAAAGAATGTTGCAGCCGGAATGGGTGCAGATCATGCGGATATTGCTAAAGAAGCACTTGTAGACTGGGACCCAGAGTATATATTTGTCGATGTTGGCACTCTCCTGCTTGGTAATGAAGGAGCAATTGGAGAACTTAAAAATGATACGTCTCTCTCAGGGCTCTCGGCTGTAAAGAATGAAAAAGTCTATGGAGTAATTCCATACAATTACTATGGCACCAACTATGAGTCTGTGCTTGCAAATGCTTATTTTGTGGGAAAAGTGCTTTATCCGGACAGGTTTGAAGATATAGATCCGGAAGCAAAGGCTGATGAGATATACACGTTCTTCATTGGTAAACCCATGTTCTCTGACCTGAACGAACAGCATGCAAACCTTGGGTTCAAACAGATTCCGCTATGATTGAGGTATATAAAAGTTCGTTTTACCAATTTGGCAGTTTCGAAAAACTACAGGGAGTAATTTTGAGTTATAGGGTCTGCTCAAAAATTACTTCATATAATTTTATATATTTTTATATTATTTTTTATATTATTTTTTATATTATTTTTATATTATTTTTTATATTACATTTTATATTATTTTGTATATTATTTTTGTTGTGTTTTTATCATATTTATTTAATAATATTTTCATTTTAATTTCGATTTCACTGAATCAATTTTTCACGGAGTTAACTTTTTAAAGGCATTAATTTACCAAAAAACAGCTAATCATAATTATTCATTTTCAATATTAAAAGCAAGCAAGTTACGGCTACATCATAAATTTATCCTTATCTGGCTTTAAAAGTCACAATAGCTCGTCATTTCTAAAAAATTCATCAGATTAGATATTAACTAAGAAAATTTAGTTAATTTTATGTAATACTTTTGCTTTCTGAAAATAGAGGAAAGTAACATGAAGATTAATCATAATAATAAATTATATAAAATTATTTTAATAGGATTGCTCGTTGCTGCCCTTGTAGTGACTTCAGGGTGCACGGACAAATCCACATCTGGTGATAATGGATCATCTCCATCAGAAGCTTCAGGAGTTTCAGGTGCCGATAAGGCAGCAGAATCTGGAGAGTCTACAATCACGGACGGGTTTGGCAGGGAAGTTACCATACCTGAAAATGTGGAAAGGGTTGTTTGCTCAGGAGCCGGATGCCTGCGTTATCTTGTATACCTGCAGGCTCAGGACGACGTAGTAGGGGTTGATAGCTTAGAGAAAGAGGAAAGCGCGTTTGAAGGTCGTCCCTATGCTCTTGCAAACCCTCAGCTTAAAGACTATCCCTTGATTGGGGAATTCAGAGGCAACGATGATCCTGAAAAGATAATTTCCATCAGTCCCCAGGTCATCCTGAAAACCGGCACAAGTGGCCAGTCGGCAGTAACCAATGGTGCTGATGCCGATACGCTTCAGAACAAAACTGGCATTCCTGTTGTCATGTTCCCTTACGGCTCTTTAAAGAACGAAGAGCAGGAAGCTGAAATATACAGTTCACTCCGGATAATGGGTCAGGTAGTAGACAAACAGGAAAGAGCAGAGGAAGTAATCAATTATATCAATGCTACAATGCAAGACCTGGAAAACAGGACTGCCGACATTCCGGAATCCGAAAGAAAAACTGCCTATATTGGTGGTGTGAGCATGGCTGGAGCTCATGGAATAATCTCAACGGAACCTGCTTATCCACCATTCCTCTGGGTGAATGCAAAGAATGTTGCAGCCGGAATGGGTGCAGATCATGCGGATATTGCTAAAGAAGCACTTGTAGACTGGGACCCAGAGTACATATTTATTGATATCGGCACTCTCCAGGTTGGTAACGAAGGAGCAATTGGAGAGCTTAAGAAGGATACATCTCTCTCAGGGCTCTCAGCTGTAAAGAATAAAAAGGTCTATGGAGTGATTCCATACAACTACTACAGCACCAACTATGAGTCTGTGCTTGCAAATGCTTATTTTGTGGGAAAAGTGCTTTATCCGGACAGGTTTGAAGATATAGATCCGGAAGCAAAAGCCGACGAAATTTATACATTCTTCGTTGGCAAACCCGTGTTCTCTGAAATTAATGAACAGTACGACAACCTTGGGTTCAAATCGATTCCACTGTAATTGAGGTATAAAAAAGTTCTTATTACCAATCGGTAGTTTCGAAAGATTGCGTGAAGTAATTTTGAGTTATGGAGTCTGCTCAAAAATTACTTCATATAATTTTATATATTTTTGAATTATTTATTATATTATTTTGTCGTGTTTTTATTTTATTTTTATAATTTTATTATCTTTTTTTGTTCCGGTTGCACTGAATCAATTTTTCACGGAGTTAACTTTTTAAAGGCATTGATCTACCAAAAAACAGCCATTATCATAGTTTTTCATATTCAATAATTAAAAGCAAATCGGTTAAGGTTACAGCATAAGTTTATCCTTATCTTACTTTAAAAGTTACAATAGCTCATCATTTCTAAAAAATTCATCAGATTAGATATTAACTAAGAAAATTTAGTTAATTTTATGTAATACTTTTACTCTTTGATCATAAAGGAATGTAACATGAAGTTAAATTATGGTAATAATATATATAAAATTACTTTTATAGGATTGCTCATTGCTGCCCTGGTAGTGGCTTCAGGATGTGCGGACAAGTCCTCATCTGATAAGAATCAGGAAGGATCTGCTTCATCAGAAGCTTCAGGAGTTTCAGGTGCCGATAAGGCAGCAGAATCTGGAGAGTCTACAATCACGGACGGGTTTGGCAGGGAAGTCACCATACCTGAAAATGCGGAACGAGTTGTTTGCTCAGGAGCCGGGTGCCTGCGCTACCTCGTATACCTGCAAGCTCAGGAATACGTAGTAGGGGTTGACAGCATGGAGAAAAAAGAAAACAAAAACGAGGGTCGCCCTTATGTATATGCGAATCCCCAGCTCAAAGACTATCCTCTGATTGGAGAGGCCAGGGGCAATGATGACCCGGAGAAAATCATTGAAGTTAACCCTCAGGTTATTCTGAAAGCCAGTATGATTGGACAGGCAGCGGCACCTACTGCCACTGAAGCCGATACCCTTCAGGACAAAACCGGCATCCCTGTGGTTGCATTCCCTTACGGGTCTTTGAATAATGAGACACAAAAAGCTGAAGTGTACAGCTCTCTGAGGATAATGGGCAAGGCAGTAGGCAAACAGGAAAGAGCAGAGGAAGTAATCAATTACATCAATGCTACAATGCAAGACCTGGAAAACAGGACTGCCGACATTCCAGAATCTGAAAGAAAAAATGTCTATATTGGAGGAGTCGGTATGGCTGGAGCTCATGGAATTATTGCTACAGAACCTGCTTACGCGCCATTCCTCTGGGTAAATGCAAAGAATGTTGCAGCCGGAATGGGCGTAGAACATGCGGATATTGCTAAGGAAGCACTCGTAGACTGGGATCCCGAGTATATATTTATCGATGTTGGCACCCTCCAGCTTGGTAACGAAGGTGCAATTGGAGAACTGAAGAATGATACATCTCTCGCAGGACTTTCGGCTGTGAAGAACAAAAAGGTCTATGGAGTAATCCCTTACAACTTCTACAGCACCAACTATGATTCCGTACTTGCAAACTCTTATTTTATCGGAAAAGTGCTCTATCCGGACAGGTTTAAAGATATCGATCCGGAAGCAAAAGCTGACGAGATATACACTTTCTTCGTTGGTAAACCTGTATTTTCAGATCTGAATGGACATTACAGTAATATGTGCTTTAAACAAATTCTGCAATAAGATGGAGGGTATAAAAAGGTGCATTTCGCCAAAGGAGCAGTTCCTGAAGATTATCTTGTATATATACGCAGAAAATACTTCTGGATAATGGGGGGGATTCTGTTCCTCTTTATTATGCTTATTTACTCGATCTCGGTAGGAGCGGTGACAATACCGCCTTATGAAGTACTGCAAACCATAACGGGGCACAGCGTTTCTACAAAATGGGATTTAATAATCTGGAACATCCGGCTCCCTCAAGCCCTGGCTGCAATAGTCGCAGGAGCCGGACTCTCGGTTGCAGGAGTTGCGATGCAGTCTATACTGCGTAATCCCATTGCATCTCCTTTCACACTTGGAATTTCAAATGCCGGTGCTTTCGGAGCTGCAGTGTCTGTTGTGGTTCTCGGTACCGGAAAAATGCAGTCTACAGTTGCAAATGCTGTGACAATTAACAACCCTTACCTGACAACAACGGTAGCCCTTTTCTTTTGCCTACTTGCGACCGGAGTGATCCTGCTAATCTCGAGTATACGGGGGGCTTCGCCTGAGGTAATGGTACTTGCAGGAGTTGCGCTTTCGTCTCTCTTTACCGCAGGCACGGCATTCCTCCAGTACTTTGCTGATGATACCCAGCTTGCAGCAGTCGTTTTCTGGACTTTTGGCGATGTAGGAAGAGTAACCTGGACGGAACTTGAGATGATGACTGGTGTTGTGCTGCTTGCAATTATATTCTTCATTGCCAATTGCTGGAACTACAACGCCATAGATGCAGGCGATGAGACCGCAAAGGGTCTTGGTGTCAATGTAGAAAGGACAAGGTTAGTAGGCATGGTAATCGCAGCCCTGGTTTCTGCAGTGATTGTTGCATTTCTTGGGGTAATAGGTTTTATAGGACTGGTCTGTCCTCATATGGTCAGAAGGGTCATAGGGGATGACCAGCGATACCTGATACCCGGTTCTACTCTGTTTGGAGGAATCCTGCTTCTGGCATCAGACACTGCAGCAAGGCTTATAATATCGCCATATGTGCTTCCCGTATCTATTCTTACTGCTTTCATGGGAGCACCTGTTTTCATATACTTACTTCTTAAGGGGTACAAACGATGATACTTTCAGTAGAGGAACTTGAATTTTTGTATCGCAACCGTAAAATTCTCCATGAAATAGCCTTTTCCATCGAGGAAGGAGAAATTGTAGCAATCCTTGGGCCCAATGGGGTTGGCAAGACTACACTTTTAAAATGTCTTAACAAAATTCTCCGCCCTAAAGGAGGAACAGTTCATCTTGATGGAAATAACCTTTTTGACCTGGGAACAATGGAGATCGCACGCCTTGTTGGGTATGTTCCCCAGCGGGTGGAAACCGGGAGGTTGACAGCTTTTGATGCAGTCCTGCTCGGAAGGCGGCCACATATCAAATGGGACGTCACCGAAAAAGACCTTCAAATAGTCGATTCCGTCTTCAAGTTACTTTCCATGGAAAAACTTCGCCTTTCATATATCGATGAAATGAGCGGAGGTGAACTCCAGAAGGTCGCAATTGCACGTTCACTCGTACAGGAACCAAAAGTCCTTCTTCTTGACGAACCTACAAGCAGCCTTGATATGAAAAATCAGGTTGAAATTCTGGCTATTATCAGGCAGATTGTCCTTGAGCACAGAATTGCAGCCATAATGACAATGCATGACCTTAACCAGGCCCTCAGGTACGCAGATAGGTTTATTTTCCTGAAAGAAGGGAAAGTTCATGCGCAAGGGGGCGCCGAGGTAATTACACCTCAGGTTATCGAGGAAGTGTATGGTTTGCCTGTAATTATCGGGGAGATTGCAGGTATGCGCTGTGTGGTTCCCGGAAATCCAGAAGTTGCACTTGTACATAACCTGTAAAAACCAGCAACAAGTAAGGAATTCTCTCAAGAAAAAAAGCATATAACAATTTCAAAAGTAATCAGAGAATTAAGATAAAAGAAAAGAGTAAAAAGACAAAGAAAAGAGTAAAAGTAGATTTTAAAATAGCGGCGCGGTTTGCCAGAGAGGCAAAACCGACCAGAGAAAGATTTCCAGGTTTTTACCTGGTAATCATCATTTCTGCAGTTTCAGGTTTGTAGAACCAATCTCTTGGAAGTACCTTTTCCTGCTGGTAGTACTTAACAAGCCTTCTGATCTTGGATTCAGTAAGGTTCAGTGCACGCTTGTTGTGGACGTCTTTCTTGTTAACAGAAAGATGCTTCCTGAGCCTCAGAGCCTTCACAATCAGGTTGGTAAGGTCTTCCGGAACATTCGGATAAACGTTGTTTTCCTTAAGAATGGTTGTGATCTTTTTGCCTGTGATAAGCTTGGCATCAGGAACTCCATAACGGTCCCTTAAAGTCATTCCGATTTCGGCAGTGGAGACACCCTGTTTCCAGAGGTCAAGAGTGATTGTAGTAACTTCTTCTGCGCCGATCTTGCACCACTCAGGCGGCTCGGTTCTGATAGGCCTGGTGGAAGATGATTTGCCTTTTCTTTTGGTATGCATTTTTGCCATAATAATTCTCCTGATATCAATTGATCGATAACCTGAAGAGAGCTCTTCGGGCTGAAGTTATATCTTTACCGATTATAACGGACCAACACATCGATCGGGAGATTTAATCCGCCACAGCAAACTGCTGCGTGGCTTTTCAGGAAGCCCTGGAAAAGCATGAGTTTTTCGGTAAAAACATCACTAGAGAACGCACCATAACATATATATTTTGTGTTGGGACAGGGAGCGTCTGGCTCTTTTCATATTGAAAAGTTTCAGTGGTAAACGTTTTCCATAAGCATATTTTATCTGAGTGTATATCCAGGTCCACGATGTAGAGTTCAAGAAGCTATTCAGGTTCATGAGACAGAATTCCAGAAGCTATTCAGGTTCATGAGGCAGAATTCCAGAAGCTCAAAACTATTCGCGCCCCACCTGGATTTATCTGCCTGTAAACAGACTCGATATGCGCATCGCGAAGAGCACGGGCTTCTGAAAAGTTTTCAGCTTCAAGAACTGAATAAACCGTTTCGTTGACCTCATCTGAGAATTCACCTTCAAGCTCGCTTCGAATTTCACTTTTTATATACTCTGTCATCATGTCTTCAAGCAAAGAGAAGTTAGTTGTTGATGCATTTTCAGAAAAGGCTTCGGAATCAACAGGGAACCCGGCTTTAAATAAATCTGAAAAATATATCGCAAAAGCCTCTTCCCCGGACTTTATATCTACAGGATTTTCAGAGATCCCGTAGATCAGGGTCTGGAAAGATTCCTCATTTTCCTCCCCAAAACCCGACCCAAAATAATCCGATGGGAAGAGCAGCCCGGTAAGTACCTCTGCACCTTCCAGAGCTGCTGCGTCAAGTGAAGCATTAAAAGCCTGGAAGAGTATCTTGCTGGCTTCTTCATTTGAGGAGTTCATGGAAGTTTCAAGCACGGAGTCGTTAACAGAATCAAGCAGTGCAGCTTTTGACGGAGGGCTGGCGTAAGAAGGCAAGGAAAGCTTTGTACTTTGTCGGATTGCGTTTGCAGGAGGCTCTTCCCCAATAATAAGTTCACTTTGTACAGGAAAAACTTCTACAGGGCGCCAGTAAGCCTCAAAACTGTAAGAGAACCTTCCTGCGGCTTTCTGATCCAGATATGCCGAAATGGTCTCCTTATTCCTGGAAGAATAGTTCGCAGCAAGAGGGTTTAGGAAAACTAATGAATCATTATTTGAGATCGCAAGGGAAAGCGCAAGATATTCCGCAACCAGATCAGCAAAAGTCCTGTGTTTCTGTTCTTTCCAGAAGAGAGTATGAGAAGAATTTTCCACAACCGAGTTTTCAGGTATTGAGATATTAAGAGCTGCAAGAGGAGAGATTTCGTATTCGAAGTCCTCAAGTTTACAGGAAAGCAACGACTCAAGCAGATAAACATCAAATTCCGAAGAAGTAACATATCCGGATGCACAATATTGTTTTTCTGCCTGCATGGAAGGCATTAACAGGATACCTGCAAGTGAAATAAGGACAAGTAAAAAAAGGGCATCAAAAACCGTGAAATAACCAGAGCATTCCGCAATCAGCGTACCTTTTTTCTTTGGGAATTGCCAGGGGATTTCAGGAACTATTGGATATCTTACCTGATCCTGTTCTCTTACTCTTAATTCTCTGCTCCTCTTTATGGACTCTCCGGTTCTCTTCTCTTTCATGCAATTTATCTCACTTTTGTGCCGTATTTCTCATTTTCAGGTTTATTCTAATTTCCATCTTCTATCCAGTTTTTTGAGCTTTCACGAGGCTTTTTGAACTTCTATGTGATTCTTCAACTTCCAAATAACTTTTCAAAATGTTATCTGGATCTTTAATTTCTATGCGATTATTCTAACTTCGATCCAGTTTTTCTCATTTACAGATCTCTTTTTCAGTTCCATTTTGTCTTATAAATCACGACAGTAAGGGTTCCAGTGATCGATTCAGCAGGATTCAGTTCAATAACGACTGGCACAGAGGCTGCAACTTTTTCCAGGTCATCGGCAAAAGCATCAGACTCGGCATTTTCCGGTTTGATCCGCCAGTGCCACTGACCGTCTTTTGTCCGGACCTCGACCAGAAACTGGTAATTTCCTGAAAAAGCTGCAAAAAGCTTTGCTCTTTCACTAGCCCCATTCGGGCCCGAAAGTGTGTCAAGGGAAGCTGCCGAAAGCAAGCCTGAGTTTTCGGCTTCCAGGGCAGGAGCATCTGCCAGGTTTTCGGCAAGAAGAGACGCGGTCTCGTAATTTTCAAGAGCAAATGAACGGTCTTCATATCCAAGGTAGGTCTGTGACATCAGGGCTGCGAAAACCATAAAACCTATCACTGCAAGGGCTACGGAGAGTAGATCGGTATGAGGTTCAAGCACCCCACTTTCGTCTCTGGACATTAACACACACGTTTTTTTCACAGGTTTTAAAGTATCTTTGAGCCGAGCTGTAGCTGTGAGCCGCTTTTTGAGTAGAGCTTCGAGCAGATCACTGATAAATAATGAGTTATTGATAAACAAGAACGCAGCCAAAAGAAGATACCCCCTCCTCATCCCTCACATAAATGAATTCTTTCTTTAATGAGATATTTTCACTCGGGTTCAGGACTGCTTCTTCAATCCCCAATGCCTGGAGGAAAGCCCCAATTTCAGAATAATTGGCTATAAGGGGAGTTTCCTCGTCACCTGGAGGCCCAAATTCCACACTGAGTTTTTCGTGTAGACTAGATTCGTTAAGAGGTAAAACCTTGAAGGCGAAGGGTTTTACAGCCCTGAAACTCTGTTCCTCGGACTCGGCTTCCAGACAGACGTATTCTCCCGAAACCTTTACCTTTATATCTCCCGCAAAAGGCAAATCCCTGAAAATTTCCTGTTCACTGAAACAATAGGAAGATTCGTGAGATTCATCTTGGGACCCGTTCTGAAATTCCCCCTGAAATTCCTCTTGAGCTCCGGCCAGGGAATTACCTGATCCTGAACCTTTTGATCCTAAACTACCTGTTCCTGAATTACCTGACCCTGAATTGCCCGATCCCACCTCATCTACTGCAGTTTTAAAGTCCAGGGCCAGAAAATCAAGCTTCTCCCGGGTTTCAAGCTCCTTGAAACTGGCAACCAGATTAAAGAGTGCCGCAAAAAGGACAACGCTTGCAAGAATTAGAGCCGCTTTTGAAATCAAAAAGTCGGCCCATGCAGAGTCATCGCGAGCAAAATCTCTCACAGAAGATCTTCTCCTAAGTATCAAATTTTATTAAGATTTTATTTCTCGGAAATAATCACGAATAGCCTTTCGGACTTTGGTTCAAGCTTTGTTGAGAGCAAAAGCCTGTGCCTGCCTGAACCAAGGAATACGGATCCATTAAGTTCAGGGTTTGAGAAAGAGGCATCCGAATAATAGAAAGTGCTTTTCTCTCCCGTGTGGATGCAGTAATTGTTCGCATCTGCAGGCCATTTGTCCTGTCTGCCAGGAAGAGCCCCTAAATCCACGTTCACACCTTCAGGCAGCATGAGCTCCAGGGAAATTTCACTTCCTTTCCCACGCAAGGAGAGCTGTTCGGCAGCAACCGTAAGCCTTGAAATTTCGTCCAGAGCTGCTTTTTCCTTTGCCTCGTCCAGAAAATCATAGAGATAAACGAAGGAAAGAAGTAAAATTACAGCAAAAAGGATACCTGAAACCGTGAGCCTGAAAGGAAGAGAAATAACTGCGGATTCGTCAGTTTTAATCGGACTGACAGGTTCTGGAGCTTTGTTAGCCGCGACTTTTCTTAAAAAGAAAGCTTGACCAAAGAAGTCCATTGTAGATTTAGTAACCGTAAACTGTCCCCCAACTTCTCTTAAAAAGAAATCTTGACCAAAGAATTCTATTCTAGCTGTGTTAGCTGTTGTATCCCAACCTGAACTCCTAGAAATTTAGAATTTCGTGAATAATGAACTTAGTTGAACACAGTATAAAAAATTTATTGCCTGTTAAAGGTTAACAAATAGGAACTACTGAGACAGGAACTACTGAGACAGGAACTACTGAGACTGCAAAAACCAATTCCTGATATATTAAAATGGATCTAAACAATTGATAAATTAGAGTAATAAAGGTCCTGTAATAATCATATATAATCATAGGAGGCTATCTAACAAAATATCTGTAAATTATGTCTACGTATCTTTCTGGAAGTTGCTATAGGTTTACTCTTTTGCGTCGCTTGCTGTTGTGTTATGTATTGGACTCTCAAATAGTTTTGAGTCTGCGAAATCAGCTCAGGAGACAATAACTTTAAAGAAACTCTCTTAAGCAATAATACCATTTATAAATGGATGCTGGGGAAAACAAAGCGTTACCTTGAGGTTATGAGGGTTCTTTTAAAGTACAACCTTATTCCGGAACTCTACCGAGATCTACGCACAGATTATATTTCAAATCCTGAGTGCACCTGTACTTTTGATCTAGAAAACAGGCAGACGGCTATAAAACTCAGGAAAGCTTTCGAAGATCTTGGGCCTACTTTTATCAAAATTGGACAGACCATGAGCAAGCGGCCTGATCTTGTTCCGCATCCTTATGTTATAGAAATGTCAAACCTTCAGGACAAGGTTAAGCCGATACCTTTTGAGGAGATGGCTGAATCCCTTGACCTTGCCTGTGTTTGCGAATTTGAGACACTTGAGGAACGAAAACGAAAAAAAACAGATGCAGAGCTTAAAGCTTCCCGGGAGAGAAAAGCAAAAGCTTTTATTGAAATCTTTGACAGCTTTGATCCGGAGCCCATTGCCAGTGGCTCGATTGCGCAGGTTTATAAAGGAGTTCTGGAAGGCAAAACTGTTGCTGTAAAGATCCTTCGCCCGAATCTAATTGATATTATAAATATCGACCTTTCTATCCTGGATGATTTCAGGCCGGTTATGATAAAGGTTCTCGGCCTCGGAAGTAATTTTGATATCGATGCTTTCTCGCTGGAGATCAGGGAGATGCTTACCCGCGAAGTTGACCTGAGAACCGAAGCCGTCAATATGCGGCGTTTTGAGGACAATTTCAAAAACGTAAAAAACGTGTCTGTGCCCAGGATCTATCCCGACTACTGTTCAGCCAATGTCCTTACAATGGAGTTCATAAAGGGAACTCAGATTAAGGATATAACCAATATGCCTGTGCCCCAGAGCAAGAAATCTGAATATACGCGTATCATCACTAAAAGTTATCTTAAACAAGTTTATATAGACGGCTTTTACCATGCTGACCCTCACGGTGGCAATATGCTGGTTCAGGAAAATAATACCATTGCTTTCATCGATTTCGGGGCTGTAGGCAGCATCGATGATGAGCTCAAAAAAAATATGCTGAAGTTTTACTATGCCATCAATAACAGGGATGTGGAAGGAGCAACCCAGGGTTTCCTGAAAATAGGGGGCGCCGATGTGCGAGATGTGGATATTCGCAGGCTCAGGAAAGATATGGATAGCCTGATTGCAAACCAGAACTACGGGCTTGAAGGCAGGCAGAGTGACAATTATGCAAAGCTCGGTTTGAAATACGATATTCGGTTGCCGGGAGAATTCTCAACTCTGCAGAGGGCGATCCTGCTAATCGAAGGAGTCTGCCTGGAACTGGATCCAAAATACAATATTAAAACCATTGCTATTCCTGTGCTGATGGACGCTTATAAAAAGCTTAATACTCCAAAAGGTACCGCTCTTCACATCGAATTTTCCACCGAGCCTATGGACGAAAAGGCTGAATTGAGAGATGCAATTCGAGAAGTCACCGATAAAATGGAAGGAATGGGGGATAAGTTTCTTTTCTTAAAGCAGAAGGAAACAAGGAAAACTACTTTTTCAAAAGAACTCTATCTGGCTGTCCTGCTTATTGTCTCAACTTACATACTGTTAAATGGAGGTGTTTTTTCCTGGGTAGGACTGGCTGGATTTGCAGGTTCGGTTCTGATAGCACTTCTCCTCGCATTTCGAGGTAAATAAAGGTAAATAAAAATCAAAAATTTTTCAGCAAACTCAGGTCTTAATGGTCAAGGTCTTAATGGTTAATTACTTAATTTGGTAGCTAACGACTGAAAACTGCAGGAAAATTTTTTTTGTCATACCTGATCTGCATTCATCAGAAGAAAGGCTGTCGTTAAGTTAAGGGAATAACACCAGTTTCAAACCGAATAGAAATATGAAAACTGCCACAAAAGTCCTGAATTTTTCCTGGGGTATTTTTTCAATTTCTCTTTTCCCGATCATTGCCCCAATTAAAGAGATAGGTATGAAGATCAAAAAGCCTGATATAAGGATAGGGTCAAGTCTCGTACCTCCCAGGATATACGTCACTATCCTTGTAGAGTCGATCATAAAAGCTATAGCGCCAGCAGTTGCAACATAAACAGCTTTTTCCAGGTTGAAAGCACTCAAGGTTACGGCATTTATCTCCCCGCCTATGCCAAATATACCTGCAAAAAATCCGGTAAGGGTTCCACTGGATATTGCTACTGATAACTTCTGGCTCAGTTTGAAAGTTCGGTTGAAAATGATGAAGATAACGTAGGCTATAAGGAACACCCCTAAAGCTCTTGAAAGAATTTCCCTTGAGATTCTCAAGGATAGGGATGATCCCAGGAAACTGGCAAAGATTCCTGGAAGCCCGAAGGCAAGAAGAAGTTTCCATCTTATTCCCTTCCGAAATAAGAGTATCTTCCAAATATCATTAAACCAGTGAACTATGCCCACCAGGAGTAAAGTCTGAGGCAGAGGAAGGATAATCAGCAGGACAGGCACCATAATTGTGGATATTCCAAATCCGGCCATATTCCCGATCAGGCTTGCCAGCAGTGTAAGCAGGGCTATATAGATAATTTCTTCATAGACAACCATACTACACAACCATATTAAAGCGGATTAAATCAGACGTAATCAGACGTAATCAGACTCAATTTTTCTTGCATTCGACATCTTGAGACCTCGCTGCCCTTGCTATGGTCTGGGTTCTTCTGGAAGTGCTGTACCCCAACAGGTTACTCTCCAGGGCGAGGATAGCAAGCTATCTTAAAGTATCAGATGATAATTATAAATAAATTAACATATCTTTAATTATGGGGATATTATGGCGGTCGTTGATTTTTTTGTCTGCAAGGTGAGACATTAACCGTTGTGGTTAAAAGCTGAGGTTTAGAGTTCCAAAATGAAGTACAGAAACTTGGCTGAGAGTTTACGTAAGAATACACCAAAAATTGAACAAGCTCATTCAATTGTTCAAAACACCCAGTTTTAATTTAATTGCCGGAGTTTGATTGTATTTTTTCGTCCAAAAATATAGTTAAATCAGAGTTACTTACTAAAATTTGATAAAAATATTTGATATTCAAATGAAAAGTCCGGTTAGCTGCTGATTTAACTATTAGAACTTAATCCGATGCAGAATTTAATTAGAAGCGATCATGGCAGACAGCAAAAATATCATAATTGGTCTATTAGTACTGGCAGTAATAGTACTTCTTGTTTTTTTGGCTTTCAGGCCAATGACATACAATTCAACCTATAGCCAGGGAGATTATCAACCAGGGCAGATGGGGCCAGGGATGATGAACAATCCAGGCTATAATTATAGCTATGGACCGGGAATGATGAATAATAATTCAGGCCATAAATATGGCTATGGACCGGGAATGATGGGCAATATGATGGCAATATATTATCCTGAGTCAAAACCTGTAACCCAGGATGAGGCTTTGAAAAGTCTGGAGAACTTCGCCAGCCAGTATGGCTCGAATATTCAGGTCGAGGACTTCATGATATTTAGTGGCAATTATTATGCTGTTTTAAAGGACACAAACAGTAGTCAGGATATAGCTGAAGTGCTGGTGGATCGCTATTCAGGGTTAGCCTATTCTGAACCAGGACCGAACATGATGTGGAACACACGCTTTGGAGCTGGCAGAACAACGACCGGAGGGCCTGAGTATGATATAAATGAGGCTAAAAAGCTGGCAGGAGATTTCTTAACAGGCTACCTACCGGGAGCGCAGGTCCTTGGATCTAATGAAATGCCCGGTTATTACACTTTTGATTTTGGAAGACAAGATATTGAAGGGATGTTGAGCGTAAATGCCTACAGTGGTCAGATCTGGGTGCATACCTGGCACGGGCCTTACCTAGGCGAGACAAACATAACAGGCTAAATTCCATTTATAGTCTAACTGATTCAAATGTAAGCTTTTGCATTCAATAGTACAGATAGAAATGATGAAACAATAGATTAACTGCTATAAGGGGAATGTGGTGACAATGGATGGATTTATGGATCATTACGGTTACGGCATGATGGGGTATGGAGGTATATTTTTCGGACTACTTTTCTGGATTCTCATAATTGTGCTAGCTTATTTGCTAATTAGGTGGTTTGTTGAGCAAAATAAAACTAGAGGAGGTGCAGAGAAGTCTGCGCTGGATATTGCAAAGGAAAGATACGCGAAAGGCGAAATTACTGAAGAAGAATTTGAAGAAATGAAAAAACGCTTGATGTGAAAGCCTTCAACCTGCTGATCAGGAACATCTTCCAACTTGTTTCCATTTTTGTTAAAGATATCCACAGGGACTAAATATCAAACAAAGAATGTGGTGAATCGCAATCTTTTTTAAAAAAGGCTTGAGCGAAAAAATCTATCAGCATCATAGCCATAATTCTTCTTAATATGGCTTAATGAAACCTTTTCGGTGGAATTATCTAATGTAGTGATAAACTCAGTCTCATTAACCTGAATTTGCGCAAAGAATTTGTGGCAAATAGGACATATTATTATTCAATCCTACAATATTTCAGGAAATTATTATATTAATTTATTATGTTAAATTACCAGATAAAGTTACGGAGATTGAAACCATGACCCAAGAAATCATAAAAGTTGAAGGCATGTCCTGTATGCACTGCCAGTTGAGGGTTAAAAAGGCTGTTGAAGCTGTAGAAGGTGTACAGAGGGCAGACGTAAACCTTCAGACCAAACAGGTAACTATTGATTTTGAAGAAGGGAAAGAAAACCTCAAAAAGGTCAAGGCTGCAATTCGCGAAACCGGGTATGAGCCTATTTAATGTAGTCTCACGCAAATAACTGTTACTGGTTTCAAAGAATATATATAAAAGGTACAAATGCAAATAATATCTAGTATTGGTTTCAAAGAATCTATCGTAAAAGGTACAAATTTTACATGTGGGTGAAGCGCCTGTTTGAAAAATACAGTTGTGTTGGGGGGGTGAACACATCGGGGAGACAACATTCATAGTAGATGATATGGTATGCAGGTACTGCAAGGATATGGTCACAAGACTCGTTACCTCTATCAACGGGGTTTCCAGAGTAAACATTAATATTCCTAAAAGAACTGTAAATGTAGCCTATGATAGCCGGATAACTGATGCGTACGTTATACAGATGACTTTGCTTAAAGCTGGCTATAAAATCGTAGAATAGTCCGGAAGAATCATTTAAGCGCCGAGCAATCCTGAAAAATTAGGATAGTGACAGATCCGATATCTGGATAGTGACAGATTCGATAGAAGGTACTATTAAAATCTACAACATGACCTGCGGTCATTGCCATAAATGAATAGCTAACGCTATTTAGAACAGAATAGCAAATGCTATTTTTTTCTCTTGATAAAATGAAAACTGCTTAAGTTCTAACTGTACTTTTAAAGGTATTTTTAAACAAATTGACTTTTGAAGGGATTTTAAACTTAAAAAGTACAGGTTCTGAAAGATATTATCCATATGATCAAGCAGTTACGTTTTCTCTTTCATACACACAGTTATTTAGAGGGAAAAACTGTGCTTTTGCAGGTGGAATTACAGATTTCCTGATGCAGATTATTCCTTTTCTCTGCCCATTGTATTAAAGGAATTATTACTTCACAAAGCTCTTTTCCATCGTCTGTCAAAAAGTATTCAACCCTCGGAGGTATCTCGGGAAATGCTTCTCGTTGGATCAGACCTTCTTTTTGGAGTTCTTTTAACAGGTCGGTAAGTGACTTTGGGCTGATACCCTCAAGGGCATTCATGAGATCATTGAATCGTAATCTACTGTGATGCCCAAGAGCACTGATAGCCTGGATGGCCCATTTTTTGGATATTATGGTGATAATCCCTTCGAGAGGGCACAAACAAATCCCATTACTATTCTTTTTCATAGTCACTTTATCACTATTAACTTTATAGTTTAAATACTATAGAAAAGTATTCTAGTTATTAATATTTTATGTTACCATTTAATTTTTTTTTAATATTAAATATTATTAAACAGAGGTAAAAAGATGAAAGTTCTTATATGTGGAAAAGGTGGAAGCGGTAAGAGTACCATCACTGCTCTGCTTGCAAAATCCATGGCTAAAAAAGGTTACAACGTGCTTGTTGTTGACAGTGATGAGTCAAATTTCGGGCTTCATAAACAGCTAGGCCTTGAAATGCCCGAAGATTTCATGAATTATCTTGGAGGGAAAAAAACACTTGGAGAAAAACTAATGCAGGCGTATAAGACAGGAGACACTGCCAGTATTTTTGATAATAAATGGCAAATGTCTGATATTCCTGAAGATTATACTGTAGAAAAAGATAACATTAAAATGATAACCATAGGCAAGATCCATGATTTCGGAGAAGGATGTGCCTGTCCGATGGGAGCTCTTGCAAAGAATTTTCTGATAAACACAGAAACTACCCCTGAAGATGTTGTATTTGTGGATACTGAAGCTGGTATTGAACATTTTGGAAGAGGAGTTGAAGAAGGCTGCGACATTGTGTTAATGGTGCTTGATCCATCTTATGAATCCATAAGGCTTTCTGAAAAAATAAACGAACTTGCTGAGAAAGCCGGTAAGCCTCTATATTTTATTCTTAACCGTGCAGACAAAATAGGGACTCAGTTAATGATGGAAACCGTGGATAAAAATCGTATTCTGACTTCAGTTCCTTCAAACTCGGAGGTATTTATAGCAGGGTTTGAAGGAGACGAGCTAAAAGTGGAACTTCCAGAAATTGAGTCAGTTGCTGATTTTCTAATCTCAGGAATTCATTCTTGAGATCGAAATATGAGAATTGTACAGGACTTACGCGGTTGAACTGAGAAAATCAATAGCATCAAACCTTCAACTGTCTAAGCCACAAAACAAGTCACAACGCCTAAAGTGCTTGATTTTGTAATTCAAGTGTGTAAGTCCTATTGTAAATAGAGTAGTGGTAATATGATATTAGAAAATTTCAAAAGAGAGTCAATAGTACCCTTGCCAGTGGCATTCATATCAACAATCAGTGAAAATGGAATTAGAAATATAGCTCCATATTCTTGTTTTATGCCTGTTTTACGTCCATTTGATTTGGTTTGTGTAGCTTCAGCAAAAAGGAGAGATACATTAGATAATTTAAAAAGCACAGGGGAATTCGTTATTAACATGCCTGTTACTGATATGGCAGATAAAGTGATACCAACGGCTTCACACGTCCCTCCCGACGTTGACGAATTCGAATTAGCTGGTCTAAAGGAGAAACCTTCAAAAAAGATCAAGGCTCCAGGAATTGAAGGATGCTACGCATGGATGGAATGTAAACTGGATCACATAATTGATGAAGTATACAATGGCTTTCCTTACGCATTGATTCTTGGTAAAGTAGTGTATCTTGAGATAGAAGATAGCGTCTACAACAAAGAAAGTGGTTCCTGGGACTTAGAAAAAGCTAAACCATTAATGATGACAGGGTCAGACGATGGTATGCATTTCTGTACTGTCAACGATATTGGTAAATTTGAGCCTTATGGAGCTATGTTCAAGAACGGTAAAGATCCTCTAGAAAGGATATATAAAAAAGAGGAGGGTCAAGAATGCAAGTAATGAGTATGGAAGATTTTAATGAACTAGAAAAACCACGAGTTCAAAAAATTCCAGGATTTTACGGTGAAAAACTTATTGAAGGAGTTTTTATAAGGGATATGAAATTGTTCAGCGATGAAAGAGGGTTATTAACCGAGGTCATACGTTTAGACGATGAAAATCTGAAAGCACAAAATATCAAGCAGATAATTGCATCATATTCATATCCTGGAATGATCAAAGGTTGGCATCTCCATTCAAAACAAGAAGATCATCTATTTTGTGCTACTGGAATGGTAAAAGTTGCATTATACGATTATAGAGAAGATTCTCCCACTTACAAAGTTATTAATGAAATTTTTATGGGCGAAAAATATCCCCGTACTATTTACATCCCCCCGGGAATATTCCATGGTACAAAAAACGTAGGAAATGATATATCTGTGGTTATAGGGATGCCTTCCCTATTTTACAATCCCGAAGACGTGGACGAAAGACGAGTAAATCCTATTGACAATGATATCATTCCCTATGACTGGAACTGCAGAATGGAGTGAAGTAGAAAACTTAGGAAACAGCTGTGTTGCTCTGAATTTTTGACTTTGTAAATGTTCCTCTATACTAATTATTCATCAACTTGAGCTAAATAGTATGATGTCTTTTTGTTTGTTTTCGACTCCAAGGAGTTGGTTCGGGTAGGCATTCTACAAAGCCAAATATTTTTGCCTATTAAACAACTAGAACTTATGTACCCAAGGTGCAAAATCAAGTACAGATAATGTTGTAATCTAAGCTCGTGTTTTTAACTGCTGAGAGTTTAATATGAAAGTCTAATATTATTGTTATCTCTATTATTGTTTTCTCAGTCAGTACTGCACAGTTCAACTGAATAAACAGCGTTCTCAGGTACATTGATCTATTAATAGCTAAAATAACTAATTATGTGCTTAAACTTAAGCATACTGACTAAAGGATCAATTTTGAAACCATAATGATCCGGCTTGAGTGATGTGTATAATGCTTGAGTGAGTTGTATAATTATACATATAAATTTAATACTTGAAAGTTCTAAGTTCAATAGATTGATTTATATTAAAAACATTTTAAATTTATAGTTGGAGATTGAAACCGTGACTCAAGAAACCATAAAAGTTGAAGGCATGTCCTGTATGCACTGTCAGATGAGAGTTAAAAAGGCAGTTGAAGCTGTAGAAGGTGTACAGAAAGCTGACGTAAATCTTCAGACCAAGCAGGTAACTGTTGATTATGAAGAAGGGAAGGTAAATCTTGAGAAGGTCAAAGATGCAGTCAGAGAAGCGGGGTATGAGCCCGCTTAATATTATAGTCTTGCGCAAGTAATCTCTCTTACCGGTCTCAAAGATTTTTATACTAAAAAGTTATTAAAAGATACAAGCTTTTACATATGGGTGAAGTGCCCGTTTGAAAAACGTAATTGCGCTTTGGGGTAAACGTATAGGAAAGCCCGTTTGAAAAACGTAATTGCGCTTTGGGGGTAAACGTATAGGAAAGCCCGTTTGAAAAACGTAATTGTGCTTTGGGGGTAAACGTATAGGAAAGCCCGTTTGAAAAACGTAATTGTGCTTTGGGGGTAAACGTATAGGAAAGCCCGTTTGAAAAACGTAATTGTGCTTTGGGGGTAAACGTATAGGAAAGACTGCGTTTATAATAGACTAAACATTCATGAAGGTATTGCAAGGATAAGATCGCAATACAGGTTACCTCTATCAATGGGGTTTTCAGAGTAAATGCCAATAGTCCTGAAGTACCCATAAATGTAGCCTATGGAGCCGGATAACTGATGCGTATTTCATACAGATGACTTTGCTTAAAACTGAATATAAAACTGTGGAAGAGCTCGGAAGAATCTATTAAACACCGGGCAGTCCTGAAAAATCTGAATAGGCGGCAGATCCGATGGAAGTTACTATAAAAGTTTATGACATGACCTGTGGTCACTGCCAAAAAAGAGTGGCAGATGCCATTTCATCTCTTGAGGGGGTAGAATCCGTTGACGTAAACCTTGAATCCGAAAGTGCAACGGTTAGCTTTGATTCTGAAAAAGTAAGCCTTGATGACATAAAGGCAGCTATTCAGAAGGCAGGATACCCAACAGAAAGTGAAAACGAGGTTCAGGAAGAGGCCGGGGCAGAAGTTCCCGAAATAACAGAGGCCGAAGGGGAGACTTCAAAAACTGCGGAGCCAACTTTAAAGGAACCAAAGGAACCTGAAGAAGCTCCTAAAACCTGTCCCCTGACTGAAACTTGCGCACTGCCTGAAGAGGAACCTCAAACCTTAGGCCTGAAAACCGGTCGAAAAGAAATAACGCTTGGAGTGTCCGGTATGACCTGTTCGGCCTGCGCCTCAAATATTGAGAGAGTACTGAAGAAAAAAGCAGGCGTGGACTCAGCAGTTGTCAACCTTGAACTTGGAAGGGCAAATGTTAGTTTTGATCCCTCACTTATCTCTCCGAAAGAAATAGGGGAAACCATCGAGTCTATCGGATATAAGGTAGAAAAAGATTCCGTAACTCTGAGTCTTGAAGGTATGAGCTGTGCCTCTTGTGCTGCAAATATCGAGAAAGTCCTTAACAGGACTGAAGGCGTGATTTCAGCGTCTGTAAATTTCCCGCTTGAAAAGGCAGTTGTAGAGTTTGACTCCTCCCGCGTCTCTGTCAGAGAAATAATTGCTGCAGTTCAGGGAATTGGCTATGGAGCATTTGTTAAAACCGAAGCTGTTGAGTATGAAGACAGAGAGCAGATGTCCAGAGACGCTGAAATCAGGAGGCAGAGAAATAACCTGATAATTGCTCTTGTTCTGGGAATTCCAATAGGGCTGGGAAACATGAGTATGATGTTTCCTTTCCTGTCTTTTGTACCTGATTTCCTTTCCAATCATATCGTCCTTTTTATACTATCTACTCTTGTCCTCCTTTTCCCTGGCAGACAATTTTTTGTAGGGACTATTAGGGGGTTCAAATATGGCGTAACTGACATGAACCTGCTGATCGCAGCAGGGACAGGATCAGCCTATCTTATCAGTGTAGCAGCCACATTTCTTGATCTTGGCCCTGGGTATAATAGTCTGTATTATGACACCGTAGCTTTCCTGATCATCTTCATTGTCCTTGGCAGGTATCTCGAGGCAAGGGCAAGGGGTCAAACCTCTGAAGCAATTAGAAAACTGATGGGCCTCAGGGCAAAAACTTCCAGAATCCTTGTAAATGGCATTGAAAAAGAGATTCCTGTCGAAGAAGTAGCAGTTGGCGACATTGTTGTTGTAAGGCCTGGAGAAAAAATTCCTGTTGATGGAATTATAGTTGAGGGAGGCTCTGCAGTAGATGAGTCCATGCTCACTGGAGAAAGCATTCCTGTAGAAAAATTTCCGGGTGATACCGTTATAGGAGCTACTCTTAACAAGACAGGATCTTTTAATTTTCGAGCTACAAAAGTCGGGGCTGATACTGCCCTTGCTCAGATAATCAGGCTTGTTGAGACTGCGCAGACTACAAAAGCTCCCATTCAGAGAGTTGCAGATGTTGTTGCCGGAAACTTCATAGTAACCGTACATATTATTGCGCTTCTGGCATTTTTCTTCTGGTTCTTCATAGGTTACTGGCGCTATGGAGTCGGGGAATCCGTAACTCTAGGTGGAATCAGCCCATTCCTGTTTTCCTTGCTTATAGCCATTACTGTGCTTGTAATCTCGTGCCCATGTGCAGTCGGGCTTGCAACTCCTGCCGCTATTATGGTCGGTACCGGTCGAGGTGCGGAAAACGGGGTCCTTATAAAAGGTGGGGAAGCTCTTGAAAGAGCGCATAAACTTGATACTATCGTTTTTGACAAAACAGGCACGCTTACGGCAGGTACTCCGAAGCTGACAGATTTAGTTGCCGTTTCCGGTCACGAGGAAAAAGACGTACTTTTTATTGCAGCAACGGCTGAGAGAGGCTCCGAGCATCCCCTTGGGGAAGCTATTGTAAACGGGGCCGAAGAACAGGGGATCAGGCCAGGAAAAGCAGAAAATTTCCATTCGATTCCCGGAAAAGGAGTAGAAGCCTATTTTGAAGAAAAAAGAATTTTGCTTGGCACGCGCAAACTTATGGAAGAAGAAGGATTTTCCTTTAAAGAATTAGAAGCTGAAATGCGAGCTTTTGAAGAGAGCGGAAAAACTGCAATGCTCGTAGCTTTCGGGGAAGAAATTATTGGTCTTGTTGCAGTTGCTGATATCCTGAAGGAAAACTCCATAGAAGCTATTGAAACTCTTAACAAAATGGATCTAGAAGTAGTTATGATCACAGGTGATAATGCCGTTACAGCTAATGCAATAGCAAAAGAGGTAGGTATTCCAAGAGTGCTGGCCGAGGTGCTTCCTGAAGACAAAGCAAGTGAAATTAAGAAGCTTCAGGAAGAGGGCAAGCTTGTCGGAATGGTGGGTGACGGCATTAATGATGCCCCTGCGTTAATTCAGTCCGATGTCGGAATTGCAATGGGAGCAGGTACAGATGTAGCAATGGAATCCGCAAAAATTGTGCTTATCAAAAATGACCCAAGAGATGTGGTCTCAGCCATTAAGCTGAGCCGGCTTACCATAAACAAAATTAAACAGAACCTGCTATGGGCTTTTGGATATAATACGATAGGAATTCCAATTGCAGCCGGAATTCTTTATCCCTTTATTCACAGGGTCCTGATTACACCTGAATTTGCTGCCGCTTTCATGGCTCTAAGTTCGGTCTCAGTGACTACCAATTCCCTGTTAATGAAAAGAAGTAAGCTTTAAGCAAATGGGGTAGATAGTTTCAGTTTAAATATTTAACAAAGAAATTTTAATAGAACAATTAAACCAATGGCTAAAACAGAAGAATTAAAACAGGAGAATTAAAACAGGAGAATGATATGGTAAAACTCAGTTCCGCAGATAACAGGCCAAAAGTAGTACTTCTGCTAAGTCTTGCCACTTCGATAGTGCTTGATATTTTATTCCTTTCCGGGGCTCTTTTGACCAATATCTCAAGAGGAGAGATGGCTTACACCCATGTAGACATGACCGCAGGTTCGATTTTTGTTTTTGTAATTTCCCTGATAATCTCACTGTCGCTCTGGCCCAGAGTTGCAGACTGGATTGAAAACAGGGAGAAAAATAAAATCCCAGATTAATTCATTCTGGTAGTGCAGTTTAGGTTCCAGAATAGATGCCTCTCAGTACAGAAGTGGAACAGAGCTTATTCCGGGACGTGTATGCACTTCCAGTAAGAAAAACTGGTACAGACAACGAACTCTTAAGAAATCATACATATCTTGCATTGGAAAAATTTACCTTATTAGCTGGGATTTAATTGACAACTAGCTTGATAAGAATTAATCGATACAGGATAAGCGACTATCAGTAGTTTATTTAAACGCAGTAAATTTGTTGATTGGGGCACCACAAATAGGACACCTGTCGGGTGCTTCTCCTTCAAAGGTATATCCGCATACCTCGCAAACTTGGACAGGACCGAGATCAATGTCTTTTCCTGAGTTAACCGAGTCTAATGCCCTTTCAAAAAGTTGTTTATGCATTTTTTCACTGGCATATGACCATTCAAAGCTTCTTTGTGCTCCTTTTTCGCCCTGGAATTTTGCAACTTCAATGTATGTAGGATACATTTCTTCAATCTCATATGTTTCGCCATCAATGGCCAGCTTAAGATTTTTTACGGAATCGCCAGGGCCAAAAGCCGCCATGCTATTTGCAACAAATCCTCCTTCGAGGTGTCTTAATTCCCGGTAATGATCTCCTGCATGCACATATTCTGCATGGGCAATTGCCCGAAATAAGCGAGCTACATTATAATATTTTTCTTTTTCTGCTTTGTTTCCGAAATGTAAATATCTCATATGTGCCTGGCTTTCTCCTCCAAATGCATTGATAAGATTCTGTTCTGTTATTTTCTTCATTTAAAAACCTCTTTTTTTATGAAACTGAACATTATGTTTTTGGTCTCACGCAGTTGAAAAATCAATTATAAAACATATGTCAAAAATATCTTGGTTTAAATTGTTTGAGGTTTAATTCAATTGATTTCTCGGCTCAACTGCATGAGTCTAAATTTCCTTAATCAATTTTTACATCCACCGCGTTCTCAAATGGCTGCTGATAAGGTACTGAAACTTTAAGTACACCATTTGAGTACTTGGCTACTGCTTTTTCCGGGACTATCGGGCAGCAGACTGCGTAACTGTCCGCATATTCAACCCCTTCCTTGGTGGCTCTTACGTAAAAGCCGTCCTCGGTAATTTTAAAAGAAATGTCTTTTTTATCCACTCCTGGAAGAACTACTTCAATTTCAAGATTTTCGTATTTGTCGTCAGGATATGCACATATAGATGGTGAAACTTTTAAAACTCCTGCCATAGAATTACCCCCAAGTAACATTATCAATTAATATATTTATATATTTTCATTCGGTTAAGTAATTTATTAACGTTAAACACGCAAATGCAGCGGTATTTTATCATGCCTGCTTTCAGAATTTTGACCGGGTTTGAGTACAAATTAATGCAAACAAGAGTGTTTAGGCAATTTTTTTTCTCTGGGTTTTAATCGGATACAAGTGCAAATAAGTTCAGAAATAACTCGATACATAGTTTCCTTGATGATAACCCTGTTATTCTGAAAATATTAATTTAAAGAAAACCCAAGCCCAGGTCATATAAAGTCAGAAGCCTAATAACTATACTCAGAAAACATTTATATAAAACACAGACAACTAATGTAAGAACAGAAAACTTTCATATGATGTAGATCGAAACCCAAAACTGTTACATAGTGCGGATCAAAATAGAAAATTGTCATCGAAAGTAGATCGCACAAGACATCTCAACCAAAGCCAGACATTACCTACTTCTTAGATAGGGAGTATTTAATACATCCCTGGATCTATTAATTAACTATTTTCATGTAGAATTATTTCATGTGAGTTTTTTCCAGATTGATAATTTAAAAGCGAGTGTTTATAAATGAGGGAATCCGTCAGAAAACTCGGGCTTATAGGAGCCGGCCTCTGGGCAATAACCGAAGATAAGGTAAACGACCTTGTAAAGGAACTTGTTGATAAAGGGGACATCAGTAAGGAAGAAGGCAAAAAAGCTGTCCAGGACATGCTTGAAGAAAGAAAAAAACAGAAGCTTGATCTTGAGAAGAAAATCTCTGAGAAGATTCAGGAATCTATATCAAAAACCGACATTTTTACTAAAAAAGATATGCATGAACTTGAGTCCAGAATAGAAACACTGGAAGAAGAAATTCAAAGAGTTAAAAACAAAGAAAAGATGTTTTTCAAGTGAAAACGGTTTTTAGCAGCTTTTCACTTATTTTCTTTCTATTTCACAACTCTTCAATTTCTATCTCTTCTTCAGGGCTTGCTTCTTTAAGCAAGTCTTCAAGCTCTGCCATATTAGAATCAACCTCTTGGATTTCTGCCTGTGTAAGTCCCATTTCCATATCTGTAGCTGGTACCCCATTCCCTGCCCCGACGACGTTTGAGTTTACTTCTGACTTCTCTATTTCAGACTTACTATTCTCAACACAACCGGACCCTGCAAGCCAGATAATTAAAGCTAAAAGTACAAGCAGGTGAACGAATTTAACCATTTTCTACCTCCTCAATTCTGTAATTTTTTTCAATAAATTTTCCAGTCTCATCCCCTGAGCTAGATTTATTCTTTTATTAAAACTCGTAATTATTTTGGGGGAATAACACTTAATCTTAACTAAATCTCTTAAATAATACTTATATTACATTTAGTACTAAAAGCATTTAGAATTAAAAGGTCATACTTAAAACTAAATGTATTACCTTTAGAACTAAAGGTGTTATATTTGGTTATTAATCCTATTACTTTTAATGCTAAAGATGTTGTATTTAATATTAATCATGTTAAATTGGAAATTAACGGCGTTACATCTATAATACCAATGATATTATATTTAAATATTAACTATCTCTACGATATTTTTAGTACTAATTGTAGTTTTTCAGTATCTTATACCTAATTTTTTATAGGTTTCTAGCTATTAATTACCTCTGCTATATTTTCAATACTAATTGTAATTTTTCAGTCGTTTTTTCCTAATTTTTGTTAGGTTTCTAGCCTCAGTTCCATTATCCTCTTTTTTCCCTAATTTTTGTTAGGTTTCTAGCCTCAGTTCCATTATCCACTTCGGTTTCGCAATTTTTGAGCTCGCCGAAAATTTCTCTGAGTAACTTGTTAGCTTTACTGATATCATTGAGGGACTGACGAAGGTAATTATTCGCAGTTCGCATATCTTCCCGGGTTACATTCTCACCGCTGTATAGGGAATCTGCCATTACTTTTTTCTCCTGCGCGGATTTAATGTAAGAAATGTAACTGGCAAGTTTGACCTCAATTTCAGATGTATCAACGTCGGTCTCTTTCAGGTTCTCAACTTTTACATCAAGTCTTTCAGAGAGATTTTCGGATTTTTCAAGAAATTCTCCAATTTTCTCACTTACAGTCTGTCCTGCGCTTGAAAGGCTGATTTTCTCAGCATCATTCCATACTTCGCGTACGGACCTGACCACGACCAAAAGCTCTTTCTGGCTTGATGCGTTTGCAGCGTTTGCCTTTTCAACTTCAAGCAGTTTTATCTTTTCATCTATAGCACTAACTTTTTCGTCAGTTCTGTTCCCGCTTGAGTATTCCATATTACTCTCTACAATTGAAAGGTGAGATATCATATAGTTAATACTTGCATTAAGGTAGAACTTTGTGGCATTTAGGGCCTCTTCGGAGTTAGGGTCAAGTTCTTTTGCCCGAATACGGTCCTTTATTTTGAGAAAATCTTCTTTTGCTTCATTGTACTCTTGCTTATGAAGCTGAAGTTCTTCCTCTAATTGTTTTCTTTCCTGCTTGTAATCTGAAACATTATTTTGGTTCTTTGTGCTGAGATTCTTCCGTTCTTGTTTCACATCGGATTCAGAACTGTTTTTCTCACCCACATTATCAGTTTCATTGTATGAAACGAAGGCACCTTCAATATACTGGTTCTGATTGCCGTTTCCATGATCAGAAGAGATTCTGGCAGCGAGGGAGCCTCCTGGCAGCAAACTGAGCAAGGTTAATATAATCGTAAAACAAGCCAGATCTTGAACAATTCTTGACTTTTTCATCTGACTGCCTCCCTTTATAAGTTACTACAACTTTATAAGGATCAGGTAAATATAATTATTCTTTTCGGAATTTATCTTATTAACAGGTATATATGAGCTTTCAAGCTTGATACATTTCTTGACTCCTTTACAAAGCTTTAATAGGCGTGCGTTATTTTTACGATCTCTTTACAAAGAAAAGTAAAAGATTTATGCTAAAAACCCATTTAACATTTCGTGAATTTTAGAAAGCTATGCAGTTTCTCACTTATTTTCTTTCTCATTATGGTCTTTCAGGGAAATGCAATCGCGGCCACAATTCACGGGACAGTTTATGAGTGGGATACTTTCAAGCCTCTTAATAACTCAGTTGTAGAGATCAATTCTACCCCGGAACAGAATGTTATTGCAACGGATTCGGAGTACTCTTTCAACCTCACCCCCGGAATCTATACAATAAATGCCAGCTATCTTGAAGGAAACAAGATAGTTTATACAGCTCAGGAAAAGGTTGAGGTCTCAGGCGAAGGAGAGTATATACATGATCTCCTCCTTTTCCCACCTTCTCATGAAGAGCTTCTGGACCAGGATAACTTTGAAGCCCCTTATCTGGATTATGAAGAGACAGAGCCCGTATCTCAGGCAAACTCTAACTATGCCGTTTTAGCTCCTGCTTTCCTGGTTCTTATAGTCCTGCTGTTAGCCCTGCTGCTGGCAGCCTATCTTTTAGGAAAGAAGCATCAAAAATCGGCAAAGACTTCTTTTCCTGAAGAATGCCAAGAACCATATCTGTCGAAGTCTGAAAGCCCCATAAAGAATGAAATATTTTCTGAAGAGGCCGAAATCGATTCCTCCACAAACATTCTTGAAACTTCGGAACTGAGCGCTGAGCAGTTTGCCGAAAAATCCGAAACATCCAATACTGACAAATATATACAGCAGAACAGGCTTACAGAAGAGGCTCAGAATATCTCGAGTTATCCTGTCCATGAGAATGAACCTAATAAATCGAATTTAGAAATTAAGGAACATTCAAAGCTCAATCTTCCTGAGGATCTCAAGGAACTTCTTGAAATGATACGAGCTAGTGGAAACCGAATCACCCAGAGAGAACTGCGAAAAAAATCCCCTTATTCGGAGTCCAAAGTCAGTCTTATGCTCTCGGACCTTGAGGAGCGCGGTCTAATTGAAAAATTCAAAAGAGGAAGAGGAAATATAATCCGTATCCCGGATGTACATATATCCAAACAGACCAAACATGAAAGCAAGAAGGAGTAAGCAGATACCGTACCCTAAAGTTTTACTGTAAGGTAATAAACAGTAAACTATATAACTGAATTCATTGACTAAGCAGCAGAAACAGTTAACAATAGAGTACGCGGTATATTTGAGCACTCTTTTCGATCTCTTATGCCCAAAATTGCTTACCGATATGAATGTCCTAATCACAAACCTGAGTAATAAGACCCCGCTCCGCGGGAACGGATTTGAAACTCAGGTTATGAAATTCAGGTTCAAGAGGCTAGATAGCTTGATTAAAGCCGGATATCCCGATATACCACCTCAACCCGACAGTAAGCTGTTTAATAATGCGTGAATGAACATTGTATACTGGTAAAATTAGTATTTAAATCGCACAAGAGATTATTAAAAAATGTACGAGGGACAACATGCGAGTTTCCATGGACATTGAATTAAAAGATGTACCCGGGCAGATGCTTTTAGCCCTCCAGCCACTTTCGGAATGTAAGGCTAACCTGATAACAGTAGTACATCATCATCAGAAGAGAACCCCCAGAAAAACAGTACCTGTAAAGCTTGTACTTGAAACCAGGCCTGAAAGCATTGAGACAATAAAGGCTAAACTTGAAGAAAACGGAATTCGAGTTGTAAGAGTCGGTGAACACCGTTTCAGGGAAAGCATAAATGTAGTACTCATAGGGCACGTGGTCCATACCGGGATCCAGGATACTATTGATGAGATTGACAGAACAGGGTTTGCTGAGGTTGTAGACCTTTCCCTTTCTATGCCAGGTATCAATATGCTTTCTTCAGCCCTCATGAAAATCGATGCTGTCGGTAAAGAGGACTTGCACAAGGCACTCGCTATTCTCAAAGAAGTCTCGGCAAAAAAAGACCTGCTTATGGTTCTTCCAATTGATATCCAGGCCTGAAAAATAGATTTAGGAGATTTGAAAACATGAAAACAGTGTGCTGCTCCATTCTCGGGTTCGGTGCAATCGGACAGGGCGTGGCTGAAGTATTCCTTATGAAAAAAGAGTATCTGGAAAGTATCGGGCTGGAAGTAAAAGTAGTTGCCGTTGTGGACTCAAAGGGTGCAACTGTTAATCCTGAAGGGGTGGATCTTGCCGACTGCCTTGTCAGGAAGAGGAGAGACAGAACGGTAGCTCTTGAGAATATCTCTGGAGTCGAGGTTATCCAATCTGTAGCTCATGATCTTGTAATCGAGACTACCCCGACAAATATACTAACTGGCGGGGCAGGTATGCAGAATATGTTTGCGGCCTTCAAAACCGGAAAAGATGTTATTACCTCCAATAAAGGCCCTCTTACCCTTAAGTACAGAGAACTCATGGAAGCCGCAAAGGCAGCAGGCTCTCATTTCAGGTTCGAAGCGACTGTCGGTGGGTCAATGCCTATTATCAACCTGGTAAACGAGGTGCTTGCAGGCAATAAGGTTAAAAGTATCAAAGGAATTCTAAATGGGACCTGTAATTATATCCTGACAAGAATGCTGGAGGAAAGAGCAAGTTACAACGACATTCTTGCCGAATCCATGCAGCTCGGTATTGCTGAAACCGATCCTACATATGACGTGGAAGGAATTGATACAGCCTGCAAACTCGTTATTCTTGCCAACGCAATTTTCGGAATTGATGCTACTTATAACAACGTTGAGGTAACGGGAATCACGAAAGTTACGCCTGAAGCTCTTGAGATGGCTTATGAAAAAGGGCATGTTATCAAACTTATAGGTGAAGTTAGCAGGGAAAGAATTCATGTAGCCCCCAGGCTCGTACCTATCAACCATCCCCTTGCAGTCGGAGGGACGCTGAATGTGGCGTCAGTAGAAACCGAACTTGCAGGAGAAATTACGGTTACGGGTAAGGGTGCAGGCCCGATTGAAACTGCGAGTGCGATTCTTAGCGATCTGATCGCAATTTATGGAGATTAATAGGTTAAGAATTCAGATTAAGAATTCAGGTTAAGAATTCAGGTTTTGCCCTGAATTCGGAAAAATAAAATTAAAAAGCTGCGTTGATCATGACAAGTTTCAGGGAATTTGCAGAAACCTGCCAGGCGATTGAAAAAATCTCGAGTACAATTGATACTACAAGTCGGGTTGCTGACCTTCTTAAAAAGGTTGATGTTGAAGAGCTGCCCATTGCAACTCATTTTATTATGAGTGAGGTTTTTCCTGCCTGGAGTGGAGAACAATTGGGAATTGGCACTAGCCTGCTGTATGTTTCCCTTTCCAAAGCCTCCGGAATGCCAGTAAAAAGTATAGAATCTCTTATTCGGACTACCGGAGATATAGGGGACACAGCCCTTCTGATCCTCAAGGAGAAAAGGAAAAATCAGGTTACTTTTTCCTCTTTTTTCGAAGAACAGCCCGAACTCTCAATAACCGAAGTTTATAACCGTTTTAAAATTGCCTCCGAAGCCTCAGGAAAAGGTTCACAGGACATTAAGATAAAGAATCTTCAGTTCCTCTTTACTTCCTCAACTCCAAGGGAAGCAAAATATATCTCCAGGCTTGCGCTTGAGGAACTCCGCATAGGCGTCGGAGAAGGCGTTGTAAGAGATGCAATTGCAAAAGCTTTTTCCGTGCCTGTGGATGTGGTTGAGCACGCCTTTATGGTTACGAATGACCTGGGGATAGTCGCTGCAACTGCCAAGGACGGCGGGGTGGAAGCCCTAGAGAGTCTCGGGATTGAGATCAACCGCCCGATCAAGATGATGCTCTCACAGATCAGCCCTGACATAGTTGCTGACATAAAGGAAATGAAGGAGGCTGCAATCGAATGGAAATTCGATGGGGCAAGAGTCCAGGTCCATAAGGCTGGAGATTCGGTTATGCTTTTTTCACGAAAGCTTGAAAATGTCACAAATTCCCTCCCTGACCTTGTAGAGATAATCCGCAAACATGTAAAGGCCGAATCTGCAATTCTTGATGGAGAAGCCGTCGCAGTGGACGAAAATGGAAGGCCCAGGGCATTTCAAGAGATCCTTAAACGTTTCCGGCGCAAGTACGATGTGGAAGAAAAAGCCCTTGGCATCCCTATTCAGCTAAACCTTTTTGACATAATGTACTTAAACGGAAAAACGCTGATAGACCTGCCTCTGATTGAACGGCGAAAAGCGCTTGAGTCCTGCGTGGAAAGCTCGGTTGAGGATTCAAAGTCCATCTCCGTGGACAAACAGGTGATAACCGGAGACCTCGATCTTATAGAGAAGATCTATAAGGAGGCTTTAGACGCCGGGCACGAAGGAGTTATGGTCAAAAACCCGAATTCGTTTTATTCCCCTGGCAAACGCGGCAAAAACTGGCTTAAGAAAAAGCCTCTTATGGAAACCCTTGACCTTGTAGTTGTTGGAGCCGAATGGGGATTTGGCAGGCGTGCAAACCTCCTGGGTTCTTATACGGTTGCCTGTTATGACCCAAAAACCCTGCGTTTTCTCCAAGTCGGTAAAGTGGGTACGGGCCTAACCGACGATCAGTTAAAGGAACTCACAGAGATACTTTCCGGGCTCATGGAAGGTGGAGAGGCAGGCGGTATATTTGCAATCCGGCCGAAAATAGTCCTTGAAATCGCCTTTGAGGAAATCCAGAAAAGCCCCAATTATGATTCAGGCTTTGCGCTTCGTTTTCCACGCTTTATCCGCATCCGGGACGATAAAGACCCCGAAGAAGCCGATACGATACAGAGAATTGGAAAGGTATATAGCCAGCAGTTGAAAAGGTTGTAATAGTGGTGGCTGCCGTTTCTTTTTGCGGCAATCACACGAAATTTTAAAGATTCTTTTTAGTACAGTTTAAAGTCTTTGTCTTTTTTGGCCGGAAACAAATATCTTTTCTTTAGCATGAAATTAAGGACCAAAACTGGCCCCCAATGCTCCTTTTGATTTTCTGCTCCTTATCATATTTAAGTCTTGTATGGCAATTCACTGATTAGTTTAGCGATGGTTTGAAAAACCAAAATTAGAGCAACTTTACTACCCAGGGTAATGACGAGATCAATAGTCAAAAAAGGGTAAAGTAGAGTACTTTCATTTCTTTGTGTCTATTATTCGAAGAATATCATATGCGTTTAGGTAAAAAACATTTTTTAGAAATTAATAATTTTTAAAAAAATAAAATTTATTAAAAAGAATGCAGTTTATATTATTATCCTATATTCGGCAGGTCGACATTTCATTTTCGATACTTTTTGTTGATGGCGATTTTGAAATGATGATCCCTTATTGTTTGTAGTTGTGAGGTTTACATATGCTCCAAACATAATATCTCATACTAAACTTTAATGGAAAAATGATTCAGTGTTTATATGTGTCGTGGGAGTTGAGCCACATGTTAACCAGCTTTAAATCTAATGTATATTTATCAAATATTCAAAAACGATATCAGGAAAAATATTTAAATTCCTTATGTCGACCTGCCGAATATAGGATTATGCCTTTGTAAACTTTTATATAAAGTTATTGGCACTTTCTTAATTGTGAATAACAATCTTTGAAGATTTTCACAAAGAGCCAAAATTTAAATGAGGCGAAACAGTTGGATAAACACAAAATTAGTTACAAAGTAGTAATTTTTGTATTCGTTTGTGCTTTTGCAATACAAACTGCAAGTGCCTACTCCTATTCTGTGACTACAATTAATAATTATAGATCATCCCTTCATTCTGAAAACTATGTATATTTCAGTTAATAATTCAGCAAGTTGAATTTAAACTGCTGAGAAACTGCGAAGAATATCAGGTTTTTGAAAATTCTGTAGTGTTTAGTAGAAATACAAGATTGCAGAGATGGTTTAATTGGTCAGTAACGTAAGAAAAAAATTACTTATTATAGGATTTCTACTAGTAACTATTTTATTCAGCTATATTTCTCTTTGCTTATTAATGTGTATGGGACCTGCAGCATCATTTTTTGTAATAAAAAACCATGACATGGAGAGTCATGAGGTGACAGTTGAAGTATTTGATAAAAATAACAACTCAGTAATAAATGAAACACATACTCTGGAGCGTAAAAGTGATTTGGTGAAACGTCGTCCTTTTGGTGTACGGCTCCGTGGGGGAAATGTAGAATATACATTCAAGGTAACTATGGATAAACAAATTACAAATACAACTAAAGTAGAAATTCCAGATCGTAAAACTACAGTAGTTATATATCTGTACGCTGAATTAGGTAAAACTGTTCTCTATAAATCTGAATCCGGTGAAACTATCCCTATTCTCATAGAGACTAGACAATCGATGTGAGAAAATTCAATCTCTACTGTTCACTTAAAAATAGTTCTTTCACGGCTTTTCCTTTTCTTCAACCCTTTCAAAGTTTTGACTCTAATAGTCCACCCCAAGACTCTTTTACACATTGCTTCTAAGGCAGTCTCTTAACTGACATTTTATGGAAGAAATAGAAAGGTAGATTCTTACAAACCTACTAAAACGCTTAACTTTATCCCTTTTACTTTTTTGTGTTCATTGTAACCGATAATAATGACGAGGAACTTCTTATACATACAACTTGTCACAAAACAGATTACACAGTTATTACTCCTATACGCATTGGAGAGTCAGAATTATTTGTTTTATCTATATCTATCACTACAGAACTCCAGGCATGTGGCAGTGTTCTGCAGGTGTCCGTAGTTTCGCCATCTAAAATAACTTTAAACTCATATTCCCCCTCTGCAAAATATGTATATTTTCCTTTAGACCATGGCATTGACCATCTCAGCAATAGCCATAATGATTTCGGCTGTGCGATGTGCTCGTCAGGAGATAGTTCATAAGTTTCTTTGAATATAGATTCATTATACGAATCAAATACTTCAACTGTTACCTCATGATTCTGGAGATCATTATTATATATATAAAATAAAGGATCAGGAGAGCCAACTAACAAATATGGGAAAACGACGAAATAATTCAGCAAAATCAGTATTAGAATTCCTAAAAAGATGAATATTTTTTGGCGATTTTTAATATTTATACCCCCACAAAAATCAAATAATTTCTACAGTAAAAAATTAAAAGGAAGTCTTTATTCCTCATGTTTAGTTCTGTTTATAATCTGTACTACACCTCGCAGAAAGAGGTCATCCTTAGTCCAGCGCTTTAGTTTTCATTCTAGAAGTCAAATCATTACTTATCTTTTTAATATACAACACCGTCAAAGTTTACGATAAAGACTTTTTCATTTGCTTCAAGCTCATTTCTTATCCTGGTTGCGTCACTCTCTGGAATCCAATTTTTTGGTTCATTTCCAAAAGAAACATAACATATAGTTGTCATTTTCACCTGAAGATTATTTCTTTTCATCACATTAAGAAAATTATCGTTTTCAAAACCTTGTTCGGATACAATTATGTAATAATCTCCTTTTTTGATATCAGGAGGAAATCCAGGTTCAGGAATTTTTTCTCCTTTCTTAAATTCATCTACTACAGCCGTTTTTTTGTCTTTATCTACTTTTGCATAGTTCCTTCCTGAGCTAAGGTTAGTATTGTAATCTATACTATAGTTTACAGGTATATTGGAATCTTCAAGAATAGTTTTAACTTCCTGCTCAGTAGTCCCATTTTCAAATTCAATAAATAAACCAGCTATCTGTTGTTCTTTAACAGGTGTTTCATTATCAATTGACATATTCGACTTGACGTGTGCAGGTGTAAACAGTACTGAGGGTACTACGATGATCAGAAAAACAATAATAACGACAATAAACAATATTTTATAAATTGATTTTTTCATCATGAAAAATTTCCCACCTATACCTCCGGGCATATATAGTTTAAATGGATCTTGTAGAGTAAATTTGAACTCCATTAATTACTATTAAAACAAATTATATAAACTGTAAAGGTTTTAACCAGATTATTAAACTATCAAACTAGATGCTTAATTTATGATTTCATTTTAGCATAGTATTACTTAATATTAACAATCATTTGACATATTACCTCTATTCGGCAGGTTAGCGCAACTAGAGATATATATTTTCATATTCCCCTCCCATGAGACTCAATATTTTCCAGTGAATTTCTTCCATATTCAGTATTTCTGACTTTGTTTTCCCTTTTTTCTGCGTTATAAGTTCTGTAATTCCCTGAAACTTGAAAAATATCCATCTCATTGTTGGTCTTTTTGTTGGTTTTCCTTTCTGATCTGGAACCGTTTCATTTTTTTCTTCTAATTTTGTCCTTAATTTCCATTCTGCAATAGAATAAATCATTAAGCATAGAACCATTACCATTGTCAACGCTTCAATTCTTGATTTATTCTTGAGGTACACCTTCGATACGCTAAAGGTATCACTTTTCAAAAATCGGAATCCTTTTTCTACTCTATCCTGTCCTTTGTAATACTTCAGCATCTCTTCAGGAGAAAGACTGATATCATTACTTGCAAGAATGAAAAGTCCCATTTTTTCCATTTCTTTTAAAACAAAAGCATCATTAACCTTTATAATCCCATCAATCCTGTAATATGTCTTTAATTTCTCATTTTTCAGAAGTCTGCCTCTTTTACCTTTTTCACGTTTTTTAATGGTTTTCAAATCTACTTTTTCAAAAAGAACGGAAGGAAAATCTGCAATCCATTTTTCTGCTGCTTTTAATGCATCTTCTTCACAGAAAAAGTCATCTCCTGCCAGCTTTTTAAGCGACTTTTCTGCTTTTTCCAGCTCTTTTTCAAGCTTCCTTCTGAGAGTTACCTCTTTCTTTTCTTTCATTTTATGAGAGAGTAACAAAACCCACTTTTGTTTGACTCCACCATAATCCACAAAGGTTTGATAAAATGAGTATCTATCGTCGCTTTTCAGTGGCTTCAGATTCAAGTTTGTATTTAGCAGCTCCTTTGCCTCAGTAATTGTTGCAGGAACACGACTTATCCAGAATGACTTTCCTATATTCTTGATATTATTGTCAGTGTAAAAGGAACTATCAGCTACATAGTACACTTTGCTTTCAGGTCTTAAAGACGATTTGAGAGACTTGATTGCTTCCAGAATTGTGTTTTTGTCTGAAGCATTCCCTGAATGTGTGTTCATGAAAAGTGGTATCCCATGCTGATTAACAATCAAGCTCAATACAAATTGTTTCAGGTCCCATCTTCCATTTTTGGGAATTCCAAAAGTAATATCAATAGACTCAGTTTCCTCGTTATCATAATCCCCAAAAACGCTGACACTTGTAGTGTCAGCGTGTAAACGATGGACAGGAATCGGTAGACGAGCCATAATGTGAAGAAAGTTTATGCAACAGCAAGAAAAGTAAGTGAAAACTTCAAGGAAAATATGAAAATTGTATTTGATGATTATCTGGGAAAATGGAATTATAGAGCAATTCCAGAGATAAAAATTTGAACTTATATTTCAAGCATTCCTTAGCTCTGATCCAAAGGCTATTGAGTGAGGAGAGAGAGGCTTTTTGGGTATTATAAAAGGGAGACAGGGTTCACAAAATATAATAGGCTCCGAGTACGTCAGTGAAAATAGATGAATATATTATTGAAATATACAAACTAGTCTAAAAATTCAAAGACATGCTCGTTTCCATGCCTATCTTATTTTTCCAAAGTAGTCAACACTAAGTGCTTTAACTGTATAAACACCAAATGATCTAGTTTCTGTGCTACAAAGTTATAGCCCATACCAATTTAAGAAAAACATCAAAATCTTATATTCTATATTTACTGATTAGTCAGCAGATTCATAATGCATATCATAATACTCATTATTAACTTTTATATAGTTAGTTCCGTTATTGGATGATATTTTCCCAAACTCCGATACATTTTCATGATAGTTGGAAGGAACTTTAATATTTTTTCCTGGATTCATCACCGCTTCTTTAACACAGGGATATTTCTCAAGGTCTTCTAAATTGAACTCTATATATCTCTCTGGTGGATCCTGAAGTTTATCTGCCCTGATATACATACCTGCACCGGGCTGATAAATCATTAAAAAGAAGATTAGAACTATTGCTAAAACCACAAGAAAAGCTGCGATTAAGGGTTTTGTTTTCGTTTCCATACTCTCTCCAAGTACATAACAAAATAAAATGTAGGATTAAATCCTACACAAACAATTTAAAAATGATTTCTATTGGTTTCGATGGTTTGATCGCAGTCTACACACCAGTTAGCTGTTATCATCATATTAGCGTAAGTCATTATACAGACAGGACCAGTATACCCATGATCTGGACAATTATAATTATGTGATGCTTCATGTTGCCCAAGATGCCAATCCCAGTCTGCAGTGATCTGATGTTTCATTATCCATGCATCTCCTCCATTGTAATTCATCGATTCACTTAGACCTCTTTTATCCATACTTTGATCGGTAAAAATAGCAAGCATATCCATGCCTTGATGGTTAGAATTCCACCCTGATTCACTTTGTGCTTCAGCGAGAAGTGCGCTACTACTATCCTCACTGTCAGTACTATCCCATGTTGAGTATTTACCTACCACAAAATTTATATTATGATCATTATAGAATGCATCATCGGCACCTTCAATGGTGTTGTATGCTTTAGTTTGCCAATTACTTCCAAAAGTGCTCCGATATTCTTCATCTGCGATTATCCAAACATTAACTGTATTTGTAGTCGTTGTTTGTGCAATTGATGATTGTAGATTAACATTTTTTGATGAGATATTTCCTATTATTATTTTCTTTACGTCCTCAGGATAATTAGCAGGAAGATTTTCCAAGTCCTTGGAGTTTTCAATTTTCACAGGTTTAATCTTTAGATCTTCCTCTATCATTTTTCTTACTGTTTCGTTTTTCTCAGCGAGGGCACGACGTTCATCACCACTAAGCCGATTTAATTCGTCACCCTTCTCGAACCAAGGGTCTCCAACAGATTCATCTTGACATTCTTTTGCAGTACTATTTGTTGCACTCACAGCTGGTACAAGTATCACGTTCACCAGCATTATCGCCAAAAGAATTGTTTCTGCTTTGAACTTCTTTATTGTCACTTATTTTTGCCTCTTCTCTTTACTCCCGAGGCAGGATCCGGCAAACCTTAAGAATTCTTAAAGCTATCATTTCCTTGCCTCAAGGCACGTGGAGTTCAAATCTACTCTGGAAGGTTTGTTTGAACTCCACATTCAAAAGCAGTTTTAATCTTCTTCTATACATTTATTACGTTGACGAATCTTAATCGATCTGATTAACATTCATTAAACCGACACTTTTTTTCATCAAAAATTATGAAGTTTCAGGGTTTGAACTGACAGAGTAATTTTGACTTACGTTTTAACAAAAATAACACTGTTTGTCTATTCACTAAGCAAGGAAATTAGCAAAACAAATACCAAGATAAGTGACTCAACAGGAAATAAAAACATATATTGTATTAGAGGAATTCAATAAGAAAGAAGAAAAAATCTGTAGATGCGGCGACGGAAATGAATAGCTTTGAAATTTATTATGAAATGGAAGATAATCTCCAGGCCATATACAGGTCAAGACTTCTAACCGAGATACTTCTATCATTGAACGAAAGCAGCAGAAAACTTTCCCAACTGCGTGAAATTACCGGAAGTACATCCCAGGCAATAATTCCAAAGCTAAGAAAACTGGAAGAAGATCATCTAATAGAAACAAAAGAACGTGAGTACTGCCTAACTCCTGTAGGAAAAATTGTGGCTTTAGGAGTGGCGGACTCTTTTGCAACAGTTGGGACCGTCAGCAAATTCAAATATTTCTGGTCTACGCATTACATAGAGGGAATTCCCACTCCATTGCTAAAAGAAATTGGATGTCTTTATAATTCTGAAGTTCTCTATGACAAAAGAACAAAAATTCTTAGTGTCTACAGCAACCAGTTAAAAATAATTAAAAACGCAGATCATATCTACGGCATATCATCCGTAATAACTGAAGAATATGCTGATTCCATCTTGGAAAAAGTTAAAGAAGAAACCTCTGTTGAGCTTATAGTTCCTCTTAATGTTGCAGAAGAATTAAAACAGTCGCCTTATGTAGAGAAACTGCAGGTACTGAAAAGTTATAAAAATTTTCAGTTAAAATCTAAGACTGAAGACCTTAGAATAGGCCTAATTGTTACGGATAAATGCCTGGTCTTAAGCCTATACAAGAAAAGCGGCACTGAATATGACATAACTACAGGTTTGTTTAGCTCTGATCCAAAGGCTATTGAATGGGGAGAAAGGCTTTTTGAGTATTATAAGATCCACTCGGACGCGAATTTACATGGCAATTATGCCTTATGACGAGTTTTTTCAGATCAAACATACTTGAACAGGTCATCCCTCTTCATTTCGTGCAGCCTGTCCCGAAGCAGACCTTTTAAAGCTTTTATGTCTCCTTTTTTGGCGCTGATAGGAGCTATTATATGCTTCCAGTTCTGCCAGGGAGACTCAAGCCCGAGTCGAATTGCAATCTCGTCAAGAAGGGAACCGTACTCGCTTTCTTTTACCTTATCCATCTTGTTTGCAGCAATAATGGTATCAATCCCGACTTCCCTCAGGAAATCGAACATTTCAACGTCTATCGGGATCTGGTCCTTTGAGTCCCATCGGTCTACTATCTGCGGGAAAGCCGGGCTGTCTATTACAAGCACTCCTAGCTTGATCCTTTCGGCATTCTCTTCGATATAGTGCACGGTTTTGTCTTTTACTATGTCCTGCTTTCGGTCTTTTACTCCACTCATGAAGCCGAAGCCAGGCATATCCGTGATAAGCAGATCCGAGACCTGGACGTGCGCAGGGCGTAAGGTAACCCCAGGGCGTTTTCCAACCCTTACTTTTGCTCCGAAGAGTTCCCTTAGTAACGAGGATTTGCCCACGTTTGAACGGCCTACAAAGATAATCTCAAAACTTACCCCGCTTTCAGCTGCAGTCTTACTGGTTTCCATTTTTTACCTCCAAGTCTTCTCAAAAAACTGCTTGCCCGCAAGCCTTTTCTCAAAAGACTTGTTTTCAGATTTAATTCTGAAAACATGTTCTGGTGAACGTAATTCTTTTTATGCTGTAAAAAAATAAAAGAACATAAATCATCCGGTAAGCCTTGTTACAGGCTGCCTTGATGTATCTTCACTACACTTCAGCTTTCTTTTTGTCCTCTTTTTAGTCTCATTTTCGGTCTTGCTTTTAACCTTCTTTTTGGTCTTCGACTTCTTGCTTTTAACCTTCTTTTTGGTCTTCGACTTATTCTTCTTTTAATCTTGCGCTTCCGTTCACTTGACGCTGCCATGGTCAGGTTAATTGAACCTGTTGAACTGCTATGCTCAGTTCCCTGCTGTCTTCGCTTTTTAACTCTGGAATCTCACTTGGAATTTCAGACCCTTCTGGCACATGCAGAAGAATGAGATTTTCGCCTTTCTTTAAGCTAATTGGAATAGATGTCCTGGAAAAAACTGTACTGATAGTTTGCCTATCTTGAAGAACTTTGCCATTATAAACCTCGAGAGTTCTTGGACGGTGAAAACTGCATGCATTAAAATTTAGTGTAGCGTTTCTAGAACTATTTGAACAAATTGATATTGTAGCATTATTTGATATCCATCGAGTGGGTTCTAGATCGAATTTTTCCAGTGAGTTCCATCCGCCTTTTAAAATCATAAATGATTTTAGAGGCTCTTTTTTGACGTGATACACAATAAGAGAGTCCTGTTCATAGGTTTTTCGTTCCGCGTCGAGATTCGTTTGGATTAGTTTCTCGGTAAAGTCAATTTCTCTGTCATTCATATAATTTGTATGCAAAACAATATACGAGATATTATAATAATTTAAAATGGATGTTCCGACTTTATCGATATCTTGGTCCAGGATATCATCAGTAAAAGGTTGCAAATAGGTTAATTCCCTTACCACAGGTGTATTTAATTCAAAATTTCTCGCAGTAGATGGATACCTGGCAGCCCAGTTACCTATAACAGGCTTTCCATGTATTGTCTGGTAATAAATAATGGTTGAACCTGCTACATAATCCTTAGTTGCTGGGATTTCAAGCAATGCGTAGCTATCTCTATCTTGTGAAATTTCTTTATAAAATGAAGGTTCATCGACAGTTGATAAAGATACAGGAACTGCCAGATATTCGAAAATTATCAAACTGGTTATTACAATTGCGGCCACCCTTTTATTAATCCTGTTATTAGTAATCCTGTTAGATTTTAGCAGTTCTGACGCCCCATAACCCATTAAAACTGCGAATGAGAGCGAACCAATTACAAAAAATCTGCCGGTTGTCCGGCAATTGTCCAGAAATGGAATCAAATTATACAAAACTAAATACGGAAGAGGAACAGTAGTATTGAATTCTGTAAACGAGGTCTTACCGTTTACATGAAGAAGTGGGCCAAGGCTGATTATCGAAAAAGACAGGGCAGCTATCAGCCAGAATTTTACATATTTGTTTCCTTTCAATCTATGAACTGCAAACAAAGAGAGTAAAATCACAGCGTATCCGATAAACATCGTGTTTTCACTGATATTTCCTGAAAAATTATTATAAATCGCTGTCGTAATATTCCCAAAAACGGGATGCAAAACCGAAGGAATAAAAAAGCTCAGTAAATCAGCTGAATACCTAACCGTTTCAGAGGGATTTAATTTTAAAAAGTTATTACTGGATGTTGCTGTTAGAATGTTTTCAAAGGTGAGAGGTATTATACCTATAAATGAAACAAATCCAAATAAAGTGTACTTATAAAGGATTCTTTTCAGCATCTCTTTATAACCTATTTTCTCTATTCTTAAAAAAACATATATTTCATATACAAACAGTAACATCACAAAAATTCCCATAAACACCATATATTGAAGGTCGCTCATGGCTACGAGAATAAAGAATATGCCTGCAAAAAAACTGTTTCGAACTCCACCTTCTTTAAACATTTTCATCAAGTACAGGGCGCAGAAAGGTATCCACTCAATACTGGTTGCCCCAAAATGGCCAAGTGCATGTACAAAATGATAAGGTGAAAAAGCAAACACAATTCCGGCAATGAAAGAAGAGGTTCTATCACCTGTCAGATATCTTACAAGCAAATATGTGCCATATGCACCAAAAATAAATGAGAATAACCATAGTATAGTGTACGCTACGTGAATTTCCATTATACTGGATAACACGTATGATAAGAGTTGATTAAATGCCGACTGAAATGGGGAAGCTGGGATTCCATACGGATAAAATATGAAATAGTCGTGTGTTAATTTTGTTAGGCCAGAGTTAAATATGGCTACTGGAGTATACCAGAGTATCCTTATCCACTGAAATGCGTCTCCGCTTCCCGGAATATAATTGCGTATCTTGAAAACTACAGGATAAGTGAGTATAAAAGTTAGTAAAGTGTATAGTATTAAGACACTGGTGTGTTCTTTCAAACTTTTTTTCTGAAAATTCAATATCTGGCTATCAATTAAGTGTCTTTTTAGCCATTTCTGTGTACCCGATGTCATTGTATCTCTCAGAGGTAAAACTTGATTATCAGTTTACCCAGTTATTTTTTAAGTTTATTTAGGATCAGCCTCTAACCAGTTACTTAATTAATTAATATTATATGTTATTAGGTCTTTATTAATTTTTTTAGTATTTTTTAATTTTTCATTTTTAATTTCTCTTTTTTAATTTTTCTTTATTAATTTTTCATTTTTAATCATTTTAATCCTTTTTAATTTTTCTTTTTTAATTTCTCTTTTTTAATTTCTCTTTTTTAATTTCTCTTTTTTAATTTCTCTTTTTTAATTTTTCTTTTTTAATCATTTTAATCCTTTTTAATATTTCTTTTTCAGGTTGTTTAAAAAGTAAACTTGATTTTACAAATGGGATATTTTATTCGACTATGAGGTTAATTTGTACCTAAAGTTTGAAAAAATATCTTTTGTATATTTAAAGTAAACATTTTCCATAATCAATTGTAGAAATGACTTGAGTTTGAGACAGCTTGTTTTAATCCTTGTTTTTATTCTTATTTTGTATAGAATTTTAGGAGTAATGTTAAGTAAGTAGTCCAGATACTGCTGAGAGTCAGAAGTAAATCTCTATCCTTTTGTGATAAATTTGCTATTTTTGCTGGTTATTTCTCCGGCTATGCAGAAAACTTTCTGAAACAATCTCCATTCGTCTTCGATTAAGTGAAGAATCGTGACAAATTCAGTACTTCTCTAATTTTCATTTTTTCGTTAAGGAGGCTTTTCAATACCTTAATATGTGATAAAAATGCCTTATTGTGTTTCTTTTATCACATAAATATGGATATAGATCTAAAATTGAATTAAAGTCAAAATACTGTATTGATTTGGTACTACAACCTCTTAAATTCCATGTAACTCTCAAGATCAAGGGTTCACTTACAAGTGAAGACATTATTCGTACTGTTGTTAGTTTGGCAGTTGATAAGAATTCCATCCATTCTATCTCAAAACAGTATTCTGCTGTTACTTGTGAAACATCTCTCCGCTACCATCTTAATAAACTAAACATGGACGAATTGATCCCATCCAATGAAAATATACTCCTTCAAAATCCTCTAAAAACGCTAAAAACAGGTAAGTACTATGAATTCGCTGTTGATCTTACCAACGATCCTTATTATGGAAAAACAGACTTGGCTAACGAAAAATATGTAATCCGTAGCCAGGCTAAAAAATCAACAAACTCTTTTTACTCATACATTTCTCTTTACATCATTAACAAGAGCACTCAATATGTCATGAAGAACTCCAAGGAAATGATTTCTCTGGACATTATTATTAATGTCAAGTATCTGAAAGGAAAAAGAGATAAAAAGGGATGTGAGAACCTTGGTTTTGCTGTTTTTGGAGTCAGATGGACTTCAAAGATTTTAGCGAATTACTGAATTTGATTCTCACTCAGTAAGATTTTAAGGAGCATATCAGGACCATTTTTCAGGATCAGAAACTTTACTGGTTGTTTATAACACCAAATTCACAGAAACAACTTTTGTTTTTTGGTCAGCTAAACATTAATCTGCGGATTCGCAGATAAGCAGGCACTCTTATGGACGCAACTGAGGATATAGATCTACACTTTCTACAGTAATAAAACTTATTTGAGCCAGGTAACTGCTTTTTGAGAAGTGTACCACAACGAGTAAACTCCAAAGAGAATTCAAACATATTATAATTACTCCAGGATTAACAATGGTTCAAGCCTTGCAGTATCTTTCCTTGTCCAGTACCCACACACAGAGCAATACTGAAAATCCCTGAAAGTATCATTTTCAAGCTTGGAGCCACACTTTGGACATTTTTGTAACAACATATAGTAATCTCCTGTTTTCCAAAGATATAGATAAGATTAATTCAGAACTTGTTATAAATTTTGAATTACATAGGTGGTTCAGCCATCATAGATTTTTAATAGTTCATAGAGAAATTGTCTATGAATTCGGCTGAACCTACAATGAAGGTAATTTGACATTCAACAGGTGCTATACAATTTAGTGCATTGATTCCAAAGTATGTAAAAAAATGAATTTTTTGAAAACCACTGAAAGCACGGAAGACACGGAAATAAGTAGTAAAGGCGTGGTTCTTCCGTGCTTTCCGTGTTTTCCGTGGTTGTAATATCCAGATCGAATCACTCTTCGACAGATTGCGTTTTTCGTGTTAAAGAACTCCATGTGACTTTAATATAATATTGACATCGCAGACTATAGTTATTTACTTATTATGTATATATTTGAGAATCGATGCACTAGGTGTCTATTTTTTGAGAGGTGGATTTTAGTTTGAAGGTGTGTTTTGGTTTGAAGTGGATTTTGGTTTAAGGTGTGTTTTGGTTTGAAGTGGATTTTGGTTTAAGGTGTGTTTTGGTTTGAAGTGGATTTTGGTTTAAGGTGTGTTTTGGTTTGAAGTGGATTTTGGTTTAAGGTGTGTTTTGGTTTGAAGTGGATTTTGGTTTAAGGTGTGTTTTGGTTTGAAGTGGATTTTGGTTTAAGGTGTTTGGTCTGAAGTGGATTTTGGTTTAGCATTCGTTTTTCCAGACATCTGGAAAAAAGATGGAAATATAAATTTTAATATACTCCTTTTTTAGCTTCCCGTCTCTTTTCCTTGTTAATTTCCCATCTCACTTTAATCAAGCTTTAAATCTGCCAAAATTTAAGCTTCAGTACTATTATCGGTACTGTTTTCAGGCATTCTTCCGGGGCACATTGGGAAGTTACCTTCGCGCTGCATCGGATTTTGTTCGGGGCCCATTCCGTAACCCATTCCAGGACCTATTCTAGGACCCATTCTCGGCATTCCCTGTGAAGAAGACATAATCTCTTCAAGATCTTCAAGGGACTCAGCTGCGTCGATATTATCCATTAGAGTGGTAAGTTCCGTGATTTTGTCGTTGAGTTCTGTGGCATTCTCATTGCTATCATCGGTTCTGTTTTCACTTTCGCTCACTCTAGCTTGAATGTGTTCGATTTCTATTTCAATTGAATCAACAGCCTGAGTCTTCATATGAGTTAATACAACTTCTTGCAGTTCTGTTGCACTTGAAGCTGCACTCACATTAGTGGATAAGTCCTCAAGCTCAGTTATCTGCTCATTGATCATCTCGGTCCTGTTTTCATCAGTAGTGTTTTCCAGCTGCTTGTTAAGCATCTCAGTCATATTTCCGATTGAGTTGACGATTTTAGTCTGTACATCAGTGTAATTGTCATCAGTTATGTTTTCAACCTGATCAAGATTAAATAATCCAGGCACTCCACAAGGTCCCTGATTCATCCCCTCAGGCCCTCTGTGCTTCCCATTCGGTCCACCGCATCCTTTCGCTGGCACCTGATTGAGCAGAACTTCCTGAAGCTCAGAGGCACTGGATGTTTCACTTACATTAGTATAGAAACTTTGAAGCTCAGTAATTTGTTCACTGATAGAATCAAGTATGTCGGCCCTAACGTCGGTGAAATTTTCTTCAGTTATGTTTTGCGCAGGAACAAATTTTGAACTGTTTTCTGCAGCATAGACTCCTGAAGGGAGAATACATAACACCATTAGTACCGTTGCAAAACGGGAAATTGATTTCAATGATTTTGTCATTTTCATATTCTCATCCATTCTTGACTTATTCATTATTCCATTTTTCTTGCAGGCTCTTCAACCTGTTGACAGCCTTGAAATTAGCTGGCTTAAATATAAGTTTACTTCTCACGATAAAGATATTAAAGGGAATAATTTTTACAAAGAAGCTTTATTATACATTTAAATTCAGAATAAACCTTAAAAAACAAAATTAAAACTTATCGGAGCCCTTAAAAACCGTACATAAAATGAAGAGTATCATTAATTTATTTCAAAGGCTCTTTAGAAGATGGATATATTCTAAAACAAAGATGTTCTAAAACAGAAATAGTATAAAACAGAAATAGTATAAAAGATAAGTATTAGAGAATATAAATAGTAAAAAGTATAAACATTTTAAAATAGTGATACTATTAAATAGAAATGTTATAAGATTATTTGAGCAACTCGCCCATGTTAGAAGTACCTGAATAGAAAAGTACTGAATAGAAAAGTACTGAATAGAAAAGTACTGAATAGGAAATACTCATGCCTGCATTTTAAACAGGTATCTCCAATCTAGTAATGCAGATAAACTCAGCGTTAATTTCTTTTTATACAAGCTTCAAACATTAACTGAACATTTTTAATTATTTCTTCCCAGTCATAGTTTTCAGCTTTGCTCAATGCGGCTTCTGAAGCTTTTCTATTCCTTGAGGCCTTCCCAATTATTTTTACCACGGCTTTTGCAATCTCCCTCTCCTCAATCCCCACAATAAACCCGTCAACTCCATCTTCAACAAGCCCCTGTGCGGCATTATACTTTGCTCTAACCGTCACCACAGGCACTCCGCAGGCAAAAGCCTCGATAACTACCATCCCGAATCCTTCTCGGCTTGAAGGCAGCACAAACACCTTTGAAGCCTTAATTTTTCCGATCAATGCTCCGTATTCCTGAAAGCCTGCAAATTCTACATTCTCGCAAACCCCGCTTCTCCTTGCAAGTTTCTCCAGGGCTGCCTTTTCAGGTCCGTCCCCAACAATACAGCACTTGAGACCTGGAAAATCGGCTTTAAGAAGAGCTACAGCTTTAATCAGCAGGTCAACGTTTTTTTCCTTTATGAGCCGGCCTGCAAAAATGATGTCATAGGCCTTATTTTCAGGGCTAACAGGGTTCATTTCCCAGTTAGGCTCAATCCCAGAGATTCTTTTAAGATCGATCCCGTTAGGAATAACCGCGATCTTATCTCCAGGCACCCCTAGTCCCTCAAGTTTATCTTTTGTCCATTTCGAGACCGCAATATTATTTTCTGATAACTTCGAGACCACCTTCTCGACCAGCAACCCGAAAATTCCTGCTCTTCCTAAATATTCATACCAGTAATCACCCCATACCTCGTGCCAGGTAAGTACTGAAGGTACTTTTTTCAGAATTGAAACCGCTTTTACGGAAAAACAGGAAAAATAGGGAAAGACACTCACATCTATAAGGTCAAAATTTTCTTTCCTGAGCTCAGGGAATAGTTTCGCAGCGAAGATTATTGCCTCGGAAATCGAGCGTCTACCATTAACATAAAGGTTTCGAGCTTTACAGACGCCGTGAAGAGTCATGCCATCATACTCAAAAGTATCTTCTCCTTCCCACCATTTGACTCCGAAAATGTGTACTTCGTGTCCCCTAGCTGAGAGCCGCTTTCCCAGCTCATGTATGCGCATTTCTGCGCCGCCCTTGACCCATGGATAAACAGCATCGTACACAAAGGCGATTTTCATTGAACCACTTACCAGTCAGTGTCCACTTCAAGGAGCATTACGCTTAGGACAATTGCCGAGAAAATCATCTGAAGGCCGATAAAGGCAAATACCATTGAAATAACTGCACTTTTCACTTCCGAGAGAGAGCCATATCCTGAGCTGATCCAAGTGTATACTACTTTTAGCCCGAGCAGGAGGCCTGCGATAAGTATGATTGAACCTGCAAACAGTTCTTTTTCAAGAGAATGATAATTCAGCCATTTTGCAGTGTTTCCCTTATTATTGGGGTACATGCCGCGAATAAGACCATATGTTTTCAAATAACCACCGGTAGATAGCGTCTGTCCTCCGAGAATCAAAAGCATACAACCCAAAATGAAAGAATGAAGCCTGTTTTCTGCCATATCTCCAGTAAGAAGAAGAGAACCGATTATCAGAGCTCCAAGGACGAAAACCACAGCTCCAGGTAGAAAAAGAAAAGGCAAAGGACGGTATAGCATCATAAACCTTATATGCCGCCAGCCATCTTGAAATGAGCGAAGTTTGGAGGGAGCCCGGCGAGAGTAATAGGTTATGGGGACTTCTTTTATTCTCAACCCGCATTTCGCGGCTTCAATTATCATCTCGGACGCAAGTTCCATGCCGTGAGTTTTAAGGTCCATTTTCTCAAGGGCTTCTTTTGTGAAAGCTCGCATCCCACAATGAGCGTCCGAAATTTTCGTCCCAAAAAGAAGATTCAGCATTCCCGTCAGGAAAGGGTTGCCTATATATTGATGCAGCCAGGGCATAGCTCCTTTTTTGATATCACCTTTAAGCCTGGTACCCATTATAAAATCCGCTTCTCCTGCCATAAGAGGGTCCAGGAACTTATCAAGCTCAAGCAGGTCATAGGTATTATCGGCATCGGCAATAGCAATATAGTCTCCTTTTGCTTCGGCCAGCCCTTTGAGGTAAGCGTTTCCATAGCCCTTTATAGGGCCTATTACCTTTGCACCCATTGACGCTGCGATCTCTGCAGTCCTGTCTGACGAGTTGTCAGCAACTATTATCTCCCCTTCTATACCATATTTTTTGAATATAGACTGAGCTTTCTCTATGCAAATTCGGATGGTTTCTTCTTCATTCATAGAAGGCATTACGATAGAAAGAGAAGGCATGTCCAGCTTATAAAGCATTATAGCCTAATAACTATTTTGATACGTTTTATTTATCAGGAATTTGTAGTCCTCTTTACTTTTCAAAGTACTCCCAAAAAGATAAAAAATAAAATCAGAAATCGAACCAGGAAATCAAGAGTACAGGGATAGAAAGAGAAACTCAACTCTTGCTAACAAGCTATATAAGGCATCAGAAAACTAATTTTAAGAAGGGATCCGGATTTTTCCGGGGATCATTAATTCATTTTATGTATAGTTGGAACCGCTTTACTTACTTTTCAATTGGTTTTAAGGAGGATTCGAATGGTTAAGGTAAACGTGATATTCCATAGTATTCATGGTCACACTTACAAAATGGCAGAAGCTATAGCTGAAGGAGCGAGAGAAGTAGAAGGAGCTGAAGTAGAAATCTATCAGGTTCCTGAAACCCTGCCTTACGAAGTTCTGGAAAAAATGGGGGCAATTGAAACAAAAAATCTTTTTGCACATATTCCTGTAGTGACCAGGAGCATGTATGAAGATGTATTCGCAGGAGCAGATGCCCTTATTTTCGGGACACCTACGCGTTACGGAAATATGACCGCTCAGATGCGTACCGTTTTTGACGGCCTTGGAGGACTCTGGAGTCGAGACGCTCTTGTTGGAAAGGTAGGAAGCGTCTTTACTTCAAGTGGAACACAGCATGGAGGCCAGGAATCTACAATCCTCACAACGCATGTTACCCTTCTACATCTTGGAATGATCATTGTCGGGCTTCCATATTCAGAAACCCGACAAAGAAGGATGGATGAAATCACAGGCGGTAGCCCATACGGAGCTTCAACAATTGCAGGAGCAGAAGAAAATCGCCAGCCTTCTGAAAACGAACTTGCAATGGCCCGCTATCAGGGGAGACATGTAACCCAGATTGCCAAAAAACTCATTGGATAAAAGGAAACGTAAAAATAAAAAAGGTTGGAAAACGTTCTCCTTTTAAAGATGTTCTCCGCATTTTTAATTTTTTCATCTTACAAATACTCAACCAAGACTCGGGAAAGTCATACCTCTGGATTCAACTTTACCTTGAGCTTTTATTAGGCATGCCAGAGTACAGTAAGTTGCTTTTTCCTCCGCCTTTTTAAGGACAAAGAATTCTTTCCCACATATAGGGCATGTTTTTTTTACGTAAGACATTGTAAACACGCATTCTCAGTAGTGAGTGATTTTTTTAATATTCGTTTTTAAGGTGTTTACTATGATAGCACAATAAAATATAAACTTTCTTATTAAGAGTATATATATCTTTAATAAGAAATTAAAGTTGATATACTGGATGGGTTAAGAGATCTTTATCAAAATCACCGTATAGAGAATCAAAATCGTTATATGGAGAAAACAATTTTCAGTTAGAGTCTGTCTTAAAATTAAATAATCTTTAGAATCAGATCATAAGATCATAAGTACTGTACCAAGAAATAAACTGAGGATTGAAAATGGCAGAGAACCAGAGTCGTATGCAACAATTTTAGGCCATCACGCCAAAATCATAAACTAAAGAAGTTCTTGAAAATAAGAAAAAATAACCTTCAAATCTGACAAAATAAGGCGACTATGCCCTTTTTGCCAGATTTGGTTCTGTTCTACCGTAAATATTTATATTTGGTTTATGGAAAGAACCAAAAATATAGGGTTTTAGTAGGATTGAATATATCCTCTTTCTTTTGTCTTCTTCCTTGCTCTAACTTATGTTAATTTCTTACTTAAATTTTTATATAAGCCTTTACTCGATATAGCTATAATCATTTCCGTACTTGGCTACGATCGACTATGCTTTATCTTCTTCTACAGAGTGACACTCCAAGAAGTCCGATTACTCCATAAATCACTTCAAATCCAGGCGACTTTGCGCTTCCACTTTCAGAAGCATCTGAACTTTGTGTCTGCTCAGAATCTGCTGTACTTTCGTTATCCTGTTCAAGGTCCTGAGTGTCAGGTTCGGATTGCGTTTCATTCATAGCTTCTGTTACACTACTTTGAAGTTCAGAAGAAGCACTGATGTTATCGCTAACGCTTGTTTCTGTACTATAATTTTGGTCAATACCAGTAGATTCAGACTCTGTTCCATTCAAATATATTATTGCATTAGAAGTATTGGCGCTACTGACATTGATACTGCCAGTACTACTGCTGTGGTGGTGGTGGTGACTGCTACTACTGCTCTCTTCGTTGGCTATAGCTTCTTCCGTTACGTTTACTAAACTAACTTTTGAGAGAGATCCAGCTTCGTTGCTTGCCGTGAGTGTTACTGTATAGTTTCCTGCTTCGGAATAGATGTGTGTTGGACTTTCATCATCGGAAGTATCTCCATCTCCAAAGTCCCAGTCCCATCCGGTTGCATTTTGGGATAAATCTGTAAATTTCACAGAGCCACTGGAGTTATCTGCACTAAAATCAACTATAGGAAGACCATTGTGTACAGATATTTCTTGAGTTTTTGTGCTCCAGCCATTCTCATTTTCTACTACCAGAAGAGCAGTATAGTCTCCTTCAGTAGAGTAATTATGAGTTGGATTCATCTCTTTTGAAATATCTCCGTCTCCAAATTTCCAGTACCAGGAAGTAGCATTTGTACTGTTGTCAGTAAATGATACATTCAATGGTGCACTTCCGTAAGTGGAAGACGTGGAGAAATCAGCAACTGGCAGGTTTGAACTGTTTCTATTGGCAGTTACATAGGCTATTTTCGTAAGTGAGTCGTTTCCATCAGGCCCCCATACTAACAGCGTAACATCATAAACGCCAGGCTTTTTAATATTATGATGAGTTGATGTTTCTATACTGCTGTAAGTGGTAGCCCCTGTTTCTACGTTTTCAAATATCCACTTCCAGTGAGTAACATTACCGGTAACGTCACTCGTAAACATGGTAAATAACGTAACATTTCCATTTGTAACGTTAGAGGAAAAATCATTAACTGTTACATCGCCTGCTGCTAGAGCTGTAGGCATTAGAAGTATAACCAGCACTAATAAAACCATAGGCAAGAAAATTTTTTTCATATCGAATTCTCCTCAGGACCAGTGCACTTGATGTGCAAATAAAGCAAGAGCAAATTTACCCTGAACATTAGGGTTCATGCAGCTTGAAGATTTATGCCGCTATTTTTAGCTCAGTTGCTTAAGTCCTATTTTTTTTGACTGTCTGCCGGCTATCCGCCGTTTGACAGTCACAAAATCGACAGACTTGTATATAAAGTTATTTTTTATAGTCCTAAAAAAAGAATTTATTTTTTAGGGGGCATTTAGCCTTATAAAATAAATTAGTTTATTAATGTAGATTTTCCAATTAAAATAAATGAGAAAATTAATTTATTTACTATTTAATAGATTAATGAGAGTTTAATTTAAATTTAGATTCATATTACCTCATATTTTAACATTGATTGTAGTCTGATAGAAAAAACATGTTCAAGAGACACAATTGTAAAAAAAATAAATTAAATATACAAAACTTTAATTTTCTTCAAATTTTATTTTAAAGCTTAATTGAGACTACTCTCTTAAAAATAGAACTTTAAATGTGTAATTTTGAGAGAAAAACTTTGTATATATATTTATTAGTGAAATAAACAAAGTTTATCCTTATTTAAAATGATTAATTCAAAGACCTTTGCAAACCTGTAAAAACTTAGATAAGTTACTCCATAAAAAAATAACACATTCGTATAAAAGTAACTCTTCCACTGACCCATGTTATGGCAGTTTATCGGAGACTAAATTTATTATTCGCAGCCAGCAAAAAGACCAGGAAAAGGTATTTTTGACAATGTATCTTTTTGATATTATCCTAATATTTAGAACTGTAAATAATATTTAGAACTGCAAATAAGCAAGACATTTTAAGGCTAAATGAGCAAAATATAAAGCCAAAGTCCAGCTCTTATTAAAATATAAAAACATTTTGTACTAAGCTATTTGAGGTAATACATTCATTTTTTATAGTGGGTTATATATTCAAAAAAATAATTCAACTAGATTATGTCACTATATTTTGGGAACCTGAGTTGAAGCTTAAATGTCTGAGTTGTATTATTTGTAGGGCCATAAAAATTTAAAAAAACAGGAGGTATCCGGAATTAGGCCGCTAATTTTCGGAAATGGGAGAATCCTGATCTGCGAAGATGAAAAAGGAACTATAAGGGATATCTATTTTCCATATGTAGGACTTGAGAATCACGGAAACTCTATAAAAGTTGGCATATGCGATCTTGACTCCCTTTATTGCAGCTGGCTTGAAAACTGGAAGATTCGACAGAGATATAAATCCGAGTTTAAGGAGGAGTTCTGTAAGCGTATCCTTGAAACCTCAGGAGAGAACAGGAAAGGCGTAAGAAGGAAATACGAGATTCTAGAAGGCAACCAGGAAATCCCTGAGGCCTGTATGGGAGTTGTCTCTAATATAGGGGAAACAGTATTCGAAAATCCGGAGATCGGACTCCGAATCACTGTATGGGAAGCTGTTCACCCCTCGGTAAATATATTTTACAGGACTTTTAAGGTCACTAATACATCTAATAAGCCCAAACATTTGCGTCTTTTCTCAAACCAGAATTATCGAATTCTTGAGACCAAAATCGGAGAAACGGCTGTAATCGATAAACATACACTTATCCATTACAAGCGCGACCGATATTTCCTGCACGCAAGTGACCCTGCGTTTGACCAGTATGCAGTTGGAACTGCAGAGTGGAGAGGGCTTGAAGGCACCTGGAGAGATATGGAAAGTGATGCATCTCTTAGCGGGAATCCTGTAGCGCATGGCTCGGTAGATTCCACCCTTGGCTGGACCCTTCCCGAACTGAAGCCTGGAGAATCGACAAGGTTACACTACTGGATAGTTCTCGGAAAAAAGTACTGCAGCGTGCTTCAGACTCATAAACAGGAAAAGGAAGCCGGAAGAAAAACCCTTTTCCATCATAGCTTCAATTTCTGGAACTCGTTTATTGAGAGAGTATCCGTCCTTCCGGAATTTTCTCGAATGCCGGAACTTCCTCAAAGTGTCTTAAAATGCTTTTACAGGAGTCTCCTTGCAGTTGTTGCCCACATGGATATCACGGGCTCGATAATTGCGTCTTGCGATTCGGATATAAAGCAATTTGGAGCAGACCTTTACACCTACTGCTGGCCAAGAGATGCAGCCTGGATCTGCATTGCTCTTGACAGGGCGAGATATCACCATCTGACTTCCGAAACTTTTGAATTTTTTTCAAAAACCATCACCCCTAGAGGAAACTTTCTTCACAAGTACACACCTGCAGGAGACTTTGGGAGCACATGGCATCCTGTCCCCATGATTCAAATCGACGAAACAGGGCTTCCTCTTTATACCCTCTATAACAACTGGGAAATTGCAAAGAGTGTCTGGACAACAGGCAGGTACTACAGAAGACTTGTGATTCCCACAGCTAACTATCTTATAAAAGCCATTGATACGAAAACAAGCCTTCCAATTTCGAGTTTTGACCTCTGGGAAGAACGAAAAGGCATACACACCTACAGCGCGTGTACGGTCTATGCAGGCCTCAACGGAGCCTATGAACTCTCCCGTTCTCTTGGCGATTATGACAATGCAAATGTCTGGAAGGAAGCTGCAGACCTTATTCGGAAGTCTATTCTGGAGAGACTTTACGATAAGCGACTAAAACGTTTCCGCCGTTCTCTTGACGACCCTACACTTGATTCCTCAGTCTTTGCAGTCTGGTACTTCGGGATTCTTCCCCCAGATGACCCCAGGGTCGTCCGGACAATGGAAGCTATTGAACGCGAGCTTAAGCGCCCTTCAGGCGGGATTGCCAGGTACCTTCACGATACTTATTTTGGCTATATGAACAGCTGGATTCTCTGCACTCTCTGGCTCTCACAGTGGCATTCCGCAGTTGGCAACCTTGACCGAGCTCTCGAACTCCTAAAATGGTGCGCAGCTCACGCTCACCCCACCGGCCTCCTATCCGAACAGATCGATGATAGAGGTAACCCTGTATCTGTCCTCCCCCTGGCCTGGTCCCACTCAACCTACGTCCTCGCAGTCCTCGAATACCTGCAGGCCCTTGAGAAAAAAGAAGGTAGTTCATGTAATTATTCGGAAAAATAAAAACGATAAGCGATTTTCCTGAAAAACTCTCTGATAACTTAAATATGTATTTTTGAAAGTTTCCCAAATTTTTAGCCTTAAAATTTTTAGTTTTTTGCCTTCTATTTGCCAATTAACATAACATCAATGATTATCATACCTTTGCTACAGTTGATATCAATCATACTGCTGCCAATCTTGCTATTTCTCAACATTAATCCCATCCCTTTGAACTGGATAAGCATCATTAGTTGACTTGGTATGTTCTCTGCCATTTTTACCCATAATAATAATGATAAATCTTTGGTTGCAGCATTGGTGTACCACCAAGTAATGGCAGACCAGTAGATGTGATTATAAGCTCCTTTCACAGGAGTTAAACTTTTTTTGGTTCAGTTGTAAAAACCTAATTTTTCAGGATATTTTGGAATACGAACCTTTTGACATAAAATATTCGTATACTGCTATACAAATCCAAATGTTACATCCTATCAGAGAATACGCTTGTTTCCTTTAATAAACTCATCCAATATCAAAAAAGCATAAGAAACACTTAGACAGTTTTCTCAATGTCTCTGGATGACGAAAAATACCATAGTTTATATTTTATAGGACTTACGCACTTGAGGAACAGAACCCATTACGACAAAGCCTGCGGATCAAAGTCGTATTTTAACCAGCAAATGGTCTGATGCTATTGATCTTCAGTCCAACTGCGTAAGTCCTATTTTATAAATAGATTTATAAAACTTACAAGAGTTCCAAAATGAAAGAATTTCCAAATAAGACAAGTGAAGATGTAGGTAAACAGTTTAAATAATATTGAACATTTACAGTACTTCCATTTACTGTGATCTCACTTTAATAGGTGTTAGTACTTATTGGTTTTCCTCTCAATGTCTTAACATAATATTAATAATTAAATGCAGTAGTTATTATCAAAATACTGTATTTTTCATATTATCTCAACAGATGTTCACCGATACAAATTTTAGTCAAACAATAATAAAGTATTTTTATGAAAAACAACTGTATAATAATAAATGAAAGAAAAGTATCCGGTTTCAGGATTTACAAGGGACAAAGAAGCCATTTATGTAAATGGAATCCGTATCTTTGTTCCTGTAGAATATGATAAGTTTAAGGCAGGAATTCCAAAAAAGAGACATAAAACTCTTTTTGAGCTATCAACAATAACTGGCATGAGGTATGCTGAAATTCAAAGGCTATATGATCATCCTGAATGGTACTCTGAGAGCAGGAACCAAATTCGTCTTAATGAAGATGCACAGAAGAAAGTGAAACGAAAAGCGAAGGAGAGAACCATTGATTTGTTACCCTCAACTTTTCCCTATATTCTTGATCAATTTTTTAACTGGCCCGCTCCTCCAGATATTGACACCTGGAACCAAGACCTTAAAAGATGGGCTGTTAAAACTGATTTTAATCCATTTGGAATCTCAGCAAAAACTACAAGAAAAAGTATTGAATCTTGGATGCTAAGTTCAGGAGTACCGCCTTTTAAAGTTTACCAAAGACAGGGACACGATCCTCAGACATCTCTTTATCATTATCAAGGACTCAGCTTTACAGATATAGAGATGCACCAGATCAAAAAAAGATTAATGGAATGGGGTATTCTTAGAACAGATAGCTAAGATGAATAATAGTCTAGCTAGTCTAAAATTTTCTAATATTTGCCCTTCAATAAACTGCATGAGTTATATTTGTAGGAATTGTTTCTAATTTTCTATAAATTCAAAGTCAAATTTTAGGTTTGGAATACATACGGAAAAAGGATACTAACTAAGATTTAAGAAGACAACAACTAAAGAAGTCATAGTTTGATGAGATGTGAGATTATAAAGTTGTTGTCTTACATAACTTAATCTACTTATCTGATATTGGTTTTGTATGATCTTGTAGATAAATGTAGTAGTTTTCCTATAAAACTACTGGTTATTCGATATATTCTTAGGTATTTTTGTCATTGAAATGAAATATCAATGTAAAAATACAGTATTGTTAAGAAAATAACTGTATTAAAACCATTTGATATTAGTCTCTTTATAGTGCACAATAAATATTTATTATGCTGCGTAACCTGTTTGCAAATCCACTTCGTAGGCCATAATTACCATTTTCTACATCGATTTTCATAAAATCTATCCACTTTAGTCTTATTTATGCTAATTCTAGCAGTAAATTTTTAAGAATATTTGAGTATACATAGAGGTTTATTGAAACCTTCTGCGTTTTCTCAGTTTAGTTCCACTTGTGATTTTACAGAACTTTTATAACAGTATAGAATATATTATATTTAAATTTTACTTTTAAATATTTGATATCTCTAAAAATCCTACATTTGGCAGCAAGCACATTTTAACATTTAAATATTCATGATTGTTCTTTTTTGTAGGTGCAGTTCTAAATCAATATCATGCAGATCATACATATAATTTTATTTGTCATTTTTCCCATTTATTATAAATATATATTAATTATGTTATAGTTAACAATTAGTAATTTCTGATTTAAATAAAATTGTAAAAGTTTTGAAAAAAAAACGATATCAATAGAAAAATTAAATGGATTTTTATGTCGACCTGCCGAATATGAGAGTCATGAACTGTGACTATTTAAATTACATCATCAGTCAAAAAATTTTAATTTAATTTATAAATTTAGATAGTTTATAGTAAAGTTATTTACTTAAAACTACTGTATTATTGGTTGGATGAAACTATTATTAAGAAATATATGTTAAGATAAAGGGGGAAAATACAGTAGTTTTATAGGAAAACTACTGTATTTCTAAGATTTTCCATTTATGTCTAATATGGGTTATTGGATGATTGATATTTTGTCTTAGAGCATCTTTGCTTTAGGACATAAGCAGTTGAACTGAAAAATGAATAGCATAAGTCCTATTTGTTTAATTTCATTTGTTTTTTAAGCTTGCCTACATACAGGAAAATTGAGTGTATATGAAAAAAAATAGAGAGCGGAATGCGAATGTGTGTATCTTCTGGAAAATATCAACTGATTATTAGTAAACCACCAAATTTTAGAGAGTGCTCTAAAAGATTGGAACCCAACCAAGAGATAAGATTGAAGTTCGAGGGCGCATATGTTTGACTTGGCAGAAGTTATACATCTAATTAATTACATAATTTTCACTATAGTAATTATATTCATTTTAACGAAAAAGCTGCCGTTGAGGAGAACGGTCCGTAGGTCTAGAATCATTTTTTGGATCGTATTAATCAGCAATATCTTTTCAGCTACCCTTCAATTATTCTGCCTAATAAACCCAGATTCAACTATATGGTACCAGTTAGTTGCTGATTGCCTGGGCATCATAGGACAGAGTACACTCCTGATAGGAATTGTGTGGATGAAATTGATAGTTGAACCGAGTCCAAAACCGAGGAAAATTTTGGTGCTTGGAGCTCATCCAGATGACATAGAGATCGCCTGTGGAGGATCTATCGCAGAGCTTTCCGATGCAGGGCACACTATAATGAGCTTGATCGTAAGCAAAGGGGAACGTGGGGGTAATAGTTCATCTAGGCTTATAGAAGCAACGAAAGGCGCTGAATTCTTAGGCATAAATAAGGTCGAAATTATGGATTTTCCTGATACTAGACTGGATCAGTTCATCTTGGAGATTAGCAAACAAATCGAAATAATCGTAAACGAGTTGAAACCGGATATGGTATTTACACACTCAATTCACGATATACATCAGGATCATAGAGCGGTTCACGATGCAACACTGCGTGCTTGCCGCAATCTGAGTACTATATTATGCTATGAAAGCCCTTCTACTACCCAGGACTTCCAACCAAATGTTTTTATAAATATCAAACAGTATATAGATATTAAAATAGAAAGTATCCAGGAACATAAAGATCAAAACAAAAAGAAATATGTACAGCCAAAGCAGGTTTATGGAAAAGCCATCTTCCGAGGTGCTCAAGCAAAATTGGAAGAAGCAGAAGGCTTTGAGGCGATTCGGATTAATTTACAAATTTAATTGTATCTGTGATCATATGACATAAACAATCATAAATTTAAAAGGACCCATCATAGATTGGACAAGAAGGATTATTTATGGTAAAGATTATGGTGACTGGTATTGGAGGCCCAGCCGGTCGTAATGTTGCATTACTCCTTTTAGAAAAAGGACATACCGTCATTGGCGTTGATATGCAGAGGATCTCGCTTCCAGGGGTCAAGGTGCATAGGATTCCTCCTGCTTCACACCCATCGTTTTTGGAAAAACTATATACTCTTACGATCGAAGAGAGCATTCAACTGCTGATTCCAACTGTGAGTGAGGAATTGCCAATCTTAGCCTCAGAATGGAAAAAATGGAGTGACATACCGGCGGTAATTGGCCAATATCAAGCAGTCTCCGATGCAGATGATAAATTTCTGACATATAAACGGCTTTCGAGCCATGGAATATGTGTTCCCAGGTACTTACTACCTTCACAGGTCTCTTCGCCTGAAGAGATCTCGCTTAATTTGGGATGGCCATGCCTGAGTAAGCCGCGAGTAGGTAGAGGTGGTAGAGAGGTAGTTATTAGAAACATAAAGGATTGGCCTGCAATCTCCATGCTTGATGACAGATATATATTGCAGGAGTTTCTCCCTGGAACGGATTACGCACCTGAGGTATATATTGGGAAAAAATCTGTTATCGTAGTTTTAGAAAAGACTAAGCTAAAAGAAGGAATCGTGGGCAACGCAGCTGAAGTGAAGCGCGTAAACGCTCCAGACGTGGCAGATACAGCTATATCTGCAGCAAAGGCTATGAATCTGACCGGCCCAATGGACATAGATATTCGCCGTCGAAAAGATCACAATCCTGCAGTTCTAGAGGTCAATGCCAGGTTTGGGGCAAATATTGCCCGAGCCAAAGAAGTACTGGATGCAGTTTTGGAAGATTTTAGAGTTTGCTAATGGAGTCGACTCAATACCAAAATCCAGTGATGAACGTAAAATCCAAAATCACTAGATTTTGTAATTGATCACAAGCCTTATGATACAACTTCGGCCTCGTCACAGAATAATCTCTGCATAGAATAAACTCTGCATAGAATAATAAACTCTGCATATTACCGATTGGGCATTTTGATTTTCACTATCAGGGTCGCTAATCAAAGTTACAAGAAATTATATGTTGCATAGGTTATTTTGTTACGGGCACTTCGGGATTGAAGTCTTTAGATATCGAATATTGATTTTGACAAAAACTGGATTTTTCTGCTAATTCAGATTTTCAATCAAGAAATGAAAAAATCACTGGATTTTGGAACAGAGTCATGGAGCCACTTCTTTTATTCTTCTATATTATAGGATTCACCTGCTTTTCTGTAGGTATTCTGACAATTCCATATTATCCACTATCTTTAGCTTTCGAAATGCGCAAAAGCAAACAGAATATATTCAACAGCAAGAATCCCTTTGTCTCTATAGTGGTACCAGCCTATAATGAAGGAAAAGTGATAGGCCATTGTATAAAGTCCATTCTAGAATCAAATTATTCAGAATATGAGGTTATCCTAGTAGATGATGGTTCATCTGATAATACACTTGAAGAGATGCAGCATTATGAAACGAACTCTCATGTAATTGTGGTAACCAAGAAAAATGGAGGCAAAGCCTCAGCTCTTAACGTGGGACTAAAACTAGCCAAAGGAGAAGTAATATTCTTCGTCGATGCTGACGGCATCTTTGCTCCTGATACCATAAGCAAGATGCTCAGTGGTTTTATCAGCGAAGATGTAGGTGCAGTATGTGGCAACGATGCTCCCATTAACCTAGATAAGCTTCAGACACAACTGGCGAACTTGCTCACTCACGTAGGCACAGGCTTTGTGCGTAGAGCGCTGTCTACTATTGATTGCCTTCCTGTCGTGTCTGGAAATATAGGCGCCTACCGATCTAGCACTCTTGAAAAGACTGGTCCCTTCTTAGAGGGATTTATAGGCGAAGATATGGAATTGACCTGGCGTGTGCACAAGGCAGGTTACAAAGTAGTGTTTCAACCTTGGGCCATAGTGTATGCAGAAGCACCCTCAACTATCACGGGCCTGTGGAAGCAGCGCGTGCGATGGGCGCGTGGGTTACTTAAGACCGCTTATATTCACCGAGATATGTTATTCAATCCAAAGTATGGCCTTTTTGCCTTTTATTTGCCTATTAACTTAACATCAATGATTATCATACCTTTGCTACAGTTGATATCAATCATACTGTTGCCAATCTTGCTATTTCGCAACATTAATCCCATTCCTTTAAGCTGGATAAGCATCATGGGTTGGCTTGGTATGTTCTCTTCCATTTTTGCATTATTATTTTCTATTGCCCTTGACCGAGCTTGGCTTGATTTAAAATACTTCTACGTGATACCATTATGGGTACTATATTCCTTTATGATGGATGTAGTAATGCTATGGGCGATCATCGTTGAGCTGCGTAGAAAGGAGGCAAAATGGAACAAGCTAGATCGGACCGGCATTGTAAGCCGCTGAGAGATTCCAACTCAATAATATGCAGAATAGCCTGTTTTATCATAATATAGGACTTACGCGGTTGAACTGAGAAATCAATAGCATCAAACCTTCAACTGTTTAAATTATCAAACAAGTCACAATGCCTAAAGTGCTTGATTTTGTACTTCAAATGCGTAAGGCCGAATAATATTCATCGGTTCCGTTGCAAAAAATCGTGTTATTTTACGAAACAATTAAAAAACTTCACAACTGATATATAAGAGTACCAATTATAACCTAAAAGTACGGGACGAAAATTTGTGCAACAGATTAACTTTTGGTACACTAACATCAGGCAGTGTGCAAATTTTCTGAAAATTCAAAGTCAAATTTTTGTATACTGAGCATAATTAAGTACTCTTGTTATCGAATTCCCAAAACACAAACTTATCAAAATTTATTATTTTACAGAAATTAAGGCACACTGCCAAAAGATTGACTGATATAATATATACCCTTAAATTTCTAGTTATTTCAATGCATTTGTTTCATAATTATTTTGTAATGAAACTGTTTTCTTTTTCATTAAAAACCTTAACTCTCCCTCGCGTAAGGAATAAACCAATTCAAGAATTGTGCATTTTGGTGTTGTTTTTTAACGGATTTTTGCATTTTCCCTCCCTATTGCTTTCAATTCTACCAGAAATTTTTTATACATTTAGTGCTATTTATTTTTTAGATATCAATAATTTTATATGAAATAAACTGAAAAATATGAAGAAAATTTATTTCCTATAGGATATAAAAAAGTACTTATTTTTAAATTCGAGACCTATAGGCCCAAACATTAATTTGTTATCTTTCTCTCCGCTGGCGATACACGGAAAAATTCGGTACTGTGTTTTAATTATTCGGAGTGAAACATGATCTAGAGCATTGTTATTGAAAAAGAAATTTCCTATTCGTAACAGAGTTAAGGTAAAAAAATAATTTATTTCAGTGAAATTAAAATTTTATTGTTCGGCATGATTTTAAGTAAAAATCCATAGATCAAAAAATTAAAAAAATATCAAAATTTACTCATGCAGTGTTAATAAAAACGATTTTTGATGTTATTATAGCTAATTTGAATATTTTAAATCCTACTTTATCGTTAATATGATATATATATGTTTTTATTTATTAAACGTAAATTTATATTTTTAGTCATGGACTATTTGTAATAAAACTTTATATAAAATAAAAAAGATTTATAATAATGGTGAAAATATGCGAAAATCGATATTCATATTAATTGGGATTATATTACTTATATCAAATGCCAGTGCCCTTGGTTGGTCGGGATATGATTTGACACATAAAAGTGGTATAAAAGATCCTGGATCAAATAATTGTAACCCAAATGACGCATATGCAGATTCAGAGAAACTACAATCAAATGCAAGTGTACTTCGTTGGTCGGGATATGATTGGACACTTAAAAGTGGTATAAAAGGTCCTGGATCAAACTATTGGAACCCAAATAACACATATGTAGATTCAGATGGTAAACTACACCTTGAAATAAACTATAAAGATGGTCATTGGAATTGTGCTGAGCTGGATAGTGTTAAAAACTTTAAATATGGAAGATATACATGGGTAGTATCTTCACAATCATTAAATCTTGATAAAAATGTAGTACTTGGACTCTTCACATATACAGATGACAATCATGAAATTGATATTGAATCAGGTCAGTGGGGTAACTCAAGCTCAGACCATCTACATTTCACATGCCAACCAGACCAAACAGTAACATTTGTGTCACCTACTTCTAGTTATATAAACGCAACTGACGTGACTTATACATTCGATTGGCGACCAACTTACATACATTACACTGCTAGAGCGTCAAATGGCAAAATCATTGCTAATTGGCACTGTACAAATACTAGAGATATTCCTAAAGTAAAAGCAAAAGTAATGATGAACCTTTGGTTGCAGCATAGTGTACCACCAAGTAATGACAAACCAGTAGAAGTGATTATAAGCTCCTTTCACTGGTCATCGATTAAGCATAAAATCCACATCCAGTAGACTCTGTTCCAAAATCCAGTAATTTTTGCATTTTTGATAGAAAATCTGAATTAGCAAGAAGAATCCAGTTTTTATCAAAATCGATATTCGCTATCTAAAGACTTGAATCACTAAGTTGTATTACACGGATGATGACCATTTATAAAATCCAGTGATTTTGAATTTTACATTTATCACTGGATTTTGGTACTGAGTCTCATCAATCACCTTTCCAATATCAAGTTCATCATAAATACCAGAAACGATTCAGTGATGAGCAAGAGAACGTGTTGTAACAAGCATAATTAAATTCGGATACATTCGTCATCTAGTAATATACGATCTGTTAAAAAAATGTTACTATTATCGTGTTTTTATGTAAACCTGTAAAGTAAATCAAGATGTATAGATAAATGTAGTAGTCATGTTATGGTTAACTGATTCCTTAATCGAAGACGCATGAATCCGAAGAAAGACAAGATATTTTTAATATTAATATATTAACAGAGAAATAAATTAATTTATCAGGCACCTGCGGAAAGTCAGATTCAGCCCTCTTGAGCGAACAAAGTCAGCGAAAATGTCTCCGTCCTCCCGAGACGGGACTCGAGTAATTCAGCCCTCTTGAACGAACGAAGTTAGCGAAAATGTCTCCGTCCTCCCGAGACGGGACTCGGGCGTTAAAACATTTTTTCGAAATACAGGTACCCTGTCTCTTCTTTCTTGAAAGTAAAGCCGTGCTTGAGGTACATGTCTATAGCTTTCGTGAGGGTTGAATCGGTTTTAAGAAACACACCTGAGCAGTTTTTCTCAGCAAAATCGAGAGCAGTCCTGAAGAGCTGTTTTCCGTTGCCTTTGTTCCTGAAGGCTTTTTTAAGATAAATACGCCGGATTTCGCACCGGTTTCCGCTAAGTTTTCGGACACCTGCAGTGCCTACGACTTTGCCGTCGATGATTCCCACAAAGAAAGAACCTCCACTTCCAAAATAATACCCGTTTATATCATTGAGGTCGGCATCTTTTAGCCTGTCGGGTTCAAAGCCGTGCTCCTTCAACACTCCAAGCACAACGTCACGGACTTCTTCCTTTCTGGAATTGTCGTATCTCTGGATTATCATTTAACTCACTCTGCAAACCGTACAGTTCATTTCCTATTTACTTGTCGGTTTTCAGGCTCTTTTTTAAGGATTCGGAATTCAAATAACTCTGGGAACTGAGATATTTTTCCGGGTTTTTGAGAAAGTCCAGGGAAACAGTGTAAAATATCTCCGTGCCGGTAATCAGGATATCTTCATCAATATCAAACTTGCAAGAGTGATTGATTTCCACTATCTTTTTTTCCGGGTTTAGGTCACCCAGGGAAATAAAAATTCCTGGAACTTTCTGCAGGTAACTTGCAAAATCTTCAGCGGCAAAGGTTTTTTCGAGTTCAGGGTAGATTGTAAGTTTCGGGAAACTCTCCTGCATCTTTGAATTTACAGCGTTTGTGAACATAGGGTCATTCACAAGGACAGGATAGCCGTGCAGTATATCAAGCTCGTAGTCCGGAAAGCCTGAAAATTCGTCTCCCGGCTTTACGTATCTTTTTATTACCTCATCCAGGCACTCTTTCATTGTCCTATCAATGATATCCGTAGTCTCTCGGTCAAAGGATCGATAACTTCCAAGAACCTCTACAGTATCAGGAATTCTGTTGAACTGGGCCCCTCCTCGAATCCTCCCCACACCAATGATATACTTATCCGGTTCAAGCTGTTTTTCCAGGGCTGGATAAAGGTTGCTCAGAAAATCCGTTACTATTCGGACGGGATCAATGCAGCTTTTAGGCTTTGAGATATGGCCTCCCTTTCCCTTAACTATCACTTCAAACCGATTGGTGCTTGCCATAAAAGGTCCGGGACGAAAACCCACACTTCCTGATTCGTGATTGGTAAAGATGTGTATGCCCATAACTGCATCCACACCTTCAAGCCCTCCCTCTGCAATTACCTTCTCCGAACCTCCTGGTGGGATTTCCTCGGCAGGCTGGAAGATAAGGCGAACTTCCCCTGGAAAATTCCTGTTCTCCTGAAAAAGCCGTGCAGCCCCAAAAAGCATTGCCATATGTCCGTCATGTCCGCAGGCGTGCATTACTCCATCGTTTCTGGAAATATAGTCGCTATTTCTTTCAGTCAACTCTTCCTGTACCTGCAGCCCATCCGTATCTGATCGAAGGGCGATACAGGGCCCAGGTAACTTCCCCCGAATGCTTGCAAGTACACCGGTATCTGCAATTTTTCTGGCTTCTACTCCCAGTTCTCCAAGGATTTTCAGAATTTTCTTCTGGGTCTCGTATTCTCCAAAACTGAGTTCGGGGTATCTGTGAAATTCGCGCCTGAGCTGTATAATCCAGGCTTCAAGCTCATCTGCACTCGGATTTTCTCTCAAAAGCATTCCCTCGGATGTTCTGCATTTGCAGTCTGTTCCGCTTACTGGTCCATAATATTTATAGTCTTTATATCGACTGGTCGTAATATTAAATATTTTTTACTTCAGGATGTTCTATTTTAATATACTTTGTTTGTGTCTATCTTATTCCTTCAGCATATTTCCCTTAAGTATCTGTAGCTCCAAGTATATTATCCATTTTACTATGCCGTTTGTTCCAGAACATGACATTTGTTCCAGAAATTTTCGCTAAAGCCTTTTTTCAAAAGGGTTTTTTCAAAAGGGTTTTTTCAAAAAGGTTTTTTCAAAAGGGTTTTTTAAAACACCTGATTAATTATATACAGGAATATCACAATACGTTTCCCATTATTTATTATAAATTATTATAAAGCCCAACCGTTAAAGTTCCTTAAACCCGAGTACTCTGAAGTGCTCCTATAAGTTCCAGGGATGATGGTATAAATGCTAAAAACACGCTTGAGGGATTTTCTTGTCACGAAAGATAACTGGCTTTTTGCGGTTTCCGACTATTTCCGTAGCGATGGAATCCGTGCCACACTCCGCTACGTGCCCGATGAGAAAGGGGAAAGGGAGTTAAACGGAATACGATATAAAAAATATGATTTTGGTCCGGCTTTTGAGTTCATGAGGAAGCACAGGCCTGAATGGGTTCAGGATGTTCATGTGGTGCCTGAATCTGAGGTAAAACAGGTACTTCGCCCCTCGGATGCGATTCCCAGGCTTGTAAATTCTGACAGCCGCGTCAGGGCAATCGTAAAGACCCTTGACCTAGCAGGCATTCCCAGGACAAGTATGGGAGTTACTGGCTCAATGCTCGCAGGCCTACAGAATGAGAGCTCGGATATTGACTTTGTTGTGTACGGACCTGCATGGTTCAGGGCAAGGGATTCAATAGCTGCTGCAAAACAGCAGGAAGGGCCCATTGAAGAAATTGATGAGGAGATGTGGCAGAGAATCTATACTAAGAGAATTCCAGAGATTTCGTTTGATGAATTCATGCTGCACGAATCGAGAAAAGGTAACCGTGGCATGGTCGAAGGCACTTATTTTGACCTTCTTTTCGTAAGGGAATGGGACCAGATAAAAGAACCTCTTCTGCGCGGGAAGGATACAGTCAAAATGAAAATCGAAGCCAAAGTTACAAATGCCGACTTTGCTTTTGACAGCCCTGCGTATTACAAGGTAGATCATGATGAGATCGACCATGTGCTCTCATATACCCACACCTATGCAGGCCAGGCACTTCCAGGAGAGTTAATAGAAGCTTGCGGCATCGTTGAAGAAGTCGGAGACATTAAACGGCTTGTTGTGGGCACTTCAAGGGAACCAAAAGGGGAATGGATAAAGTCTCTTTCCTGGCTTGAGAGGTGCGGGCATATATAAAAGAGGTCTATTTGTGGGGATAAAATCTCAGAAAATTTCCCGAACGATGCCTGCCACCTTACAAGACCAATTCAATTATGTGGCTCGCTATGGGATTTCAAATTATACACTTCAAGCTGTGATACATTTAGGAAATAGGCTGGATGAGGTGAAATTGGCTCGAGCCGTAAGATTGTCCACTGACGCCGAGCCTGTACTGGGCTGCCTGCTCGTTGAAAGGGACGACAGTCCTTTCTGGCAACGCCTCGCTTATCCCGAAAAGATCTCATGGTGCAGGCTGGAAGAAACGCAGGACAGGAAAGAATCAATTATGAAATTCCTGCTGGAGCCTTTAAACATGGACCATGACCCACAGGTGCTAGCACTGCTGGTGCGATGTGGTCAGGAAGATACTCTATGTATCAAACTCAATCATGCCTGCTGCGACGGTCGGAGTGCCAAAGAATACCTTAAACTACTGGCCGGTATATATACTCAGCTTTGTATAGATTCTTCTTTTGAACCTGAACCGAACATACAAGGAAAAAGAGACCAGAGTGCTGTACTTGAGGCCCTGGGAATAACTGACCTCAAGTCTTTTTTCACTTCTGAAAGTGAAGAATCAGAGCCTACATGGGCTTTTCCCTGGCAACAATCTGTTGTAGAGTCAGAATCGATACGGTTCTCTATAAAATAGGGTCCTCTTAAACTCACTCTCAAACTAGAGGTTATTACTTATTTGTTCCATTAATTAAGGTTATTAGTAGTTCCCCTCAAAAAAGTACATTCAATTTTTCGTCTGAATTTTAATTAATGTCATAAAAAATCGTAAATTTTATTGAGAAGGATTTTTAATCCTTCTCTGGTGATTATTACGAAACCTCCACTTATACCACTAAATGAAGATTTCAAATGGCAATTGTTGTCCGAAATATTAAATGTTTTTGATTTGAGATTCTGTAAGCAAACTCTTACAAGGAGGGGCATTGTGCCCCTCCACAGATCAGTACCTACTATAAAAATTGTTCTTCTAAGCATGTTTTTTTCTTGTGAAATCTCTTATTCTATAAAGGAATTAAAAGAAAGAGAAAGCTTGAGAAACTTTTTAAAAATCAGTTTAGTACCAACTGAAAAGGAAGTTTATGGCATTCTTAGTAAGTATGAACCCCAAGAGTTTACTGCTTTTGTTTTTGAAATATTGAATGATTTATGCCCTAAGAGAAAAAAATGGATCAAGAGACATTATTATTGATAGTACTGACATAAACCTTAACCTGAACTGGCACGCTAAAAAGATTACCAAAGAAAGCCTAAAAAACAAAGAATACAAGTGGGGCCATTCAACCCATAGAGGTTTCTTCATTGGCATGAAACTTACTCTTGCACTTGATTCTCAAACATTAAAACCTTTAGCGTTTCTGATTAATGAAGCAAATGTAGCAGAACCTAAAATTTATCCTGAAATACTTAAAGAACTTAAAAGAAAGAGAATAATAAAAGCAGGTGACGTTATCTATGCTGATAGAGGGTACTATTCCTATGAAAACTACGTTATATCTGTAAGAAATTTTAAGGTAGTACCTTTAATTTTTCCAAGGAAAAACTGTAATTTTAAGAAACTTTTCAATATGTTTAGATATCCTCTGAAAATATTTGATTTAAGAAGAAATACTGAAAAAGAAATTAAATTCTACAAAGAAATAATTGCAAAGTTTAAAGAGTTAATAAGCAAATGGAAAGAACTCAGATCTGTAAGGTCAATCATAGAAGATGTATTCAAAATAGCGAAGAAAGCATATTCTATGGAGAATTTACACAGATATACAAGGAGTTCTGTCCAAAAGTACTGTTCTTTAGCTGTACTTTTAGTAGGGGTAACTGTAAATTACGGTATTAATGAAAGGAAGGAATTGCAAGCCTTCTCTGAATGAAGAAATTAAGAGGGGACTACTATAAAAAGAATATACCAACGAGATTTTCAAAGTATTTCGGCCTATGCAAAAACCCACGGGGCAACAATAAACGATGTTATCCTGACAGCTTTCTTTCGGGCGTTATTTAACATGATAAAACCTGGATCTGATTCTCCTATGGAAATACAGTTTACAGTGGATTTACGCCGTTATTTGCCGGAAGGAGAAAATATAGCTATTTCTAATTTATCTGGAATAGAAAGTTTGAAACTGTCTGAAATCAAGTGTGAACCTTTTGTTGCCACTCTGGAAAGAGTCATATCCATCATGAAAAGCATTAAAACTAGCTTTCCAGGAATAAAAAGCGCTTTTGCCTGTGAATTAATGTCCGGTATGGGTTTTCGGGAAGTTCTTAAGATGAACAAAAAAGAATGGGAAAGATCTCTAACAAGTGGAAGGTCTTCTCCTATGCTCACTAATTTAGGAGTTATCAGTCCTTACCCCCTTCTTTTTGGAGAAACAGTTATCAAAGACGCTTACTTGGTAACTCCGGCTTTCCATACCCCTGCTTTTATGCTTGGGATTTCAACCTACCAGGAAACACTTACTCTTACAGCAGGTTATTATGAACCTGCTATACGGAAAGAGAATGTAGATTGTTTGCTTGGCCTGGTTGCTGGTGAGCTGATTTCCTGCCATGACTCTTGAGAGTATGGCTGTCTTTATTGCTTTCCTGGCCCTTTACTTTCCTACCCATTTCTTTTATTTTTATTCCGTCCTTTTTCAATAATTACCTGTGCTTCCTCTTACTCAATATCACATACGAAGTCAGAAATCCGATAGCAGTCAAGAAAACACCAGGGTTCGGAACATCTTTCTTTTCGTTATCATTTTCGTTATCAAGCTCTAAGTTTATATTTGTTATATTTTCTTGTTTTTCTCCATCAGACAGATCACTTTTATTATTAACCTCATTTTCTTCATTTTTAGTTTGAGGGAATTCAATAGATCTGGTATTTATTTTAATACTTGAGATCGCAAAGGGAGAAAAGCCTGGAGTTTCTGCGGTAAAGTAGAAGTAAACTTCATCTTCTCTACTGAATGTTGTGGGCAGTGAGTTCCATACCCCCTCACTGTAGCGATAAAGAGTTACAGTATCTTTGCTGACTCCCTGTTCGGTAGTCCAGGCCCTGCTCACCCTGAAATTTATGCGGGCATTTTCAAAATTTTCCTGGCTTGAAAAGCCGCTATTCCCAACCCAAATATTTACGTTCCTGTAGACAATTCCGGGTGCAGGTTCCTTAACAATTGAGGATGTATTTTTTAGTATTTCTACAATAGCAGTTGTTTTTCCGAAATTCTTTTTCGGATCGAACTCCACGGTGACGATTTCATTTGCTTCGCCTTTAAAAGTAAAACATGTGTGAATGCCTTTGAAAACCTGTTCATTTGAAATTTCCTTCTGTTCGACATTCTTGGTTGATTCTGGAGAGCCTGCACCTCCCCCACCTCCTCCACTACTTCCTCCGTTACTTCCTCCGTTACTTCCTCCGTTACTTCCTCCGCTACTTCCTTCACTCCCCACATTTTCTCCAGAACTTGAAGATTTTTCGGTTACAGTTATATATCCTGCTTTTGTCCGGGTACTATTTCTATATGTACTATTTCCATACGTACTGTTAGTTGCCCTTAATATAACAGTGTAGGTGCCAGGACCCTCGTATGTGTAAACCGGATTCTTTTCATTTGAGTCAATATTCCCGTTTCCATCAAAGTCCCACTCCCAGGAATCAGGATTGAAGGTAGATAAATCCGTGAACTGGACCATCAGAGGAGCAGGTCCATGGAGAGGAGTTGCGGAAAAGTTGGCTTCAAGCGGCGAAGAAGTAACCATTATTTCAGAAAGTCCTTCCAATGGGGCAGCAGGAACAGAATAAGCAGAGATCCTACCCGAAAGTGTAAAGTTTCCAGGTTCGGAATTCGAAGGCACGGTCACATTATACACAATTGTCTTTTCTTCCCCTGCTGAAAGATTCTCAACCCAGATCCATTCCAAAGTTGATGCTTTGAATGTGCTGGTTTCCTGAAACACAGCCTCATTATTTTCCCACTGGCTTACACGCCACCCGTCAGGGAGATTTTCATCGAGCGTCAGGGATTCAAGATCCTGATCTGTAATTATATGTATGGTTACTGCAAAACTTTCGCCTGGGTTAACCGTTCCGGCAGAAATCTCCCTATTTGCTTCGACCCCTGCGGCTGAGGCAGGGAGGATTATCCAGGCAAACAAAATAATCAGAACGAAGCCTGAAATAATGCCTGAGAGTTTAATCCGGCTTTTATTCCTGAAAGCTTTGATGAAATTCATAAGAACGGATCCTTAATTCTTTTCCAGATTTTTTCGGTTACCCGATTCTCTGCCATATGATTCGTTTTTGAGCTTGTTTCTTTTCCAATTTATCTTCTAGCTCATTTCCTATTATTTACTTCTTTTTCAGGTATTTTCTAATACCAATTGACCCCTCACTTTATAAGATTATTGATTATGTAGTTGCATATATTATTTATAACTGTCTTCTGTCCTGTTGTTCTAAAGATCAAAAATAGAATTATTACAGTCTGTAGCTTTTGAAAAATGATACATCGGATAGGGAATATGACAGGAAGCTATTCAAAATCCTGAAGCCATATTTAAAGCCTTATAAAAAGCTATATTGAAAATCGATAGATAACTTCGAATATAACTGCAGTTAAAGCTAAATATAAATAAGAAAGTCACCAACTCTTTTTTCATGAAAATAAAGAAAAGTTACATCTGGCTGATTCTGGCATCAGGATTGATTTTAACTGCATCTGCAGCTTTCGTGTATCCTGATTTTACCTTCCATCCCGATTTTACAGCAAGTACGGCTCAAGCAACTCAAGCAGATAGATCTGAAACTGCAGTTAACGGAATAGAATCCAGTTCGAACATAGTTACCAGAGTACAAGCTTCAAACCCACTGGAGATTCTCACAGCAGGTGCTCAGGCAGTTGATTCCGGTACTGAAGTTACTGTTTACAATAATAACCTTGCCCTTGTAAAAGAAAAAAGGGAACTCGATCTTGATTCAGGAGTGAACAGGGTTGAATATAAGGACGTTGCTGCTCTTATTGATCCGACATCAGTAATGTTTGAGGATACGAAAAATAAGAATACTGTCGTACTGGAGCAGAATTATGAATACGACCTTATGAGCAGCCAGGAGCTTCTGGGGAAATTCCTGGATAAGGAAATCACTGTAACCGAAAAAGAAGGAGGTACATACACAGGGGTTCTCATGAGCTATGATGACAATAAGGGACTGGTGCTCAGGTTAAGTGACGGGAAAGTTGTAACTCTTTCCGAAATTTCGAAAGTGGAGTTTCCTGACTCTGCCGGGCTACTCACAAAACCCACTCTTATCTGGCAGGTCTACTCATCTACCACAGGCAAGAGGGATGTCCTCACTTCCTATCTTACAAATGGAATGAGCTGGAAAGCAAACTATATCGTAAAGACCAGTGCGGATGATAAGAAAGCCGATATCCAGGGTTGGGTTACTGTTAATAATGAAGCAGGA